>NZ_SMBN01000003.1:0-422697 GCF_004342995.1 Curtobacterium sp. PhB146 | reverse complement strand
GCGCAACCCACCACCGGACGGGAGGCACGGGTCAGGCCCGCACCGGGCCTCCCGTCAGCACCGTGCGGACCTTCTCACCCCGTGCGCGGTTCCACGCACTGTGCAGCGCCACAAGCGCGCACCACACCACCAACCCCGCACCGGCCGACGGACCCGGCACCGTGCAGACGACGGCCGGGTCAGACGACGGCCGGGTCAGCTCACGGCGAACCGACGCACCAGCTCCGGCAGCTCCGCCGGTTCGAACGGCTCGTCGGTGGCGTCGAGCTCGTCGGCAGTCCACCAGCGCGACGCGAGGATGTCGACCCGCTCGTCGTCGGTCCACTCGGCGTCCGACAACTCGAAGCCCGGGGTGCGCACGACGTAGAACTCGCTGTGGCCGCGGTCGTGGTCGGCGAGGTCCCACTCGACGGTGAAGTCCCAGGACCAGACCGGCTCGCCCGGGTCGTCGATGACGATGCCGGTCTCCTCGCGCAGCTCGCGGATCGCCGCGTCGCGGTGGTCCTCGCCGGGGTCGACCCCACCACCCGGCGTGATCCACCGGTGTGCACCGTCCGACGACGGCGAGTTCGTGTCCATCAGGAACACGCGACCCTCGGGGTCGAGCAGGATGATGCGGGAGGTTCGGCGCAGGCCGGGCTTGGCAGTCACCCGCCCGACGCTAGCCGACGAAGCCGCTGACGTCGCCGACGAGCTTGGTGTGGTCGGCGGGGATCGGCTCGATCGCAGCGAGGGCGATCTCGGCCGCGAACTCCGACACGCTGTAGAGCTTGCCGACCTCTTGCCGGCGGCCCTCGATCGCGCCGGGGTTCAGGCGGTTCAGCAGGGTCGCGGTGATCGTGCCCTCGATCATGTCGCCGGAGACGACGACGAACTCGATGCCGGCGGCCTCGAGCTGCGGGATGAGCTCACGCAGGGCGAGTTCGCCGGCGCGCTTGCTCTTGGCCACGGGGACGTACTCGTCCATCGTCTCGGCGGTCTCGACGAAGTGGGCCTGGTGGCTCGTGACGAAGACGACGCGCGACCCGGCGGGCATGTGCGGCACGGCGGTCTGGAGCATGTCGACCTGCGCGTCGCGGTTCAGGCGGAGCGCGTAGTCCTCGCCGAGGCCGGACTCCATGCCGCCCGAAGCGTTCAGGACGAGCAGGTCGATGCCGCCCCACTCCTGCACGACGGTGTCGACGAGCGCCTGCACCGACTCGTGCTCGGTCAGGTCGGCGCCGATCGCCAGGGCGGAGCCACCGGCTGCGACGACCTTCTCGGCGATCTGCTCGGCGCGCTTTGCCTTGTTGCGGTAGTTCACGACGACCTTGGCGCCGGCCTCGGCCAGGTACCCGACGGTGTCGGCGCCGATGCCGCGCGACGAGCCGGTGACGACGGCGCGCGTGTCGGTGAGGGATCCGGGGGCGAGGGGGTTGCTCACAGTCGTGTTCTCCAGGTCGTGTTCCGGCCGGTCGGCCGCATCGAGCCTACCAATCGCCTGCACGGCCGACCGACCCTCCTGATATGTTGAACGGAGTTGTACCGGCCGTCGCGACGCTGCGAGCCACGGCGCGCGACCGAGGGAGGGAGATCGCGTGAACGGAATCGATTGGATCCAGACCATCGTCTGGATCGGACTCGTGTTGCTGCTGGGAGTGGTCGAGATCTTCACCCTCGACTTCATCTTCATCATGCTCGCGGCCGGAGCCGCCGGTGGGTTGATCGCCGCCCTGCTCGGCGCCCCGTGGTGGCTGTCGGCCATCATCTCCGCCGTGCTCGCGCTCGTGCTGCTGTCGCTCGTGCGACCGCGCCTGCTGCTCATGCTCGGCCGAGGCGCCGACCCGCACCGCACGAACATCGAGGGGCTCATCGGGCTCCCCGGCACCGTCGCCGTCGCGTTCACATCATCTGCTCCCGGTCAGGTCCGCCTGGCCAACGGCGAGACCTGGAGCGCACGGTTCGCCGTGGGCGCCATCGACCGCACACCGCCACTCGGCACCCCCGTGGTCGTCGAGTCGATCGAGGGGTCGACCGCGGTCGTGCGCCTCGCAGAAAGGGCCACCTCGTGACCATCTCACCCGGGACGATCGCACTGCTCGTCCTGATCCTCGTCGTCGTCATCTTCGTGATCGTCGTCCTGGCCAAGGCGATCCGCATCGTCCCGCAGGCCACCGCGGGCATCGTGGAACGCCTCGGCAAGTACCACAAGACGCTCTCGCCGGGCCTGAACCTGCTCGTGCCGTTCATCGACCGCCTGCGGCCCCTGCTCGACATGCGTGAGCAGGTCGTGTCGTTCCCGCCGCAGCCGGTGATCACCGAGGACAACCTCGTGGTCTCCATCGACACCGTCGTGTACTTCCAGGTCACCGACGCCCGCGCGGCGACCTACGAGATCGCGAACTACCTCGGCGCCGTCGAGCAGCTCACCACCACCACGCTCCGCAACGTCGTCGGTGGCCTCAACCTCGAAGAGGCCCTGACCAGCCGCGACAACATCAACGGTCAGCTCCGCGTCGTGCTCGACGAAGCGACCGGCAAGTGGGGCATCCGCGTCGGCCGTGTCGAGCTCAAGGCGATCGAGCCGCCCGTGTCCATCCAGGACGCCATGGAGCAGCAGCTGCGTGCCGAGCGGAGCCGTCGTGCCGCGATCCTGCAGGCCGAGGGCACCAAGCAGTCCCAGATCCTCGAGGCCGAGGGGCAGCGGCAGGCCGCCATCCTCGCGGCCGAGGGTGACGCCAAGGCCCAGGTGCTCCGCGCCGAGGGTGAAGCCTCGGCCATCGCCACGGTCTTCGAGGCCATCCACACCGGTGACCCCGACGACAAGCTGCTCTCGTACCAGTACCTGCAGATGCTCCCGAAGATCGCCGAGGGCACCGCGAACAAGCTCTGGATGATCCCGAGCGAGTTCACCGAGGCGCTGTCCGGCATCGCGAAGGGCTTCTCCGGCGGACGCAGTGGCAGCGGCCCGGTCGCCGGCGCCGGCTCGGGCGGGGACTTCCTCTCCCGCATCTCCAAGCTCGCGAACGAGAGCCTGGCGAACACCGCCGCTGCCGGGTCCGCCGGCACGACCATGCCGCGTGCGGACGCCACCGCCGCGGACATCGTCCCCGAGTCCGACCTCGACGCACGACTGGCCGAGTCGAACCGGAGCGTCGACGCGCACCTCGCAGCCGCCGACGACGCGACCGCCGAGAAGGTCGACGACGCACCGGCCCCGCAGACCGACGCCGCGCAGCACCCGAACGACGAAGCGTCGGGACACCGCACCAGCGACGGCTCCGGCCGACGCTGACCCGCACCACCACGAACGACGATGCCCGCCCCGGGGAACCGGGGCGGGCATCGTCGTTCGTCAGGTGGTGGTGTCAGGCACCGCGTCGTGCACGGAGGACCTGCAGGCGCTCCTCGAGGAGCTCCTCGAGTTCCTCGCGCGAGCGACGCTCGAGCAGCATGTCCCAGTGGGTGCGGGGCGCCTTGACGTCCTCTGCTGCGACCTCGACGGGGATGCCGTCGTCACCGAGCAGGCGTCCTTCGCGGCCGGAGCGTGGCTCCGACCAGGTCTGGGGCACGTCTGCGTCAGCGGAGAAGACGATGTCGAAGGTCTCCCCCGAATCGGTCTGGTAGACCGCGCGCTTGCGGTCCGAGAGCTCGACGCCCTCTTCGCTCTGGAGACTCTGACTCCCGAGCCGCATGCCGCGGAGACTCCGATCAGCCATGTGTGTGCTCCTCTCGCTCGTCTGCCCTCCACAACACTGTCCCACGCCCCGTCGTTCCCGACTGGGCGCATTCACAGTCCGTTCCCAGTGCGTGGCCCCGATGCACAGGATCACAGCCTCGGACGGACAGGGACGCGGCGGCGGATCAGGAGCGGTTGCGGCGTCCCCACGGTGCGCAGGCGAGCAGCACGAGGAGTCCGCCGAGCGACAGGAACAACGCGATCGACCCCGAAGCGAGCGACGCCGGAGTCGTCGAGGTACCGAGCGGCACGTCGGTCACCATCGAGGTCGCGGTGTACTCGGGGACCCGATCGATGGTGCGTCCGGACGGGTCGATGACCTGCGAGGCGCCGACGGTCGAGATGTTGACGAGGGACCGACCGGTCTCGATCGCCCGCATCCGTGCGATCTCGAGTTGCTGCAGGTTCTCGTCGGTGCCGGAGAAGTCCGCGTTGTTCGTCTGCGCGAGGATCACCTGCGCTCCCCCGCGCACCATGTCGCGGGTCAGCCCGTCGTCGACGATGTCGAAGCAGATCGCGATGCCCGCGTTGATACCCGCCACCGGCAGGACGTTCGGCTTCGTCCCCGGCGTGTAGTCGCGCTGCAGCAGGCCGATCAGGGACGGCGCGAGCTTCGAGAAGAACCACCGATCCGGCACGTACTCGCCGAAGGGCACCGGCCGTTTCTTGTCGTAGGACGACTGCCAGCCGTCGGCGGTCCACACGAACGAGGTGTTGTGCAGTACCCCGGACGGGGTCTGTGTGATGGCTCCGGCGACCAGCGGCGCACCGACCGAGTCGACGACGGCGTCGAGCGACGACGCGATCACGGGCTGCTGGCGCGGGTCGAACTCGGCGGAGGCCTCGGGCCAGACGACGAGGTCGACGTCCTTCGCCTCGACGTCGGTCGCCGCGACCTGCGAAGCCAGGACCTCGCCCGGCGCCGCACGGTCGAAGTACCCGGCTGGCCCGTTGCCCTGTACCGACTCGATCCGGATGGTGCCGGAGGTCGCGGTCGGCCATGCCGGCACCGCCAGCACGGCGGCGACGAGCAACCCGGCGGTCGCGACCCGGACCGGCAGCCGCAGGGTCGCGCCCGGCACCCGCGGGGACACGAGGGCGAGCGACACGACGACCGCGACGCAGTAGACGACCACGAACGTCACCCCGAGGACGCCGACGTACGCGGCGAGGTGGGTGAACGGCCCCTGCGACTGCGACAGGCCGACGCGCCCCCAGGCGAAGCCGCCGTACGGCCAGCTCCCCGAGAACCACTCGCGTCCGGTCCACAGTGCGGCGACCACGGCCGGGAGGCCCCACACACGTCCGGCGGTCGAGGGCACCACGCGCGCGACCCAGCGGTACGCGAGGGCGATCGCGACGCTGCCGAGGGCGAAGAACGCCGCCTCCAACAACGCCAGTGCGAACCACGGGACGGGTCCCAGGTAGCGGCCGGCCCACGAGATGGCCGGGATCCAGAACGCGGCACCGGCCACGTAGCCGAGCCACGCGGCCCTGCGGGCACGCTGGCCCATCGCGGCGAGCAGCATGCACGCGAGCGCCGGGAAGGCCAGGAACCACCAGCCGGGTGACGGGAACGCGAGCGCGAAGAGCAGCCCGCCGATGACGGCCAGGGGCAGCGCGCTGCCGAGCGGGAGCGCCGCGAACGGGCCGTCCGCGACCGCACCGCGGCCCACGCGCGCGGGCACCCCGCGCACACCGGTCTCCGGAACCCGCACCGTGCCTCCTGTCAGACCGCGGCGTAGGCGACGATGCCGCGGCGCACCGCGTCGGTCGCACGTCGGGCGGTCTGGGCGAGGTCGTCGTCACCGGCGTTCCGGATCTGGTCGAGCAGGTCGATGACCTGCTTCGACCAGCGGACGAAGTCGCCGGCGGGCAGGTCGAGGGTGCGCAGGACGTCGTCGAGGGCCGAGCCGGAGGCCCAGCGGAACATGCCGACCGCCATCGCCGGAGTGGGCGGCACCGACCCGGCCAGACGGGCGTCGCGCTCGATGTCGTCGAGGCGCGACCAGATCGTCAGGGTCTCGTCGAGCGCCGGACGGAACGCGCCGCGCGGCAGTGCGTGCTCGGTGCCGGGGGCGTCGTCGCGGCGGGGCTGGTAGATGATCGTGGCGGCCATCGCGGCGAGCTGCGCCGGGGTGAGGTCCTTCCAGACGCCCGCCTCGAGGCACTCGGCGACGAGCAGGTCGCGGTCACCGTAGATGCGCTGCAGGCGGCGACCACCAGCGGCCACGGTGGCCTCGCCGTTGCCGGCGTCGACGAGGTAGCCGAGCTGCAGGAGCACGTCGGTGACCCGGTCGAACGTGGTCGCCACGGCACCGGTGCGGGACCGGATCTGCTGGAGCAGCTTGTCGTTGACGCGCTTGAGCTTCCACCAACGCTCCGCCCATCGAGCGTGCGCCTCGCGGTCGGGGCAGGCGTGGCACGGGTGCCGCTGCATCTGGCGACGGACCGCCGTGATCGCGGCCTGCCGTTCCTGCCGTGCGCCGTGCGAGGCCTCGCGCCCACCGGGCACGTTCGTGCGCTCGAGGTCGGAGAGCTCGCGGCGGAGCGTCGAGTACTCGGTGAAGTCGCCGAGGTGGCACTGCATGGCCTCGCGGTAGCCCTCGAGGGACTCCTGCTGCGAGCGGACCTTGCGGGCCAGGTCGACCACGGACCGGTCGGCCTGGAACTGCGCGAACGAGGTCTCGAGGACCTCACGCGTGCGCTGCCGCCCGAACTGGTCGATCAGGTTGACGGCCATGTTGTAGGTCGGCTTGAACGACGAGTTCAGCGGGTAGGTGCGTCGGCTGGCGAGCGAGGCGACGGCCTGGGGGTCGAGGCCGTCGGTCCACTGGATGACCGAGTGCCCCTCGACGTCGATGCCACGGCGCCCGGCACGCCCGGTGAGCTGGGTGTACTCCCCCGGGGTGATCGGGACACGGGCCTCGCCGTTGAACTTCTCGAGCTTCTCGAGCACCACCGTGCGTGCGGGCATGTTCACACCGAGCGCGAGGGTCTCGGTGGCGAACACCACCTTGAGCAGCTTGCGCTGGAAGAGGTTCTCGACCACCTCCTTGAACGCGGGGAGCATGCCGGCGTGGTGCGCGGCGACACCGCGCTCCAGGCCCTCGAGGAACTCCCAGTAGCCGAGGACGGCGAGGTCCTCGTCCGGCAGGGTGCGGCAGTGGTACTCCGCGGTCTCGCGGATCTCGTTGCGCTCCGGGACCGTGGTGAGCGACAGGCCGGAGCGCAGGACGTTGCGGACGCCCTGGTCGCACCCGGCGCGGCTGAACACGAAGAAGATCGCGGGCAGCAGCATCCGCTCGTCGAGCATGTGCGCGATGCGTTCGCGGTGCAGTTTCTCGGTGCGCGGCCCACGGCGGTCGTGGTATCCCCCACGCCCTCGTCCGCCACGGTGGCCGCCGCCGTGCCGTTCGCTGCGCGAGGCACCACCGACCATGCGGAGCAGTTCCGGGTTGACGCGGTTCGTCGCCGCCGCACCGCTGGAGTCGAACAGGTCGACCATCTTCGAACCGACCAGGACGTGCTGCTCGAGCGGGACCGGGCGGTCTTCCGACACGATGACGTCGGTGTCGCCGCGGACCGTCTGCAGCCAGTCGCCGAACTCCTCGGCGTTGGAGACCGTGGCGCTGAGCGAGACCAGCCGGACCTCGGTCGGCAGGTGCAGGATCACTTCTTCCCACACCGCACCGCGGAACCGGTCGGCCAGGTAGTGGACCTCGTCGAGGACGACCCAGGCCAGGTCGTCGAGCAGGTCGGAGTCGGCGTAGATCATGTTCCGCAGGACCTCGGTCGTCATCACGACGACCCGCGCCCGCGGGTTCACGTTCGTGTCACCGGTGAGCAGGCCCACCTCGGACTCGCCGTAGACCTCGACCAGCTCGGCGTACTTCTGGTTGCTCAGGGCCTTCATCGGCGTCGTGTAGAACACCTTCGCCGTCGGCTGCCGCATCGCCAGCCAGATCGCGAACTCGGCGACGATCGTCTTGCCCGCACCGGTCGGCGCGGCCACGAGGACGCTGCGGCCCTGGTCGAGCGCGTCGCACGCGGCGAACTGGAACGGGTCGAGGTCGAAGCGCAGGTCGGCGCGGAACAGCTCCAGGTTGCGGGAGCGGTTCCGGACCTTGGCGGCGGCGAAGCGCTCGGCCGCGCTGAGGTCCGCGCCCGTCACAGGCCGTACTCTTCGTCGAGCTTGGCCTGCTTCTTCGCCACCCTGCGGTCGTGGAACCAGGCCACGACGCACGCGGCGATGTAGAGCACCACCATCGGGACGGCCAGCAGGAACATCGAGATGACGTCGGCGCTCGGCGTGACGATCGCGCAGAAGACCAGGATGCACAGGATCGCGATGCGCCAGGACTTGATGATCGCCGCCGCCGACAGGACACCGACGAAGTTCAGCAGCACGATGAAGACCGGCAGCACGAACGCGATGCCGACCGCGACGATGAGCTTGATGACGAAGTCGTAGTACGCCTTCGCGTCGACGATCGAGGTGTCCTGGCTCGACACGAAGCTGCCGAGGATGCCGACGACGTGGGGCAGGATGTACCACCCGAAGTAGCACCCGGCGAAGAACAGCGGGATCGCGGTGCCGAGGAAGCCCCACACGTACTGCTTCTCGCGCCGCACCAGGGCGGGCACGATGAACGCCCAGATCTGGTAGAGCCAGACCGGGCTGGCGATGACGATGCCGATCGTGATCGCGATCTGCAGCTTGAGGTCGAACGCACCCGTGATCATCGGGAAGTTCAGCTCGGCCGTGTGTCCGCCGACCTTGGCGAGCTCGGCCACCGGTGCCCGGAGCGAGTCCAGCACGAACGGGGTCAGGAACCATCCACCGACCGCGGCGATGACCACGGCGATCACTGCGCGGAACAGGCGGTTGCGCAGCTCGATGAGGTGCTGCCCGAGCGACATGCGGCCTTCGGCGTCGTTGTCACGGCGCCCTTGCCGCCTCGCTCGCCCGCGCGCGGTCGTCGAAGCCATGGGTCGATCCTACGGGGTGGGGACCGACAGTTCGGCGCGCTCCGTGCGAACGCACATGCAGGAGCGGTCGGCGGCGGGGTTGCGACGTCAGCCGGCGGCGGGGTTGCGACGTCAGCCGGCGGCGAGGGCGGCGGCGGCGAAGTCCCGCACCGCGTCCCGCGCGGCAGGCGGGTCGAGCACCACGGCACGGCCGGGCAGCCCCGCGACGAGCCGGACCACGCCGTCGAAGCCGTTCGACGCCGCGAGCCGGATCCGCACGCGTGCCTCGGCGTCAGGGGCGTCCGCGGTGTCGGCGAGGAAGTCGGCCACGAGCGGCAGCGACGACGAGTCGAGCTCGACGGTGACGATGACGTCCTCTGCCGACTGCTGGAACAGCGTGTCCGGGATCACCACCTGGTCGGCCGACTTCTCCACCGCACGGTCGTCCACGCGTGCACCGGACATCCGGTCGAGGCGGAAGGTCCGGAGCGCCTGCCGGTCGAGGTCCCAGGCGCGGAGGTACCAGTCCGTGTCGATCGACTCGACCCGGAGCGGGTCGACCCGACGGGTGCCGCCCTGGGTGCGCGGACCGGCGTACTCGAAGGACAACCCGCGGCCGCCGGCCATCGCACGACGGATCGTGGCGAGCGCGACGTCGTGCAGGTCCTGCCCGACCGCGACCGTCGACGCGGCACCGCCAGCACCGCGCGACAGCTTCGCCATGAGTGCTCGGATGGCATCGCGGTCAGCGGCCTCGGGCAGCGCGGAGAGGTACTGCAGCCCGGCGATGAGCGCCGAAGCTTCTCGCGCGGACAGTCGTGGCGAGTCGTCGATGGCGACGAGGTTCGTCAGGACGATCATCTCGTTCTGGTCGAAGTCGTCCCAGGCGATGTCGAACAGGTCGCCGTGCTGGTACTGCATCGTCTCGCCGGGGACCCCCGACACCGCGATGAGCTCCACGGCTCGACGGATGCGGGCCTCGGGGACACCGAAGTGGCGCGCGGCCTCGGCCACCGAGACACGCTCGCGGTCGATCAGGTACGGCACCAGGGCGAGCAGGAAGGCGAGCTTGTCCTGCGCCTGCAGGGGTTGGGCGTCAGCCACGGGCGGACTCCTCTCCGTCGCTGTGGTCGCGCACGAGCGCACGGAGCCGCTCGACCACGCGCAGCCGCAGGTCCTCCGGCTCGAGCACCCGGACCTCGGGTCCGAACGCCGCGAGTTCCTCGGCCAGGATCTGCGGGTCGACGTGGTGCAGCACGAGTGCGCCGTCGGCGTCGGTCTCGGTGTCACGACGGCGGGCGAGCCGCCGCTCGGCGTCGGAGCCGGGGGTCACCGCGATGCGCGCCGTGCGGGCGGACCAGATCCGTTCGAGCTCGGCGAGCGTGCGCTCCCCCGCGCCCACCGGGGCGGTGTGCTGCCCGACGTCGTACTGCGTGACGGGTCCGACGATGCGTGAGAGCAGGTAGTTCTTGTCCGAGTCCGTGGCGAACTCGTGGGCGGCGAGCATCCAGCGGCCGCCGTGCTGCACCAGGGCGAGCGGGGCGAGCTCGCGACGACGGGCCTCGTGCTGGCCCGGGGTGATGTAGTCGAACCGGACGGCGGCACCGCGGTCGAGGGCGGAGCGGAGCGGCTCGAACGCTGCGTCGCGGGCCCGGAGTCGCGGGGCGTACGCGTCGACGCCGAGCTGGAGTGCGCCGTCGTCGTCCTCCGAGCCCGCGGACCGCACCTTCAGCAGCCCGCGACGTGAGTCAGCGGACAGGGCGCCTTCGCGCCAGGCCATGGCGGCCAGCGACAGCAGGGCGGACTCGTCCGGGGTGAAGCGGACGTCGACGGGCAGGTCGTACTCGCCCTTCGGGATCCGGTAGCGCAGCGTCTGGTTGTTGCCGGCGGCACCCGGCGTCTCGATGGTCTCGAGCGGGATGCCGAGCTCGCGGACGTCGTCCTTGTCTCGCTCGAACTGCCGCTCGAGCGAGGCGTTGTCCCCACCCGGCGTGAACCGCTGGCGGTAGCCCTGCACGTTGGTCAGGATCTCCGCCTTGGTCAGCCCGGACTCCGTCGAGAGCAGCGCGAGCACGAGGCTGAACAGCCGCTCCTCTGCGGGCACACGGGGCACACGGGTCGCTGGCACGAGGCGATCCTACGGCAGCGCGGGTGCACCGGAGTGCACCCGCGCCGCGGTCGGTGGACGGTGTGGAAGCGTCAGCTCGACATCGCTCCGAGCACGTCGATGACGTACGCGTAGGCGGTGCCCTGCTGGTTCACGACGGCCAGGACCTGGTCGCCGACGTGGTGCCCGACGATGGCGTTGCGAACGCCCTCGTCGACCTGCCCCTTGGTGAGCGGCACGGTCTGCGCACCCGAGCCGTCGGTCCAGCTGGAGCCGGCCACGGACGGGTCAGCGCCCCACGTCACGGCGGTGTACTTGATGACCGCGGTGTCCTTGGCGGTGAGCACGCGACCGGACCCCTTGCGGAGCAGGTGCGTCTCGTTCGACTTCGGCGCGTTCCACGACGGGATCGTGATGCCGGGTGCACCGGACGGTGCGAGCACGACGGCGGGCATCTTGTCGCCGGCGAGCTGCGGAGTGCCGGTCGCGCGGGCGTCGAAGGCCCGCTTGACGTCGATGACGGCGATGACGGCGTCCTCGGTCTTCGTCGACGAGCCGCTGTCGGTGGTCGCGCTGGTGTCCGAGCTGCTCAGGGCGCTCTTCGGCAGCGCGACGGCCAGGCGGTCGCCGACCTGCGCGCACTCGAGCGACTCGCCGAGGGCGCCGTAGTTGCTCGCACCGGCGGTGATCGGAGCCGTCTGCCCGGAGTACCCGCTGGTCTGCGCGACCTCGCCGGTGGCGCCGTCGACGAGCGTGTACTCGATCAGGACGGGGGTGCCGTCGTCGATCGTGCGGCCGTCGCCCTGCTTCAGGACGGAGACCTGCGTGCCCTTCGTGGTGAGTCCGCTCGGGATCGACACCTTCGGCTCCTTGCCGAACGCGCCGGTGGCGGTCACCGCTTCGGAGGCCGCACCGGGTGCGGCGCAGCTCGAGGGGGTGGTGCCGGCGCCGTTCGAGGCGCACGCCGTGAGCGACGCCACGAGACCGATGGTGACCAGGAGTGCGGGGATGGTGCGCACGGACCCTCTTTCCGTTCGATGCAGGACGGGCACGTCCGTCAGCCTACCGTTCGCCGTCGGTCGGCTCGGACGCGTCGCTGACCGGCTCGGACCCCTCGGCAGCGGCGGCTGCGGACCCGGCCTCGGCAGCGGCGACCTTGCGGGCCTGCGCCGCCGACTGCCGTGCGACCTTGCGGAGCTTCTTGTCGCTCGTCGCGCGCTCGCCCACGGCGCCGGGGGTCCAGGCCTCGATGTCCTCGTCGGAGAACTCGACCTTGCCCGCGCGGCGCTTCAGGTTCGGCAGGACGGTGCCGTCAGCGAGACGACGGGCCGTGATGAGGAACCCGGTGTGCCCGACCATGCGGTGGTCCGGTCGGACGGCGAGCCCCTCGACGTGCCAGGTGCGCACCAGGGTCTCGCTCGGCATCGGGTCGGTGAAGCGGCCGGTGTCGCGCAGGGCCTCGGCCGTGCGGGACAGCTGGGTGACGGTCGCGACGTAGCAGACGATGAGCCCGCCGGGCACGAGGGCGTCGGCTGCGGCGTCGACGCACTCCCACGGCGCGAGCATGTCGAGGACCACGCGGTCGACGCTCTGCTCGTCGACGGCGCCGGGCAGCTCCTCGACCAGGTCGCCGACGGTCACCGACCAGTTGTCCGGGACGGCGCCGAGGAACGTGCCGACGTTGCCCTGTGCGATCGCGGCGAACTCCTCGCGACGCTCGAAGGACTGCAGCTGCCCCGTCGGACCGATCGCCCGCAACAGGAACAGGGAGAGGGCACCGGAACCGACGCCGGCCTCGACCACCCGGGCGCCCGGGAAGACGTCCGCGAACGCCACGATCTGGGCGGCGTCCTTCGGGTAGACGATGGCGGCACCACGCGGCATCGACATCACGTAGTCGTTGAGCAGCGGACGGAGCGCCAGGTACTCGTCGCCCGTGCTGGCACGGATCACCGAGCCGTCGGGCTGGCCGATGACGTCGTCGTGCCGGAGCACTCCGCGGTGCGTGTGGTACTCGCCGGCGGTCTCGAGGGACAGCGTCGTGAGCTTGCCCTTCGGGCCGGTGAGCTGCACGCGGTCGCCGGCCCGGAACGGGCCACGCGGCGGCGTGTGGGGTGCACCACCGGCGGTGTGCGGCAGGGCCGCTGTCGGGTCGTCGGTGTGGCTCATCGGGTGACTCCCTCGGTGTCCGCAGCGTGCGCCGGGTCAGGAGCCGGGCCTCCCGTCACGGCAGCGCGCGCGGCCAGCGCCGGCCCCGTCAACTCGACCAGGCGGTCGACGTCGACACCCGACAGGGTGGTCAGGTGCACGTCACCGCCGGCGATCTCGGACAGCGGGACGATGTGCTCCACGGCGACCGTGACGGCGCCGGAGGCGACGGCCGAGGCGACGCCGGTGGCGGAGTCCTCGACCGCGACGCACGCGGTCGGCTCGACGCCGAGCTGGGCGGCGGCGGAGAGGTAGGCGTCCGGGTACGGCTTCGGACGGTCGACGTCGTCACCGGCCACGACGACGCGGAACCCGCGCTCGCCCAGTGCCTCGGCGGCGACGAGTGCCATCTTGCGGCGGGACATCGTCACCAGCGCGGTGGGGATGCCGCGGGCGTGGAGCTCCTCGACGAGTTCGCGGGCACCCGGGCGCCACGGCAGCTCACCTGCGCGCAGGTGCTCCATCACGTAGTCGGTCATCCACTGGATGATCTCCTCGACCTCCATGTCGACGCCCTTGGCGCGCAGGAGCTCGCCGGAGCGCTCGAGGCCGGAGCCGACCAGGGACAGGCCGTCCTCGTGGGTCCACTCGGCGCCGTAGCGGTTCGTCAGGTCGACCTGGGAGCGCTGCCAGATCGGCTCGGTGTCGATGATCGTGCCGTCCATGTCCCACAGCACGGCTGCGGGCGGGACGAGGGCAGGAGGATGCGCGGTCACGGGCGACGAGTCTACCGGGGCCGTGCACACGGCGGGCGCGGGCCGCGCACACGGCGGGCGCGGCGCGGGCGCGGGCGGCCTGGCCGTTCCGCTGGGCGCGGACGGGCATGCCCGCGGGCGTCACCGGGGCCTACAGTGGATGCCTGCATCGTGTCCGGCCGGGTGCCTCGTCGTGCCCGCCCCGCTCCGCTCCACCACCAGGAGGTCCGCTCCGTGCCACAGCACTCCCCCTTCAGCGACGGCCGGTTGCTCGTCGTCGCCTTCGAGGGCTGGAACGACGCCGGCGAAGCCGCGAGCGGACTCGCCCGCCGCATCGTCGAGTCCCTCGGGCTCGACGAGCTGCGCGAGCTCGACGGGGAGCGGTACGTCGACTACCAGTTCAACCGTCCGACCATGGGATCCGACGAGACCGGCGCCCGCGGGGTGCAGTGGCCCCGCATCGTGCTGCACGGCCCCGGGGCCGAGGGCCGTCCGGTCATCGGCGCCACCGGCTCCCCGACCGACCGCGACGTGTTCGTCCTCGTCGGTCCGGAGCCCTCGCGCACCTGGCGCGGCTTCTGCGCCGAGATCATCGACCTCGCCGACGTGTACTCGATCGACGCCGTCGTCTTCGTCGGCGCGATGCTGGCCGACGTCCCGCACACCCGGCCGATCTCGGTCTTCGTCTCGAGCGAGAACGCCGGCGTCCGCACCGCGTTCGACGTCGACAAGTCCTCGTACGAGGGTCCGACCGGCATCCTCGGCGTCCTGGCCGACGCGATGGACAAGGCCGGGCTGACCACGCTGTCGCTCTGGGCCTCGGTCCCGCACTACGTGCACAACTCGCCGTCCCCCAAGGCCACCCTCTCGCTGCTCGACAAGATCGAGGAGCTCACCGACGTCACCGTGCCCCGTGGCACCCTGCTCGACGACGCCACCGAGTGGGAGGACGGCATCGACGCCCTCGCCGCCGACGACGAGGACATGGCCTCGTACATCGGGCAGCTCGAGCAGGCCCGCGACACCGTCGACTCCCCCGAGGCCTCGGGCGACGCGATCGCGCAGGAGTTCGAGCAGTACCTGCGGCGCCGCGAGCACAAGGACGGCAAGGACGGCGGCACCGCTGGTGGCGAGGGGCCCTGGCGGCCCCCGCAGCAGTAGCCGACACCCCGCTCGGTTCCGCCGAGAGGTCGCGGGCTGTCGGCTGCCGCCAGCCTCGGCGACAGTTCGTGACCTGTCGCCGGCACGCACGTGACGCGTTTCGACCGCACGGCGGACGGGAGGCACGGGGGGGGTCCGCCACGGGCCTCCAGTCCGGGGGCGCGAACGGTCACGGCACCCCGCTCACCTCCGCAGGGTGGTCGCGAATTGTCGGTTGCCGCTCGCTCAGGCGACAGTTCCTGACCGAACGGCGACCGGCACACGACGTGTCGTCACCTGTCGACGCAGGCCGACAACGACGCCGCCGGCCCGGGCTCAGGCCAGACGGATGCCGAGCAGCGCGTCGATCAGGTCGGCGAGCTCCGGCGTGCACGCAGTGCCCCCGGCGATCGCAGTGTCGACCGCGGCGACCGCACCCGGCGTGTCGAGGTCGTCGGACACCCGCGCCCGGATCCGGGACGCCACGTCGGCCGCGTCGTCGGCGTGCCCGGCGGATGCACCCGATGCCCAGGCGTCCCAGGTCGCCAGGCGCGTCGTGGCACTCGTGAGCTCGGCGTCGAACCACTCCCAGTCGTCGGAGTACTTGTGCGACAGCAGGGCGAGCCGGATCGCGCGGGGGTCCGCGCCGTCGTCGAGCAGCCCCCGCACGGTGACGAGGTTGCCGAGCGACTTCGAGATCTTCGTGCCCTGGTAGGCGATCATCCCGGTGTGCACGAACGCATGCGCCAGGGGCTGGTGCGCCAGGGCCGCTGCGTGTCCTGCGCTCATCTCGTGGTGCGGGAAGACGAGGTCACTGCCACCACCCTGCACGCTGATCGGCAGGCCGAGGCGGTCGCCGGCGATGACGCTGCACTCGATGTGCCAGCCGGGCCGGCCGGGGCCGATCTCGGAGTCCCAGCTCGGCTCACCGTCGCGGGCCGCACGCCAGAGCAGCGGGTCGAGCGGGTCGCGCTTGCCGGGTCGCTCCGGGTCGCCGCCGCGCTCGGCAGCGAGCGTGAGCATGGTCTCGCGGTCCAGGCCGCTCTCGTCGCCGAGCGACCACGCGTCGGTGGGGTGGTTCACGTCGAAGTACAGGTCGTCGCCCTCGGCGTCCGGGGTGGGGACCTCGTAGGCGGAGCCGGTCTCCTGCAGGAACGCAACGGCCTCGGCGACGCGGTCGACCTCGTCGGTGACGGCCACGAAGTCGTCGGGCGGCAGGATCCGCAGCGACTCCATGTCGCGACGGAACAGGTCGATCTGCGACGCGGCGAGCTCGCGCCAGTCGACGCCGTCGCGGGTGGCGCGCTCGAGCAGCGGGTCGTCGACGTCGGTGACGTTCTGCGCGTACTCGACGTCGAGGCCGGCGTCGCGCCACGCGCGGCCGAGCGTGTCGAACGCCAGGTAGGTCGCCGCGTGCCCGAGGTGGGTGGCGTCGTACGGGGTGATCCCGCAGACGTACAGCGCAGCGCGCTCCTCGCCCTGCGTCGGGTCGACCGGCTTGCCGGTGGCGGTGTCGTGCACGACGGGCCGCGGCGCTGCGCCGGGGACGTCGGGGACGGACGGGGCCTGCCAGGCCCTCACGGCTGGATCACTCCGAGCGACAACAACACGACGAGAACGATACCGAGTGCGATGCGGTACACGACGAACGGCATGAAGCTGCGCTTGCTGATGTAGTTCATGAACGCCGCGATCACCACGAACCCGACGACGAACGCCACCACCGTCGCGATGAGCGTGTCGGCGAGTCCGAACGGCGCTCCGTGGTCACCGAGGCTCGTCGCGGCCTCGTACAGACCGGACAGGAACACCGCGGGGACGGCCAGCAGGAACGCGAACCGCGCCGCGGCCGGCCGCGTGTACCCGAGCGCGAGCCCCATCGACACGGTCGCACCGGAACGGGAGACCCCGGGGACGAGTGCGAGCACCTGCGCGAGCCCGATCAGGATGCCGCCACCGAAGGTCATGTGCTCGATCCGACGCTCCTTGCGGCCGACGACGTCGAGCACACCGAGCACGATGCCGAAGACGATGAGCACGATCGCGACGATCCAGAGCGAGCGGAACGTGGTCTCGATGGAGTCCTTCAGCAGGAGCCCGGCGATGCCGATCGGGATGGTGCCGAGGATCACGAGCCACCCGAGTCGCACGTCGGGGTCGCCCTTCGGGACGTCGCGCCGGAACACGGAGCGGAACCACCGCCCGATGATCCGGGTGATGTCCTTCCAGAAGTAGATGAGCACCGCGGTCTCGGTGCCGAGCTGCGTCACCGCGGTGAAGGCCGCGCCCGGGTCCTTCGCGTCGGGCAGGAACAGCCCGACGATGCGCAGGTGCGCGCTGGAGGACACCGGCAGGAACTCGGTGAGCCCCTGGACGAAGCCGAGGAAGATCGCCTCGAGGATGTGCACGCACGGGCCTTTCGGGGGAGGTCGGTCAGGACACCGCCACGCAGGCGACCATGAACAATATCAGTACGTGGCCAGGAGGTCCCCGAGAACACGCCGACCGAAGGCCAGCGAGTCGAGCGGCACCCGCTCGTCGACACCGTGGAACATCGCCGGGAAGTCCACGCCGGCGGGCAGCTGCAGCGGCACGAAGCCGTACCCGGCGATCCCGAGCGTCGACAGCGCCTTGTTGTCCGTGCCGCCGGACAGCAGGTACGGCAGCACCGGGGCTCCCGGGTCGTGGCGGCCGAGGACGTCGCGGACGGCGTCGACGAGTGGTCCGCCGAAGTCCTGCTCGAGGCCGATGTCGCGGAAGGACATCACGACCTCGACCTCGTCCCCGGCGAGCTCCCGCACACGAGCCAGCACCGACTCCTCGTCTCCCGGCAGGCACCGGATGTCGACGAGCGCCTCGGCCGTGTCCGGGATCACGTTGTGCTTGTAGCCCGCGGTCAGGACCGTCGGGTTCGTCGTGGTGTGCAGTGCGGCGTGGATGAACCGCGAGGCCGAACCGGTGGCGAGCGCGACCTCGTCCGGGCCCGTCACGGTCGGGTCGACGCCCAGGAACCGAGCGACCTCGGCGACCATCGCGTCCGTCGTCGCCGACAGGCGCACCGGCCACTCCTCGCTGCCGATCCGGGCGACCGCCGCGGCGAGCTTCGTCACGGCGTTGTCGCGGATGACGTGCGAACCGTGCGCAGCCGTGCCGCGGGCGACGAGCTTGATCCACATCAGCGCCTTCTCGCCCGTCTGCAGCAGGTAGGCACGACGGTCGCCGAGGGTGATCGAGTACCCGCCCACCTCGCTGATGGCGGCGCTGGCCCCGGCGAAGACCTCGGGGTGGTGCTCGACGACGTGGTGCGAGCCGAGGACTCCCCCGGCTTCCTCGTCGGCGAAGTACGCGATCACCAAGTCGCGCTCGGGAGCCCCCTGCGCCGCGATGACGTCCGACAGCGACGTGAGCATCATCGCGTCCATGTTCTTCATGTCGACGGCGCCCCGCCCCCACAGCGAGCCGTCCTTGACGACACCGCCGAAGGGGTCGACCGACCAGTTCGCCGGATCGGCCGGCACGACGTCGAGGTGCCCGTGCACCACCAGGGCCGGCTTGTCACGATCGCGGCCGGGCACCCGCGCGACGACGCTCACACGATCCGGCTCGGACTCGAACAGCTGCGGCTCGAGGCCCAGCCCGCGCAACTTGTCCTCGACGTAGTGCGCCGCCTCGGTCTCGCCGCGCGACTTCCCCTCGCCCCAGTTCGTGGTGTCGATGCGGATGAGGTCGCGCGCGATCGCCGCGGTGGCCTCGAGCTCGGTCGCGGTCGGCTCCGGGTTCGTCATGCCACCACGGTATCGGTCCGCACCGACGCGCCCCGGCCCGGTGACGCCGCGGGACGCGCCCGGAACTCAGCCCTCTGGACGCGCCCGGGATGCGCGGACGTGTTCATCGGGCGTTCAGACCCGTGCTAGTGTTTTCTCTCGGCAGGGACGCCGGGGAAACCCGGGGAAATCGCCACACATCCAGTCCGGATGGCGGAATTGGTAGACGCGCTAGCTTGAGGTGCTAGTGCCCGTATTAGGGCGTGGGGGTTCAAGTCCCCCTTCGGACACAGAAACATGCAATGCCCCCTGACCTTTCGGTCCGGGGGCATTTTCTGTTGCGTCTCCCGGCGAGTGCCGCCATCGCTGCGCTCAGGGCGTCGCCGCCTCGGCCAGTTCGCTGCGCTCACGGCCACCGCCCGCCAGTTCGCTGCGCTCACGGCCACCGCCCGCCAGTTCGCTGCGCTCACGGCCAGGGGTGGGCGCACGGCCAGTTCGCTGCGCTCACGGCCCATGCGTGCGCATCTTCCGACGGAGCACGCGTCGATCGACAAGTGGAGCGTCGGAAGATGCGCACGCATCCGGCAGCGAGCAAGGTGGCGCACGCACGGACGACGGGAGGCGCGGTACCAGCTGGCACCGCGCCTCCCGTCCGTCAGGTGGTCGCGTCTAGGACTTCGACGCCTCGACGAAGTTGCGGCGCGGGTCCGTCTCCTTGATGAGCGAGGTCGCGTCGCGGCCCGAGACGGCACCGGTGACCCAACCGATGACGATGCGCGCCTTGCGGTTCAGCGTCGGCATCGCGTACACGTGGTACGCGCGGTGGGCGAGCCAGGCGAGCAGGTTCGTCATCTTGATGCCCTTGATGTTGGCGGCACCCTTGGCGACACCGTACGAGGCGACCGTGCCGATCGAGGGGTGGCGGTACTCCTCGAGGGGCTTGCCGGTGATCGTCGCGACGACGTTGTCCGCCGCGACGACGGCCTGACGGACGGCGTTCTGCGCGTTCGGCGGGTAGAACGCCGGCTGCTTGTCGGCGGTCAGGTCGGGCACCTGTGCGACGTCGCCGAGACCCCAGACACCGGGGACCACTTCGTGCGTGTCCTCGGCCTCGACCTGGAGCTTCGCGTTGGCGGCGAGGTGCCCCTTCGGTCCGCGGGGCAGGTCGGAGGCGTCGAGCAGCGGGTTCGGCTTCACGCCGGCGGTCCAGACGAGCAGCCCGGTGGGGATCTCGTCGCCGTCGGAGAGCTTGACGATGCCGCCCTCGGCGCTCGGCATGGTGGTCTTCAGGCGCACGTCGATGCCGCGGGCGCGGAGCGACTCGAGCGTCCACTTGGACAGCTCCGGGCCGACCTCGGGCGCGACACGGTCGAGCGCGTCGATGAGGATCCAGCGGGGCTGCTCCCCCGCGAGCGACGGGTAGGTCTTGATGGCTGCCTGCGAGACGTCGAACAGTTCGCCGATCGCCTCGACGCCGGTGTAGCCACCGCCGACGAAGACGCTGGTCAGCAGACGACGACGCTCGTCCTCGTCACGGGTGGCAGCGGCCTTGGCGATGTTGTCGAGGAGCTTGGCGCGCACGTAGGCGGCCTCTTCCACGCTCTTGAAGCCGACGCCGTACTCCTCGAGCCCGGGGGTCGGGAAGGTGCGGGTGACCGAGCCGAGTGCGACGACGAGCTGGTCGTAGCCGAGCGTGCGGTCGTCGCCACCGGCGGTCGCGATCGAGACGGTCTTGTCCTTCGACGAGATGCCGGTGACCTTGCCCTGGATGACGCGGGTCTTGCGGAGCGCACGGCGCAGCTCGACGGTCACGTCCTTCGGGGCGATGTGGCCGCCGGCGACCTCGGGCAGGAACGGCAGGTACGTGTAGTAGGTGTTCTGGTCCACGAGCGTGATGCGCATGGGCACGGTCGCGGCGTGCTTCTGCAGCTGCTTGACGGTGCTGTAGCCAGCGGAGCCGCCGCCGAGGACGAGGACGTGAGGGATCGAGTCTGCCATTCCTCCGGTCTACCGGATACGGGCCGTCAACGTCATGAACGCCGCACTTCCTGAGCGAATCAGCGCTCTCGGAGTCGCCACCAGGCCGTCTCAGCGAGGTCGAGACCCATGTAGACCCCGTGCGGGGTGCGTCGGGACTCGGTCAGCGAGAACCGTCGCAACCGGTACCCACCACCGAACCGGTCGATGATCGCCTCGGGAGAGGACTCCGCGTCGCGCTTGACGTACCAGGTGCGGTCGTCGACGGACTCGATCACGGGCGGACCGCCCGGACCGGACCCATCACCGGCGCCCGCCGATGCGGGAGCGCAGGACGTCGATGCGCTTCTGGATCTGCTCGATGCTCGCCTGCGCCACGGCCGGCCCACCGCTGATGCGCCGGAGCTCGGCGTGGATGGAGCCGTGCGGCTCGTTGGAGTGCCGGGACCAGATCGACACGAGGCGCGCGAGCTCGGTCCGCTGCTCCTTGATGGTCATGTACATCGGGCGGTTCTCGGGCTCGGCGGCCTTCGGTTGGCCGTCCTTGACCGCCCGGCCCTTGGAGCGCTTCGCCTGGGTCGCCTGGCGCGCCCGGAGCAGGTCGAGCACCTGGTCGGGTTCGAGGAGCCCCGGGATGCCGATGAAGTCGAGTTCCTCGAGCGACCCGACCTCGCCGCCGGTGCCGAACTCGCCGCCGTCGTAGAGGACACGGTCGAACGACGCCTGCGAGTCGAGCGCCTCGAACGGCTGGACCTCGAGCAGGCTCTCGGACGCGCGGTCTTCCTTGTTGGCCTCGGCCACCATCGCGTCTTCGGGGTTGTACATGCCGTCTTCGGCGTCCTTCGGACGGTCGAGGGCGTGGTCGCGTTCGAGCTCGAGCGTCGCCGCCAGTGCCATCAGTCCGGGCACGCTCGGCAGGAACACCGAGGCGGTCTCGCCACGGCGCCGAGCACGCACGAAGCGGCCGATCACCTGGGCGAAGAACAGCGGGGTGCTCGCGCTCGTGGCGTACACGCCGACGCAGAGCCGTGGGACGTCGACGCCCTCGGACACCATGCGCACGGCGACCATCCACCGCGAGGTGTCGTCGGCGAACGCGCTGATCCGGCTGGACCCGGCGGCTTCGTCGGACAGGACGACCGTCGGCCGTTCCCCTGTGATCTGCTGCAGGATCCGGGCGTAGGCGCGGGCCGTGGTGGTGTCCGTCGCGATGACCAGACCACCGGCGTCGGGCACGCCACGGCGCACCTCGGTCAGGCGCTTGTCGGCGGCGGACAGCACGGCCGGCATCCACTCACCCTCGGGCGACAGCGCGGTGCGCCAGGCCTGCGCGGTGATGTCCTTCGTGACCTGTTCGCCCAGGGAAGCCGACATCTCGTCGCCCATCCGGGTCTTCCAGCGCATCTGGCCGGCGTAGGCCATGAACAGCACCGGCCGGACGACGCCGTCCTTGAGCGCCCGGCCGTAGCCGTAGTTGTAGTCGGAGATCGAAGTGCGGATGCCCTGCTCGTCGGGGGCGTACTGGACGAACGGGATCGGCGCGGTGTCGGACCGGAACGGCGTGCCGGACAGCGAGAGCCGTCGGGTGGCACCGGAGAAGGCTTCCCTGATGCCGTCGCCCCAGGTGAGTGCGTCGCCGCCGTGGTGGACCTCGTCGAGGACGACCAGGGTGCGCCCGCCCTCGGTGATCTTCTTGTGCACCTCGGGGTTCATGCCGACCTGGGCGTACGTGATCGCGACGCCCTGGTAGTGCCGGCCGAACATGCCGTCGCCGTTCTTGAACATCGGGTCGATGCGGATGCCCACGCGGTCGGCGGAGTCCGCCCACTGCCGCTTCAGGTGCTCGGTGGGGGCGACGACCACGATGCGGTCGACGGTCCCGCGCGCCAGCAGCTCGGTGGCCAGTCGGAGCGCGAACGTCGTCTTGCCGGCGCCGGGTGTCGCGGCCGTCAGGAAGTCACGCGGCTCGGACTCGAAGTACTTCGTGAGGGCTTCGACCTGCCACGCCCGGAGCTTCGACGCGGTGCCCCACGCGGCTCGGTCCGGGAACGCCGGCGACAGGTGCTGGACGGCCGAGTTGCCGGCTGCCTCGGCCAGTGCGGCTGCGTCGGCTTCGTCCCGTGCGACGGCGTCGGCGTGCGCCGATGACTGCGCGGACACCGACGACGAAGACGTCGACGACGTGTGGTCGTCCCCCGACTCTGCCCACAGCGTGGCGGGCTGCTGCTGTTCGTACTCCGCTGCGCTCACTGGACCTGATTCTACCGCCACCGTCAGTCCTGCCTGGCGTGCGGGACGTGGCCGTCGGGGGTCCGGCGGACCAGGGATGCCGGTCGCAGCACGCCTGCGCCGAAGCGCGCGGCGACCGCGTCGACCGTGGTCTCGGTCTCGCGCCACGGCGCGTCGTCGTCCCAGAGCGCGTTGCTCGCGGCGGCCGGCACGAGGTTCTCGCCGCGGACCCCGATGAGCCGGATCCGGTTGCCCGGTCGGTGCAGCACGTCGTACAGCTCGACGGCTTCGCGGTGCAGCCGCTTGGCGACGTCGGTGGGCTCGGCGAGGGTGCGCGACCGGGTCAGTGTGGTGAAGTCGGTGTAGCGGACCTTGAGTGCGACGGTGCGGGCCTGCACGTCGGCGTGGCGCAGGCGGACGGCGACCTTGTCGGCGAGGCGCAGGAGCTCGCGCGCGACGTCGTCCCGCTCGGTCAGGTCGTGGCCGAAGGTGACCTCGTGCCCGATGGACTTCTCGCCCACACCGGTGTCGACGACGCGTGGGTCGCGCCCCCAGGACAGGTCGTGCAGGCGCTGGCCACCGGCTGGCCCGAGCGCGGACACGAGCGACCCGAGGGGCGTGTTCGCGAGGTCGCCGACGGTGCGGATGCCGCGGCGCTCGAGGGTCTCCTGCGTCTTGCCGCCCACGCCCCACAGCGCCGAGACCGGCTGCGGGTGCAGGAACGCGATGGTGTCGGCCGCGGGCACGACGAGCAGCCCGTCCGGCTTGGACCGGCTCGATGCGAGCTTCGCCACGAACTTGGTCGACGCGGCACCGACCGAGCAGTGCAGGCCCGTCTCGGCGTGGACCGTGCGCCGGATGGCCCGGCCGATCTCCCACGGCGTGCCGTACAGCCGGAGCGCGCCGGCGACGTCGAGGAACGCTTCGTCGATGCCGAGCCGTTCGACCCGCGGCGTGAACCGGTCGAAGACCGCCATCACCGCGGCGGACTGGTCGCGGTACTTCTCGAAGTGCGGCTCGACGATGATCGCGTTCGGGCAGCGGCGCTTCGCGATGGCCATCGGCATGGCCGAGTTCACGCCGTACCGACGGGCTTCGTAGGTGGCAGCGGTGACCACGGAGCGGTCGGAGTCGTGGCCGACGATGACCGGAAGACCCACCAGGTCGGGTCGGTCGAGCAGTTCGACGGAGGCGAAGAAGGCGTCCATGTCGACGTGCAGCACGGTCGCCGAGACGTCGTCCACCGGTGCGTCGGAGACGAGCCGGTTGCTTCCGTCCTGCTTGCTCACACCGAGATGATGCCAGGGACCACCGACATCGCCGGGCTCACCGTGCGCCGGTGGCCGCCGAACGCGTGGCGGTCTCGCCGAGCACGGTCGCCCGGTGTCGGTCGGCCAGCAGCGCGAGCGCCTCGTCGATGCGGCCCAGCGCGTGCGCCGCGACCTCGACGGTCTGCTGGTCCGGACCACCCGCCGCCGCGCCCACCGCCGTGTCGAGCTGGTCGCCGACCCGCGCCCACACCGGCGCCGGCGCGGCGGACCGGGGCCCGGCCACGATGCCGTCGGCCAGGTCCGCGATCGACGCGGCGAGGCGGTGGGCGGCACCGACCAGGGCGGCGGGCGGGTCCTGCGGGGGCGAGCCGAGCCTCCCGGCCGCCTCGCGCGCGAACGTCGCCGCCGCCTGCAGGGACGTCCGGGTCCTGGCGTCCGCGCGGGCGGGTCCGCCCGTCGGGAACCGCACCATCGGGCGCAGGACGGCGTCCAGTTGATAGGTGGCCGCGTCGACGGCGCGCGATCGTGCGCGCAGGTCGGGTGCGGCGGCGTCGGTGGCCGTTTCGGCGGACCGGGAGGCCCGGCTCGCGCCCGCACCGACGGTCGCGTCCGCCTCGGCGTCCGCATCGACCCCGACCAGCGCGAGCACGAACGCCCGGACGGCGGTCAGCTGCCGGCGCACGGCCCGTCGGATGACGGCCCGGGTGGCGATCGGGAGGACGACGGCGCTCACGAGCACGGCGACCGCGGCGCCGAGCAGGTTCTCGGCGAGGCGGATCGGGACGAGCGAGTCGGTGAAGCTGCCGGAGAACGCGTACACCTGGCACAGGACGACGACCAGGCACGCGACCCAGACCGAGTAGACGCCGCCGAAGCCGTACGTGCCGACCGCGAGCAGGACGCAGACGAGCACGAGCGTGAACCAGGGGTGCGCCGTGCCGACGACGTGCACGAGGACGATGCCGACGGCGCCGCCGACGACCGTGCCGACGGCACGGTGCAGGCCCTTGCGGACCCGCTCGTGCGTGGTGTTCGTGCCGGCGAGGACGATCATCACGCCGATCACGCCCCAGTAGAACCGCGGGCCGTCGAGCAGCAGCGCGAGGGGCTCGACGATCGCGACGGCGATCGCGGCGTGCACCGCGGTGCGCAGCGAGACGGAGAGTCGCCAGCGGCGCCAGGGGCCGTCGGCGACGGTGTCGGCGAGCACCGGCACGGCTCCGGCCGGGCGGCCGCCGGCGAGGACGACGGGCGTGACGAAGGGCGCTGCCAACGCGACGCCGTCGCCGCGGCGCGGCAGTTCGTCGCGGAGCTCGCGCCACCGCAGCCCGGCGCCCTGCAGGTCGGTGAACTCGGCGGCCATCCGACGGACGACGGCCGTCGTGCGCGAGTCGGGGTCGCCGGCGGACGCCGTGATGCCGTAGCGGGCGAGCAGTGTCTGCGCGGCGTCCTCGCCGTGCCCGCCGCCGTGGCGCAGGACGATCGTGACGGCACGGAGCGCGGCGTGCCGGACGTCCGACGGCGCGCCGTGTTCGACGAGGGCACCAGCACCGCGCCCGAGCTCGTCGACGGCGAAGTGCGTGTCGAACACGAGCCGGTGGAGTTCCTCCGCCGTGGTGTCGGCGTCCACCCCGCTCGCGGCGAGCATCCCGTCAACCGTCAACGCGATCTCGTGGTACCGGTCGCGGCTGCGACGGAGGCGGCGCAGGGTGCGGCGTCGTGCGGACGGGTCGTCCGCCGCGGCGAGGACGGCGGCAGCGGCCTCGAGCACGGCCGAGCCACGGGCGACGAAGCCACGGCGGGTGCGCAACAGGGTACGGTGCGCGTCCGGTCGGAGCACCAGGCGGACCAGGACCGTCGCGGCGAGCGAGGCGGCCACGACGAGGCCGAGCGGCACGACGCTCGTCTCGGGCAGCGGGAGGAGCAGCCCGCACAGGTACCCGGCGAACCCGACGATCGCGGCGTCGGCGGCCCACGCGCCCCACGCGGCCGCGGCGAACTGCAGGAACAGCAGCACGACGATGAGCACGAGCTCGAGGAGCCGGAACGGCTGCAGGGCGATGCTGCCGGCGAGGGCGACGACGAACGGCACGAGGACGGCTCCGGTGCGGGCAGCCGTCCGGCCGGTGCTCGGGTCGACGATGACCAGGCAGGTGATGAACGCGGGCATCGCGCCGATCATCACGCCCAGGATCGCGGGCAGGCCGAACGCGGTCGCGACGGCGTACCCCACGGCCATGCCGGCGGGCACCGCGACCAGGGTGCGGAGGGCACCGTCGGTCTTCACGAGCCCGGGGTCGAGCGCGAGGACCGCGTCGGCGAGCCGCCGGGAGCGGGTCCGTCGACGGGGAGAGGTCCGGTTCGTGGTGTCGGTCCTCGGCACGAGTCGGCCGCCTCCTCTGCGCTCGGGAGGCCAATCGTACCGGATGCTAACTATCCGGTCGTGCGGTCGGCAGCCGCACGGTGCGGCCTTCGGCGCTCGGTGCGAGGTTGATCGCTCGGTGCGGCGCTACAGGGCCGCACGGAGTGATCAACCTCGCACCGGGGCACGCGGCCGGCCGCACGCGACCGCGTCAGGCGGGCGGGCCGAGCACCGACGCCGCGAGCGTGCGCGCCGCCGAGTCCCGCGACGACGGGTGGTACTGGCCGGCCCGGACGTCGCGCGCCAGGCGGGCGAGTTCGCTCGAGGACCGGAACGCCGAGCCCCCGACCACCCGCATGGCCTCGTCCACCACGTGCTGGGCGGTGTCCACCGCCCGCGCCTTCGTGCCGACGAGCAGCGGGAACCACCGGGCACCGAGGTCGTCCTGTTCGTCCACCGAGCGGGCGAGCGCGTCGACCTGCAGGGTGATCGCGTCGACGGCGCCGCGCAGGTCCGCGATCGCACGCCGGACGTCCGGGTCCTGCGACCGGAGCGAGCCGTCGGCCGCGACGCGACGTCCGACGGCGGACACCGCCAGCGTGATCGCACGTTCGGCGATCCCGACGTACACCGAGGCGATGAGCAGCTCGAACGCCGCGAAGACCCTGAACACGAGCGGGTCCTGGTTCGGCCCGACCGGCAGCGACCGCACGATGCGGTCGGCGGGGACGTGCACGCCGTGCAGCTTCGTCGTGCGGCTCTGCGTGGCCCGCATGCCGAGGGTGTCCCAGTCGTCCAGGTGCTCGACGTCGCCGTCGGACCGGAGCACGAAGCCGTGCACCAGCCGCGGTTCCGGGCCGGACGTGTCCTTGCCGAACACGCTCAGGACGTCCCACGCCGGTGCGAGCGAGGTGAAGACCTTGGTGCCGGTGAAGCGGTACCCGCCGTCGCCGTCCGGCTCCGCCGTCGTCGACGAGTCGAACAGGACGGCGTCGTTGCCGGGTTCGCTCACCCCGAAGGCCAGCAGGTGGTCGTCCGACGCGTGGTCGGTGACGGCCTGGAGGAACGACGCACCCCGCGCGGTCACGGCGCGCGCCGCCTGCACCCACACCTGGTGCATCCCCAGGCCGAGCGCCGTCGCCGGTGCGGCCTGGGCGAGGGTCCGCTGGACACCGACCGTGGCGCGGAGGCCGAGGCCGGAGCCGCCCTGCGCCACCGGCACCCCGATGCGCAGGTAGCCCGCGGCGCGGAGTTCCTCGAGGTCCTCGGCGCAGAACGCGTTCGCGGCGTCGTACCCGGGGGCGCGTTCGGCGATGCGGGCGAGCAGGCCGTCCGGCACGGTCCAGGCGGCTGCGTCCGTGCCGCCGTCCGCGCTGGCGGCTGCGCCCGTGTTGGCCTTCGTCATGGCACGAGACTATGGTCCGGAGCGTGTCAGATCGTCATCCGTGGTCCAGGTACGTCGCGATCGGTGACTCGTTCACCGAGGGGATCGGCGACCCCGACCCCACCGTCCCCGGGGGGAACCGGGGTTGGGCGGACCGAGTGGCCGAGGTGCTCGCCCACGGGTCCGACGACTTCGCGTACGCCAACCTGGCGATCCGCGGGCGGCTGCTGCAGCAGATCATCGACGAGCAGGTGGAACCGGCGCTCGCGCTCCGTCCGGACCTGGTCACGGTGTCCGCCGGGGGCAACGACATCATCCGGCCGGGCTCCGATCCGGACGAACTCGCCGAGCGGGTGGACGCCATGGTGTCCAGGCTGCGGAGCGACGGCGCCACCGTGGTGCTGTTCACCGGGCCCGACGTCGGCATGACGCCGGTGCTCGGCATGGTGCGCGGCAAGACGGCGATCTACAACGAGAACCTGCACGCGATCGCCCTGAAGCACGGCGCACTGGTGGCGGACATGTGGGCGCTCCGGGTGCTCCGCGACCCGCGCATGTGGGCACCGGACCGGCTGCACCACTCCCCCACGGGGCACGCCACGATCGCCGCCGCGGTGCTCGACGCCCTCGGCGTGCCGCACGGTCTGGAACCGTTCAACCCCGAACCGCTCGAGGCGCGGCCGTGGCGCGAGGCCCGCGCCGAGGACCTCGGCTGGGCGAAGGAGTACCTGGTGCCGTGGGTCGTCCGCCGCATCAAGCACACCTCGTCGGGCGACGGTGTCTCCGCCAAGCGCCCCGAGCTGCAGGACGTCGTCGAGCACAAGTCCGACACCCCGTAGCGGAACGAGGGCCATCCGAGTCCGCACGCCTCCCCGACCGCGCCCCACCACGGTCATCGCGCCCCGACTCCCCAGGGCGCGATGACGGCACGGGGGCGCGAACCGGGTCGTGCACCCTGTGGTCGGCGCAGGTCAGTCGGCGGGCCGGTGCAGCGTGAGCGCGCCGTCGTGCAGCGGTTCGGTCTCCCACGTCGTGCCGACCGTGCCGGCAGCGAGGTCGACACGCAGGTGCAGCAGGTGCGGTGTCTCCACGAAACGGAGCGCGACGAGCACGGCGCCGTCCGGCTGGGTCGCGGCGCTCGCTGCGAGGGCACCCTCGACGGCCCACTCCCCCTCGCCGACCGGCACCGACGCCGACGCTCCGTCGGCCGACACGGTCAGCCGGATCCCGTGGGTCCCGCGGTCGAAGCCCACGGCGTCGAGCGCCGCACCGGGCAGCACCTGGAGTGCACGACCGGCCACGTGCTCGAGGACCGCGGCGCCACTCACCGCGGGCAGCCCCAGGGAGGCGAGCCGGGCCTCCAGGGCGGTGTCCGAACCCGTGTCGGACGGACGGTCGACGGCGGGCAGCAGGTGTTGCCAGGCCGCGTCGAGGACCGCCTGCATGTCGAGGCTCTGTCCGGTGATCACGAGGACGACGTCGTGCTCCGGCAGGACGACGCAGAACTGGCCGTAGGCGCCGTCGCCGCGGAAGCCGTGGCGGGCCATCCAGAACTGGAAGCCGTAGCCCTGCGACCAGTCCGGGTTCTCCTCGTCGAGGTTGTCGATCTGCTTGCGCGTGGCGGCCGCGACCCAGTCCTCGTCGAGGATCCGCTCGCCCTCCCAGACGCCGCGCTGCAGGTACAGCTGCCCGAGCGCGGCGACCGCCGACGTCGTGGTGTAGCAGCCGCTGAAGCCGAGCTCGCCGCCGGACTCGTCGCGGCGCCAGGCGAGGTCGTCGATGCCGAGCGGGTCGAGCAGCCGGGGACGCAGGTAGTCGACCAGCGAACCGCCGCTGACCCGCCGGACGATCGCGGCGAGCGTGTACGTGCACGGCTGGTTGTAGGTGAAGAGCGAGCCGGGTTCCTCGTCCGGCGGCAGGAGCAGGAAGCCACGCACGACGTCCATGCGGTCGGCCTCACGGGCCCGGTCGATGGCGTCCTCGCGGTGCCCGCTCGCCATCGCGAGCAGGTGCCGGACCCGGATGCGACGGCTGCGTTCGTCCGTGATCTCGTCGTCGAGTTCGGGGAAGTACGACAGCGCGGTCGCGTCGAGGTCGATCAGTCCCTCGCGCACGGCGATGCCGACCGCCGCTGCGGTGAAGCTCTTGCTGAGCGAGTAGAGCAGGTGCACCCGGTCGGCTGCGTACGGCTGCCACCACCCCTCGGCGACGACCTGGCCGTGGCGGAGCAGCATCAGGCTGTGCGGCTCGACACCGGCGGTCGACTCGAGGGCGTCGACGAACGCGAGCACACCGCGGGCGTCGATGTCGAGGGCGGAGGGGGTGGTCCGGGGGAACGTCTTCGTCGTCGTCACCCGTCCGACAGTACGGACTCCGGGTGGTGCGCGTCAGCGCGCGAGCACCGTCAGCCCTGGAACGGGTTCGTCCAGCGCCACCAGACGCCGGGGTCGTCGATCGTCCGCTCGAGCACGAGCGGCACCGACACCGGGTCGTGGTTCGTGACAGTGAAGCGGACCTTCCCGACCCGCTCGCCCTTCGTCCCGAGGGTGACCTCGTCGAGGTGCGCCTTCGCCCGGACCTTCGTCTTGCCCCAGACCAGGACCTCGGCCGCCTTCGCGGTGACCGCGTCGGCCTCGTCCTGCCAGGGGGTGGAGAACGTGCCGAAGGTCTGGCCGGCGTGGGTCAGGGGCACGACCTGGAAGTTGTCCGCGACCGACCGGAGCAGCCGTTGCACGTCGACGTCGAGCGAGTCGTGGTCGACCCCGCCGAGCATCACGCCGATGACGGTGACGTCACGGCCGCCGCGCTCGTAGGTCGCCGCGAACAGCAGGCAGGCGCCGGCCTCGTCGAGGGTGCCGGTCTTGATGCCCTCGATGCCGTCCAGACCGAGCAGCTTGTTCGAGTTCTCGATCTCGCCGACCGTCGGGATCGTGACGTCCTTGGTGCCGACGATCTCCTTGACCACCGGGTTCGCGAGCGCGAGCTGCCCGAGGTCGACCAGGTCGGTCGCGGTCGAGGTGTTCTGCGGGTCGAGACCGGTCGGCTCGTGGATCGTGGTGTCGTCGAGGTCGTGCTCCTCGAGCCACTTCGTCGCCGCCTGCTCGTACTCGGCGATCGACCCGAAGGCCCAGATGGCGAGGGCGCCGGCGTAGTTGTTCGCCGACTTCATGAGCATCACCTGGAACGCCTGGTGCTCGGTGAGCTTCAGGCCGGCGGGCATCGGCGCGACCTCGCCGTTCATCGCCGCGTACTTGGCGTAGAGCGACTCCATCTTCGGCGTGAAGGTGATCGCCGGGCCGGACTCCCCCGCCGCCATCGGCTTCTCGTCGAGGACCACGAGCGCCGTGACGATCTTGGTGATGCTCGCGATCGACCGGGGCTTCGTGTCACCGCTGGTGCGCAGGCTCTCCGGGAAGTCGGTGGCCTCGACCGCGGTGGCGCCGTAGCCCGGGAAGCTCAGCGCCGGCACGCTCGACGTCGGGGCCGAGTACGTGGTGGTCGCGGCGCTCGCCGGACCGAACGGCACGACGGCGGCGGCCACGAGGTACCCGGCGACGAGCACCAGCACCGCGACGACGGAGATCGTCACGGGCCTCCGGACGACGGAGCGGGGGCGACGGACGACTCGTGACACGGGAACCGAGCGTACCGGTCGGTGCCTAGACCCTGGCTGCGACCGGCTGCTCGACGGCGGGGGTCGTCGTGGGCCTGTCCGTCGTCGCGCCGGGCTGGGTCGGCCGCGCGAACGTCAGCCGCCGGGACAGGTACGCGAACACCGGACCGAGCGCGTTCATCACGACGACCGACGCCCATGCCGCCCACGCGTTGCCCGGATCGAACCCGAAGCCGCCGAAGCACGTGGCGAAGAAGGACGCGAACCCGAGGAACATGCCGGGCACGAGCCCGAACAGCCGCGTCCGACCCGTGTACATCAGCGCGCAGTTGACGACCAGGATCAGCAGCGCGAGCACGGTGTTCTGCGCGGCCTGCCCCTCGCCGAGCACGGTGCCGAACCGCTGGTCGAGCAGCACGATCACGAGGCCGAAGGCGGACCCGATCGGCATCGCCGCCCAGAGCCGGGTGGCGTTCCGGAGCGTGGGCTTCGCCCCGAGCAGGAACATCCCCGCCCAGCTGATGAAGATCGCCCAGGTGGGCAGGTGCAGCGCGTTGCCGCCGATGAACGCCGTGGTGCCGGCGAGGACCGAGGCGACGATCTCGTGCGGGATCCGTTCACGCATGGGTGAGCTCCTTCGATCGAGTGGTGGACCCGGTGGTGAGTCGGGTGGTCCTGGTGGTCTCCGCGACGACGCGGCCGCGCTTGAACACGAGGTTCCGGTCGGGGCGGTCGAGCAGGACGCCCGCGGGGTCGGTCGTCGACAGGACGACGAGGTCGGCGGCGGCTCCGGGCCGGATGCCGTGGGTGTCGGCGACCCCGACGACGCGGGCTGCGGACGACGTGGCCATCTCGAGCACACGCCCGAGGTCGGCCGGGCCGGACAGGTGTCCCACCTGCGCGAGCAGCAACCCGATGTCGAGCAGGTCCGCGTTGCCGAACGGCGTGAACGCGTTGCGGACGTTGTTCGACGAGTAGGCGCTCGTGACGCCGGCGTCCCAGAGCTCGCGCACCGGGACGACCCCTCGGCGGACGTCTCGGTCGTCCGAGCGACCGCCGAGGTGCAGGTCCGTGGCCGGCAGCGGCACCACCGCGACACCCGCTGCTGCGAGTTTCGCGAGCACGGCGCTGCGCGAGACCGGGGGCAGACTGGCGAGCGAGGTCACGTGTCCGAGGGCGACCCGGTCGCGCAGCCCGCGAGCGGCGACACGGTCGGCGATGTGCCCGGCGAGGGCGAACCGCGGGTCGGACGTGTCGTCGGCGAAGTCGGCGTGCAGGTCGGCCGGCACGTCGAACTCCTCGGCGAGGTCGAGGACGGTCTCGACGTGCTCGTGGCATGCGGCCAGGGTCGCCTCGTTGTAGGTGCAGCCACCGATCACGTCGGCCCCGGCGGCGAGCGCCTGGCGGAGCAGGGCGAGCGTGCCCGGCGCCTTCGCGATCCCCTCCTGCGGGAACGCGACGATCTGCAGGTCCAGGGCGTCGCGGTACTCGTCGCGCAGGGCGAGGAGCACCTCGACGCCGGTCAGTCCGACGACGGGGTCGACGTCGGGGTGCGCCCGGACGAGTGTCGTGCCGTTGGCGATCGCCTGGTCGAGCAGGGTCCGGGCGCGGTCGCGGACGGAGTCGTGGGTGAAGCCGCGTTTGAGCTCCCCCGTCACCGCGATCGCGCCGGCGAGGGTGCCGTCGGGGTTCGGTCGTTCGCGGTCGAGCAGTGCCTTGTCGACGTGCAGGTGGGACTCGATGAGCCCCGGGATCACGACGCGACCGGCACAGTCCACGACGCGCGCCGCCTCGGTCGGCTCGACCTCCGTGCCCGCTTCGGCGACCTCGGTGCCCGCTTCGGCGACCTCTGTGCCCGCTTCGGCGACCTCTGTGCCCGCTTCGGCGACCCGGACGATCGTGCCGTCGGCGACGTGGACGTCGACCAGGCGGCCGTCGGTCAGGCGGGCCGTGCGCAGGATCAGGTCCATGGTGGGGGTCTTCCTCGGATCGGATGGATCGGACGTGACCCACCCTTCGCCCGCCGTGTTTCCGACTCGGACGCCACGTGTGACGAGCGTGTAAAAATTGGTCGTACCAATGAACCAAACGGACCAACGGACCCTAGGCTCCTGTCCATGCAGAGAGGCCACACCCTGAGCGCCGCGACCGCCGCGCACCTGGCCCGCCTGGTGCTCGAGGACCTGGCACCCGGCGACAAGCTCCCGCCGGAACGGACCCTGGCCGAGGACCTCGCCGTGTCCCGCACCACGGTGCGTGAGGCCATGCAGGAGCTCGAGCGCCGCCGACTGGTCTCCCGGACACCCGGCCGTGGCACCGTCGTGCTGCCGCGCTCCGAGGAGGCGACCGCCCTGCTCGAACAGCAGACGGGCGCAGCGCACGGCGACGACCTGGCACGGCGGGCCGAGCACGTCGCCGAGTTCCGCACGGTGGTCGAGCCCCGGGTCGCCGGTCTCGCCGCCGTCCGTGCCGGCGAAGCGGACCTGCTCGCCCTCGAACGCATCCTCGCCGCCACGCACGCGGGACTCAGTCCCGAGGAGTCGCTGGCCCAGGACGTCGCCTTCCACGTGCAGGTCGCGCGCACCTCCGGCAACCCGCTGCTGGTGTCCCTGTGCGAGCTCAGCAGCGGGTGGGTGCAGGACGTCCGTGCCCGGTCGCACAGCACCAGCGAAGGTCGCCGCTCGTCGTTCGTCTGGCACGAACGGATCCTCGACTGCATCCGACGGCACGACGAGGACGGCGCCCGTGACGCGATGACCGCCCACCTCGCCGACGTCGCCCACCTCGTCGAACGGAAGGCCGACCGATGATGACCACACACACCCCCGCGATCCCGACCCTGCAGCCCGGCGCCGGCCCGATCCGGTCCGACCGCTACCTGCCCGTCGACCCGGACACGGTCCTGCGGGGTCGGCTGCCGAACGCCGACGACCGGCCGGTCATCACGATCGCGTCCGGCGAGGACGTCACGATCGACACCGTCAGCCACGAGGGGATCCTGCCCGACCAGGGCAGCGACCCCCGCGCGTACTTCGCGTCGCACGGCGTCGCCGCCGAGCACGTCCTCGACGACGCCGTCGCGATCGCCAGGAGCGGCCACCGGGACCCCGCCACCGACGGCCCGCACGTCGTCTCCGGTCCGATCGCGATCGCGGGCGCCGAGCCGGGCGACGTCCTGACCATGACGGTGCTCGAGACACTGCCACGGGTGCACTACGGCGTCGTGTCGAACCGGCACGGCCGCGGCGCCCTGCACGGCGAGTACCCGGTCGACGGCACCACGGTCAGCGTCTTCGCCGACGTGGTCGAGACGGCCGCGGGTCAGCGGGGCCGCATCCCCCTGACCGGCGCCCGCGACCGCTTCGCGCACTTCCCGCTCGCCCCCTTCCTCGGGATCATGGGCGTCGCCACCCCGGGCAAGCGGCTGCACTCGGTGCCGCCGGGCCGGCACGGCGGCAACGTCGACGTGAACCTGCTGCAGGTCGGCGCGCAGCTGCACCTGCCGGTCCTGGTCCCCGGGGCGCTCGCGTACGTCGGTGACCCGCACTTCGCGCAGGGGGACGGCGAGGTCGCGCTCACCGCGATGGAGGCGTCGCTCCGCGCGACCGTCCGGTTCGACGTGACACCCGCCGCCGAGGCCGCGCAGCAGTTCGGCGACCTGGTCTGGCCGCTCGTCGAGACCCACGAGTTCCTCGTGCCGACGGGCATGGACCCGGACCTCGACGAGGCCGTCCGCGCCTGTGTCCGGCACGCGGTCGCGATCCTCGGTGCCCGCTGGGGCATGGAGCCGCACCTGGCGTACGCCTACCTGTCGGCGGCGACGGACTTCAACATCTCGCAGGTGGTCGACCTGGTCACCGGCGCGCACGCCCGCATCCGCAAGGCCGACTTCGAGGAGCCCGCACGATGAGCGCGCACGAGACGAGCACGCACGAGACGAGCACCGCGGCACCGGAGGGCTTGCTCGACGCGCTCGACGCGTACGAGGCCGCCCTCGCCGCGAACGACCTCGACGCGCTCGACGCCGCATTCGTCGACGCACCCGGCACGATGCGCGGTGACGACCGCGGCCTGCTCGTCGGGCACGACGCGATCAGCGCGTTCCGCGGGATACGGGGTGGGGTCCAGGCCCGGTCGCTGACGCGCGTCGAGGTCCGCCCCCTGGCCGAGGGACTCGCCCTCGTCGTGTCGGTGTCCGAGTTCGCGGCGGGCGGGCAGGGCCTCCAGACGCAGCTGTGGCGACGCGACAGCAACAGCAACAGCGACCACGGCGACGCCGGTCCGCGCTGGCGCATCGAGGCAGCCCACGTCACCGGCCGCCCGAAGGCCTTCGACACCACCGTCTGGCGCGCCGTCGGCGACCCGCTCGTCGCCCCCACCGCGTCCGGACCGCTCGACGGGCTCACCGTCGCGGTGAAGGACCTGTACGCCGTCCCCGGCCAGCCCGTCGGCGGCGGCAACCCGACGTACCTGCGCGAGTCCCCCGTCCAGGCGACGCCGGCAGCGGCCGTCGCGGCGCTCCTCGACGCCGGCGCCGCGGTCCGCGGCATCGCGCGCACCGACGAGTTCGCCTACAACCTGACGGGACGCAACGAACACCACGGCACCCCACCCAACGGGGCGGTCCCGACCCGACTGCCAGGAGGCTCGTCCAGCGGATCCGCATCGGCCGTCCGTCTCGGCACGGCTGAGATCGGGATCGGCACGGACACCGCGGGATCGGTGCGGGTCCCCGCCTCGTACCAGGGACTCTGGGGCCTCCGGACGACCCACGGCACGGTCTCCCGCGAAGGGCTGCTCCCCCTCGCACCGTCGTTCGACACGGTGGGGTGGCTCACCCGGAGCGCCGACGTCCTGCTCGCGGCGCTCGACGCCACGGTGCCGTCGGATCCGGACGCTCCTGCGGAGCCGGAACTCCTCGTACCCGCCGAGCTCCTGGACCTCGTCGAGCCGGCCGTCGCCGAGGCCTTCACCGCGTTCGTCGCAGGGCACGGCCGACCGATCGGCACCGTGCAGCTCGCCGACCTCGGGATCCCGCCCCTCGACGACCTGCGCGAACTGCTGCGCCTCGTGCAGGCCGCCGAGGCCGTCGCCGCCCACGGTGCCTGGATCGACGCCCACCCCGGCGCCCTGAGCACCGTCGTCGGCGACCGGTTCGCCGCCGCCCGGGCGAACGACCCCGCAGCCACCGCCGACGCCGTCGCGCGACTCGACGACGTCCGGGCCACGATCCGCACGGCGCTCGCCGACCGGACCCTGTTGTTCCCGACGGTCCCGGGGCCCGCACCGCTCATCGCCGCCGACACCGCGGCGCTCGAACGCACCCGGACCGCGACGACGGCGATGACGAGCCTCGCGAGCGTCGGCGGCGTCCCTGCGGTCAGCGCACCGGCGCTCACCGTCGACGGAGCCCCCGTCGGCGTGTGCCTGGTCGGCGAACCAGGCACCGACCGTGCCCTGGTGATCCGCGCCGGACGGATGCTGCAGCACTGAGGCGAGTCGGGCCTCCCGGTCCGCCCGTGGCGTGGCTAGGAGGCGAGCCGCTGGGCCTGGGTGACCGCCCACAGTCCGACGGCGCTCGCCGCGGCGATGTTGAGCGAGTCGACACCGTGCGCCATCGGGATCCGCACCGTGGTGTCCGCCGACGCGATCGCGGCGGGCGTCAGCCCCTGCCCCTCCGTGCCCATGACGAGCGCGACCTTGCCGGGGACGTCCCGGGTGAACTCGGCGAGGTCGACCGACTCGTCGGTGAGCGCCATCGCGGCGAGGTGGAAGCCCTGCTCGCGCAGATCCTCGCCCGCCGCCGGCCACTCGCCGATCCGGGTCCACGGGATCTGCAGGACCGTGCCCATGCTCACCCGGACGCTCCGGCGGTACAGCGGGTCGGCGCAGCGCGGGCTGACGAGGACCGCGTCCGCGCCCAGGCCGGCGACGCTGCGGAAGACGGCACCGACGTTCGTGTGGTCGACGATGTCCTCGAGCACGACGACGAGCTTCGCGTCCCGCACCACCTCGGCGACCGTCGGCAGCTCGGGGCGCTGCACGGCGGCGATCGCGCCACGGTGCATGCGGAAGCCGGTGAGCTCCTCGAGCAGGGCGTCCGGGCCGACGAAGACCGGACCGTCGTGCTCCGCGACCAGGGGCAGCACGCTGTCGAGCCACTTCTCCTGCACCAGGATGCTCCGCGGGGTGTGCCCGGCACGGACCGCGCGCTCGATGACCGTGTTCGACTCGGCGATGTACAGGCCGCCCTCCGGTTCGCTCACCCGGCGGAGTGCCACGTCGGTCAGACGGGCGAAGTCGTCGAGGCGGGGGTCGTCGAGGGAGTCGATGCGGACGGGGTGCACGGGGCTCGTTTCGGGGTCGTTCGTGGGCGCCGGTCGGTGTCGCGGCTGGCGTGCTGGCCGGTGTCGCGGCTGGCGTACCGGCCGGTGTCTCGCCGCGTCTCGCCGAAGGGGGAAGCGACCGGGACGGTCGGCTGTTGAGGGTACCGTGAACAGGGTGCTGGATGATGCTGCGTCGACGACCGGACCGCCCACCGGGGCGACGACCGGTCAGCCGACCGGTCTGCCGACCGCGGCGGACCTCGACCGCGTGCTCGAGGTGCTCGCCGGCAAGCGCGTCGCCGTGCTCTCCGGAGCCGGCCTGAGCACCGACTCCGGCATCCCCGACTACCGCGGCGCCGGGCGGGTCGTGCGCAAGCCGATGACCTTCCAGGAGTTCCGCGCCGACGCCGCCAAACGGCAGCGGTACTGGGCCGGCTCGCACCTCGGCTGGCGGAGCTTCGCCGCCGCCCGACCGAACGAGGGGCACCGGGCGCTCGCCGCCCTCGAGGACGCCGGTGTCGTCACGGGCGTCATCACGCAGAACGTCGACGGCCTGCACCTGCGCGCCGGGTCCCGCCGGGTGGTCGAGATCCACGGGTCGATGGACCGCGCCCTCTGCCTGACGTGCGGGCAGGTGTTCTCCCGCGCCGACCTCGCCACGACTATCGACCGCGCCAACCCGTGGATCGACGAGCCCGGCTCGGTGCAGCTGCAGCCCGACGGCGACGTCGAGATCACCGACGTCGAGCGTTTCGTGGTGCCGGACTGCTCGGTGTGCGGCGGGATGCTCAAGCCCGACGTCGTCTTCTTCGGCGAGTTCGTGCCCACCGAGAAGTTCCACGAGGCGGTGTCGATCGTCGCCGACGCCGAGGCGCTGCTCGTGGTGGGGTCGTCGCTGACGGTGAACTCCGGCGTGCGGCTCGTCGACCACGCTGCGCGCCGCAAGAACCCGGTGGTCATCGTGAACCGCGGTGCGACCCGCAGCGACCGCCGTGCCGCTGTGAAGCTCGACGGCGGGACGACCGAAACGCTGGTGCACCTGGCCGAGCGGCTCGGTCCCGCGGCGTCTGGGATGATCGACGGGTGACGACGCTCCTGTACCTGGTCCGGCACGGTGAGACCGACTGGAACGCGCAGCGCCGCATCCAGGGTTCCACCGACATCCCGCTCAACGACACCGGACGGCGACAGGCCACCGAGGCCGCCGAACTCCTCACCCGCCGGCAGTTCGACGCCGTCGTCGCCTCGCCGCTGTCCCGCGCCGCCGAGACCGGGACGATCATCGCCGACCGGCTCGGCCTCGCGGCACCCGTGACGTACGCCGGGCTGGCCGAACGCTCCTACGGCGAAGCCGAGGGGCTCACCGACACCGAGGTCACGGCGATGTACCCGCACGACGACATCCCGGGCCGCGAGTCCCGGTCCGCGCTGCTCGCCCGCATCACGGAGACGCTCGGTGAGATCGCGGTGCGCTTCGACGGCGGGGTCGTGGTCGTCGCCACCCACGGCGCGGTGATCCGGAGCGTGGTCAACGAGGCGGCGCCCGGCACCGCCGACCGGCACGCCACCCCGATCCGCAACGGCTCGATCCACTCGTTCCGCTGGGACCCCGAACGCTTCCACGCGGAGCTCGTCCGCTTCGACGACCCGATCGACGACGTCTCGGACGGGCCCGGGCGGTACGCGTTCGACTACCAGAACCCGCTGGAACGCCGGGGCTGAGCGGGCGGCGCGGCCGTCCTGCGACTAGGCTCCGACGCACCCGAACCAGGGGGCGACATGGTGACCGACGGAACCGACCCGGGTGGCTGGCAAGCCACTGACCAGCAGGACGACGACCTCGACCGTGCCTTCGGCCCCGAGACCGCCAGCGTGCAGACCCGCACGATCGGGCAACGGGCACGCACCTGGCTCGTCATCGGCGGCAGCACCGTCGTCGTCGCCGGGGTGATCGCCCTCGTGCTCGGTACCATCATCGGCAGCGTGCAGACCGGCATCGGCGGCGTGTTCCCCCGGCCGGACCTGGCACTCGACCGCCTCGACGACCGGCTCGCCGACGTGCCGGGCGTCACCGAGGTCCGCCACCACCCGGCCGAGAAGACCGGCTTCGCGAGCTACGACGCCACCGCGACGATCACGGCCGACCCGTCGCTCGACGCCGCCGCGCGCACCGACCTGGTCGAGACGCTGAGCCGCGCGACCGACTCGTCCGGTGGCAACGGCGTCCGGGTCGTCGCGATCGCCGACCTCGGCACCCTCGAGGTGGGTGTCTCCGACTCGCGCACGGTGACCGCGAAGCGCCTGGTACTGGCGGACACGCTCGACCACATCGGCGGGGTCACGGCCGTCCGCTGCTCGTGGGAACGCGGTGGCACGCCGTCGGACCGCGCCGCCGACCAGTCGATCGTCGTCGAGACCCCGGGGCGAGGGGCCGCCGTCCCGCCGATCGTGGCGCGGGTGACCGAGGAGACGCACAAAGTGTTCCCCGGGGCGAGCGTCGAGGTGGTCGCGGCGAAGTAGCACGACCCGCGCGCGTTCTGCGTCAATCCACGAGTCGATCGACGCGTGGTCTGTCGCAAACCGCGTGCGCGCGCTCCGCCCCCGCGCCCCGCCCCCGCCCCCCGCTACCGCGCGCGCCGGTCGGCCACGGCCCGCTCGACCGCCCGCACGACCTGCTCCGCCGAGTCCTGCCACCGGAACCGCGCGGCCCGCTCGACCGACTGCGCCGAGGCCTCGTCCCACCGCTCCTCGACCCGCCGCACCGCAGCCGCCACCGCCGACGGCGACGCCGGGTCGAAGTACTCGGCCGCATCGCCCCCGATCTCGCGGAAGATCGGGATGTCGCTCACCACGACCGGGGTCCCGACGCCCATCGCCTCGACCAGCGGGATGCCGAAGCCCTCGTCGTACGACGCCGTCGCCAGGGCCGTGGCGGATCGGAGCACCGACAGGTACTCCTCGTCGGTCGCACCGTCGTGGAACACGATCGAGCCGGTCGGCGCGAGCCCCTCGATCCGTGCGCGGTCGGCGTCGGACACCCGCGACATGCAGTGCAGGGTCCAGTCCGCGCCGAGCAGCGGCAGCGCGGCCGCCAGCGTCTCGACGTTCTTGTACGGCATGAACGACCCCATGTAGACGAGCGAGCGCTCCCGCGGCGCACCCGCCGCACGCGGAGCCGCCGGGTCGGCAGCGTTGTACGCCACCGTCACCGGACGCTTCGTCAGCCGGTGCTCGGCGATGAGCCCCGCGGTGGTCTCGGACACCGTGACCACCCCGTCGGCGCCGTTCAGCAGGACGCGCTGCGGCACCCACGACAGGTGGAACGCGCGCCACCCGAGCCGGAGCGGCCACGAGAACTCGCGCGGAGGCGTCCGGTTCCGGTAGTAGATCAGGTCGTGCAGGGTGAGCACGAGCGCGTAGTCGCGCCCCCGCGAACCCATCGTCTGCATCGGCGAGAACACCGCGTCGAGGCCGAGCCGGTTCACCCGCCGTGCTACGAGCGGCTCCCCCACGTCGGTGGGTGCCGGCAGCAGCTCCCACGGCAGGTCGCGCGGCAGTGACTCGAGCTGGCGCTCGTCGTGGACGAGCAGCACGGCGTCGTGCCGGTCGGGCAGGTTCCAGGCCACTCCGGCGGTGAAGCGGCTGATGCCGTCGTGCCGGCCGATCCGCACGTACCGGCAGTCGATGCCGATCCGCAGGCGCGTCACGCGTCGGACTCCTTCGCGTCGCTCGCCGTCGTCTTCGTCGCGGTCGTCCGGGAGGCCCGTCCCACGCCCGACGGTCGGCGTGCCTTGGTGCTGCGGCCCCGTCCAGGGCGCGCGGCCGTGTCCGCCATCCGGCGCAGCACCGCCGCAGCGGCCGGTGCCGGTGTCTCGTAGTGCACCAGGTGCCCGACCCCGGGGATGACCACGAGTTCGGCATCGCGGAGGCGGGCGGCCAGGGCGCGCTGCTCGGGGACGGCCGTGATGTCGTCGTGCTCCGCGGCGATCATCAGCACCGGCACGTCGATGCGGTCCGCGTACTCGGACACGTCGTGGGTGACCGAGGTCCGGAACGCCTCGAGCACGCTCGTGCGGTTCGCGAAGGCCGAGAAGTACCGGTCGTGCTGGTCGTGCACCCAGCGGCGCATCCCGCGGTCGTGCGACTTGAGCATCGCGATGCTCATCACCCGCACGATGGCGGCGTTCCGCAGGATCCCGAGCCCGATCGGCTTCGGCAGCACCGCGCCGGCCTTGTAGTAGCCGATCGCGATCCCGGTGCCCACGGCACGGGGTCCCTGCAGCGCCGGCGCGGCGATCGGGTTCACGAGGACGAGCAGCCGGGTGTCGAGCCCGGCAGCCACGGTGGCGGACACCACGATCGACCCGAACGAGTGGCCGAGGACGACGGCGTCGCGCCCGAGCCCGAGCGCCTCGTGGAACGCGCGCAGCCAGCCGACGTACGACTCGATGTCCGACACCGGCAACGGGTCGGACACGCCGAAGCCGGGCAGGTCGGGCACGATCACGCGGACGTCCTGCAGGTGCGCGGCGATCGTCTCGAGGCCGTGGTGGTCGCCGCGGAACCCGTGCACCGCCAGGACGGTCTGCGTCGCGTCGGACGGCCCGTACTCCCAGTAGTGCGTGGTTCGGCCGTCGACCTGCACGGACCGGTGGACCACCGGGGTGGCGGCCATGAGCGACTGGTACGGGGAGAGCACGGGCGGTTGCATCGGCGCCAGTCTACGAAGACAACCGCACGAAACCCCGGACACCCGCAGCATCGCGCGCCTATCGTGTCCGGGGCGGGCCGTCGACGGGCCCGTCGATGACGACGAGGAGCACGGTGACCTTCACAGCCCCGATCCAGCTGCCCGGCCTGACGCTCGACCCGCAGTGGTACAAGCGCTCGGTCTTCTACGAGTGCATGATCCGCTCGTTCGTCGATTCGAACGGCGACGGGATCGGTGACCTGCAGGGCGTGATCGGCAAGCTCGACTACCTGCAGTGGCTCGGCGTCGACGCCCTGTGGCTGCCGCCGTTCTTCCAGTCGCCGATGCGCGACGGCGGGTACGACATCGCCGACTACAAGGCGATCCTGCCGGAGTTCGGCACGCTCGACGACTTCCGCGAGCTCGTCACGAAGTCGCACGAGCGCAACATGCGCATCGTCATCGACATGGTGATCAACCACACCAGCGACCAGCACGAGTGGTTCCAGCAGTCCCGCGAGGACCCCGACGGCCCCTTCGGTGACTTCTACGTCTGGCGGGACACCGACGAGGAGTACCCGAACATCCGGGTCATCTTCGTCGACACCGAGGAGTCGAACTGGACGTTCGACCCGGTCCGCCGGCAGTTCTTCTTCCACCGGTTCTTCTCGCACCAGCCCGACCTGAACTTCGAGAACCCCGCGGTGGTCGAGGCCGTGTACGACGTCGTGCGGCACTGGCTCGACCTCGGTGTCGACGGTCTGCGGCTCGACGCGATCCCGTACCTGTTCGAGTCGGAAGAGGGCAACGGCGAGGGCGAACCGGAGACCCACGAGTTCATCAAGAAGATGCGCGCGATGGTGGACGACGAGTACCCCGGCCGTGTCCTGCTCGCCGAGGCGAACCAGTGGCCGCGCGAGACCGCCGCCTTCTTCGGCACCGACGAGGAGCCCGAGTGCCACATGGCGTTCGACTTCCCGGTGATGCCCCGCATCTTCTACTCGCTCCGGGCGCAGCACGCCAAGGAGCTGTCGGCGATCCTGTCGGAGACGCTCGACGTGCCGTCCGCGGCAGCCTGGGGTGTGTTCCTCCGCAACCACGACGAGCTCACGCTCGAGATGGTCAGCGAGGAGTACCGGCAGGCCATGTACGGCTGGTACGGCTACGACCCCCGGATGCGCTCGAACATCGGCATCCGCCGCCGCCTCGCTCCCCTGCTCGACAACTCGCGGGCCGAACTCGAACTCATCCACGCACTGCTGTTCTCGCTGCCGGGCTCGCCGTTCCTGTACTACGGCGACGAGATCGGGATGGGCGACAACATCTGGCTCCCCGACCGCGACTCGTCCCGCACGCCGATGCAGTGGACCCCCGACCGCAACGCCGGGTTCTCCACGGCAGACCCGGGCAAGCTCTACCTGCCCGTGGTGCAGTCGCTCGTGTACAACTACGCGCAGGTCAACGTCGAGGCGCAGCTCGCCCAGTCCCGCTCCCTGCTGCACTGGGTGCGCAACGTCATCCACGTGCGGAAGGCCCACCCGGTGTTCGGGCTCGGGACCCTGCACGTGCAGGAGACCTCGAACGAGTCGGTGCTCGCGTTCGTGCGCTCGTGGGAGGGCTCCGGCCAGCAGTTCGGGCCGTCGGCGGAGGACGTGCTGTGCGTGTTCTCGTTCGCCACGAACCCGACGTCGGTCACGGTGTCGGCGCCGGAGTTCGCCGGTCGGCCGCTCTACGACCTGTTCGGCGGCGGTTCGTTCCCCGCGTTCGACGAGGACGGCACCGTCACGCTGACCCTCGGGACGCAGTCGTTCTACTGGCTGCACGTCGGCGCGCCGGTCGGGTAGCACCGGTCGTGTCGGTGCGTCCCGTTAGCCTGACCGCGTGACGTTCCCCACAGCACAGCTGGATCCGACAGCACGGCTCGACACGCCCGCCCCGGCGCAGGACCTCTCCGGACGCCCCTGGTGGCACGCCCTCGGCGTCTTCGACCTCGAGACCACCGGAGTCGACGTCGAGACGGCGCGGATCGTCACGGCGCACGTCGGCCTCATCGACATGACGGGTGCCTCCATCGCCGAGGGTGCGTGGATCGCCGACCCGGGCATCGCGATCCCCGAGGGCGCCGCGGCCGTGCACGGCTACACCACCGAGCGCGCCCAGGCCGAGGGGCGTCCCGCGGCCGAGGTCGTCGCCGAGATCATCGCCGCGATCGAGGCGGTGTTCGCCCGCGGCATCCCGCTGGTGATCTACAACGCCCCGTACGACCTGACGGTCCTCGACCGCGAGGCAAAGCGGCACGGGTTCGCCTCCCCCGTCATCGGCAACGTCGTCGACCCGCTCGTGATCGACAAGGCACTCGACACCTTCCGCAAGGGCAAGCGCACGCTCGAGGCGGCGTCCGAGCTGTACGGCGTCACCCTCGACGACGCACACGACGCCGGTGCCGACGCCATCGCGGCCGGTCGCGTCGCCCAGGCCATCGCCGGCAAGTACCAGGACGAGCTCGGCATCTCGGCAGAAGAGCTCCACCGCAAGCAGGTCGGGTGGTGCGCCGAGCAGGCGACCTCGTTCCAGGAGTACATGCGCAAGAAGCGCGACCCGTCCTTCACCGCCGACGGTCGCTGGCCGCACCGCAACGGCGCCTGACCCGCGCACCGGCCGCACGACGCAGAACGGGCGGTCCTCCCGAAGGAGGACCGCCCGTTCCGACGTGCTGTGGGGCTGCTTACTTGGAGAAGCCCTTGAAGCGCTGGTTGAACTTCTCGACGCGACCGGCCGAGTCGAGGATGCGCTGCTTGCCCGTGTAGAACGGGTGCGAAGCGGACGAGATCTCGACGTCGATCACCGGGTAGGTGGCACCGTCGAGCTCGATCGTCTTGTCGCTGTTCGCGGTCGAACGCGTCAGGAAGGTCTCACCGGAGGCCAGGTCACGGAAGACGATGGCGCGGTACTCGGGGTGGGTGTCGGTCTTCATGGAGTTTCCTCGATAGCGGTAGCGGTGGTGGGATTGCGCGAGATGCGCGGGAAGTCATCGGCTTGCGCCAGCCGTCAACGTTACCAGACGGACGGCGCGATCGCAGCGCTAGGACGCGCGCGCCGTGTACCGGCCGGCGTCCTTCGTGACGGACAGCGCGATGCCGAACGCCTCGGTCAGGGTCTGGTCGGTCAGGACCTCGTCGATGGGCCCGGCGGCCTGCACGTGGCCGTCGGCGAGCACCAGCGCGTGGGTGAACCCGGCGGGGATCTCCTCGACGTGGTGGGTGACGATCACGATGGCCGGCGAGTCGGCACTCTGGGCGTAGCCGCCGAGGGTGCGGACGAGGCTCTCACGGGCGCCGAGGTCGAGCGAGGCGGCCGGTTCGTCCAGGAACAGGATCTCCGGGTCGGTCATGACGGCACGGGCGATCTGGACGCGCTTCTGCTCGCCGTCGCTCAGCTCGCCGAAGGTGCGGTCGGTGAACGACCCCAGGCCCCACTCCTCGAGCACGCGCTGGGCACGGCGGACGTCGAGCTCCTCGTACTCCTCGTTCCAGCGACCCGTGACCGAGTACGCGGCCGTCAGCACGACGTCGATGACCTTCTCGGTCACCGGGATGCGCCGGGCCAGGGCGGTCGACGCGAAGCCGATGCGCGGGCGGAGCTCGAACAGGTCGGCGCCGCCCAGCTCGGTGCCGAGCACCTCGACGTCACCCGAGGTCGGGAACGTCTGGGCACCGGCGACCTGCAGCAGCGTGGTCTTGCCGGCGCCGTTCGCGCCGAGCACGACCCAGCGTTCGTCGTCCTGCACCCCCCACGAGATCGAGTCGAGGATGGTGGCCCCGTTGCGGACCACGGAGACGTCTGACAAGCGCACGACCGAGGGCATGCGACCAGCCTACGGGGTCCGGCCGAGCACCTCGTCGTAGACCTGCCGTGTCCTCGTGGCGATCGCGTCCCAGGTGAACTCGGACTCGACGCGCAGGCGTCCGGCGCGACCCATGAGCTTCGCGAGCCCCTCGTCGGCGAGCACCTCGTTGAGGGTCGCAGCCAGGTCCGCCACGTACTTGTCGGGGTCGGTCGGGGTGCCCGTGCCGTCCTGCGCCTGGTCGAGCGGCACGATGCGACCGGTGAAGCCGTCCGCGACGACCTCGGGGATGCCCCCGGTGCCGGTGCCGACGACGGGGATGCCGCACGCCATGGCCTCGAGGTTCACGATGCCGAGCGGTTCGTAGATCGACGGGCACACGAACACGGTGCCCGAGGACAGCACGTTCACGATCTCCTCGTGCGCGAGCATCCGGTCGATCCAGACGACGCCCTCGCGCTGCTCGCGCAGGCCCTCGACCAGCCCGGTGACCTCGGCGAGGATCTCCGGGGTGTCCGGGGCACCGGCGCACAGCACGATCTGGACGTCCTCGGGGAGCGACGCCACGGCACGGAGCAGGTAGGGCAGGCCCTTCTGCCGGGTGATGCGACCGACGAAGACGACGCTGGGGCGCGACGGGTCGATGCCGAGGGCGCGGACGGCGTCCTCGTCGACCTGCGGCTTCCAGGCGTCGATGTCGATGCCGTTGTAGACGACGTGCACCTTCGCCGGGTCGATCGACGGGTACGAGCGCAGGATGTCGGCGCGCATGGCCTTCGACACCGCGATGACGCCGTCGGCGTTCTCGAACGCCTCGCGTTCCATCCAGCTCGACAGGCGGTAGCCGCCGCCGAGCTGCTCGGCCTTCCACGGGCGGAGCGGCTCGAGGCTGTGCGCCGTGACGACGTGGGGGATCCCGTAGGTCAACTGCGCGATCCGGCCCGCCGAGTTCGCGTACCAGGTGTGCGAGTGCACGAGGTCGGCACCCTCGACGTCGGCGGCGATGGCCACGTCGGTGCCGAGCGCCTGCAGCGCGCCGTTCGCCTGCTCGAGGCCGGCCGGCGTGCGGTACCCCCAGACGTCGGCTTCGTCGCGGAAGGCCCCGAAGGCCCGGACCCGGACATCGGTGTCGGTCCCCGACCGCAACGCAGCAGTCAGTTCGGCCACGTGGACACCCGCTCCGCCGTAGACCTCCGGCGGATACTCCCTGGTCAGTAGATCGACTCGCACGGGTTCAAGGTAACCGGTTCCCAGTGCTGACGCCTACTGTGAGCGGCATGGCACCAAAGAAGGTCTTCGGCATCGTGCTCGCTGGCGGCGAGGGGAAACGGCTCATGCCGCTCACGGCCGACCGGGCGAAGCCCGCAGTCCCGTTCGGCGGGAACTTCCGTCTCATCGACTTCGCGCTGTCGAACCTGGTGAACTCCGGTCTGCAGAAGATCGTCGTCCTCACCCAGTACAAGTCGCACAGTCTCGACCGGCACGTCGCCGAGACCTGGCGCATGGAGGGCCTGCTCGGGTCCTACGTGGCGTCGGTCCCCGCGCAGCAGCGACTCGGCAAGCGCTGGTTCGCCGGTTCGGCCGACGCGATCCTGCAGTCGCTCAACCTGCTCCGCGACGAGCGTCCCGACATCGTCGTCGTGGTCGGCGCCGACCACGTGTACCGGATGGACTTCCACCAGATGGTCGAGGCGCACATCGCCTCGGGTCGCAGCGCCACCGTCGCGGCAATCCGTCAGCCCATCGAGCTCGCCGACCAGTTCGGCGTCATCCAGGTGGACGCCGACGACCCGACGAAGATCGACGCCTTCCTCGAGAAGCCGAAGAACCCGGTCGGCCTCGCCGACTCCCCCGGCGAGGTCCTCGCCTCGATGGGCAACTACGTGTTCAACGCGGACGCCCTCGTCGACGCGGTGCTTCGCGACGGCCAGGTCGAGTCATCTGCGCACGACATGGGCGGCGACATCGTCCCCGACTTCGTGGACCGCGGCGACGCCGGGGTCTACGACCTGCAGCGCAACGAGGTCCCGGGGTCCACCGACCGCGACAAGTACTACTGGCGCGACGTGGGGACGATCGACTCGTTCTTCGACGCGCACATGGACCTCATCGCCCCGGTGCCGGTGTTCAACCTGTACAACCAGGACTGGCCGATCTTCAACCAGCAGACGAACCTGCCGCCGGCGAAGTTCGTGCGGGACGCCAACGGCAACACCGGCTCGACGGTGGACTCACTCGTGTCGCTCGGCTGCCTGGTGTCGGGCGCACAGGTCGAACGCAGCATGATCGGGCCGTGGTGCGGGATCGACTCCGGCGCGAAGGTCCTCGACTCGATCGTGTTCGAGCGGGCGACGATCGGCGCCGGCTCGGTCGTGAACCGGGCGATCCTGGACAAGGACGTCGTCATCGCGCCAGAAGCGCAGGTCGGCATCGACCGTGAGGCCGACGAGGCCCGCGGCTTCACCGTGACCGAGTCCGGCATCACCGTGGTCGGCAAGGGCGTCCGCGTCGACGCATAGGAACAACCGGTCAGGAGGCACGGCTCGCGTCACGGACGCGAGCCGTGCCTCCGTCTGTCGGTACCGTTGGTCCGTGCCCCGCTTCCTCGTCGTCCTCGATGCCGATTCCACCCTCCTCGAGGACGAGGTGATCGAACTCCTCGCGGACACCGCCGGGACCCGGCCACAGGTCGCGGCGATCACGGAGCGCGCCATGCGCGGGGAGATCGACTTCGCCGAGAGCCTCCGGGAGCGTGTCGCAACCCTGGCGGGCCTCCCGGTCGACGTCTTCCGACGCGCACAGCAGGCGGTCCGCGTGACGCGGGGTGCCGACCAACTCGTCCGCGGCGTGCACGCCGCCGGTGGGACCGTCGGTGTCGTGTCCGGCGGGTTCCACGAGGTCCTCGACCCGTTCGCCGAGCAGCTCGGTCTCGACCACTGCCGGGCGAACCGACTCGAGGTGTCCGACGGCGTGCTGACCGGCCGTGTGCTCGGCGACGTCGTGGACGCGCACGCCAAGGCCGTCGCCCTCCGCGAGTGGGCCGAGGCCGACGGCGTGGACGCGGTCCGCACCGTCGCGATCGGCGACGGGGCGAACGACCTCGAGATGATGCGCGTCGCCGCCCTGTCGGTGGCGTTCGACGCGAAGCCGCGCGTGCGGGAGCAGGCGGACGTCGCCGTCGTGGACCGCGACCTGTCCGCCGTGCTCGCGACGCTCGGCCTGCGCGGCTGAGCGGACCGTCCGGTTCCCCGCGCTCAGCTACACGTCACGCGCGCGAGCACCCGTGAACTGTCGCTGAGCACGAGACGACGCGCAGGCGCTGGCTAGTGGCCCATGCCGAGGCCGCCGTCGACCGGGATGATCGCGCCGGAGACGTAGCCGGCCCCGTCGCTCGCCAGGAACAGCGTGGCGTCGGCGACGTCGTCGACCGTGCCGTACCGGGCCGCCGGGATCGCCTTCTTGAACTCGGCCTGCAGCTCGTCGGACAGCGCGGCCGTCATGTCGGTCTGGATGAACCCGGGCGCGACGACGTTGGCGGTGATGCCGCGCGAGCCGAGCTCACGGGTGATCGACCGGGCCATGCCGACCAGCGCGGCCTTCGACGACGCGTAGTTGACCTGGCCGATCTGGCCGTAGGCGCCGACGACGCTCGACATGAGCACGATGCGGCCGAACTTCGCCTTCATCATGCCCTTGGTGGCGCGCTTCACGACCCGGAACGTGCCGGTCAGGTTGGTGTCGACGACGCTCGTGAAGTCGTCCTCGGACATGCGGAGCAGCAGCTGGTCGTTCGTGATGCCGGCGTTGGCCACGAGCACCTCGATCGGTCCGAGCTCGGCCTCGACCTGCGTGAAGGCGGCGTCAACCGAGGCCGTGTCGGTGATGTCGGCCTGCACGGTGAGGGCCCCTTCGGGTCCGCCCTGTCCGCTGCGCGACGTGACCGCGACGCGGTGCCCGGCGGCGACGAAACGCTCGGCGAGGGCGTGGCCGATGCCACGGTTGCCGCCGGTGATCAGGACGGTACGGGGGGTGCTCATGGTCGCTCCGTTCGGTGGTGGTGTGCGGTCGTGTCGTGCCGACGGGTCGGCGGACACGCCCGGACGAGCGTAGCGGAGCCAGCACCGCAGCCCGTTCGCGCGCGGCGCACCCACGATCGGCCCCGGAGGCTTAGGCTGGACCACGGGTAGACGGAGACCATCTGTATGAAGAGCACGCACACCAGCATCACCACGCTCCCGGATTCGCCGGAGCTGGACCGGGCGCACCGCCTGTCCCGCTACGTGTGGCAGATGGCCATCCGCGTCGTCCTCTTCGTCGTGGCCGTGCTCGTCTACTCCATCTGGCACTCCTGGATCGCCGTCGTGCCGATCGTCCTCGCCGCCGTGATCCCCTGGGTCGCCGTGATCGTCGCGAACGCCGGCAGCCGGACCGAGAGCGACATGATCTCGCCCGCCGGTGCGATGCAGCTCTACGACGCGGTCGACCCGGGCCTCCGCGAGCAGCAGGAAGAGGACCGGGCCCAGGCCTACCGCGACGAGCAGGACCGCCTCCGGCAGCAGGCCCAGCACGCGCAGGACGAGTGGCAGCGCAACGGCGACCGCTCGAAGATGTGGGGACCCCGCTGATGGGCGCGACCTTCGACCTGCACACCGAACCGGGCTCGACCCCCGTCTGCTCCCGAGCCGGCTGCTCCAACACGGCAGCGTGGCGGGTGAACTGGCGCAACCCCCGGATCCACTCCGCCGACCGCGTGAAGATCTGGGCCGCGTGCGAGGAGCACCGCGACTTCCTCGCCGACTACCTGAGGTCCCGCACCTTCCCGGTGCGCGTCACCGGCATGCACGAGGACGTCGACCGGCTCGACGACGAACGCGACCCCGCCTCGTCGCCGAAGAACGACGTCGGGGTGCGCTCCACCGGCACCGGTCGATGACCGACGACTTCGACCCGCACTCCCGGTACGGCCGGAAGCACGCTGCCAAGCTGCAACGCGCCGCCGACCACGCCCGTCGCTCCGTGCCGGACGACGTACGCCCCACCCAGGACCCGGACGAGCCCTTCGTCGGCTGGCACTTCGTCCGCAGTCGCCGCTGGCTCGGGTACTTCGCGATCGCCGTGGCCTTCGCGATCGTCTGCGCCCTGTTCGGCATGTGGCAGTGGGACCGCCGCAACGAGGCCGTGCGTCAGAACGAGCAGGTCGCCCAGAACTACGACCACACCCCGGTCCCCCTCGACCAGGCGCTGCCGACGGCGTCGAGCTGGCAGGACGAGCAGGAGTGGCTCCGCGTCTCCGTGACCGGCCGCTACGACATCGACGCACAGCTGCTCGTCCGCAACCGCGTGCACAACGGCCAGCCCGGCTTCGAGGTCCTGACCCCCCTGGTCACCGACGACGGCCGGGCGTTCATCGTCGACCGCGGCTGGGTCCCGACCGGCGACGCGCAGGACGCCCCCGACCACGTGCCCGCTCCCCCGTCGGGCGAGGTCACGGCGATCGTCCGCCTGCAGCAGAGCGAGCCCCGGATCCCCGGCCGCACCGACCCCGCGCACACGGACCAGGTGCAGTCGGTGACCCTGGCCGACGTCGCGAAGAAGGTCGACACCCCCATCTGGACCGGTGCGTACGGCGAGCTCGCCTCCGAGTCCCCCGCCCCGACCGAGGCGCGCCCGCTCGGCTGGGAGCGTCCCACCGCCGACACCGGCCTGCACCTGAGCTACTTCATCCAGTGGTTCCTGTTCGCGGCCGGCGGCTTCGGGTTCCTGGCGTACGTGATGGTGCAGGAGTACCGGAACCTCAACCAGGACGACCCGGAGGAACGCGAGCGCGCCCAGGAGCGGCAGCGCCGCAAGGACGCCAAGCCGAAGACCGACGCCGAGATCGAGGACGACCTGATCGCGTCCCGCCGCTGACGCGCTGCGCCGGGCCGCTCGCCGCGGGCGCGCCGCCGAGCGGTCACGAACCGTCGCCCGTCGACGCCGGTGACGCCACGTGGTGACCACTCGGCGGACGTGAGCGGGTTGCCTTGACCGACGGGACAGCGGACGGGAGGCCCGTGGCGGCGTCGCCACGGGCCTCCCGTCCGTCCTACGGTCACGTCGACCACCGCACGCCGCCCGGCCGCTGGTCACGACGCGCTCGCACGCGTGCCGCCGAGCGGTCACGAACCGTCGCTCGCCGGCGACGGCGACGACACATGGTGACCACTCGGCGAACCTGAGCGGGGTGTCGTGACCGCCCGCTAGGCGAGCTCGATGAGCTCCGCGTAGTCCTTGTTCCAGTGGTCCTCGGTGCCGTCCGGCAGGAGCAGCACGCGCTCGGGGTTGAGCGCCTCGACGGCACCGGCGTCGTGCGACACCAGGACGACGGCGCCCTCGAACCCCGCGAGGGCGTTGAGGATCTCCTCGCGCGACGCCGGGTCCAGGTTGTTCGTCGGTTCGTCGAGCAGCAGCACGTTCGCGCCCGAGACGACGATCATCGCGAGCGACAGACGCGTCTTCTCACCGCCGGACAGGACCCCGGCCTTCTTGTAGCCGTCGTCCCCGGTGAACAGGAACGAACCGAGCACGCGACGGGCCTCGGTCTCGTTGAGGTCGGTCGACGCCGACACCATGTTCTCGATCACGGTGCGGTTGATGTCGATGTTCTCGTGCTCCTGCGCGTAGTACCCGATGCGCAGACCGTGGCCGGGCTGGATCTCACCGGTGTCGGGCAGGTCGGCACCCGCGAGGATCCGGAGCAGCGTCGTCTTGCCGGCACCGTTGAACCCGAGGATGACAACGCGCGAACCGCGGTCGATCGCCAGGTCGACTCCCGCGAAGATCTCGAGCGATCCGTAGGACTTCGACAGCCCCTCGGCCATCAGTGGCGTGCGGCCGCAGGGGGCCGGCGTGGGGAAGCGGATCTTGGCGACCCGGTCGGCGACGCGCTCGTCCTCGAGACCAGCGAGCAGCTTGTCGGCACGCGCGACCATCTGGTGCGCAGCGGCGGCCTTCGAGGCCTTCGCCCCGAACCGGGCGGCCTGGTCCTTGAGCGTGGCGGCCTTCTTCTCGGCGCCGGCGCGCTCCTTGCGACGACGCTCCTCGTCGGCGACGCGCTGCCGCTGGTAGAGCTTCCAGCCCATGTTGTAGATGTCGATGGTCTGGCGGTTGGCGTCGAGGTAGAACACGCGGTTGACGACCTCTTCCACGAGTTCGACGTCGTGGGAGATGATGATGACGCCACCGGGGTAGGTCTTCAGGTGCTCGCGCAGCCACACGACCGAGTCGGCGTCGAGGTGGTTCGTGGGCTCGTCGAGGATCATCGTCTCGGCGTCCGAGAACAAGATCCGCGCGAGCTCGATGCGACGACGCTGACCACCGGACAGGGTCTTGAGCTGCTGGTCGAGGATGCGGTCCGGCAGCTTGAGGTTCGACGCGATCGACGCCGCCTCGGCCTCGGCCGCGTAGCCGCCGAGCGCGTTGAACTGGTCGTCGAGTCGGCTGTACCGGCGCATCGCCTTCTCGGCGACGGCGGTGTCCTCGCTCGCCATGTCGAGCGTGGCGAGGCGGATGCCCTCCACGAGCTCACCGAGCCCGCGGGCGTCGAGGATGCGCTTGCGTGCGGTCTCCTCCGGGTCGCCGGAGCGCGGGTCCTGCGGCAGGTAGCCGATCTCACCACCGCGGTCGATCGTGCCGCCGTTCGGCTGCGTCTCGCCCGCGAGGGCCTTGGTCATCGTCGTCTTCCCCGCGCCGTTGCGGCCGACGAGTCCGATCTTCTCGCCCTTCTCGACACGGAAGGACACGTCTTCCATGAGGAGACGAGCTCCGACGCGGATCTCGAGTTCGTGCACGGCAAGCACAGTGGACGTCCAATCAGTTGGTGGGTTTGCACAACGACGTGTGCGTGAGGTGCACCGCTACGCTGACGGGACCGATGGTTCCGAACGGGACCAGCAGTCCATTCTAGGAGAATCCATGACGAACGCCACCGGGTTCGCTCCCCGCGCAGTCCTCGCCGACCGTCTGCGGACGCACGGGCTGGCCACGAACGCCGCCCTCGTCGCCGGCGGAGCCCTGTTCACCGCTGCGATGGCACAGCTCGAGGTCCCGATGTGGCCGGTCCCGATCACCGGGCAGACGCTCGCCGTCGTCCTCGTCGGCGCGACCCTGGGTGCCCGCCGCGGCATGCTCTCGCTGCTCGTCTACGCCGTCGCCGGCCTCGCGGGCGCACCGTTCTTCGCCGACATGACCGGCGGCCTGCAGGCCCTGGCCGTGCCGAGCTTCGGCTACGTCATCGGGTTCATCCCCGCCGCGGGCGTCGTCGGTTGGCTGGCCCGCCGCAACTGGGACCGACACTTCGGGCGCGCAGCCGTCGCGATGCTGCTCGCGAGTGCCATCCCGTTCGTGACCGGCCTGCCGTACCTGGCGGTCGTGCTCGGGCAGCTCGGCGCACCGAACGACCTGCAGTCGGTGCTCGCCGCCGGCCTGTACCCGTTCATCGTCGGTGGGATCGCGAAGGCGCTCATCGCCGCGGGCATCGTGCCGCTCGCGTGGAAGGCGCTCGGCCGCCGCTGACGCTGCGCACGACAACGGCCCCGCACCGATCGGTGCGGGGCCGTTCTGCGTCCGCTGCGTGCGGGGCGGCGGGCCGTGGGTCGGTCACGACTCCCCGCCAGCCGGACGCCGAGTGGTCACCTTCCGTCGCCCGGAGCGCGGTCGGCCGACAGAACGTGACCACTCGGCGAACGTGAGCGGCGTGTCGCGCCCCGCGCGTGACGCGACCACGGACAGACGGGAGGCCCGGTGCCAGCTGGCACCGGGCCTCCCGTCTGCGGTGTGGTCGCGACTAGATCGCGAACCCGAGCGCGCGCATCATCTCGCGCCCGTCGTCGGTGATCCGTTCCGGACCCCACGGCGGCATCCAGACCCAGTTGATGCGGAAGGCGTCCACGATGCCGTCGAGGGCGTTCGCGGTGTCGCCCTCGATGACGTCGGTCAGCGGGCAGCCGGCACTCGTCAGCGTCATGCTGATCACGAGCGCCGAGGCCTCGTCGTCCCAGGCCAGGTCGTAGATCAGGCCGAGGTCGACGATGTTGACGCCGAGCTCCGGGTCCTGGACCTCCTTCAGGCCCTCGACGACCTCGTCGAACTTCTCCGGGGCGAGTGCCGCGATCATCACGCCTGCGCCTCTGCGGCGGACGCCGCCGCGGCCTGCACGTAGCGGTCGTAGCCCTCGTTCTCGAGGCGGTCGGCGAGCTCGGGGCCACCCTGCTCGGCGACCTTGCCCGCGACGAACACGTGCACGAAGTCCGGCTTGATGTAGCGGAGGATGCGCGTGTAGTGCGTGATGAGCAGCACGCCCAGGCCGGTCGCGGCCTTGGCGCGGTTCACGCCCTCGGACACGATCTTCAGCGCGTCGACGTCGAGGCCGGAGTCGGTCTCGTCGAGCACGGCGAAGCGGGGCTTGAGGAGCTCGAGCTGCATGATCTCGTGGCGCTTCTTCTCGCCACCGGAGAAGCCCTCGTTGACGTTGCGCTCGGCGAACGACGAGTCCATCTTGAGGTCGGCCATCGACTGGCGGAGCTCCTTGATCCAGCCGCGCAGGGCCGGGGCCTCGCCGTCGATCGCCGTCTTGGCGGTGCGGAGGAAGTTCGACACCGTCACGCCGGGGATCTCGACCGGGTACTGCATCGCCAGGAACATGCCGGCACGGGCGCGCTCGTCGACGCTCATCGCGAGGACGTCCTCGCCGTCGAGGGTGATCGAGCCACCGACGACGTTGTACCGGGGGTGCCCGGCGATCGTGTACGCCAGCGTGGACTTGCCGGAGCCGTTCGGCCCCATGATCGCGTGGATCTCGCCCTCGTTGATCGTGAGGTCGACACCCTTGAGGATCTCCTTGGTGCCCTGATCGGTGTCGATCGAGACCTGGAGGTCGCGGATTTCCAGAGTGGACATTGCGTGGGTTCCTTCGGTTTTCTGTCGTGTCGCGGACGGGCCGCGGAAAGTGTGGGGGCCGGGAGGCGGTGTCAGTCGACGGGCACGGGGTCGTGCACGTCGACGTAGACGTCGCCCTCGCGCACCTCGACCCGGAACACCGGGACGGGCTCGTACGCCGGGAAGTTCTGCGGCTTCCCCGTGGCGAGCGAGAAGCGGGAGCCGTGGGCCCAGCACTCGAGCGTGTCGCCCTCGATGAAGCCCTCGGCCAGCGAGATGTCCCCGTGGGTGCAGGTGTCGCCGATGGCGTGCACGGTGCCGGACGAGTCCTTCACGATGGCCACCGCGGTGCCGTCGACGACGGCGCGCATGGGGCTGTCCACCGCGATCTCGGACTCCGCGCAGACCTTCGTGGGCATCAGGCGTCGGCCTCCGCCGGCGCGACGATCACCGAGCGTCCCTCGGCGAGTTCCTGCTCGACCGCGGCGATGAGTCGTTCCTCGAGCTCGGGCGCACCGATCTTCTGGATGACCTCGACCAGGAAGCCGAGCACGACGAGCCGACGCGCTTCTTCCTCGGGGATGCCGCGGGCCTGCAGGTAGAACAGCTGCTCGTCGTCGAAGCGACCGGTCGCACTCGCGTGGCCGGCGCCCTCGATGTTGCCGGTCTCGATCTCGAGGTTCGGGATGCTGTCGGCACGGGTGCCGTCGGTCAGCACGAGGTTGCGGTTCTGCTCGTACGAGTCGGTGCCGTCACCGGCGCGACCGATGAGCACGTCACCGATCCACACGGTGTGCGCGCCCTTGCCCTGCAGCGCGCCCTTGTAGTTGACCCGACCGCGCGTGTTCGGCGCGTCGTGGTTCACGTAGACCTGCTGCTCGATGTACTGACCGGCGTCGGCGAAGTACACGCCGTACATCTCGGTGTCGGCGCCCTGCGCACCGAGGTGCGTCGAGGGGTTGACCCGGATGACGTCGCCGCCGAGCGAGACCACGACGTGCTTCAGGAAGGCGTCGCGGCCGACCTCGGCGAAGTGCGTCGAGACGTGCACCGCGTCGTCGTCCCAGTCCTGCAGGCTGACGACGGTGAGGCGTGCGCCGTCCTGCACGACGATCTCGATGTTCTCGCTGAGCAGTGCGCTGCCGCGGTTGTCCAGCACGACGATGCCCTGGGCGTGCGGCTCGGCCGTGATGACCGTGTGCGCCGCGCGGGGCTGCGTGCCGAAGTCGGAACGCGTGATGGTGATGAACTCGTGCGCCTCGGTTGCCTTGACGGTGACGGCGAGGACGGCGTCGCGCGCGGACCACGCAGCGGCCGCTGCACGGTCCTCGGGCAGACCGGCGGTGCCGACGCGGGGGTCGTCGCTGCGACCCCACTCGACGTCGGCACCGTCGGACTGGCGGGCGAGGAACCGGTAGGCGGATCCGTCGAGACCGCCGTCGAGGAGCGGCTGGAGCTTCGCCAGGGGCGCGAACTTCCAGTTCACCTCGCGGCCGGTGACGGTCGGGAACGCCTCGAGGTCGCCGGACTGGAACCGCTCGGAGCGGGTCTGGACCGGGATCTTCTTGTCCGGGGCGTCCCAGCCGCCGTCGGAGTGGGCTCCGGCGCCGTGCTGTTCGGCACCCTGGGCGGGTGCCGCGGGCTCGATCGGCTGGTCGATGTGGGGAGGGGTGGTGCTGGACATCTAGCCGACGGATCCTTCCATGCTCATCTCGATGAGCTTGTTGAGTTCGAGCGCGTACTCCATCGGGAGCTCGCGGGCGATCGGCTCGATGAAGCCACGGACGATCATCGCCATCGCTTCGTCCTCGGCCATGCCGCGGGACATCAGGTAGAAGAGCTGCTCCTCGCTCACGCGCGAGACCGTGGCCTCGTGCCCGAGCTGGACGTCGTCGACGCGGATGTCGATCGCCGGGTACGTGTCGCTCCGGCTGATGGTGTCGACGAGCAGCGCGTCACACCGCACGGTGTTCGCTGCGTGGTGCGCCGCCGGGTCGACCCGGACCTCGCCGCGGTACCCCGCACGACCGCCGCCACGGGCGATCGACTTCGAGACGATCGACGACGTCGTGTACGGCGCCATGTGGATCATCTTCGCGCCGGCGTCCTGGTGCTGGCCGGGGCCGGCGAACGCGACGGACAGGGTCTCGCCCTTGGCGTGCTCACCGGCGAGGTAGATCGAGGGGTACTTCATCGTCACCTTGGAGCCGATGTTGCCGTCGATCCACTCCATCGTGGCGCCCTCGTGCGCGATCGCACGCTTGGTCACGAGGTTGTAGACGTTGTTCGACCAGTTCTGGATCGTCGTGTACCGAACGCGGGCGTTCTTCTTCACGATGATCTCGACGACGGCCGAGTGCAGCGAGTCCGACTTGTAGATCGGCGCGGTGCAGCCCTCGATGTAGTGGACGTAGGAGTCCTCGTCCGCGATGATCAGCGTCCGCTCGAACTGGCCCATGTTCTCGGTGTTGATCCGGAAGTAGGCCTGCAGCGGGATCTCGACGTGGACGCCCTTGGGGACGTATACGAACGAGCCGCCGGACCACACGGCCGTGTTCAGCGCGGCGAACTTGTTGTCGCCGGCCGGGATCACGGTGCCGAAGTACTCCTGGAAGAGCTCGGGGTGCTCGCGGAGCGCGGTGTCGGTGTCCATGAAGATGACACCCTGCTGCTCCAGGTCCTCGCGGATCTGGTGGTACACGACCTCGGACTCGTACTGCGCGGCGACACCGGCGACGAGGCGCTGGCGCTCGGCCTCGGGGATGCCGAGCTTCTCGTAGGTCGCGCGGATGTCCTCGGGGAGGTCTTCCCACGACTGCGCCTGCTTCTCTGTCGAGCGCACGAAGTACTTGATGTTGTCGAAGTCGATGCCCGTCAGGTCGGCACCCCACGTCGGCATCGGCTTGCGGCCGAAGAGCTGCAGGCCCTTGAGCCGGTTCTTGAGCATCCACTCGGGCTCGTGCTTGAGGTTCGAGATGTCGGTGACGACCTCGTCCGAGACCCCACGGCGGGCCGAGGCCCCGGCCGAGTCGGAGTCGGACCAGCCGAACTCGTATTGCCCGAGCCCTTCGAGCTCGGGACGGTCGATGAGCACGTCGGACATGGTCTCCTCGTTTCCTTCTCGCGGGGCAGCGTCTTCAGGTGTGAACCCGTGGCGTCTGGACGCCATTCCACCGCAGACCGCCGACAGGCGGACACGGTGCTGCTCCCTCGCAACGACAATGGTTCCACGCAGTCCCTGGATCGATCGGCGATCTCGGCCCATTCGGAGCCGGCGCCTGCCTAGACTTGACTGCTGCTGAACCCTCGAATCCTACAGGTTCACTGCACGGAACAACAGGAAGGCACCACCCTCGTGACTCGCGTCGGACCCCCCGTCGACCAGGATCTCCGGACCGCACGGTGGTGGTCGCTCCCCCGGGTCGTCGACCGCCGGGTCATCGCGCTGGCGTGGGCCTCGTTCGTGGTCGAGGTCGTGTTGATCGGCACCGGCGGCCTCGTCCGCCTGACCGCGTCGGGCCTCGGATGCCCCACCTGGCCCAAGTGCACGGCCGATTCGCTCGTCTCCACGCCCGAGATGGGCATCCACGGGATCATCGAGTTCGGCAACCGACTGCTCACCTTCGTGCTCGTCATCGTGGCGATCGCGATGTTCCTGGCCGTGGTCCGGATGCTCCGCACGCGCCCCGAACTGTTCTGGCTCGCGTTCGCTCAGGGCGTCGCGATCCCGGTCCAGGCCGTCATCGGCGGGCTCAGCGTGCTCACGAACCTCAACCCGTTCGTCGTCGGGCTGCACTTCGTCGTGTCCGCCGCCCTGACCTCGGTCACCGCGGCCCTGGTCTACCGGACGATGCACGGCCCCCGCACCAGCCACCGCCTCGTTCCCGGTTGGTACACCGGCGTCGTCCGCGGCACCGTCGCCGCCGTCGTGGTCACCGTGCTCGTCGGCATCCTGACGACCGGCAGCGGCCCGCACGCCGGTGCCGACGAGGCCGTCGACGGCGGGATGCTGCACCGCACGGGCTTCGACCCCGCGGTCATGGAGCACGTGCACGCCTGGCCCGCGTACGCCCTGTTCGCGCTGACCCTCGTGCTCGTCGTCGGCGCCGTCCGACTGCGGATCTCGAGCAAGTGGGCGCTGTTGCTGCTCGTCGTCGAGTTCCTGCAGATCGCCGTCGGCCTGACCCAGGCCCGCACCGGCCTGCCCGTCGGACTGGTGGGCACGCACATGGTGCTCGCCGGGCTGCTCGTCGGGGCCACCACGGCGGTCGTGCTCGCCACGCGCGCCAGCGCCGGTCGCGAGGCCGTGCGCGAACCACTCGACGCCGCCTGACGCCCGGGCGCGTCGCACGCGCAACACCCGTTTCGCGACACCCCACGAGTCGATCGACTCGTGGAGTGTCGTTCGTTGCACACGCATCCCGGGCCACGCGTGCGCCCCGCGCCCACGGACACACAGGGCAGCCGGGAGGCCCGTGGCGGCGCCGCCACGGGCCTCCCGGCCGCCTGGTGGGCACGTCCACAGCCGCGCCAGATCGCGCGCTGACCCGCAACGACGTCGAGGACGTCGCATCCCCGCGCGCGCAACCGTCGCGCACGCGCACCGACGACGAAGGCGACGTCGTGCGACATCGAGTTCGTCGTACGACGTCGCCCAGTGGCGGCCCGCAGTGCCTAGAAGGTGAAGACCTGCGGCAGCAGCGGATCGATGCCCACGGCGATGAAGAGCAGCGTCAGGTACGTGATCGAGCTGTGGAACACGCGCATCGGCTGGACGTGCTCGACGTGCTGGATCGCCCGCGAGTACAGCCGGTGCGACTCGACGACGAACCAGATGCCACCGGCCAGTGCGACCACGGTGTACAGCGGCCCCATGTGCGCAACGGGGATGAGCAGGAGCGAGCAGACGAGCGTCGCCCAGGCGTACAGCACGACCTGCAGGCCGACGACGGTGCGGCCGCGGACCACGGCGAGCATCGGGACGTCGGCGGCGTCGTAGTCGTCGCGGTACTTCATCGACAGCGGCCAGTAGTGCGGCGGCGTCCAGAGGAAGATCACCATGAAGAGGATGACCGGGGCCCAGGTGAGCGAGCCGGTGACGCCCGCCCAGCCGATGAGCACGGGCATGCAGCCGGCCGAGCCGCCCCACACGATGTTCTGCGGGGTGCGGCGCTTGAGCCACAGCGTGTAGACGAACACGTAGATGAGGATCGCGATGACACTCAGGGCTGCGGCGAGCCAGTTCACCAGGAACCCGAGCACCGCCGTCGACAGGACGCCGAGGATCCACGAGAACACGAGGGCTTCGCGGTCCGAGAGCTCACCGGTCACCAGCGGGCGGGTGCTGGTCCGCTTCATCAGGCGGTCGATGTCACGGTCGATGTAACAGTTGAAGGCCGACGCCGAGCCGGCGGACATCGCCCCGCCGAGCATCGTCCAGAACACGAGCCAGAGGTCCGGCACGCCACGCTCGGCCAGGAACATGGTCGGCGCGGTGGTCACGAGCAGCAGCTCCATGACGCGCGGCTTGGTCAACGAGACGTACGCACGGACCTTGCGGGACAGCGTCGATCGGGGTCGATCGGTGTCGGGCCTGGTCACGGTGGCAGTCGGCAAGGGAACCTCAGTCTGTTCGCATCAGCTCGCACACTCGGTGGACGACTGCGGCGGCGTCCGGGCATGCGCTGACCCGGAATGTCCACGGGTCGTCGACAGTTTACGCGATGGAAGCGCCGCGATGATGCCCCGCTCCCCCATCCCGTGCAGACACCCCGTGCAGAACGACGGGCCGCGGAGCACGACACGCCCGGCGGACGAGGGGCCGGGTGACCCGACTCGTGAACATCGGGCGTCACCTGAACCCCTTCTGAGTGGCTGGTCACTATGCTGGACCTGCCCTCCCGCAGTGCGCGCCCCGATGACGTCGGCCGCGATGAGCCGGTCGGCCGCCGCTAGACGGCGACACGACTCGGCCCCGGGATGGCCACATGTCCGTGCGATGGCACGAGCCCTCGCACATGTCGCATCAAGAAGGGTCAACATCCAAGTGGCTGAATTCACCTGGGACGCCATCGACCGGAAGGCCGTCGACACGGCCCGCGTTCTCGCCGCCGACTCGGTCGAGGCCGCCGGCAACGGTCACCCCGGCACCGCGATGAGCCTCGCGCCGCTCGCACACCTGCTCTTCCAGAAGGTGATGCGTCGCGACCCGAGCGACTCCACCTGGATCGGCCGCGACCGCTTCATCCTCTCCGCCGGTCACGCCTCGATCCTGCAGTACGTGCAGTTCTACCTGCACGGCTACGGCCTCGAGCTCGACGACCTGCAGCACCTGCGCAAGTGGGGCTCGAAGACCCCGGGTCACCCGGAGTACGGCCACACCGACGGTGTCGAGATCACCACCGGCCCGCTCGGCCAGGGCCTCGCGTCCTCGGTCGGCTTCGCCTACGCCCAGCGCTTCGAGCGCGGCCTGTTCGACCCGGAGACCCCGGCCGGCCAGTCGCCGTTCGACCACTTCACCTACGTGATCGCCGGTGACGGTGACATGCAGGAGGGCGTGACGAACGAGGCGGGCTCGCTCGCCGGCCGTCAGCAGCTCGGCAACCTGATCGCGTTCTACGACTCGAACCAGATCTCGATCGAGGACAACACCGACATCGCGTTCTCGGAGAGCGTCCCCGAGCGCTACGAGGCGCTCGGCTGGCACGTCCAGATCGTCGACTGGAAGAAGACCGGCGAGTACTCCGAGGACGCCGTGGAGCTCCACGCCGCGATCGAGGCCGCCCAGCAGGTCACCGACAAGCCGTCGCTCATCGTCCTCAAGACGATCATCGGCTGGCCGTCGCCGACCAAGCAGAACTCCGGCAAGATCCACGGTTCGGCGCTCGGCGCCGACGAGATCAAGGGCCTCAAGGAGGTCCTCGGCTTCGACACCGCGAAGACCTTCGAGGTCGCCCCCGAGGTCCTCGAGTACACCCGCGGCGCCGTCGCCAAGGGCCAGGCGCAGCACGCCGAGTGGCAGAAGACCTTCGACGCGTGGGCTGCTGCCAACGCCGACAAGAAGGCGCTGTTCGACCGCGTCAACGCCAAGGAACTCCCCGCGGACCTCGAGGCAGCACTGCCGGTCTTCCCGACCGACAAGGCCGTCTCGACCCGTGCCGCCTCCGGCAAGGTCATCAACGCCATCGCGCCGCTGATGCCCGAGTTCTGGGGTGGCTCGGCCGACCTCGCCGAGTCGAACCTCACCACGATCGAGGGCGCCAAGTCCTTCGGTCCGGCCGAGGCCTCGACGTCGACGTGGAGCACCGACCCGTACGGCCGCGTGCTGCACTTCGGCATCCGCGAGCACGCCATGGGCTCGATCCTCAACGGCATCGTCCTGCACGGGAACACCCGCCCCTTCGGCGGCACGTTCCTGATCTTCAGCGACTACATGCGTCCGGCGGTCCGTCTCGCCGCGCTCATGGGCGCGCCGGCGATCTACGTCTGGACCCACGACTCCGTCGCCCTCGGCGAGGACGGCCCGACGCACCAGCCGATCGAGCAGGTCTCGTCGCTCCGTGCGATCCCGGGTCTCGACGTGGTCCGCCCCGCCGACGCCAACGAGGTCGCGTACGCCTGGCTCGAGATGCTCAAGCACACCGACCGCCCGGCCGGCATCGCGCTGAGCCGTCAGAACCTGCCGGTGTTCGAGCGTGGCGAGGGCGACGCCTCCGGTGAGGTCTTCGCTTCGGCGAAGAACGTCGCCAAGGGTGCGTACATCCTGGCCGAGGCGCCGAACGGCACCCCGGACGTGATCCTCATCGCGACCGGGTCCGAGGTCCAGATCGCCGTCGAGGCCCGTGAGCAGCTCAAGGGCGAGGGCATCAACGCCCGCGTCGTGAGCGCACCGTCCATCGAGTGGTTCCGCGCCCAATCCGAGAACTACCAGGACCAGGTGCTCCCGAAGGACGTCACCGCTCGCGTGTCGGTCGAGGCCGGCATCGCCATGAGCTGGCGCGACATCGTCGGCGACAAGGGCCGCAGCGTCTCGATCGAGCACTTCGGTGCCTCGGCCGACTACCAGACGCTCTTCAAGGAGTTCGGCTTCACGACGGAACACGTCGTGGCCGCCGCGAAGGAATCCATCGCGGCTTCCTGACCCGCAGGGGCCGGGTCCGGTTCGCCGGATCCGGCCCTTCTGCCGGGAGGCGCGGTTCGGCTCCGCCACGCGCCCCCGGTCCCCCAGACCCCGGCCATCAGGCCGATGAAGGAAAGAAGAGAAACACATGGCTGAGAACACCCCCACTGCCGCCCTCTCCGCGGTCGGCGTGAGCATCTGGCTCGACGACCTGTCCCGCGAGCTCCTCGAGACCGGCAAGCTCACCGACCTCATCGCGCAGAAGAACGTCGTCGGCGTGACCACCAACCCGACGATCTTCGCGTCGGCCCTCGCCAAGGGCGAGCGCTACGACGCTCAGGTCAAGGAGCTGGCCGCTGCCGGTACCGATGTGACCGAGGCGATCTTCGAGATCACCACGCAGGACGTCGCCAACGCGTCCGACGTCTTCAAGCCGATCTACGACGAGACCAAGGGCTTCGACGGCCGCGTCTCGATCGAGGTCGAGCCGGGCCTCGCCCACGAGACCGCCAAGACCATCGAGCAGGCCAAGTTCCTGTTCGAGAAGGTCGGCCGCGAGAACGTCCTCATCAAGATCCCCGCAACGGTCGAGGGTCTCGAGGCCATCACCGAGGTCATCGGCGCCGGCATCTCCGTCAACGTCACCCTGATCTTCTCGCTCGAGCGCTACCGCGCCGTCATCGACGCCTACCTCGGTGGGCTCGAGAAGGCCAAGGCCGCCGGCCACGACCTGTCGAAGATCCACTCGGTCGCCTCGTTCTTCGTGTCGCGCGTCGACTCGGAGATCGACAAGCGCCTGGACGCCGTCGGCACCGACGAGGCCACGGCCCTGAAGTCGAAGGCCGGCATCGCCAACGCGCAGCTCGCCTACCAGGTCTGGACCGAGGCGTTCGCCTCCGAGCGCGCCCTCGGCCTGCTCGAGGCCGGTGCGAACACGCAGCGTCCGCTCTGGGCCTCGACCGGCGTCAAGGACCCGTCGCTGCCCGACACGCTCTACGTGACCGAGCTCGCCGCCCCGAACACCGTGAACACGATGCCGGGCAAGACGCTCGACGCCACGTTCGACCACGGTGAGATCCACGGCGACGCCATCGCCGGCACCTTCGACGCCGCGCAGCAGGTCCTCGACCAGCTCGCCGCGCAGGGCATCGACTACGACGACGTCGTGGCGCTGCTCGAGAAGGAGGGCGTGGACAAGTTCAACGTCTCGTGGGGCGAGCTCGTCGACACCGTGAAGACCGCGCTCGAGGGCGCCAAGTAGTGACGGTTTCCATCGCTGCCAGCGGCGATGCCGCGCGGGCCATCGACTCGGTGGTCCCGCGGCTCGTCGCTGACCTGGTGGCCTCGGGCATCACCGCCCAGGACCCCGAGCTGTGGGGACCGGATGCCGAGGCCGAGGCGTCCAAGCGCCTCGGCTGGGTGGAGGCCGTCTCGGTCTCCCGCCCGCTCGTCGCCCAGATCGCCGCGCTGCGCGAGTCGCTCCGTGCCGAAGGGGTCGACCACGTCGTCCTCGCCGGCATGGGCGGCTCGTCGCTCGCGCCGGAGGTCATCACGCGCACCGCCGGCGTCCCGCTGACGGTGCTCGACTCGACCGATCCCGCGCAGGTCCGCGCCGCCGTCACGACGGACCTCGAGCGCACCGTGCTCGTCGTCTCGTCGAAGTCCGGCTCCACGCTCGAGACCGACTCCCAGCGCCGCGTCTACGAGCAGGCGTTCCGCGACGCGGGCATCGACCCCACCGGCCGCATCGTCGTCGTCACCGACCCGGGCTCCGCGCTCGAGGCCGCCGCGATCGACGCCGGCTACCGGGTCTTCACCGCCGACCCGACCGTCGGCGGCCGCTACTCGGCGCTCACCGCGTTCGGGCTGGTGCCCTCCGGTCTCGCCGGAGCGGACATCGCCGAGCTGCTGGACGAGGCCGACGCCATCTCCGCGCTGCTGTCGGTCGACCTCGACGAGAACCCCGGGCTCGTGCTCGGTGCGGTCCTCGCCGGCACCGACCCGCTGCGCGACAAGATCGCCATCGTGCCGGACGGCACCCACATCGTCGGGTTCGGCGACTGGGTGGAGCAGCTGATCGCGGAGTCGACCGGCAAGAGCGGACGTGGCCTGCTGCCCGTCGTGCTGCACGCCGACTCCCCCGAGGTCTCCGCAGCCCTGCCGGACGTCCAGGTCATCCGCCTGGTCGGTTCGCGCGAGGACGAGCGCCACGTCGCCGAGGGCGAGGTCGAGATCACCGGGACGCTCGGTGGTCAGATCCTCGTCTGGGAGTACGCCGTCGCCGTCGCCGGGCGGCTGCTCGGCATCGACCCGTTCGACCAGCCCGACGTCGAGGCCGCCAAGGTCGCGACCCGTGCGCTGCTCGACGACCGTCCCGCGCCTGCGGACCCCGCGTTCACCGAGGACGGCATCGCCGTCTCCGCGACGCCCGGACTGGCGGTCGGGACGACGCTCGCAGAAGCCGTGACGGGCCTCCTGTCCGAACTGGACGCCACCGGCTACGTGGCGGTGCAGGCGTACGTCGACCGCACCACGAACCGTGACCTCGAGACGCTCCGCGACGCCCTGGCGGCGCGCACGCGTCGGCCGGTCACCTTCGGGTACGGCCCGCGGTTCCTGCACTCGACCGGGCAGTACCACAAGGGCGGACCCGCCACGGGAGTGTTCCTGCAGATCGTGGCGGACGAACCGGACGACCTGGCGATCCCGGGCCGGCCGTTCACGTTCGGCCAGCTCCTCCAGGCCCAGGCAGCCGGTGACGCGAGTGTCCTCGCGCAGCACGGCCGCCCGGTCCTCACCCTCACGACGTCGGACGTCCGCGCCGCCACCGCGGCCATCGCCTCCGCCGTCTCCCACTGACTCGTAAGGAGTTCACCGACTCATGTCACCGGTGGCAATCACCCCGGAGCACAACCCGCTCCGGCTGCCGACGGATCGTCGACTGAACCGGATCGCGGGACCGAGCACGCTCATCATCTTCGGCGTGACGGGCGACCTGTCACGCAAGAAGCTGATGCCGGCGGTCTACGACCTGGCCAACCGGGGGCTCCTGCCCCCGGGGTTCGCGCTCGTCGGCTTCGCCCGTCGCGACTGGGAGGACCAAGACTTCTCCCAGCTCGTGCACGACGCCGTCAAGGAGCACTCCCGCACCCCGTTCGACGAGGACGTCTGGCGTCAGCTCGAACAGGGCATCCGCTTCGTCCAGGGCTCGTTCGACGACCCCGAGGCGTTCCTGCAGCTCAAGCAGACCGTCGACGACCTGGACACCGAGCGCGGAACGCTGGGCAACCACGCGTTCTACCTGTCCATCCCGCCGAAGATGTTCCCGGTGGTGACCGAGCAGCTGAAGCTGTCCGGCCTCACCGCGAAGCGCGAGGGCTCGTGGAGCCGCGTGGTCGTCGAGAAGCCGTTCGGCTCCGACCTCCGCACCGCGCGCGAGCTGAACGCGATCGTCGAGAGCGTCTTCGCGCCCGACGACGTGTTCCGCATCGACCACTACCTCGGCAAGGAGACCGTCCAGAACCTGCTGACGCTCCGGTTCGCGAACCAGATGTACGAACCCATCTGGAACTCGAACTACGTCGACCACGTGCAGATCACGATGGCCGAGGACATCGGCGTCGCGGGACGTGCCGCGTACTACGACGGCATCGGCGCTGCGCGCGACGTCATCCAGAACCACCTGCTGCAGCTCCTCGCGCTCACCGCGATGGAGGAGCCCGTCTCGTTCAAGGCCGCCGACCTGCGTGCCGAGAAGGAGAAGGTGCTGTCCGCCGTGCGGCTGCCCGAGGACCTGTCGACCGCCACGGCGCGTGGACAGTACGCCGGCGGCTGGCAGGGCGGCGAGAAGGTGCTCGGCTTCCTCGACGAGGCCGGGATGAACCCCGAGTCCGGCACCGAGACGTACGCCGCGATCAAGCTCGACATCGCGACCCGTCGCTGGCAGGGCGTCCCGTTCTACCTGCGCGCCGGCAAGCGGCTCGGGCGCCGTGTGACCGAGATCGCGATCGTCTTCAAGCGCGTCCCCGAGGACGTCTACGGCAACTCGCAGTCCCCCCTCGGTCAGAACGCGCTCGTGATCCGCGTCCAGCCGGACGAGGGCGTCACGCTCCGGTTCGGCTCGAAGGTCCCCGGCGTCGGCACCCAGGTGCGCGACGTGACGATGGACTTCGGCTACGGCCACGCCTTCACCGAGGCATCCCCTGAGGCGTACGAGCGACTCATCCTCGACGTGCTCCTCGGCGACCCGCCGCTGTTCCCGCGGCACCAGGAGGTCGAGCTGTCCTGGAAGATCCTCGACCCGATCGAGGAGTTCTGGGCCACGCAGGGCCAGCCCGAGCAGTACCGTCCCGGCACGTGGGGTCCGGCGTCCGCCGATGCCCTGCTCGCCCGCGACGGCCGGACCTGGAGGCGTCCATGAAGATCGACCTGCCGAACACCACGGTCTCGAAGATCCAGAAGAAGCTCGTCCACATCCGCGAGGAGGGCGGCGCCGTCGCCCTCGGTCGTGTCCTGACGCTGATCATCTCGACGGCCCTCGGCCACGAGGAAGAGGCGATCGAGGCGGCGAACGAGGCGTCCCGCGAGCACCCGATGCGCGTGATCATCGTGTCGAAGAACGACGGCGACACGAAGTCGCCCGGCCGTCTCGACGCACAGATCCGCGTGGGCAGCGACGCGGGCGCCAGTGAGGTCATCGTCCTCCGCGCCTACGGCGAGACCGCGACCGACGAGGAGAGCCTGGTCACGGGCCTGCTCCTGCCGGACGCCCCGGTCGTGGCCTGGTGGCCGCAGACCGCGCCGTCGCAGCCGTCGGCCTCGGCACTGGGCCGCATCGCCCAGCGCCGGATCACCGACGCCGCCGCGCAGAAGGACCCGAACGGGGCGATCGAGGCGCTCGGTGCCTCGTACGTGCCGGGCGACACCGACTTCGCGTGGACCCGACTGACCCTCTGGCGGAACCAGCTCGCCGCGGCGCTCGACCAGCCGCCGTACGAGCCCATCACGGGCGTCGAGGTGACGGGCGCGTCGGACAGCCCGTCGACGATCCTGCTCGCCGCGTGGCTGCAGCTCCAGCTCGAGGTGCCGGTGACGGTCACCACGTCGCCGCGTGCGACCGGCTCGAGCGGCATCCACGGCGTCAAGCTCGTGCGCGAGTCGGGCACCATCGACCTCGAGCGTTCCCTGGTGGACGTCGCGACGCTCTCGATGCCCGGTCAGCCCACGCACGACCTGTCGCTGCCACGCCGCAACCTGCGTGACTGCCTGGCCGAGGAACTCCGTAGACTCGACCCGGACGTCCTCTTCGGAGACGTCGTCAAGCACGGGGTTCCCCAGCTGCGCGAGACCATCGCCCGCTGAGCACCCCACAACGGTCGGGTCGTCTGTCTGGTGCAGGCGGCCCGACCGGACCGAAGGCGGTCGTACGACCGGTCGGCCGCCACGAACACGGGAGTCACGTGACCAACGAACGGCGGGTGCTCGTGCACCCGGACAAGCAGGCCCTCGGCGCTTCGGTCGCCGCACGCTTCATCACCAAGATCATCGACGTGCTCGACGAGCAGGAGCGTGCCGACATCGCGATCAGCGGTGGCTCGGTGTCGTCCCTCGTCCTCGCCGCGATCGGCCAGTCGCCGGCGCGCGAGAGCGTCGACTGGTCGAAGGTCCACGTCTGGTGGGTCGACGAGCGCTGGGTGCCGGCCGGTGACGCCGACCGCAACACCACGGGGACGCAGACCGACTTCTTCGACCACGTCGACATCCCGGAGTCGAACATCCACCCGATGCCCGCGTCCGACGCCGGCATCGACATCGAAGTGGCCGCGCTGCAGTACGAGCGTGAGCTCCAGGACGCCGCGTACGAGGGCGCCGTCGCTCCGCGCTTCGACATCACGCTGCTCGGTGTCGGCCCCGACGGGCACACCGCGTCGCTCTTCCCCGAGTTCCCGCAGCTCACGGTCACCGACCGCGCCGTCGTGTCGGTCGACGACTCCCCCAAGCCGCCGCCGCAGCGCCTGACGGTCACCTACCCGGTGATCAACGCCTCGCAGCGCGTGTGGGTCATCCTGTCCGGTGCCGAGAAGGCGTCGGTCCTCGGGCTCGCCCTGGCGGGCGCCTCCGTCGAGGACGTCCCCGTGGGCGGCGTCCAGGGTCGCAAGCGCACCGTCTTCTTCGTGGACCAGGACGCCGCGCGCGACGTCCCCGAGAACCTCATCGCGTCGACGTACTAGACGCGCGTCCTGCCTGACGGGAGGCCCGGTGCCAGTTGGCACCGGGCCTCCCGTCCGTCTGTGGTCGCTCCCACCGCCGCCCCACACCCGCTCGCCGGCGCCGAGCAGTCAAGAAGTGTCGCCTGAACGCGGGCCCGGGCGACAGAACCCGCCGCCGCAGCGAACCGCACGCGGCATGTCATGACCACTCGGCGATCCGGCTCTCCGCGCGGCACCAGGCAACCGAACGATTGCGACACCCCGCCGACACGACGCCGAGCGGTCAAGAACTGTCGGCTGCGGGCGCCGCAAGCGACAGAACGTGCCACCACCGCGAGCCGCACACGGCGCGTCGTGACCACTCGGCGAGTAAGCCCCCGCGCGGTGAGCACTGCCAACCGCGCCCACGACGCACGAAGGCCCCCACACCATCGCGGTGCGGGGGCCTTCGTCAGTGTGTGTGGGCGCTACGCCTTCTTGGCAGCGGTACCGCGACGCTCGCGGAGCTGCTGAAGCGCGTCCTCGAGGAGCTGCGCTGCCTCTTCCTCAGTCCGACGTTCCTTCACGTACGCGAGGTGCGTCTTGTAGGGCTCCGTCTTGGAGACCACGGGAGGGTTCTCCTTGTCGCGCCCGGCGGGGAGCCCGCTCGACGGCGAATCGACCGTCTCGGGGATCTCTTCGTCCGGGAGGTTCGCGGCAAAGTACCGCACGACCTCGTTGCCGAGGGCGTCCCAGTAGGAGATCGCCACACGCTCGGCCTGGACACCACGGTCCTGTTCGCCCATCGGTCCGGCGCCGACGCGGGACCCTCGGATTGCACTGCCTCCGCTAGCCATGGATCAGACCCCCGCCGTGAACTTGTTGATGAGACCGAGCACGATGATGGAGACGATCCAGACCAGACCGAGGATCACCGTGATGCGGTTGAGGTTGCGCTCGGCGACGCCGGACGCCCCGAGGTTGCTCGTCACGCCGCCACCGAACATGTCGGAGAGGCCGCCACCGCGGCCCTTGTGCAGGAGGATGAGGAGCGTGAGCAGGAGGCTCGTGATTGCGAGCAGGACCTGCAGCACGACGGAGAGTATCGCCACGACGTACCTTTCGTGTCAGTCAGCCGTACCAGTGTACCGGCCGCGCGGGGCACGGCCGGTACACGGACGGGAGTGGTGCGGACTACAGCCCGACGCCAGCCGGTGTGGCTACAGCCCGACGTGCTGGCGGAACCGGGCGATCGCCGCGAACTCCTGCACGTCGAGGGATGCGCCGCCGACGAGGGCGCCGTCGATGTCGGGCTCACGGAGGAACCCGGCGATGTTGCCGGACTTGACCGAACCGCCGTACAGGACGCGCGTGTCGGCAGCGGCCTGGTCGCCCCAGGCAGCAGCGATGCCGCGACGGATCGCGGCGCACTCGTCCTGCGCCTGCTCGGCCGTGGCCGCCTGGCCGGAACCGATCGCCCAGACGGGCTCGTAGGCGACGACGATGTCGGACGGCTGCACGGCGTCGAGCACGACGCGGAGCTGCTCGACCGGCACGACGCCGGCGCCGCGCTGTTCGCGCTGCTCACCGGTCTCGCCGACGCAGACCACCGGCACGAGGCCGTGCTTGACGGCTGCGGCGGTCTTGGCCGCGACGACCTCGTCGGTCTCACCGTGCAGCGTGCGCCGCTCGGAGTGTCCGACGATGACGTACTGCGCGTCGAGCGCCGACAGGAACGCGCCGGAGACGTCGCCGGTGTAGGCACCGGAGTCGTACTGCGACAGGTCCTGCGCACCGAAGTGGATCGGCAGCTTGTCGGCCGAGATGAGCGTCTGCACGCTCCGCAGGTCGGTGAAGGGCGGGAAGACCGCGACCTCGACGTCGTCGAAGTCGTGGCGGGCGTCCTTCAGGGTCCACGCGAGCTTCTGTACAGTCGCGATGGCCTGGAGATGATCGAGATTCATCTTCCAGTTGCCGGCGATCAGCGGCGTACGGGTCATGCGGACCACCCCAGTGCTTCGAGACCGGGAAGCGACTTGCCCTCGAGGAACTCGAGGCTCGCACCGCCACCGGTCGAGATGTGCCCGAACTGGTCGTCCGAGAAGCCGAGCGAGCGGACCGCAGCAGCGGAGTCGCCACCACCGACCACACCGAGGCCGTCGACCTCGGTCAGGGCCTTGGCGACGGTCTTCGTGCCGGCGGCGAAGGCCGGGAACTCGAACACGCCCATCGGGCCGTTCCAGAACACCGTCTTCGAACCGGACACCGCCGACGCGAACCGCGCCGCCGTCTCCGGCCCGATGTCGAGGCCGATGCCGTCGGGGCCGAACGACGACGACTCGATCGCGTCGGCCGCCACCGTCTCGTGCGCCGCGTCGGCGGAGAACCCGGAGGCCACCACGACGTCGGTCGGCAGGTCGATCGTCACACCGAGCTCCTTCGCCCGCGAGAGGTACTCGCGGACGACGTCGAGCTGGTCGGCTTCGAGCAACGACTTCGCCACCCCGTGGCCCTGGGCCGCGAGGAAGGTGAAGAGCATGCCGCCGCCGATGCACAGCGTGTCGACCTTGGGCAGGATGTGGTCGATGACGCCGAGCTTGTCGCTGACCTTCGAGCCACCGAGCACGACCGTGTACGGCCGTTCCGGCGAGGAGGTCAGGCGCTCGAGCACCCGCAGTTCGGTCTCGATGAGCGAACCGGCTGCACTGGGCAGCGCAGATGCGAGTTCGTAGACCGAGGCCTGCTTGCGGTGCACGACACCGAAGCCGTCGGAGACGAAGGCGTCACCGAGAGCCGCGATGCGGTCCGCGAAGGCGGACCGCGCGGCAGCGTCCTTCGAGGTCTCCTCCGGGTTGAACCGGAGGTTCTCGAGCAGCAGGACGTCACCGTCCTCGAGGGCCTCGGCGGCTCCGGTCGCCTCGTCGCCGACGGTCTCGCCGACGAACGTGACCTCTTTGCCGAGCAGCTCGGAGAGCCGCTGGCCGACCGGCGCGAGCGAGAACTCCGGCTTGGGTTCCCCGTCGGGGCGGCCCAGGTGGGAGATCACGATGACGCGCGCGCCGGCGGTGATGAGGGTGTTGAGGGTCGTCAGGGACGCCCGCACGCGGCCGTCGTCCGTGATCGTGCCGTCCTTGAGCGGGACGTTCAGGTCACAACGGACGACGACGCGCTTGCCGGCGAGGTCGCCGAGGTCCTCGAGGGTGCGGAGGGCCATGTGTTACAGACGCTCGCCGACGTACTCGGTCAGGTCGACGAGACGGTTCGAGTAGCCCCACTCGTTGTCGTACCACGAGGTGATCTTCACGAGACCGCCGATGACCTTGGTCAGGCCGGAGTCGTAGATCGAGGAGTGCGGGTCCGTCGTGATGTCGGTCGACACCAGCGGGTCCTCGCTGTAGAGCAGGATGCCCTTGAGCGGGCCCTCTGCGGCCTCCTTGTACGCGGCGTTGATCTCGTCGACGGTGACCTCGGACTTGGTCTCGAGGGTGAGGTCGGTGATCGAGCCGGTCGGGACCGGGACGCGGAGCGCGAAGCCGTCGAGCTTGCCGGCGAGCTCCGGCATGACCTGGCCGATGGCCTTGGCGGCACCGGTCGAGGTCGGGACGATGTTCAGCGCGGCCGCACGGGCACGACGGGGGTCCTTGTGCGGGCCGTCCTGCAGGTTCTGGTCGGCGGTGTAGGCGTGGATCGTGGTCATGAGACCACGCTCGATGCCGAACTTGTCGTTGAACACCTTGGCGAGCGGCGCGAGGCTGTTCGTGGTGCAGGACGCGTTCGAGATGATGTTGTGGTTCGCCGGGTCGTACTGGTCCTCGTTCACGCCGAGGACGATGGTGACGTCGTCACCGGTGGCCGGGGCGGAGATGATGACCTTCTTGGCGCCCGCGTCGATGTGCTTCTGCGCATCGGCGGCCTTGGTGAAGAAGCCGGTCGACTCGATGACGATGTCGACGCCCAGCTCGCCCCAGGGGAGGTTGGCGGGGTCGCGCTCCGCGAGGACCTTGATGGCCTTGCCGTCGACGACGATGTTGTCGCCGTCGAGCTCGACGGAGACACCGAGACGACCCGTGATGGAGTCGAACTTCAGCAGGTTCGCCAGAGCGGCGTTGTCGGTGAGGTCGTTCACCGCCACGATCTCGAGGTCGGAGCCCTTCGCGAGGGCGGCCCGGAAGAAGTTGCGGCCGATACGGCCGAAGCCGTTGATACCGATCTTGACGGTCAATGGATCTCCTGGTGGGTGTGGAGCGCCCGAGGGGCGCTGCTTTCGGAGGGCGCTGGCCCTGTCGGGCCCGCGTGTGGTGGACGATACGCCCCGTAACGTCGCCGTAACGACCCTAGCAGTCGGACCCTGCCAGGCAGTGCGGTGTGACGGTCCGTCCGGACGGTCGTCCGCAACGTCCGGAACGACGTCGGTGCGGCCCGTGAGCGCCCCCACAGAACGGACGGGAGGCGCGGTGCCAGCTGGCACCGCGCCTCCCGTCATGCAGGTCGGACGACCCGTCTCAGACGCCCTCGAGCTCCTCGGGGACGCTCGCTTCCGTCCCGGGGATGCCGAGGTCGGACGCGCGCTTGTCGGCCATGGCGAGGAGTCGGCGGATGCGACCGGCGATGGCGTCCTTCGTCATGGGCGGGTCGGCGTGCTGGCCGAGCTCGTCGAGCGACGCGTCGCGGTGCTGCAGGCGCAGCGCGCCGGCGTACTGCAGGTGGTCGGGGACCTCGTCGCCGAGGATCTCGAGCGCGCGCTCGACGCGGGCGCAGGCGGCGACGGCGGCCTGCGCCGAACGGCGGAGGTTGGCGTCGTCGAAGTTGACGAGGCGGTTCGCGGTCGCACGGACCTCGCGACGCTGCCGCATCTCCTCCCAGTCGGCGGTGGTGCGGGCGGCGCCCATCACCGTGAGCATCTGGCCGATGGCCTCGCCGTCGCGGATGACGACGCGGTGGACGCCACGGACCTCGCGGCCCTTCGCGGCGACGCCGAGACGCGACGCGGCGCCGACGAGGGCCATGGCGGCCTCGTTGCCGGGGCACGTGACCTCGAGCGCTGCGGCCCGGCCCGGGTCGGTCAGGGTGCCGGAGGCGAGGAACGCACCGCGCCAGATCGCGGCGAGGTCCTCGCGGTTGCCCGTGGTGAGCCGGTTCGGCAGCCCGCGGACGGGGCGACGACGGGCGTCCATCAGACCGGTCTGGCGTGCGAGGGTCTCCCCCGCCTCGAGCACGCGGACCAGGTAGCGGGTGCCACGACGGGACGACGCGGACGAGCCCACCGACGCCTCGCTGCGGACGCCGTACAGCTCGGCGAGGTCCTTGCGGACCCGGTGCACGATGATCCGGGTGTCGAGCTCCACCTCGACCGCGATGCGGCCCGAGATGACGTGCAGGCCACCCGCGAACCGGAGGATCGTGGCCAGTTCGGCGGCGCGGACCGTGTTGCGGTTCACGGCGACCCTGGCCAGTTCGTCCTTGACCTCGGCAGTCAACGGCACAGCATCATTCCTAACGTTCATCTGGTGGTCCCGCGATTCCGGCGGCACGTACGTGGGGAGCGGCCGGAGGGACGGTCACTCCCGGCCGAGATCTCGGTTCTTCACACGCACGGCGACGCCAGGCATCCCGCGGAGGAGGTTCGCCAACTCGGCGACGATGGCGACCGAGCGGTGCTTCCCGCCGGTACAGCCGATGGCGATCGTAGCGTGTCTTTTGTTCTCGCGCTGGTACCCCTCGAGCACCGGCTCGAGCACGGAGACGTACCGATCGACGAACGGACGGGCTCCGGCCTGGGCCAGGACGTAGTCCGAGACGGGCTGGTCGAGGCCCGTGTGGGCCCGGAGTTCCGGGACCCAGTAGGGGTTCGGCAGGAACCGGACGTCGGCCACCATGTCGGCGTCGGCGGGCAGTCCGTACTTGAACCCGAAGCTCATGAGCGTCACCTGAACACCCACGAAGTGATCGTCGGCGAACTGCTCGGTGACGGTGTTCGCGAGCTGGTGGATGTTGAGGTCCGAGGTGTCGATCACCATGTCGGATGCCTCGCGCAGACCAGCCAACCGTGTCCGCTCGCGCGCGATGCCGTCGAGCAGGGTGTCCTCGCCCTGGAGCGGGTGGGGTCGTCGGACCTGCTCGAAGCGCCGCACCAGGACGGCGTCGGTGGCTTCGAGGAACAGCACCCGGACCCGTGCGGACGTGGTCGACCGCACCTGTTCGACCGCGTGCTCCGGGTCCGTGAAGAACCGTCCGCCGCGGACGTCGACGACCGTGGCGATCTTCGGGATCTTCTCGCCGGCGCGGTCGGCCAGCTCGGTGAGCGGTGCCAGCATCTGCGTCGGCAGGTTGTCGACGACGTACCAGCCGAGGTCTTCGAGGGCCTTGCCGACCGTCGAACGCCCGGCCCCGGACATGCCGGTGACGATGAGGATGTCGTGCTGCGACGCGTGCGCGGTCGCTGTGGCGCTGTCGGTCATCTGGGAGTGGGCTCCGTCGTGGCGGCCCGGGCGCGTCGCCCGGGGAGGTCTCGGCTGCGGGACCAGGGTATCGCCCGACAGGTGTCGTGAGGCACGGGATGCGTCACGTGGGCAGCTGCGGACCGTCGTGGGTCACGTCGGGGACCCGCACCGGGCCTCCTGGGAGCGGCGCAGCGTCCGCAGGGTCCGTGGGGTCCGTGGAGTCCGCGGTGTCCGTCGGGTCCGTCTCGGCGTCCGGCGCGCTCGTCGGGCTCGCCGTGCTGGTGGCCGGCGCGCTCGTCGGGGTCTGCTGCAGCTTCGTGACGACCGCCGCGGCGGTCGCCGGACCGACACCGTTGACCTCGCTGATCTCGTCGGCCGTGGCCTCGCGCAGCCGTGCCACGGATCCGAAGTGCTTGAGCAGCGCATTCACCCGCGACGGCCCGAGCCCGGGGATCTCCGACAGCCGGGACCGCACGTCGCGCTTGCGGCGGGTGCGCTGGTGCGTGATCGCGAACCGGTGCGCCTCGTCGCGGATGCGCTGGATGAGGAAGAGCGCCTCGGAGTTGCGCGGCATGATCACCGGGAAGTCGTCGTCGGGCAGCCAGAGCTCCTCGAGACGCTTCGCGATGCCGACCAGCGCGATGTCCTGCACCCCGGCTTCGTCCAGCGCGCGCTTGGCGGCCTGCACCTGGGGTTGTCCACCGTCGACGATGAGCAGTTGCGGCCGGTAGGCGAACCGCTTCGAGGGCTTGGAGCCCTCGACCACCTCGGCGCTCGTCACGTCGGGGACGTCCGGCAGGTCGGCGTCCTCGTCGAGGCGCGCCAGGCGCCGGGTGAGCACCTGGTACATGCTGTCGGTGTCGTCGGTGGTCTCGGCGATCGTGTAGCGGCGGTACTGGTCCTTGCGGGGCAGGCCGTCCTCGAACACCACCATCGACGCCACGACGTTCGTGCCCTGCAGGTGCGAGATGTCGTAGCACTCCATGCGGAGCGGGGCCTCGGTCATGCCGAGGGCGTCCTGGATGTCGGCGAGGGCCGCGGAGCGCGTCGTGTAGTCGGCCGACCGCTTCGTCTTGTAGAGCATCAGCGCCTGGGCGGCGTTCTGCGCGGCCGTGCGGGCCAGGCCGGCACGGTCACCGCGTTGCGCCGTGCTGAGCTTCGTGCCGCGGCCGCCCCGTCGTTCGCTGAGCCACTGCTGCAGCGCGTCGGCGTCCTCGGGCAGGGTCGGCACCACGACCTCGCGCGGGGGTTCCTCGGCGACGGCGGCCGGCGTGAGCTCGTTGTCGGCGTAGACGCCCTGCACGATCTGCTCGACCAGGTCACCGGTCGAGATGTCGAGTTCCTTGTCGACGACCCACCCGCGGACACCGCGGATGCGCCCGCCACGGACCGAGAACAGCTGGACGGCGGCGGCGAGTTCGTCCTCGGCGATGCCGAACAGGTCGAGGTCCACCGAGTCGCGGAGCACCACGGCGGACTTCTCGAGCACGGCCTCGAGCGCCTCGACCTGGTCGCGGAACTTCGCGGCCTGTTCGTACTGCATGGCGTCGGCCGAGGCACCCATGCGCTGGCGCAGCTCGGTGATCACCCGGCGGTCGTAGCTGTTCATGAACCGCACGAACTCCTCGACGAGCGCACGGTGCTCCTCGATGGTGACGCGCTGCGAGCAGGGACCGCCGCACTTGCCGATCTGCCCGGGGAAGCAGGGCTTGCCCGTCTGCATCGCGCGCTTGTACGAGGAGTCCGAGCAGGTGCGGATCGGGAACACCTTGATCATCAGGTCGATGGTGTCGTGCACCGCCCAGATCTTCGGGTACGGCCCGAAGTACTTCGCACCCTTGATCTTCCGGTTCCGCGTGACCATCACCCGTGGGGCTTCGTCCGCCATGGTGATCGCCATGTACGGGTACGACTTGTCGTCACGGAACTTGACGTTGAACGGCGGGTCGAACTCCTTGATCCAGGTGTACTCGAGCTGCAGTGCCTCGATCTCGGAGCCGACCGTCGTCCACTCCACGCTGCGGGCCGTCAGCACCATGCGCCGGGTGCGTTCGTGCAGCGTGGGCAGCGGTGCGAAGTAGTTGCTCAGCCGGGCGCGGAGGTTCTTCGCCTTGCCGACGTAGAGCACCCGGCCGGCTTCGTCACGCCAGCGGTAGACGCCCGGGTCGGTCGGGATCTCCCCCGCCTTCGGGCGCCACGGAACGGTGTCCGCCACCTACCGTGCACCCGCCTTCTGCTTGGTCGACTTGCCCGGTCGGCTCGCCGTGCGGGCCTCCACCGCCTGCTGCTTGCCGACCCGGGCGTCCTGTGCGTCGAAGATCTCCCGCAGGAAGACGCCCGTGAAGCTCTCCGGCACGTCCGCCACGTGCTCCGGGGTGCCGGTGGCGAGCACCGTACCGCCGCCGGCGCCGCCCTCTGGGCCCATGTCGATGACCCAGTCGGCCGACTTGATCACGTCGAGGTTGTGCTCGATCGTGATGACGGTGTTGCCCTTGTCGACCAGGCTCTGCAGCACGATGAGCAGCTTGCGGACGTCCTCGAAGTGCAGACCCGTCGTCGGCTCGTCGAGCACGTACACGGTGCGGCCGTTCGAGCGGCGCTGCAGCTCGGTGGCGAGCTTCACGCGCTGTGCCTCGCCGCCGGAGAGTGTGGTCGCGCTCTGGCCGAGACGGACGTACCCGAGGCCCACGTCGACGAGCGTCGCCATGTACCGGTGGATCGCGGAGATCGGCTCGAAGAACTCGGCCGCCTCGCTGATCGGCATGTCCAGGACCTCGGAGATGCTCTTGCCCTTGTAGTGGACCTGGAGCGTCTCGCGGTTGTACCGCGCGCCGCCGCAGACCTCGCACGCGACGTAGACGTCGGGCAGGAAGTTCATCTCGATCTTGATCGTGCCGTCACCGGAGCAGTTCTCGCACCGGCCGCCCTTGACGTTGAAGCTGAACCGACCGGGCTGGTAGCCACGGGTCTTCGCCTCGGGTGTCTCGGCGAACAGCTGACGGATCCGGTCGAACACGCCCGTGTAGGTCGCCGGGTTCGAGCGCGGCGTGCGGCCGATCGGGGCCTGGTCGACGTGCACGACCTTGTCCAGCTGGTCGAGGCCCTTGACGCGGGTGTGCTTGCCGGCGATGTGCCGGGCGCCGTTGAGCTGGTTCGCGAGCACCTTGTACAGGATGTCGTTGACCAGGGTGGACTTGCCCGACCCGCTCACGCCGGTGACCGCGGTGAACACCCCGAGCGGGAAGTCGGCGTCGATCGTCTTGAGGTTGTTCGCCCGTGCGCCCTGCACGCTGATGGTGCGCTTCAGGTTCACCTTGCGGCGCTCGGCGGGGACCTCGATCGCACGACGGCCGGCGAGGTAGTCCCCCGTCACCGACTCGCGGTTCGCGATGATGCCCTCGTACGAGCCCGAGTGCACGACGTTGCCGCCGTTGACGCCGGCCCCGGGGCCGATGTCGACGACCCAGTCGGCCGTGCGGATGGTGTCCTCGTCGTGCTCGACGACGATCAGGGTGTTGCCGAGGTCCTTGAGCTTGACCAGGGTGTCGATGAGACGGCGGTTGTCCCGCTGGTGCAGCCCGATGCTCGGCTCGTCGAGCACGTAGAGCACCCCGGTCAGGCCGGAGCCGATCTGCGTCGCGAGGCGGATGCGCTGTGCTTCGCCACCGGACAGCCCACCGGCGCCGCGCGCCAGGGTCAGGTAGTTCAGGCCGACCTCGAGCAGGAACTCGAGGCGCGCCCGGATCTCGCGCAGGACCGCCGCGGCGATGTGCGCTTCGCGGTCGGTGAGCGTCAGGGTGTCCATGAACGCGTACGCGTTGTCGAGGGACATGTCGGTGACGTCGGCGATGCTGCGGCCGTCGACCGTGACCGCCAGGACCTCGGGCTTCAGTCGTGTGCCCTCGCACACCGGGCAGGGGACCTCGCGCAGGTAGCCCTGGAAGCGCTGGCGCTGCGAGTCCGACTCGGCCTCGGCGAACTTGCGCTCGATGTAGGGCATGACGCCCTCGAACCCGCTGGTGTAGCGCATCTCGCGGCCGAAGCGGTTGCGCCACGACACCGACACCTGGAAGTCCTTGCCCGTCAGGATCGCGGCCTGCACCGAGGCGTCGAGCTGGCTCCACGGGGTGTCGAGCGTGAACCCGAGGTCCTTGCCGAGGCCGGCGAGGAGCTTCTCGAAGTACGAGTACAGCCCGCTCGCTCCGGTCCAGGGCAGCAGGACGCCGTCGCGCAGCGAGGCATCGGGGTCGCCGAGCACCAGGTCCGGGTCCACCGACATGCGCGTGCCGAGCCCGGAGCACTCCGGGCAGGCGCCGAACGGCGCGTTGAACGAGAACGTGCGGGGCTCGATCTCGGTCAGCGCGAGCGGGTGGTTGTTCGGGCACGACAGGTTCTCGGAGTAGGTGCGCACCGCACCGGGGCCGTCGTGGTCGACCAGGTCGATGCCGACGGTGCCACCGGTCAGGCGCAGTGCTGTCTCGAGCGAGTCGGTGAGCCGACCGAGGATGTCCTCGTTCGACACCAGACGGTCGACGATCACCGAGATGTCGTGCTTGACCTGCTTCTTGAGCTTCGGCGGGTCGCTGAGCTGGATGCGCTCACCGTCGACGATCGCGCGGGCGTAGCCGGACGCCGCGAGTTCCTGGAAGAGGTCGACGAACTCGCCCTTCTTCTTGGAGATGACCGGGGCGAGCACCTGGAAGCGCGTGCCGGACTCGAACTCCATGAGCTGGTCGGCGATCTGCTGCACGGTCTGCTTGCTGATGACCTCGCCGCACGTCGGGCAGTGCGGCACCCCGATGCGCGCCCAGAGCAGACGCATGTAGTCGTAGACCTCGGTGATCGTGCCCACCGTCGACCGCGGGTTCCGGTTCGTCGACTTCTGGTCGATCGACACCGCGGGCGACAGCCCTTCGATGAAGTCGACGTCGGGCCGGTCGACCTGGCCGAGGAACTGTCGCGCGTACGCGGACAGGGACTCGACGTAGCGTCGCTGGCCCTCGGCGAAGATCGTGTCGAAGGCCAGTGACGACTTGCCGGATCCGGACAGGCCGGTGAACACCACGAGGGAGTCACGGGGGATCTCGAGGTCGACGTTCCGGAGGTTGTGCACCCGGGCCCCGCGGACGCTGAGCGTCGAGGAGCCGGTCGGGACGGTCACGCCGGGGAGGTGGGGGTCGGTCGGCTCGCCGAAGGCGTTCCGGCCCGAGGTCGCGGTGCCGCGGTCAGAGGTGATTGTCATCGCCGTCGATTCTACGAAAGGGGTCCGACATCCGCCCGCGAGTCGGTGGTCAGACGAGTGCGTCGAGAGCGAACGCGACCCCGGAACGACGCTCGCTGGCCGTCCAGAGCCGAGCGGCGGCGGTCCGGTCGTGGGCGCGCGGCTCGGCACGGACCACGGCTGCGGGTCCGCGCAGCTGCATCCACCCGGCCGGGCCCCAGTACTCCCCCGAGCGCACGTCCGCGGCGACCGCAGCGTGCACGAGGGGTTCGGCACCGGCGTCCTTGCCCTGGGCGTACAGACGCTGCGCCGGCCGGGTCCACGCGGGTTCCGGGCGCGACGGTGCGACGTCCGGGCGCTCCGGCGAGAGCGCGTCGAGCGACAGTCCGGGGTGCGCGACCACGCTGGCGACGGACGAGCCCGCATCCGCCAACCGCTGGGCGAGTTCGAAGCCGAACAGCATCACCGCGAGCTTGCTGCGGCCGTACTGCCGGTAGCTGGAGTAGTGGCCGACGCGGAACGGGTCGCCCGTGTCGAGGCTGGCCCACCGGTGTGCGATCGACCCGAGGTGCACGACGCGACCGCCACGCTGTTCGAGCAGCGGCATCGTCAGCGCCGTCCAGGCGAAGTGCCCCAGGTGGTTCGTGCCGATCTGCAGCTCGGTGCCCTGTGCAGTGGTGCTCGGGGTCGAGGCCCCGACGACGCCGGCGTTGTTCACGATCGCGTCGACGCCGTCCGGTTCGAGGGCCGCGAGCTCGTCAGCGGCGGCACGGACGGAGTCGAGGTCGGCGAGGTCGAGGTGCACGTGCGCCAACGACGCTCCGTCCACGTGCCGCCGGATGCTCTGTTCCGCTGCTGCTGCGCGACCGCGGTCGCGGGTGGCGAGCACGACCCGGTGCCCCGACGCGGCGAGCTGCTCGGCCGCGTGGTACCCGAGGCCCGCGCTCGCCCCGGTGACGACGACCGTGCGGCGACCGTCAGCTGACATGCCCGGCCGACTCCATCTGCCGCAGCGCCTTCTTCAGGTCCTGCACCTCGTCACGGAGTCGCGCGGCGAGCTCGAACTTCAGCTCGGCCGCGGCCTGCAGCATCTGGTCGTTGAGGTCGCCGATCGTCGCCTCGAGCTGGGTCGCGCCCTCGCCCGCGATGCCGCCCCGCTTCAGGTTGGGCGTGGGCGAGCGGCGACCGTCGGCGCCGGGACGACCCTGCAGCAGCGCCTTCGTGTCGTCGTTCTCGCGCTGCAGCACCTCGGTGATGTCGGCGATCTTCTTGCGGAGCGGCTGCGGGTCGATGCCGCGCTCCAGGTTGTAGGCGACCTGCTTCTCGCGACGACGATCGGTCTCCTCGATCGCGGTCTTCATCGAGTCGGTCATCTTGTCGGCGTACATGAGCACCTGGCCCGACACGTTGCGGGCCGCGCGACCGATCGTCTGGATGAGCGACGTCGACGACCGCAGGAAGCCTTCCTTGTCGGCGTCGAGGATGGCCACCAGGGACACCTCGGGCAGGTCGAGGCCTTCTCGAAGCAGGTTGATGCCGACGAGCACGTCGTAGACGCCCTGTCGCAGTTCGGTCAGGAGCTCGACGCGCTTGAGCGTGTCGACGTCGGAGTGCAGGTACCGCACCCGCACACCGGCGTTGCCGAGGAAGTCGGTCAGCTCTTCCGCCATGCGCTTCGTCAGGGTCGTGACGAGCACGCGCTCGTCCTTGTCGACGCGCTGCTTGATCTCCTCGAGCAGGTCGTCGATCTGGCCGTCGCTCGGCTTCACGACGATCTCGGGATCGACGAGGCCGGTCGGGCGGATGATCTGCTCGACGACGCTGTCCGTGATGCCGAGCTCGTACCGACCGGGCGTCGCCGACAGGAAGACCTTCTGCCCGACGCGGTCGAGGAACTCCTCGAACCGCAGCGGACGGTTGTCGAGCGCGCTCGGCAGCCGGAACCCGTGGTCGACGAGGGTGCGCTTGCGCGAGGCGTCGCCTTCGTACATCGCGCCGATCTGCGGCACGGTGACGTGCGACTCGTCGATGACGATGAGGAAGTCGTCGGGGAAGTAGTCGATGAGGCAGTGCGGTGCCTCGCCCGCGACGCGGCCGTCCATGTGCCGCGAGTAGTTCTCGATGCCGGAGCAGAAGCCGATCTGCTCCATCATCTCGATGTCGAACGTGGTGCGCATGCGGAGCCGCTGGGCCTCGAGCAGCTTGCCCTGCCCCTCGAGCTCGGCCAGGCGCTCGGCGAGCTCCGCCTTGATGTCGACGATGGCGCGGTGCATGACGTCGGTGTCGGCGACGTAGTGCGACGCCGGGAAGATCGACACGGCGGGCAGGTCGTTGATCACGTTGCCGGTCAGCGGGTGCAGGGACGAGAGCGCTTCGACCTCGTCGCCGAACATCTCGATCCGGATGGCGTGCTCTTCGTACATCGGGATGATCTCGATGGTGTCGCCGCGCACGCGGAAGGTACCGCGGGCGAAGTCGACGTCGTTGCGCTGGTACTGCATCGAGACGAACTTGCGCACGAGCTGGTCGCGCGAGATCGTCTGCCCGACGTGCAGTGCCACCGAGGCGTTCATGTACTGCTCGGGTGTGCCGAGGCCGTAGATGCAGGACACCGTCGACACCACGACGACGTCGCGCCGGCTGAGCAGCGAGTTGGTCGTCGAGTGCCGGAGCCGCTCGACCTCGGCGTTCACCGAGGAGTCCTTCTCGATGAAGGTGTCCGTCTGCGGGACGTACGCCTCGGGCTGGTAGTAGTCGTAGTACGACACGAAGTACTCGACCGCGTTGTTCGGCATCAGACTGCGGAACTCGTTCGCCAACTGGGCCGCGAGGGTCTTGTTGTGCGCGAGCACGAGCGTCGGCCGCTGCACCTGCTCGATGAGCCACGCGGTCGTCGCTGACTTGCCCGTACCGGTCGCACCGAGCAGCACGACGTCGGTCTCACCGGCGTTGATGCGCCCGGCGAGCTCGGCGATGGCCGCGGGCTGGTCGCCACTCGGCGTGTACTCGCTGATGACCTCGAACGGACGTACCGCTCGGGTCGGTTCGATCGCAACACCCATGGCATCAACGGTAGTCGGCACCCCTGACACCGGCGCCCCTGCTCGCCCTGGGCGTATCGTCCTCGCCAAGCAGCCTCCAAGTCCGCTGATAACCAGCGGGCATAGCATCCGGTCCGTTCAGCAACCCGATCGCTCCGCACGTCCCCGACGAGCCAGCACGAGCCACACCCGAAGAGGCCCCATGACGACGGCGACCCCCGCCGCACCGACGAAGGGCACCCCGTTCCGCGGTCGCATCCGCGGACGAGTGCTCCTCCTGCTCTGCTGCATGTACGCGATCTCGTACATCGACCGGACGAACATCTCGACGGCACTGCCGCACATCACCGAGGAGTTCGGCTTCAACGAGGCCACCGCGGGCCTGATCGTGTCCGCGTTCTCGCTGCCCTACGCGCTGCTGCAGGTCTTCGGCGGCACGATCAGCGAGAAGTTCGGACCGCGCAAGGCCCTCTTCGTCATCACCGTGGTGTGGGGCGTCGCGACACTGTGGACCGGCTTCGCCGTCGGCTTCTGGACCCTGTTCGCGGCCCGGGCGCTCCTCGGGCTCAGCGAGGCCGCGGCGTTCCCGACCGCGACCCAGGCCATGACCCGCTGGATCCCCCGCGACCGCAACGGCTTCGCGCAGGGCGTCGTGCACTCCGCGGCCCGGCTCGGCAACGCGCTGGCCCCGCTGCTCGTCGCCTGGGTGATCGGTTCGACGGGCAGCTGGCGGTGGGCGTTCTTCGCCACGGCGGTCCTGTCCTTCGCCTGGGGCATCGTCTGGTTCGTCTGGTTCCGCGACAAGCCCGAGTCCACGAAGGGCATCACGCAGGTCGAGATCGACGAGCTCCCGCCCGTCGAGACGCGTGCGACCCGTCCGCCGGTGCCGTGGCGGCAGATGGCGCGGCAGATCCTGCCGGTGACCTTCGTCGACTTCGGCTACGGCTGGACCCTCTGGGTGTTCCTCACGTGGCTGCCGACGTTCCTCAGCTCGACCTACGGGCTCGAGATCGGCGACTTCGCGCTGTTCACCACGCTCATCCTGCTCGCCGGCGTCGTCGGGGACACGGTCGGCGGCATGCTCAGCGACCGGATCATCCACCGCGGCGGCAACACCCGGAACGCCCGACGGACCGTCCTGGTGATCGGACTCGGCGGGTCGCTCGTCTGCCTCATCCCGCTCGTCATCGGGCAGGGCCTGCTCGTCGCGACGATCTCGCTCGCGCTGTCGTTCTTCTTCCTGGAGCTCTGCAACGCGAACCTCTGGGCGATCCCGATGGACGTCGCCCCGCAGTGGTCCGGCACCGCGTCCGGCTTCATGAACACCGGCTTCGGCATCGCCGGCGTGGTCTCCCCCATTGTCTTCGGGCTGCTCATCGACGCGTCAGGCTGGCAGCTGCCGTTCGCCCTGTCGTGCGTGCTGCTCGGCGCCGCGGCGGTCGTCGCGTGGTTCATGAAGCCGCAGCGGCTCACGTCGACGAACGGCGTCCTCGAGGTCGGCACCCCCGCCGCCGAGCAGCGCGCCGCCTGACCCGCGACTCGCGCTGTCAGCGGCACGCCGCGCCGGATCGGGCGTACCTGGTCGAGAGGAACGACCAGGTACGCCCGATTCCACTGTTCGCAGCGGGACCCGCGGGCGTGCGCGGGGCCCTGGTGGTCCCCACGAGGCGGACGGGAGGCACGGGTCTGGGCCGACCCGCGCCTCCCGTCCGCCGCGCAGCGCCTCCACCGCCGCGACGCGCACCCGCCGCCGCGCACAGCAAGCAGGAACGGGCGTCCCTGGTCGGGAGGACCGACCAGGGACGCCCGGAACGCACGGGTCAGCGCTGCGGGCTGCGCGCCCGACGCTGGGCGCGGGACGCGAGCGACGGCCGGCCGGTGAGCGGCACGCTCAGCGGAGTCCACCGGAACACCTCGGTGACCGCCACGGACAGCACCACCACGAGCAGGTACGTGACGAGCGTCAGCCACGGCCGCGGCACCACGGCCTCGAGCCAGCTGTCGCCGTACAGCAGGATCCAGATCAGGAACGGGTGGCTCAGGAAGATCCCGAACGACCGGTCCGAGGCGTAGTCGACGAAGCGCGCGACCGGGCTGCCGGGACGCCGACGATCCGCCCAGCGCGCACCGATCGCCAGGAAGCCGACGAAGACCGCGGTGCTCCACACGGCCTCGATCGGTTGCAGTGGCGTGCCGGCGGCGTAGAGCGACTGTCCGAGGGCGACCTGGAGCGCCCAGACACCGAGCGTCAGTGCGCCGACGCCGGCGAAGGCCCAGAGCGCGGCCCGGCGGTGCACCCGGATGAACCGGAGGAACGCGTCGGCGTGGTCGGCGGCGATCGCCCCGGAGACGATGAAGAACACGTACGAGAAGAAGAACTGCTTCTGGTAGCCGTGCAGCCAGGCGTCGCTCGCCGGGAAGTACTTGTACCCGGCGAACACGACGAGCTGCACCACCAGCGCCACGACGAGCGTCGTGACGTGGTGCCCGCGGGTCTTCCGGACCAGCCACACGATGACCGGCAACAGCAGGTACACCTGCATGGTCACGAGCAGGAAGTACAGGTGGTACCAGGACGAGCCGGTGACGATGCCCTCGGCGAGGGTGCGCACCAGGTCGGGCACGTCGCCCCGACGGGTGCTGCTGAGGAGCCAGCTCGAGCCGACGTACACGAACGACCACGCCAGGTACGGCACGCCGACGAGCAGGAACCGCTTCGGCCAGAACTGCGCCATCGGCCGCGGTCGCAGTGTGTAGCTGTAGACGAGCACGAACGCCGTCAGCGAGAAGAAGACGAGCCGCGTGAAGTGCAGCAGGGCGAGCAGCGCGTTCAGGCCGACGTCGTCGGAGGCGGCGGTGTGGCTGGTGGTGTGCACGCCGATGACGCAGGCGAAGGTCAGGATCCGGAGGACGTCGACCTCGTACAGGTGGCGTGGCTTGCCCGCCGCGGTGCGGGTCGGGGTCTGGACCTGCGGCTGGACCTGCGGCTGCGGCTGGGCCTGTGGCTGCGGCTGCACGCCGGTCACGACGGCTGCGCCATCGTCCGCACCTTCGCCCGCTGCACCTTGCCGGTGGGCGCGCGCGGCAGGTCGGGGACCACGATGATCTCGACGGGGCGGCGGAAGCGGGTGAGGTGGGCCTCGGCGCGCGCGGTCAGGTCGGCGACGAGCCCAGCGGCGTCCGCTGCGTCCTGCTGCAGGATCACGTACGCCACCGGGACGGCCCCGAGCACGTCGTCCGGCCGCCCGACCACCACGGCTTCGAGCACCCGGGGATCGCCGAGCAGGACGTCCTCGACCTCGGAGGGGTAGACCTTCTCGCCGCCACGGTTGATGACGTCGTCGGAGCGTCCGGCGAGCGAGACCCAGCCGTCCGCAGCGACGGACCCCACGTCTCCCGTGCTCAGCCAGCCGTCGGCGTCGAAGCGGTCGGGAGCGCGCCCGAACAGGTAGCGCCCGACGATCCCCGGGCCGCGCACCCACAGCGCACCGACCTCGTCGGCGGGCAGGGCTGCGCCGTCCTCGTCGCGTGCCTGCACCTCGGACCCGACGGGCACGCCGACGGTCCCGGGGCGAGCAGGCGCGTCCAGCGGTGTCGCGGTGATCTGCGACGCACCTTCGGTCATCCCCCAGCTCACGACGAGCGGGACGTCACCGAGTGCCGTGCGCACCGGGTCCGGCAGCGGTGCCGAAGCGCTCCGGACTAACCGGAGGCCCTCCGGGAAGTCCAACGGCCCGGTCTTCGCGAGCACGGCGAGGATCGCCGGCACCGCGTTCAGCCAGGTGATGCGCCGCTCGGCGAGCAGTTCCCAGAACCCGGTCCGCCGGAAGCGCACGTCGAGCACGAGCGTCGCCCCGGCGACGAGCGTCGCCAGTAGGCCGACGACCTCGGCGTTGACGTGGAACAGCGGCAGCGAGTTGAACCCGCGGTCGCGGCCGGTCAACCCGTTGTGCCGCGCGACCGCCCGCGCGACGAACAGCAGCTGCGACTCCGGCAGCTCGACGCCCTTCGGAGCGCCGGTCGACCCGGAGGTGAAGAGCACCACGGACCCCTCGCCCGGTGCGTCCGGGCTCTGCGTGGGCACGTCACCGTCACGGACGGCGGCCGGGAGGAACGTGGCCGCGTCGATCCCGCTGGCGGGCACTCCGGGGACGGTCCCGTCCACGGCGCGGTCCGACACCACGATCGAGGCCCCGCCGATCAGGTCTGCGAGACGGCCCGGCTCGGTCGCCGGCTGTCCGGTGTCCACCGGGACGGCACGGCGCCCGGTCGCCACGGCGGTCAGGTGCACCACGGCGAACGCGAGGGGGTCGCCGACGTCGACGAGGACGGCTCCGGAGGCGGGTACGCCGATCGCGTCGAACGTCGCGGACCAGGCGGTCACGGCGTCCTCGAGCGCTCGGTAGGTCAGGACGCGCGCGGAACGGGCGTCCTCCAGGTAGGGGCGCTCGGGGCTCTCCGCCGCGCGGTCGCGGATGAGCGAGCGCAGGTCGGGTTCTCCGTCGACGGGCTGCACCAGCAGAGGCTATTGCGCGAGCCTATGAGCCGTCAGAGGGGAACCGGTGCAGCATCCACTGCCAGAGCGCGGTCATCCGGGGTTCCCCGTCCGGTCCGAGCGGCGTGGAGTCCTTGATGATGAACGAGTGCGCCTTCCCCCGGCCCCGGACGTCGGTCAGGATCGCGTGCGGGTCCGCGCCGGCGAGCGGTGGATCGGTGTCCGTCCGGAAGGGGCCGTCGACGCCGTCGAGCCCGAGGACCCGCCACGACCCGGTGATCCGCGGGCCGAAGGTGTCGCGGACGTCGTCGACGGCGTACATCCGGGCGACGGGGGTCTTGCCGGGGCGGTTCATCCACGCCGCGTGCGACGGCCCCCGTGACTCGACGGGCGACGAGAACATCAGCGCGCCGCGGACGGACCGGATGTGCGCGATGTACGCCGCCTCGCCGCCGCCCTGGGAGTGTCCCGCCACGACGATGTCCTGCCAGGCGATGTCGTCGTCACCCTGCACGAAGCGGCCCCACCCGCCGTCGGGGTCGTGGTCGTCGAGGTAGGCCACCGCGTCACGGAAACGCGACACGATCGACCCGGCGGGCGTCACCGAACTGAACTCGGACTGACGGGTGCCGTCGAACCGGTTGCGCTGCACCATGCCGTAGCAGCGGGCGTCGGACTCACACGTGCCGGACAGGGTGCGACCGAGGTTCCAGTAGTCCAGCCCGAGCACGTGGTACCCGTCCGCCAGGGCCTGCCCGAGGAACCGCTGGTACTCCGCCGGGCGGGACCTCGTCGCGGGCAGGAACAACAGCAGGGGGCCGTCGGTCGAGGTGCGGGCGGCGAAGTCGTCGCGGTTCGGGGTCAGTCGCTCGCCGTTGACGGTTCCGAGACGGAAGCGGTGGAACTCCCCCTCGGGTCCGCGCTCGTCGCCCGACGGTGGCTCGTCGGCGTGCGAACGATCGATCGTGGGGACCCGTCCCTCGTCCTCGATGCGCTGCGCACCGAGCAGGTTCGCCGCGACCAGCGCGCCGCCGCCGATCGCGACGAGCACGATCGCGGCGAGGACGAGCAGCAGACGGTGCTTCACGAGGTGATCCGCGACCACACCTCGTCGGCCGATCGGATCGTCTGGTCGAGGGTGCCCGTCGCGTCGACGACGTGGTCGGCGAGGGCGAGTCGGTCGGCGTCGCTCGCCTGTGCGGCCACCCGGCGCTCGGCCTCGTCGCGTTCCATGGCACGGTGCTCCACCAGCCGCTCGATGCGCTGCGCAGCGGGGGCGTCGACGACCACGACCGCATCGAACCGGAGCGGCCGGGATCCGCGGGCCTCGGCGAGCAGGGGTACGTCGTACACGACGACGGCGTCCGGGTCGGCGGCTTCGGCCGCGTCGAACGCACGCTGGGCGAGCCGCCAGACCTCGGGGTGGGTGATCGCCTCGAGGTCCTTGCGTGCCGCCGGGTCGGAGAACACGATCGCTCCGAGCGCGGGGCGATCGAGTGAGCCGTCGGCCGCGATCACCGAGTGACCGAAGCGCTCGGCGACCTGCGCGAGCCCGGGGCTGCCGGGTGCGACGGCGTCCCGTGCCAGCCGGTCGGCATCGACGACGATGCCGCCGAGCTCCGCCCACCGCTTGGAGACCGTCGACTTGCCCGCGGCGATGCCGCCCGTGAGACCGATGATGCGCACTGCGACAGGCTAACGACCCGCAGCGTGGAAACGCCGGAAGCCCGGCACCCCCTGGGGGATGCCGGGCTTCCGGTCAGTGCGACTCGCTCGATCAGTTGGTCGAGCTGAGCTTCTCGCGGAGCGCCGCCAGCGAAGCGTCGTCGGCGAGGGGGCTTGCACCACCGGTCTCGCTCGAGAACGACGACGAAGAGGAAGCGGACGACGTCGATGCGCCGGCCGGGAGGTCGAAGCCACCCTTTTCCTCGTCGGCGATGGTCTTCGCGACCTGCGCCTTGTGGGCTTCCCAACGACCCTGGGCGGCCGCGTACTGGCCCTCCCACTCGGTGCGCTGGGTGTCGTAGCCCTCGAGCCACTCGTTCGTCTCCGGGTCGAAGCCGTCCGGGTACTTGTAGTCACCCTTGTCGTCGTACTCGGTCGGCATGCCGTAGAGCGCCGGGTCGAACTCGGTGCCCTCGGGGTCCACGCCCTCGTTCGCCTGCTTGAGGCTGAGCGAGATGCGGCGACGGTCGAGGTCGATGTCGATGATCTTGACGAAGACCTCGTCGTTGACCGAGACGACCTGCTCGGCGAGCTCGACGTGCTTGTTCGAGAGCTCGGAGATGTGCACCAGGCCCTCGATGCCGTCGGCAACGCGGACGAAGGCACCGAACGGGACGAGCTTCGTGACCTTGCCCGGTGCGATCTGACCGATCGCGTGGGTGCGGGCGAAGACCTGCCACGGGTCCTCCTGCGTCGCCTTGAGCGAGAGCGACACGCGCTCACGGTCCAGGTCGACCTCGAGGATCTCGACAGTGACTTCCTGACCGACCTCGACGACCTCGCTGGCGTGCTCGATGTGCTTCCAGCTGAGCTCGGAGACGTGGACGAGACCGTCGACGCCGCCGAGGTCCACGAACGCACCGAAGTTGACGATCGAGGACACGATGCCCTTGCGGACCTGGCCCTTGTGCAGGTTGTTGAGGAACGTGGTCCGGGACTCGGACTGCGTCTGCTCGAGGAGCGCACGGCGCGACAGGACCACGTTGTTGCGGTTCTTGTCGAGCTCGAGGATCTTCGCCTCGATCTCCTGGCCGAGGTACGGCGTGAGGTCGCGGACGCGACGGAGCTCGATGAGCGAGGCGGGGAGGAAGCCGCGGAGACCGATGTCGACGATCAGGCCACCCTTGACGACCTCGATGACCGTGCCGGTCACGACGCCGTCGGACTCCTTGATCTTCTCGACGTCGCCCCATGCGCGCTCGTACTGCGCACGCTTCTTGGACAGGATGAGGCGACCTTCCTTGTCCTCCTTCTGGAGGACCAGGGCCTCGACCTCGTCGCCGACCTTGACGACCTCGTTGGGGTCGACGTCGTGCTTGATCGAGAGCTCGCGCGAGGGGATGACGCCCTCGGTCTTGTAACCGACGTCGAGGAGGACCTCGTCGCGGTCGATCTTCACGACGGTGCCGGAGATGAGATCACCGTCGTTGAAGAACTTCAGGGTCTTCTCGACCTCGGCCAGGAAGTCATCAGCCGAACCGATGTCGTTGATGGCGACCTGCTTAGGAGCCTTGGTCGTAGTGGTTGTCATGTAGAGATTGCTCCGAACGGACATGAGTCGGGCCGTGGCGTGCGGGGAGTCGAAGACCCCCGTGGTGCTCCGCCGTGGCGATTGATTGAGTGGCGCGGATTGCGCCGCACAAGTCTAACCGCACCGGCGGAGCCCCCACAACCGGGCGTGTCACCCGCGCGTCAGCCGAGCAGCGCGCTCCGCAGCGTGTCGAGACCGATGCTGCCGAGGGCGAGCGCACGACGGTGGAACGACTTCAGGTCGAAGTCGGCGCCTTCGCGGGCGGCGACCTCGTCGCGGATCGACTCCCACACGCGCTGGCCCACCTTGTACGACGGCGCCTGTCCTGGCCACCCGAAGTACCGCGCGACCTCGAACTGCACGAACGCGTCGTCCATGTTCACGTTCTCGCGCATGAAGTCGAGGGCGTACTCCCACGTCCAGCCGCCGCCGTCCGGGTTGGTCTTCTGCAGGTGCACGCCGATGTCGAGCACCACGCGGGCGGCACGCATGCGCTGGCCGTCGAGCATGCCCAGCCGGTCGCCGTCGTCGTCGAGGAACCCGAGCTGCTCCATCAGGCGCTCGGCGTAGAGCGCCCAGCCCTCGACGTGCCCGGACGATCCGGACAGCTGGCGGCGCCACGTGTTCAGCTCACCGCGGTTGTAGACGCCCTGGCTGATCTGCAGGTGGTGCCCGGGGACGCCCTCGTGGTAGACCGTCGTCTTCTCGCGCCAGGTGCCGAACTCGGTGACGCCCTCGGGCACCGACCACCACATCCGGCCCGCGCGCGAGAAGTCGTCGGACGGCCCGCTGTAGTAGATCCCGCCTTCCTGCGTCGGGGCGATGCGGCACTCCAGCCGGCGGATCGGCTCCGGGATGTCGAAGTACGTGCCGGCCATCGCCGCGACGGAGGCGTCGCTCGTCTCCTGCATCCAGCGCTGCAGGGCGTCCGTGCCGTGCAGGATCCGCGACGGGTCGGTGTCCAGCACCTCGATCGCCCGGGCCACGCTGGCACCCGGTTCGATCCGGTCCGCGATCCGCTCCTGCTCGTCACGCATGCGGGCGAGTTCCTCGAGGCCCCACTCGTACGTCTCGTCCAGGTCGACGACGGCACCGAGGAACCGGCGGGAGTGCAGCTCGTAGGCCTCGCGCCCGACGGCGTCGACCGGGGTGGCGAGCGGCAACAGCTCGTGCTCGAGGAACTGCCCGAGGCTCCGGTACGCGGCCGACGCGACCTCGGCCCCGCGGGTCAGCTCGGCACGGAGCGAGTCCGGCACGGGAGAGCCGTCGTCGAACGCCGCACCCTCGGCGAGCCGGCGGAAGAAGCCGTCCTCGGCACCGTTGCGGGCGGCCTGCTCCGCGACCAGGGCGACCTGCCGCTTCGCCGGGGTCACGTCCTCGCGCGTGCCCTCGAGCAGGGTCTCGCGGATGCCCTCGAGCGCGTCCGGCAACGCGTGCAGTCGGCTGGCGACGTCGTGCCAGTCCGACTCGGTCGCCGTCGGCATCAGGTCGATGATCTCGCGGACCGACTGGGCCGGGCTCGCGATCACGTTGAGGTCGCGGAGGTGCAGCTTCCGCGCGTACGACTCCTGCACCAGGTCGAGTTCGGCACCGAGGTCCGCCTTCGTGACCTCGTCGACGGGGTCCACCACGGCCGCGGCGTCGAGCGCGCGCTTCGCCGCCCGTGCCGCGTCGGCCAGGGCGGCCGCGCCGGCGGGCGAGGTGTCGCCGTACTCCCCGGTGCGACCCGGCACACCGATGTACGTGGCCGTCGTCGGGTCGAGGTCGACGAGGGTGGCGACCCATCCCTCGGCCACGTGGTCGACGGCGGTCTGCTGGCGGACGGGACGCTCTTCGCTCATGCTTCGACCCTACCGACCGGCTCGGACGGCGGACAGCGGTCCTAGGATCGTGGCCACCGGGACCGTCCGGTCAGAGGAAAGGATGTTGCATGTCCGAACACGATGGTCGCTGGACCGAGGGCACGCCCTGCTGGTCCGACCTGGGTGTGCCCGACGTGGACGCGGCCCGCACCTTCTACACCGAGGTGTTCGGGTGGCACGTCGAGGACGGCCCCGCTGAGGCCGGTGGGTACGTCACGGCGCTCCTCGGTGGCCGCCCGGTGGCCGGGATCGGTCCGCTCACGGGCGAGGGACAGCCGCCGAGCTGGACGGCGTACCTCGCCACCGACGACGTCGATGCCATCACCGCTCGCGTCACCACCGCAGGCGGCAGCGTCCTGACACCCGCGTTCGACGTGCTCGATGCCGGTCGGATGGCGATCGCCGCAGACCCGACGGGTGCGGTCGTGGGACTCTGGCAGGCAGGGGCGCACGACGGCTCCGGTCGGGTCAACGAGCCCGGTGCTCCGTGCTGGGCCGAGGTGCACACGCGCGACGCCGAGGCGGCGAAGGCCTTCTACACGGCCCTGTTCGGCTGGTCGTACGACGTGTTCGGCGATCCGTCGGAGCCCTACGCCTCGGCGAAGCTGCCCGGAGCGCCCGCCGAGGCCGACCCGGTCGCTGGCGTCTTCGCGCCACCAGGCGGACTGCCGGAGGGCGTCCCGGCGTACTGGTTGACGTGGTTCGGCTCGGACGACACCGACGCGACCGTCGAGGCGGCCGTCCAGCGGGGTGGGACCGCCCTGATGGAGCCGTTCGACAGCCCGTTCGGGCGCTCGGCGATCGTGCTCGGCCCCCAGGGCGAGCTGTTCGGCGTCGTCGCGATGCCGGCCTGAGGGCCCGGCCACGAACGGACGGGAGGCCCGGTGCCAGCTGGCACCGGGCCTCCCGTCCGTTCTGTGGTCGCGTCGCGACCCGCGGTCAGTGCGCCGCGCTCTCCCAGTTCGCACCGAGACCGACCGAGACGTCGAGCGGCACGGTGAGTTCGGCGGCGTTGCCCATCCGGGTGCGCAGGATCTCCTCGACGCGGTCCTGTTCACCGGGCGCGACCTCGAGGATGAGCTCGTCGTGCACCTGGAGCAGCAGGTGCGACTCGAGTCCGCCGTCGCGCAGGTCCTGGTCGACGCCGAGCATCGCGATCTTCATGATGTCGGCCGCCGAGCCCTGGATCGGCGCGTTCAACGCAGCGCGCTCAGCGTTCTCGCGCAGGACGCGGTTCGGGCTCTTCAGGTCCGGGAACGGCCGGCGACGACCGAAGATCGTCTCGGTGTAGCCGTCCTCGCGCGCCTGCTCGACGACGTTGCGCAGGTAGTCGCGCACGGCGCCGAACCGGGCGAAGTACTCGGTCATGAGCGTCCGGGCCTCGGACTGCTCGATGCGGAGCTGCTTCGACAGCCCGAACGCGCTGAGCCCGTAGGCCAGGCCGTACGACATCGCCTTGACCTTGGTGCGCATCTCGGCGGAGACCTCGGCCGGCTCGACGCCGAACACCCGGGCGCCGACGAAGCGGTGCAGGTCCTCGCCCTCGTTGAACGCCTGGATGAGACCGGGGTCGCCGGACAGGTGCGCCATGATGCGCATCTCGATCTGCGAGTAGTCGGCCGTGATGAGCGTCGTGTACGGCTCCGCGACGGCGAACGCCGACCGGACCCGGCGTCCGACCGCGGTCTTCACCGGGATGTTCTGCAGGTTCGGATCGGTCGACGAGATGCGGCCGGTGCTGCTGCCGGTCTGCTCGTACCGGGTGTGGATGCGCCCGTCGACGATCGCCGCGTCGAGCGTGTCGACGATCTGGCGGAGCTTCGTGGCGTCGCGGTGCTGCAGCAGCAGGCCGAGGAACGGGTGCGGGTGCTGCTCCTGCAGGTCGGCCAGGCTCGCGGCGTCGGTCGAGAACCCGGTCTTCGTCTTGCGGGTCTTCGGCATCGCGAGCTCGGTGAACAGCACTTCCTGCAGCTGCTTCGGCGACCCGAGGTTCACCTCGTGCCCGATCTCGGCGAACGCCTGCTGCGCCAGCTCTGCGGCACGCTCCCCCAGTTCCTTCGACAGCCCCGTGAGCACCGGGCGGTCGATGCCGACACCGATCGTCTCCATGCTCGCGAGCACCGACACCAGCGGGAGCTCGATGTCGTCGAGGACCTTGAGCGACGACTCGTCGATCCGGGCACGGAGCGCCGTGGTGACCCGCAGGACGAACCACGCGTGCACGCCGACGTTGACCGGGTCGGTCTCCGGCACGAGCTGGTTCGGGTCGGCGGTGGGGAGCTCTTCGCCGAGCTCCTGGTAGACGAGGTCGGCCAGCGGCTGGCCCTGCTTACCGGGCTGGGCGAGCCACCCCGTGATGCGGGCGTCGCCGGCGATGCCGTTCACGACGAAACCTGCGGTCGCGAGCACCTTGATCGCGGTCTTGGCGTCGTGGAAGTGCTTCGGAGCGTCGGAGGCGAACCACGCCGACAGCTGCTCGTAGTCCTTCGCGCCGCTGCCACCGGGCACCTGGACGGCGTCGTCGTGGGTGGCGATGCCGATGGTGCTGAGTCGGCCGTCGATGACCTCGACCGCGACGCCGTAGCCGTTCGCCGCCTCGGACGCGTTGCGGCGCTCGAGCCAGTACCCGAGTTCCTCGTCGATCAGGGTCTTCACCGACGGCGGGGTCGCGGCGCCGTCGGTCACCCCGCCCTCTGCCGGCTGCTCGGATGGTTCACCGGAGCCGGCGACCTTGAAGACGCGGTCGAGCAGCGTGCGGAACTGCAGCTTGGCGAACAGCTCGCGCACGGCGGTCTCGTCGAGGGGCCGGAGCGCGACGTCGGCCGGACCGACGGGCAGTTCGACGTCGGTGACCAGGCGGTTGAGCCGGCGGTTGCGGACGGCACGGTCCTGCTGCTCGCGCAGGTTGTTGCCGACGACGCCCTTGATCTCGTCCGCGTGTTCGAGGACCCCCTCGAGCGAGCCGTACTGCGTGACCCACTTCACCGCGGTCTTCTCGCCGACCTTGTCGATGCCGATCAGGTTGTCGCTGGTCTCGCCGACGAGCGCGGCGATGTCCGGGTACTGGTGCGGCTCGATGCCGTAGCGCTCGTACACCTTGTCGCGGTCGTACCGCGTGAGTTCGGAGACGCCACGGACCGACGGGTACAGCAGTGTCACGTCGTCGTTGACGAGCTGGATGGCGTCGCGGTCGCCGGAGACGACGTACACCTGGTACCCCTGCGCCGCACCCTGGGACGACAGGGTCGCGAGGATGTCGTCGGCCTCGTAGTCCTCCTTCGTCACCGTCGTGATGCCCATCGCCTCGAGCGCCTGCTGCAGCAGCGGGATCTGCCCCTTGAACTCGGCCGGGGTCTCGGAGCGGGTGCCCTTGTACGCCTCGTACTCACGGGTGCGGAACGAGAACCGGGAGATGTCGAACGCCACCGCCAGGTGCGTCGGCTTCTCGCGCTGCAGGAGCATGAGCAGCATCGAGATGAAGCCGTGGATGGCGTTCGTGTGCTGCCCGTCGCGGTTCACGAAACTGTCGACCGGCAGCGCGTAGAAGGCCCGGAAGGCGAGCGAGTGGCCGTCGATGACCATGAGGGTAGGCTTTGCGGAGTCCGACACCCGGACAGCCTACCGACGCCATCCGACACAGGAGTTCGAGCGCGTGACCGACGAAGCCACCATCACCGGGAACGTCGACGAGCGGCTCGCTGCCCGCGGGATGGGCGAGCTCGCCGACAAGATGGGCATGGTCATCACCGAGATGTCGGCCGACCGCGCCGTCGGCAGCATCCCGGTCGAGGGCAACCGCCAACCGGTCGGCCTGCTGCACGGGGGCGCCTACGTCGTCCTCGCCGAGAGCCTCGGTTCGATGGCCGCCAACGTGCACGCCGGCGAGGGCCGCTACGCCGTCGGCATCGAGCTGAACGCCTCGCACACCCGCAGCGCCACGTCCGGCACCGTCACCGGTGTCTGCACCGCGATCCACCTCGGCAACACGCTCACCACGCACGAGATCGTGCTCACCGACGACCAGGGGCGCCGCTGCTCCACCGTCCGCATCACCAACCTCATCCGCGAGGCACGCTGAACTGCGAACAGCGCTGAACCCCTCGCACGCACGCAGGGAGTCCGTCATGGACTGGAAGATCGAACTCGTCATGTTCCCCGTCAGCGACGTCGACCGGGCCCGCGAGTTCTACGAACGCATCGGCTTCACGATCGACCACGACCAGCGCGTGTCCGACGACGTGCGGTTCGTGCAGGCCACCCCGCCCGGGTCGGCGTGCTCGATCGCGTTCGGCGAGGGCATCATGTCGCCCGACGTCCAGCCCGGGTCGCTGAAGTCCGTCCAGGTGGTGGTCCCCGACGCCGACGAAGCCCTCGCCCACCTGCAAGGACTCGGCGTCGACGCGATCGGTGTCGACGAACTGGCCTGGGGTCGCTTCGTGTTCTTCACCGACCCGGACGGCAACGCCTGGACGCTCCAGCAGCTCCCCGCGCGCGGCTGAGGCACCGGGCGCTCAGTCCTCTGGCGGACGCTGCAGCAGCAACCGTGCGTCGCCGAAGCCGAGCCGTCGGTACAGCCGCTCCCCGTCGACGCTCGAGTGCACCGAGGTCCGCTCGACGCCGAGGTCGTCCGCGATGTCGAGCAGCGCGGTGACGAGTCGTCCGGCGACGCCGAGCCCGCGCAGGTCGGGGTGCACGTAGACGGTCTGCACGTCGGCGGTCAGGCGTCGCCCCGGCCGGTCCGGGGTCGGCGGCCGGGCGACGAGTCCGAGCCACGCCATGCCGAGCACCGCACCGTCGCGCTCCGCGACCACGCACCGGTGCGTGTCCGGGTGTTCGCGGGCGAAGGCCGTCATCGCCGCGCGGTAGTCGTCCGGCGTCGCGGCCGGCTCGGCGCCGCCCTCGCCCACACTCCACCGCCACCGCAGGTCGGCCACCGCCGGCATGTCGTCAGGCCGGGAGGCCCGGATCACCACGTCGTCCACGGCTCCAGCCTGCCAGGTGGTCGCCTCCACCGCCCCACGCGCCCGTGGCCGCCAGTGCATGCGTCCGCACACTCCGACAGACCACGCGTCGATCAACTGGTGTCGTGTCGCAACATGCACACGCAGACGATGCGTCTGCACACTGCGACAGAACACGCGTCGATCGACCGGTGTCGTGTCGGAACATGCACACACACCGAGCGCGCCACGCGCCCGGGAACGCAGCAGCGCCGCCGGACCGGGGTCCGACGGCGCTGGTGTGAGCGACGGGTGGTACTACTTCTTGGCGCTGAGCTGCTCGATGATCGCCTTGGCGACGTCGTGCATGGTCAGACGGCGGTCCATCGAGGCCTTCTGGATCCAGCGGAACGCCTCGGGCTCGGTGAGGCCCATCTTCTCGTTGAGCAGGCCCTTGGCGCGGTCGACGAGCTTGCGGGTCTCGAAGCGCTCGACGAGGTCGGCGACCTCGGCCTCGAGCGTGATGATCTGCTGGTACCGCGAGAGGGCGATCTCGATCGCGGGGAGCAGGTCGTTCGGGGTGAACGGCTTGACCACGTAGGCCAGCGCGCCGGCCTCGGTCGCACGCTCGACGAGGTCCTTCTGGCTGAACGCCGTGAGGAGGACCACCGGAGCGATGTGGTTCTTGGACAGCTTCTCGGCTGCGGAGATGCCGTCGAGCTGAGGCATCTTGACGTCCATCACGACGAGGTCGGGACGGAGGTCGGTGGCGAGCTGCACGGCGGTCTCGCCGTCGCCGGCCTCGCCGACCACGTCGAACCCGTTGTCGCGGAGGATCTCGACGATGTCGAGGCGGATGAGCGACTCGTCCTCGGCGACGACGACGCGACGGGGTGCTGTTGCAGTTGCTTCTGTGTCACTCACAGCCGCAAGCCTACTAGACGTCAGAAGTGCTTCATGTCAGCACACGACAATCGGTTGGTACGAGTGGCGGGACGCGGTACCGGAACAGCCACGCACGCCGTGAGCCTGCGTTGTACGAGTGGCGGGACTTGAACCCGCACGCCGTGAGGCAGAGCATTTTGAGTGCCCCGTGTCTGCCGATTCCACCACACTCGCGAGGCCTCCAGGCTAGCAGGGCCCCCGCCCCTCGACCGCCGCCGGCAGCCGCAGGTCGAACACCGCACCGCCGAGCACGTCGCCCTCGCCGCCTTCGTTGTCGTCGGCGTGCTGCAGGGACCCGCCGTGCGCCTCGGCGATGCCCCGTGCGATCGGCAGGCCCAGTCCGGCCCCGCCGGAACGGGCGTCGCGAGCGGCCTCGAGGCGGACGAGTCGGTCGAACACCCGCACGCGGTCCTGGGCCGGGATGCCCGGACCATCGTCCGCCACCCGGAGCACGGGGCCCGCTCCCCGGTCGTCGAGGGAGACGACGATCCGGCCGGCGGGTCCGGCAGCGCGGGCGGCGTTGTCGACGAGGTTCCCGACGACCTGGGCGAGCCGCTCGGGGTCGACGTCGGCGCACACGGGCCGCTCGGGCACCACGACCTCGAGCGCGACGGACGGCAGCCGCAACCGCAGCCGGTCGCCCTCCGCCACCAGGAAGGCGCCGAGGTCCACCGGTCGTCGGTCGAGTTCGATCCCCCGGTCGAGCCGGGCCATCGTGAGCATGTCCTCGATGAGCCGTGCGGCTCGGTCGGCCTGGCGGACGACGTGCACGGCGAGCACCTCGCGCGTGGCGACGTCGCCGCCACCGTCGCGCACGAGCGTGTCGGCTGCAGCCCGGACCCCGGCGACCGGCGTCCGCAGCTCGTGCGCGGCGTCGGAGAGGAACGAGCGGACCCGTGCCTCCGCGGCGACCGCCTCACGCTCCGCGCCCTCGACGGCGTCGAGCATCTCGTCCAGGGCGACGGCGACGCGACCGATCTCGGTGTCCTGCCGCGAGGGTCGGAGTCGCCGCCCACGGTCGCCGCCCGCGATCGACCGCGCGGTCGTCGCCATCTCGTCGAGCGGCCGCAGGGACCGCCGGACGACGACCACCACCCCGAGGACGGCGACCCCGAGGAACGCCGCGGAGGCACCGCCCATGACCCAGCCGAGCTGGACCAGGGTGTCCTGCACATCGCGGGTCCCGGCGGTCAGCGTGATGCGGGTGCCGTCGTCGAGTCGGCTCACGAGGGTGAGCACCCCGTCGTCCTCGCGCACGGACGACGACGTGACCGTGGCGCCGTCCTCGGTGGTCGTCGGCGTCGCCGCGGCCGTGGGTGTGGTCCCGCCGACGAGTGCGCTGCCGCGCGGAACCGTTGCCGGCAGGCTGCCGGGGTCCGGCGGGCCCGTCCGCAGCTGGTCCGGCGTCGGACCGGCCTCGACGGCCCCGCCGTCCGGCCGGACGATGCGCACCGACAGCCCCTGCGCGGAGAGCCGGTCGGCGAGGTCCTCGGCGTCGACGGTCCCGACGAGCGCCGCGGCGGCCGACGCCCGGTCACGGAGCCGGTCCTCGGCCTGGGCGCGCAGTCGGATGCCGAGCAGCACCTCGACGGCGACCGCCAGCCCGGCGAGCAGCACCGCGAGCAGGACCACGATCGCGACGACCGTGCGCAGCCGCAACGAGGTCGTGCGGAGCGCGCCGTCGTGGACCCTCACGCCGCCGTCCGCTCGTCGCTCAGCCGGTACCCGAGGCCGCGGACGGTGTGCACGAGCCGCGGCCCGTGCGCCTCCATCTTGCGTCGGAGGGCGCTGAGGTGGACCTCGACGACGTTCGCCGCGACGTCGTCGTAGCCCCACACCTGCGTCGTGATCTGCCCCTTCGACACGGTGCGGCCCCGGCTCTCGGCGAGGAACCGCAGCAGGCGGAACTCCGTCGCGGTGAGGTCGAGCAGGACCCCGGCACGCCGAGCGGTGGCGGCGTCCGGGTCGAGGACGAGGTCGCCGACCTCGACGACCGACGGGATCCGCCCGCGCCGCCGGAGCACCGCCGTCACCCGCGCCACCAGCTCGGCCATCGCGAACGGCTTCACCACGTAGTCGTCGGCACCCTCGGCGAAGCCGCGCAAGCGCTCGTCGAGCTCGTCCCGCGCGGTCATCATGACGACGGCGGCGTCCGAGGTGGAGCGCACCCGGCCGGCGAGCACGATGCCGCTCGGCCCGGGCAGCATCCAGTCCAACAGGACGAGGTCGGGTGCGGCGCGTCGGAGGTCCTCGACGAGGTCGCGTCCGTCGGATGCCTCGGCGACCGAGAAGCCCTCCGCACGCAGGGTCGTCGCGACGGAGGTCCGGATGGAGTCGTCGTCGTCGACGACCAGGATTCGAGCGGGAACAGGCACGGCGGACACCGTAGGACGCTCCGGCGGCCACCGAGCATGGAGGACGCTGGAGAACCCCTGTGCTTCAGGCATGCTTCAGATTCGGACTCGAGCGTCGTCTCCAGCGGCGGATCACCCGGATCCGCCCGGTCACGGAACGGAACCACCATGCTCGACGAACGAGACGACTCGACCACCACCGCCACCCCGCGACGCGGCGCACTCCTGCGACGGGTCGGGATCGGCACGGCCGCAGCCGCGGTGCTGGTGCTCGGCGGGTTCGGCATCGCCACGGCGAACGCCGCGACGACGACCCCGGCGCCGAGCGCCCCGACCGGTGCGCCGAGCGGTGCACCGGACAGCGCGACCACACCGGCCCCGGTTCCGTCGGACGGCGACACCGCGACGGTGCCCGCACCACCCGAGGGCGGCCCCGCGGCGGCGCCCGGCTGCACGGCGCTGCCGAAGGCCGGCGACACCGCGACGGTGCCCGTGCCGCCGAAGGGCGACGAGGGGAAGGCACCCACCCCGCCGAAGCACGGTGCGAAGCCCACGGCACCCACCCCGCCGAAGGACGGTGCGAAGACCACGGCACCCACCCCGCCGAAGGACGGTGCGAAGCCCACGACGCCCACCCCGCCGACGCCCGACGCGACCACCACGCCGGCGCCGACCTCCGGTTCCTGATCACCAGGCCGGGAGGCGCGCACCGTCGGCGGTCCCGACCGCGCGGGGCGTGCCTCCAGGCCGGGTCGTCCCGACCGGCTCAGGGACCCTCGAGCGCCTCGATCGCCGCCACGAGACCGGCTCGTCGCGGCGACCGCCGCGGCAGGACCGCGAGCAGCGCGCGGAGCACGCGCGCGTCCGCCGCCCCGTCCGGCGTCCGCGCCCACGCGAGCAGCGCCTCGACGCTGCCGTCCGCGACGACCGACTCGCGGAACCGACCGCGCACCAGGTCGCGCACGGCGTCCACCCCCGGCGCAGCCGACCCCGGCAAGACGGGCCCGGTGTACCGGTCGACGGCCTGGAGGCGCGCCCCGCGGTCGAGCGCGGACAGCACCGTGTCGACGTCGGTCCCCATCCCGGTCACCCGGTACGGTCGCGACGTCACGGTCACGCCCGACGCGTGCTCCGCGAGGACCCGTCGGAGCCGCACCACCTCGGCGCGCAGCGTCACGACGGCGCCGGCGTCGCCGTACACGGCGTGCGCGAGGTCGGCGGCCGCCAACCCGTCGGGGTGGGCGGCGAGGACGACCAGGAGCTCGGAGTGCCGCGCGGACAGGTGGACCCGGCGGTCGTGGACGCGCAGGACGGCGGTGTCGGTGCCGAGGACCGTCAGCTCCGCGCCGGGCGCGCGCGGCGTCGACGCGGCGGGCCTCGGCAACCGGCTCGCGGCCAAGGCGAGCTGCGCCTCGGCGGCGGCGACCGTGGCCGCGAGGAGCGAGAGGGTGTGCCGTTCGACGGCCCGGTCGTCGCCTGTCAGGTCGAGCACGCCGACGGTGGCCCCGTGGGCGTCGTGCACGGGCACTGCGGTGCACGACCACGGCTTGACGGCGTTCGCGTAGTGCTCGTCGGAGCGGATCTGCACCGGCCGGTCGAGCCGCAGGGCGGTACCGGGCGCGCTCGTGCCGACGCGGTCCTCGGCCCAGTCGGCGCCTGGGACGAAGCCCATGTCCTCGGCCGCACGTCGGGCCGTCCGCGCGCCGTCGACCCACACGAGCCGACCGGAGGCGTCACCGACTGCCAGGACGCAGCCGGCGGACCGGGTGTCGTCGAGCAGCAGGTGCCGGACCACGGGCAGCAGGGTGGCGAGCGGGCCGTCCCGGCGGGCGGCGTCGAGCTCGTCGTCACCGAGTGCGAGCGATGGCACGCCGTCCGGGTCGACCGCCGCGGACCGCCGCCAGGACGCGGCAACGAGCGGGCGGAGCCGGTCGGGTGCGCGCATGCGTCCTCCGATCGACCCCACCCGCCGCACCGTCGCGACGAGTACGGCCAGCCTACGTCCGGTGCGCGACCGGGACCAGGCCGAGATCCGCCAGCTCGGCGTCGTCGAACATCCGCGACCGGGTCAGGAACCGCTTGCCCTCGGGGCTCTCGACCGAGAACCCGCCGCCGCGACCGTCGACGACGTCGATCGTGAGGTGCGTGTACTTCCAGTACTCGAACTGCGACACCGACATGTACACCTCGACGGGGTCGATGCCGTCGACCTCGAGCGCCCCGAGCAGCACGTCGCCGGAACCGGTCCGGAACATGCCGACGGGGTAGCACATCGGGCTCGAGCCGTCGCAGCAGCCGCCCGACTGGTGGAACATCAGCGGGCCGTGCCGGGCGGCGAGGGTGCGCAGGAGCTCCCCCGCCGCCGGCGTGACCGCCACGCGTGCGGTGTCGGGCATCAGAAGAAGCCCATCGGACCATCGGCGTAGGACACGAGCAGGTTCTTCGTCTGCTGGTAGTGGTCGAGCATCATCTTGTGGTTCTCGCGCCCGATGCCGGACTGCTTGTACCCACCGAACGCCGCACCCGCCGGGTACTGGTGGTAGGTGTTCGACCACACCCGTCCGGCCTGGATGTCACGGCCGGCACGGTACAGCGTCGTGGCCTCGCGGCTCCACACCCCGGCACCGAGTCCGTAGAGGGTGTCGTTGGCCGTGGCGATCGCGTCGTCGTAGCCGCTGAAGGACGTCAACGCGAGGACCGGACCGAAGATCTCCTCCTGGAAGATCCGCATCGAGTTGACGCCCTCGAACACCGTCGGCGTGACGTAGTACCCGCCGGAGAGCTCCCCGCCGAGGTCCGCGCGCTCCCCGCCGGTGAGCAGCTTCGCGCCCTCCTGCTTGCCGATGTCGATGTAGCTCAGGATCTTCTCGAGCTGGTCGTTCGACGCCTGGGCGCCGATCATCGTGGACAGGTCGAGCGGGTGGCCCTGCTTGACGGCGCGCACCCGGTCGAGGCCGTCGGCGACGAACCCGTCGTAGATCTCCTTCGCCACGAGCGCCCGGGACGGACACGTGCAGACCTCGCCCTGGTTGAGGTTGAAGAAGGTGAAGCCCTCGAGCGCCTTGTCGTAGAACGAGTCCTTCTCGGCGGCGACGTCGGGGAAGAACACGTTCGGGCTCTTGCCGCCGAGCTCGAGCGTCACCGGGATGAGGCTCTGCGAGGCGTACTGCATGATCAGCCGACCGGTGGTGGTCTCGCCGGTGAACGCGATCTTCCGGATGTCCGGGTGCTGGGCGAGCGGTGCGCCGACCTCGATGCCGAAGCCGTTGACGACGTTGAGCACGCCGGCGGGCAGGAGGTCGCGGATGAGCTCGACGAGCACGTGGATCGACGCCGGGGTCTGCTCGGCGGGCTTCAGCACGACGCAGTTGCCCGCGGCCAGGGCCGGCGCGAGCTTCCACACCGCCATCAGGATCGGGAAGTTCCACGGGATGATCTGTCCGACGACGCCGAGCGGTTCGTGGAAGTGGTACGCCACGGTGTCGTGGTCGATCTCGCCGGCCGAACCCTCCTGCGCGCGGATCGCTCCGGCGAAGTAGCGGAAGTGGTCGATCGCGAGCGGGATGTCGGCGCCGAGGGTCTCGCGGATCGGCTTGCCGTTCTCCCACGTCTCGGCGACGGCGAGCATCTCGAGGTGCTCCTCCATGCGGTCGGCGATCTTGTTGAGGATGACCGCGCGCTCGGCGGCGCTCGTCCGCCCCCAGGTCGGGAACGCCTTCCAGCCCGCCGCCACCGCACGGTCGACGTCGGTGGAGTCACCGCGCGCGACCTCGGTGAAGACCTTGCCGGTGACGGGGGTGGGGTTCTCGAAGTACTGGCCGCTCGCCGACGGGACGTACTCGCCGCCGATGAAGTGGTCGTACCGCGATCGGTACTGCACGAGGGAGCCCGGTTCGCCGGGTGCGGCGTAGCTGGTGGGCGATGGTGCGATGGTCATGGTGGTGGCCTTTCGACGACACTGTCGGGGCACGCACGGTTCGCGTGCTGCTCGCACCGTACGACCACGGGGGTTGCATCCGGTTGCACGGGCTCACGCCCGCTCCTCCGAGGACCGCACGGGCTCACGCCCGCTCGACCGAGGACCGCACGGGCTCGCCGTCGGCCGGGTAGCGTTCGGGACTCCAGCGGTCCGATCAGGAGGAGTGTCCGTGGATTCTCGTGCCGTCCGCACGTTCCGGGTGTTCGTCGTCGTCACGGCGGTCGTCGCGATCGCCCTGGGGATCGTCGCCATCGTGTGGCCTCGGCCGTCGCTCGTCCTCGTGGCGCTGCTGTTCGGCGTCTACCTCGTCGTCGCCGGCGCCCTGCGGGTCGTGGCTGCGGCGCGCGGGCACGGGACGCCGACGGTGTGGCGGTGGACCTCCGGGATCGTCGGTGCGCTCGTCGCGGTCGCCGGACTCGTCGCGCTGCTCGACCCCGCGATCCCGCTGGTCGTCTACGCCGTGCTCGCCGGGGTCGGCTTCGTGATCGAGGGCATCGTGTCGATCGTGGCCGGCTTCGTCGGCCACCCCGGGTCGTCCCGGGTGCCGACGCTGGTGAGCGGCGTGCTGTCGATCCTCGGCGGCGTCGTCGTGCTCGTCGCGCCCGGCCTCGCGCTCACCGTGTTCATGGTCTTCGCCGGCATCGCCCTCATCGTCGTCGGTGCCGCGGCCCTGCTGCTGCTCCCGCCGCGAGCCGCCGTCCGCCGGTAGGCGGTGCCCCGTCCGCCGCTACGCGGTGCCCGTCCCGAACAGCAGCCCGAGCGCGTAGGTCACGACGGCGGCGCCGAACCCGATCGCCAGCTGCCGGAACGCCCGCTTGCCCGGCGACGCACCGCTCAGCACGCCGACGACCGCACCGGTGCCGAGCAGGGCGAGTCCGACGAGCGTGCCGGCGACCGCGATGGCCGCCCACCCCTGCATGCCGAACAGGAACGGCAGCACCGGGATGATCGCGCCCGACGCGAAGAACAGGAAGCTCGACACCGCGGCACTCAGGCCGTTGCCCACTGCCTCGTGGTCGTCGGTGACGGTGACCGGACCGGTCGACGGGTGTCGCTCACCGATCCCGGACAGCACGTGCGCTGCGTGCTCGGTCGCCTCGGCCTCGGACATCCCGCGGGCGCGGTACACCAAGGCCAGCTCGTTCGCGTCGACGTCGAGGTCCGCCACGGCGCGGCCGGCCTCGGGGTGCGGTGCAGATGCCTCGAGCAGTTCGCGCTGCGACCGGACCGACACGTACTCCCCCGCCCCCATCGACAAGGCGCCGGCGAGCAAGCCCGCGATGCCGCTCAGCAGGACGAAGTGCCGGTCGGCGCCCGAGGCGCTGATGCCGATGATGAGGGCCAGGTTCGACACGAGTCCGTCGTTGGCGCCGAAGACCGCCGCGCGGAACGTGCCCGACAACCGCATCCGACCGCGGTTCGCGAGCCCGCGCACCACCTCGCCGTGGATGCGCTCGTCAGCGGCCATGCTCGCGGTCGCGTCGTCGTCGTCGGCGTACGGCGAGCGGTCCTCGGCGCGCTGCATCAACGCGAGGACGAACACCGACCCGAACCGCTTCGCAAGTGTCGCGAGGACCCGGGTGCGCAGACTGCCCCGCTGCGGACGTCCGACGTCGTCACCGAGCAGGTCGAGCCAGTGCTGCTCGTGCCGTCCCTCGGCCTCGGCCAGCGCGGCCAGGATCTCGCGTTCCTCGCCGGTCCGCCGAGCGGCCAGGTTGCGGTAGACCGCGCCCTCGGCGCGTTCGTCGGCCAGGTAGCGGCGCCAGCGGCGGACGTCGGCGCGCGGCGTCGGGTGTTCGGTCTGGAGGCTCACAGCAGCCATCCTGCCGCCTGCGGCCGACCGGTGGTCGCCACCGGGGCCGTGGAGACGCGGCAGGGCGCGGACCGGAGGCGACGCGTGTTCGTGCGCCGTGCCTCCTGTCCGCGCCCTGCGGACGCCGTCGCGCCCCGGTGTGTGGGGGCGCGACGACCACGGCGGGGCGCCCCACGGGTACGTTGGCGGCGGGACGCGACAGGGCGCGGACCGGAGGCTGCGCGCACCACGTGCCCCGTGCCTTCCGTCCGCGCCCGGATGGGACGCGACGGGCGTCGGTGTCGGGCCGGGCTGTCGCGCCCCGCAGACGCCGTCGCGCCCCGGTGTGCGGGGGCGCGACGACCACGGCGGGGCGCAGCCGCGGCGCGTCCAGCGTCCGGCGTCCGGCGTCCGGCGTCCGGGCGGAACGCGGCAGGGCGCGGACCGGAGGCGACGCGTGTTCGTGCGCCGGGCCTCCTGTCCGCGCCCTGTCGGCGTCGGGATCCTGCGGATCAGTCCCGCACGTAGGCCGGAGCGGCCTCGGCGTGGGCGTCGCCCACCCGGTGCACGCGCAGGTCGTTCGTCGAGCCCTCGATCCCGGGAGGCGAACCGGCCGTCACGATGACGCGGTCGCCGGGGGCGGCCAGGCCGTTCTCGAGCAGGACGTCGTCCACCTGCGAGAAGAGCTCGTCGGTGTGGGTCTTGCGCTCGACCAGGAACGACCGGACGCCCCAGGTGAGCGCCATGCGGCGACGCGTGGCCTCGTTCGGGGTGAAGGCGATGATCGGCAGGCCGTGGCGCAGACGCGACATGCGGCGCGCCGAGTCGCCGGACTCGGTGAACACGCAGAGGTACGAGGCCTCGGTGAACTCCGCGATCTCGACCGCGGCGAGGGTGATCGCCCCGCCGAGGGTGCGCGGCTTCGTGCCGAGCGGCGCGATGCGCTCGAGGCCGTGGTCCTCGGTCGACTCGACGATGCGGGCCATCGTGCGGACGGTCTGCACCGGGTACTCGCCGACGCTGGTCTCGCCCGAGAGCATGACCGCGTCCGCACCGTCGAGGACGGCGTTCGCGACGTCGGAGGTCTCGGCGCGGGTCGGGATCGGCGACGAGATCATCGACTCGAGCATCTGGGTCGCGACGATGACCGGCTTCGCCATGCGGCGGGCGAGCTCGACGGCCCGCTTCTGCACGATCGGGACGGCCTCGAGCGGCAGCTCGACGCCGAGGTCACCGCGGGCGACCATGATGCTGTCGAAGGCGTCGATGATCTCCTCGAGCGCGTCGACGGCCTGCGGCTTCTCGATCTTCGCGATGACGGGGAGGCGCTTGCCCTCTTCGTCCATGATCTCGTGCGCGCGGACGACGTCCGAGGCGTTGCGGACGAACGAGAGCGCGATGAGGTCGGCGCCCTGGCGGATACCCCAGCGGAGGTCGGCCTCGTCCTTCTCGCTCAGCGCGGGGACGTTGACGGCGACGCCGGGCAGGTTGATGCCCTTGTTGTTCGACACGGTGCCGCCGACGACGACCTCGGTGCGGACACGGACGCCGTCGGTGTCGAGCACGCGCAGGCGGACCCGACCGTCGTCGATGAGCAGCGGGTCGCCGGGCTTGACGTCCTGGGGCAGGCCCTTGAACGTCGTGCCGCAGATCTCCTTGGAGCCGGGGACGTCCTCGGTCGTGATCGTGAACACGTCGCCGACCGCCAGGTCGTGCGGGCCGTCGGCGAACTTGGCCAGACGGATCTTCGGACCCTGCAGGTCGACGAGGATCGCGACCGGCTTGCCGAGCTCCTCGGCAGCGCGACGGACGTTCACGTAGTTGGCCTCGTGGACGCTGTAGTCACCGTGGCTGAGGTTGAGTCGGGCGACGTCGACGCCCGCTTCGATGATCTCCTTGACGGTCTCGTAGTCCGACGTTGCCGGTCCGAGCGTCGAAACGATCTTTGCGCGTCTCAATGGATTCCTTCGTGGTGGTGGGTGATGCTCTGGTTTCCGCGCTGTGGGGCCGCGCGGAACGAAGCGAGGCCACCAGCACCTTATCGAGTGCTGGTGGCCCCTCGCTCACCGGGGGGTGAGCATCTGGTGGTGGTTGGTCATGCGGCGATCCGTCATCTCAGACCGACATCGCGCGGTCGGTCGCCTTCACCGGCGCCGGCAGGATCGTCGAGCCCTCGAGGTACTCGTCGACCTTCGCCGCCGCGGCACGGCCCTCGGCGATCGCCCAGACGATCAGGGACTGCCCGCGGCCGGCGTCACCGGCGACGAACACGCCCGCCTCGTTCGTCGTGTAGTCGGCGCGGCGGTCGAGCGCACCGGACACCGTCGTCGGCAGACCGAGCTGCGGCTCGATCGTGTCGGATTCCGGACCCGTGAAGCCCATCGCGACGAGGACGAGGTCTGCGGGGATCTCACGCTCGGAGCCGGCCTTCGGCACGCGACGGCCGTCGAGGTACTCGGTCTCGGCGACCCGGAGCGCCCGGACCTCGCCGGCCTCGTTCGCCAGGAACTCGACGGTCGAGGCGAGGAAGTGCCGCTCGCCGCCCTCTTCGTGGGCGCTCGTCACCTCGAAGACGGTCGGGAACATCGGCCACGGCTGCTCGGACGGACGCTCCAGCGGCGGCTGCTTGCCGATCGCCAGGTTCGTCACGCTCAGGGCACCCTGCCGGTGCGCGGTCCCGATGCAGTCCGCACCGGTGTCACCGCCGCCGATCACGACGACGTGCTTGCCCTCGGCGGTCAGCTGGTTGTCGACCCGGGTGCCGGCGTTCGCCTTGTTCTGCTGGACCAGGTAGTCCATCGCGAAGTGCACGCCCTCGAGGTCGCGCCCCGGGATCGGCAGGTCGCGCGGCACCGTCGCGCCGGTGGCGACGACGACCGCGTCGTAGCGCGACTTCAGGTCGTCCCAGGTGATGTCGCGGCCGATCTCGACGCCCGCACGGAAGCGGGTGCCCTCGGCCTGCATCTGGGACAGGCGCGCGTCGATCTGGCGCTTCTCCATCTTGAAGTCCGGGATCCCGTAGCGGAGCAGCCCGCCGATGCGGTCGTCGCGCTCGTAGACGGCAACGGTGTGCCCGGCGCGGGTGAGCTGCTGCGCGGCGGCCAGCCCGGCGGGGCCGGAACCCACGACGGCGACGGTCTTGCCCGTCAGGCGCTCGGGCGGGTGCGGGGTGACCCAGCCGTTCTGGAACGCCTCGTCGATGATCGAGACCTCGACCTGCTTGATCGTGACGGGCGGCTGGTTGATGCCGAGCACGCACGAGGACTCGCACGGAGCGGGGCACAGCCGGCCCGTGAACTCCGGGAAGTTGTTCGTCGCGTGGAGCCGCTCGATCGCCTGACGGCCCTCACCGCGCCAGGTCAGGTCGTTCCACTCCGGGATCAGGTTGCCGAGGGGGCAGCCCTGGTGGCAGAACGGCACGCCGCAGTCCATGCAGCGGCCGGCCTGGCGCTTGAGGGCACCCGACTCCTGCTGCTCGTAGACCTCTTTCCAGTCCATGAGCCGGACGGGCACGGGGCGCCGTGCGGGCAGTTCGCGTTCCTGGACCTTGAGGAATCCCTTGGGGTCAGCCACCGGTCACCTCCGGGGTCGTGTCGGGCGCTGCCTGTTCCGGACGTGCGTGACGCTCAGCCACCGGTCACCTCCATGATTCTGTTCCAGACGACGTCGCCGTCGGGGTCGAGCCCCTCGTCGACGGCGCGCTGACGGGTCTCGAGCACCGCCGCGTAGTCACGCGGCAGCACCTTGACGAAGTCGCTCAGGTCGCCGGACTCGAGCAGGTCGGACGCGAGCGTCGAACCGGTCTCCTCGGCGTGCCGGATGAGCAGGTCGGTGACGATCTCGACGTCGGCGCTGTCGAGCGCCTCGAGTCGGAGTTCACCGGTCGCGAGGGCGTCGGTGTTGACGTGCTCCTCGCGCAGACCACGGACGTACGCGGTGCCGCCGGACATGCCGGCGCCGAGGTTCCGACCGGTCTCGCCCAGGATGAGCGCGAGCCCGCCCGTCATGTACTCGAGCGCGTGGTCCCCCACGCCCTCGACCACCGCGGTCGCCCCCGAGTTGCGCACCAGGAAGCGCTCGCCCACGATGCCGCGGATGAACATGCTGCCCTGGGTCGCGCCGTAGCCGATCACGTTGCCGGCGATGACGTTCTCCGCCGGGTCGAAGCCCGAGCCGGCGTCCGGCCGCACGATGATCTCGCCACCGGACAGGCCCTTGCCGACGTAGTCGTTGCTGTCGCCGATGAGGCGCAGGGTGATGCCGGCGGGCATGAACGCGCCGAGCGACTGTCCGGCGGAACCGCGCAGCGTGACGTCGATCGAGCCGCTCGGCAACCCGTGCTCGCCGTGCCGCTTGGTGACCTCGTGGCCGAGCATCGTGCCGACCGCGCGTTCGGTGTTGCGGATGGGCAGGTCGAGCGCGATCGAGCCACCGTGGTCGAGCACGTCGGCGGTCTGCTGGATCAGCCCCACGTCGAAGTGCTGCTCGAGCTCGTGGTCCTGCTCGCGCTGGTGGCGACGGGGCTCGGCGTCCTCGAAGTGCGGACCCGCGAGGACCGGTGCGAGGTCGAGCCCTGACGCCTTCCAGTGCTCGAGGGCACGGTCGACGTCGAGGGCGTCGGACCGGCCGATCGCCTCGTCGAGGGTGCGGAAGCCGAGCTCGGCGAGGAGCTCGCGCACTTCCTGCGCGATGAACTCGAAGAAGTTCACGACGAACTCGGGCTTGCCGGAGAAGCGCTTGCGGAGCTCGGGGTTCTGCGTCGCGACCCCCACCGGACAAGTGTCCAGGTGGCACACGCGCATCAGGATGCAGCCCTCGACGACGAGCGGAGCGGTGGCGAAGCCGTACTCCTCGGCGCCGAGCAGGGCTGCCACGACGACGTCGCGCCCGGTCTTCATCTGACCGTCGACCTGCACGACGACGCGGTCGCGCATGCCGTTCAGCATGAGCGTCTGCTGCGTCTCGGCGAGGCCGATCTCCCACGGGGTGCCGGCGTGCTTGAGCGAGTTGAGCGGGGACGCACCCGTGCCACCGTCGTGTCCGGACACGAGCACGACGTCGGCCAGGGCCTTCGTCACACCGGCCGCGACCGCGCCGATCCCGGACTGGCTCACGAGCTTCACGTGGACGCGTGCGGCCGGGTTGGCGCGCTTCACGTCGAAGATCAGCTGTTTGAGGTCCTCGATCGAGTAGATGTCGTGGTGCGGCGGCGGCGAGATGAGGCCGACGCCGGCGGTGGCGTGCCGGGTGCGGGCGACCCACGGGTACACCTTCTGCGGGGGCAGCTGGCCGCCCTCGCCGGGCTTCGCACCCTGCGCCATCTTCAGCTGGATGTCGGTGGCGTGGGTGAGGTACATGCTCGTCACGCCGAACCGCCCGGAGGCGACCTGCTTGATCGCGCTGCGGCGCTCGGGGTCGAGCAGCCGGTCGACGTCCTCGCCGCCCTCGCCCGTGTTCGAGCGACCACCGAGGCGGTTCATCGCGATCGCGAGCGTCTCGTGGGCTTCCTTCGAGATGGAGCCGTACGACATCGCGCCCGTGTTGAAGCGCTTGACGATCGACTCGATCGACTCGACCTCGTCGAGCGCGACGGGCTTCCGCGCCCCGTGCTTGAAGCGGAACAGCCCGCGCAGTGTCATGAGCTCCTCGGACTGGTCGTCCACGGCGCTCGAGTACTCACGGAAGATGTCGTACCGGCGGGCACGGGTGGCGTGCTGCAGCCGGAAGACGGTGTCCGGGTTGAACAGGTGCGGGGGGCCCTCGCGACGCCACTGGTACTCGCCGCCGGTCTGCAGCCGCTCGTGCGACAGGACCGCGCCGTCCTGCGGGTACGCCTGGGCGTGCCGCTCGGCGTTCTCCTTCGCGATGACGTCGATGTCGACCCCGCCGAGGATCGACGACGTGCCGGTGAAGTACTTGTCGACGAACTCCTGGCTGAGCCCCACGGCTTCGAACGCCTGGGCACCGGCGTAGCTCGAGACCGTCGAGATGCCCATCTTCGACATGATCTTCAGGACACCCTTGCCGAGTGCCTTGATCACGTTCTTGACGGCCTGCTCCGGGGTGATCCCGGTGATCATGCCGGCACGGACCAGGTTCTCGCAGGTCTCCATCGCGAGGTACGGGTTGATCGCCGACGCGCCGTACCCGATGAGCGACGCCACGTGGTGGACCTCGCGCACGTCGCCGGCCTCGACGATCAGGCCGACCTTCATGCGCTGCTCGGTGCGGATCAGGTGGTGGTGCACGGCGGCGAGCAGCAACAGGCTCGGCACGGGCGCCTGCTCGGCGTTGCCGTCGCGGTCCGACAGCACGATGAACTGCTTGCCCGACTCGATCGCGGCGTCGACCTCGTCGCACACGGCGGCGATGCGCTTCTGCATCGCCTTCTTGCCGGCGTCGACGCGGTACAGGCCCTTGATCGTGACCGTCAGGTGCCGCCCCGACTCCGTCTCGAAGTGCTGCACCTTGGCGAGCTGGTCGTTGTCGATCACCGGGAAGTCGAGCGTGATCTGCTTCGCGTGCTCGGGACCGGCCGACAGCAGGTTCCGCTCCGGACCGAGGCCCATGCCCATCGAGGTGATGACCTGCTCGCGGATCGAGTCGAGCGGCGGGTTCGTCACCTGGGCGAACTGCTGGGTGAAGTAGTCGAACAGCAGCCGGGGGCGCTGCGAGAGCACCGCGATCGGGGTGTCGGACCCCATCGCACCGAGGGGCTCCGCGCCCACCTGCGCCATCGGGCGGAGCAGGATGCGGACCTCTTCTTCGGTGTAGCCGAACGCACGCTGGCGGCGGGTGACCGACGCCGGGGTGTGCACGATGTGCTCGCGGTCGGGCAGGTCGTTGAGGTTGATGCGCCCCTCGTCGAGCCATTCGCCCCAGGGGCCGGAGGACGCCAGGCCCTGCTTGACCTCGTCGTCCTCGATGATGCGGCCGGCCTCGGTGTCCACCAGGAACATCCGGCCGGGGCGCAGACGGCCCTTGCGGACGACCTTCGCGGCGGGCACGTCGATGACACCGGTCTCCGACCCCATGACGATGAGCCCGTCGTCGGTGACGAGGAAGCGCCCGGGACGCAGCCCGTTGCGGTCGAGGGTCGCGCCGACGAGCGAGCCGTCGGTGAAGGTGATGGCGGCCGGACCGTCCCACGGCTCCATGAGCATCGAGTGGTACTCGTAGAACGCCCGCAGCTCCGGGTCCATCCCGACCTGGTTCTCCCAGGCCTCCGGCACCATCATCGACACCGCGTGCGGCAGCGTCCGGCCGGTCAGGGTCAGGAGCTCGAGCACCTCGTCGAACGACGCCGAGTCGCTCGCACCGGGGCTGACGATCGGCAGCAGCGGCGCGACGTCGCCGAGCAGTTCGCTCTCGAGCTGCGACTGGCGTGCGCGCATCCAGTTGCGGTTGCCGCGCACCGTGTTGATCTCACCGTTGTGCGCGATCGTCCGGAAGGGCTGCGCGAGCGGCCACGACGGGAACGTGTTGGTCGAGTAGCGCGAGTGCACGATCGCGAGCTTCGACGCGAAGCGCTCGTCGCTGAGGTCCGGGTAGAACGGCTCGAGCTGCAGCGTCGTGACCATGCCCTTGTAGACCATGGTGCGGCTCGACAGCGACATGAAGTACAGGTCGTTCGCGTGCTCGGCGCGCTTGCGCAGCCGGTAGGTCTGGCGGTCCAGGGCGATGCCGCTCCAGGACGCGCCGTGCACGTCGTGGCGCACCGAGGCGACGAACAGCTGCTCGAACGCCGGCATGGCCGCACGCGCCAGGGTGCCGAGCACCTCGGGGCGCACCGGGACCTCGCGCCAGCCGAGGACCTTGAGGCCCTCTTCGCGCGCCAGTCGTTCGACGGCGCCCTTGACGGCGTGCCGGTCGCCCTCGTCGGTCGGCAGGTAGGCCGTGCCGACCGCGTACTCCCCCGCCGCCGGCAGGTCGAACGGCACCACGGCGCGCAGGAACTCGTCCGGCACCTGGCACAGGATGCCCGCGCCGTCGCCCGTGCCGGCGTCCGAACCGACGGCACCGCGGTGCTCGAGGTTGCGGAGGGCACCGAGTGCAGCGTCGACGATGTCGTGGCCGGGCGTCCCGCGCAGCGTCGCGACCATCGCGAGACCGCAGGCGTCCTTCTCGTTCGCCGGGTCGTACATGCCGGTGGCGTCGGGGACCGCCGAGAACCGACGGTGCGGCGGCACGAGGGACTTCGGTGCCGAGGGCTGGAGTGGCTGGAGCGCCATGGGGGAACCGTCCTCACGAGGAAGTGGAACAGGGACAGCGGTGGCCCGGTGGTGCGTTCCGCCCAGACGGGCGGGACTGGTGCCCGTGCCCCGCTTGTGGCGGGGAGGAGTGCTCCTAGGCGCGGTCAGTGGGAGTCGTGACCGCTCCGGAGCCCTGGGCGACGAGGCGTTCGTCGTCGTCCTCGTGCTCCGAGAAGGTGTCGTCGGAGTCTACATCGGACTTCGGACGCGGCTCGCGACCGGTCAGGTACGGGCTCGGCTCCTTGCCGGTGTGCCGACGGGTCTGCACGATGAAGATGACGATCCCGAGCAGGATGGCCGCGAACGACATCCAGACGTTCGTGCGGATGCCCGCGAAGGTCTCGCTGGTGTCGACGCGGATCGACTCGAGGAAGGACCGGCCGACGCCGTACCAGATCAGGTACAGGGCGAGGACCTTGCCCCACTGGAGCGTGAACTTGCGGTCGAGCAGCAGGATGACGACGACGCCCAGGACGTTCCAGATGATCTCGTAGAGGAACGTCGGGTGGAACAGCGTGCCCTCGGGCAGGCCCTTCGGGAACGCGGCGTTCGTCGACTCGATCTGCAGGCCCCACGGCAGGCTGGTCGGCATGCCGAAGAGCTCGTGGTTGAAGTAGTTCCCGAGCCGACCGAACGCCTGTGCGAGCAGCACCCCGGGCACCACCGCATCGATGAACGACGTGAACCGCAGGCCGACCTGGCGGCAGCCGATCCAGGCGCCGACGGACCCGAGGATCAGGGCGCCGAAGATGGCGAGCCCGCCCTCCCAGATGTACAGGAAGGACAGCGGGTCGATGCCGGGGCCGAAGTAGTCCGACACGTGCGTGAACACGTGGAAGAGCCGGCCGCCGATGATGCCGGCGGGCACCGCCCAGATCGCGATGTCGATGATGATCCAACGCTCGACGCCGCGCGCGTTGAGGCGGCGGTTCGCGAGCAGGACCGCGGCGACGATCCCGAGCAGGATGCAGATCGCGTACGCGTGGATGCGGAAGTCGAGCGGCAGCGACCAACCGAACACGTCGCGCAGCCAGGCGGTCAGGTCGAAGTACTGCCAGGCGGTGCTCGGGCTCGGGATGCTCAGGAGGGGCATGGAGGAACGGTCGCCTTTCGGAACTGACGGGGCGCGGTGTCGACGTGTCGTCGGCCCCGCTCACTGTAGCGCGGGTCGTGGGCCCGCCAGGAACTGGACTAGGAGCGGCGGGCGCCGGTGGTGAGGTCGGCCGCGCGGTCGGCGACCCCCTGCACCCCGAGGTCGGCCAGTGCGCGGACGAACGCCGAGCCGACGATCGCGCCGTCGGCGTACTCCAGGACCTCGGCGACCTGCTCGGCCGTCGAGATGCCGAGGCCCACGCAGGTGCGCGCGACGCCGGCGTCACGGAGCCGCGACACCACGGTGCGTGCAGCGACGTCGACGCCGGCCCGTGCTCCGGTGACGCCCATCGTCGAGACGGCGTAGACGAACCCGCGGCTCGCCTGCACCGCCTGCTGCATCCGGGAGTCGGACGAGGACGGTGCCGCGAGGAACACGCGGTCCAGGCCGGTCCGCTCCGACGAGGCCATCCACTCGGCGGCTTCGTCCGGGATCAGGTCGGGCGTGATGAGGCCCGCGGCTCCGGCGGCGACGAGGTCGTCGGCGAAGCGGTCCACGCCGTAGCGGAGGACCGGGTTCCAGTACGTCATCACGAGCACCGGCACGTCGGCGCGCTCGGTGATCTGGTGCACGGCATCGAAGACCTGCGCGACCCGGAAGCCGTTGGCCAGGCTCTCCTCGGCCGCACGCTGGATGACCGGGCCGTCCATGACGGGGTCGGAGTACGGCAGGCCGAGCTCGATGACGTCCACGCCGTTCTCGGCGAGGGCGACGGCAGCGTCGACGCTGGTCTGCACGTCGGGGTACCCGGCGGGCAGGTAGCCGACGACGGCCCCGGCACGCTCGGCGTTGGCGGTGTCGATCGTCGTGGCGACGGTCTGGTTCGTGGTCACAGCTGCACCGCGTTCTCGTCGAGGATGCCGAAGTAGCGACTGGCGGACGCCACGTCCTTGTCACCACGGCCGGACAGGTTCACGAGCACGACCCCCTCGGGGCCGAGGTCCTTGCCGAGCTTCATCGCACCCGCGAGCGCGTGCGCCGACTCGATCGCCGGGATGATGCCCTCGGTCTGGCTGAGCAGCCGGAACGCCTCCATCGCCTCGGTGTCGGTGATCGGCGCGTACTGTGCGCGACCGATCGACGCCAGGTAGGCGTGCTCCGGCCCGACGCTCGGGTAGTCGAGCCCGGCGGAGATGCTGTGGCTCTCGATGGTCTGGCCGTCCTCGTCCTGCATCAGGTAGGACTTCGCGCCCTGCAGGACGCCCTCGCGACCGAGCGTGATGCTCGCAGCGTGCCGACCGGTCTCGACGCCGTCGCCACCGGCCTCGAAGCCGTGCAGCGCGACGGACTCGTCGTCGAGGAACGCCTCGAAGATGCCCATCGCGTTCGAGCCGCCACCGACGCACGCGGCGACGGCGTCGGGGAGACGCCCGACGCGGTCGAGGACCTGCTGGCGGGCCTCTTCACCGATCACCTTGTGGAACTCGCGCACCATCTCGGGGAACGGGTGCGGGCCGGCGACCGTGCCGAGCAGGTAGTGGGTCGAGTCGACGTTCGCCACCCAGTCACGCAGGGCCTCGTTGATGGCGTCCTTCAGCGTGCGCGACCCGGTCTCGACCGGGATCACCTCGGCGCCGAGCAGGCGCATCCGGGCGACGTTGAGCGCCTGCCGCTCGGTGTCGACGGCGCCCATGTACACGACGCAGTCCATGCCGAACAGCGCCGCGGCGGTCGCCGTGGCCACGCCGTGCTGGCCGGCACCGGTCTCCGCGATGAGGCGGGTCTTGCCGAGCCGACGGGCCACGAGCGCCTGACCGAGCACGTTGTTGATCTTGTGCGACCCGGTGTGGTTCAGGTCCTCGCGCTTCAGGATCACGCGGGCACCACCGGCGTGCTTCGCGAACCGCGGCACCTCGGTGATGATCGACGGACGACCGGTGTAGTCGCGCTGGAGCTCGTCGAGCTCGACACGGAAGGCCGGGTCCGCCCAGGCCGTGCGGAAGGCGGCCTCGAGCTCGTCGAGCGCGAGGACGAGCGACTCGGGGACGAAGCGTCCGCCGAAGTCACCGAAGTACGGGCCGTGCAGGTCGCGGAGTGAGGTCACGATGGGTCTTCCCGGGACGAGTCCGACGCGACCGGCGGTGCCGATGGTCGGACGGGTGGAACGTTCAGCCGCGGTCGGCGGCCTCGATGAACGACGCGAGGGTGGTGGCGGGGTCGGCACCCGTGACGAGCGCTTCCCCGACCAGGACGACGTCGGCACCCGCTGCGCGGTAGTGGGCGACGTCGGCGGGACCTGCGACGGCGGACTCGGCGACGCGCACGACCCCGTCGGGGATGCGGTCGGCGAGCGACCCGAACAGGTCGCGGTCGAGCGAGAAGTCGGTGAGGTCGCGCGCGTTGACGCCGAGGATCCGCGCACCGGCGTCGAGGCCACGGGAGACCTCGTCGGCGGAGTGCGCCTCGACCAGCACGCGCATGCCGAGTTCTTCGGCCAGCGTGTGGAGCTCGACCAGCTGCTGCTGCTCGAGCGCGGCCACGATGAGCAGCACGACGTCGGCGCCGGCGGCCCGGGCCTCGACGACCTGGTACGGGTCGGCGATGAAGTCCTTGCGCAGCACGGGGATGCCCACGCGGGCCTTGACGGCTTCGAGGTCGGCGAGGCTGCCGAGGAACTTGCGCCCCTCGGTCAGGACGCTGATCGTCGACGCACCACCGCGCTCGTAGTCGGCAGCGAGGGCGGCCGGGTCCTCGATGGGGGCCATCGAGCCACGGGACGGGCTGGCGCGCTTGACCTCGGCGAGGATCTTCACCCGGTCGCCCGGGGCGAGGAACGCGAGGGCGTCGAGCGGCGACGCCACCCGGTCGAGGTCGCGTTCGACGTCCGAGTACGGGCGGTCGACACGACGGGCGGCGGCGTCCTCGAGCGCGCCCGCGACGAGGGTCTCGAGCACGTTCGGCATGCGAGTCCTACTCGGCGTGGTGCTTGGCGACGTACTTCGGGCCGTTCACGCCGTAGCCGGCCTTCGCCATGACCGCGCCGATGACCAGACCGATGACGACGACGGCAGCGGAGACCCAGACGCCCCACGGCTGGTCGAACCAGAAGAACAGCGTGCCTGCCGCGAATCCGATCAGCATGATCACGACGGCGGTCCAGGCGGCCGGCGAGTGGCCTTCGCCGAGTTCTGCGGGCTCAGTGTTGCTCACGGTGCTCCTCGTTCTGCTCCGGCGTCGTCGGTCGACCGACACCCATCCGATCCTACCGTGCCGTCGGTCGGGTCGACCCCAGCACTGAGGTCGTCCCAGTCCACGACGGCGTCGCGCACGACCGGGGCTGCGGCACGCGCGTCGGCGGCGGCTCCGGCGGTCGCTGCCCCGTACTTCCGGCTCGGACCGGGCCACGCACGCTGCACGACGATGACGACGACACCGAGCAGGACGGCCAGGACCCCACCGGCGATGCCGACGGCCGGCCAGAGCGACACGTCGACGCCGGACACGACGCGGCGCACGGCGGTCAGGTCGCTGACCCCGGCCACCGCGCCGACGGCACCCTTCGCCGCGGCGACCGGGTCACCAAGGGCCGTGATGCCACTGACCACGACGCCGAGTCCGAGCAGGATCTCGACGCACGCGAGCACGATGCGCAGCACCCGGCCGGCGATCGTCATCGCGAGGAACAGGGCCAGGCTCGCGATCGCCAGGGCGGTGTACTGCGGCACGACCGCGGCCCCGTCGGCGTCGACCGTCGAGGTGACGGCCGCACCGGCGTGCAGGTCCACGGTGAACCAGGTCTGCGTCCACGCGAGCATGATGATGCCGGCGACGAGCAGTCCGGCGACGACGACGATCGGGCGCGAGCGCTTCACGAGCGCACCTCGCGCATCCGGTTCGCCGTGGCCACGGCCCGCAGGGGTGCCGCCGCCTTGTTGATGGTCTCCTCGTGCTCGGTGGCGGGGTCGGAGTCCGCCACCAGGCCGGCCCCGGCCTGCACACGTGCCACGCCGTCCTTGATCAGGGCGGTGCGGATCGCGATCGCGATGTCCGCGTCACCGGCGAAGTCGAAGTAGCCGACGACACCGGCGTAGGCACCGCGCTTCGCCGGCTCGAGCTCGTCGATGATCTCCAGCGCGCGGGGCTTCGGCGCGCCGGACAGGGTGCCCGCCGGGAACGTCGCCCGGAACACGTCGATGGCGGACATCCCCGGGCGCACCGCACCCTCGACGCTCGACACCAGGTGCATGATGTGGCTGAACCGCTCGACCGTCATGAACTCGGTGACCGCGACGGTACCGGGCTCGCAGACCTTCTGCAGGTCGTTGCGGGCCAGGTCGACGAGCATCAGGTGCTCGGCGCGTTCCTTCGGGTCGTCGAGCAGGTCGTCGCCGAAGCGGACGTCCTCTTCCGGGGTCGCACCACGTGGACGCGACCCGGCGATCGGGTGCGTGATGGCGCGGCCGGACTGCACCTTCACCAGGGCCTCGGGCGAGGCACCGACGATCCAGTACCGCTCGTCGGCGGTGTCCGCCAGGGCCAGGAAGTACATGTACGGACTCGGGTTCAGCGTCCGGAGGACCCGGTACACGTCGAGCGGGTCGGCGGTCACCTCGTGGTCGAAGCGCTGCGAGATCACGACCTGGAACACGTCGCCGTCGCGGATGAACTCCTTCGAGCGCTCCACCGCGGCCATGTACTCGTCCGGCGTGGAACGGTGCGTCGGCGTCGGCTCGGCGATCTCGAACGCCTCGGCGACGGTCGCGACGCTCGGCTGGACGAGGTCGGCCTGCAGGCGGTCCAGGCGGCGCTGCGCGTCGGACCAGAGCGTGTCGGCGTCGTCGGTGCCGTCGTTCAGCACGCTCGCGACGAGCAGGACGAGCCCCGTGCGGTGGTCGAGCGCGACGAGCTCGGAGACGAAGGACAGCGCCTGTCCGGGCACGTCGAAGTCGGCCGGCGGCACGTTCGGCAGGTGCTCGAGCTGGCGCACGGCCTCCCACCCGATGAACCCGACCGTCCCACCGACGAGCGGCGGGGAGCCGGGCACCCGCGGGGTGGCCCAGCGCTCGTGCAAGCGTGCCAGGACCTCGAGCGGTTCGCCGTCGAGTGAGCCGACCGCACGTTCGGCGTCGATGCCGGTGTCGATCCAGGCGGCGCGGTCGCCCTCCTGCGTGAGGACGCCGAAGCTGCGCACACCGACGAACGACCAGCGCGACCAGAGGCCGCCCTGGCCCGCGGACTCCAGCAGGAACGACCCGGGCCGGCCGTCGGCGAGCTTCCGGTAGACGCCCACCGGCGTCTCGCTGTCGGCGTAGAGCGCGCGCACCACCGGGACGACGCGGTGGTCGCTCAGCAGGGCGTCGAACTCCGGCCGGGAGGTGGTGTGCGGCGCATCGGAGATCGTCGCGGTCGTCATCGGGTCGCCTCCACTGCCGTGTCGGCCGGGGCAGACGCGGTCGCGTCCGTCGGCGCCGACGCCGCTGTGCCGGTCGGGGCTGACGCCGTCGTGGGCGCGAGCGGATCGACGTCGAAGCAGCGGTGCGCCCCGGTGTGGCACGCGGCCCCGACCTGCTGCACGGTGACGAGCAGGGTGTCGGCGTCGCAGTCGAACTCCGCGTCGCGCACGTACTGCGCGTGCCCCGACGTGTCGCCCTTCCGCCAGTACTCGTTCCGCGACCGCGACCAGAAGGTCACGCGCCCCTCGGTGAGGGTGCGGCGGAGCGCTTCCCGGTCCATGTACCCGAGCATGAGGACGTCCTTCGACGACTCCTCTTGCACGATGGCGGGGAGCAGCCCGTCCGCACCGAAACGTGCGCGGTCGAGGACCGCGTCGGTGTCGGTGCTGGTGCTGTCGGTCATGAGACTCCTAGCCTACGGCGGCGGATCAGCGGGCGGCGGCGGTTCAGCGGACGGCGTGGCCGGTCGCGCGCAGCGCGGCCTTGACGTCGCCCACCGTCATCTCGCCACGGTGGAAGACGGACGCGGCGAGGAGGGCATCCGCACCCGCGTCGACGGCGGGGGCGAAGTGGTCGACCCGACCCGCGCCTCCCGAAGCGATGACCGGGACCCGCGCGACCGACCGCACCGCGGCGACGAGCTCGAGGTCGAACCCGTTCTTCGTGCCGTCCGCGTCGATGGAGTTGACGAGCAGCTCCCCCGCACCCCGCTCGACGGCGTCGCGCGCCCAGGCGATCGCGTCGATGTCGGTCTCGGTGCGGCCGCCGTGCGTGGTGACCACGAAGCCAGACGCAGTCCGGTCGGAGCGCTTGACGTCGAGCGACAGCACGACGGCCTGCGCACCGAACCGGTCGGCGATCTCGCCGACGAGGTCGGGCCGGGCGATCGCTGCGCTGTTCACGCCGATCTTGTCCGCGCCGCACTGCTGCAGGCGGGACACGTCGTCGACGGAACGAACGCCGCCACCGACCGTGAGCGGGATGAACACCTGCTCGGCGGTGCGGGTGACCGTGTCGTACATCGTGGCGCGGTTCTCGACCGTGGCACCGACGTCGAGGAAGGTCAGCTCGTCGGCGCCCTGCTCGTAGTAGCGCGCGGCGAGCTCGACCGGGTCACCGGCGTCCTGCAGATCGAGGAAGTTCACGCCCTTGACGACCCGGCCGCCCTTGACGTCGAGGCACGGGATGACACGGACGGCCACGCCGCCCGGCGCCGTGGCAGCCGCGGTCACAGTCGTGCCGCGTGGATCGGGCTGACGAGGATGGCGCGGGCACCGAGGTCGTACAGGGCGTCCATGATGAGGTTCGCGTCGTCGCGCGGGATCATCACGCGCACCGCGGACCAGTCGCGGCCGTGCAGCGGCGACACCGTCGGCGACTCGATGCCGGACGCGACGGCCGTCGCCTGCTCGAGCAGCGCGGTGGGGATGTCGTAGTCGAGCATGACGTAGCCGCGGGCGACGAGCACGCCCTGCAGCCGACGGCGGAGCACGTCGATGCCCGGGATCGTCTCGTCGGTCGACACCAGCAGCGCGGTCGACTCGAGGATGACCGGGCCGAAGATCTCGAGGCCGGCCTGCCGCAGCGTGCTGCCCGTCGACACCACGTCGGCCACGGCGTCGGCGACACCGAGACGCACGGCGCTCTCGACGGCCCCGTCGAGCTTGACGAGCGTCGCCGTCACCCCGTGGCGAGCGAGGAAGTCGCCGACCAGGCCCGGGTAGCTCGTCGCGACGCGGACGCCGTCGAGGTCCTGCAGGGTGCTGTACCGGCCCGGCGTGCCGGCGAACCGGAACGTGGAGTCCGCGAAGCCGAGCGCGTCGACCTCGTGCGCCTCGGAACCGGAGTCGAGCAGCAGGTCGCGGCCGGTGATCCCGACGTCGAGTGCGCCGGAGCCGACGTAGGTCGCGATGTCCCGCGGGCGGAGGAAGAAGAACTCGACGCCGTTGCGCTCGTCGAGCAGGTGCAGCGCCTTCGGGTCGCGGCGACCGGCGTACCCGGCCTCGCGCAGCATGTCGGACGCGGTCTCGGACAGGGAGCCCTTGTTGGGCACGGCGATGCGGAGCATCAGGGGGTCTGCTTTCTGGTCGGGGTCGTGGCGGATCGAGGTCGGTGCAGGGGCAGTGCCCGAGCGCGTCCTACAGATGTCGCCAGATGTCCGCCGGGGACAGCCCCTTCGCGACCATGAGGACCTGCAGGTGGTACACGAGCTGCGAGATCTCCTCCGAGGTGCGCTCGTCGCCCTCGTACTCGGCCGCCATCCAGACCTCGGCCGCTTCTTCCACGATCTTCTTGCCGATCTGGTGCACGCCGGCGTCCAGTTCGGCGACGGTGCCGGAGCCCTCGGGGCGCGTGCGCGCCTTCTCGGTGAGCTCCTGGAACAGGTCGTCGAACGTCTTCACGCGGTCCAGGCTACCGGTCTCCGCTGACGCTGCCGACGTACCGTCCGGACGGGTCGCGCTCATGCCCGCGCCCGCGCGGCCGCTTCGCGCAGGTCCGTGATCCGCGCGGCGGGCTCACCGCCGTACACGGCCGACCCGGCGACGAGCGTGTCGGCGCCGCTGCGCACGGCCTCGGGCACGGTGTCCACCGAGATGCCGCCGTCGACCTCGAGCCACACGTCGAGCCCCGAGGCGTCGACCGCCGCACGGGCGTCGGCGAGCTTCGGCATCACGGACGGCATGAACGACTGCCCGCCGAAGCCGGGCTCGACGGTCATCAGCAGGATCATGTCGTAGGCGTCGAGGTGGTGCAGCACCTGGGTGATCGGGGTGCCGGGCTTCACCGCGACGGCGGCACGGGCCCCGTTCGAGCGGATCGCGGCGGCCGTGGCCACGGGGTCGTCCGCGGCCTCGAAGTGGAACGTCACGCTCGACGCACCGGTCTCGGCGTACTTCGGTGCGTTGACGTCGGCGTCGGTGATCATGAGGTGCACGTCGAGCGGCACCGGGGAGACCTGCTGCAGGCGCTCGACGATCGGCAGCCCGAGCGTCAGGTTCGGCACGAAGTGGTTGTCCATCACGTCGACGTGCACCAGGTCGGCGGTCTCGATGCGGTGGAGTTCACGCTCGAGGTTCGCGAAGTCGGCGGACAGGATGCTCGGCGAGATGCGGATCGTCACCGGGCAAGCCTACCGGCGCGAGCGCGACGCCCCGCTCGACGGCCTCAGCCCACGCGACGGAACAACGCGATGAACATCGCGTCCGTGCCGACCCGGTGCGGCCAGAGCTGCGCCGTCGCGCCGTCCGCGATCTCCGGGTCGCGCGCGGCGACCCCCCGCACGATCGTCGCGGTGTCGAGCTGCTCGAGGACTCCCCCGTGCCGCCCCATCAGCGCGTCGACCTGCCCGCGCGTCTCGGCCAGGTGCGGCGAGCACGTGACGTACGCGAGCGTCCCACCCGGTGCGAGCACCCGGACCGCGGCGTCGAGCAGCTCGGTCTGCAGTGCCGCGAGCTCCTGGACGTCCTCGGGGGTCTTCCGCCAGCGTGCTTCCGGACGCCGACGCAGGGCGCCGAGGCCGGTGCACGGCGCGTCGAGCAGGATGCGGTCGAAGGTCATCCCGGTGCCGTCGCGGCCGTAGCGCCGGGCGTCGCCCTCGACGACGCGGACGTGGTCGCCGAACACCCCGAGGGCGTTCCGCACGAGTCCGGCACGTGCCGGCACGAGCTCGTTCGCGACGAGGGTCGCGCCACCCTGCTGCGCCTCGGCGGCGAGCAGCGCGGCCTTGCCGCCGGGGCCGGCGCACATGTCGAGCCAGCGCTCGCCCTCGCGCACCGCGGACGACCGACTCAGCGCGAGGGCGGCGAGCTGCGAGCCCTCGTCCTGCACGCGCAGGCGCCCGGCAGCGACGCCCGGCACGCGCGCGGGGTCACCGGAGATGCCGCGGATCCCGACGGGCGAGACCGGCAGGGCGTCGGCGGCCGGCACGGGGTCGGCGGTCCGGACGGGAGGCACGGTGCCGGTCGCGCCGTCGGCCTCCGGTTCGTCGTCGGCGGGTACCAGGGCCGCTGGCACGTCCGCCGCGCCGGTCGCGTCGGCGAACGCGGCGTCGTCGTCTGCGTCTTCGTCGAGCACCGTGCGCGTGGTCGCGGTGGCGATGTCCTCGTCGGTGGCGAGCCCGGGCAGCGCCGCGAGCTGCACCCGGGGCGCGGCGTTGTCGGCGGCGAGCAGGGCGGCGAGCTCGTCGCGGGAGCGTTCGGCGGCGAGGGCGTCGCGCAGTGCCGAGACGACCCAGACCGGGTGCGACCACCGCGTGGCGAGCAGGGCGTCGCCACCACGGCCCTCGGTGATCTGCGCGTCCCACTCGTCGTCGGTGCGCGCGGCGATCTTGCGCATCACGGCGTTCACGAAGCCGGTGGCACGGCGGGCACCGACCTCGCGGGCGAGCTCGACCGTGGCGTCGACCGCGGCGTGCGTCGGGGTGCGCATGGCGAGCAGCTGGTGGGCGCCGAGCCGCATCACGTCGAGGACGTCGGCCTCGATGTTCTCCGGCCGACGACCCGACGCCAGCGCGATGATGACGTCGTAGCGACCGAGCATCCGGATCGAGCCGTAGGTGAGCTCGGTGGCGAACGCGGCGTCGCGCGCGGTGAGGCCGGCACGACGGATGCGTGTCGGCAGCAGCAGGTTCGCGTACGCGTCGTCGACCTGCACGGCGCGGAGCACGTCGAACGCGACACGACGGGCGTTCGCGGGACGGGGACCGCGGCGGGCGCCCCGGGTGTTCGTCGGCTGGCTCATGCGAGGACCTTCCCGTCCAGTTCGCCCAGGCCACGGGCCCAGGCTGCGGCGTCCATCGCCTTCTTGCCGGCCGGCTGCACCTCGAGCAGCGCCAGCGGAGTGTCACCGGTCCCGACCAGCAGCCGACCGCCGTGGAGTGCCAGCGCACCGGGCGCGAGCTGCGGGGCGGGGTCCGCGGGGCCTCCTGTCAGACGGTTGCTGCGGAGCAGCTTCACGCGGGTCTCGCCGAGGTGGGCGTACGCGCCGGGCTCGGGGGTGACCCCGCGCAGACGGGCGTGCACGACCGCCGCCGGAGCGTCGAAGTCGATGCGCCCGTCGTCGATGGTCGTCTTCGGCGCGAGCGTCGGCTCGCCGGTCTGCTCGGTCGCGACGGCCGTGCCGGCGGCGATGGCGTCGACCACCCGGGCGACGGTCTCGGCACCGGACTCCGCCATGGCGGCGAGGACCTCGCCGGCGGTCGCCTCCGGGTCGATCTCGAACGGGTCCGCCGCGAACACCGGGCCGGCGTCGAGCGCCTCGACGAGCTGGAAGACCGACGCGGCGGTGCGGGTGTCCCCCGCCATCACGGCCCGCTGGACCGGCGCCGCGCCGCGGTACGCCGGCAGGTCGGAGAAGTGCAGGTTCACCCAGCCGAGGCGCGGGGCGTCGAGCGCGGGACGGCGGAGCAACGCGCCGTAGGCGACGATGACACCGAGGTCGACGTCGAGGTCGGCGATGCGCGCGGTGACGTCGTCGTCGACGCGGCTGGCCTCGATGACGGGCAGCCCGAGCTCCGCGGCGACCTGCGCGACCGGTGTCGGCGTCAGGACGCGCTTCCGGCCCTGCGGTGTCGGCGGACGCGTGAGGACCGCGGCGATCTCGTGGTCGGACGCCGCCAGACGGCGGAGGGTGGGGACGGCCGCAGCGGGGCTGCCGGCGACGACGAGACGCATGGGTTCGATCCTCCCACGCGCGCGCTCGGTGGACTGACCCGAACCGGGCCCGCGCCGGGTGGGTACGGTCTGCGGCACAGCACGAGAGGGGTTCCCATGTCCGATGTCACCACGTCCACCGACCGCTTCGCAGGGTCCAGCATCCAGAAGGTCGCGCTGCTCGTCGGCGTCGTGTTCCTGCTGGTCGGGATCGCCGGGTTCGTGCCCGGGCTGACGTCCGGCTCGCTCGCGGGCGCCGGCCACGGGTCGATGGCGATGCTGCTCGGGGTCTTCCAGGTGTCGGTGCTGCACAACGTCGTGCACCTGCTGTTCGGGGTCGTCGGGGTCCTCGCGGCGGGGTACGCCACCGGGTCGCGGATGTACCTGGTGCTCGGCGGGGTCGTCTACTTCGTGCTCTGGGTCTACGGGCTGTTCACCGCCGGGCACTCGTTCGGCGCGAACTTCGTGCCGCTGAACTGGGCGGACAACTGGCTGCACCTCGTGCTCGCGGTCGGGATGGTCGCGCTCGGCGTGGTGTTCCCGCGCGTCGGTGGGCGGGCCGCGCGCGCCTGACGCTGCTGCGCGGCGGACTCGTTTCGCGACGAACCACTCGTTGATCGACGCGTGGTTCGTCGGAAGGTGCACACGCATCGGGTGCGTGCGCATCGGCCGACAGAACACGAGGTGATCGACGCGTGGAACGTCGCAAGGTGCGAAGGCACACGGCCCGGGAGGCGCGGCGCAACTCCGCCACGGAGGCCCCGCCCCGACGGCCGGTGCGGGTCAGACCTCGCTGAAGGGTTCGGCGTCGTCGAGCCGGACCCGCAGCGTCGGTGCCGCCCGACGCCGGTTGCCGCCCTTCAGGACCCGCCGGGTCGACGACCGCCGGATGACCTCGGCCTTCAGGGTCGCCGCGACCTCGGCACCGTGGGCGTACGGGAACCGCACGATCGCCCGGACCGTGCCCGGCAGGGCGTCGTCCTCGACGGGGACCGGGCCGAGCACCGGGCCCGCGGTCGCCCCCTCGAGGGCCTCGACCGCGGCGGTGACGGCCTCGTCGGTGCCGGTCATCGTCGCCACGCGGACCGCCGGCGGGAAGTGCAGTTCGCGCCGGTCGGTGAGTTCGTCGTGCGCGGGACCGTCGAGCCGCCAGAGCGCCATCGCCGTAGCGAGCTTGCCGCCGATGCCGACCAGGTACGCCTCGGCCCCGGGAGCACCCTTCGCGGCGGCGTTCGTCCAGAAGCGGAGCACGTCCTCCTGCACGCGCAGCCCCTCGCGCGCGAGCATCTTCTCGCCGTCGAGCAGCAGGACGCACGCGTAGCCCCCGGGCACGCTCGGCTCGGCGCCACGGGTCGCGACGACGACGGAGGGCCGCGCGGGCACCTCGTCGAGCGGGCGTGAGCCGTCGGCCACCACGATCCGGGTGCCGGGGAACGCCCGCCCGAGTTCGTCGGCGGTGCGTTGGGCGCCCTGTCCCACGGGCTTCACGGTGCCGTTGCCGCACGTCGGGCAGCGGAACCCCACGGCGAGGGCACCGCAGAACCGGCACTGCGGCGTGGCACCGCGGTGCGGACTGCCGAGCGGACCGCCGCAGATGCGGCAGTGCGCCCGCTCACCGCACTCCGCGCAGACGAGTCCGGTGCCGAACCCGGGGCTCGCGACCTGCACGAGCACCGGGCCGTGCTGGCTGGCCTCGCGCGCGGCACGCCACGCGGAGCTCGGGATGCGTGCCTGCGCGGCGTACCCCTCGGCCGAGGTCTGCTGCACGGTCGGGATGACCTTCGGGGTCTTCACCCGGAACGGCGTGACGTCCTGCAGCCAGTGCAGTTCGACGAGCCGTTGCACGTCGGTGCTGCGGGCGTGCGAGAGGAACAGCAGTGCGGCACCCGACTGCGCTGCCCGCACGAGGGCGACGTCACGCGTGTGCACGTACGGCGCGCGCTGCTCGATGAACGAGGCGTCGCCGTCGTCCCACATCGCGATGAGCCCGAGGTCGGTCGCCGGTGCGTACACCGCCGTGCGGTTGCCGATCGCGACGACGGGGTGCGTCCGCGCCTGCAGCAGTGCCTTGGCCCGCTGACCGTTCGTCTGCTTGGCGTCGAAGCGCACGACCCGTTCCGGCGGCAGCACCGCGAGCAGCGCGCGCTCGAGGTCGATCACGTCGCGGAAGTCGGGGACGGCGATGACGGCGGACTGCTCGCTCGCCAGCGTGTGGGCGGCGGCCTGGGCGAGGGTGGCGGCCCAGCCGGGCACCCAGATCGGATCGGAGTCGCCGTCGCCCTCGTCGCTGGTGGGCCCGGCCAGCGCCACCGGGTGGGGAACGGCGGCGACCGCAGCGCGATCGTGCTCGGCGATCACGCCTTCGAGCATGCCCGGGGTGTAGCCGGTCACCGGCGGTGCGGACACCGGGGGCGGGGACCACGAGGTGTCCCGCGCGAGCCAGGCCTTCTCGGCGCGGACCTGGCGGGTCGGCACGGCCAGGCGGAGGACGTCGGACGCCACACCGGCGGCACGGTCGGCCACGGCGCGGGCGAGCTTCCAGATCTCCGGCGCCAGGACCGGGACGGGTGACACCAGGGTCTCGATCGCGCTGAGCTCACCCGGGTAGTCGCCCTCGTCGACGATCTCGACGACGTAGCCGTCGGACATCCGGGCCCCGGTGCGGAGCGGGACCTTCACGCGGACGCCCGGCACGCAGTCGTCCTCGAGCTCGGCCGGCACCCGGTAGTCGAACAGACGGTCCAACTGCGGGAGCGGCGAGTCGAGGACGACGCGCGCGACGGTGGTCACGCGGTGCCTCAGACGGCGGCGGTGACGAGCCCTGCGGCGGCGCGGAGTTCCTCGACGCGGTCGAGCTGCTCCCAGGTGAACCCGGGGAGCTCGCGGCCGAAGTGTCCGTACGTCGCGGTCTGCGCGTAGATCGGACGGAGCAGGTCGAGGTCGCGGATGATCGCGGCCGGACGCAGGTCGAACACCTGGCGGATCGCGGCTTCGATCGTGGCGTCGTCGACGTGTCCGGTGCCGAAGGTCTCGACGTAGAGCCCGACGGGCTTCGCGCGGCCGATCGCGTAGGCGACCTGCACCTCGAGCCGGTCGGCGAGGCCCGCGGCGACCGCGTTCTTCGCGACCCAGCGCAGCGCGTACGCCGCCGAGCGGTCGACCTTGGACGGGTCCTTGCCGCTGAACGCGCCGCCACCGTGACGGGAGGCCCCGCCGTAGGTGTCGACGATGACCTTGCGGCCGGTGAGTCCGGCGTCGCCCTGGGGGCCACCGATCTCGAAGCGGCCGGTCGGGTTGACGATGACGTCGACGTGCGAGGAGTCGAGGTCGACGAGGTCGAGCACCGGACGGATCACGTGCTCGGTGATCTCGGCGGTGAGCTGCTCCAGCGTGACGCTCGGCGAGTGCTGCGTCGACAGGACGACGGTCTCGACGGTCTTCGGCACCACGCCGTCGTAGCCGACGGTGACCTGCGTCTTGCCGTCCGGGCGCAGGAACGCCAGCTCGCCGGACTTGCGCACGGCGGCCAGACGCTCGGCCAGGCGGTGCGCCAGCCAGATCGCGACCGGCATGTACTCGGGGGTCTCGTTGGTCGCGAAGCCGAACATGATGCCCTGGTCGCCGGCACCCTGACGGTCGAGCGGGTCGACCGCACCGGTGCGGGAGTCGAGCGACTCGTCGACGCCCTGCGCGATGTCCGGCGACTGCGCACCGATCGACACCTCGACGCCGCACGTGGCGCCGTCGAAGGAGACGTCCGACGAGTTGTAGCCGATGCCCGTGATGACGTCGCGGACGAGCTTGGGGATCTCGACGTAGCCCGAGGTCGTGACCTCGCCGGCGACGTGCACGAGGCCGGTCGTCACCATCGTCTCGACGGCGACCCGAGCGTGCGGGTCCACCGTGAGCAGTGCGTCGAGGATGCTGTCCGAGATCTGGTCGCAGATCTTGTCGGGGTGCCCCTCGGTCACCGACTCGGACGTGAAGAGGCGCAGAGCAGCTGCAGTCACCGGGATCAGTCGGAGGGCTGCTGCTGCTTGGTGACGGTGAGCTTGTCCTCGTTGATCTCGTGGAGAGCCACGGACAGCGGCTTGTCGTCGATCGTCGAGTCGACGAGCGGGCCGACGTTGTCGAAGAGCGAGCCCTCGTGCAGGTCGGCGTAGTAGTCGTTGATCTGACGCGCGCGCTTGGAAGCGAAGATGACGAGCGCGTACTTCGACTCGACCTTGCTGAGCAGGTCGTCGATGGGCGGGTCGATGATGCCCTGGGGGTTGGCCATGGAGTCTCCTCGTCGTCGGTGCACCCGTCAGGGCGCAGAGAACAAGTCTACGACCTGTCGTGCCGCGGTGCCGACATCGGAGTTCACGATGCGGACGTCGAACTCGTCCTGGGCGGCCAGTTCGACCTTCGCGGTGTCGAGTCGACGCGCCTGTTCCTCGGGCGACTCGGTGCCGCGGCCGATGAGTCGACGCACCAGTTCTTCCCACGTCGGGGGCAGCAGGAACACGAGCACGGCCTCGGGCATGGCGTCACGGACCTGCCGAGCACCCTGCAGGTCGATCTCGAGCATGACCCGCTCGCCGGCGTCGAGCGCTCGGTCGATCGGCGGCCGCGGGGTGCCGTACCGGTACGAGTTGTGCACCGTGGCCCACTCGAGCAGTTCGCGTTCGCGGATCATCCGGTCGAACTCGGCGTCGTCCACGAAGTAGTAGTGCACGCCGTCGACCTCGCCCGGGCGGGGCTTCCGGGTCGTGGCGGAGACGCTGAGGTTCACGTCCGGGTACTGCTCGCGGATGTACGCGCTCACCGTTCCCTTGCCGACGGCGGTCGGCCCGGCGAGGACGACGAGCTTCGAGGCACCGCGCTTGCGACCGCGCGCGGCGAGCCAGTCGGCCAGGGCCGTGCGCTGCCGGGTGCCGAGGCCCCCGAGGCGCTTCGACGGCGCGATGCGCAGGGTGCCCATGATCGACTCGGCACGCGCCGGACCGATGCCGGACAGGCTGACGAGCAGGTCGCGCACCCGGAGCGAGCGCTCCGCCGAGGTCGTGTCGACGAGGGCGTCGTCCCATGCCGATCGAGCGACCTCGAGTGCCGAGCGCTCCCCCGACGCGACCTGGGACTTCACCGCGGCCCGGGCGCGTCGCGCGGCGACCGCCGCCTGGGCCGCCGCGACGCGGTCGACCTCCGGTGGGGTGCGGTGGGCCGGCAGGTCGGTGCCGTCGGAGCGGTCGCCGCCGGTGCGGTCGCCGTCGGTGGTCATGCTGCGGCTCCGAGGGCGGCGCGGATCCGGTCGGCGCGGTCGGACACGAGTGCCGCGACCCCGTCCGGACCGTCGGTCTGCAGACCGCGCGACTCGCTCACGAGCACCTGCTCGGCGCGCGCACCGTACAGCGCACGGAGGTCCTCGATCCGGGCGCCCTGGGCACCGAAGCCCGGGGCGAGCACCGGCGCGGTGTCGATCGCGTCCGCGTCGATGCCGAAGTCGTCGAGGTGAAGGGTCGCGCCGAGCACGAGCCCGACGTCGCCGAGGGCCTGGTCGCCCGCGGCCCGGTTGTCGTCTGCCACGTCCAAGACGATACCGGCAGCCACGGACCGCCCGGCACGCGGGCCCTCCGCCAGGACCGCGGTCTGCAGCACCCGCGCCTCCGGGTTGCTCGTCGCGGCGAGCACGAAGACCCCGGCACCGTTCCGCCGAGCGACGTCGACCGTCCCGCTGAGCGAGCCGTAGCCCAGGTACGGCGACACCGTCATCGCGTCGGCCGCGAACGGCCCGTCACGGTCGAGCCACGCGAGTGCGTAGTCGTCACCGGTCGACCCGATGTCGCCGCGCTTCACGTCGGCGACGACCAGGAGGCCCGCATCACGTGCACGACGGATCGTCGCGTCGAGCGCGCGGTAGCCCGCCACCCCCGCCGCCTCGAAGAACGCGATCTGCGGCTTCACGATCGCCGCGCGGCCGGCGGCCGCGTCGACCAGGGCCGCGCCGAAGGCCGTCAGGCCCTGCTCGTCGCGGCCGAGCCCCCACGCCGCCAGGGTGGTGGCGTGGGGGTCGATGCCGACGCAGAGCGGTGAACGCTCGCGCATCGCGGACGCGAGCCGATCACCGAAGGAGGCCGGGCCTCCCGTCTGCCCCTCGCTCACCAGGTGGCGCGCTCCCGCGCGTAGTCCTGCAGGCTCCGGACGTTGAGCGGCGTGCCGATCGTCTCGATCGCCGCGACTGCCGCACCGATCTGCGCGATCGTCGTGAACAGCGGCTTGTCCGCTGCGACCGTGGCCGCTCGGATCTCGTACCCGTCCGCACGACCGGCGGCACCCGACGGCGTGTTGATGACGATGTCGACCTCGTTGCGCGTCAGCAGGTCGACGACGCTCTCGCCGCCCTGGCTGTACTTGCCGACGATGCCGACCTCGATGCCGTTGCGGCGGAGGATCTCCGCCGTGCCCTCGGTCGCGATGATCGTGAAGCCGAGCTGCTGCAGGCGGTGCACCGGCAGCACGATGGCGCGCTTGTCGGTGTCCGCGACACTCACGAAGACCGTGCCGCTGGTCGGCAGGCCGCCGTACGCGGCGTCCTGCGACTTGAGGAACGCCCGTGGGAAGTCGCGGTCGATGCCCATGACCTCGCCGGTGGAGCGCATCTCGGGGCTGAGCACCGAGTCGACGACCTGACCTTCGCGGGTACGGAAGCGGCGGAAGGGCAGGACGGCCTCCTTGACGGCGACCGGGGCCTCCATCGGGACGAACGCCCCGTCGCGGGCCGGCAGCATGCCCTCGGCGACGAGCTCGTCGACGCTCGTGCCGGTCATGATGCGCGACGCGGCCTTGGCCAGCGCGATGCCGAGCGCCTTCGAGACGAACGGGACCGTGCGGCTGGCGCGCGGGTTCGCCTCGAGGACGTAGAGCACGCCGGCGCCGATGGCGAACTGGACGTTGAGCAGGCCCTGCACGCCGATGCCGCGGGCGATCTTCTCGGTCGCGTCGACGACGCCCTGGATCTCGGCGCGGCCGAGGCCGACCGGGGGCAGGGTGCACGCGGAGTCACCGGAGTGGATGCCGGCCTCTTCCAGGTGCTCCATGATGCCGCCGATGTAGAGCCGCTCACCGTCGAAGAGCGCGTCGACGTCGATCTCCACCGCGTCGTCCAGGAACCGGTCGACGAGCAGCGGGAGCTCCGGGCCGATGATCGCCTGGTCGGCCATCCGGTCGAAGTAGTCGGCGAGCGACGGGGAGTCGTACAGGATCTCCATGCCGCGGCCGCCGAGCACGAAGGACGGGCGGACGAGCACCGGGTAGCCGATCTCCTCGGCCACGGCGGTCGCGCTCGCCAGGTCGTGGGCGGTGCCGTTGCGCGGCGCGAGCAGCCCCGCGGCGTCGAGGATGGCGGAGAACTGGCCGCGCTCCTCGGCGGAGTCGATCGCCGTCGGGCTGGTGCCGAGGATCGGGATCCCCGCCGCCTCGAGCGGCTTCGCCAGGCCCAGGGCGGTCTGCCCGCCGAGCTGCACGACGACGCCGACGAGCTCGCCCGACGCCGCCTCGGCCTCGATGACCTCGAGGACGTCCTCGGCCGTGAGCGGCTCGAAGTACAGACGGTCCGAGGTGTCGTAGTCGGTGGAGACCGTCTCGGGGTTGCAGTTGATCATGATCGTCTCGAACCCGGCGTCGCTCAGCGCGAAGGACGCGTGCACGCAGGAGTAGTCGAACTCGACGCCCTGGCCGATGCGGTTCGGGCCGGAGCCCAGGATGACGACCTTCTTGCGGTCGCTCGCGACCACCTCGGTCTCGGCGTCGTACGACGAGTAGTGGTACGGCGTCAGGGCCGGGAACTCGCCGGCGCAGGTGTCGACGGTCTTGAAGACGGGGCGGATGCCGAGGGCGTGCCGGTCGTCGCGGACCTGCTGCTCGCTGACCGGGTGCTCCGGGGTGCTGCGCAGCGCCGCGATCTGGGTGTCGCTGAAGCCGTGCTCCTTGGCCCAGCGGATGGTGTCCGCGTCGAGCTCGTCGGCGGCCGCGACCTCGGCGGCGACCTCGTTGATGAGCACGATCTGGTCGATGAACCAGGGGTCGATCTTCGTGGCTTCGAAGACCTCGGCGGCGGTGGCGCCGGCGACCAGGGCCTGCTGCACCGTGACGATCCGGCCGTCGGTGGGGATGGACGACTTCGCGAGCAGGGCGTCCTTGTCGAGCTCCGCCGCCGGGGTGTCCCAGTGGAAGCTCGAGCCGCGCTTCTCGAGCGAGCGCAGCGACTTCTGCAGCGCCGTCGCGTAGTTGCGGCCGATGGCCATCGCCTCGCCGACGCTCTTCATCGTCGTGGTGAGCGTGGCGTCCGCCGCGGGGAACTTCTCGAACGCGAAGCGCGGGGTCTTCACGACCACGTAGTCGAGCGTCGGCTCGAAGCTGGCCGGGGTCACCTTCGTGATGTCGTTCTGGATCTCGTCCAGGCGGTACCCGATGGCGAGCTTCGCGGCGATCTTCGCGATCGGGAAGCCGGTGGCCTTCGACGCCAGGGCCGACGAACGGGAGACGCGCGGGTTCATCTCGATGACGATCAGGCGGCCGTTCGACGGGTCGACGGCGAACTGGATGTTGCAACCACCGGTGTCGACACCGACGCGACGGATGATGTCGATGCCGATGTTGCGCATGTTCTGGTACTCGCGGTCGGTGAGCGTGAGCGCCGGGGCGACCGTGATCGAGTCGCCGGTGTGCACGCCGACCGGGTCGACGTTCTCGATGGAGCAGATGACGACGGTGTTGTCGTAGTTGTCGCGCATCAGCTCGAGCTCGTACTCCTTCCAGCCGAGGATCGATTCCTCGAGCAGGACCTCGGTCGTCGGGCTGGACTGCAGCCCGTCGCCGACGAAGCGGACGAGCTCGGCTTCGTCGTACGCGAAGCCCGAACCGAGACCACCCATGGTGAAGGACGGGCGGACGACGAGCGGGTAGCCGAGGTCCTTCGCGAACTCCTTCGCCTCTTCCAGCGTGTGGGCGATGTGGCTCCGGGCCACGTCGGCGCCGGACTCGAGCACGAGTTCCTTGAAGAGCTGGCGGTCCTCACCGCGCTGGATGGCGTCCACCTTGGCACCGATGAGCTCGACGCCGTGCTTCTCGAGGATGCCGGCCTCGTCGAGCGCGATCGCCGCGTTCAGGGCGGTCTGGCCACCCAGCGTCGGCAGGACGGCGTCCGGCTTCTCGATGCGGATGATCTCCTCGAGGCACGCGTTCGTGATCGGCTCGATGTAGGTCGCGTCGGCGAAGTCGGGGTCGGTCATGATCGTCGCCGGGTTCGGGTTGACGAGGATGACCCGGACGCCCTCGGCACGGAGGACACGGCACGCCTGGGTGCCGGAGTAGTCGAACTCGGCGGCCTGACCGATGACGATCGGGCCGGAACCGATGACGAGGACGGAGTTGATGTCTGCGCGCTTGGGCATCAGTTCGCTTCCTTGGTGATGTCTGCTGCGGGAGTGGTCGCGTCGGCGGTGGCCGCGTCGAGCGGCTCCCCGTCACGTCGCGCGCGCACCAGGTCCGCGAACCGGTCGAAGAGGTACATGCTGTCGTGCGGACCGGCGGCGGCCTCGGGGTGGTACTGCACGCTGAACGCGGGCACGTCGAGCGCCCGCAGGCCCTCGACCACGTCGTCGTTCAGCGAGTAGTGCGAGACCTCGACGCGGCCGAACCCGGCCGGCGACTCGAGGACCTGCCCCAGGGGAGCGTCGACCGCGAAGCCGTGGTTCTGGCTCGTGATCTCGACCTTGCCCGTGGTGGTGTCGAGCACCGGCTGGTTGATGCCGCGGTGCCCGAAGGGCAGCTTGTAGGTGCCGAAGCCGAGCGCGCGGCCGAGCAGCTGGTTGCCGAAGCAGATGCCGAAGAACGGACGCCCGGTCCGCAGGCTGCCCTGCAGCAGTTCGACCTGGGCGTCCGACGCGGCGGGGTCGCCGGGGCCGTTCGAGTAGAACAGGGCGTCCGGTGCGAGCTCCTCGAGCGCCGCAGCGGAGATGTCCTGCGGCACGACGTGCACCTCGAAGCCGCGCTGGGCGAGGTAGCGGGTGGTCGACGCCTTCACGCCCAGGTCGAGCACGGCCAGTCGGCCGATCTGCTCGCCCTCGGCCGGCACGACGTAGGTCTCCGGGGTGGACACGATCGCCGAGAAGCTCGCGCCGGCCATCGTGGCCTGCGACCGGACGGCGTCCAGCTGCTCCGACTCCGACAGCGTCGCGTCGGCGCCGCTGAACACGCCGCCCTTCATGGCGCCGGCGTCGCGGATCCGGCGCGTGAGGGCGCGGGTGTCGATGCCGGAGATCCCGACGATGCCGTCGCGCACCAGGTGGTCGTCGAGCGACGCGTTCGCGCGGTGGTTCGAGACCACGCGGCTGGGGTCGCGCACCACGTACCCGGCGACCCAGATGCGACGGGACTCGGGGTCCTCGTCGTTGACGCCGGTGTTGCCGATGTGCGGTGCGGTCTGCACCACGATCTGGCCGGCGTAGGACGGATCGGTCAGCGTCTCCTGGTAGCCGGTCATGCCGGTCGCGAAGACCACCTCGCCGAGCGTGCGCCCGCGGGCGCCGTAGGCCCAGCCGTCGTACCGGGTGCCGTCTTCGAGGACCAGGACGGCCCGTTCGCGTGTCATGCTTTCTTCCCTTCGCCCGCGGTTCGCGGAGCATCGGCCGCAGTCGCCTGCGGCCCGGTCTCGGTCAGTCCCTGCAGGGCGAGCAGCGCTGCTGCGTCGCCCTCCGGGAACCGGAAGTACGTGTCGAGGTCCGTCGCACCTGCGGCGCCGGTCGCCGTCCATCGCAGACGGACCAGTCCCCCGGGCTCGACCACCCGGTCGATCGCCCACGTCGAGCGGTCGGCACCGCGGACCGCAGCACGTGCGATCCAGCGGTCGTCCGCGCCGGCGAGTCGCAAGACCACCCCGGTCGCGTGGACGCGCACGCCGCCGCGACCCCGGAACCCGAGTCCGCCGGCGGTGATGCGTTCCAGCGGCTGGTCAGCACGGGTCGTCGCGACGGAGAAACCGTCCCAGGACCCGACTTCCGGTCCGACCGTGGTCGGGACGGGGACGGGAGGCACGGCTTCCGCCTGCTTCCTGGTCCGCGTCCGCCAGGTGCGCGCCATGGCGACGAACAGCGCGGCGACCGCGAGCAGGATCACCCCGCCGAGCAGCCAGCGCGCGGCGTCGCCGCTCATGCGCGCGCCCCCGTCCGGAGCGCCGCGGCGTGCGCGGCCACGGTGTCGGCGTCCACCAGGCGGCCGTCGAGCACCGTCGGCGCGCCCAGGTGGAACGTCGCGACGACCCGGCCGGGCAGGGTCATGCCGAGGTACGGCGAGTTCTGCGACTGTCCGGCGAGGTCGGCGACCGCGAACTCGCGGCTGGCCGACGGGTCGTAGAGCGTGACCTCGGCGGGCGCGCCCTCGGCGAGTCGCTGGCCGTGGCCCTCCACCTGGCCGATGCGCGCGGGCGCCTCGGACAGGACCCGTGCGACGTCGGCCCAGTCCAGCTGGCCCGACGCGACGACGGCGGACTGCACGACGCTCAGCGCCGACTCGAGGCCGACCATGCCGTTCGCCGCCGCGGGCCACTCGCAGCACTTCGCCTCGGCGGTGTGCGGTGCGTGGTCGGTCGCGACGATGTCGATGGTGCCGTCGGCGAGGGCCGTGCGCAGGGCGTCGACGTCCTCGCGTGCCCGGAGCGGTGGGTTCACCTTGTAGCGGGCGTCGTACCCGGGGGCGCCGTCGTGCCCGGCGATGAGGTCCTCGGTGAGCACGAGGTGGTGCGGGGTGACCTCGGCGGTGACGTCGATGCCGCGGGACTTGGCCCAGCGGATCACCTCGACGCTCCCGGCGGTCGACACGTGGCAGACGTGCAGCCGCGCGCCCACGTGGTCGGCGAGCAGGACGTCGCGGGCGATGATCGCCTCTTCCGCCACGGCCGGCCAGCCCGCCAGCCCGAGCTCCGACGACAGGCGGCCCTCGTTCATCTGCGCGCCGATGGTGAGTCGGGGTTCCTGCGCGTGCTGCGCGAGCACCCCGCCGAAGCCCTTGATGTACTCGAGTGCGCGGCGCATGAGGAGCGGGTCGGACACGCACGAGCCGTCGTCCGAGAAGACCCGGACCTTCGCCCTGCTCGTCGCCATGGCACCGATCTCGGACAGGTGCGTGCCCTGCAGCCCCTGCGACACCGCGCCGATCGGGCGGACCGTGACGTAGCCGGCGTCGTCGCCGAGTGCCTGCACCTGCTCGACGACCCCGGCGGTGTCGGCGACCGGGCTCGAGTTCGCCATCGCGTTGACGGCGGTGAAGCCTCCGGCCGCCGCGGCGCGCGAGCCGGTGAGGACCGTCTCGGATTCCTCGTGACCGGGCTCGCGCAGGTGGGTGTGCAGGTCGACGAGACCCGGCAGGGCGATGAGCCCGTCGGCGTCGACGACCGTGGCACCGCTCGCGTCCACGCCGGAGCCGATCGCCGTGATGCGGCCGTCCTGCAGTCGGATGTCGGCGCGCGAGCCGTCGACCAGCTGCGCGCCGCGGATCAGGTGAGCGGTCATGCTGCGGACTCCTTCGGTTCGGTGCCGGTCAGGGCCAGGTAGAGGACCGCCATGCGGACCGAGACGCCGTTCTCGACCTGCTCGACCACGGTGGAACGGGGGTCGTCGGCAGCGACGCCGGCGATCTCCAGCCCGCGGTTCATCGGACCGGGGTGCATGATCAGCGTGCGCTCGGACAGCCGCGCGAACCGCGCAGCCGTCAGGCCCCAGTGCCGCGTGTACTCGCGCGGGTTCGGGAAGAACGAGTCGTCCATCCGCTCCTGCTGGATCCGGAGCGTCATGACGACGTCCGGGTCCTCGGCCAGGGCGGCGTCGAGGTCGTGGTGCACCGCGGCCCCGAACGGGGTCGTGGTGGCGGGCAGGAGCGTCGGCGGTGCGGCGAAGGTCACGCTCGCGCCGAGGGTCCGGAGCAGCCACGCGTTCGACCGGGCGACGCGGCTGTGCAGCACGTCGCCGACGATCAGGACCCGGACGCCGTCGAGGCCCTGTCCACGTGAGCCGGCACCGTGCAGGCGACGGCGCATGGTGAAGGCGTCGAGCAGCGCCTGCGTCGGGTGCTCGTGCGTGCCGTCGCCGGCGTTCACCACGGGGACGTCGATCCAGTCGGCGTCGGCCAGCACGCGCGGCGCACCGGACGAGCCGTGCCGCATCACGATGCCGTCGATGCCCATCGCGCCGAGGGTCTGCACGGTGTCCTTGAGGGACTCGCCCTTGGAGACGCTCGAGCCCTTGGCCGCGAAGTTGATGACGTCGGCCGACAGGCGCTTCGCCGCGGCCTCGAACGAGATGCGCGTGCGGGTCGAGTCCTCGAAGAACAGGTTCACGACGGTCTTGCCGCGCAGGGCCGGGAGCTTCCGGACCTCGCGCGTGTTGACCTCGGCCATCTCCTCGGCGACGTCGAGGATGTGCACGGCCTGGTCGCGCGACAGGTCGGCGGTGGAGAGCAGGTGCCGCATCACGCCACCCCCTGCTCGATGAACACGGTGTCGTCGCCGTCGGTCTCGGACAGGTGCAGGGTGACCCGCTCGTCCGATGCGGTCGGCAGGTTCTTGCCCACGTGGTCCGCGCGGATCGGCAGCTCGCGGTGGCCGCGGTCGACGAGCACGGCGAGCCGGACGGCGCGCGGCCGGCCGATCCCCTGCAGGGCGTCGAGCGCTGCCCGGACCGTGCGACCGGAGTACAGGACGTCGTCGACGAGCACGACGACCTTGCCGTCGATGCCGCCGGCGGGGATCACCGTGCGGTGCGGGGCACGACCGATGCCGTGCCCGAGGTCGTCCCGGTGCATGGTCACGTCGAGCGTGCCGACTCGTTCGGATCCGATGCCCGCCCGCGCGGACTGCCACTCGGGCTCGATGTCCGCCAGGACGCGGCCCAGCCGTTCGGCGAGCACGGCGCCCCGGGTCGGGATGCCCAGGAGGACGAGGTCCGAGCCGCCGTGGTTGGCCTCGAGGATCTCGTGTGCGATGCGCGTCAGAGCGCGCGCGATGTCGGGTTGCTGCAGGACCGTTCTGGTACCCACGTCGACCCCCTTCCCCGCCTCACTGGACGGCATTAAAGGATGCTGACGTGCACAAGCCTAGCGGGACTCCTGGTCCCCTGCGACCGTCCGACCGGACGGTGCACGACCGCCGGCGACGGCTCCGAGGACACCGTTCACGAAGCCCGCGGAGTCCTCGGTCGAGAGCGACTGGGCGAGCTCGACGGCCTCGGCGATCGCGACGGCGTCCGGCACCTCCGGGTTGAACCGGAGCTCCCAGACGGCCATCCGCAGGATGCAGCGGTCGAGGACCGGCATCCGGGCGATCGACCACCCCTGGGCGTGGTCGATGATGACGGAGTCGATCTCGTGACGGGCGTCGTCGACGCCCGTCACGATCTGCCGTGCGTAGTCCCAGCTCGAGGCACGCTCGGGCTGGTCCAGGTGACGGACGGTCTCGGTCGCCAGGACGTCCGTGATCGGGAGCTCACGCACCTCGGCCACGTACAGCATGTCGAGGGCGCGCTTGCGGGCCTTCGAACGAGCACTCATACGGACGTCGCCTAGGAGTTGACGCGGCCGAGGAAGCTGCCGTCGCGCGTGTCGATCTTCACCGTGGTGCCGCTCTCGAGGTAGAGCGGGACCTGGATGCGGTGGCCGGTCGCGATGATGGTCGCGTCCTTGGTGCCACCGGAGGAGCGGTCGCCCTGCAGGCCCGGCTCGGTCTCGACCTCGGTCACGATCGACGTCGGGAGCTCGACGTAGAGCGGGTTGCCCTCGTTCATCGCGATGGTGACCATCGCGGACTCGAGCAGGTAGTTCTTCGCGTCGCCGACGACCGTCGCCGAGACCGGGATCTGGTCGTAGGTGTCGGTGTCCATGAACACGTACGAGTCGCCGTCCTCGTAGAGGAACTGGTAGTCGCGGCGGTCGACCACGGCGGTGTCGATCTTCGCACCGGCGTTGAAGGTGCGGTCGACGACCTTGCCGGAGACGACGTTCTTCAGCTTGGTGCGGACGAACGCGCCACCCTTGCCGGGCTTGACGTGCTGGAACTCCACGACCGACCACAGCTGGCCGTCGATGATGAGAACGGCGCCGTTCTTGATGTCAGTGGTACTGGCCATGAGTCTTCGGTGTCCCGTTCGGTCGTGTTGTGAAAGGTCTTCGGGCCGCGCTGGCCCCGGACGAGTGTAGCGGACGCCCGACCGTCGCCATCAGCGCCGTCGCCGGGCGCGCCAGGAGTCGATGGCCGCCCAGCCGAGCAGCACCACGGCCGCTCCCCCGAGCAGTGCCCCGGCCACCGCGGTCGAGATCGCCGCGTCCGGGCGGGCGGGCAGTGCCAGGTAGACGATCGCCAGGATGCCGGCACCGGCGCCGAGCAGCACGAGCAGGATGCGCCGGATCATGCCGGACACGAGCTCGCGGTCGCGGCGGTCTGCGAAGAGCCGGATGTTGACGGTGAACTTGCCCGTCTCGATCGCCTCGCCGATCCGGTCGACCCGGCGCGGCAGCCGTCGGGCCGCGGACACGACGCCGATCAGCTCCTTCGCCGCCAGGTCGCGCAGCTTGCCGGGGCGCAGCTGGTCGGTGATCTGCTCACGGGCGAGCCCGCGGGACTCCTCGAGCAGGTCGAACGACGGCGCGAGCGTGCGGAGCGTGCCCTCGAAGATCGCCAGCGCCCGCGCGGCCGCGACGAAGTCCGGCGGCGCCTTGAGCCGGTACCGCCCGAACACCTCGACGGCGTCGTCGACCGTCTCGACGCCGATGCGCGCGCCCGGTCCGAGCTCGTCCGCGACGAAGCGCGCGATGTCCCGACGGAAGTCGGGCTCGTCGTGCGCGTCGCGCACCGGTGCCATCCGCAGGACCGCATCGGCGATCCGCGAGGTGTCGTCCTGCAGGTAGGCGACCAGTAGGTCCTGGACCGTGTCCCGGAGGGTCGGGTCGAGCCTCCCGACCGATCCGAAGTCGATCAACGCGGGCCGCCCGTCGGGCAGCACCAGGACGTTCCCCGGGTGCAGGTCGGCGTGGTACAGGCCGTCGAAGACGACCTGTCGCAGGAACGCGCGGAGGATCGCGCGCATCGGGCCGTCGAGGTCGCGGTCCGCGCGCTCGGCGCGGATCGCGCTGAGCGTGTCGCCCTCCAGGAACTCCATCACGAGCACGCGGCGCCCGGACAGGTCCGGGTACGGGTCCGGGAACCGGACCTCGTCCGGACGGGCACTGCGGGCCTGTGCGGCACGCAGGGCGGTGAGGTTCCGCAGCTCCGAGACGAAGTCGACCTGGCGGACCAGGTCGTCGGCGTACTGCGCGGCCACGTCCTGCACGCCGACCTGCCGGGCCTCGGTCGACCAGCGCGCCATGAAGCGGACGACACGGAGCGCGATGTCGACGTCACGGCGGACGGCGGCGTCGATGCCGGGACGCTGCACCTTGACCGCGACCGCGGTGCCGTCGGGCAGGCGGGCGCGGTGGACCTGGGCGATCGAGGCCGCGGCGACGGGCACCGGGTCGAAGGACGCGAAGACCTGGTCGACCGGTGCGCCGAGTTCCTGTTCGAGCAGGGCGAGCACCTGGTCGGCGGGGGCGGCGGTGACGTTGCGCTGCAGGTGGGCGAGTCCCTCGGTCCACTCCTCCGGTAGCAGGTCGTCGCGGGTGGAGAGCAGCTGGCCCATCTTCACGAACCCGCCGCCCGCTTCCTCGAGCGCACGGCGCAGGTGCTCGGCCTGGCTGCGGCGCAGGTCGGCGGTGGCCGGGTCGTGCGAGAAGTCGAGGCGACGGAACGGGACGAGGCGGTGGCGTCTCGCGATCGACAGCAGTTCGGTGAACCGGCGGCCGCGGGACCGGAGGGTGCCGGTGTCGGCCTCCTGCGAGCCGGACAGGTCGCTCAGTCGGGGTGGGTTGGGCACGTCGTCAGTCTGCTCCCCGCTGCTGGGTCCGCCGGGTGCGCCGGTTGTCGTGCACAGGCCGGGAGGCGCGGTCCGGCATCCACAGGTCGGCTCGCGTGTCGCGTCGGGTCGCGCCCACTGCCGCAGGCTTGCCCAATGGAGACAGCACTGGTCGCGGCGTGCATCGCCGCCGGCGCGGCGATCGTGGCGGCGGTCGTCAGCTGGTTCGGGGCGTCCCAGAGCCGGCGGACGACCGATCGAGAACACGCCTGGAAGCGGTTCACCTGGTCGCTCGCCCAGCCACGAGGCGGCGGTGCATACGACATTTCGAGAACTGTGCTCCGGGAACTCGAGACCGTACGGTGGTGGTCGAAGGCGGACCGACGGCTCGCCACTCGTGCACTCCGGAGGCGAACCGCCGCCGATCACGTCCACCCTGAGGAAGAGGAGTCCACCTGATGCCGATCTTGCGACCCTTGCCGGATGCGCCCGACGTGGACGCGGACGACGACGTGCTCTTCGCGTGGGACAACGGAGCCACCGTCGCGGAGTTCCGGGAATGGCAGCGGACCGGCGTCCTCACGGTGTCGATGCAGGTCAAGTGGTGGTGGCGACGGACGCGGCGGGTGTTGCGCTGACGCCGGGTCAGGCACCGCTGCCGTTGTAGCGCGCGGTGGCGCCGGACTCGACCAGGTCGCGGTAGCGCTCGAGCGCCGTCTCGGCACCGGTGCCGTGCTCCTGGTGCACGTCGATCCCCCGAGCAACGAGCTGCTCGCGCCAGTCCCCCGGCACCGGACCCTCGTCGAAGCCCGTGATCCGCTCGACCGTGGCTCCGTCGGCGGCGAACTCCAGCGCGGAGACCCCCGACCACAGCAGGGCCCCGAGGCACATCACGCACGGTTGGGCGTTCACGACGAGCACACGCCGGTGGCCGACGTCACGGCCGAGGTTCCAGGCCCCCGTCCGAGCCTGTGCGAGTCCGAGGGTGACGACCTCGGCGTGCATCGACGACAGGTTGGTGTGCAGCACGAGGTTCACCCCGAGGGCGACGACCGCGCCGGTGTCCTCGTCGACGACGGCCGCCGCGAACGGACCGCCGGTGCCCTCCTCGACGTTCCGTTCGGCGAGGGCGTTCACGAGCGCGAACCGTTCCGCACGGGTGCCGAGGTGTTCCGGAGCAGCGGCCTGCGCGTCGCGGAGCCAGTCGGGGACGCCGACACGGAGCTCGGTCGGGAACGGGGCGAGGGCTGCTGCAGACATGCGGCGACGCTAACGGCGCATCGTTTCGACGGTGTTTCCCGATCGAAACGATGCCGAAACACCGCGCCCGTAGCGTCGTCCACCACCGGCTCGAGCCGGTGGGAGAACGCAACACGAGACAGGGGGGCGACGATGACGGCACACCACGCGACCGCCGCGTCCCGCTGCTGGCCCCGCGGCGCCATCGCGCACGGACACTGACGTCCGTTCGTCCGTCTGACCGCCGCGCGCCGATCCGCCGGGCGGTCCACGTGCTCTGGAGCGCGCCGTCTCGCCGAGCCGCGCCGATCCGCGCACCCTGCTCCGTGCCTCCCGTCCGTCCGCCGGAGGCACCCACCCACCTGCTGCACCGTCCCACCTGCTGCACCGTCCCACGTGCTGCACCGTCCCCTCCGAGAGGACCCCCGTGACCACGATCCACCTCGCAATGTTCCTGTTCCCCGGCTACCACCTCGGCGCCTGGCGCCTGCCGGACGCCGTCCCCGAGCTCGACCTCGGCATCGACCACTACGTCCGCGCCGCCGAACTCGCCGAGGCAGCGAAGCTCGACGCCCTGTTCTTCGAGGACCAGGCCGCAGTCCGGCGCAGCAACGACATCCTGGCCGGCGACACCTACGGTGCCGCGAACCCCCGCTCGATCCACTTCGACCCGACGATGCTCCTGCCCGCCCTGGCGATGCGGACCACGCACCTGGGTCTCGCGGCGACGTCGACCACGACCTTCAACGACCCCTACAACCTCGCGCGGCGGTTCTCGACCCTCGACCACATCAGCAAGGGCCGCGCGGGGTGGAACCTCGTGACGTCCTTCAACGAGGACGAAGCCCAGAACTTCGGACTCGACGCCCACGTGCAGCACGCCGCCCGGTACGAGCGGGCGAGCGAGTTCGTCGACGTCGTCACCGGGCTCTGGGACTCGTGGGACCCGGACGCGATCGTGCGCGACAAGGAGTCCGGCACCTACTTCGACATCGAGAAGATGCGGTTCCTGCAGCACGACGGCGAGCACTTCCGCGTGCGAGGACCGCTGACGACGGGTCGGAGTCCGCAGGGCCGGCCCGTCGTGTTCCAGGCGGGTGCCTCGGAGCCGGGCCGCGCACTCGCGGCGCGCACCGCCGACGTGGTCTTCACCCTGCAGTCCGACCCGGACGAGAGCCGTGCGTTCCGCGACGACATCCGAGCGCGCGCCGAACGGTTCGGCCGCGACCCCGACCACGTCAAGGTGCTCGTCGGGATGACCCCGATCGTCGGCGACACCGACCAGGACGCACGCGACCTCGCCGACCGGATGATGGCGTTGATCCCGGACGACCTGGCACTGAGCAACCTGAAGCCCCTCGCCGGTGGCGTCGACTTCCGGCAGTTCGACCTCGACGCGCCCGTGCCGGAGCTGCCCGAGTCGAACGCCGGCAAGTCGCACCGGGCAGCGATCATGGCGGTGTCACGGCAACAGGGGCTGTCCGTCATCGAGACCGCCCGGTACTTCGCCGAGGGCAGCTACCGGAAGATGATCGGGTCACCGTCGACGATCGCCGACACCATGCAGGCGTGGTCGGAGGCCGGGGCGTGCGACGGGTTCCTGGCGGTGCCGACGCACTTCCCGGCCGGGGTCGAGGACTTCACCCAGAAGGTCGTGCCGGAGCTGCAGCGCCGCGGACTGCACCGGACCGAGTACACCGGACCGCACCTGCGCGACCACCTGGGCGTGCAGAAGTACTAGACGCCGACCTCTTGGTAGGCGGTGAACAGCAGGTGGTCCTCGGGGCCCTCCAGGATCACCGGCTTGCCGACACCGTCGAGGATGATGAACCGGAGCATGCCGGCCCGGGCCTTCTTGTCGCGACGCATCGCGGCGAGGAGGCCCTGCCACCGGCCGATGCCGTACGAGGTCGGCAGGTCCAAGGAGTCCAGGATCGCCCGGTGCCGGTCCACGGTCGCGTCGTCGAGGTGGCCCGTCAGGCGTGCGAGCTCGGCGGCGAACACCATGCCGACCGACACCGCAGCACCGTGCCGCCACTGGTACCGCTCCGCGTGCTCGATGGCGTGCCCGAGCGTGTGACCGTAGTTCAGGATCTCGCGTCGTCCCTGCTCGGTGAAGTCGTCGGACACGACCTCGGCCTTCAGCGTGATGGCCAGTTCGACGACCCGGCGGAACTCCGGCGTCGTCGGGTCGGTGACGCGGGCGACGTCGGCCTCGATGATGTCCAGGATCTCCGGCACGGCGATGAACCCGGCCTTCACGATCTCGGCGAAGCCGGTGAGGATCTCGTTGCGCGGCAGGGTGCGGACGAGGTCGAGGTCGGCGACCACCGCGCGGGGGGCGGAGAAGGAACCGACGAGGTTCTTGCCCTCGTTCGTGTTGATGCCGGTCTTCCCGCCCACGCTGGCGTCCACCATGCCGAGCACGCTCGTCGGCACCGACACGTACGGCACCCCGCGCAGCCACGTCGCCGCGACGAAGCCCGCCAGGTCGGTGACGGCACCGCCGCCGAGGCCGATGACGGCGTCGGTGCGGGTGAAGTCGGACTGGCCCATGATCTGCCAGCAGAACGACGCGACCTCGATGCGCTTGGCGGCCTCGGCGTCCGGCACCTCGGCGATGAGGGCTTCGAGGCCGGCGTCGACGAGCAGGTCGCGCAGGTCGTTCGCCCGCGCACCGAGGGTCGGGGCGTGCACGATGAGGACCTTGGCGACGCGGGGGCCGAGGATCGCGGGCAGCGAGCCGAGCAGGCCCGAGCCGACCGCCACCACGTAGCCGTCGTCACCGCCGACGCGGATCTCGGTGGTGCCTGCGGGCAGGATCGGGTCGGTCACGGTGCTCCTTCGGTGGTGGTGCTGGTGTCGTCGCGTCGGCCGGCGCTGGTGTCGCCGCTGGCGCCGCTGTCGCTCCGCAGCCAGGTGACGACCTCGTCGACCACCCGGGACATCGGACGGCGCGAGGTGTCGACGACGACGTGCGCGAGCTCGGCGTAGGTCGCCGCTCGCTCGTCCATGATCGTCTGCCAGGCGTCGATGCCGCCGTTCGCGAGCAGGGGCCGGTCCGAGCCGGCGATCCGCTCGGCGACGGCCTCGGGCGAGACGGTGAGCAGGACGATGCGGGCGCCGGACAGTGCCTCGCGGGTGGCGGCGTGCGTCACCGCTCCGCCGCCGACTGCGATCACGCCCCCGGTGCCGAGGGCGGTCCGGACGGCGTCGGCTTCGAGGGCACGGAAGGCCGGCTCACCACGGTCGGCGAAGATGCCGGGGATCGGTCCGTGCTCGCGGACGATGACCCGGTCGGTGTCGGTGAACGGCACGCCCAGCGCCTTCGCGACGCGCTTGCCGACGCTGGACTTGCCGGCGCCCATCGGGCCGATCACGACGACGGGCGCAGCCAGACCTCGCGCGGCACCGCCGGACGGGACGTCGCCGGGCGCGGCGCCGCCGCCAGTCGTGCTCACGACGCGTCGGCCGGTGCCGCCGGCTCCGTCCGACGGGTGCGGAGCGTCTCCGGGATCGACGCGAGGTAGGCGTCGAGGTTGCGCTTGGTCTCGACGACGTTGTCCCCGCCGAACTTCTCGAGCACGGCGTCGGCGAGCACGAGCGCCACCATCGCCTCGGCCACGACGCCGGCGGCCGGGACCGCGCAGACGTCGGACCGCTGGTGGTGCGCCGAGGCGTCCTCGCCCGAGACGACGTCGACGGTGTGCAGCGCGTGCGGCACGGTCGCGATCGGCTTCATGCCGGCACGGACGCGCAGGACGGTGCCCGTGGACATGCCGCCCTCGGTGCCACCGGCACGGTCGCTCGTGCGGTAGATCTCGCCGTCCTCGCGGTAGAGCTCGTCGTGGGCCGCGGAGCCGCGACGGCCAGCGGTCGCGAAGCCGTCGCCGACCTCGACGCCCTTGATCGCCTGGATGCCCATGATCGCCGCGGCCAGACGGGCGTCGAGCCGACGGTCCCACTGCACGTGCGAGCCGAGCCCCGGCGGGACGCCGTAGAACAGCACCTCGACGACGCCACCAAGGGTGTCGCCGTCCTTCTTCGCGGCCTCGACCTCGGTCACCATGCGCGCCGAGGTGTCGGCGTCGAAGCAGCGCAGCTGGTCGTCGTCGAGACGGTCGACGTCGTCGGGGAGCGGCAGGTCGGTGCCGTCCGGCACGCGGACCGTGCCGACCTGCAGGGTGTGCGCGACCGACCGCATGCCGAGTTCGGCGAGGAAGGACTTCGCGACGGCGCCGAGCGCGACGCGGGCCGCGGTCTCACGGGCGCTCGCGCGCTCGAGGATCGGGCGGGCCTCGTCGAAGCCGTACTTCTGCATGCCGACCAGGTCGGCGTGGCCCGGACGCGGGCGGGTCAACGGGGCGCTGCGGCCACGCGACATCTCGGTGGACTCGACCGGCTCGGGGTTCATGACCTCGACCCACTTCGGCCACTCGGTGTTGCCGATCCGGATCGCGATCGGGCTGCCGAGCGAGAACCCGTGCCGGACACCGCCGGACACGTGCAGCTCGTCCTGTTCGAACTTCATGCGCGAGCCGCGACCGTAGCCGAGCTTGCGGCGCGCGAGATCGGTACGGATGGACTCGAACGACACCGGGACACCCGCGGGCAGGCCCTCGAGCATCGCGATCAGTTCGGGTCCGTGGGACTCACCAGCAGTCAACCAACGAAGCATGCTGCAATCCTCCCACAGCGCACCGCCGTGCGACGTCGCCGCCCTACTGGTAGTCGGGGTGCGCCCGGAGCCACGCCTGGAACTGCTTCACCGCGACGAGGTGCTCGTCGTAGGTGTTCGAGAACACCGTCTCGCCGGTCTCCAGGTTCACCGTCACGAAGTACAGCCACTTGCCCGGGGCCTCGTTCGTCACGGCCTTGATGGCGATGTCCCCGGGGTTCGAGATCGGTGCCGGCGGCAGCCCCTCGTGCACGTACGTGTTGTACGCGTTCGACTCGTCGGCGCGCTCTGCGTCGGTCGTCGTGACGGTGTGCGTGTTGCCCGTGCCGTAGGCGACGGTGGCGTCGGACTGCAGGCGCATGCCCTGGTCGAGCCGGTTCTGGAACACCCGCGCGACCTTCGGGTAGTCGGCGGCGAGGCCGGCTTCCTTCTGCACGAGCGACGCGAACACGATGACGTGCTCCTGGTCGGCCTCCTTGACGCCGGCGGCGGCCAGGTGCTCCTTCATCGTGTCGACCATCGACCCGAAGTACTGCTCCGCCGTCCACCCCGGGTTGATCGGGTACGTCGCGGGGAACAGCCAGCCCTCGAGCGTGGTGACGCCGGACGGCAGGTCGTACGCGGACACGTCCTTCGCGGCCTTGGCGACCTCGGTCTTGGTGAGCCCGGCCTTGGAGACCATGCCGGCCTCGATGTCCGCCAGCGCGGTGCCCTCGGGGATCACGATCGAGGCCTGCACGCGGTTCTTCTCGTCCTGCAGCGCGGCCAGGGCCGACTTCGAGCTCATCTGCTTCTTCAGCGAGTACGAACCCGGCTGGAACTGCACGTCGGGCGACGCCAGCAGCAGCTTGTAGAAGACCTTCGAGTCCTTCACGACCCCGCTGCGCTGCAGCGTCGCGGCGACGTTCTCGCCGATGTCGCCCTGCTTGATCGTGATGGTGACCTTGGCCTTGCCGGAGCCGGTGTAGTCGTCCGGTTCGGTCGAGCCGCTGACCGCGGCGACGATCTGCTGGATCTTCGGGGCAGCGAACGCGTACGCGCTCACCCCGCCGGCCACGACCACGGCGACGATCACGATGCCGGCGATGAGCGGCCCGCGACGGCGCTTCGGGCGCGGTTCGCGCGGCGGCCTGGAGGCTCCCCCGCGTCCGCCACGGCCACCACGTCCGCCGCCTCCCGCGGCTCCACCGCCACCGGTGCGCCCGGCGTCGTCGGTACCGTCGGGCCCGTCGGACCCGGCTCCGCCGACGGCGGGCGCCGAGGGCACCACCTCGCCGGTCAGCAGCGCGGCGACCTCGGGATGGAGTTCAGGGGCCGCCTGCTGCGGTCGCACGGGCTCCGGTGCCGGCTGCTCGCGCGGAGCGGTCGAGTCGGGGTCCATGCGGTCGGCAGCGACAGCGGGCTCCTCGGGTGCCGGCTCGGAGTCGGGCCCGGGAACGGCGTCGCGACGAGCGCGTTCCGCTTCGAGCGCCCGAGCCTCGCGACGGGACATCGGACGGTCCGGCTGCGGGGTCACCCGCGCGGAGTCATCACGGTCATCGGTACCTGCTGCGCGGTCGGAAGTGGTCTTCCGCCGCTCGGCTTCGTTGCCGGGCGCGATGATCGCGTTCCAGTCCAGATCGTCTGCCAACGGTTCTCGGTCTCTCGGTCGGGAACTCCGCCTGGGCACCGTCGTCCTCGGGTGACGGAAGGGCAGCCGGGTCGCGGCGGGTTGCCCTGTCAGGGAAGCGTGGTGCCCGGAGGGGCACCGGCACTGCGTTCGTGGTCGAGCGCGTGTTGCAGAATGATAACAGCGGCCGCTTGGTCGATCACGGACCGCGACTTCTTCGTGTTCTTGCCGGCCTGGTGCAGTCCGCGTTGCGCGGTCACCGTGGACAGTCGTTCGTCGACCAGCCGGACCGGGCGGCGCTCGGCGATCCGGGCCGCGAACGCCCGCGCGTCGTCCGTCGACGGGGTGTCGCCGCCGGACATCGACAGGGGCAGTCCGACGACGAGCTCGAGCACGTCGTACTCGTCCGCGATCTCGAGGATCCGACGCAGGTCGGTCGAGTCGTCGCGGCGCACGGTCTCGACCGGCGTCGCCAGCAACCCGTCGCGGTCGCACACGGCGATCCCGATCCGGGCACGGCCGACGTCCACGCCGAGCCGCCGCCCGGACCGGATCGCCACGATCAGCCCGCGATCCGAGCGGTCACGGCGCGGAGCGCAGCCGGGAGCGCAGCCGGGTCGGTGCCGCCGCCCTGGGCCAGGTCCGGCTTGCCGCCGCCGCCACCACCGAGCACACCGGCGGCCTCCTTGGCGAGCGGACCCGCCTGGACGCCCGCGGAACGCGCCGCGTCGTTCGTCGCGACGATCACGATCGGCTTCCCGCTCACCACGGCACCGAGCACGACGACGGCAGCGCCGTCACCGAGCTGCGCACGGACACCGGTCGCCAGCGAGCGCAGGTCGTCGCCGGACTGCAGGCCGTCGACGGTCTCGGCCACGACGGTGGTCGTGCCGACGGTCGTCGCGGTCCGTGCGATCGACGGGACCCGTTGCTGCAGGTTCGCCGACTCGAACTCGGCGATCCGCTTCTGCGCGGTGCGGAGGTCCTCCATGAGCGACTGCACACGCGTGGGCAGGTCGGCACGGGGGGCCTTCAGCGCGCTGGAGAGCTGCGAGACGATCGTCCGCTCGACCGCGAGGTCACGGAAGCCCTCGAGCCCGACGAGCGCCTCGACACGACGGTTGGTCGACCCGACGCTCGACTCCCCCACCAGGTTGACGAGTCCGATCTGGGCACTCGACGCGACGTGCGTCCCACCGCAGAGCTCGCGCGACCACGGACCACCGATGTCGACCATGCGGACCTCGGCGCCGTACTTCTCACCGAAGAGCGCCTGCGCACCGAGCGCCTTGGCCTCGTCGATGGGCATGATGCGGGTCGAGACCTCGAGGTCGGTGCGGATCGCGGTGTTGACGACCTCCTCGATCTCGGAACGGGTCGCGAGCGAGATCGGCTGCGACCACGAGAAGTCGAGGCGCATGTAGCCGGACTTGTTGTACGAACCCGCCTGCAGCGCCTCGGGGCCGAGGATGTCGCGGAGCGCGGCGTTCACCAGGTGCGTCGCGGAGTGCGCCTGCGTCGCGCCGCGACGGTACTCGGCGTCGACCACGGTGCTCGCCGCGTCGCCCACGCCGACCTCGCCCGAGCGGACCTGGACGGTGTGGCTCCAGAGGCCAGCGACGGGACGCTGGACGTCGAGGACCTCGAGGTCGAAGCCGTTGCCGACGATCGATCCCTGGTCGGCGTCCTGGCCACCCGACTCGGCGTACAGCGACGTCTCGCCGAGGACGACCTCGGCGATGTCGCCCGCCACGGCCCGGTCGACGCTGACGCCGCCGACGATGATGCCGAGCACGTTCGTCTCGGCCTCGAGCGCGTCGTAGCCGAGGAAGACCGTCTCGCCCTTCGCCCGGAACGCGCTGTACACACTCAGGTCGGCGATCGCGGTCTTCTTGCTCTTCGCGTCGGCCTTCGCCCGGGCACGCTGCTCGGACATCAGGGTCTCGAACGCGGTCCGGTCGACGTGGACCCCGGCCTCTTCGGCCATCTCCATCGTCAGGTCGATCGGGAACCCGAAGGTGTCGTGCAGCAGGAACGCGGTGTCCCCGCCGATGGACGGAGCACCGTCCTGCTTCGCGCGCTCGACGGCGACGTCGAGGATCGTCGTGCCCTGCGCGAGCGTGCGGAGGAACGTCTCCTCTTCCGCGTAGGCGATCCGCGCGATGCGGTCGTAGTCGGAGGCGACCTCGGGGTAGGCGTCGCGCATCGCGTCGCGGGACGCCGGGAACAGCTCCGGGAACGTCGCGGTCTCGACCCCGAGCAGGCGCATCGCACGGACCGTGCGGCGCAGCAGACGACGCAGGATGTACCCGCGGCCCTCGTTCGACGGGCTCACGCCGTCGGCGATGAGCATGAGCGCGGAGCGCACGTGGTCCGCGATGACCCGCATGCGGACGTCGTCCTCGTGCACGGCGCCGTAGCGGCGGCCGGAGATCTCGGACGCGCGGTCGAGGACCGGGCGGACCTGGTCGATCTCGTACATGTTGTCGACGCCCTGCTTGATGAAGGCGACGCGCTCGAGCCCCATGCCGGTGTCGATGTTCTTGTTCGGCAGCTCGCCGGTGATCTCGAAGTCGTACTTCGAGCGGACGTCCGCGATCTGGTACTGCATGAACACGAGGTTCCAGATCTCGACGTACCGGTCGTCGTCGGTGGCCGGGCCGCCGTCGATGCCGTACTCGGGCCCGCGGTCGAAGAAGATCTCGGAGCAGGGACCTGCGGGTCCGGGCTGGCCGGTGGACCAGTAGTTCGTGTCCTTGCCGAGTCGCTGGATGCGCTCCTCGGGCAGGGAGGAGTGCTGCTTCCAGAACGCGATCGCCTCGTCGTCGTCCTCGTAGACCGTCACCCAGAGGTCGTCGGGCGAGAAGCCGAGCCCGCCGTCGGACTCCGGGTTCGTCAGGAACTCCCAGGCGAACTGGATCGCCTGCTCCTTGAAGTAGTCGCCGAACGAGAAGTTGCCGTTCATCTGGAAGAACGTGCCGTGGCGAGGGGTCTTGCCGACCTCTTCGATGTCGTTCGTGCGGATGCACTTCTGCACGCTCGTGGCACGGGGGTACGGCGCGGGGACGAGCCCGGTCAGGTACGGGATGAACGGCACCATGCCGGCGACCGTGAAGAGGAGCGACGGGTCGTCGGAGACGAGGGACGCGGACGGGACGACGGTGTGGCCGCGGTCACCGAAGTACTGGAGCCAACGGCGGCGGATCTCTGCGGTCTGCATGGTGCTTCCTGGGTTCAGGTCGGGGGTGGGAGGTGGAGGCGGGACGACGGTGCGGCCGGACCGCGGTGGAGCTCGACGACTCAGACGTCGGTGCGGAGCTCGGCCCCGCGGGACCGGTACCCGTCGGCGACCGCGCCCGTGAAGGCCTTCGTGCTCGCGTCGACGACGGCGAAGAGCCGTGCGCCTCCGGGGGTCCTGGCGACCTGGTGCGCCACGGCGAACCCGATGACGACGCCGACCGCGACGAAGAACAGCTGCTTCACGGTGCCTCTCCCTCTGTGCACCCTGGCGGTGCATGCCCGGACAAGCTTAGCCGCCGGGCACTTCGGGGCCGGAACGCCGAACGGCGGGCCGTCCTCGAGAGGACGACCCGCCGTTCGGGTGTGATCAGTGGATCAGCGAGCTGCGTAGTACTCGACGACGAGCTGCACTTCACAGGTCACGGGGACCTCGGCGCGCTTCGGGCGACGCACGAGGCGGGCCTGGAGCTTGTCGATCTCGACCTCGAGGTAACCCGGGACCTTCGGCAGGACTTCCTGGTGGCCACCGGCAGCGGCGACCTGGAAGGGCTCCATCGACTCGGACTTCGGCTTGACGTGGATCAGCTGGCCCTCCTTGACGCGGAAGGAGGGGCGGTCCACGAGCTTGCCGTCGACCAGCAGGTGACGGTGCACGATCAGCTGACGGGCCTGCGCGGTGGTGCGGGCGAAGCCGGCACGGACCACGAGGGCGTCGAGGCGCTGCTCGAGGAGCTCGACCAGGTTCTCACCGGTCAGGCCCTTCGTCTTGCGGGCCTCTTCGAAGACGATGCGGAGCTGCTTCTCGCGGATGCCGTACTGGGCGCGCAGACGCTGCTTCTCACGGAGGCGGACGGCGTAGTCGCTGTCCGCACGACGGCGCGTACGGCCGTGCTCACCGGGGCCGTAGGGGCGCTTCTCGAGGTAACGGGCCGCCTTCGGCGTCAGCGGGATGCCGAGTGCGCGCGACAGGCGGGTCTTGCTGCGGGTACGTGACTTGGTAGACACAGGGTCCTTTTCTCTGTTCGAACTGAATACTCACCGGAGGCCGGGCACGCGAGTGCCCGTGGCCCCGACGACGGGATCCAGAGGGATGAGCCTGTGGGATCGGACGGCTACAGTCCGAACCTCTGCCCCCGTACCACCGGAGTGGCACTCTGTCCTCAACGCAGCCGTGCTCGAGGACCAGGACGTAGGCCCGGCAATGCTAGCAGGAAGTCGACGTGCCGTCCTACTGCCCGCGGGTGATCTTCCGGAGTCGTTCGAGCCGCGGACCGACCTCGCGCTCGTAGCCGTTCGCCGTCGGGGTGTAGTACTCGGTGCCCTCGAGCGCATCGGGCAGGTACTGCTGCTCGGCGACCCCGTGCTCGGCATCGTGCGAGTAGACGTAGCCCTTGCCGTGGCCGAGTCGCTTCGCCCCGGCGTAGTGCGCGTCGCGCAGGTGCATCGGCACGGTGCCCATCCGGCCGGCCTTGACGTCCGCCATCGCCGCGTTCACACCGTTGTAGGCGGCGTTCGACTTCGGCGCGGTCGCCAGGTACACGACGGCCTCGGCCAGGGGGATGCGGCCCTCGGGCATGCCGATGAGCTGCACGGCCTGGGCCGCCGCGACGGCGATGGGCAGCGCCTGCGGGTCCGCCATGCCGATGTCCTCGGACGCCGAGATGATGATCCGGCGCGCGATGAAGCGGGAGTCCTCGCCCGCCTCGATCATCCGCGCGAGGTAGTGCAGCGCGGCGTCGACGTCGCTCCCCCGCACCGACTTGATGAACGCGCTGATGACGTCGTAGTGCTCGTCGCCCTGCCGGTCGTACCGCAGGAGTGCACGGTCGACGGCCGCGGCGACGGTGTCCGCGTCGACCACCGGCACGGTGTCGTCGTCGTCGTCCTGGGCCGCGGTGGCCGAGGCCGCAGCGGCCTCGAGCGCCGTGAGGGCGCGTCGGGCGTCACCCGAGGCCAACCGGACGATGGCCCCACGTGCCTCGTCACCGAGGACGACCGCGCCACCGAGGCCGCGGGGGTCCTCCACCGCACGGTCGACGAGCATGCCGAGGTCGGCGTCGGTGAGCGGCTTGAGCGTCAGGAGCAGGGACCGGGACAGCAGCGGGGAGATGACCGAGAACGACGGGTTCTCGGTGGTGGCCGCGATGAGGATCACCCACCCGTTCTCGACCCCGGGCAGCAGGGCGTCTTGCTGGGCCTTGCTGAACCGGTGGATCTCGTCGAGGAACAGCACGGTCGTGGACCCGTAGAGGTCGCGGTGGGTGAGGGCCTTCTCCATGACCTCGCGCACGTCCTTGACGCCGGCGGTGACCGCGGAGAGCTCGACGAACTCGCGCCCGGACTGCCGCGCGATGGCCTGTGCCAACGTGGTCTTGCCGGTGCCGGGAGGACCCCAGAGGATGACCGACACACCGCCCGGGTTGTCGCGGGTACCGGTGGCGAGCTGCACGAGCGGCGACCCGCGGCCGAGCAGGTGCTGCTGGCCGGCGACCTCGTCGAGGCTGGTCGGGCGCATCCGGACCGCGAGCGGGACGGAACCCTGCGCGAGACCGGCGCGACCGCCCGTCGTGGGCGCACGCATGCTCGAACGGTCCGCTGCCATGCACCAATCGTAGGCCGACCCACTGACAGCCCCGCGCCTCCCAGGCCGTTGATGGTGACGACTCGGATACGCTCGTTCCACACTGCGACGAGAGGGCAGAACAGCACCGTGGCACCGAAGAACCCAGCGCGCGACAACCGCGAGGCGCGCGAGCGTCTCCGTCTCTACCAGGCCCGCCAGGGACTCCACGACCGGCAGCGCCGCCGGCGTGTGCGCGACAACCTGGTCGGCGCCGGTGTCCTCGTACTGGTCGCCGCCCTGGCCACCGGGTCGCAGCTCGCCTTCGCGGGCTCGCAGGGCAACGGGTCGGCGGACGCCAGCGCGAGCGCCACCGCCACACCGACGCCCTCGGCGAGTGCCACGGCGGCGAACACGGGCGACGTGCCGAGCAAGGAGATCGCGAAGGGCGCGACCTGGACGGGCTCGCTGACGCTCAACAAGTCGATCGACCTCGGCATCGAACTGGACGGCGCGAAGGCCCCGCAGGCCGCGAGCGTCGAGATCTCGTTGATCAAGGAGCAGTTCTACAACGGCACCACCTGCCACCGGCTGGCCGACAGCGACGGGTTGAAGTTCCTGCAGTGCGGTTCGGCGAACGGCGACGGCACGGGCGACGCCGGGTTCGAGTACGGCCCGCTCGAGAACGTCCCGAGCGACGGCGTCTACGACGAGGGCACCATCGCGATCGCGCGGTCGACGTCGCCGTACTCGCAGTCGACCCAGTTCTTCATCGTCTACGGCGACACCACGCTCGACGGCTCCACGGGCGGATACACGGTCGTCGGGAAGGTCACGAGCGGCCTGTCCGAACTCGAGTCGAAGATCGCCGCGAAGGGCATCTCGTCGCCCGGCCAGGACGGCACCGGTGAGCCGAAGGTGGCGACGACGATCACCGCCGCGACCATCGCCCAGGAGAAGTAGTCCACAAGCCGTTGCGTCCGGCGGGCCGCGGAGCCCGTCCGTGCAATAGGCTGACGACCTGACCGTGCCGACGGTGACGTCGGCGATGCACGACCACGATCGAGGCGAGACCTGTGGGATCTGACGAAGCAACGACCTGGGGGCGGGTCGACGAGAACGGGACCGTGTACGTCCGGTACGAAGAGACCGAACGTGCTGTCGGTGAGTACCCGGACGCCACCCCCGAAGAAGCCCTCGCCTACTTCGCGCGGAAGTACGCCGACCTCGAGGGGCAGGTGAAGATCGCCGAGCAGCGCGTCCAGCGTGGTGCGTCGGCGAACGACGTCGCCCGGACGGTCGAGCACCTGACGACCCTGGTGGCCGAAGCCCGCGTGGTCGGTGACATCAAGTCGCTCGAGACCCGAGTGGGCGCGCTCACCGAGCAGCTCGGCTCGCTCACCAAGGAGCAGGCAGAGCAGGCGCAGCAGGCCCTGAACGACGCCCTCGCGCACCGTGCGGCCCTGGTCGAAGAGGCCGAGGCACTCGCGGCGGTCGACCCGGCACGCGCGCAGTGGAAGCAGATCACCGCGCAGCTCGACGACGTGTTCGCCCGCTGGCAGCAGCACCAGCACGACGGCCCGCGCATCCCCAAGAACGAGGCCAACGAGCTCTGGAAGCGGTTCCGCGCAGCGCGGTCCACCGTCGACCAGCACCGTCGCGCGTTCTACTCCGAGCTCGACGCGCAGCACCGCGACGCCCGCACCCGCAAGCAGGAACTCGTGACCCAGGCCGAGGCACTCGCCTCGCGCGGGTCCGACGCGATCCCGGACTACCGCCAGCTGCTCGACGACTGGAAGAACGCCGGGCGCGCCGGCAAGCGCCACGACGACGCCCTCTGGGCGCGGTTCAAGGCCGCCGGTGACGTGCTGTTCGAGCAGCGCCACGCCGAGAGCGCGGCCGAGGACGAGGAGTTCTCCGGCAATCTCGAGGCCAAGCAGGCGCTGCTCACCGAGGCCGAGCCGCTGCTCAAGGCGACCGACCGGGTGGCGGCGCGCAAGACCCTGACCGGCATCCAGCGCCGCTGGGACGAGGTCGGCAAGGTCCCCCGCGCGGATGTCCGTCGCATCGAGGACCGCCTGCGTGCGATCGAGGACCACGTGCGTGGGCTCGAGGACGCGCACTGGAAGGAGTCCAACCCGGAGCGCAAGGCCCGGCAGACCGGACTCGCCAGCCAGCTCGAGGACGCCATCGGCAAGCTCGAGTCCGAGCTCGCCGACGCGCAGGCCTCCGGCGACGCCCGCAAGATCAAGGACGCCCAGGAAGCGCTCGACGCCCGCAAGATCTGGCTCGACGCCCTCGGCAGCTAGTCACCACACGACGACGCCCCCGTGACCGATCGGTCGCGGGGGCGTCGTCGTGTGGTGCCGTGTGGCGCCGTCTGCTGGCGTCCGGTGTGGCGCCGCCGTTCAGACCGGCGTGGGCAGGCCCAGCAGCAACCGGATGTCGAGGTCGTCCTGCCGCATCTGCGTGGCGAGCTCGTCCATCGAGTCGAACTTCACCATGCCGCGGACGTACGAGACGAACAGCACCGAGATGCGGTCGCCGTACAGGTCGAGGTCGACGTCGAGCAGGTGCGCCTCGATCTGCTTGGCGGGCACGCCCTCGAACGTCGGGTTGTTGCCGACCGAGACGGCCGCCGGGTACACCGTGCCGTCGTGCAGCACGCGCGCGGCGTAGACGCCGTCGGCCGGTGCGAACCCCTCGAACGCCGGGTCGAGGTTCGCCGTCGGGTACCCCATGGCGCGCCCGCGCTGGTTGCCGTGCACGACCGTGCTGCGGACCGCGTGCTCACGCCCGAGCAGCCGGGCGGCCTCGGCCACCCGGCCGTCGCCGAGCAGTTCGCGGATCCAGGTCGACGAGACGCGTCGCTCGCCGTCGGGGCGGACGTCGTCCACCAGGTCGACGTCGTCGATGAGCTCGACCGTGAAGCCGTGCTGCTCCCCCAGGGTGCGGAGCAGGGCGACGTCGCCGGCACCCTTCGCCCCGAAGCGGAAGTCGCTGCCGACGAAGACGAGCCGGGCGTGCAGGGTGTCGACGAGGATCTCGGACACGAACGCCTCGGGCGACTTCGACTGCAGTTCCTCGTCGAAGCGGAGCAGCAGGGTGGCGTCGACCCCGGCGTCGTCGAGGAGCTCGCGCCGCTGCGCCGTGCTCGTGAGTGCCGGCGGGACGTGCTGCGGGTCGATGACGTTGAGGGGGTGCCGGTCGAACGTCACCACGGTGGCGACCAGGCCCTGTTCGTGGGCGGCGCGCTCCAGGTGCGCGATCACCGCGCGGTGTCCGACGTGCACGCCGTCGAACTTGCCGATCGTGACGGCGCTCGGACCGAAGCCCTCGGCCACGTCGGCGATGTCGTCGTAGAACTGCACGGCTGCTCCTACTCGCCCACGGGGGCGGTGGTCGATGCGGGCACCGGTTCGACCGTCGCGGTGCGGTGGTGCTTGCGGAGCCACCAGAGTCCGGCGATCGGCAGCACCAGCGGCGCGAAGGCGTACCCCATGCCGTAGTACGACCAGATCGTGTCGTCGGGGAAGAGCTGCCGGTCGAACAGCGAGAGCGTGCCGATGACGAGCACACCGGTCATCTCGAACACGATCGTGACGCACGCGACGCGGTACCAGAAGCGTCCGGGCACGATCAGGGCGATCATCGCCACGATGTACACGACGGCGGCGATGGCGCTCACCGTGTACGCGAACGGCGCGAAGGAGAACTTCTCGATGATCTGCACGACGCTCCGGCCCGTCGCCGCCAGGGCGAGGATGCCGTACACGGCGATGAGGACGCGGCCGATGCCGGTCGCGAGTGAGGATCTTGTCGCCATTGCACCGATTCTACCGACGTGCGCGGACCACCATGACGCTCGGCGTCAGTTCAGGGCGAACCAGATCTGGTACATCCGGTAGATCATGACCGCGACGGTGAAGGCGCCGGCGCCGAGGACGACGGTGCTCCACTTCGTGCGGTCCACGAGCGCCCAGACGATGGCCGCCGGCGGCACCAGGAGCACCGACACGGCGTAGACCCCGAACTCGAGGGCGTTGCCGTCCGGCGGGCTGCCCGTCGCGGGCAGCACGATGGAGATGACGCCCTGCACCAGGAGCAGGACCTCGATGAGCGCGAGGGACCCCACGGTGTAGTCGTTCGGCTTCCAGCCGATGAACCCGACCACGACGGCGAACAGCCCGGCCAGGACCGCGACGACGAGCTGGACCCACATGAACCACTCGATCACGCGTGCGCCCCGTTCTGCGACGCCGGAGCAGCCGGCGCCGGGAAGTTCGTGATGACCCGGAGCAGTCCGCGCCGGACCGAGACCAGTCCGACGAGGCGGTCGTCGTCGACGGCCACGGCAGCCACCGGCTCGTCCGAGTCGGGGTGGTCGGCTGCGACGCGCTTGCCGTCGGTCAGGTCCTTCGCCGCGGCCGCGTCGAGCGACACCGACGAGAACAACCGGCGTGCCACGTCGGCCGGACGAGCGAGCGCCGCGCGGACGTCGACGGCGTCGTCCTCGAGGTCGATCGCGTCGGCCACGTCGAACGGACCGACCTGGGTGCGGCGGAGCGCGGTGAGGTGCGCGCCGGTGCCGAGGGTGGCGCCGACGTCGCGTGCGAGGGCCCGGACGTACGTGCCGGACGAGCACGTCACGACGACGTCGAGGTCGACGACCGCCACCTCGGCACCGTCGACCGTGACGGTGCGGTCGTTCCTGCCGGTGACGTCGAACCGCGAGACGGTGACCGTGCGGGACTTCAGCTCGACGGTCTCACCCTTGCGCGCCAGGTCGTACGCGCGGCGCCCGTCGACCTTGATCGCGCTGACGGTGGACGGGACCTGGTCGATCGTGCCGCGCTGCAGGGCGACGGCACGTTCGACGGACTCGTCCGAGACGTCCGCTGCGGCGATGCCGGTCGCGGCGGTCGGGGTGCCGTCGGCGTCGTCGGAGTCCGTGGACACGCCGAGCCGGATGGTGGCGGTGTAGGTCTTGCCGAGGCCCACCAGGTGGGTGAGCAACCGGGTGGAGTGCCCGATCCCCAGGAGCAGCAGCCCGGTCGCCATCGGGTCGAGGGTCCCCGCGTGCCCGACCTTCTTCAGACCGAGGCGGCGGCGGGCGATCGACACGACGCGGTGGCTGGAGATCCCCTGCGGTTTGTCGACGAGGAGGATGCCGTCCGGCACGGTTTCGAGCACCAGAGGAGATTACCAGCGCCGGTCAGCAGGCGTCGTTCCACTCGCGACGAGGGTGCTCGGGATCGGTGACGTCGAGGACGGCGGAGGCGGCGATCTTGACGTCCGCCCGACGTTCGAGCCGGCCGGCTTCCTGCTCGACCCACAGCGACCAGCGCCAGAGCCCGCGGACCCCCGGGGCCAGCAGCCCGTGCCCGTGAACGACCAACACGCCGTCACCGGCGCCGGTGGTGCGGAACGGGGTGACCACTTCGTCGCGCAGCGTGTCGGGATCGGAGGACGGCGACGTCGCGGCCATCGCGGACACCCCGTGCTGCTCGAAGCCGGCCACCAGCGTGGCGGCGACGTGTTCGAGATCGGTGCCGTCCTGCCCGTCGATGCCGATCACGGTCCGGTTCGTGCCGACCTGCGCGATCACCTCAGCAGCGATCGCGGCCATCGTGTCGGTCTCTTCGGGTGCCCAGCGTGCCATGCGTCCACCGTAGGCTGTCGTGGTGAACGCGAGCAGGGCCTCCCAGCCGGATGTGGAGAACGCGAGCGTCCCCGACATCGCGACCCCGTTGACCACCTGGTTCCGACAGGAGGCCCGCGACCTGCCGTGGCGTCGCCCCGGCTTCCCCGCGTGGGGCACCCTGGTCAGCGAGATCATGCTGCAGCAGACGCAGGTCGCGCGCGTGATCCCCCGACTGGAGGCGTGGCTCACCCGGTGGCCGACGCCTGCGGACCTCGCGGCGTCGCCCCCGGCGGACGCGGTGCGTGCCTGGGACCGGCTCGGCTACCCGAGACGCGCGCTCGCGCTGCACGCGGCGGCCACGGTGATCGCCACCGAGCACGGCAACGTCGTCCCCCGGGACGTCGAGGCGCTGCTCGCGCTGCCGGGGATCGGCGACTACACGGCACGGGCCGTCGCCGTGTTCGCGTACGGCGACCGGCACCCGGTCGTCGACGTCAACGTGCGGCGGGTCCTGAAGCGCGCGCTCCTCGGCCAGGGCGAGCCCGGGCCGGCGAAGGCCAAGGACGACCTGCCCCTGATGGAGTCCGTGCTGCCGGCCGACCGCGACGACGCCGCTGCGACGAACGCGGCGGTGATGGAACTCGGTGCGCTCGTGTGCGTCGCCCGCTCCCCCGCGTGCGACGCGTGCCCGATCGCGGACCGCTGCGCCTGGCGTGCGGCCGGGTACCCCGAACACGACGGGCCACGCGCCCCGAAGCAGGCGAAGTTCGCCGGCAGCGACCGGCAGGTGCGCGGGCTGATCATGGCCGAGCTGCGCGCGAGCGACGTGCCGGTCACCCGGTCGGAGATCGAACCGGTCTGGCCGGACGCCGATCAGCGGGACCGAGCGCTCGCGTCGCTGCTGCGCGACGGACTGGCGGTCGGCGACGACGCCACCGGGTACCGGCTGCCGGACGCCTGACGTTTCCGCCGGGCACGACGCACGAGCGCCCCGCCGCACACGGTGCAGCGGGGCGCTCGGACGCTCGTCGGGCTACGCCCGCGCCACGTCCTGCTCGTCGTCGGACTCGTCGTCCTCGTCGTGCTTGTACGGGTCGGCGTCGCCGGCGAACGTCGCACCGACCGACGCAGCTCGCACCTGCTCGTCGCGCACCTGGGCCTGCACGAGCAGGTCCTCCATGTGCGCCGAGGTCTCCGGCAGTGCGTCGGCGATGAACTCCAGCGACGGGGTGAGCCGCGCCGTGATGTTCTTGCCGACCTCCGAGCGGAGCATGCCGGTCGCGGCCTTGAGCGCCGCGGCGGAGTCGGCGCGCTCCTCGTCGGTGCCGTACACGGTGTAGAAGACCGATGCGTGCTGCAGGTCTCCGGTCACGCGGACGTCGGTGATCGTCACGAACCCGAGACGCGGGTCGCGCAGACCCTTGTCGAGACGGCGTGCGACGACTTCCTTGATGCGGTCCGCCATCTTGCGTGCGCGCTGCGGATCGGCCATGGGTGCCTCCTGAGGCAGTGGCGGGACGTTTCCCGCCGGTGGTTCTGCGTGGAAAGGGGTCGGGCCCCGACCTCCCGCGAAGGGAGGCCGGGGCCCAGGGTAGTCACACGATCAGTCGCGCGGCTTCTCGACGAGCTCGGTGGTCTCGATCTCGTCACCGATCTGGAGATCGTTGAACTTGCCGAGACCGATACCGGCCTCGAAGTCCGTGCGGACCTCGGTGACGTCGTCCTTGAAGCGACGGAGCGACTCGATCGCCAGTCCGTCGGCCAGGACCACACCGTCACGGATGACGCGCGCCTTGGCGTTGCGCGTGATCGTGCCGGAGCGGACGATGACACCCGCGATGTTGCCGAACTTCGAGGAGCTGAAGACCTCGCGGATCTCGGCGACACCGGACTGGACCTCTTCGTACTCGGGCTTGAGCATGCCCTTGAGGGACTGCTCGATGTCGTCGAGTGCGTTGTAGATGACCGAGTAGAAGCGCACGTCGATGCCTTCGCGCGCCGCACGCTCGCGGGCCTTGACGTCCGGACGGACGTTGAAGCCGACCACGATGGCGTTGTCGATCGTGGCGAGGTCGATGTCCGACTCCGTGATCGCACCGACACCGCGGTGGAGGATGCGGAGCTGGACGCTGTCGTCGACCTCGATGTCCAGGAGCGACTGCTCGAGTGCCTCGACGGCACCGGAGACGTCACCCTTGATGATGAGGTTGAGCGAGTCGACCTTGCCCTCTTCGAGTGCACGCGTGAAGTCCTCGAGCGAGATGCGCTTGCGGGCCTTGGCCAGCTGGGCGTTGCGCTCGGCGGCTTCACGCTTCTCGGCGATCTGACGTGCCGTGCGGTCCTCTTCGGTGACGAGGAACGTGTCACCGGCGCGGGGCACCGAGGACAGACCCTGCACCTGGACCGGGCGGCTCGGCGTGGCGGCCTTGACCGCGACACCGTTCTCGTCGGTCATCGCACGGACGCGGCCGTAGGCCGTGCCCGCCACGATGGCGTCGCCGACGTGCAGCGTTCCGGACTGGATGAGGACGGTCGCCACCGCACCACGGCCCTTGTCGAGCCGTGCTTCGATCGCGACGCCGCGGGCGTCCTTGTCGGGGTTCGCACGCAGGTCGAGCCCGGCGTCAGCGGTGAGCAGCACGGCGTCCAGGAGGTCCTGGATGCCGATGTTCTGCCGAGCCGAGACGTCGACGAACATGACGTCTCCGCCGTACTCCTCCGCCACCAGGTTGTACTCGGTGAGCTGCTGGCGGACCTTGGCCGGGTTCGCGCCTTCCTTGTCGATCTTGTTCACCGCGACCACGATCGGCACGTTGGCCGACTGCGCGTGGTTCAGCGCCTCGATCGTCTGGGGCATGATGCCGTCGTCCGCCGCGACCACGAGGATCGCGATGTCGGTGACCTGCGCACCACGAGCACGCATGGCCGTGAAGGCCTCGTGACCCGGGGTGTCGATGAACGTGATCGGACGCTCGATGCCCTCGTGCTCGGTGACGATCTGGTACGCACCGATGTGCTGGGTGATGCCACCGGCTTCACCCTCGACGACCTTCGAGTTCCGGATCGCGTCGAGCAGTCGCGTCTTACCGTGGTCGACGTGACCCATGACGGTCACGACGGGGGGACGGACCTGCAGGACGGAGTCGTCCTCGTCGGCGTACTCGGCATCGATGTCGATGTCGAAGCCCTCGAGGAGCTCCTTGTCCTCGTCCTCGGGCGAGACGATCTGGATCTTGTAGCCCAGCTCGTCACCGAGGACCTCGAACGTCGCCTCGTCCAGCGACTCGGTCGCGGTCGCCATCTCACCGAGGTGGAACAGCACCGTGACCAGGTTGCCGGGCATGGCGTCGATCTTGTCCGCGAAGTCCGAGATGCTCGCACCACGACGGAGTCGGACGACCGTGTTGCCGTCGCCACGAGGGACCTGCACACCGCCGAGCGACGGGGCCTGACGCATCTCGTACTCGGCGCGCTTCGTCCGCTTCGACTTGCGGGCACGGCTCTTGCCGCCACCGCGACCGAACGCACCGGCGGTACCACCACCGGGGCCACGACCACGGCCACCGCCACCGGCGGGACGCGGGCCGCTGAAGGCCGGACGCGGGAAGCCGCCACCGGCACCGCCGCCGGCACCCGGACGGGCGCCACCGGGGCCGCCACGACCGCCACCCTGGCCCGGGCGCTGCCCGAAGCCGTTGGGACGGTTCGCCTGACCGGGTCCACCCGGACGCGGTGCACCCGGACGCGGGACGCCGGGACGCGGGGGCTGCGGACGCGGGATGCCCGCTCCACCGGCACCAGCGGCGGGGCGCTGGCCCATGCCCTGGTTCGAGGCGAAGGGGTTGTTGCCGGGGCGCGGCGGGCGCGAGCCCATGCCCTGGTTCGACGCGTAGGGGTTGTTGCCCGGACGTGCGCCGGGCTTCGGGCCACCGGGCTTCGGGCCGGCAGCGGCGGGCTTGGCACTCGAGCCAGGCTTCACCGCGTCGGTCTTCGGCTCGTCACCGGTCGAGTCGGCCGGCTGCGTGGCAGCCTGCTGCTCGGCGGCGGCCTTCTCGGCACGGGCCTTCTGTGCGGCCTCGGCCTCGGCCTGTCGCTGGGCGACGGACTTCGGTGCGGCCGGGGCCGGGACGTCCTCGGCAGCAGGTGCTGCCTGGACCTCGGGCTCCGGTGCGGGTGCCGGACGGACCGGGCCGGGGCGCGGGCCACCGGGCTTCGGCGCGCCGGACGCGGGCGTGCTGCTCTTGGCCGGCGTGCTCGGCGCGGGGGCCGAGGCTGCGGGCTTGGATGCCGGGACACCGTCCGCCTGCAGGGCGGCACGGAGCTTCCGGGCAACGGGGGGCTCGATGCTCGAGCTGGCACCCCGGACGAACTCGCCGAGCTCCTTGAGCTTCTCGAGTGCGGTCTTGCTGTCGACGCCGAGTTCGCTTGCGATCTCGTGTACGCGTGGTTTAGCCACTGTTCTCCTTCACGGGTCCCACCCCGTAAAGGGCAGGACTCAATGGATGACGGGTCTCATTTCGAGCCGCTCATCAGTTGTCCATAAGCCGTTCAGCCTGTTCTGTCATGTCCGGGCGCTCGGTCGACGCTCGTGAGAGGCCGACGATGTGGTCGAGCACCGCGGACGTGTCGGGATCGCGATCCAACCGGAGCGCACGGCGGAAAGCCCTGCGCTTGACGGCCAGATCGTAGGCATCGACGGTCGGTGTGAGCCATGCTCCCCGGCCCGGCATGACTGCCTTCGGATCCGCCACGACGCGGCCATCGCTCAGGGCGACGACTCGGAGGAGTGAGGATCGGGAAGCGCGACGACGACTGCCGATGCACGTTCTGACGGGAACCACTCTACTCCTTGCCTCGGACGTCCGCGATCCGGCGCGCCCTTCTGGGCACGCCGGCGGCGAAATCGCCTAGTCGTCGCCGTCCAGGATGGAGTCCGGCTGGATGTCGATCCGGGCCCCGGTGAGCTTGGCAGCCAGGCGGGCGTTCTGCCCTTCCTTGCCGATCGCGAGCGACAGCTGGTAGTCCGGCACGAGCGCGCGGACGGCCTTGGTCGACGCGTCGAGCACGAAGGCGCTGGTCACCTTGGCCGGCGACAGGGCACTCGCGACGAACGCCGACAGGTCCGGAGACCAGTCCACGATGTCGACCTTCTCGGCACCGAGCTCGTTGGTGACGGCACGGACGCGCGCGCCCAGCTCACCGATGCAGGCACCCTTCGCGTTGACGCCGGGCTCGTTCGCCTTGACCGCGATCTTCGTGCGGTGACCGGCTTCGCGCGCGAGCGACGTGATCTCGACGACGCCCGAGGCGATCTCCGGCACCTCGAGGGCGAAGAGCTTCCGGACCAGGCCCGGGTGCGTGCGCGACACCGTGATCTGCGGGCCCTTGTTGCCGCGGGCGACGCTCGTCACGTACACGCGGATGCGCGAACCGTGCGCGTAGGACTCGCCCGGCACCTGCTCTTCGGGCGGCAGGATCGCCTCGACCGTGCCGAGGTCGACCATCACCATGCGCGGATTCGGGCCCTGCTGGACCACACCGGCGACGATGTCGCCTTCCTTGCCGCGGAACTCGCCGAGGATCTTGTCGTCACCGATGTCGCGGAGGCGCTGGTTGATGACCTGCTTCGCCGCGAAGGCCGCGATGCGGCCGAAGTCGCTCGGCTGGTCGACGGCTTCACCGATGACGGTGCCCTCGTCGTCGAGCTCGGGGACGTAGACACTGACCTCGCCGGACTTGCGGTCGAGCTCGACACGCGACTGCGCGTGGGCCGGCTCGCCGTTCTCTTCGGCGTGCTTCTGGTAGGCGGTCAGGATGGCAGATTCGATGATCTGGACCAGTTCGTCGAACGGGATCTCCCGCTCGCGCTCCATGAGTCGCAGGACTGCGAGATCGATCTTCACCGAGGTGCCTCCGTATTCAGATGAGTCGCTCCTGCGGATGGAACCGTCGCAGAAGTCGGCCACAAGCGTACCGCACTGCGGCTCGCGGACCCGAGCCGAAACGGACGGGAGGCCCGTGGCGGCGTCGCCACGGGCCTCCCGTCCGTTGGGTGGTCGCGTCCAGGACGCGACCCGCTAGATCGCGCGGACCGCGTCGAGCAGCTCGGCGACCGGCACGTCGCGGCGTTCGCCGCTGGCACGGTTCCACAGCTCGACGACGCCGTCGGCGGCGCCGCGGCCGGCGACGACCACGATCGGCATGCCGAGCAGCTCGGCGTCGCGGAGCTTGACGCCGGGCGACACCTTCGGACGGTCGTCGTAGAGCACGTCGAACCGCTCGCCCTCGAGCTCGGCGACGATCGACGTCGCCAGCTCGTAGGCGACCTGGTCACGCCCGGTGGCGACGATGTGCACGTCGAACGGTGCGACGTTCTTCGGCCAGGCCAGGCCCTTGTCGTCGTTGTGCGCCTCGGCCAGGATCGCCAGGATGCGCGTCACGCCGATGCCGTACGAGCCCATCGTGACGGTCGCGAGCTTGCCGTTCTCGTCCTGCACCTTGAGGCCGAGGGCCTCGGCGTACTTGCGGCCGAGCTGGAAGACGTGCCCGATCTCCATGCCGCGGGCGGTCTCGAGCGGACCCGAGCCGTCGGGCGACGGGTCCCCCGCGCGGACGTCCGAGACCTCGGCGACACCGTCGGCCACGAAGTCACGGCCGGCGACCAGGCCGGAGACGTGCACGCCGCGCTCGTTGGCGCCGGTGACCCAGGCGGTGCCGTCGACCACGCGCGGGTCGACGAAGTACCGGATGCCCGTGGCGCTGTCGGCGCCGAGGACCTGCGGGCCGATGTAGCCCTTGACCAGGCCCTTGTGCTTCTTGAAGTCGTCGTCGCCTGCGGCTTCGACCTCGGCCGGAGCGAACGCCACCTCGGCGCGCTTCAGGTCGACGTCGCGGTCACCGGGGAGCCCGACGACGACGACCTCGCGCGTGCCGTCCAGGTGGGTGAGGGCGAGGACGACGTTCTTCAGCGTGTCCGCAGCGGTCCACGGCGCGCCGTCGCGCGGGGCGACCTCGTTCGCGTGGGCGACGAGCGTGTCGATCGTCGGGGTGTCCGACGACGGCAGGAGCGCCGCGTCGGGCTGGCCCTCGATCGGCAGCGACGCGGGCACGGGCGTGACGTAGGCCTCGACGTTCGCCGCGTAGCCGTTGGCGCTGCGGACGAAGGTGTCCTCGCCGACGGCGATCGGGTGCAGGAACTCCTCCGACTTGGAGCCGCCCATCGCGCCGGCGTCCGCCTTGACGATGACGTACTCGAGGCCGAGGCGGACGAAGATCTTCTCGTACGCGTCGCGCATGACCTGGTAGCTGCGCTCGAGGCCCTCGTCGGTGAGGTCGAACGAGTAGGCGTCCTTCATGGTGAACTCGCGACCGCGCAGCAGACCCGCGCGCGGGCGTGCTTCGTCGCGGTACTTGTCCTGGATCTGGAACAGCGTGACGGGGAGGTCCTTGTACGACGAGTACAGGTCCTTCACCAGCAGCGCGAACATCTCTTCGTGCGTGGGGGCGAGCAGGTAGTCGGAACCCTTGCGGTCCTGCAGGCGGAACATGCCGTCGCCGTACTCGGTCCAGCGGTTCGTCGCCTCGTACGGCTCGCGCGGCAGCAGCGCCGGCAGGAGCACTTCCTGCGCACCGGCAGCGACCATCTCGTCGCGGATGATCCCCTCGATCTTGGCGCGCACCCGGAGACCGAGCGGCAGCCAGGCGAAGATCCCCGGGGACTGGCGACGGACGTACCCGGCGCGGACGAGCAGCTTGTGGCTCGTCACCTCGGCGTCGGAGGGGTCGTCGCGGAGCGTACGGAGGAACAGATGCGAAAGCCGTGTGACCACGGGGCCAGCCTAGCGGCGTGCGCCGACGGCGCGGCACGGGAGGGGGCGCACCGTGCGAGGTTCGCCGCACGGTGCGAGGTCCGGGCGGGCGCGCACCATGCGAGGTTCGCCGCACGGTGCGGCGCAAGCGGCACCGTGCGGTGTCACAAGCGCGCACCGGACTGCTTTCCCGTCACGGGTTCGCGAAGTCCGCACGGTGCGGACGGGACGCCCGGTGCCAGGCCGCCACGGGCCTCCCGTCCGGCACGCCGCGACGCTCGTCGAGCGCGGACGCGCACCGTGCGAGGTTCGCCGATCGGTGCGGCCTCAGCCGCACCGTGCCGCCCGCTGACCCCGCACCGAGCCGTCAACCCGGCACACAGTGGCGGAATCCGCACCGTGCCGGAGCGCGCGCTACGGGGTGGTGATGACCTCGGGGGTGCCGAGCGCGGCCTCCGGCCCCATCTCGTCGGCGATGCGGTTCGCCTCGGCGATGAGGGTCTGCACGATCTCGTGCTCCGGCACCGTCTTGACGACCTTGCCCTTGACGAAGATCTGGCCCTTGCCGTTGCCCGACGCCACGCCGAGGTCGGCCTCGCGCGCCTCGCCCGGGCCGTTCACGACGCAGCCCATGACGGCGACGCGCAGGGGGACGGACATGCCCTCGAGCCCCTTGGTGACGTCGTTCGCCAGCTGGTAGACGTCGACCTGGGCCCGGCCGCAGCTCGGGCACGAGACGATCTCGAGCTTGCGTTCGCGCAGGTTGAGCGACTGCAGGATCTGCAGGCCGACCTTGACCTCTTGCGCGGGCGGCGCGGACAGGGACACGCGGATGGTGTCGCCGATTCCCTCGGCCAGCAGGATGCCGAACGCGGTGGCGCTCTTGATGGTGCCCTGGAACTCGGGGCCGGCCTCGGTCACACCGAGGTGCAGCGGCCAGTCGCCGGCGGCGGCGAGCTGGCGGTAGGCCTTGACCATGACGATCGGGTCGTTGTGCTTGACCGAGATCTTGAAGTCGTGGAAGTCGTGCTCCTCGAACAGGCTGGCTTCCCACACGGCGGACTCGACGAGCGCCTCGGGTGTGGCCTTGCCGTACTTCTGCAGCAGGCTCGGCTCGAGCGACCCGGCGTTGACGCCGATGCGGAGCGACACGCCTGCGGCCTTCGCCGCGGCGGCGATCGCACCGACCTGGTCGTCGAACTTGCGGATGTTGCCCGGGTTCACGCGGACCGCGGCACAGCCGGCGTCGATCGCCTGGAACACGTACTTCGGCTGGAAGTGGATGTCGGCGATGACCGGGATCTGCGACTTCTTCGCGATGATCGGCAGCGCGTCGGCGTCTTCCTGCGTCGGCACGGCGACCCGGACGATGTCGCAGCCCGAGGCCGTGAGCTCGGCGATCTGCTGCAGCGTCGCGTTGATGTTCGTCGTCGGGGTCGTGGTCATCGACTGGACGGACACCGGAGCATCGCCGCCCACGAGCACCTTGCCGACCCGGATCTGGCGCGACTTGCGTCGGGGGGCGAGGGTTTCGGGCGACTTGGGCATACCGAGGTTCACAGCGGGCACGTGAGCACTCTACGCGCTCGCTCCGAGCGTCCCGGCCCGGCCACACCGGACGCTCAGAGCCGGGTGGCGCTGTCCACCACGGTGATGAGCGGCGCGTACAGTCGCATCGCGTCGAGCGCCCGCTCGTGGTCCGCGTCGCTCGCCCCGGCGCAGGCGTCCGCGACGACCGTCACGGTCGCTCCGGCGTCCGCCGCCGCCAGGGCGGTCGACAGCACGCAGCAGTCGGTCGACACCCCCGTGAGCACCAGGTGCGGGTGGTCACCGACGACTGCCTGGAGGCCCGTCCCCCACTTGCCGAACGTCGGCTCGGTCACGACGGGGTCGTTGCGGTCCCCTGCCGCACTCGCGAAGGGCTCGGTCAGCGCGTACAGCGGGGCGGCGTCCGGCACGAGGGCGAAGGGCCACTCGCGGTAGTACGGCACCCAGGCGCCCTGCGGGCGCTGGGGCGCGACGAACCGGGTGAACACCGTGCGTCCGGTGAACCGGGGCAGCAGACGCTCGATGCCGACTCCGGCGTGGTCGTACCGCGGCGCCGCCCACGGGGACTCCCCCGTGAAGACCTGCTGCATGTCGATGACGACGAGCCAGGCGTCGTCGGGGACGCCCGTGGTCCCTGACGTGCTCACTGCTTCGCTCCCCGTTGCGCTCACCGCTGTGCTTCCTGGCGCCGGACGGAGCCCCGGGCGAACAGCAGGGTGCCGAGGAACCCGACGACGAGCGCGACCAGCACACCGAGGTTCGCGTAGGCCCAGGCGCCGTCGCGTCCGCCGAGGCCGAACGGCCCGAGCAGGTAGCCCTGCCACGACAGCCACGCCGGTGACGCCAGCGTGACGAGGCCCCATCCGAGCGCCGTGCCGACCGCGACCAGAGCGATCGCGCCCCACCGGACGTCGCCGTAGCGGCCGCGACGGTCGTCGAGCTCGCCTTCGGCGTAGGCCGTGCGCCGCAGCAGGACGTCGGCGACGAAGATGCCGGCCCAGGCGGCGATCGGGACGCCGAGGGTGATGAGGAACGCCTGGAACGGGCCGACGAAGTCCGTCGCGAAGAACGCGATGTAGATCGCACCCGCCACCATGAACACGCCGTCCACCCCGGCGGCGACCGGCCGTGGGATCTTCACGCCGACGCTCAGCAGCGCGAGGCCCGACGAGTAGATGTCGAGCACCGCGCCGCCGACGAGCCCGAGGATCGCGACGAGGGCGAACGGGATGAGGAACCACACCGGCAGGATCGTGGTGAGCGCGCCGATCGGGTCGGCACCGATCGCCGCGCTCAGGTCCGGCGAGGAACCGGCGAGCAGGACACCGAAGACCACGAGGATCGCCGGTGCGAGGGCACCGCCGAAGGTCGTCCACCCGACGACTCCCCCGGTCGACGCCGAGCGCGGCAGGTACCGCGAGTAGTCGGCAGCGGCGTTCACCCAGCCCAGCCCGAAGCCGGTCATCACGAGCACGAGCGCACCGATGAACTGCTGGGCACTGCCCGTCGGCATCGCGGCGATCGCGGCGAAGTCTATGGACGGCACCGCGAGCACCACGTAGACGACCGTGAGCACAGCGGTGATCACCGTGATCCAGGTCTGCAGGCGCATGATCACGTCGAAGCCCGCGACGCCGGCCCCGACCACGAGCGCGGCGACCACGACGAGGGCGACGACCTTCGTCAGCACCCCGCCGTCCCAGCCGAGCTCGGTGAACACCGTCGAGGTCGCGAGGACCGCCAGTGCGGCGAGGGCGGTCTCCCACCCGACGGTGAGGATCCAGCTGAGGAACGAGGGCACCCGGTTGCCGCGGACCCCGAAGGCCGCACGGCTCAGCACCATCGTCGGCGCCGACCCGCGTTTGCCGGCGATCGCGACGATGCCGCACAGCAGGAACGAGAACACCACCCCGATGACCGAGACGACGGTGGCCTGCCAGAACGAGATGCCGAACCCGACCACGAACGACCCGTAGGCGATGCCGAGGACGGAGATGTTCGCCGCGAACCACGGCCAGAAGAGTCCCCGCGGGGTGCCCTTGCGGTCGGACTCGGCGATGACGTCGAGGCCCTGCCGTTCAACGGTGCGGACCTCGGGCGCGGCGGTGGTGGGCCCGGAGTTCGTGGGCGCTGTGCTCATCCGCTGAGCGTAGCGCCGCAGCGACTACCCGAACAGGTTCACAGGCCGCACGATGTCGGCGTAGATCAGCAGCGCGCTCATCCCCGCCAGCAGCACCACGACGACCATCGTGAGCGGCATCGTCTTCGCCAGGTCGATGGGGCCCGGGTCCGCCTTGCCGACGAGTTTGAAGGACCGTCGCTTGATCGCCTCCCACAGGGCGCCGGCGATGTGCCCGCCGTCGAGCGGCAGCAGCGGCACCATGTTCAGCACGAACAGGCCGATGTTCAGCGAGGCCAGCAGCCCGAGGATCGTGTACGCCTTGTCGACCACCGGCACGCCGCTCATCGACGAGACCTCGCCGATCGCGCGGCCGACGCCGACGACCGACACGGGGCTGTCCTGCGACCGCTCCTGCGCGCCGAACGCCGCGTTCCAGACGGCGACCAGGCGCTGCGGCAGGTCGATGATGAGGTGCGCCGACGCGGCGATCTGCGCACCCGTCGCGGGCAGGACCTCGGCCGGCGACTGCCGCACGAGCGACTGCCCGATGCTGACGCCGACGACACCGACCCGCTGGGTCTTCGTCGTGCCGTCGTCGTTCGTGACGACCTTGCCCTCGGCGTCGTAGACGTCGCGGGTGGCGGTCGTCGGGGTGATCTCGAGCGTCTTCCGGGCACCGTCACGCTCGACGACGACCGTCACCTGCTCGCCGGCCGACTTCTGGAACACCTCGGAGACGCGCGCGATGGTCGGGTCCTGCTCACCGTTCACCGAGAGCACGACGTCGCCCGACGCGATGCCGGCCTGCTTCGCCGGCGACTCCGCATCGCCCGAGGTGCACTCGGTCGTCTGGCTTGTCGGCAGGACACAGTCGACGCTCGAGGTGAACGTCGTGGTCGGCGACCCGAAGCCACACAACAGCACGCCGAACAGGACGATCCCGATCACCAGGTTCATCGCGGGGCCAGCGACCATCACGATGATGCGCTTCCACGGGGTCAGCCGGTAGAACGCGCGGGAGTCGTCGCCGCCGGAGTCCGCGATCTGCTCCGCGCTGGCCTGGCGGGCGTCCTGCACGAACGCGCCGTACATGCCGGTGTTCGTGATCGCACTCGGGCGGCCGGAGGCACGCGGCTTGAGCATGCCGACCATCGAGATGTAGCCGCCGAGCAGGATCGGGCGGATGCCGTACTCGGTCTCACCCCGCTTGAACGACCACATGGCCTTGCCGAAGCCCAGCGAGTACTGCGTCACCTTGACGTTGAACAGCTTCGCGAAGGACAGGTGCCCCAGCTCGTGGAGTCCGATCGAGACCAGCAGGCCGATGATGAAGACGACCACGCCGAGGACGAAGAGCAGGACGGTTTCGACGGTCACCGGGAAAGGGTACGGGACGCTTGCCATGACGGAGCCGAGCGCCGTCTGAGAGGTGATCTGAGCCTCTCCCCACCGGCACGGCCGTCCCGCCGCTGGCGCGTCGCGCCGGAACCGGCGGTGTGGGCCCAGTCCGTCACGTGGTGACCATGCGACCGACGGGAGGCGCGGATCGCGTCAGCGGGTCAGCGCGCGGTCCGCCGCGGCGCGGGCCCAGAGCTCCGCAGCGAGCACGCCGTCGAGTGACGGCTCACCCGCGGTGTGCTCCTCGACGACGCGCTCGACCGTGTCGACGATGTCGAGGAACCCTATGGCGCCCGCGTGGAACGCGGCCACGGCCTGCTCGTTCGCCGCGTTGAAGACGGCCGGGAAGGTCCCGCCGAGCTCACCGACACGCTTCGCTAGGGCGACGGCGCCGAACGCGTCAGCGTCGAGCGGCTCGAAGGTCCAGGTGCTCGCCGTGGTCCAGTCGAGCGGCACACCGACCCCGGGCACGCGGCCCGGCCACGCCAGGCCGAGCGCGATCGGCAGACGCATGTCCGGCGGCGAGGCCTGCGCGATGGTGGAGCCGTCGACGAACTCGACCATCGAGTGCACGATCGACTGCGCGTGCACCGTGACCTCGATGCGGTCGTACGGCACGCCGAAGAGCAGGTGGGCCTCGATGACCTCGAGCCCCTTGTTGACGAGCGTGGCGGAGTTCGTCGTGACGACGACGCCCATGTCCCACGTGGGGTGCGCCAGCGCCTGCGCCGGGGTGACGTCGCGGAGCTGCTCGCGGGTGCGGCCGCGGAACGGACCGCCGCTCGCCGTGAGGACGAGCCGCTGCACCTCGGTGTCGGCACCGGAGCGGAGCGCCTGCGCGATCGCCGAGTGCTCACTGTCCACGGGGACGATCTGGCCCGGCGCTGCAGCCTGCTGCACCAGGGAACCGCCCACGATCAGGCTCTCCTTGTTGGCGAGCGCCAGGGTCGCACCGGTCTCGAGCACCGCGAGCGTCGGCCCGAGGCCGACCGACCCCGTGATGCCGTTCAGGACGACGTCGGCCTCGACGCTGCGGACGAGCCGCTCGGAGGCCTGCGCCCCGAACGCCGTGTCGCGCACGCCGAACCGGGCGGCCTGCTCGGCGACCAGGGTGCGGTTGCTGCCGGCGGTCAGTCCGACGACCTCGAACCGGTCGGGGTTGCGGGCGACGACGTCGAGCGCCTGCGTGCCGATCGAGCCGGTGCTGCCGAGGACGACGATGCGGCGCCGGGCCACGGTCAGCCCTTCGCGAGGATGTCGACCACGAAGACGAGCGTGGCGTTCTTCGGGATGCCCGAACCCTCCTGCGGGTTCGCGCCGTAGGCGTCCTCCGGCGTGGCGACGATCAGCACCTGGGAGCCGACCTTCTGGCCGACGAGCCCCGTGACGAAGCCCTTGATGAGTGCGCTCTCGGAGACCGTGAAGGTCGTCGGGGCGCCCTTCGACCACGAGGAGTCGAACTCCTTGCCGGTGCTGTAGACGACGCCCTCGTACTGCACGAGGGCGGTGTCGCCGTCGGCGATGGACGCGCCGTCGCCCTGCTTGAGGACCTCGACGGTCGTCTTGGTCGGGGCCTTCACACCGTCGGGGATCGTGATCTCCGGCTCGCCGGACGCCTTGTCCTTGACCGTCGGCAGGCCGGGGTCCTGGTCCTGCGGGGTGCCGCTCGCCTTGGTGGGGGTCTGCGCGACGACGTCCGCGACCACGACGATCTCGCCGCCGGTGTTGAAGCCGAGTGCCGCGGACTGACCGACCGCTGCCAACCGGTCGCCGACCTTCGAGCAGGCGAGGAGGGCACCGAAGCCCGAGCCGCCGACGGACAGGACCTGCGGGTTGCCCTCGTCGAAACCGACCGTGCCGAGCTTCTTGGCGTCCTTCGCCTCGTAGACCGTGTACGACACCTGGGCGTAGTCGCCCTCGTCCAACGACGCGCCCTTGCCCGAGACGAGCTTCGTGGCCTGCGGGGTCTTGGCCGACAGGCCCGCCGCGAACTTGACGGTCGGGGCCTTCGCGCCCCCGAACGAGCCGGTCGCCCGGATCGAGTCAGAGGCCTTGCCGGGGTCCGGGCAGGACGTGATCGCCGAGGCGGTCGCACTGGCGGTCGGGGTCGGCGAGGCCGTGGACCCGTCCGAACCGGAGCCGGAGCATGCGGCGAGTCCCAGCACGACGGCGGGGACGAGGGCGATCGGGAGCAGGCGCAGACGCTTCACGGGACCCTAGTCTGCCCCACCTGCTGAAGAGTCCCCTGCCAATGTCGCAGCACGGACGACGGTCTGGGCCTCGTGGTGCACCGGGAACGACACCGACCGGGCGATGAAGCAGAGCTGGTTCGCCGTGGCGTGCGCGGCTTCGGCATCGGCCACCCGGTCTGCCTCGAGGATCGTCACGACCGGGTGCAGCGTCGCACCGGTGAGCTCGCCCGAGCCGTCGCGGTTCAGGTTCAGCGACGCAGTGGCCGTGTCGCGGTAGTCGACGACGGTGAAGCCCTGGGTCACCGCGACGTGCAGGTAGCTGAGCATGTGGCACTGGGCCAACGCGGCGACGACGAGTTCCTCCGGGTTCCAGCGGTCGCGGTCACCGCGGAACGTGGGGTCGGCCGAGCCGACCACGTCGGGCTTGCCGACCGCCGAGACGACGTGGTCGCGCCCGTAGTCGCGGTAGCCGGACGTGCCGGTGCCGCGGTCTCCCGTCCAGCTGACGGAGACCTCGTAGGTGTGGTCCTGCACGGGTGCTGCCCCTTCGTCGGCGTCACTGGCGGTCGTCCGCCCTGGCTAGCATGGCGGCATGACGGTGAGCCACGAAGTCCGCACTGATCGCCATCCTCTCACCGCCGACGGGTCGGTCGAACTCGCGGTCCTCGACCGGTCGGGGTTCGACGAGAGCCGGCACATCGGCGCCGGGGTCGTGGTCGACTCCTCGGGTGCCGTCGTCGACTCGGTCGGCGACGTCACCGCCAGCATCTACCCGCGCTCGACGATGAAGCCGTTCCAGGCCCTCGCCGTCCGCGGCGCCGGTGCCCGGTTCTCCGACGAGGAACTCGTCCTCACCACCGCGAGCCACGCCGGTACCGTCGCACACCAGGCCCTCGCGCTGCACATGCTCGAGTCGTTCGACCACGTCGAGGCCGACCTCGGGTGCCCGCCGGACATGCCCTTCGACCGAGCGACCGGCCGGACGATGGACGGCCCCCGGCGCCTGGCGATGAACTGCTCGGGCAAACACGCCGGCATGCTCGCCGCCTGCCGCGTCAACGGGTGGGACGAGGCGACGTACCTGGACATCGAGCACCCGATGCAGCAGCGGGTCCGCTCGGTGGTCGAGGAGTACACGCACGAGACGGTCGACCTGGTCGGCACCGACGGCTGCGGCGCCCCCGTCTTCCCGCTCACGCTGACCGGACTGGCACGCGGGTTCGCCGGCGTCGTCGCCCGGGCCGACGACGACTCCACGGCGCTGACCGACGCCGTCCTGGCGCACCCGTGGGCGATCGACGGGGTCGGTCGGGCCAACACCGTCACGATCGAGCGGCTGCAGGTCCTGGCGAAGCTCGGGGCCGAGGGCGTCATGGTGATGGGGCTGCCCGGTGGGGCCGCGGTCGCGGTGAAGGTGCTGGACGGGTCACAGCGCGCGGGCACCCTCGCAGCGCTGACCCTGCTGCAGCGGAACGGGCTGGTGGGCGCCGACGGCGTGGCCGATGTCCTGGCGGCGACGGGTGAACAGGTGCTCGGCGGTGGTGTGCCGGTCGGCGCGGTCCGGGTCGGCTCCGGCCTGCGCTGAGGCCGTCACCCGACGAGCTCCGGCAGTACCGGGAGCACCGGTCTGAGCGTGACACCACGTCGGTCGGGTGGGCGACGGACGGTGCAGCCGTAGCGGGTGACCTCCACCGCGGCGTCCCACAGCCCTGGCATCGCTCCGAGTCCCGGGACGAGCACGACCGTGCCGCTCGGGCGTCCGGAGCGGTCGAGGCGAGCGAGCACCGCCGTGCCGTCGGGCAGCGTCGTACCGTCGGGCAGCGCCGGGTCGTCGCCAGTTTGGGTTCCGATTCTGCCGGCTGTGCGGAGGTCGTCCCACGGATCGGCGGTGGCGCGGAGCTGTTCGGCGATCGCCCGGAACACCGCGGCGGCGAGTGCCCCGGTGCCGACGACCACGACGTGACCGGTCGTGTCGGTCTCCCACGGCACACCGTCCGAGCCGTGGCCGAGCAGGAGCCGTCCTGGTGCGCTCGGACAGTGGGACTCGATCGCCGCTGCGGAGTAGTCGCCGGACAGCGACTCCGGTTCGCGGCGTCCGCCTGCGCCGGACCGGTGCAGCAGGACGTCGAGCACCGCGCAGCACCCGGCGGCTGCGAACACCACCGCACGGGAAGCGCCGTCGAGGGGCGCGAACACCCCGGCGAGGACGAGCACGACGGCGGTCCCGACCAGGACGCACCGAGCAGCGAACGGGGTCATGCCTCCATCGCAGCAGGACGGCGGCGTCTCCGGGGCGCCGACGACCGATCTGTGGAGAAGTCCGGCAGCGCTACTGCACGAGGAAGAACTGCTCGCCGATGTCCACCCGAGCCCCGCGCTCCACGCGGTACCGACGGCCGGGCTCGCAGCGACGGATCGAACCGTCGATGTGGCGGACGACGGTGCCGTTGCCGGAGAACCGGTCGGACACCCACAGGTCGTCACCGTCGCGGCCGAGCTCGAGGTGGGTCTTCGACACCGACTTGCCCGGGTCGTGGACGGTCAGCAGGTCGTCGTAGCGCTCCCCCGGCTGCGGACGAGGCAGACGACCGAGCAGGCCCGTGCCGTGCACCCCGAACCGCTCGCCCGTGCTGAAGTGCAGCAGGAACGGCGCGCGCGTCGGGGTCTTCGAGACGATGCGGGTCTCGTCGACGTCCTCGTCGAGCTCGTCGGCGTCCGCACTGGCCTCGGGACGGTCCGACGGCGGGAGCGGGAGCTCGGGTGCCGTCGCCCCGGGGAGCGGAGGCAGCGGCGCGGCGAGCGGGGCCTGCGCCGGCGGGACCCAGGACCGTTCGGAGTCCTGCGGTTCTCCGTGCGGTGCCGCGTCCCCGGGCTCGGTCGGCTCGGTCACCGGCGCCGCGTGTGCGCCGCGGGGACGGCCACCCGGGCGCGAGGCCTCGCTGTCCGGCAGGGCCGACTCGTCGTCGGCGGCGGTCTCGTCGGCCACGTCCTCGTCGGACCCGGTCTCGCCGGACCCGGTCTCGTCGCTCGAGGCCTGATCGTCCGCAGGCGCATCGACCGGGATCTCGTCGTCCGGCGCGTCGGTCGACGACGACCCGCCGGCTCCGGCCGACTCCACGCCGGAGTGCTCGGTCGCCCAGTCCGGACGCGCCATCGGCAACGGTACGACCGGTCCGGTGAACGCGGCGGTCACGGCGGGGCGGACTGCTCCGCACTCGCCGCAGAAGATGTCGTCGGGCTCGAGGCGGTTGCCGCAGACGTGGCAGATGGTCGTGGCGTGCATGCCCGGCGTCACGAGCGGCGCGGGCCGCGGCGGTCGGCGGTCGATCAGGGGCTCGACGACGGCGGTGTCCCCCGGCTGCGGCGGCGAGACGACGGGCACGGCTGCGGTCGGTTGTCCGAGCGCACCGTCCTGCACGGGCTCGCCGGAGCGGGTGGAAGTCGTGTCGTCAGCACCGTCGGTGTCGGCGTGCACGGCTGCGTCGTCCGTCGCGTGCGGGGACGCCGCGGTGTCGTCTGGCGTGTCGTGGGACGTGTCACGGGGCGTGTCGTCAGCGACGGTCGGTGCACTCGGGACCGGCGGCACGACGGGAGCCGGATCAGCTCCGGCATCGGTTGTGGCGCCGCGACCGACCCACCAGGACGGGCCTGCCGGAGCCGCGGACGGGGCCGGAGCGACCGGCGGCGCCCACACGGGTGCCGGCGCCTCGTCAGCGGCCGGCGGGGTCACGGGACGGTCCTCGACGGGAGCCAACCGGGTCCGCTCGGGGTCGTCGGCGAGGGCGTCGGCGGGCTCGGAGCGGTAGGCGTCCGGGTCCAGTGGCGGTTCGTCCTGGGCGGGGACGGCGTCGGGCTGCGCGGCCGCGTTCGACCAGTCGCCGAGGCCGGAGCCCGCTCCGTGCACGTGCGACGGTGCCTCGCGCGGGGCGAGGTCGTCGGGGCGTTGCACGGGCACCGCGGTCGGGGGTTCGGTGCTGCGGCGGTCGGCACCGGTCAGCCAGGCGCGGGTGGCGGGGTCGAGGGTCGACTCGGGCAACCACGCGTCGGCCGCAGGGTCGGAGCGACGTCCGTGGGAGTCGGGCTGCTGCAGGGGCGGTGGCGGCGCCTGCTCGACGGGGGTCGGAGCGACCGGCCGGCGGCTCGCTCCGGCGGTCACCGCGCGTCCGCACTCACCGCAGAAGATCGCCCCCTCCGGGAGCATCGATCCACAGTGTTCGCATCTGATCACGGTCTGCCTCTGTCCTCACTCGGCCGTCCACGACGCTCGTCAGGCCTCCGGCCATCGTAGTCACCGCGTCTCGCCGAGCCCTGACCGGTGGTGGCGCGCGGCCGTTCGGGTCCCCGCAGGGACCGGAGCGACACGGCGGTGCGGAACCGCTCACGGCGGGTCCGACCGGCGCGCAGGGTCCCCACCGCATCGTCCGTCGCCGACCACATCCGGTCGGCGGCGGCCTGGTCGACGTCGCTCGGTCCGAACACCGCCCGGTCGGCGAGGGCGGCCAGTCCGGTCCCGCCCTCACCCGGAGCGCCGGTCACGGTCTCGCGTCGTGTGGCCGATCCGGCCACGTCGTGCCCACGGTCGAGGAGCGCATCGCGGTACTCGTCCCAGGCCCCGACGATGCGACCGCGCGGCGTCGGAGCACGACGGCGCCGTCGGCGGCGGACCCGCTTCAGCAGGACGATCACCCCGAACGGCAGGAGCACGAGGGCGATCAGCCCCAGTGCACCGAGCACCCACGGCAGCGCTGCGAGCAGGATCTGCAACCACAGCGGCTGCACGGGCGGCGTGTTCCGGTCGCTCTGCGGCGGCGCCTGCTGGTCCTGGTCCTGCTGGTCGACGGGAGGCGGCGGCACGACGGTCTCGGGACGGGTCACCGGCTGCGGCGTCTGCTGCTGCTCGTTCGGGATCTCGCGGACACTCGGGTTGGGGTTGAGCATCACCCACCCCCACTGCGCGGTGTCGACCTCGATGCGCGCGGTGACGTCCGAGCCGCGGAACGTCGTGGTGCCGCCGCTCGCCGACGCCCCGCCGGACCCCGAGTCGCCGCCTGCGGTGAAGCCCATGACCACCCGTGCCGGGAACCCGAGCTCGTCGGCCATCAGCGCTGCTGCGGCGGCGTACTGCTCCTGGTCGCCGATCATCAGCGGCGACGTCAGGAGCTCCTGGATGCGGTCGGCGCCGTGCCCCGAACGGCTCATCCGGTCGTCACCGACGCCGTGGCTGACGTACCCGTTGCGCTTGAGCGCCTGGATCACCGCGACGAGCTTCGCACCAGAAGTCGCATCGGCGTCGGTCGTCGCCTCGACCGTCTCGCGGACGGCGTCCGGCACGTCGCGCGCCGTCGGGACCGCGGCACTGCCCGGGCGGGCGGCCGCGAGCTGCTCGTCCGTCGGCTGGTCGGGGACCACGGCGGTCAGGTCGTAGGAAGTGCCTTCGCGGACACCGCCGACCACGGCGCCCGTCTGCGTCGAGCCGTTGTAGAAGAAGGAACCGCGCTCGTCGTCGGCGTCGGTCCCGGTGAAGTCGACGCGCTCCAGGTCCCCCACCGTCGGCAGCCAGACCCCGCTGTAGCCGTCGACGGTCACCCCGACGCGCACCGTGGTGCCGTCCACGCCACGGACGTCGACCGACGTCGGCACGCGCTCGAACGTGCCCGACGACGAGGAGCCGTCCGACCCGCCGACGCGGTAGACCACGCCGTCGTAGGTGTCGAGCGTCGCGATGCGCACGAACCCGTTCTCCGGCAGTCCGGTGACCCGGAGCTGTGCGGTGTCCGCCGCGCTCTGTTCCTCGTACGCGCGGAAGCCGCTCAGCGGGCTGACGTAGTCGCGGGGGTCGAACGGCTTCACGACGTCCGTGCGGGCGACGGTGCGCTCGTTGGCCGGTGGCGCGACCAGCCCGAGACCCGTGGCGACGACGGCCGCCGCGACGATCGTCCCCGTGCCGACGAGCGCGGGGCGCACGACGGACCGAGCGATCGGCACCGGCGACCCGATCGTGGTCGCCACGGCGACCGCGCGACGTGCGTGCCGCACCGTCAGCGCCCACACGAGCGCGACGGCGACGAGCACGACGGCCGTCACGATCGACGTGTCCAGCCGGCTCGGTCCGACGACCACCCCGATCGCGAACAGCACCAGTGCCGGGATGCTCGCGAGTTCCTGCCTGGAGGCACGGGTCGCCACGCTCACGGCCGTCACCGTGGCGGCGAGGAGCGTCACGAAGTACGGCACGAGGAGCGCCTCGTACGAGCCGACCGGCAGGCTGATGGTCACCAGCTGCTTCCACCCCAGCGCGACGCCGGCGAACAGCGCGAGCAGGCCCGGGCCCGTCGGCAGGACCCCGTTGGCCTGACCGGGCACGGCGGCGGGTACACCGGCGAGCGTGAACGCCGCCACCGTCGCGATCGCCACCACGACCAGCGGCAGCCGCAGGACCGCGCCGACGAGGGCGACGAGGGTGCCGAACGCGATCGCGGTCACCGCCGCGACGATCATCGAGTCGTCGCGGTAGACCGGCCACCACGACACACTCGCGATCGCGAGCAGGAGCCACACGACGAGGGTCCCGCCGGCCAGACGGAACGGCACGAGCCGCCGGGCATCGCGTCGATCGGAACGCCGGGTCGACCGACGGGCACGCTCCGCGGGCGGCGTCGGCGTGGCCACCGGAGGGGCGCTCACGCGGCGGCCGATCGGTGCAGGGCGTGCCGGAGGTCGTCCAGGTAGCCGATGGTCATCACGGTCAGGCCCGCGACCCGCAGGAACCGTGGCTGTGCTTCGGGCTCGCAGATCACCGCGACGACCTCGACCCCGACGGGGAAGCGCGTCGCCGCGAGCCGGAGCGCCGGCAGTCCGATCGTCGAACCGACGACCAGGAACGCCACCGAGATGCCCTCGGTGTCGCTGCCGACGATCCGGGAGACCTCGGCGATGGGCAGGCAGGCCTCGGCGAGTCCGACCGAGGCGAAGTCGTCGAGCAGGCGCGTCGGGGTGACCGTCGGCAGGGTCCGCACCGCGTAGACGGCACGCTTCGCGAACTCCGGGGTGCGTTCCGACACCACGACCGAGACCTCTCGGCCGTCGCGGATCGCACGGGCACCGAGCGAGGCCGCAGCGCTCACCGCGAGCTCGAACTCCTCGTCGTCCCCGAACTCCGACCGGGCGATGCCGAGTGCCACGACCAGGTGCGAGCGGCGCGTGTCCTCGAACTGGCGCACCATCAGCGCGCCCGACTTCGCCGTCGACTTCCAGTGGATGGTGCGGGGGTCGTCACCCGGCATGTACTCGCGGATGGCGTGGAACGCGATGTCGGCCGGCGACAGGTCGGTGGTCGCCTGCCCCTCGAGGTCGCGCACCAGCCCGGTGCTCGTCGACGGGATCGCGATCGTGCGCGGGTGCACGATGACCTGTTCGCGTGCGGTCCAGACGACCTCGCGGCGGACGAGACCGACGGGGTCGGCGCGGACACCGGTGACCGGCCCCACGTCGAGCACGCCGCGGCGCACGGTCGGCACGGGCACCAGCTGCTCGAACGTGCCGTGCGCGCCGATCGCCGGGATCGCGACGTCGACGAGACCCGGGCCGACCGGCACCTCGACCGTCGTCGGCACCGAGGGCAGACGTGTCGGATTCTCCGCCGTGACCACCACACCGGCCTCGTCGCCGACCGCCACACGGTGCTGCGGCAGGCGCATCCGGATCACCAGCCGCGTGCGGCCGATGAGCGCGATGGCGGCGACGACGACGAGCACCGCTCCCGCGAACCCGACGACGACGATCTCGCGCAGGCCGAACCGGTAGCCGGCCACGAACGCGACGAGCGTGAGGGCCGCGACCGTCCACCCGAGCCCGGTGACGACGGAGGAGACCTCGCCCCAGGAACGCTTGACGAGCCTCCAGGCCGTTGCCCAGACCCGGACGATCCCGACGACCGCATCCGCTGCAACGCCGTCGCGGTCACCGACGATCCGTGAGCGGACGTTGGTCAGGCCGGCGACCGTCCCCGTGCGCTCGTACGCCGTCGTCCCGCGACGCGACCGCGTCGAGGACGGACGGCGTGAGCGCGTGGAGACGGGCCGGCGGTCCGTCACGTCGTGACTCGGTCGGCCGGCGGCGGCGTCTCCACCAGCAGCTGCGCGATGACGCTCGGCGCACTGACACCGTCGAACTCCGCCTCGGCGTCGAGCACCAGGCGGTGCGCGAGCACCGGGACGGCGAGGGCCTTGACGTCGTCCGGCGTGACGTAGTGGCGGCCGCTCAGCGCCGCGAGCACGCGTGCCGAACGGATGAGGCCCATCGCGCCGCGGACGCTGACGCCCAGGCGGACCTCGCTGGCCGAACGTGTCGCGTCGACCAACCGTGCGACGTAGTCGGCGATCACGGCGTCGACGTGCACCGTGCGGGCCAGCGCGGCCATCTCAGTGATCGTCGCCGCGGGCACGACACTCGCGAGCGGAACCGATGCCGACGGAGCCGACGAGGTCTCGAGGATCTTCACGGTGGCGGCGTGGTCGGGGTAGCCGATCGAGGTCTTCATGAGGAACCGGTCGAGCTGCGCCTCGGGCAGACGGTACGTGCCGGCCTGCTCGATGGGGTTCTGCGTCGCGATGACCATGAACGGAGCCGCCAGACGGTGGTTCACGCCGTCGACCGTGATCGCCGACTCCTCCATCGCCTCGAGCAGGGCCGACTGCGTCTTCGGGCTCGCACGGTTGATCTCGTCGGCGAGCACGATGTTCGCGAAGACCGGGCCGCGGTGGAAGTCGAACTCCTGCGTGCGCTGGTCGTAGACACTGATGCCGGTGATGTCGCCGGGCAGCAGGTCGGGGGTGAACTGGATGCGGTTCGTCGTCCCCTGCACGCTCTGCGCCATCGCCCGCGCCAGGCTCGTCTTGCCCGTGCCGGGGACGTCCTCGAGAAGCAGGTGGCCCTCGCTGAGCATCGCCGTCACCGCGAGGCGGATCACGAACGTCTTCCCGAGGAGCACCTGCTCGACGTTGGTCACGATGCGGCCTGCGACGTCGGCGAACCAGGTGGCCTGCTCCGGGGTCATGCTCATGCGGGGTCGTTCCTCGTTCTCGGGGATGGCGGTAGGTGCAGCGTACGGTCAGCGGGCAGCGGAACCGGGTCAGCCGGGCGCGGGTTCCGGATCGGGCTCACCCGGAACGGACGGCTCCGGCTCGGGATCCGGCACCGGCGCTGCTGCGATCCGTGCGCTCGGCGGGTTCGGGTCCTCGTGCCCGTCGACGATGGCCGCGACGACCACGTAGTTCGCGAGGAGCGAGTCCTCGACCGTCGGCAAGGCGTTCGGCGCGTAGACCTGACCGCCGCCGCAGGGCCGGTCGACCAGGCAGAACGACACGCGGTAGCCCGAGGGCTGGTACCCGCTGTTGCTCGGCGCCGCGTTCACGGTGACCTGGGTGCCGGCGGTCATCGAGTCCGGGAGCGTCGCACGTGTCTGGACCGGTCGGAGTCCGTCCACCGTGCTGCCGCTGCCGCAGAAGTTCGACGTGCCGTCGGCACACGCCACCACGGTCACGCTGACCGCAGACCCGAAGGCCACGCCACTCACCCACGAACCGTTGGCGCCGAACGACACGAGGCCGCCGCCGTTCACCGAGTACGCGAAGTGGTCGATCGATCCGTTCGGGCTCGCCTGGGCGCGCGGGTTGCGGATCCGGATCGCGTAGGTGCCGTCGTCATCGCTGAACTTCTCCACGGCGATGTCGGCGGACGCGGTACCCGGTGCCGCGTACCCCTGGACGGACGCCGCACGGCTCGGCGTGCAGAACAGGCCGTTGTCGGCCAGTGCGACGTACTGGAAGTTCCCGTTCGAGCTCAACGTGTCCGTCGCGCTGCTGCCGTCCCACTTCTTGTCCGAGCCCGTGGTCGTGCAACCGCCGGGGATGTCGACGCCCGGCGGGTAGCGGACGATCGTGAGCGTCCGACCGCTGCCGGCCCAGTCGCTCTCCGTCGCGCTCAGCGAGACCGTCGTCTTCCCCGGGGACTGGTCACGCGTCGCGTTCAGCGTCGGGGCCGCGGGCGTCCCGACGGCCGTACCCGTGGCCGATGCCGAGTTCCACTGCACGACGGTGCCGTTGCGGTCCGCGTCGTTCCGGGCCGAGATCGTCACCTTGTACTGCGCGGCGCTCTGGGCTCCGGTGAACGAGGTGCTCGTCGCCGTGCCGGTGTGCCGGGTACCGGACAGCCCCGGTCCCTCGATGGTGACGATGTAGTCGTCGACCGCGCTGCCACGGTTCGGAGCGGGAACGGCCTTCCACGCGACGTCGAGCTGGTTCGGCGTCGACCCGTTCGGTGTGACGGTGATGCCCTTCGGCGGCGCCGGCACGTAGTCGGCGCTGATCGTGGCCGAGCTGCCCGACGGCTTCGAGTCGCCGATCGCGTTCGTGGCGATGACCTGGAAGCGGTACGACGCCTTCGGGTCGAGGCCCGTCAGGGTGCAGACCGTGGCGGTGCCGCAGTTCTTCGCGACGCCGTTCGTGCCGGTGACGCGGTACCCGGTGATCGGCGAGTTGTTGCCCTGCGGGGTCGACCAGGTCAGCGTGGCCTGGCCACCGTCGTAGGACCCGGTCCGGGTTGGCGTGCCGGGGGCGTCGGGGACGTCCTGCACCGAGATCGTCACGTCACCCCAGACGTAGCGGTCCGGGTCGTTCGTGGCGTCGGCGACCTGGTACTGCAGGTGGGCGTCCACCGGCTTGGCGCTGTCGGAGACGCGGACCTGCAGACGGGTGCGGTCGCCGCTCGGGGTCACGGAGACGCCGCTCGGCAGCCCGCCGGACAGACCACGGATGTTCACGACGCGCAACCGCTGTCCGGGGAACGGGTTCGTCGGCTGGTCGTTCGTCAGGACGTCGATGGTGGTCGTCGCACCGCGCTTGGTGATCGACCGGTCGGCGCCGGGTTGCACGAGCGGACGCGTCGAGGCCACGACCCCGACGGTCACGGTGCCGGCACGTCCGGCGTTCGCGTCGTCCTGCACCCCGATGCCGATCGACGCCGTGGTGTTCTTCTTCGCGGTGTCGGCGACCGTGATGGTCAGCTGCTGCTTGGAGATCGTGGCGGTGGTGCCGGCCGCTGGACGGCCGACGACGGAGTAGCGCAGCTCCGGCAGGTCCTTCGGGTACGGGTAGTCGGTGAGCTTCGTCAGGTCGACGGTGCGCGTCTCACCAGGCTGCATCTCGACCGCCGAGCCGGTGAACGCCGGCGGCTGGTTCGACCGCGGCGTCACGATGACCGGGAGCACGAGCGTCGCGACCCGCCCCTTCCCGCCGTTGGCCGCGGAACCGTCCGTGACCTCGAACGAGATCGACGCGTTGCCGTAGTACAGCTTCGACGAGGTGAACTGCAGCGTCGACGAGTCCACGACCAGGCTCTGGCCGTTCGCGTGCGTCGCCTTCACCGTGCCGCGGTCCGTGATCGTCGCCGTCTGGCCGTTCGCGGTCACGACGTAGTCCTCGAGCGGGATCCGGACCGTCGCCTCGCTCTTCACGGTGACGGCACCGGCCGAGCGGTTGATCTGCGGCAGGGCGTCGTCGAACCCGGGGACGTTGATGAAGCCGTAGGACACGATGTCGGGGTGGTCGACCCGTGCGACCGAGAACGGGATGACCTGGGACTCGTCGGTGAGCCGGACCGTGATCCGTCCGTCGTCGGTGAGCCGTGCGGTGTCGCCGTAGCCGTCGACGATCCCGACCTGCAGGTCGGCAGCGGTGCCCTCGGCGAAGAAGACGTTCTCGAGCACGTCGACGGTCACGCTCTCGCGCCGCAGGATGTCCTGCAGGTCGAGGGTCGTGTCGTCGACCTCGGGGCGGAGGGGTTGCGCGTCCGGGTCGACCGTGACGGTGAGGAACGCGGTGCTCGATCCCCCGCTGGCGTTCGCCACCGTGTAGAGCACGGCGTAGTCGCCCGACTTCGCGGTCTTCGGGGGTGTGACCCGGATCTGCTGCTTCCGCAGGATCTTCGCCGACACGTCGTCGGCGGTGGGCTCGGCCGCCGACACGGTGAGCTGACCCCCCTCGGGGTCGGAGTCGTTCTGCAGCACCCGCACGGTCACCGAACCGCCGGGTCGGATGGTCACGTGGTCGGCCTCGGCGACGGGGTTCGACGCCTGTTCGGCCCGGGGGGCGATGCCCACGCGGACGGTACCGGTGGCACGCGCGCCGAGGGCGTCGACCACCGTGTAGGTGAACTCGTCGGTGCCGGCCGAGTAGTCGCCGGCCTCGTAGGTCAGCGCGTCGGACGCGACGTCGGTGACGGAGCCCTTGTCGGGGTTCGACCCGACGCCGACGAGCTGCACCGAGTCGCCGTCCGGGTCGATCCCGTTCAGCGGCACCGAGATCCGCACCGACGAACCCGCCACGACCCGGGCGGTCACGGTCTGCGGGACCGGCGGGTTGTTCGTCGCCGCGTCCCGTTCGCGCACCGAGATCGAGACGGCGGCGTCGGCGTACTGGCCGTCCGGACCGGCGACCCGGTAGACGGCGGTGTAGTTGCCGGGGGTCTTCGGCGCGAGGTAGCGCAGGTGGTCGCCCGAGGCGAACAACAGACCGCCGTCACCGGGCACGTTCTGCACGAGCTCGGGCTCGAGGGTCAGGGGCTCGCCCTCGGGCTGGGTGTCGTTGTCGAGCACGTCGATGTTCGCGACGTCGCCGACCCGGACGGTCGCGCTGTCGGGCTGGGCGACGGGCGGCTGGATCCGGTCGGGCTTGGGGATCTCGACGACGGTGATCGTGCCGGTGGACGACGCCAGGCCGTTCGTCTCGGTGTACCCGAACGACACCGGCCCGTCGAGCGGTGCGGTCAGCGTGACGCGCACGGTGTGCTGGTCGAGGATGCTCGCCTGGACCCCGCTGCCCCGCACCGGTCCGTCGAGGGCGGTGACGAGCAGCACCCCGCCCGCCGGGTCGATGTCGGTCGCGGTGACGTCGGTGTCCTTGCTCGACAGCGTGTTGACGAAGACCGTCTTCGGGGTCGTGATGGGCGCGGTCGAGGCGTCCGGCGGCGCGAGGATCGTGACCCGGACGATGCCGCTCGACGTCTTCACACCGTCGGTCACGGTGTACTCGAGCTGGTGGTCGCCGGCGCTCGCCCCCTGCACCCGGAACGTGCCCGCGTCGTAGCTCGGGGTGACCGTCAGCCCCGCCGACGACGACACACTCGTGAGGGTCACGGTGCCGTTGCCGCCGCGGACGTGGTCGAGCGGCTCCACCGTGAAGGCCTTGCCGGCGTAGCCCTGCACCGGGAACGGGTCGGCACGCAGCGGCACACTCCCCTGCTTCGCCACGCGCACGGTCACCGAGCCACGGCCGTCGGCGCGTCCGTCGCTCACGACGAGCTGCACGGCACGGTCACCCGTCCGGCCGCTGTCCGCCCGGAAGTCGAGCAGGCCGTCCGGGGTGGTCGACACCCGGTCGCCGTCCGAGGCGGTCGCGGACTTCAGGTACACCGGGTCGCCGTCGGGGTCGACCCAGTCGCCGAGCACGCTGCTGACGACGTGTCCGTTCTGCACCACGTCCGCCGAGGTGTCACGCACCTGTCGCGGGGCCTCGTTCTGCGACTCCGGCCGCACCGTGACGCGGACGGTCGCAGTGTCCGACCCGCCGTTGCCGTCGGTGATCGTGTACGGGAAGGTCACGGTGCCGGTCGCGCGCGACGACAGCGTGACCTGCAGCCGTTGGCCGTCGGCGACGATGGCGACGCGGCCGGCGGACTCCGAGATGGACCCGACCTCGCTCACGATGATCGGGTCACCGTTCGGGTCGTAGTCGTTGAGCAGGACCGGGAGGCTCGTGGTGCGTCCCGGACGAGCGCCCAGGTCGTCGTCCACCGCCACCGGCGGCTTCTGGTCCTTGTCGACCTCGGGGTCGTCGTCGGAGACCTGCTCCTGCTGCTGCTCGTCGTCCTGCTTGATGAGGTCGGCCCAGTTGTCGATGAGCTGGCCACTACGGTCGATCGCCCAGGAACGACCGCTCGACGGGTCGTTGGCGACGACGGTCTGCCCGTTGTGCAGGATCTGCATCGTGCTGGTCCCGCCGGTGCTCGCGAGCCGCTGGAGGGCGTTGCCGTCGCAGGTGTCGATCGCCTGGCCACCGGCCCACGCCGCGTAGGTGCAGGACCCGTCGACGTAGGGGCGCGCCGCACGCCCGGACACCTGGAGCGCGGTGGCGTCGACGGCCCCCGAGGCGCTGACCCGGACGAGTCCGGCGGTGCCCGCGACGGTGACGTCGGACGAGGTGTCCGACGAGCGCTGGAGCGCGGGTGACGCGCCGACCCGGTCGCCGAGCTCCGCGGTGCGGCCGTCGATCGACAGGGCGCCGCTGGTGCGGTCGAGCACGGCCAGGTGGCCGTCGAAGGTCGCGACCTGGAAGTCGTCGGTGCGGTCCATGTCGACCTTCCACCGTTGGTCGACGGACAACGTCGATCCGACGTCGACGAGCGATGCCGTGCCGGTCTTCGCCGAGTACACCGCGACGTGTCCGTCCGAGGCGTCGAAGACGGTGTCCGCCCCGAGCGTCAGGTCGGCCTTGGTCGAGGCGTCGAACTCGGCGAGGTCGGCCGCGGGCGTCGCCCACAGCTCGCCGGTGTCCTGGTTGCCGATCACCGCGGTGTCCCCCGCGAAGAAGACCTGGGGTGTCCCCGCGGGCAGGGTCACGGCGTCGCCGACGGTGGCGTCGGCGACGTCGACCTTGGCCACGGTCCCCTTGGTCTGGTCGACGCTGTAGACCATGGACCCGCGCTGCAGCACGGCCAGGTCGTCGCTCGCGGTCTCGACGGCGGTGTTCAGCTGGAGGACCCCGGTGTTGGCCCGGCCGACCGCTCCGTACTCGGCGGAGGGCACCCAGACGGTGCCGTCCCCGAGGTCGACGCGCTGCGTGTGGTACCCGGTCGAGACGATCGCGGTCGTCGCGACGACCGCGGCGACCAGGATGGAGACCCCGGTGGTGACGGCTGCGGATCGGTGCTTCGCGACGAGCGCGCGGATCACCCGGTGCTCCCGACGGTCGCGCACTTCTGCGCGCTCGCTGCACCGGTCTTGCCGTCGCGGTTGACCGCGACCGCGATGCACTCCTCGTCGCCGCGCTCCCCGGAGACGACGAACGTGGTGCCAGTCTGCTGGCTGGACGCGCCGTTCGACGAGATGACGTAGGTGTCGCCGCTCTTCAGCCCCGGGTCCGCCCACGAGAACGACACCGCCTGCGCCGAGGGCTGTGCGCGGACGTCCGCCACCACGGGGATCGCCCCGGCGCCGAGCCGCCCGACGACGACCACGGTCGCGATGGCGAGGGCGGCGACCACGACGACGGCGAGGGACGTCGCCCAGACGAGTGTCGACCGGGTGCGTCGACGAGCACGTGTGACCGATCCGGTGCGGTGGACGGTGCCGACGCTCTGCGAACCGCCGGCGACGACGCCGCCCTGGACCGCGCGACGGGTGCGGCGACGGGCGCCGACCCGCGACGGCGGCTGGAGCTCCCGGATCATGGTCCGGTCGCCCTCCGGGGTCGGGGTCGCGATTGCCCACGCCTCGACCGCGACGTCGGCCGCGGTCTGCGGGATCCCGAGCTCGGCCTCGACCTGCTGGAACCCGCGCACGAGTTCGAGCACGGTCGTCGGGCGCGACGGCACCTTGCGGGACAGCGCGGTGGCGAGCAGGCGCTCGAGCGACGGTGGGACGTCGGTGCGACCGGTGGGCTTGACGCCGCCCTTGTCGATCCGGCTCATGAGGTCGCTCGCACCGTTCTTGCCGCCCCGGACCTCGAACGGGCTGCGGCCGGCGAGCAGGGAGTACACGGTGGCGGCGAGGGAATACACCTCGGACTGGATCGTGCCGCGGGACTCGTCGATCAGGACCTCGGGAGCCGACCACGGGATCGACATGCCGATGGGCTCGTCCGGGTCGGTCCCGCCGATGGTGGCCGCGATGCCGAAGTCGGACAGCACGGGGTTGCCGTACGCCGTGAGCAGGATGTTCGACGGTTTGATGTCACGGTGGAGCACGCCTTCGCGGTGCGCGGTCTCGAGGGCGGACCCGATCCGGACACCGATCGAGAGCACCTCGGACACCGGGATCGGCTCCCGCCGGTACCGCTCGCTGAGCGACGAGGAGCACAGCTCCATCACGAGGTACGGACGTCCGTCGGCCGCCACGCTCGCCTGGAACACCGTGAGGATCGACGGGTGGGTGCTGAGCCGGGCCATCAGGTTGGCCTCGGCCTGGAACATCTGCCGGACGCGGTCGTCGACGACCTCGTCGAGCAGCACCTTCACCGCGACCTGACGACGCGGCATGTCCTGCTCGTAGAGGAAGACGTCGGCGAAGCCACCGGAACCGAGGACGTGCACGGGGCTGAAGCCGCCGATCACGGGCGGGTTGGACGGCAGGCGACGCGCCATCGACATCTCCTCCCCGGCCGAGCGGCCAACTCTCTCGTCGTGGCACAGTCATTGTACGAAGCGCCGGTGACCGTCGATCCGCACACCGACCACCTGTGGACGGGCGCGCTCCCCCAGTTCGGGGGGTCCTGTGCCGGCGGTCAGTGCCGCGGGAGGGTGTCCTCGAGGTCGCCGTCGTCCGGGGCGGCGTCGACCTGGAGCACCACGACGGTGACGTTGTCGCGGCCCCCGGCGACGACCGCGTCGCCGACGAGGCGTTCGGCGAGTCCCTGCGCACCGGCTTCCCGCGCCGCGATGCGCGCGATGCCGGCGTCGCCGAGCTCCTTCGTCAGGCCGTCGGAGCAGACGATGTACCGGTCGCCCGCGCGGAGCGGCAGGGTCCACCAGTCGGGCGCCGGCGGTTCGCCGAACCCGACCGCGCGGGTGATGACGTTGCTGTCCGGGTGCTGTTCGGCGTCCTCGGCCCGCAGCAGCCCGGCGTCGACCATCTCCTGCACCACGGAGTGGTCCACGGTGACGCGGCGCAGCACGCCGTCCTCGATCCGGTAGGTCCGCGAGTCGCCGACGTTGAAGACGAGGGCGGCCGGCTGCCCGAGCGACGCGACCAGGGCGATGCCGGTGACGGTCGTGCCCGCTCCGATCGCGTTGCCGCCGGCTGCGCGCTCGATGTCGGCCGTGGCGAGCAGCAGCGCCCGCTGGATGCCCTGCCGCGTGGTGAAGGGCTCCTGCGTCACCTGCTCGAGTCGACGCACGACGGCGTCGCTCGCGCGGTCGCCGGCGAGGTGTCCGCCCATGCCGTCGGCGACGACGAAGAACGGCGCCCCGACGATGTAGCTGTCCTCGTTGTGGTCACGGCGACGACCGACGTCGGTCGCGGCTCCCCACGAGAGCGTCAGGGTGGCGCCGTCGGCACCGGGGACGTCGATGGCGTGCGCAGTCGCTGCTCGGCCGAGTTCGGTCACGTTTCAGGATCGCTCTCTGGGGGTTCGGGGCGTGCCGTGTGCTGTCTGGTCGGTGGGCCACGGGGGAACCGGTGGGAACCCGTCTGCCGTCGGTGCGACCCGGAGGTACGGCGAGAGGACCTCGATGGCGTTGCCGTCACCGACCTCGACTACCGTACCCGTCAGCGCGACGATCGACGCACCCGATGCCATGCGGTACACCGGCGCGCCGGCCGGTCGGACGACGGTGCCGTTCGTGGACCGCAGGTCCTGCACCACCACGGCTTCGCCCTCGGCGTGGATGCGGACGTGCGAGGACGACACCTGCCCGTTGGCGGACCGGACCGTCACGAGTTCCGGTTCGGGGCCGCTGGTGATCCGCGGCAGCGACGGACGCCGTCCGATGACGACCGGGTGGTCCAGGCGGAAGGTCCGGTCGCCGATGCGGATCGACGGCACGCGCGCCGCGGGCGCGGCAGGGGCGGACGGGAGGCCCGTGGCGGCTCCGGCGGGCACGCTCGGTCCGGCGGCGCTCCGGACACGGGCGCGGACGACCGTGTCCTCCGGGTCGGCTCCGTCGTCGGCAGGATCGTCGGCTCTGTCGTCGGCACGGTCGCCGGCTCCGTCGTCGGCACGGTCACCGACCGGTTCGGACGGCTCCGTGCGCGGCCGGATGACGGTGTCGCCGAGCACGTCGTCGAAGCGATCGCCGGCACCGGCACCGCGGGGTCGCCGGATGACGGTGTCCTCGATGTCGTCGTCGCGCAACCGGAGCCCTTCGGATGTGGTGTCCTCCACCGTAGACGATCCGGTCGACCCGTCACACCGCGCCGTCGGCCGTCCGCGCTGGTCACGATCGGTGCCGGTCACGACGGGGCCCGGCCCACGTCGGCGCACTGCCGGCCAGGACCGACCGCAGGACCAGCCCGGCGAGCGGGTCGTCGGCACGGGTCTCGAGGGCGTAGCGCGCCCGTGTCTCGGCGCGGGCCGACGACCCGAGCGCCCACGCACACCAGGCCCCGAGTGCGAGCGCACCGGCGGCTCCGGCCGTACAGTCCACCTGACCACCCTCGGCGCGCCAGACCCGCCAGGCCTCGGCACACCGGTCGCCAGCCGTGCGCAGACGAGCACGGTCCGGTTCCGGTCCGAGGCCGTGCAACGCCGGCGGCGTCGGCTCGTCGAACGGGTCGAACCCCCGGATGGCCCGCGGATCCGGCTGGTCTCGGGCGGCGAGGAACGGGATGAGCGCCATGCGGGTCGACAGCGCACCGCAGGCGGTGACGATCGCGATCGCGCCGACGCGGGAGCAAGCGCCGACGCCGGACGTGACCAGCGCTGCGGCCGCTGCCGGGAGGGTGACCGCCGCCGCGATCTCGCGAGGGAACCGGACTGCGGTGTGGTCGGGGGTGTGTGCCGTCAAGGGGATCATGCACGCCATCGAAGCGTGATCCGGGCCTCCAGTCAGGCACGAACCGACCACCTGTGGACAGCAGCGCCCCGGCCCGACCTGTGGAGGACGGACCGGGGCGCTGATCAGACGGTGACGGGTTCCAGGCTCTCGGCGACCAGGTCCCAGCCGGAGTCGCTGCGTTCGACCACGACGCCGTTCGCGGCGGCCCAGTCCACAAGGTCGTCCATGGCCGTGACGACCGCTCCGGTGCGCGCGAGCAACGCGACCAGTCGGCCCTTCGCCGTCTTGTTCCAGTGGTTCAACGCCCGCCGCCGACCGGAGCCGTCGATGCTCACGACGCGCGGGGCGACCGCCTCCGGGACGGGACCGAGCTGGCGGTAGCCCTCGGACCGGAGGTCGAGCACCAGGCCGTCCGCCCGCTCGGCCAGGACCCGGGACGAGGCCGCGGGCCAGTGCGACGCCAATCGGATCGTCCCGAGCCGGGAGTCGTGCGACAGGCGGTACGCCGGGATCGGGTCACCAGCACCGATCGGTCCGAACATGGCCGACTGCACGACCACGTGGTCGTGCCACCACGCCCGCGTCGACGCGTCGGCGGTCTGCGCGCCGAGGGGGTCGTAGAGCACCCCCGTGTAGCGCTCGATCGCCGGCATCGTGCCCGACGTGTCGAGTTCGAGGTTGCGGAACCGTTCGGCGATCGACTTCGGGCCGAGCTTCAGAGCCGTCCTGGCCGAGGACTCCCCGGAACTGACAGAGCGGGCCGCGGTGATCACCGCGGCCCGCTCTTCGGCCAGTTCCGGGAACGAGAGTGCACGCAGATCGAGCGTGCGGCTCGTGTCCCCACCCTCCCGCTTCGTCTCCGAAGGCGGGAGGAGGACGGTCAGTCCGGTCAGGACGCCAGCGCGGCCTGCCGCGCGACGATCGTCACCGTGTCGTGCTCCACCGACAGGAAGCCGTCTTCGGCGTCGACCGCGACGGTCGACCCATCAGCCCGCGTGATGCGGACCTGACCCTGCGCGAGGATCGCGAGCATCGGCTCGTGTCCCGCGAGGATGCCGATCTGGCCCTCTGTCGTGCGTGCGACGACCATGGTGGTGTCGCCCGACCAGACCTCACGGTCGGCCGAGACGACGCTCACGTTGAGACCCGCCATGTCAGCGGTTCTCCTTCTGGATCTGTGCCCACTTCTCTTCCACGTCGTTGATGCCACCGACGTTGAAGAACGCCTGCGTCGCAACGTGGTCGAACTCGCCGTCGGCGATGGCGCGGAAGGACTCGATCGTGTCCTTGAGCGGCACCGTGGAGCCCTCGACGCCCGTGAACTTCTTCGCCATGTACGTGTTCTGCGAGAGGAACTGCTGGATACGACGAGCGCGCTCGACCGTGATCTTGTCCTCTTCGGAGAGCTCGTCGACACCGAGGATGGCGATGATCTCCTGCAGTTCCTTGTTCTTCTGGAGGATCTGCTTGACGCGCGTGGCCGTCTCGTAGTGGTCGGCGCCCAGGTACCGCGGGTCCATGATCCGCGACGTCGAGGTCAGCGGGTCGATCGCGGGGTACAGACCCTGCGACGCGATCTCACGCGAGAGCTCGGTGGTCGCGTCGAGGTGCGCGAACGTGGTGGCCGGAGCCGGGTCGGTGTAGTCGTCAGCCGGCACGTAGATCGCCTGCAGCGAGGTGATCGAGTGACCACGCGTCGAGGTGATGCGCTCCTGGAGCACACCCATCTCGTCGGCGAGGTTGGGCTGGTAGCCCACGGCGGACGGCATGCGACCGAGCAACGTCGAGACCTCGGAGCCGGCCTGCGTGAAGCGGAAGATGTTGTCGATGAAGAGGAGCACGTCCTGCTTCTGGACATCGCGGAAGTACTCCGCCATCGTCAGCGCCGACAGGGCCACGCGGAGACGCGTTCCCGGCGGCTCGTCCATCTGGCCGAACACGAGGGCCGTCTTGTCGAAGACCCCCGCCTCTTCCATCTCACCGATGAGGTCGTTGCCCTCACGGGTGCGCTCACCGACACCGGCGAACACCGACACACCGCCGTGGTCCTGCGCAACGCGCTGGATCATCTCCTGGATGAGGACCGTCTTGCCGACGCCCGCACCACCGAAGAGGCCGATCTTGCCACCCTGCACGTACGGGGTGAGGAGGTCGATGGACTTGATGCCGGTCTCGAACATCGAGGTCTTCGACTCGAGCTGGTCGAAGGCCGGGGCCTTGCGGTGGATCGGCCAGCGCTCGGTGATCTCGAGCTTCTCGTCCGTGTTGAGCACGTTCCCGAGGACGTCGAAGACCTTGCCCTTGGTGACGTCGCCGACGGGGACCGAGATCGGAGCGCCCGAGTCACGGACCTCCTGGCCACGGACCAGGCCGTCGGTCGGCTTCAGGGAGATGGCACGGACCAGGTCGTCGCCCAGGTGCTGGGCGACCTCGAGGCCGATCTCCTGCGACGAGTCACCGATGGTGATGGTCGTGAACAGGAGGTTGTACATCTCCGGGATTGCGTCGTGGGGGAACTCGATGTCGACGACGGGACCCGTGACACGGGCGATCCGGCCGACACCGGGCGCCGACGACGTCTCGACCGCGGTGGTTGCGGTGTCGGTCATGGCTGGTGCCTTCCTGAGGGTGGGTATCTGTCCGCGAACGACGCGGACTACTTCTTCTTCGACGAGAGGGCGTCGGCGCCGCCGACGATCTCGGAGATCTGCTGCGTGATCTCCGCCTGACGCGCGTTGTTCGCGAGTCGGGTGAAGTCACGGATCAGCGAGTCCGCGTTGTCGCTGGCCGCCTTCATCGCCTTCTGACGCGCGGCGTGCTCGGAAGCAGCCGACTGCAGCATGGCGTTGAAGATGCGGCTCTCGATGTAGACCGGGAGCAGCGAGTCGAGCACCGCATCGGCGTCCGGCTCGAACTCGTAGAGCGGCAGGGGCTCGTTGCCCTCGGGCTCCTCGACCCCTTCGACGACCTCGAGGGGCAGCAGGCGAACGACCTGCGGCTCCTGCGTCGCCATGCTGAGGAACCGGTTGAACACGATGTGGATCTCGTCCACGCCGCCCTCTGCGGTGTCCTGGAGGAACTTCGCCACGACGGCGTCGCCGATCTCCTTGGCCGTCGAGAACTCGGGCTGGTCGGTGTTGCCGACCCACTGCTGCTCCGACGCACGCTCACGGAACGCGAAGTACCCGACGGACTTGCGGCCGACCAGGTAGTAGACGACGTCCTTGCCCTCGCTGCGGAGCAGGGAGGCGAGCTCCTCGCCCTGCTTGAGGACGTTCGTGCTGAACGCGCCGTTCAGGCCGCGGTCCGAGGTGAAGAGCACCACGGCCGCACGGGTCGAGGACTCCGGCTCGGTGGTCAGCACGTGGTCGACGTTCGAGAACGTCGCCACGGCCGACACCGCACGCGTCACGGCTCGCGAGTACGGGCCGGACGCAGCCATGCGGGCCTGCGCCTTCTGGATCCGCGACGCCGAGATCAGTTCCATCGCGCGAGTGACCTTCTTCGTGGTCTTCGCGGACTTGATTCGCTGTCGGTAGACCCGGACCTGCGCTGCCATCTAGCGACGACCCTTGACGATCTGCTCCTGGTCAACGTCCTCGGAGTCTGCCGCGTCGAACTGCTCGGAGCCGAGGGTCTTGCCGTCGCTCGTCTGGAAGCTCTTCGTGAACTCGTCGATCTGCTTCGACATCTCGGCGACGGTCTCGTCGCTGAGCTGGTTCGTCTCGCGCAGGGTCGTCAGGACCTCGGAGTTGCGACGCAGGTGGTCGAGCAGTTCGGACTCGAAGCGCAGCACGTCCGGCACCGGGACGGTGTCGAGCTTGCCGTTGGTGCCGGCCCAGATCGAGACGACCTGCTCCTCGACCGGGTACGGCGAGTACTGCGGCTGCTTGAGGAGCTCGGTCAGACGGGCACCACGGTCCAGCTGACGACGCGACGCCTGGTCGAGGTCGGACGCGAACATCGCGAACGCCTCGAGGGAGCGGTACTGCGCCAGCTCGAGCTTCAGCGTGCCGGAGACCTTCTTGATCGACTTCACCTGGGCGTCACCACCGACGCGGGACACCGAGATGCCCACGTCGACGGCCGGACGCTGGTTCGCGTTGAAGAGGTCCGACTGCAGGAAGATCTGGCCGTCGGTGATGGAGATGACGTTGGTCGGGATGTACGCCGAGACGTCGTTCGCCTTGGTCTCGATGATCGGGAGACCCGTCATCGAACCGGCGCCGAGCTCGTCGGACAGCTTCGCGCAACGCTCCAGCAGACGGGAGTGCAGGTAGAAGACGTCACCCGGGTACGCCTCGCGCCCCGGCGGACGACGCAGGAGGAGCGACACGGCGCGGTAGGCCTCGGCCTGCTTCGACAGGTCGTCGAAGATGATGAGGACGTGCTTGCCGGAGTACATCCAGTGCTGGCCGATGGCCGAGCCGGTGTACGGGGCGAGGTACTTGAAGCCGGCCGGGTCGGACGCGGGGGCGGCGACGATGGTGGTGTACTCCATCGCGCCGGCGTCCTCGAGCGCACCCTTGACGGAGGCGATCGTGGAACCCTTCTGACCGATGGCGACGTAGATGCAGCGGACCTGCTTGTCCTCGTCGCCGGACTCCCAGTTGGCCTTCTGGTTGATGATCGTGTCGATCGCGATGGCCGTCTTGCCGGTCTGGCGGTCGCCGATGATCAGCTGACGCTGACCGCGGCCGACCGGGATCATCGCGTCGATGGCCTTGATGCCGGTCTGCAGCGGCTGGTGGACCGACTTGCGGGCCATGACGCCGGGAGCCTGGAGCTCGAGGGCGCGACGGCCCTCGGCAGCGATCTCGCCGAGACCGTCGATCGGGGCGCCGAGCGGGTCGACGACACGGCCGAGGAAGGCGTCGCCGACGGGGGCGGAGAGGACCTCACCCGTGCGGGTGACCTCCATGCCCTCTTCTATGCCGGCGAACTCGCCGAGCACGATGGCGCCGATCGAGTCTTCATCGAGGTTCTGCGCGAGGCCGAGCGTGCCGTCCGCGAAGCGGATGAGCTCGTTGGCCATGACGCCGGGGAGGCCCTCGACGTGCGCGATGCCGTCGCCGGCGTCGGTGACGTGCCCGACCTCGGCCGTGGAGGCCTTCGTCGGCTCGTAGTTCGAGACGAAGTCCTTCAGGGCATCACGGATCTCATCGGGGCTGATGGTGATGTCTGCCATGGGATTTTCCTTGTGGTTTTCCGGGGCCCTTCGGCTCCGAGAGGGTGACGCTGCCGGACTCGGCAGTTCCCGTTGTGGACTTGGGAGGAGCGGCTTCGACCGTACGCCTAGCCGGCGAGCTGGAGCCGGAGCTCCGAGAGCCGCGTGGACACGGTGCCGTCGATGACGTCGCCGCCGATCTGCACCCGGACCCCGCCGACGACCGTGGGGTCGACGACCTGGTTGATGCTGATGTCCTTGCCGTAGCGCTCGGCCAGCCCGCGTGCAACGCGTGCCGACTGGGCGGTCGTGAGTGCCGTGGCGGTGACCACGGTCGCGACGAGCTTGCCGTCCTGCTCGGCCACGATGCGCGAGGCATCGCGGACGAGTTCACCGATGCGGCGGCCGCGAGGCTGCTGCACGAGCGCGGAGACGATCGTCACGGTCTGCTGCGACGCCTTGGGGCCGAGGAGCCGCTCGACGAGCGCGCCCTTCTGCTCCGCGCTGCCGAGCTTCGTGCCGAGTGCCAGCTCGAGGCCGGCGTCCGAACGGACAGCGGTCTCGAAGGCGAACAGCTCGGACTCGATCGGCGAGTCGGTACCCGCGGTGGCGGCGACGGCGCGGATGCCCGCGTCCTCGATGCCGGCGAGCAGGTCCTGGTGCGAGGACCAGCGCGAGCCGGCCACCGCGGTCAGGACCGCACGAGTCGCGTGCGACTGACCGGCGAAGACGCGGTCGATGAGGACCTTCTTGCCGGCCGGGTCGGCCGTCGGGTCGGACAGCAGCCCGAGCAGCTGCGGCGCACCGGCGATCGCACGCCCGGAGGCGAGGATCTCGGCACCCACGGCCAGGTCGGCGCTCGAACCGAGGTCCGAGAGCACCGCCCTGGTGGACGCGAGTGCTTCTCTGGTAGCGCTGCGCATGCTCAGTGCTCCCCCGTCTTCGTGGCCTGCGAGGCCTCGAGGTCGGCGAGGAAGCGGTCGACGACTGCCGACGACTTGGCGTCGTCCTTGAGCGATTCGCCGATCACACCGGACGCGAGGTCGAGGGCAAGGGTGCCCACCTCGGACCGGAGGGACTGGACGGCGCTCTGACGCTCGGCTTCGATCTGCGCCTGGGCGTTGGCCGTGATGCGTGCTGCATCGGCCGCTGCCTGCTCGCGGACCTCGTTGCCGATCGCCGTGGCGTCGGCGCGGGCCTGCTCACGGATGCGGGACGCCTCGGAGCGGGCGTCGGCGAGCTGCTTGTTGTACTCGTCGAGCGCAGCAGCGGCCTGCTCCTGAGCAGCCTCTGCCTTCTTGATGCCACCCTCGATGGCCTCAGTGCGCTCATCGAGCATCTTCGTGATGCGCGGCGTGACGACACGCCACATCACCAGGAAGATGATGACGAAGGCCACCGCGGACCACACGATGTCGTACACCGGCGGAATGAGGGGGTTGTGCGTCTCCTCCGCCGCGATGATGAGTGCGTTGTGCATCGAGGAACCTTAGTTGGTGAAGATGAAGTACGTGGCGATGCCGATGAAGGCCAGGGCCTCGGTGAAGGCGATACCGATGTACATGAGGGTCGTCAGGCGGCCCTGGAGCTCGGGCTGGCGGGCGACGGACTCGATCGTCTTGCCGACGACGATGCCGACACCGATGGCCGGGCCGATCGCAGCGAGGCCGTAGCCAACCGTCGCGATGTTGCCGTTGATCTCCGCGAGAACGGTCGTTGCGTCCACGTGTTTTCCTTTCGAGGTGCGGGTCCGACGGTTGCCGGTCCCGTAGGGGGTCAGTGAGGAATCAGTGCTCGTCAGCCAGCGCCAGCTGGATGTAGACGGCGGTGAGGAGCATGAAGACGTAGGCCTGCAGCAGCGCGACGAGGATCTCGAAGAAGCTGAACGCGATGCCGAACGCGAGGGTCCCGACGCCGAAGGCCTTGAAGCCGAGCGAAGCGTCGAAGAAGAAGAACTGCGTGGCCGAGAAGAACAGGACGAGCAGCAGGTGCCCGACGACCATGTTCATCAGGAGTCGCAGGGTGAGCGTCACCGGACGGAGCACGAAGGTCGAGACGAGCTCGATCGGGGTCACGATGATGTAGAGGAACCACGGCACCCCGGGCGGGAAGAGCGAGTTCCGGAGGAACGTGCCCGGGTGCTTGCGGAGGCCGGCGTAGATGAACGCGACGTAGGCGACGATCGCGAGGATCATCGGCATCGCGATGCGACTGGTGCCGGCGAGGTTCATGCCCGGGATCAGACCGGTCAGGTTCATGAACAGCACGCCGAAGAAGATCGTCGCCAGGAGCGGCAGGAATCGCTTGCCGTCCTTCTCTCCGAGGTTGTCGAAGGTGTTGCGACGAACGACGTCGAACGCGTACTCGATGAACGCCTGACCGCGGTTCGGGACGAGCTTCAGCGCGCGGGTTCCCACGAAGGCGAACACCAGGAGCACGGCGACGGCGAAGAAGCGGATGAGGACGACCCGATCGATCTCGAACGGCGTCCCTGCGAAGAAGATCGCATCCGGGAAGAACTCGTTGATCGACGGACCATGGAACTCGGCGGCCTTGCTGCTCCCCGCCGCAACGGTGTCAACCGCAGCAGAGAGGGACAGGGGAAGAGCGTGGGATAGCAGCGCTGTCTCCTGTGTCGGCGCGCGCACATCATGGCACGCGATGGTGGACGTTGTGGAGGCTTGCCCGCTCCGAGCGAAAGGCTCCGGTGACGGACTCCGAGAAGCCTATCAGGTGCGAGAGGCTTCCCGGCTTCTCAGTTGCGGGGGGTCGGGTTCTCAGCGTCCGCGGAGCCACCGGACCCGTCGCCGGGCAGCTGCACGCCGATCGGGATGCGGGCCTTCGCCACCGCGACGACGTCGATGACCAGGGACCCGACGACCCCCGCGATGATCACGATCGCGAGCACCGGGAAGTCCACCCAGGTGCGGTCCTTCAGCGCCACGAGCAGCACGATGAAGACGATGAACTTGAGCAGCCAGGTGCCCATCACGATGCCGAAGAAGGCCCCGGAGATCATCTGCCCCTTGGACACACGCAGCGCGACGAGGACACTGACCGCGGTGAGGCCGAGGAACACCACGCTGAGCACGGCTCCGAGCAGGCCGCCGACGAGCCCGGGGGTGTCGGCGACGAGCAGCCCCACGACTCCCCCGACGATCGCCAGGGCGACCGCGAGCACGGCGCCCCACGTGATGATGCGGCGGAACACCGGCCGGACGTGGTCGAGCGCGTTCGGTGCGGTCACGTGATGTCTCCTGGGATCGTGCGGTCGTTGGCGGCCCGGTCGAGCGGGTCGAGGCTGGCGTCCACCACGGCGGCGGAACGGTTGGCGGTCTGGGCAGCGATCTCGGTGCGCTTCCGGCCGAGCGGCGCGAACGTGGCGACGGCGCACACGGTGAAGCCGACCGCGACGAAGGCGACCACCCAGTACCAGTCCACGAACAGGAACAGCAGGCACCCGACCGCGACGGTGGCGGTCCACGCGTAGAAGATCAGGACGGCGTGGAAGTGCGAGTGCCCCATGTCGAGCAGACGGTGGTGCAGGTGCTTGCGGTCGGCCGAGAACGGTGACTTGCCGGCGCTGAGCCGCCGGGTGACCGCCAGGCCGAAGTCCAGGATCGGCACGATCAGGATCGCGAAGGGCAGCAGGATCGGGATGAACGCCGGCAGCAGCGCCTGGCGTGTCTGCACTGCGGCGGGGTCGATGTTGCCCGTGACCGACACCGCGCTCGTGGCCATCAGGAAGCCGACGAGCAGCGCTCCGGCGTCGCCCATGAAGAGCTTCGCCGGGTGCCAGTTGAGGATGAGGAACCCGAAGCAGGACCCGACGAGCACCGCCGTCAGCAGTGACGGCAGGTTGAAGAAGAACTCGGTCTGCACGACCACGCGGTTGATGAAGAACGTGTAGAGGAAGAACACCCCGCCGGCGATGATCGCGACCCCGGCGACCAGGCCGTCGAGTCCGTCGATGAAGTTCACCGCGTTCATCACGAGCACCACCGCCAGCACCGTGAAGATCAGGCTCATGTACGACGAGCCCACGCCCAGGGTGTTGCCGATCGGCAGCGACACGATCGCGACGCCCTGCCAGGCGAGGATGCCCGCGGCGATGATCTGCCCGGCGAGCTTCGTCATCCAGTCGAGGTCCCAGATGTCGTCAGCGACACCCAGCACCACGATGATCGTCGCGCCCCCGAGCACCGCCAGCACGCGCCCGGGTTCGGAGAACACGAGCCGGAAGTAGTCGGTCCCCGCGATCGACGGGAACAGGAACCACGCCGCCAACAGCGACACGATGACGCCGATGTACATCGCGATCCCGCCGAGGCGCGGAGTCGGCGTGCGGTGCACGTCGCGCTCGCGGACCTGGGGGTACCACTTGTACTTCAGCCCGAGTTTCCACACCAGCACGCTGACCAGGAAGCTCACGACCGCGGCGATCGCCCCCGCCAGCAGGTAGTACTTCATCCGACGAGGTCGGCTCCGACGACCCGGATGATCTCGTCGTCGGAGATCACCCCGTGTCGGACGATGCGGAGCTTCCCGCCGTCCGACAGCCCCGTCGCGTCGACGATCGTCGAGCCGGTGGAGGCTTCGAAGCCCTCGTGCTCCCCGATCGCGCCGCCGTCCAGGTACACGGCGACGCTGTCGCCGAGCATCCGCTCCGCGGCATCGACGTCCATCGCGGCCGGGTCGCCGGTCGAGTTCGCGGACGAGACCGCGAGCGGACCGACCTCTTGCAGGAGCTCGAGCGCGATCCGCGAGTCCGGCATCCGCAGGGCGACCGTGCCCCGCGTCTCGCCGAGGTCCCAGTCGAGCGACGGTTGCGCGCGCAGGATCACGGTCAGGCCGCCGGGCCAGAACTCGGCGACGAGGTCGCGCACCTGCTGCGGCACGTCGCTCGCGAGCGCGTCGAGCGTCGGCGGGCCGGGGATCAACACCGGCGGCGGCGACTGCCGCGTCCGGCCCTTCGCGTCGAGCAGCCGCTGGACGGCGACCGCGTTGAAGGCGTCCGCGGCGAGGCCGTAGACGGTGTCGGTGGGGACGACGACGAGGTCTCCGCGCCCGAGGGCGGCACGTGCGAGCCGCATCCCGGTCAGGAGCCCGTCGGAGTCGGTGCAGTCGTATCGGGATGCCATGACTCGACGATGATAGTGCGACACAATGGAGGACATCGTGAACGAGACCCCTGCGCCCCACCTCCTGTTCCTCTTCGACATGGACGACGTCCTGGTCCGGTACGACTGGCAGGTGCGGATGGCCGCACTCTCCGAGTTCACCGGACACGAGTTCGAGGAGCTCCGACGCCGCTGGTGGGACTGCGGCCACGAGATGCGTGCCGAGGCCGGTGGCTTCGCCGACGGCGACGAGTACCTCGCCGCGTTCGAGCGGGCGATGGAGTGCGACGTCCCGGAGGCCGAGTGGGCCCGGATCCGCGGCTCCGCGATGACCGAGCTGCCGGAGCGCATCGAGGCCGTCCGGATCGCGAGCGAGCACGGGCGTGTCGGCCTGCTCACCAACAACGGGCCGCTCGCGGGTCGGTGGATCCACCAGTGGGCACCGTCACTGCCGGGGCTGTTCGGCGAGCACCTGGACACGTCGAGCAACTTCGGCGCCCGCAAGCCCGAGCCCGAGGTCTTCCTCCGCGCGCTCGAGCACCACGACGTGCCCGCCGAGCGCACGTTCTTCGCCGACGACATGCCGGAGAACATCGCGGGTGCCCGGAGCGTCGGCATCCACGCGGTCCTGGTCGAGCGCGACACCGACCTGCGCGAGCACGTCCGCGCCTTCGTCGCGCAGCAGCGCGAGGCCTCCCCCGTCGCCTGACCGACACACCGACCGGGAGGCCCGGGGTGCGTCCGCCTACCGGGTCGCGGTGGTCGTGCGGTCGCGACCCGTCAGGTCGACGTGCGTCTCCGGGGTCCGGAACCCCCGACGCGCCAGGACCTCGCGGACGCCGGCGCCCTGCGGCTCGGCGTGCTCGATGACGAGCACCCCGCCGGGCACGAGCAACCGCCACGCCGTCTCGGCCAGGGCGCGCACGGCGTCGAGGCCGTCCGGTCCGCCGTACAGCGCCATCGCGGGGTCGTGGTCGCGGACCTCGGGGTCGATCGGGATCGCGTCGTCCGGCACGTACGGCGGGTTCGACACCACGACGGACACGGTGCCGTCGAGTTCGGGCAGCGCGTCGGCGAGGTCGCCCTCGACGAGTCGCACCGTGCCGCCGTGGGCGTCGGTGTTCCGGCGAGTCCAGGGCAGGGCCTCGGGCGACCGTTCGACGGCGTACACGACGGCGTTCGGCACCTCGGTGTCCATGGCGATGGCGATCGCACCGCTGCCGGAGCCGAGGTCGACAGCGATCGGCGCCGGCACCGCGACGGCTCGGAGCGCGTCGATGCCGAACTGCACGACGCCCTCGGTCTCGGGACGGGGCACGAACACGCCGGGTCCGACCGCCAGGGTCAGCGCTCGGAAGTACGCCTGCCCGGTGATGTGCTGCAGCGGCTCGCGGGTGCTCCGCCGGGCGATCGCGTGCCGGAAGCGCTCGACGTGCTCCGGAGCGATCGCGCCGCCGGTCATCGCGCGGGCCTGTACCGCACCGCGCGAGGTGTCGGTCGCCCACGCGAGCAGCAGCTCGGCGTCGACCTGGGGCGTCGGGACGCCGGACGCGACGAGCGCCGCGGCCGCCTGCTCGAGCAGGCGATCCGCGGCGAACGTGAGGGGCGTGTCGGACACGAGCCGGGCCTCCAGGCGGGGTGAGCGGTTACGCGTCCTGGTCGCCGATGGCGGCCAGACGTGCCTCTTCGTCCGCCTGGATGGCGGATTGGACGACGGGCTCGAGCGCACCGTTCATGACGCGGTCCAGGTCGTACGCCTTGTAGCCGGTGCGGTGGTCCGCGATCCGGTTCTCCGGGAAGTTGTACGTCCGGATGCGCTCCGAACGGTCCATCCCGCGGATCTGCGACTTGCGCGCGTCCGAGGCGATCGCGTCGAGCTCCTCCTGCTGCCGCGCGAGGATGCGTGCGCGGAGCACGCGCATGCCGGCCTCACGGTTCTGCAGCTGCGACTTCTCGTTCTGCATCGCCACCGTGATGCCCGTGGGCAGGTGGGTGATGCGGACCGCGGAGTCCGTCGTGTTGACGGACTGCCCGCCGGGACCGGAGGACCGGTACACGTCGATCTTCAGGTCGTTCTGGTTGATCGCGACCTCTTCGGGCTCGTCGACCTCGGGGAACACCAGCACGCCGGTCGTCGAGGTGTGGATGCGCCCCTGCGACTCGGTCTGCGGCACGCGCTGCACACGGTGCACGCCGCCCTCGTACTTCAGGTGCGCCCAGACGCCCTGCGACGGGTCGGTCGTGTTCGACTTGATCGCGACCTGGACGTCCTTGTAGCCACCCAGGTCGGACTCGGTGCGCTCGAGGAGTTCGACCTTCCAGCCCTTGGTCTCGGCGTAGTGCGAGTACATGCGCAGGAGGTCGGCCGCGAACAGCGCCGATTCCTCGCCGCCCTCGCCGCCCTTGATCTCCATGATCACGTCGCGCCCGTCGTCGGGGTCGCGCGGGATGAGCAGCCGGCGGAGACGCTCCTGGCGCTCCGCCAACTGCTCCTCGAGCCCGGGGACCTCGTCCGCGAACGCCGAGTCCTCACGCGCGAGCTCCTGGGCGGCGGCGAGGTCGTCCCCCGCCGCCTGCCAGGACTCGTACGCGGACTTGATCTGGTTGAGCTCGGCGTAGCGCCGGTTCACCTTCTTCGCCCGGGCCGCATCGGCGTGGAGCGCGGGGTCCGACAGCTGCTGCGTCAGGTCCTCGTGTTCCGCCAGCAGCCCTGCCACCGACTCGAACACGCGTTACTCCTGGTGACCGTTGTGGTGAGCGCCGCCGGTCGTCGGGACCGACTTCTGCACCTGCACCAGGAACTCGACGTTCGACTGCGTCTCCTTGAGGTTCCGCAGCACGATCTCGAGGGCCTGCTGCGGGTCGAGCCCGGCGAGGGCTCGGCGCAGACGCCAGGTGATCTTGACCTCGTCGGCGGAGAGCAGCTGCTCCTCGCGACGGGTACCGGAGGCGTTGACATCGACGGCCGGGAAGATCCGCTTGTCCGCCAGGTGACGGTTCAGGCGGAGCTCCATGTTGCCGGTGCCCTTGAACTCCTCGAAGATGACCTCGTCCATCTTGGAACCCGTCTCGACGAGCGCGGTGGCGAGGATGGTCAGCGAGCCGCCGTCCTCGATGTTGCGCGCCGCACCGAAGAAGCGCTTCGGCGGGTAGAGCGCCGCCGAGTCGACGCCACCGGAGAGCACGCGGCCCGACGCCGGGGTCGACAGGTTGTAGGCACGGCCCAGACGGGTGATCGAGTCGAGCAGCAGCACGACGTCGTGGCCCAGCTCCACCAGGCGCTTCGCACGCTCGATGGCGAGCTCGGCGACCGTGGTGTGGTCCTCGGCCGGACGGTCGAAGGTCGAGGCGATGACCTCACCCTTCACCGTGCGCTGCATGTCGGTGACCTCTTCGGGCCGCTCGTCGACGAGGACGACCATGAGGTGCGCCTCGGGGTTGTTCTTCGCGACGGCGTTGGCGATGGCCTGCAGCACGACGGTCTTGCCGGCCTTGGGCGGCGAGACGATGAGGCCGCGCTGGCCCTTGCCGATCGGCGACACGAGGTCGATGATGCGGGTGCTCAGCTTGCCCGGCTCCGTCTCGAGACGCAGGCGCTCGTTCGGGTACAGCGGGGTGAGGTCCGAGAAGTCGACACGGGCCGCTGCTTCTTCGGCGGTCTGGCCGTTGACCGAGTCGACGGTCACGAGCGCGTTGTACTTCTGACGGCTCTGCTGCTCGTTGTCACGGGGCTGCTTGATCGAACCGACGACGGCGTCGCCCTTGCGCAGGTGGTACTTCTTCACCTGGCCGAGGGAGACGTAGACGTCGTTCGGTCCGGGCAGGTAGCCGGTGGTGCGGACGAACGCGTAGTTGTCGAGGACGTCGAGGATGCCCGCGATCGGGATCAGGACGTCGTCCTCGGTGACCTCGGGCTCGAAGTCGTCGTTCTGGCCGCCACGGCCGCGCTTGCGGTCACGCTGGCGACGGCTGCGGCCGCCCTCGGTGTCGTCGGCGTTCTGCTGGGCCTGCTGGCCCTGCTTCTGCTGACCGTTCTGCTTCTGCTGGTTCGCCGCCTGCTGCTTCTGCTCGGCGCGGTCGTCCTGCTTCTGGTCGCGCTGCTTGGCGTCGCCCTGCTTCGCGTCGGCCTGCTTGGCGTCGGCCTGCTTCTGCTGGTCGCCGCCGTTCTGCTTCTGCTGGCCGCCCTGCTGGTGCTGCTGGCCGTCCTGCTGCTCGCCGTTCTGCTCGCCGTTCTCGGCGTTCTGCCCACGGCCACGACCGCGACCACGGCTGCGACGGCCGCGACGCGAACCGCCCTCGCCGTTCTGGTCGTTCTGGTCGTGCTGCTCGCCGGAGTCGGCGGCACCGGACTGGTCCTGCGACTCGCCGTCGGTGCTCTGCTGCTCGGTCCGCGTCTGCTGCTCGGTCCGCGCCTGCTGGTCGCTGCGGGCCTGCTGGTCGGTCTGGGCGGGTGCCGAGGTCGGCGTCTGCTGGTCGGCCGACTCGTTCGGCTGCTGGGCCTGCTGGTCGGCGCCGCGCTGGCCGCGGCCGCGACGCTGCCCACCGGTCTGCGTCTGGGCGGCTTCCTGGGCGTCCTTCTCGGCACGCACCTGGTCGAGGCCCGCGAGCAGGTCCTCGGTGCCGGTGTGGCCGGCGTTGGTGTGCTCGGCGGCCGAGGTCGGGCCGGCGTTCACGGTGCCACCGGAGGACGCACGGCGCGAACGGCGGGCACGCGACGGCGCGGCCGGCTCGGACTCGACGGCGGGTGCCTCGGGGTCGGCGACCGGAGCGGTCGGTGCCTCGGCGGCGGGCTCCGGCAGCGTCGGCTGCTCGGTCACCGGCGCCGCGGCGGGGGTCGTGGCGGGCGCTGCCGCAGCGGGGACGTCGTCCGTGACGGGGCGCTTGTCCTCGATGGAGGCGATGAGGTCGCCCTTGCGGAGCTTGGAGAGCCCGGTGATGCCGAGCGAGGAGGCGATGCGCTGGAGTTCCGGCAGGCGGAGGGCGCGCAGGTCGCTGGGGATCTCCACCGGGGTGGAGTTGTTGTCGGTCAAGGTCGGTGTTTCCTTTCGAACCGCAGAACGCGGAGAGTTTCCACCGTCCCGGATGCACGGGTATGCATCGACCGCCGTTCAGACGACGGACCGGGATTCGGTGATCAGAAAGAGATGCACACCCGCGCGCCGGACCCTGCGACGTCGCAGGCGCTGTCCTTGAGGACGGGCATACCGTGCGGTTACGCGGGTTCGGCTTCGAGCGCCGAGTGCGCCACCACTGTAGCACCACCGAGATCGACGGCCAGCATGAGCGCGCGCCAGTCGGATTCCCCGTGTCGGGCGACGAGATCCGCGGCCGTGAGCCGTTGTGCCGGGTCGCTGCCGAGCACGAGCAGGCTCGGTCCCGCCCCCGACACGACGGCCGCGAGGCCGTGCTGCCGGAGCAGGCCGATCAGTGCGTCGGTCTCCGGCATCGCGCTCGCCCGGTACGCCTGGTGCAGGCGGTCCTCGGTCGCGGCGAGCAGGAGCTCGGGGCTCTGGATGAGCGCGGCGACGAGCAGCGCGGAACGGGAGACGTTGAACGCGGCGTCGGCGTGCGGGACGTTCTCGGGCTGCAGGGAGCGGGCGAGCTTCGTCGACAGCGTGGACGTCGGCACGAACACGACCGGTGCGACGCCGCGGTGCACCAGGAGGCGCTTGTACGCGGGTCCCTCGGCCGTCATCCACGCGATGGTGAGCCCACCGAAGAGTGCGGGGGCGACGTTGTCCGGGTGCCCCTCCATCTCGGTGGCCAGGCTGAGCAGGGTCGAGGCGTCCAGGTCGACGATGCCCTCGAGCAGCCCGCGGGCCGCCATCAGACCGGCGACGATCGCGGCCGCCGAGGAACCGAGCCCGCGGCCGTGCGGGATCGCGTTCGTGGCGTGCAGCTCGAGGCCGGGCTGGTCGACGCCGGCGTGCTCGAGGCCGCGGCGGACGGCACGCACGACCAGGTTCGTGTCGTCGGTGGCGACCTCGCCGGCACCGACGCCCTGCACCGTGACGGTGGCGCCGGGTTCCGGACGGACCCGGACGACGACCTCGTCGTACAGCGAGAGCGCGAGACCGAGCGAGTCGAACCCCGGTCCGAGGTTGGCGGACGTCGCCGGCACGCGGACGCGCACGGCCCGTCCGGCGGGCAACACGTGGGCCGCCCGCCCGGCGGGCACAGCGTGGACCGCCCGTCCGGCCGGTACAGCACTGTGGGCGGTGACGCCCTCCCCCGGTCCGGACGAGCGGTCGGGGCTCACTGCGCCGCGACCAGTCCGAGCACGTCCGCGATCGACTTGGTGTCGACCGGCACGCTCGTCGGGGTGACCTCGCTGCCGTCCTCGGTGCGCAGGGCCCACTGCGGGTCCTTCAGGCCGTGGCCGGTGACGGTGATGACGACCTTCGCGCCCTTCGGCACGACGCCGGCGTCGGCACGCTCGAGCAGCCCGGCGACACCGATGGCCGAAGCGGGCTCGACGAAGACGCCGACCTCGGCCGACAGGATGTGGTGCGCGGCGAGGATCGCCTCGTCCGAGATCGCGCCGAAGTAGCCGTCGGTCTCGTCGCGGGCCTCGAGGGCGAACTGCCACGAGGCCGGGTTGCCGATGCGGATCGCGGAGGCGATGGTGTCGGGGTTCTTGACGACCTCGCCACGGACGATCGGTGCGGAACCGGCGGCCTGGAACCCGAACATGCGCGGGAGCTTCGTCGTGCGACCGGCGGCCACGTCCTCGCGGTAGCCACGGGAGTACGCGGTGTAGTTGCCCGCGTTGCCGACCGGCAGGAAGTGGAAGTCCGGGGCGTCGCCGAGGACGTCGACGACCTCGAACGCAGCGGTCTTCTGGCCCTCGATGCGGTCGTTGTTGACCGAGTTGACGAGGTGCACCGGGTAGTTCGCCGCCAGGTCGCGGGCGATGTCGAGGCAGTCGTCGAAGTTGCCCTGGACCTGCAGCAGCTGGGCGTCGTGGGCGACGGCCTGGCTGAGCTTGCCCATGGCGATCTTGCCCTCGGGCACGAGCACCGCGGCGGTGATGCCGGCGTGCGTGGCGTACGCGGCGGCCGAGGCGCTGGTGTTGCCGGTCGAGGCGCAGATCACGGCCTTCGCGCCGTGCTCGACGGCCTTCGAGATCGCCATCGTCATGCCGCGGTCCTTGAAGGACCCGGTCGGGTTCATGCCCTCGAACTTGACGTAGACCTCGGCGCCGGTGCGCTCGGAGAGCCGACGAGCCGGGATGAGGGGCGTGCCGCCCTCGCCGAGCGTGACGATCGGCGTCGCCTCGGTCACGTCGAGTCGGTCGGCGTACTCGCGCAGGACTCCCTGCCACTGGTGGGCCATCAGGCTTCTCTCTCTGTCCGGTGGGTCGGTCTGGTGGTGGTTCGCGGTCGGCCTGGAGGCCCGTGGTGCGTCAGGCGCCGACGAAGCGCAGGACGCTGGTCACGTCCAGGACCACGTCTTCGCCGCGGAGCGTGCGGACGGTGTCCGCCAGGTCGGCTTCGCGCGCCAGGTGCGTCCCGATGACGAGCGCTGCCGTCCCCTCGGAGGCACCCGTGGTGGTCTGCTCGACGGTCTCGACGCTCACGCCGTGCTTCGCGAGCACGCCGGCGACCGTCGACAGCACGCCGGGGGCGTCCGTGACGTGCAGGGTGATCTGGTAACGCGTGCGCACGGTGCCGATCGGGAAGACGGGCAGGTCCGACTGGGTCGACTCCGCGACACCCGGGCCGCCGATGACGTGCCGACGTGCGGCGGACACCAGGTCGCCGAGGACGGCGGACGCGGTCTCGACGCCACCGGCACCGGCGCCGTAGAACATGAGGTCGCCGGCGGCCTCGGCCTCGACGAACACGGCGTTCTTCGCGCCGTGCACGCTCGCCAGGGGGTGCGACTCCGGCACGAGGGCCGGGTACACGCGGGCGCTGACGCCCTCGCGGCCGTCCTCGTCGGTCAGTCGTTCGGCGGTCGCCAGGATCTTCACGACGTAGCCGGCCTTGCGCGCGGCGCGGACCTGCTCGATGGTGACCGAGGTGATGCCCTCGCGGTGCACGGCGGCGAGCGGCACCGAGGTGTGGAACGCCAGCGAGGCCAGGATCGCGGCCTTCTGCGCGGCGTCGTAGCCCTCGATGTCGGCGGTCGGGTCGGCCTCGGCGTACCCGAGCTCGGTCGCGGTCGCCAGGGCGTCCTCGAACGTCGCGCCCTCGCGGTCCATCAGGTCGAGGATGAAGTTCGTGGTGCCGTTGACGATGCCCATGATCCGCTCGATGCGGTCCCCGGCGAGCGAGTCGTGCAGCGGTCGGATGATCGGGATCGCACCGGCGACGGCGGCCTCGTAGTACAGCTGCGCGCCGACCTGCTCGGCCACCGCGAAGAGCTCCGGACCGTGGGTCGCGAGGAGCGCCTTGTTGCCGGTCACGACGTCCGCGCCGGACTGCAGCGCCTGCAGCACGAGCGTGCGCGCGGGCTCGATGCCACCGATCAGCTCGACGACGATGTCGGCACCGAGGATGAGCGACTCGGCGTCGGTCGTGTAGAGGTCCTTCGGCAGGTCGACGTCGCGCGCGGCGTCGACGTCGCGCACGGCGATCCCGACGAGTTCGAGGCCGGCACCGGCGCGCGAGGCGAGTTCGTCGGCGTGCTCGAGCAGGAGCCGCGCGACCTGGGACCCGACCGAGCCGGCCCCGAGCAGCGCGACGCGGACGTTGCGGTATTCGATCATCTGGAGTTGGTTCCTGTTCGTCGGGTCAGCGACCGGTGCCGGCGTGGGGCACGGGGCGGACCCCGGTGTCGCGGGCGAGGAGGTCGTCGATCGACTCGCCCCGCACGAGGATACGGGTTGTGCCGTCCGCCACGGCGACGACCGGCGGGCGGCCCACGTGGTTGTAATTGCTCGACAGCGCCCAGCAGTACGCCCCGGTGGCTGCGACGGCGAGCAGGTCCCCCCGCTGGACGTCACCCGGCAGGTACTCGTCGTTGACCACGATGTCCCCGCTCTCGCAGTGCTTCCCGACGACGCGGGTGAGGACGGCCGGCGCCTCGGACGTCCGGGCGAGGCGAGCGGTGTAGTCGGCGCCGTACAGGGCAGGACGGGCGTTGTCGCTCATCCCGCCGTCGACGGACACGTAGGTGCGGGTGGCGTGGCCGGTGTCCGCGTCGCCGGTCTCGAGCGTGACGGGCTTGATCGTGCCGACGCGGTAGAGCGTGATGCCCGCCGGCCCGACGATGTAGCGACCGGGCTCGACCGCGACCTCGGGCACCGGGATGTTCCGCTCGGCGCAGGCCTCGGCGATGATCGCGGCGAGGGCGTCGGCGACGTCCTCGGGTGCGAACGCGGAGTCGGCCTCGGTGTAGTCGATGCCCCAGCCGCCGCCGAGGTTCAGCTCGGGCACCGGGCCCGACTCGACGAGGGTGGCGTGCACGTCCATCAGGCGTCGAGCGGCTTCGCGGAACCCGGACTCGTCGAAGATCTGCGATCCGATGTGCGAGTGCAGCCCGACGAACACGAGCGACGACTCGGCGCGCACCGCCTCGGCCGCGGCGACGGCCTCGGTGAGCGGGATGCCGAACTTCTGGTCCTCGCGCGCGGTCGCCAGGTACTCGTGGGTGGACGCGTGGACGCCGCTGTTGATGCGGATCCGGACGCGCTGCACGACCCCGGCGTCGGCAGCGGCGCGAGCGACGCGCTGGACCTCCTCGTGGCTGTCGAGCACGATCGTGCCCACGCCGACCTCGACCGCGCGGGCGATCTCGGCGTCGGACTTGTCGTTGCCGTGGAAGCCGAGCATCGCCGGGTCGATCCCGGCGGCCAGGGCGACCGCGAGCTCCCCGCCGGTGCAGACGTCCACGCGCAGGTCGGCCTCGGCCATCCACGCCACGACCTGGGTCGTCAGGAACGCCTTGCCGGCGTAGTAGACGTGCGCCCGGGTGCCGATGCCCTCGAACGCCTCGGTGAACGCGTTCCGCACCCGGACCGCACGGGACTGCACGTCACGCTCGTCGACGACGTACAGCGGGGTGCCGTACTGCCGGACGAGGTCCGTCGCGGTGACACCGCCGACCGCCAGGTCGCCGTCGTCGGTCCGCGTCGCGGACGCGGGCCAGATCCGGTCCACCAGCTCGGAGGCGTCCGTCGGGAACCGCAGTCGCGGCGGTGCAAGGGGGTTCTCGCTCACGGGACCCGATCCTACCGACGCGGGGCGGGCCTCCCGTCCGTGTGACGCAGCCACGGGATCAGCCGCAGCTGCCGACCGTCTGCAGGCCCTGCTCGTTGAGCGGCAGCGCGTCCGCGGTGACGCGGACCGTCGCGTCGGCCTTCGAGACGTCGAGCGAGCGCACGCGGAGCGCCTCGGGCAGGAACTGCGCCGTGCACACCTGCACCGGCACGTTCGTGACGCCGGGGATCGAGTCCACCTTGAGGCCGAGGTCGGAGTTCGTGATCCGCACGCTCTTCGGGGTGATCGTGATGCCGCGGCCGTCGTCCTGCGCGACCACGTCGCCCTTCGCCGCGTAGGTGATGTCGTAGCCGAGCACCGCCGTGGAACCGGACAGCTCGACGCCTCCGTCCACCAGGGACAACCGGTCGAACAGCGGGCTGTACTTCGACAGGTCCTTCACGCTCGACGACGCCAGTGTGACCGTGCCGTCGACGTCGTGCACGTCGCCCTTGCCGTCCACGGGGACGTCCTTCGCGGTGACGTCGGCGGCGAGCGGGATGCCGTCGACGGTGAGCTTCTCGGACGTGATCTCGACCTGGTCGAGGGTGCCCCCGATGAGCTGCGGGATGACGATGCCGTCGGCGTGCGCCTCGACCTGGCCCGTGGTGCCGTCGGGCAGCGACTGCTCGACCTGCTGGGCGATGATGCGGTCGACGACCCCGCGGAGCACGAACTCGGCGATCACGACGAGGGCGGCGAGCACGACGACGACCACGATCAGGACGACGGGCCAGCGGCGGCGCTTGCGGGGGCGTTCGGTGGCGGCGGACATGCGTCCCACCCTGCCAGGTGGTCCCGTCAGCCTGCCTGGAGGCGCGGGGTGCGTCCGGTGGGCGGGCGCGGCGGGGCGATGGGTTTCTTCCACACCGTGGAACGGACACAGCACCGCGGGATTCCGCGGTGCTGTGTCCGGAACCTGGTTCCGGGGGGGGGCGCCGCTCCGCTACATCCGGGACGGAGCGCTCACGCCGAGCAGGCCGAGGCCGTTGCGGACGACCTGGCCGGTGGCGTCGTTCAGCCACAGGCGCGTGCGGTGCAGGTCGGTGACCGGCTCGTCGCCGAGCGGGGTCACGCGGCAGGCGTCGTACCAGCGGTGGTACAGGCCCGCGAGCTGCTCGATGTACCGGGCGATGCGGTGCGGCTCGCGGAGCTCTGCGGCGTGGCGCACCACGCGCGGGTACTCGGCGAGGGCGCCGAGCAGCGCACCCTCGGAGTCGTGCGTCAACAGCGAGGCGTCGAACACGGAGCGGTCGACCCCGGCGGCCTCGGCGTTGCGGGCCACGGACTGGGTGCGTGCGTGGGCGTACTGCACGTAGAAGACCGGGTTGTCGTTCGTCCGCTTCGTGAGCAGGTCGAGGTCGATGTCGATTGCGGTGTCGCTGGCGAACCGGACGAGCGAGTACCGGCCGGCGTCGACCCCCACGGCGTCGACGAGGTCCTCCATCGTGACGATCGTGCCGTTGCGCTTGGACATGCGCATGGGCTCGCCGTCCTTGAGCAGGTTGACCATCTGCCCGATCAGGATCTCGAGGTTCGTGCCCGGCTCGTCGCCGAACGCGGCGCACATCGCCATCATCCGGCCGACGTAGCCGTGGTGGTCCGCACCGAGCATGATCAGGTTGCGCTCGAAGCCGCGCTCGCGCTTGTCGAGGTAGTACGCCAGGTCGCCGGCGATGTACGCGGGCTCGCCGTCGGACTTGATGACCACGCGGTCGCGGTCGTCGCCGAAGTCGGTCGTGCGGAGCCACTCGGCACCCTCGGCCTCGTACATCACGCCCGCCGAACGCAGTCGGGCGATGGCGCGCTCGACGGCCTTCGACTCGTGCAGGGCGTTCTCGTGGAAGTAGACGTCGAAGTCCACGCCGAAGTCGTGCAGCGACGACTTGATGTCCGCGAACATGAAGTCGACGCCCTCGCGCCGGAAGAGTTCCTGCGCCTCGTCGCGCGGCAGGTCCTTCACGTCGACCGAGGGGTCGAGCGTCGCGATGACGCGGGCCGCGATCTCGGCGATGTACGCACCGCCGTAGCCGTCCTCCGGCGTGGGCTCACCGAGCGCCGACGCGACGAGCGAGCGGGCGAAGCGGTCGATCTGCGCGCCGTGGTCGTTGAAGTAGTACTCGCGGGTGACGAGGCCGCCCTGCGCCTGGAACACGCGGGCCAGGCTGTCGCCGACCGCCGCCCAGCGCACGCCGCCCATGTGGATCGGGCCGGTCGGGTTCGCCGACACGAACTCCAGGTTGATCCGGACGCCGTCGTACAGGTCGCCGTGCCCGAAGGCGTCGCCGCCCTCGACGATCGTGCGGGCGATCTCACCGGCCGCTGCGGCCTCGAGCGTGATGTTGATGAACCCCGGGCCGGCGACGTCGACCGAGGCCACGCCGTCGAGCTCGGTCAGCTCGCCGGCGATCTCCGTCGCGAGCTCGCGCGGGTTCGTGCCGATGCGCTTCGCGAGCTGCATGGCGGCGTTCGAGGCCCAGTCGCCGTGCGCACGGTTCTTCGGACGCTCGAGCACCACGTGGGAGTCCCCGATCGTCACGGTCTCGGACGCGCCTCGTCGCTCGACGATCCCGGTCAGGATCGACAGGTACGCGGCGGAGAGTTCGGCAGGAGTCACGGCGGACGAGTCTACCGGGACACCCAGGTGCACGCCGGACGATGGGCCATCATGTCGGGATGACCACCCGAAGCCGTGCCCGGGCGTGCTCCGTCGCCGTCGTCACCGCCGCAGCAGCACTCGCCCTGTCGGCCTGCTCGGGCGGCGGGGACAGCGACCCGACGCCCAGCCCGTCCCCGGTCGGCAAGGCGGTGTCGCAGACCTGCGCCGAGATCTTGCCGACCGAGGCCCTGTCCGTGTACGGGACGACCTTCGCGCTCGACGACTCCTTCACGCCGGCGAAGGGCTCCCCCGCCGCCACGATCGCGAAGCAGCGGGGCCGCGTCTGCCAGTTCGTCGCCACCGACGACGACACCGAGACGATCACCCTGGCCGTCGCCGACCTGCCTGAGAAGTCGCTCACGAACCTGAAGGACGCGCTGTACGACCGGGGCGGATCGGTCCCCACCTACCGCGTCGAGGGCTACTTCGCGCTGAACGACGGCATCGGCCGCGCGGACGCCTTCGCCGACCCGTACTGGATCACCACGCAGTCGACGCTGTTCACGGAGCCCGGCGGCGCACAGCCCGTCGTCGACGCGGTGCGCGCAGCGCTGCAGCCGTCGGCGTCGGCGTCGGCGACGCCCGCGGGCTGAGGCGACCGCGCCGGCACGGTGCGGGGTCCGCCGCCCGGTGCGAGGTTGCACGCTTGGTGCGCGCTTGCAGCGCCGCACGGAGCGCGCAACCTTGCACGGGCCCGCGACGCACGCACGGTGCGGACGGGAGGCCCGTGGCGGGCCCGCACCGTGCCTCCCGTCCGACGGCCACCACGCACGGCGCCGGGTCCGTCGTCCGGTGCGAGGTTGCACGCCTGGTGCGCGCTTGCAGCGCCGCACGGAGCGCGCAACGCCGCACGGGCCCGAAACGCACGCACGGTGCGGACGGGAGGCCCGTGGCGGGCCCGCACCGCGCCTCCCGTCCGACGGCCACCACGCACAGTGCCGGGCCCGCCGCCTGGTGCGAGGTTGCACGCCTGGTGCGCGCTTGCAGCGCCGCACGGAGCGCGCAAGCCCGCACGGGCCCGAAACGCACGCACGGTGCGGACGGGAGGCCCGAGGTAGGCCCGCACCGTGCCTCCCGTCCGCCCTGCAGCCGCGTCTCGTGCGCGACACGCGCTGTCCAGGAGCCCGCGCCGGACCTGCTACGGTTGTTCCACCCCTTGGCCCCCATAGCTCAGGGGATAGAGCACTGCCCTCCGGAGGCAGGGGCGGAGGTTCGAATCCTCCTGGGGGCACTGTGACATTCCCGCGCAAGCAGTTGTCTTCGCTGCGCTCAGTCAGCTGCGCGCGACATCGCCTGCGGCGACCTTCCTCCGTTGAGACTCTCCGGGATGGGTTGCGCATGTCGTGGCCGATGTCGGCGTTCGCGCGGATGCTGAGCAGGAATGGTCGAGTCGGGGGAATCGACTCGACAGTTTCTGCTCACGAAGCGCCCGCGCGCCCCTCGCTACCCCGTGTTTCCGAGCGCGACACCTCGGTCCCCTAGGATCACGGGCCGGTCGTCCTGCACGCGACCGGGAAGAGGGAACCGATGACCACCGGCACCGGGAACGCGCAGCTCGAACTCGCCCGCGGCGGGCACGCCCCCGCACCACGGACCCTGTTCGACGTCCTCGCGGCGACGGCGGCCACCCACCCGACCGCCACCGCGCTCGAGGACCCCGCCGGCACCGTCGACTACGCCGCCCTGCTCGACCTGGTGCGCGCTCAGGCCGACGACCTCGCCCGCCGCGGAGTCCGACGGGGTGACCGGGTCGGGGTGCGGATCCCCTCCGGCGGGCGTGACCTGTACCTGTCGGTCCTCGCGGTCCTCGCCGCCGGAGCCGCGTACGTGCCCGTCGACGCCGACGACCCCGAGGAACGCGCGACCCTCGTGTTCGGTGAGGCCGGAGTCGTCGGCGTGATCGGGGCCGGCGGCGTCCTGCGCGACCGCGACGGCGGCGAGCTGCCCGTGACGGACCCCACGGCGAGCGCCGAACTCCCCCACCTGGACGACGACGCGTGGATCATCTTCACCTCGGGGTCGACCGGGGTGCCGAAGGGCGTGGCGGTCACCCACCGCAGTGCTGCGGCGTTCGTGGACGCCGAGGCGCGGATGTTCCTGCAGGCGGCGCCGATCGGTCCCGGTGACCGCGTGCTGGCGGGGCTGAGTGTGGCGTTCGATGCGTCGTGCGAGGAGATGTGGCTGGCGTGGGGGCACGGTGCCGCGTTGGTGCCGGCGCCGCGGTCGTTGGTGCGGACGGGGGTGGACCTCGGGCCGTGGTTGATCGCGCACACGATCACGGTGGTGTCGACGGTGCCGACGCTGGCCGCGCTGTGGCCGGACGACGCGTTGGAGCAGGTGCGGCTGGTCATCTTCGGTGGTGAGGCGTGCCCGCCGGAACTGGCCGCCCGGATCGCGAGTCGCGACCGTGAGGTGTGGAACACGTACGGTCCGACGGAGGCGACGGTGGTGGCGTGCGGGTCGCTGCTCGACGGGAGCCAGCCGATCCGGATCGGGCTGCCGCTGGACGGGTGGGACCTGGCGGTCGTGGACGGTGCCGGGCAGCGGGTGGAGCCGGGCGGGGTCGGTGAGCTCGTGATCGGTGGTGTCGGGTTGGGGCGGTACCTGGACCCGGCGAAGGACGCGGAGAAGTACGCGCCGTTCCCGGAGCTCGGGTGGGACCGGGCGTACCGGAGTGGTGACCTGGTGCGCTACGACCCCGAGGGGCTCGTGTTCCAGGGGCGTGCGGACGACCAGGTGAAGCTCGGTGGTCGGCGCATCGAGCTCGGGGAGATCGACGCGGCGCTGCAGGCGCTCGACGACGTGGCCGGTGGTGCGGCCGTGGTGCAGCGGACGCCGGCGGGCAACCAGGTGCTGGTGGGGTACGTGGCGCCGGTGGCGGGTGCCACGGTGGACGTCGCGGCTGCGAACGCCCGGTTGCGGCAGGAGCTGCCCGCGGCGCTCGTCCCGCTCGTCGCCGTGGTGGACTCGTTGCCGACGCGGACGTCGGGCAAGGTCGACCGTGCCGCGCTGCCGTGGCCGTTGCCCGGGGCGACGGACGCCGCGATGCTGCCGGACACGGTGGCGTGGATCGCGGAGCGTTGGGCGGCGATCCTCGGGGTGCCGGTGTCGAGCGTCGACGACGACTTCTTCGCGCACGGTGGCGGGTCGCTGACGGCGGCGCAGCTGGTGTCCGCGATCCGGGAGCGGTTCCCGACGACGACCGTCGCCGACGTCTACGACCACCCGCGCATCGGCGCGCTGGCGGCCGCGTTGGACGAGTCCGGTCCGGTGGCGGCCGCATCACGCGACGTGACGCCGGTCCCGCCGACGACGGGCCTCGCGATGACGTTGCTGGGCTTGCCGGTGCAGGTGCTGCGCGGGTTGCGGGTCCTGACGTGGACGGCGCTGGTCGCGGCGGTGCTGCACGCGACGACGCTGCCGTTCCTGCCGGTGCTCCCCTGGCCGGCGCTCGTCGTCGCGCTGCTGGTGTTCGTGACGCCGATCGGCAAGATGGCGCTCACGGTCGTGCTGGCCCGGCTGCTGCTCGTCGGGGTCCGGCCTGGCGACCACCCCCGGGGTGGCTCGGTGCACCTGCGGGTCTGGCTGGCGGAGCGGATCGCCGAGGCGGTCGACGGTCCCTCGACCGCCGGGGCGCCGTGGATCAGCTACTACGCCCGTGCGCTCGGGGCGCGGATCGGCACGGACGTCGACCTGCACACGCTCCCGCCGGTCACTGGGATGCTCACGATCGGCAAGCGTGCGTCGATCGAGCCCGAGGTGGACCTCGCGGGGCACTGGGTGGACGGTGACGTGTTCCGGCTCGGCCGGGTCCGTGTCGACGACGACGCCGTCGTGCACAGCCGCACCACGCTGCTGCCCGGTGCGCACGTGGGCGCGGGTGCCGAGGTCGAGGCCGGCTCGGCCGTCGCCGGCCGGGTGCCCGCCGGTCAGCGCTGGGCGGGTTCGCCCGCCGAACGCGTCGGGTCGGCCAGGCACGGCCGGGAGGCCCGTCCCCCGTCGCGTCGACGCTGGCTGCTGGCGTACGGGGCCGGCTCCGTGGCCGTGGCCGGGTTGCCGGTGATCGGTGTCGCAGTCGGGCTGCTGGTCGCCGTCGCCCTGGTCGGGCGCGCATCGACGCTCGGCGACGCGGTGCTGCGCGCCCTCGCGACCGTGCCGCTCGCGACCGTCGTCGCCGGGGCCGTGTACGCGCTGCTCGTGGTGGGGTCGGTGCGGTTGCTCGGCATCGGGCTGCACGAGGGTCGCCACCCCGTGCGGTCACGGATCGGCTGGCAGGCCTGGTCGACGGAGCGGGTACTGGACGCGGCGCGGACGCTGCTGTTCCCGCTGTACGCCTCGCTCGTGACGCCCGTGTGGCTGCGGCTGCTCGGGGCGAAGGTCGGCCGGAACACGGAGATCTCGACGGTCCTGCTCATCCCCGCGCTGACGCAGATCGCGTCCGGCGCCTTCCTGGCCGACGACACCATGGTCGCCACGTACGAGCTCGGTGGTGGCCGGGTGCGGATCGGCCGGTCGAAGGTCGGGCGGCGGGCGTTCCTCGGCAACAGCGGGATGACGGGCGCCGGACGCTCGGTCCCCCGCGAGGCGCTGGTGGCGGTGCTGTCCGCCGTGCCGAAGAAGGCCAAGCGCGGGTCGTCGTGGCTCGGCTCGCCCCCGGTGCGGCTGCGCCGTGCGGCGACGCAGTTCGACGAGGAGCGCACCTTCCGCCCGCCCGTGCGGCTCAAGGTCGCCCGCGGCTGCTGGGAGCTGCTGCGGCTCGTCGCCCCGATGGTGTCCGCCGCGATCGCCCTCGGGGTGGCGAGCACCCTGCTCGCGCTGTGGTCGACGGTCGGCGTCGGCTGGACGGTGCTGCTGGCGGGACCGGTGCTCATCGTCGCCGGGGCCGTCGCCGCCGTGGTGTCGACGATCGCGAAGTGGGCGTTCGTCGGCCGGATCACCGCCCGGGAGCACCCGCTGTGGTCGTCGTTCGTGTGGCGCAACGAGGTGCAGGACACCTTCGTCGAGACGGTCGCCCGACCCTGGTTCGCCGAGCAGGCCACCGGCACCCCGGCCCTGGCGGCGTGGCTGCGGAGCCTCGGCGCGACGATCGGCCGCGGCACCTGGCTCGAGACCTACTGGCTGCCCGAGGCCGACCTCGTCACCATCGGGGCCGGCGCCTCGGTGGCGCGCGGGACCGTCGTGCAGACCCACCTGTTCCACGACCGGGTGATGCAGCTCGACACCGTGCGGCTCGACGCCGGCGCGACCCTCGGGCCGCACAGCGTCGTCCTGCCCGCCGCCGGCATCGGCACGGGCGCCACGGTGGGTCCGGCCTCGCTCGTGATGCGCGGCGAGCAGGTGCCCACCGGGTCCCGCTGGTCCGGCAACCCCATCGCTCCGTGGACAGCCGAACCGGCCACCGTGGCGGACTGACCGGCGCCATGGGGTTGACTGGGACCGTGCCGAACACCCCCGCTGCCGACCCGTACACCCCGCACAGCGGCGACCGACGCTGGAGCGCCGAGCACTACGACCTCCGCCTCGACTACCGCGTGGCCACGAACCGCCTCGACGGCACGGCGACGATCACCGCCCGAGCCCACGAACCCCTCGACCGGATCGTCATCGACCTGCACGGCCTGAGCGTCGAGCGCGCCGACGTCGACGGCACCCGCGCGAAGAAGGTGTCGAAGGCGGTGCACAAGGTCACCGTCACCCCGGCGTCGCCGATCGCTGCCGACACCACGTTCACCGTGCACCTGCGGTACCGCGGCAACCCGCGCCCCGTCCGCAGCGCCTGGGGCCAGGTCGGGTGGGAGGAACTCACCGACGGCGTCATCGTCGCGGCCCAGCCGACGGGGGCGCCCTCGTGGTTCCCGTGCAACGACCGACCGGACGACAAGGCGACCTACCGGTTCGAGATCGCCGCCGAGGCCGCGTACGACGTCCTGGCGAACGGTGCACTGCTCGGCAAGGAACGCGACCGCATCGGCACCAGGTGGACGTACGCGACCACCGAGCCGATGGCGACCTACCTGGCGACGGTGCAGATCGGGCGGTACCGCACGACGAGGCTCCGCGGCGCCGTCGTCCCCGTGACCCTGCACCACCCCGCCGACCTGGCGGCCGCCGCGAAGACCGACTTCGGGCAGGTGCCGGAGATGCTCGCGCTGTTCTCGGACCGCTTCGGCCCGTACCCGTTCGCGGCGTACGGCGTCGTGGTCACCGACGACGAGCTCGAGATCCCCCTCGAGGCCCACGGGCTCGCGGTGTTCGGCCGGAACCACGTCGACGGCGAGCACGGCACCGACCGGCTCATCGCGCACGAGCTCGCGCACCAGTGGTTCGGCAACTCGGTGACGGTCACCCGCTGGCAGGACATCTGGCTGCACGAGGGGTTCGCCTGCTACGCCGAGTGGTTGTGGTCCGAGCACCACGGCGGCGACACCGCCGACGTGCTCGCGGCGCAGTACCGGCAGGGGCTCCTCGACCAGCCCGAGGACCTCGTCGTCGGCGACCCCGGCGCGAAGGACATGTTCGACGACCGGGTCTACAAGCGCGGGGCCCTCGCCCTGCACGCCGTCCGCCGCACGTTCGGCGACGACGCGTTCACCGCCGGGCTGCGCAGCATCACCGAACGGCACCGGCACGGTTCGGTGACGGTGCCCGACGTGCTCAGTGCGTTCGCCGACGCCGCCGGCCGTTCCGTCGCGGACGTCCGAGCGGTGACCGGGCCCTGGATCGACGAGGCGTCGGTACCGGCGCTGCCCGCGCCGCGCGTCGACTAGCCAGCCAGCTCGCCGTCGGCCGGGTCGCAGCTGACCTCGGACCAGACCGCGTCGAGCGACAGCCCGACCACGCCGGCGACGGCCGCGATGGTCGAGAACGCCGGGGTCGCGATCCGCCCGGTCTCGATCTTGCGGAGGGTCTCGGGCGAGATCCCGGCGGCGAGGGCGGTGTCGACGATCGACCGTGGGCCACGTGCGCGGCGGAGCAGGGCGCCGAGACGGCGACCGCGCGCGACCTCGTCGGGGCGGAGCGGGAGACGGACCATCCCCACATAGTAATACCGGTATGATCATCCGCGTGATCGAGATCCTGACGCCCGCCGAGGTCGAGAAGGCCCGTGCCACCGGAGCCCTCGTCGGCACCATCCTGCAGACCCTGCGCGAACGGACCCGCGTGGGCACCAACCTGCTCGAGATCGACCGGTGGGCGAAGCAGATGATCGAGGCCGCCGGCGCGGACTCCTGCTACGTCGACTACGCACCGTCGTTCGGCCGCGGTCCGTTCGGCCACCACATCTGCACCGCCGTGAACGACGCCGTGCTGCACGGGCTGCCGCACGACCGGGCGCTGGCCGACGGCGACCTGCTCACCCTCGACCTCGCGGTGTCGCTGGACGGCATCGCCGCGGACGCCGCTGTGAGCTTCGTCGTCGGCACCCCGCGCGCCGAGGACCTGGCCCTCATCGACGCGACCGAGCGCGCCCTGGCCGCCGGGATCGCCGCCGCCGGCCCCGGCGCCCGCATCGGCGATCTGTCGCACGCCATCGGGACCGTGCTCGAGGGTGCGGGCTACCCGGTCAACGTCGAGTTCGGCGGCCACGGCATCGGCTCGACCATGCACCAGGACCCGCACGTGTCGAACACGGGCCGCGCGGGCCGCGGCTACACGCTCCGGCCCGGCCTCCTGCTCGCGCTCGAGCCGTGGGTGATGGCGGACACCGACGTGCTCGTCACCGATGCCGACGGTTGGACGCTCCGCAGTGCCACGGGAGCCCGGACGGCCCACACCGAGCACACCATCGCGATCACCGAGGACGGCGCCGAGGTGCTCACACTCCCCCGCTGAGCGTCCCCTCGACCACGACGGGCAGCCCGCCGGCCGCGACGACGAGCACCAGGTCGGGCGCCGGCCGGTGGACCGTCACCGGGTGGTCTCGCCCCTCGAACCGCGCGGTGCCGGCAGCGACGTCCACGTCGACCGACAGCGGATCGACGCGCAGACCCCGACCGTCGCGCTTCAGCACGGCCTCCTTCGCCGCCCAGCAGGCCGCGAGCAAGCCGGCATCACCGGCCGAGCGCTCGCGTTCGCCGGGCGTGAAGACGTCGAGCGGTGCTGCGCCGACGCGGGACACCCGCTCGAGGTCGACGCCGACCGTGCCCGGCGTGACCGCGAGCGCGAGCACGCCGGTCGTGCGCGACAGACTGACGCCGAACGCCGTGCCGTGCACCGTGGCCCAAGGACGACCGTGGTCGGTCCCGGCACAGTGTGGGCAGACGCGCCCCGCGCGCACGGCGGCCGTCTCGACTGCCGCAGCCGCCGCGACGGCGGCGACCAGGGCCTCCCGGTCGGCCGCGCGGTCCGGACCCGTCGCGCACAACGTCACCACGACGGCCTGGAGGCCCGACTCACCCACGCACGCAGCCTACGGTGCGCGGATGGCCGGCCCAGGGCCGTGGTCGCTACGCGTGCGTGAGTGCGATCAGTGCGACGTTCATCGTGCTGTAGAGACCCTCGGATCGGGTCGCCTGGCGGACGCGTCCGCGCAGCACTTCGTAGCGGCCGTCGTGCTCGCGCACGAAGCCGATCACGCCGGTCGCCGGCGTCGAGACGCGGTGGTAGCCGTCCTCGAGCGGGACGACCTCGGTACTCGTGGTTCGCTCCATTGCAGTTCCCTTCCGTTCGTCGTCGAACAGTGGCGCCAGCCTACCCCGCTCCGGGGGACAAGACACCCATGGATCGGCTTGTCCACAGTGTTCGCCGAGAGTCCGTCCGTCGCTTGCGCGCCGTGGATAGACTCCGGGCGACGGCGCTCTCAGGGCGCCGTTCGGGACGGCGTCGACGGCGCCGACCGGCGACGGACGGAGGACGGATGCGAACGGTCCAGCGCGGATCGGGCACAGGCGGGTCGAGGACGGAACGGGGGACAGCGCGGCTCTGGGGTCGCGTCACGGCAGCGGCCGTGGCGATGCTGATCGTCCTGGCTCCGGCGGCGACCGCGCAGGCCACGGCACCCGTCGACCTGGGTGGGGCGTACGTCCTCGACGAAGCCGACGCCCTCAGCTCCTCGCAGCAGGCGCAGGTCGAACAGGCGGTGCAGGACCTGTACGCCGAGACCCAGACGCAGCTGTACGTCGTGTTCGTGCCCACGTTCACCGATCCGACGGACCACACCGCGTGGGGCTCCGCGGTCATGGAGCAGAACCAGATCGACACCGACGGCATCCTGCTGTCGGTCGCCGTCGACGACCGCAACTACGACGTGCAGCAGACGAACGAGACCGCCATCTCCGAGTCCGACGTGCAGAGCGCCGTGAACGACTCCCTGCTCCCCGCGCTGAAGCAGGGCGACTGGTCCGGCGCGGCCGTGGCGTTCGCGAACGGGCTGACGGACACCCAGGCGCCGCCGAACCTGACCTGGCTCTGGATCCTGCTGCTCGTCGTCGTCGTCGGCCTGATCGTCGTCGTGCTCGTCATCCGCACCCGCAACAAGCGGAAGACCGCCGCGGCCACCCAGGCACAGCAGGAGTCCCTCGCCGACCTCGAGCGCACCGCCGGCGGCGCGCTCGTGACGATCGACGACGAGCTCCGCACCGCCGAGCAAGAGGTCGGGTTCGCCACGGCCCAGTTCGGTCCCGACGCCGCGAAGCCCTTCGCCGACGCCGTCGCCGCTGCGCAGCAGGCCGTGCGCAAGGCCTTCACGTTCCGGCAGCAGCTCGACGACGAGATCCCGGACTCCCCCCAGCAGCGTGCCGACTGGGCGAACCAGATCATCGCGATCTGCCAGCAGGCGCACGCCGCGATCGAGGAACAGACCGAGTCGTTCGACAAGCTCCGGTCGCTCGAGGACGGCGTCGACGAAGCAGCCGTCGCGCTGGCCCAGGCCGTCGCGGAAGCGCCGGCGTCGGTCGGCGCAGCAGCAGCCGCGCTCGACCGCGTCCGAGCGGACTACACCGGCCGCACCCTCGCGACCGTCGCCGACAACGTCGACCAGGCACACCAGGTGCTCGCCTACGCCACCGAGCGCTCGAACGCGGCCACCGCGGCGATCGCGGCCGGCGACAAGGGCGAAGCGGTGGTCGCCGTGCGCGACGCCCAGCACGCCCTGGCCCAGGTGCAGCAACTCACGAACAGCGCGGTCGCGGCCGAGGGCACCTTCACCGAGGCCACCGCACGCGCCGAGGCGATGCGCATCGACATCGAGGGCGACGTCGCCGCGGCCCGGACCCTCACCGTGGGCGGGCCCGACCTCGCCGCGGCCGTGACCCGGGCGCAGACCGTGCTGCGGCAGGGGTTCGACCCGAAGGACCCGATCACCGCGGTCGACGCCCTCACGAAGGCGAACACCGAGATCGACCAGGCCATCGCGGCCGCCCGGGGTGCCGAAGAGCAGCAGCGCCGGGCGTCCCGCGCCCTCGACGACGCCCTGCGCGACGCCCGGAACCGGATCAGCCAGGCGCGCGAGTACATCTCGCTGCACCGTGGCGGCATCGGACCGACCGCGCGCACCCGCCTGTCCGAGGCCGAACGCGCCCTCGACGACGCCGTGCAGCTCGCCACCACCGACCCCGGACAGGCACTGCAGGCAGCACGGGCGGCCGAGCAGTACGCCGCCGCGGCGATGGACTCGGCGAACGACGACATGGGCGGCTGGGGCGGCGGCGGCGGCTTCGGCGGTGGGGGCGGCAACGGCGCCCAGCTCGGCGGCCTCGTCACCGGCATCGTGCTCGGCGGCCTGCTCGGCGGTCGCGGCGGCAGCTTCGGCGGCGGCTCCTTCGGGGGCGGCGGCGGCTTCGGCGGCGGGGGCGGTTTCGGCGGCGGCGGAGGCGGCGGCGGAGGCGGGTTCTCCGGCGGCGGCCGCTTCTGACCCCGACCCACCCGACGACCAGACCACACACCCGACAGACCAGACACACCACGTCAGACCTTCCAGGAAAGGGAACAGCAATGGCAAAGCAGACGATCTTCGGCCGCATCTCCACCCTCGTGCGGGCGAACATCAACCAGCTCATCGACAACGCCGAGGACCCGCAGAAGATGCTGGACCAGCTCGTGCGTGACTACACGAACAACATCGCCGACGCGAAGACGGCGATCGCGCAGACGATCGGCAACGTGCGGCTGCTCGAGCAGGACCACGAAGAGGACAAGCGCGCCTCGTCCGAGTGGGGCCAGAAGGCCGCCAACGCCTCCACCGCCGCGGACAAGTACCGCGCCGAGGGCAAGACGGCCGAGGCGGACAAGTTCGACAACCTCGCCAAGATCGCGATCGGCAAGCAGATCGCGGCCGAGCAGGAGGTCAAGGACGCCGAGCCGAACCTCGCCTCGCAGAACGAAGCGGTCGAGAAGCTCAAGACCGGGCTCGCCGGCATGGAGCAGAAGCTCGAGGAGCTCCGTGCGAAGCGCGACAACCTCGTCGCCCGCTCGAAGACGGCCGAGGCGCAGTCCAAGGTCAACGACGCCCTCGGCAACATCGACGTGCTCGACCCGACGAGCGACCTCGGTCGCTTCGAGGAGAAGGTCCGTCGTGAAGAGGCCAAGGTCCTCGGGCAGCAGGAACTGCAGTCGTCGAGCCTCGACGCCCAGTTCGAGAGCCTCGAGGACGTCGGCAAGGACGCCGAGGTCGAGGCACGTCTCGCCGCGCTGAAGTCGGGCGGCTCGTCGAGCCTCTGACGTTCCCGGACGACCTTCCCGGACGACGCCGGACCCCAGCTGACAGACTGAGACGATGCAGTTCCTCGTGGTCGGTCAGTGGCAGGGTTCGGCGTCGTCGCGCGCGATGCGCCTCGGGGACGGAGCGACCGCGATCGCGGCCGACCTCCCCCGTGCGTCCACCACCGTGGTCGACGTCCCCGCCGGCGCGGGCGACCGGCTCGAGACGGCCGTCGCCCGCTACACCTCCGTGCTCGCCGTCGCCGACCGCGTGGCCGAGGAGACCGGCGTCGCCAGCGAACCCGTCCTCGTCGTCGGCGGGGACGGTGCGAGCGTCCTCGGCGCGACCGTCGGCCTCGGCCCGGACACCGCGTTCATCCGCATCGCCGGGTCCAGCGGGTACCGCGCACTCAACCGCGCCCAACCCGTCGCCGCTGAGACCGCAGCCCTCCGGATCCTGGTCGACCGCGCCGACGAGCTGTTCCCCGGGTTGCCGGTGCTCCCCGCCTCGTCGGTCGTGGTCGCGGGCGTCCGCGGGCTCGACGACGCCGAGGACGCCGCACTCGACCGTGCCGGGATCACCCGACTCGACGTCGACGCCGCCACCCCGGACGCCCTCGCCGCCGCCGTCGACGCCACCGGAGCGACCTCGGTGTTCGTGCACGTCGACCTCGACGTCCTCGACCCGTCCGAGGTCGACGGCCTGCTCGAACCGGTGCCGTTCGGCCTCGACGGCGCGGGTCTGGTCGAGCGGATCCAGGCCGCGACCCGCGGCCGCCGCCTGGCCGGCGCCGCGCTCACCGGATTCGCTCCCGTCGACCCGGAGCGTGCAGTGGACGACCTCGGCGTGATCCTGCGCGTCGTCGGGGCGTTGACCAGCGCCTCCCGGGTGGCCTGAGAACCGACCCGGCGCGCCGGGCGCACCCCATGCCGGTCCGCGTACGCTCGGCCTCATGACGGACTACGACCTCATCGTGATCGGCGCCGGCGCAGTCGGCGAGAACGTGGCGGACTACGCCCACAAGCGCGGCCTGGCGGTCGCGATCGTGGAGTCCGAACTGGTCGGCGGCGAGTGCTCCTACTGGGCGTGCATGCCGTCGAAGGCACTGCTGCGCAGCGGCCACGCCCTGGCAGCGGCCAAGCGGCTCGACGGCGCGAAGCAGGCCGTCACCGGCGAGCTCGACGCCGCCCACGTGCTCGCCCGCCGCAACTCGTTCACCTCGGACTGGAAGGACGACGGTCAGGTCTCCTGGCTCGAGTCCGCCGACATCGCCCTGATCCGCGGCCACGCCCGCATCACCGGCGAGAAGACCATCGAGGTCGGCGGTGAGACGCACACCGCCCGTGCCGCCGTCGCCGTCGTGACCGGCTCGCTGCACGCGCTGCCCGACGTGCCGGGACTCGCCGAGGCGAAGCCGTGGGGCACCCGCGAGGGCACCAGCGCCCAGCAGGTGCCGGAGAGCCTGCTCGTGATCGGTGGCGGTGTCGCCGGCTCCGAGCTCGCCACCGCCTGGGCATCGCTCGGCGCGAAGGTCACGCTCGTCGCCCGGCACGGACTGCTCGGCGGCATGGAGCCGTTCGCCGGCGAACTCGTCAACGATGCCCTCCGCGAGCTCGGCGTCGACGTCCGCACCGGCGTGAGCCCCGTGCGGGTCGACCGCGACGAGCACGGGCTCGTCACCACCACGCTCGACGACGACACCACCGTCATCACGAGCGAGGTGCTGGCCGCCACCGGCCGCACCCCGCACACCGCCGACCTCGGGCTCGAGTCCGTCGGGCTCACCGCCGGCGACTGGCTCGAGGTCGACGACACGATGCTCGTGCACGGCACCGACTGGCTGTACGCCGTCGGCGACGCCAACCACCGCGCCCTCCTCACCCACCAGGGCAAGTACCAGGCCCGCGCGGCCGGCGAGGCGATCGCCGCCCGGCACCAGGGCACGCCGCTGCACACCGAACCGTGGGGCGCACACGTCGCGACCGCCGACCACGCCGCGGTCCCCCAGGTCACGTTCACCGACCCCGAGGTCGCGAGCGTCGGCCTGACCGAGAAGGCCGCGCGCGAGCAGGGGCTGAACGTCCGTGCCGTGGAGTACGACCTCGGCGGCGTCGCGGGTTCCGCGCTGCAGGCCGACGGCTACACCGGCCGCGCCAAGATGGTCGTCGACGAGGACCGCGGGGTCGTCGTGGGCGTCACCTTCGTCGGCCAGGACGTCGCCGAGATGCTGCACGCGGCGACGATCGCCGTCGTCGGCGAGGTACCGGTCGACCGCCTCTGGCACGCGGTGCCGGCCTACCCGACGATGAACGAGATCTGGCTCCGACTGCTCGAGACCTACGGTCGCCCGGCCTGAGCATGCGCGGACTGGCACGCCGGGCGCTGCTCGACTCCCCCGTGTCGCGGGTGGGGTGGCTGTTCGCCACGGCGGTGGGCCTGGCGATCGGCGTGCCGCTGTCGACCGGCCGCGTCCGCGTGGTCGACGGGCTCGTCGTCTGCTCGGGGCTGCCGCGGTGGGTGTTCCGTCGTGGTGGCACCTGCGTCGGTTCGGTGTACCTGACCCGGGACAACGACGGGCCCCGGGTGCTGCGGCACGAGCGGGTGCACGTCGAGCAGTGGCGGCGGTACGGCATGCTCATGCCCGTGTTGTACGCCGTCGCCGGCCGAGACCCGCTCCGCAACCGCTTCGAGGTCGAGGCGGGGCTGGAGGACGGCGGCTACCGCTGACGGGTGCCCGTGCGCGGCGCTGTCTGTGCTTCCCCCCTCGTTTGCCGTGTGCCGATCGGTCACGACACCCCGTCGGGCCGGCGCCGAGTGGTCGCAGACCGTCGGCGGCTCCGGCCGCATCCGACGGTCTGCGACCACTCGGCGCGGCACGCGCGGCGTGGCACGCGCGGCGCAGCGTGACCTCCGGTGAGGGCCGGCGGGCGACGAGACGTGACCGAACGGCGGACGGGAGGCACGGATCACGGCCGCCACGGGCCTCCCGTCCGCCGTGGCCCGGCCCACCTGCCCGGCTGAGGAGCGCTGATCGGTCGCGACACCCCGCCGGGGCGGCGCCGAGCGGTCGCTGACCGTCGGTCGCACCGGCCGTGGCCGACGGCACGCGGCCGGTCAGACCCTCCACCCCTGCCGCCGAGGTTCCACGACATGCCGCGTGCGTGGCGCCGAGGTTCCGCGGACGGCCCGGATGCGGCGCGAGATGCCGAGATTTCGGAACCTCGGGGAGTCGCCTCGGCGGCACGTGGAGCGCACTCGCGACTGGACGGGTGGGTGGGGAGCGATGCCTCTCCGCCGCCGCGAGGTTCCACGACATGCCGCGTGCGTGGCGCCGAGGTTCCGCGGACGGCCCGGATGCGGCGCGAGATGCCGAGATTTCGGAACCTCGGGGTGCGGGGGCGGGCGGGTCAGGCGGCGGGACGACGGGGGACGATGAGGGGCGTGCCGGTCTCGGGGTCGGGGACGACCACGCACGGCAGGCCGAAGACGTCCTCGACGAGGTCGGCCGTCAGCACCGCGGCCGGGGGCCCGGCAGCGACGATCGACCCGCTGCGCATCGCGATGACGTGGGTGGCGTACCGCGCCGCCTGGTTCAGGTCGTGCAGCACCGCGACGACCGTCCGACCCGCGGCGTGCAGGGCGGAGGCCAGCTCGAGCACGTCGTACTGGTGGGCGATGTCGAGGAACGTCGTCGGCTCGTCGAGCAGCACGATGTCGGTCTCCTGCGCCAGCACCATCGCGATCCACACCCGCTGCCGCTGCCCGCCGGAGAGCTCGTCGACGCTCCGGTCCGCCAGCTCCACCGTCGACGTCTGCTCCAGGGCGGCCTGCACGGCACGCCGGTCGGACCCGGACGACGGGTGCAGCAGGTCCTGGTGCGGGAACCGCCCGCGGGACACCAGGTCGCGCACGGTGATGCCGTCCGGTGCGATCGGCGTCTGGGGCAGCATGCCGACCCGCCGGGCCACGGCCTTCGGACGGTAGGAGTCGATCGGCGCCCCGTCGAGGTACACCGTGCCGGCTCGGGGCTTGAGGGTGCGCGCGAACGACTTCAGCAGCGTCGACTTGCCGCACGCGTTCGGACCGACGATGACGGTCAGTTCACCGTCGGGGACGTCCACGTCGAGCCCGTCCACCACGATGCGGTCGTCGTACGCGAGCGTCAGCCCACGCACGCCGAGCGCGGTCGTCGGGACTCCGACCACGCTGGTCGGCAGTCCGGCTGCGGCGTTCAGTTCTCGGCCTTGCCGTGCCGCCAGTACCCCATGAACGCGACCTGCTTCCGGTCGATGCCGACCCCGCGCACCAGGTGCCGGCGGAGCTCCTTGACGCAGCCGGCCTCGCCCGCGATCCAGGCGTAGACGGGGCGCGACTCCTCGGTGGCCGGCACGTCCCAGAGGACCTGCTCGTCGACGTCGACGTCCGCCAGCTCGACGGCGTCCCCACAGGCGGGACCCGCGGCGACAGGTGCAGCACCGGCGACGACCGTCGACGCCCACGCGTGCACCTGGTCGGTCATGCGGACGCCGTGGGTCGCACCGTTCCGGGCGATCCAGCGGACCTCGACCCCGGCGGGCGCGCTCACGGGCAGCCGGTCGGCGTCGGTCGGCACCTCGATGAAGACGTGTCCGACGGTCGAGACGTCGAGCGCCTCGAGGATGGCGCAGATCGCAGGGGCGGCGGTCTCGTCCCCGGCGAGCAGGATGCGGTTCGCGTGCCCGGGTGCGAACTCGGCGGCACCGGTCGGCAGGTCCTCGGGCGACTCCGGCACGCGGGGTCCGACGATCCGGAGTTCGTCGCCGACCCGGCAGGACGACACCCACCGGGATGCGGGTCCGGCGTCGCCGTGTGCGACGAAGTCGATGTCGAGCTCACGGGCATCGGGCCGGAACGAGCGGACCGTGTAGGTGCGCAGCGGGTTGCGTTCCGCGTCCGGCAGCGCACGCCAGGCGGCGTACCAGTCCTCGTCCTCGGGCAGTTCGGAGAACCCCACACCGTCGAGCGGCAGGACGACCTTGATCCGCTGGTCGAGCCCGACCGAGGAGAAGTCCGCCAGGGCGTCGCCCGTCAGCGTCACCCGGACGAAGTGCGGGGTGAGCGACGTGACCGCTGCCACACGGACGGAGAAGACGCGGTACCGGGTTGCCACGGATCCGAGTATGGCATGCCTTACCTAACGTCTCCAGACCCCGCAGACGGTGCGAAGATCGCTTCCGTGCCCGATGCCCCCGACGACGAATTCGCAGACCTGGCCGCCCTCGCCCGCGCGAGCGGCGTGACGGAGCCGCTCCGCGCCTCCAGGCAGGTGGTCCGCACCGATGACGGGCAGGAGACGTCCGCCATCCGGTGGGGCGACCGGGAGGCCCGGATCACCTACCTGCACGGGCTCGGCATCGACGCCCACAGCTTCGACCAGACCGCGATCGCCGTCGGCGAGCCGGCGGTCGCCCTCGACCTGCCCGGCCACGGCCGGTCGTCGTGGCGGGACGACGCCGACTACGGGGCGTCCGTGACGGCGCCGACCGTGCTCGCGGCGCTCGACGCCCTGGAGGTCCCGCCGGGGATCGTCGTCGGGCACTCGCTCGGCGCGATCCTGTCGGCACGGCTCGCGGCCACGGCACCGGAGCGGGTGACCGGGCTCGTCCTCGTCGACATGTCGCCGGACTTCGCGCAGCGGGCGGTCGACCGGATCGCCCGCGCGCTCGAGGCCGAGGAGCCCTTCGCCACCCTGGACCAGGTCGTCGACCGGGCGATCGAGGCACGCGTCGGCGACGACCGGCACGTGCTGCTGCGTGAGGCGCGCCACACCACGCGGCTCGGTGACGACGGAGCGCTCGTGCGGCGCCACCACTTCCCGCATCTGCCCGCCGGCCGCACGTCGTCGGTGGGGCGCTTCGCCGACGCCTGGCCCGACCTCGAGGCCCTGCGCGTGCCGATCCTGCTCGTCCGCGGCGACCGCGGGTACGTGTCCCCGAAGCTGCACGCCGCGTTCGCCGAGCGGCTGCCGGACGCCGAGATCGTGACGGTCACCGCACGGCACGCGGTGCAGAACCAGGCGCCCCTCGAACTCGCTTCGGCGATCCGGGCATGGGCGGGACGTCGCGGTTTGTTGCACCGGATCGAAGAACCGACCGCGGACGACACCGGCCGCCGGTAACCTCGTGCGAGCGCGAGCACTGATCATCGCCCTCGCGCCCGGAAGGAACCCACACCCATGAGTCCACGCCTGCCCCGCCGTCCCGCTCGGGCTGCGCGCACCACGCGCCTCGGACGTGCTGCCCTCGCCGCCACCGCGGTCGCCGTCGTCTCCGCCCTCGCGCTGACCGGCTGCTCCGGCTCGTCGAACGAGGACGGCGGCGCCGACGCCACCGTCCGCGTCGGCCTGGTGCTCGAACCGACCAGCCTCGACATCCGCACGCAGTCCGGTGCAGCGCTCGACCAGGTGCTCATCGACAACGTGTACCAGGGGCTCGTCGGCCGGACCGCCGACGGCGACATCCGCGACGTGCTGGCCTCCGAGCACGAGGTCTCCGACGACGGCCTGACGTACACGTTCACGCTGCGCGACGGCATCACCTTCCAGGACGGCAAGGACGTCACCGCGGCCGACGTCGTCTGGTCGCTCGAGCAGGTCAAGTCGAACGAGACCTACGTCGACTCCGCCAAGCTCGCCGGCGTCACCTCGATCACGTCCCCGTCGACCGGCGTGGTCGAGCTCAAGCTGGCGAAGCCCGACTCGGACCTGCTCTGGAACCTGACCGGCCGCTCCGGCCTGGTGCTCGAGAAGGCCGCGACGAACGACCTGTCGGACACCGCGAACGGCACCGGCCCGTACGAGGTCGCGAGCTGGAAGCAGGGCGACTCGCTCACCTTCGACCGCAACGACGACTACTGGGGCACGAAGGCGAAGGTCGCGAAGATCGTCTTCCGGTACATCACCGACCCGTCGACGGCCGTCAACGCCATGGCGAACGGCGACCTCGACGTCCTCAACCCGGTCGACGGAACGCTCAAGAGCCAGCTCGACGGCAACTCGGACATCGCGCTGCACTCCGGCAAGACGACGGACAAGTACACGCTCGCGTTCAACGACCAGAAGGCGCCGTTCACCGACAAGAAGGTGCGCCAGGCGATCCGGCAGGCGATCGATCCGAAGGCCCTCATCAAGGCCATCGGTGGTACGGGCGTCGAGCAGGGCGGCCCGATCCCGGAGCTCGACCCCGGGTACGAGGACCTGACCGACATCGACGCGTACGACCCCGACAACGCGAAGCAGCTCCTCGCCGCCGCCGGTCAGGAGAACCTGAAGCTCACGCTGACGTACGCGAACATCTACCCGGCGACCATCGGCGACGTGCTCAAGTCGCAGCTCGCCGACGTCGGGATCACCCTGACCGTCAAGCGCGTCGACTTCGCGACCTGGCTGTCGACGGTGTTCCAGGCGCCGAAGTCGGGTGAGCGCGACTTCGACCTGTCGATGGTGGACCACGTCGAGGCCCGGGACTTCGGCAACTGGGCGAACCCCGACTACTACTTCGGGTACGACAACGCCGAGGTGCAGTCGCTGTACGCCGAGTCGATCGCGGCCACCGACGAGGACGCCAAGGTCGACGCGCTGCGGAAGGCCGCGAAGATCGTGAGCGAGGACGCCGCCGGCGAGTGGCTCTACACGGCCACCGAGATCACCGCGGTGCGCTCCGGCGTGACGGGCTTCCCGGTCGACGGCGGCAACTCACGACTCGACCTGTCGAAGCTCGCCGTCAAGTGAGACGACCCGCGCCCGGAGCTCCGAGCACGTGACCCGGTTCCTGGTCGGCAGGCTGCTGCTGTTCGTCGTCGGGCTGCTCGTCGCGAGCGTCATCATCTTCGCGACCCTGCGGGTGCTGCCCGGCGACGTCGCACAGGTCGTCGCCGGCACCCAGTCGACCCCGGCGCAGGTCGAGCAGCTCCGGCAGCAGCTCGGCCTCGACCGGCCCGTCGTGGTGCAGTACCTCGACTGGATCGGCGGGGTGTTCCGCGGCGACCTCGGCCGGTCCCTGGTGACCAACGGGCAGGTCGCGCCGGAGATCGCGCAGAAGCTGGCGATCACGCTGCCGCTCGCGGGCATGTCACTCGTCACCGCACTCGTGATCGGCGTCCCCCTCGGGGTCGTCGCCGCGGTGCTCCGCCGTCGACCGGGCGGCGCCGTCATCGGGTTCGTGGCGCAGGCCGTCGCCGCGATCCCGGTCGTCTGGGCCGGCATGCTGCTCGTCGCGCTGTTCGCCGTCACGCTGCACTGGCTGCCGACCCAGGGCTTCCCGCTCGACGGCTGGTCCGAGCCGGGGCGTGCGTTCGCGTCGCTCGTGCTGCCCGCCCTGACCATCGGCGCGGTCGAGGGTGCCGTCATCCTGCGCTTCACCCGCTCCGCGACGCTGTCGGTGCTCGACGCCGACCACGTCCGCACTGCGGCCGCGATCGGGCTGACGCGCACGCAGGCGTTGCTCCGGCACGGGCTGCCCTCGGTCGCCCTCACCGTGCTCGCCGTGCTCGGAGTGCAGATCGCCGGGCTGCTGGTCGGGGCCGTCGTCGTCGAGCAGCTGTTCTCGCTGCCCGGGGTCGGTCGCATGCTCGTGACCGACGTCGGGCGCCGCGACGTCACCAAGGTGCAGTCCGAGCTGCTCGTGCTCACCGGCCTCGTGCTGCTGGTCGGCTTCGCCGTCGACGTCGTGCACCGCGCCCTCGACCCACGCCAACGCGAGGTGTCCGGATGATCCGCCGCCTGCTCTCCCGCCCCACCGGGGTCTTCGCCGTCGTCGTGCTCGGCCTGCTCGTGGTGCTCGCCGCGGTGTCGCTCGTGTGGACGCCGCAGGACCCGTTCCGCGCCGATCCGTTCCACCAGTGGGAGGGCCCGAGCGCGGCGCACTGGTTCGGCACCGACGCCGCCGGCCGCGACATCGCGAGCTACCTGCTCGCCGGCACCCGCACCACCGTGCTCGTCGCCGTCGGAGCCGGGGTGATCGCGAGCGTCGTCGGCATCGTCCTGACCGCGATCGGGTCCCTCACCGCCCGCTGGGTGCGCGAGGGCACGGCCGTCCTGCTCGACATCCTGGTGGCGTTCCCGACCCTGCTGACCGCGATGCTGCTGACCGCGGTGTTCGGCGGGTCGCTCGGGGTCGTCATCGTGAGCGTCGGACTGTCCTTCGGGGTCACGATCGCCCGGGTCGCCCGCGGCGAGATCCGGCGCATCGCCCGCAGCGACTACGTCACCGCGGCCCGGGCCTCCGGTGTCGGTGGTGTCGGGGTGCTGTTCCGCCACCTGGTGCCGAACGCCGCGCCGCTGTTCACCGTGCAGCTCTCGCTCGCGATGGCCACCGCTGTCCTCGCCGAGGCCGGTCTGTCGTACCTGGGCTACGGCGCCGGGTCGGACACGGCGTCGTGGGGCAACCTGCTCTCCGACCTGCAGACCTACATCGGCGTGCACCCGTGGAGCGCCACCTGGCCGGGAGCCGCGATCGCGCTGGTCGTCGCCGCGCTCTCCCTGCTCGGTGACGCGATCCGCGACGCGACCGACCCACGGCTGACGACGAACGACCGCGCAGCGGGCGGCGACCGCCGCGCCGACCCGGCCACGACCACCCCGGGGGTGACCGCATGACCGACCGCAGCCACAGCGACACCGACACCGGTGGGCTCGCGGTGGTGGGGCTCTCCGTCCGCATCGCGGGGCGGACGATCCTCGACGACGTGACGTTCACCGTGCCTCCCGGCGAGCGCGTGGGCGTGATCGGCGCATCCGGATCCGGCAAGTCCATGACCTCGCTCGCCCTGATGGGCCTGGAGCCCGCCGGCGCGACCGTCACCGGCAGCATCCGCCTGGACGGCACGGAACTCGTCGGCCTGCCCGATCGGGAGCGCGCAGAGCACCGCGGCTCCGGCATCGGCATGGTGTTCCAGGAGCCCGGCACCGCCCTCGACCCGCTGCGCCGCGTCGGCGCGCAGATCGCGGAGCCGCTGCGCCTGCACCGCGGACTCGACCGGCGGGCGGCACGCGCCGCGGCGACCACCCTGGCGGCGGACGTCGGACTGCCGGACCCGGAGTCGCTGCTGCGGCAGTACCCGCACCAGCTGTCCGGCGGGCAGCGTCAGCGGATCTGCATCGCGATGGCGATGGCCGGGCAGCCCGCGTACCTCGTGGCCGACGAGCCGACCACGGCGCTCGACGTCACGACCGAGGCGCGGATCCTGGATCTCTTCGAAGGGCTACCCGCGGGCATGGTCTTCGTCACGCACGACCTCGCCGTGCTCGCGCGGATCGCCGACACCGCCGTCGTGCTCGACGGCGGACGGGTCGTCGAGCAGGGCTCGGTCGCGTCGCTGCTCGCCGCGCCGCAGCACCCCGCGACCGTCGCGCTCGTCGACGCCGCGCGCGCCACCGCCCGTCGTGCCCGTCCGTCCGGAGGCTCCGCATGACCGCCATCCTCGACGGGGTCGGGCTGCACCGCACCTACCGGCTCCCCCGCCGCGGGCCCTTCGAACCGGGCCCCGTCCGCACCGCCGTCGACGGCGTCGACCTGACGGTCGCCCCCGGCCAGCGGCTCGGGATCGTCGGCGAATCGGGGTCCGGCAAGTCCACCCTGGTCCGGCTGCTCGCCGGCCTGGAGGCACCTTCCGCGGGTTCCGTGACCGCCTCCGGTCGTCCGGTGGTGGCGTCCGGGTCCGCGGCCGCGATGCGCTGGTTCCGTCGCGAGACCGGGGTGGTGTTCCAGGACCCGTACGCGTCCCTCGACCCGCGGATGCGCGTCGGCGCGATCGTCGGCGAACCGCTGCGGGCACTGCGGATCGACGGGGATCACCGGACGCTGGTGCGCGACGTGCTGGAGCGGGTCGACCTGCCGGCAGACGTGGTCGACCGGTACCCGCACGAGTTCTCCGGTGGGCAGCGGCAGCGCATCGCGATCGCCCGGGCCGTGGTGCACGGGCCGCGGATCCTGTTCGGCGACGAGCCGATGAGCGCCCTCGACGTGGTGGTGCGGGCACGGGTCATCGAGCTGTTCCGCTCGCTCGCCGACGACCTCGGGCTGACCCTGGTGCTGGTGTCGCACGACATCGGTGTGGTCCAGCGGCTGTGCGACACCGTGGCCGTGATGTCGGCGGGACGCATCGTGGAGCACGGGCCGGTGTCGCTGCTCGATGCGCCGGAGCACCCGGTGACGCGGGCGCTCGTGGACGCTGCGCCGACGCTGCCGTAGGGGCGGGGCGGGGCGGCGGCGACACGCGATTCGCGACATCCCACGAGTCGATCGACGCGTGGCCTGTCGGAACATGCACACGCACCGGATGCACGTGCATGGTGCGACGATCCACGAGGTGATCGACGCGTGGCCTGTCGGAACATGCACACGCACCCACCTCGCTCCCAGCGCAGCGGCCTGGGGTGTGCGACTCCTGTTCGACTGGGCGGGACTCCTTGCCCACTGAGCGGGACGCCGAGACGATCGACCTGCACCGATCGCTTCTCGAAGGGGAGAACGCATGAGCAAGTCGCACGACATCACCAGGCGCACGGCACTCGGACTCGGCATCGTCGCCACCGCATCGGCAGCGAGCGGGGTGCTCGGCAGCACACCGGCGAGCGCCCACGGCCGCGCCCACCCCGGCGCAGGCGCAGGCCCCGCCAGCCCCGGCCACCCCGGCCCCGGCCACCCCGGTCGCCCGCACCTCGCCGCAGCGGTCGAGCGGGAGTTCGCCGCCGACACCACCACGGTCCTGCGGAACCCGCTCAACGGCTGGGCGCTGTACGGCTCGTCGGCACCGCCCGCGAACTACTGGACGCAGTACGACGACGTCCCGCTGCCCGACGGCACCACGGTCACGGTGTCCGACCACGCCTCGGTCATGTACATGCGGGTCTCGTGGACGATCCTCGAGCCGTCCGAGGGCGTGTACGGCTGGGACACGAACGCGGCGTTCGCGGGCATCCTCGCCGAGGCCCGTCGCCGTGGGCTGCGGCTGGCCTTCCGCGTCGTGGTGGACAGTCGCGACAAGTCGTCGGACTTCACGCCCGCGTGGGTGCGTGCCGCCGGGGCCGCCGGGTACGAGACGCAGACCGGCAGCAAGACCGTGTGGAGCCCGTACCCGGACGACCCGGTGTTCCAGGCGAAGTACGCCGCGTTCGTCGCGGCCTTCGGCGAGCAGTACGACGACCCGGCCACGACGGACTTCATCGACGGGTACGGGCTCGGCAAGTGGGGTGAGGGCCACTCGATGCTGTACCAGGACGCCGCGAACCGCGAGCCGGTGTTCGACTGGATCATCGACCTGTACCAGGAGCACTTCACCCGGGTGCCGCTGGCGTTGAACTACCACCGGATGATCGGGGGCCCGAAGGACTGGGGCGCCCCGGACTCCGAGAGCGAGCGGATGCTCGACGGCGCGTACGAGAAGGGCTACGTCCTGCGCCACGACGCCTTCGGCATGACCACGTACTACGCGGACTGGGAGAAGTCGATGGCCGCGAAGTGGCGGTACAAACGGCCGATCATCATGGAGGGCGGGTGGGTCACGGCCCAGCACGACGTCACGCAGGACCCGCGCGGGTACGTGACGACCGCCGACGTCCGTCAGGGCGAGTTCGACGACTCGGTCGAGGCGCACGTGAACATGATGGACCTGCGGAACGGCGAGGCCCTGTCGTGGTTCGCGGCGCAGACCTTCCCGTTGACGCAGCGGTTCGACGCCGAGGGCGGCTACCGCCTGCACCCGTCGCGCGTGGTCGTGCCCGGTTCGGCGTCCGCCGGCGCGACGGTGGACGTCACGCACGAGTGGACGAACACCGGGTGGGGCTACCTGCCCGACAACCTGCCGGTGTGGAACGGCAAGTACAAGGCGGCGGTCGCGTTGCTCCGTGCGGACGGCAGCGTGGCGGGGACGTTCGTGGACACCGCGTCCGACCCGTCGACGTGGTTGAAGGGGTCGCCGACGTCGTACGCGTTCCGTCCGTCGCTGGCCGGCGTCGCGGCGGGTGCGTACCGGTGGGGCATCGCGATCGTCGACACCACCGCGGGCAACGCCCCCGGCATCGAGCTCGGTGCGCAGGGCACGCAGCAGGCGGGCTGGCTGGTCGTCGGCGACGTCACCATCGCCTGAGACGCGACTGCCTGGAGGCCCGGTGCCGGTCCACGAGACCGGCACCGGGCCTCCAGGCAGTCGCCCCCACCCCGTCCCGTCAGCGCGCGAGGAACGTCACGGCGCGCGTCAGGAACGCGCGGTGCTCCGGTGACGCGAACGACGCGGCGGAGTGGCCGAGCGCGTCGTAGACGGTGGTGCCGCCGCCGGGTCGTTCGTGCACCCAGGCGAGCGGGTGCCGCTCCCCCTCGTGCTCGTGGTCGAGCAGGACCCGCACCGAGGGCGAGACCCGGAGGTGCGTGTAGCGCTCGTCCTCCAGGGTGAAGTCCGTCAGGCCGGCGGTGATCGGGTGCGCCGCGTCGACCACCCGGACGGCCGCGGGCCCGAACGGCGGGTGCATCGTCGTGCCGCGCTCCCACACCCCGCCGAGGGCACGCTCCCAGTGCGGGTCGTCAGCGAACGACGTCGCGGCGACGTGCAGCACGAGCAGCGGCACGTCGCTCGCGAGCAGGCGGTGGAAGCCGGCCCGGGCGTCGGTGAGCGGGACCGGGCGGTCGTCCCGGGGCAGCCCGACGTCGACGACGACGAGCGACGGCAGGGGTCCGGTCGCGAGGGCGGCAAGGGCGGTGTCCACGTCCTCCGGTTGCTCGAGCGCGACGCCGGCCGACGCAGCGAGCGCCGTGACCGCCGCGTTCGTCTCGGCGAAGGGGTGCCACGGGTCGGTCCAGCGTCCGGAGCCGCCGAGCAGGACCGCGCTCACGGTGTCGCCTGGGTCACGGTGAGCGCGTGCTCGCCGTCGGTGGACGTCTGCCGGGCGACGAGCTGCACACGGTGCACCGCCGGGCCCCAGACCCGCTCGAGTTTCGCGTCGTCGACGTCCCGCCGCTCGACGTGCACCGCGAACCGATCGGTGTCGACGGACAGGTGGGCGGGGCCGACGCGCAGCCCGCCGTCGACGGGCACGGGTTCGTCGCGGGTCATGAGCACCAGGGTCATCGTGCCGGGCTCCGCGAACGTCCAGGTGTCGCGGACGACCACGCGTTCGGTGGCGCGGTCACGGGGCACCGACCGGTCGAGCGTCGCGGTGCGGTGGAGCGATCGCAGTCCGCCGGTCGCCGGGTACGCGGCGGTCAGGTCGGCGGACCACGACGCGACGTCGCCGTCGTCCTCGAACTCCGTGCCGGTCGCGCGGAACGCGGCGCCCTCGTGTTGTTCGACGCCGTTCGGCAGCGGGACGGTGTGCCAGGCACTCCGCATCGTCCAGATGCCGTAGCGGTGCTCCGGCATGAACGTCTCGCGGCGGTACACGCCCACCCCGACGTCGATGAGCACCGGTTCGCCGTCGAGCGAGACGATCACCCCGCCGGCGTCGTTGTGGTTGTGGCTGACGTCGTTGTGCCCGCCCTTCACCGCGAGGACGAACCCGTCGGTCGCGCCGTCGTGGGCGCGGGCGACGGCGACCTCGGTGCCGGGCAGCCACAGCGACGCGGGCATCCCGGGCTCGGCCGGCCCGTCGGTCCACGAGGGGTCCCGCAGTTCGGCGAGCGTCCGACGGAACAGCGCGGCGAGCTGCCCGTCGAACCGCAACGCGTGCTGCCGGCCCATCCACCGGGCGTGCCGCACGACCCGGTCGTCGTCGACGCGCTCCCCGAAACGGGCGAGCAGGTTCCAGTTCGCGTTCTCGGCCAGCGCCGGGGAGCCGTCGGAGTGGTTGACCTGCGTCGCGGCGCCGATCTGCATGCCCATCGGGAACCGGGCCATCGCGGCGACCGGCTCGACCGAGAAGCCGTCGAACGCGCCGCCGGTGAGCTCCTCGACCAGGTCCAGGGCCTCGAACAGGGTCGCGCCGGCCCACCACCAGTACGTGGCACCCTCGTCGCAGCTGCCGTCGGCGTCGTAGCCGGCGCGGAACCGGTCGAGGATCACGAGCGCACGGTCGATCGTCGCGGCGAGGCGATCGCGGTCGGGCTCGACCACGGCGGCGCACACGAGCACGTTCGACACGATCCACGGCGCCCAGTTGTTCGGCGGCCCGTCCACCCCGTGCCAGAAGTACACCTCCTGCTCCCACGGGTCGAGCACGCGGCGGCGGATCTCGTGGTGGACGTGCGCGCGGATGCCGGGGCGGTCCTGCTCGAGGCGCTCCCCCGCGATCGCGTCGATCGCCGCGAGCATGCCGCCGACGTAGGCGTCGGACAGGTCGAGCACGTCCCGACCGGGCACGGGCAGGAACGGCCGGCTGCCGTCCTCGGGCAGCGCGTAGTGCGACGGCAGACACCAGGCGCGCAGCTCCAGGATCCGCCAGACCTGGTCGCCGAGCACGTCCGCCCACTCGGCGTCGCCGGTCACGCCGAGAGCCAGGGCCGCGGTCGCGGCGGACTCGAGCAGGTTCCGCTGGGCCCGCTCGTACGGCTGGCGGTTCCCGTCGCGACTGTACGTCGCCCACAGGGCGAGGGTCGGGAAGGTGACCGCCGCGGCGGCGCGACGGTCGTGCGCGACCGCGAGCAGGGCCTCCCGGTCGGCATCCGCGACGTGCGCCCACGCCGGGCGGTCGCTGACGGGAGGCGCGGGTCGCCACGTGCGCGGACGGAGCGCCGCGCGCGCTGCCGGGGTGAACCGGTCGGTGAAGGACGGGGCGTCGACGGTGACGGTCATGGGGTGGGTCTCCGGGTGGTGACGGTGGTGGACGGGTGCTGGCGGCTGGTGGGTGGCAGCTGGTGGCGGCGGTTGGTGGTGGCGGCCGGTGGGCTGCAGCTCAGGCCTGGACGGCGAAGCCGTCGGGGACGATGGGGTCGGTGAACGCGCCGGTGGCCGCGAACGCGATGGTCTCGCGCACCGCGTTGTCGGCGAGCCGACGCAGCTCGTTTCCGAGGGACCCGGCGATGTGCGGCGTGATGAAGGTGTTCGGCGTCGACCGCAGTCGGGCGTCCGGTGGCAGGCGTTCCGGCTCGGTGACGTCGAGGACGGCGGCCAGGTCGCCGCGGTCCAGGCGGTCGGCGAGGGCGTCCTGGTCGACGATCGCCCCGCGCGCGGTGTTCACGAGCGTGGTACCCGGCCGCATCCGCCCGATCACGGCACGGTCGACGAGCCCCCGCGTCGACGGCAGCAGCGGCGCGTGCAGGGTGACGACGTCGCTCGAGGCGGCGAGGGTGCCGAGGTCGACGGCGGTGACGCCGAGCAGCGCGGCCTCGTCGTCGTCCAGGTACGGGTCGCTCACGAGCACGCGGACGTCGTAGTCACGGAGCCTTTCGATGACGGCCCGCCCGACGCGCGAGGCGCCGACGACACCGACGGTCACGCCGTGCATGCCGACGACCGGCCACGAGCCCTCGACGTCGACCGGGGTCTCGTCCGAACGCAGCGCGGCGGCGCTGGCGAAGGCCCGCTTGGCGGCGAGCACGATCACCGCGACCGTGAACTCGGCGACCGGGACGGCGTTCGCGGCGGCGCTCGACGCCACGGCGATCCGTCGCTCCCACACGTCGGTGTCGACGACGGGCTTGACCGACCCGGCGGAGTGCACGACGGCGCGGAGCCGCGGCATCCGGTCCAGACGGTCCGCGGACAGCACGGGGCTGCCCCACCCGGTGACGAGCACCTCGGCGTCGGCGAGCAGCGGGAGGTCGCACGGGTCGTCCGGGTCGAGCGGACGGTCGGCGACCAGCCGGACGGCCTCGGAGGCGTGCAGGGCGGCGAGGTCGCCGGGGTCGAACACCCGGGTGAAGGTCGCCTCGGGCATCACGAAGGCGACGGGGACGGGCGAGCGGTGCGCGTGGCCGCGTGGAGCGGGGGGCACTGGCACTGCCGGGGGCGCGGGCTGCGCTCGGGGCGCGGGCTGCGCTCGGGGCGCGGGCTGCGCTCGGGGCGTGACGGGGCGTGACGTCATCGTCGGACGGTTCCTCTCCGGGGGTACGGCGTCCCCATGCCAGCGTTCGGCGGTGTGCGGAGTCAAGCCGCGGGGCGCAAACGCTCACGAAGTGAACACGACGGGCGCGCGGATCGCGCGGATCGCGCGCCGGCCGCTCACGGACCGGGGACGACCGCCGCGGTCGACGCCCGCACGCTCAACGTCGGCGCCAGGGTCATGTGCCGACGGGCGAAGCCGACCTGCGCCGTCGCCGAGATGCGCTCGAAGCACATCGTGGCAGCGAACCGGCCGACGTCGTTCTTCGGGGGCGCGACCGCGGTGAGCGGCACCCCGGCGAGCGCCGCGACCTCGTCGTCGTAGGCGACCACGGACAGGTCGTCCGGGATCGACAGGCCCATCTCGGTGACGGTCTCGACGAACTCGACGGCGTACTGGTCGGAGTGCACGAAGACTGCGGTGGTCCCGGTGGCGAGGCAGCGCTCGATGAAGGCCCTGGTCGTGGCGCCCACGCCCTGGTCGTCCGGGATGACCTGGACCGGGGCGCCGGGGTCGAGGCCGAGTTGCCGGACGGCGCGGTCGTACCCGGTGCGGAGCTGCGGGGTGGTCGGGGTGTCGAACACGGCCATGCCGATGCGACGGTGCCCGAGTTCGGCGAGGTGGCGGACCGCGATGCCGGCACCGGACTCGTGGTCGCTGCGGACGGACTCGAGCGCGGAGCCGACCGGGGCCTCGACCACGGAGCGTTCGACCACGACGACGGGCATCGGTGCGTGGTCGAGGAGCTCGAGGGTCGTGAAGGCGTCGGCGACGGTGGTGGTGACGAGCAGCCCGTCGACGCCGGCGGCGATGAGGCGTTCGACCTGCTGGCGTTCGCGGGCGGGTTCGTAGCGGGAGACGCCGAGCACGACGCGGCCGCCCAGGGCCTCGGTCCGTTCGGCGACGCCGGCGACGATCTTCGGGAAGTAGTAGCCGGGGTCGGGGACCACGAGCCCGAGGGTGAAGAGCGCGCCGCTGCCGTCGGTGGTGTCCCGGTCGGGGCGGGGTGCGGGTCGGTGCGGTGCGCCCGCGGTGGGCAGGGTCTCGACGGAGACGGCGCCGCCGTGCACGCGCCGGAGCACGCCGCGGTCGGCGAGTTCGGACAGGTCGCGGCGGACCGTCATGGCCGAGATCCCCTCGCGCTCGGCGAAGTCCGAGGCGGACAGGGTCCCGTGCACACGGAGCTCGGCGAGGATCCGTTCGTGGCGTCTGGTCGGGTGCATCGTCGCTCCCAGTGTTCGATTCGTGTGCGGGTGAATACCGCGGCTTGACCGTCATCATACGGACGCCACAAGATGACGAAACCCCCAGCCACGTGAGCAAAGGAGCCACATGAGCGCGACGCTGGTCGATCCGACCACCGAGCCCCGGACCACCCGGTCCGGCGGCGCCCCGGCCCCGCGGAAGGTCCCGTTCCTCGCTCGGCTGCGGCGCGACTACCCGCTGCTGCTCATGGTGGCGCCGGCGGTGGTCCTGCTGCTGCTGTTCGTGTACGTGCCGATGATCGGCAACGTCATCGCGTTCATGGACTACCAGCCGTACATCCCGATCGCCCAGAGCCCGTGGGTCGGGTTCACGAACTTCCAGCTGATGTTCGCCGACCCGGAGTTCTGGCGGGCGACGGTGAACACGCTGGAGATCACGTTCCTGCAGCTCATCCTGTTCTTCCCGGTGCCGATCGCGTTGGCCATCCTCATCCACTCGCTGGTGTGGCCGTGGCTCCGGGCGACCGTGCAGTCGGTGCTCTACCTGCCGCACTTCCTGTCGTGGGTGATCGTCGTGGGGTTCTTCCAGCAGTCGCTCGGGTCCGGCGGTGTGGTCAACCACACGCTGCGGCAGCTCGACATGGGGACGATCGGGATCATGAGCGACCCGGAGACGTTCAAGCTGCTGCTGACGTCACAGGTGATCTGGAAGGACGCCGGCTGGGGCACGATCATCTTCCTGGCGGCGCTCGCGGCGATCGACGACAACCTGTACGAGGCGGCCGCGATCGACGGGTCGGGAGCGTGGAGCCGGTTCTGGCACGTCACGCTGCCGGGCATCCGTCCGATCATCGTGCTCCTGCTGATCCTGCGGCTCGGCGAGGCCCTGTCCGTCGGGTTCGAGCAGATCATCCTGCAACGGAACGCCGTGGGGGCCGATGCCGCCGAGGTCCTCGACACCTACGTCTACTACCACGGCGTCGTCGACGGGAACTGGTCCACGGGCATCGCGGTCGGTCTGGTCAAGGGCCTGGTCGGGTTCGTCCTCATCATGGCGGCGAACAAGGCCGCCCACATGCTCGGTGAGCAGGGAGTGTATTCACGGTCATGAGCACCATCGCCCGTCCGGTCTGGGCCGGAAAACCCACACCCGTCGTCCTCGCACTCAAGGCCGTCGCGATCGTCCTGATCCTCGCCGTCGTGCTGTTCCCGTTCCTCATCGTCTTCTCGACGAGCGTGTCGAGCCAGGCGGACGTCACCGCTGCCGGCGGCTACGTCGTGTGGCCGCGGTCGTTCGACCTGTCCGCGTACGTGCAGATCCTGTCCGGCGGGGTCGTCACCCGCGCCGTGGTGGTCACGTTGCTCGTCACGGTCGTCGGCACCGTCATCAGTCTGGCGTCGACGGTTCTCGCCGCGTGGGCGCTCAGCCGACAGGGATCGCTGTTCCAGCGGCCGCTGCTGACCTTCGTGCTCATCACGTTCCTGTTCGCGCCGGGGATGATCCCGCTGTACCTGATGGTGAAGCAGCTCGGACTCCTCGACAACTACTGGGCGCTGATCCTGCCGAGCGCGTTCAGCGTGTTCAACATGGTGGTCGTCCGAGGCTTCATGATGAGCATCCCGCAGGAGCTCATCGACAGCGCGAAGATCGACGGCGCCGGCGAGTTCCGCATCCTGTGGCAGCTCGTCCTGCCGCTGTCCCGCGCGGTCATCGCCGTCGTCGGCCTGTTCTACGCCGTCGGCTACTGGAACGCGTTCTTCAACGCGCTGCTCTACCTGTCGGACTCGACGAAGTGGACGCTGCAGCTGGTGCTGCGCACCTACGTCCTGCAGGGCTCCAGCCTGGTGTCCGGTGCCGGGTCCGACGCCTCGATGCAGCCGCCGGCGGAGTCGATCCAGATGGCCGTCGTGATGATCGCGATCATCCCGATCCTCGCCGCCTACCCCCTGGTGCAGCGCCACCTCACCAAGGGCGTCCTGACGGGCGCCGTCAAGGGCTGACACGGCCCCACCACCCCACTGCCACCCGACGCTTCAAGGGAGAAGCCATGACCGACACCACGACCGGCGGCCTCAGCCGCCGGACCCTCATCTCCGGCGCCGCCTTCGGCCTCGTCGCGCTCGGCGCTGCCGGCAGCCTGACCGGGTGCTCCACCGGCGGCAACGCCGCGACCATCTCGGACCAGGTGGCCGCGCTGCCGACCTACGTCCCCATCACCAAGGGGCCGAAGCCCGACCTGCCCGGCAACGGCGTCGTCCAGCCCGTGTACTACTCGTACCCGCAGGACAGCGAGCTCTTCACCTCGGTCACCGGCAAGGTCGGCGACGGCGAGAAGACCACCGGGTTCGTCGTGACCTACGCGGCGCCGCCGCCGGCGCAGAACTCGTTCCTCGACTACGTCGGGGGCCTGACGGACACCGAGTACGACCTGACGTTCGTGCCCGGCGACTCGTTCGCCGCGAAGTTCGCGACGATGACCGCCGGCAACGACATCCCGGGCATCGTCGAGTTCCTGACGTTCGCGATGCCGCCCCGGTTCCCGCAGCTGCTCGACGCGAAGTTCGCGGACCTGTCGGAGCACCTCTCCGGCGACGCCGTGAAGGACTACCCGAACCTGGCGAACATCCCCACCGCGTCGTGGCGGAGCGCCCGCATCAACGGGAAGATCTACGGCGTCCCCGAACACCGGCCGCCGTTCGGGTCGGTGATGATCTGCCGCCCCGACCTCATCGAGCAGCTGACGGGCGCAGCACCGGCCCCGAAGGACAAGGACGAGTTCACCGAGCTGTGCACGGCCGTCACCGACGCCAAGGCCGGCCGGTACGCGATCGCCGGCCAGGGCGGGGCGAGCGGCGTCGACTGGGGGTACGACTTCATCGGTGCCACCTTCGGCGTGCCGAACCAGTGGGCGATGTCGAAGGGCGGCGAACTCACCCACAAGAACGAGACCGACGCGTGGCTCGAGACCCTCAGCTACGTCAAGAAGCTCTGGAACCTCGGCGTCTTCCACCCGGACACCCCCAGCCTCGAGAGCGCGAAGGCGAAGACGTACATCAACAACGGCACCGTGCTCATGCACCTCGACGGCATCTCCGCCCTGCTCGACGTGTCGATGCCGAAGGGGATCGTCACGGGCGGCCTCGTGCCCTTCGGTGCGACGGGCGGCCCCGGTGCAAACTACCAGGGCACGTCGAGCTTCTCGTTCGCCGCCCTGAAGAAGACGACGCCCGAACGCATCAGGGCCCAGCTCCGGCTCATCGACTACCTCTCCGCACCGTTCGGGTCGAAGGAGGCGTTCACGCTGACCCACGGCGAGAAGGGCGTCCACCACACCGGCAGCGGCCCGGACGCGACGCTGACGAAGGCCGGCGAGCAGACCATCAACGCCAGCGCGCTGTACCGCCTCGGCGCCGGCCCGCAGGTGCTGAACACCGCGGTCCGCATCGACGAGCAGCTGCGGCAGTCGCACCAGTACCAGACCAAGACGCAGGACATGCTCGTGAAGAACCCGGTGGACGGCTTCTACTCCCCCTCGGCCGCGGCGACGGCGTCGGCGAGCACCGCGTTCAACAGCGTGTGCAACGACTACGTGCTCGGGCGGACGAACCTGGCGAAGGTGAAGGCAGCGCGGGCGACGTGGGTGTCGGCCGCCGGGGACAAGATGCGCCGCGAGTACTCCGAGGCGATCGAGAAGCAGAGCTAGCCCGGGCGGCGGCTCGCACGCGTTCTGCGACGTTCCACGAGTCGATCGCCGAGTGCTTCGTCGCACCATGCACACGCATCCGATGCACGTGCATGGTGCGACGTTCCACGAGTCGATCGACGCGTGGATCGTCGGAACATGCACACGCGTCGACCCCCGCGCAGGCGGTCACGCGGTCAGGCGGTCCAGGCAGCGGGGTGCCGCCGCTGCCAGCGCAGCCGCCGCTCGAGCTGCGCCCCGATCGCGAGCAGCACCCGCTCGCCCCCTGGACGCCCGATCAGCTGGACGCCCATCGGCAGGCCGCCGCCGTCCGGGTGGTCGTCGGCGGTGACCCCGACGGGCAGGGTGATCGCGGGCAGCCCGGCGACGTTCGCCATCGAGGTCCACGGCGAGTACGCGCACTGGCGGCGGAAGTCCTCGTCCGGGTCGTCGCCGTACCAGCCGAGCGGCCGCGGGGTCAGTGCGAGGGTCGGTGACAGGACGGCGTCGAACCGGTCGAACGCACCGATCAGCGAAGCCGAGAACGTGTCGAGCGCCGTCATCGCGTCGAGCACCTGCGTGCCCGTGAGCCGCTGTCCCCGCTGCACGAGCCACGCCACCAGCGGCGTGAGCGCGGTCAGGTCGATGCCGGGGAGCATCGGCAGCCGCGCCGCGGAGCTCTCCCACGCCACCCGGAACGCGTCGGCGTACGCCACCCGCGGCATCTGCACGTCCTCGACGCCGTGCCCCAGTTCGCCGAGCACCCGCACCGCGGTCGAGGCTGCGGCACGCGCCGCGGGGTCGACCACCACGTCGACGGTGTCGTCCCACGGTGAACCGTCGAGCAGCCCGACGACGAAGCGCCCCTCACCGCGGACGGCCGCCGCGGTGAACGGGCCGTCACCGCGCGACGGCGTGACCAGGGCGTACGGCGACGGTTCCGGCAGCCCGGTCGGCGCGACGAGCGCGTCGAGCAGCATCCCCGCGTCCGCGACGGACCGGGTCAGCGGCCCGGCGACGGAGAGCCCGCCGACACCGGAGCGACCGGGCATCGACGACACCCGCCCGCGGCTCGGCTTCAGGCCGACGAGTCCGGTCGCGGCGGCCGGGATCCGGACCGATCCCCCGCCGTCGGACCCGACGGCAGCGGGCAGCAGCCCGGCCGCCACGGCGACCGCCGCCCCGCTCGACGACCCCCCGGGCGCGCGAGTCGTGTCGTACGGGTTCCGCGTCACACCGAACCGCGTCTCCGACGACGAGGACATCCCGAACTCCGGCGACGCCGTCTTGCCGAGGCTCACCGTGCCGGCGGCGTCGAGCGCCGCGACGAGCGGGTGGTCGGCCCCGGCAGGGCGCTCCGGCAGACTCGCGGTGCCGGAGCGCGTGGGGACCCCGGCGCGGTCGTACAGGTCCTTGTCGGCGGACGGGAGGCCCCACAACGGTCTGGACGTCGGCACCAGGTGCCCGAGACGGTCGGCTCTCGTGCGCGCGGCGTCCGCCGTGACCGTCACGAACGCACCGAGGGCCGGGTCGAGGCGCTCGATGCGGGCGAGGTAGTGCTCCGTCACCTCGAGCGCGGTCGCCTCCCCCCGGCGGATCCAGTCCCAGAGTTCCTGCGCGGCGAGGTGGTGGAGTTCGAACACGGTTCCCGAGCCTAGGCGGCGACGGTGCCGGTCGTGCGTCAGTGCTGGTCGTACGTCAGTGCTGCTCGTACGTCAGTGCTGGTCGTACGTCAGTGCTGGTCGTACGTCAGTGCTGGTCGTACGCGTAGAAGCCGCGGCCGGTCTTCACGCCCAGGTCGCCGGCGTCGACGTACTGCCGGAGCAGCTGCCGCGGGCCCTCGGGCAGGTGCGGGTCCTCCGTCGCGTAGTGCTCCTCGATGTCCAGGACGACGTCGAGCCCCACCTGGTCCATCATCCGGAACGGCCCCGCGGGCGAACCGGTGTTCACCGCGAACATGGCGTCGACGTCCTCCGGCGTGGAGACCCCGTCGGCGACGACGGCCAGGGACTCGCGCTTGATGGCCGCCCAGATGCGGTTGAAGATGAACCCGGTCGACTCCTTGCGGGCGACGAACGGCCGGACGCCGTAGGTCGGCAGGACCTCGAGCAGCAGGTCGATGACCGCGGGGTCGGTCTCCCCGTCGCTCATCAGGTCGACGGCGTTCTGCGTAGGCGGCATGTAGAAGTGCATGTTCAGCACGCGCTCGGGGTGCTCGACCTCGTCGATCACGAGTCGGCTCGCGTACGACGACGAGTTGCTCGCCAGGATCGTGTCCGCCCCGACGGCGCGGTCGAGCTGTCCGAACACCGTCGTCTTGAGGTCGAGGCGCTCCGGGATCGCCTCGACGACGAGCCACGAACCGGCGACGGCCTCGTCCAGGTCGTCGAACGCGCGGACGGTGCCGACCGCGCCCCCGTCCCGCGCCGCGGCGAGCGCCGGGAGCTCGCGCTCGACGTACTCGACGGCGGCCGTGTGGACCGACTCGGCGAGGTCGTACACGCGGGACTCGCCGCCGGCGCTGGCGAACACCAGGGCGATGCGACGACCGAGGGTCCCACCGCCGATCACGGTGACGGGTCGGTTGCGGATGTCGGTCGGCAGGGAGAAGCCCATGGTGTCCTTCGTTCTCGGGTGTAGGTTCGATACACAACGTACTCAGTACGGAACGTATCGCAACTCGACAAGGAGTTCCCATGCAGGCCTCGGACGTCCTCCGCCACGCCACCACACCCCTCACCGCGCCGGTGTACCCGCTGCGCCCGACGCGCTTCACCGATCGCGAGTACTTCAACGTCGTGTACCGGACCGACCCCGACGCCCTCCGCGCCGTCGTGCCGGAGCCGCTGCAGGTCGACGCGCCGCTGGTCCGGTTCGAGGTCATGAAGATGGGCGACGTCGACGGCTACGGCCCCTACGTCGAGTCCGGTCAGGCGATCCAGGTCACCCACGACGGCGAGGTCGGCGAGTACCTGCACGCCATGTACCTCGACAACTCCGCGGCGACGCTCGCCGGTCGCGAACTGAGCGCCTACCCGAAGGTGCTCGGGACCCCGGGGTTGCGCATCGACCAGGGCGCCCTCGTCGGCACGCTCGACCGCGGTGCCGAACGCGTGGCGACGGCGACCATGGCGTACCAGTGGGAACCGATGGACCCGGTCGAGGCCGCGGCGCAGATCACGGTGCCGACCTGGATGGTGAAGCTCGTCCCCGACGTGACGACCCTGGGGTTGCGGGCCGCCGACCTCGTGCGGACCGAGATCACCGACATCGTCGTGAAGGGGGCCTGGACCGGGCCCGCCCGTCTGCAGCTGTTCGAGCACGCCCTCGCGCCGATGGCCGACCTGCCGGTGCTCGAGGTCATCAGCGCCTCGCACGTCCTGACCGACCTGACGCTCGCGCCGGTGCGGTCCGTGCACGACTACCTGGCCGACCCGCGCCGGTCGGACGAGGCCTCCTAGGATGAGCCGATGTCCCCACGAGTGAGCGACGACACCGCCGCACCCACCCGCCCCACCCGGCGGCGCAGCAGCACCCGCGCGGAGCTCGTCCGCGCGGCCGAGGCGCTGTTCGACGAGACCGGCTCGGCCTCGGCCAGCGTCGAGGCGATCGTCGCACGTGCGGGGTTCACGCGCGGGGCCTTCTACTCGAACTTCGCGACGACCGACGAGCTCTTCTTCGCGGTGTACGAAGCGCAGGAGGCCGTGGTCGTCGAACGGCTCGAGGACGGCTTCCGGGCCGCGCTCGGCACGACCGATCCGCAGTCCGTCGACGCGATCGTGTCCGGGGTCCTCGGCGGCCTGCCCCCCGAGGGCAAGTGGTACGCGATCCGCTCGGTCCTGCTGTCCCGGGCGCGACACGAACCCGAGCTCCGGGCACTGCTCCGAGCGCACACCGACGCCTTCCACGCGGCACTCGAACCGCTGCTCGTCGAGTCGGTCACGGCACAGGGCCGGCGCCTCACCGTCGCCCCGGACGTCTTCACCCGGGCGGTCGTCGCCGCACACGTCGGCGCGGTCAGCCAGACGGTGCTCTACGACGACGCCGCGACCATCCGCGTCGCCGCGGTGCGGGGTGCACTCCTCGGACTCAGCGAGCCGGTGCGCGAGCCCGACGGGGCCGACGACACCGATGACACCGACGACACCGGAGGTACAGCGTGATCGTCCCCGAAGCCGCGGTCCCGCTGTTCCTGCGGGCCACGCACGCGAACGCGCCGTTCGTCACCGAAGCGGGAGCGCACCGAGCCGTCCGCCGACAGGCCCTCCGCCCCGAGCCGTTCGGACCACCGAAGCACCTCCGGCCCGACGTGCGCGTCGACGTCCACCGGCAGGGCGGCTCCCCCGTGTACACCGTGACGCCGAGCCGCCAGCCACCGCTCCGCGACGTCGTGTACGTGCACGGCGGCGGGTGGGTCCACGAGATCGCCCCGCAGCACTGGGCGCTCATCGCCCAGCTCGCCGCCGAGGCACGCGCCACCGTGACCGTGCCGATCTACCGACTCCTGCCGGACGGCAACGCTCGGCAGGCGCACGACCTGGTCCTCGACGTCGCACGCCGCGTCATCGACCGGCGCGGACGGGTGCAGCTGGCCGGTGACTCCGCCGGCGGGCAGATCGCGCTGTCGGTCGCCCAGACCCTGCGCGACCAGGGCGTCCGGTCGCTCCGGACCGTCCTGGTGTCACCGGCGCTCGACCTCGGCTTCTCGAACCCGCGCATCCCCGAGGTGCAGCCGAGCGACCCGTGGCTCGGTCGCGACGGGGGCCGTGTCCTCGGTCACCTGTGGGCCGACGGCCTGTCGATCGACGACCCGGTCGTCAGTCCCCTGGCCGGTTCGTTCCACGGCCTCGGCCCGATGCTCGTCCACACCGGGACCCACGACGTGCTGAACCCCGACGCGCACCTGCTCGTCGCGGCCGCCCGGTCCGCGGGCGTGGACGTCACGCTGCGCGAGCGCCCCGGCGCCCTGCACGTGTTCCCCCTGCTGCCGACGCGCAGCGGACGAGCAGCACGGCAGGAGATCGTCGCGGCCGTCCGCGGCGCCTGACCGTCAGCGCAGGACCCGGCCGGCGCGTGCCCGTGACGGCGACGGCGGCGGACCGCCGGCCGTCCTGCGCGACGCGGGGCGGGCCTCCCGGTCAGACCGTCAGACCGTCAGACGCCCAGGTGGGCGGCGAGCACGTCCCGGACGCTCGTCCACCCGTGCGGACCGTAGCGGTCGTCGTCGACGTGGTGGAGCTCCGCCTCGCCGCTGAACATGCTCACGAAGTACTGCATGCCCTGCCAGGCCGGGAACGGTTCGGCGTCGTCCTTCGACACCCGACGGCCGATCCGTGCCATCGCCGACAGCGTGCCGGTCGTCCCCGCCCACTGCAACCGGAACGGGGTGCCGGTCAGCCGGGACATCGTGTCGGCGATCGACCGTGCCGTGACGCGGTCACCGGCGACCTCGACCACACGGGGTGCGTCCGCGTCGAGTGCGACGAGCGCCGTCACGCGCGCGACGTCGTCCTTCGTGGTGAAGTCGAGGACCTGGTCGGCCGACGACCAGTAGAGCACTCGCTGGCGGTCGAACAGGATCAGCGGCGCCTGACCGGTGAGCATGTCCGTGAACGCCCCGTTCAGCACCGAGGTCGCACGGATCGGTGCAGCGTCGAGGGTGGCGGCGAACTCGCGGCGGAGCTCGAAGTTGCGGTTCGAGCCGGGCGTGATCGAGCGGTAGTCGGCGGCGTAGTCCGACGGGATGAACCGCGGGACGCCGGCCTGGACCGCGGCGTCGAGCAGGGCGCGCTGGGCGTCCACGATCACGGCGCGGGTACCGCTGACCGTGGAGACGACGACGTCGACCCCGGCGAGCGCCGTGACCAGCGCCGGTGCGTCCGTGTAGGCCGCGGTGACGACGTCGACGCGGTCGTCGTCGGCGAACTGCCGCTGGGCGCCGGTGCTGGACGGGCGGGTGAGGACGCGGACGCGGGTGTCGTGCTGCAGGAGCTCGCGGACGATGCGTCCGCCGAGGTCTCCGGTGGCGCCGGCGACGAGGACGGTGGTGGTCATGGCCGCCACGCTACGGGTACGCGGGTGCGGCGGGCACAGGTGCGGAGTCCACGTATCCTGCGGAGGTGGACACGACTCTCCCCTCCGGCACGACGAAGCGCCGGATCGAGCTCCGGCTCGCTCGCCCCCTGCTCACCTGGTTCGCCCGCCCGACCGTCACGATCGACGGAGTCGGGCACCCGGCGCAGTGGGGCACGGGCACGTGGGCGGTCGCCGACGACGGCCGGACCGTGATCGGGGTGTACCTGTTCAACCGGGCATGGCGCTTCGGTGCGGCGACGGCGACCGTCGGCGATGCAGAGGTGCTCGAGTACCGCGCGGGTGTGCTGCCCGTCGGTGCGGGGCGGTTGGCGCCCGTGCCGGTGCCGGGCCTGCCGGGCCGGGATTCGCGCTGAGCGACACTCCACGCGGCGCGGGGCCCGAGGAGTGTCGCTGTGCCCGAGACCCGGGCACGGGCCCGGCGCGGCCCGGCCCGGCCCGGTGCTACTCGTGCTCGATGTCGGAGAACAGGCCGGTGAACGTGGCGCCGGTGCCACCGAGCCGCTCGAAGAACACGGCGGCCTCGGCGGTCGCCACTGCGTCGGAGGCATCCCCGTACGAGGCGAAGTACAGGTCGAGGGTGCGGTGCGCCGGTGTCGGCGTGCCGTCCTCCTTCGGCCAGACCTTCGCCGCCTCGAGCCGCTGCAGGCCGGGCAGCTTCGCGGCGAGTGCCTCGAGCTCCACGTAGGACTGCTCGAACGCCGACGGGTCGGCCGGGTTGTCGATGATCAGGGTGATCTTCGTGGTCATGGTGTGCTCCTGCGGGTGTCGGTGTGACGGGTGACGGTGCAGCGCCCACTCCACTCCGTTCCGCGCACCGCTGCCCGGGATCGGCTACTCGAACATCTCGGCGAGGAGTGCGTGCGGGTCACCGTCGACGACGTGTGCCGATGGGGGCTCCGGCCAGTGCGTCGTGCCGTCGTCCGGCCAGCACGGCACGACGTGGAAGTGCAGGTGCCGCACGCTCTGCCCGGCATCGGCGCCGGAGGCCTGCACCACGACTGTGCCGGTGGCGCCGAGTGCGCCCCGCATCGCCCGTGCGACACGTTGCGCGAGCGCGACGGTGGCGGCCAGTGCCACCGGGGCGGCACCGAGCAGGTCGTCGGCGTGCTCGACCGGTGCGACGAGGGTGTGCCCGGGCGCGAGCGCCGACCCGGGCAGCGGCGCGAACGCGACGGCGTGTTCCTCGCGCTCGACCCACACGGCCGGTTCGTCGCCGGCGATGATCGCGCAGAAGACGCAGGATGCCATCCGTCCAGTGTGCTGCACCCGGAGCACCGGGCGCTCCGAGGGCGGTGCCGTGCGCGCGCCGCCGCGTGGGACGATTGGCGCATGACCGCCACGCTCGTCGCCAAGGGCCTGTCCGGCGGGTACGCCGCTCGCACGCTGTTCGACTCCCTCGACCTCACGGTGGCACCGGGCGACGTGATCGGCGTCGTCGGCGTGAACGGTGCCGGCAAGTCCACCCTGCTCCGACTGCTGGCGGGTGTCGACGAGCCCCTGGCGGGCACGGTGTCGCTCGCACCGTCCGACGCGTTCGTCGGCTGGCTCCCCCAGGAACACGAGCGGATCGCGGGCGAGACCGTCGCCGCGTACATCGCCCGACGGACCGGCTCGGCCGAGGCGACCGAGGCCATGGACGCCGCGGCTGCCGCGCTCGGCGACCCGGACGCCGGCGACGCTGCCGCGGACAGCTACTCGACGGCGCTCGACCGCTGGCTCGCCGCGGGCGCCGCTGATCTGGAGGACAGGATCCCCGCTGTCCTGGCCGACCTCGGCCTCGAGACCGGAACCGATGACGACGGCGTCGGGCCGGACTCGCTCATGACCGCGCTGTCCGGTGGGCAGGCCGCTCGCGTCGGGCTGGCGGCGCTGCTGCTGTCGCGGTTCGACATCGTCCTGCTCGACGAGCCCACGAACGACCTCGACCTCGACGGGCTGGACCGGCTCGAGGGGTTCGTCCGGGGCCTGCGCGGCGGGGTCGTGCTCGTCAGCCACGACCGGGAGTTCCTGGCACGGTCGGTGACGAGCGTGCTCGAGCTCGACCTGGCGCAGTCGTCCAACCGGCTGTTCGGCGGCGGCTACGACTCGTTCCTCGAGGAGCGCGAGATCGCCCGGCAGCACAAGCGCGACGCGTACGAGGACTACGCCTCCACCAAGGCCGACCTGGTCTCCCGCGCCCGAACACAGCGCGAGTGGTCGAGCCAGGGCGTGCGCAACGCCATGAAGAAGGCCCCGGACAACGACAAGATCCGGCGCAAGGCCGCCTCGGAGTCGAGCGAGAAGCAGGCGCAGAAGGTCCGCCAGATGGAGTCCCGCATCGCGCGGCTCGACGAGGTCGAGGAGCCCCGCAAGGAGTGGCAGCTCGAGTTCACGATCGGCAGCGCGCCCCGGTCCTCGGCCGTCGTGGCCACCCTGTCCGACGCCACCTTCACGCAGGGCGACTTCACGCTCGGCCCGGTGTCGTTGCAGGTCGACGGCGGCGACCGCATCGGCATCACCGGACCGAACGGCGCCGGCAAGTCCACGCTGCTTCGGGCATTGCTCGGCAAGCAGGCGCCGACGACCGGCACCGCCTCGCTCGGGTCGAGCGTCGCAGTCGGCGAGGTCGACCAGGCCCGTGCGGCCTTCACCGGCGACCAGTCACTCGCCGCGGCGTTCGAGGCGATCGTGCCCGAGTACACCACTGCCGACGTCCGGACGCTGCTCGCGAAGTTCGGGCTGAAGGCCGACCACGTCGGACGGCCCGCGTCGGCGCTCTCCCCCGGCGAACGGACCCGCGCCGGACTGGCGCTGCTGCAGGCCCGCGGGGTGAACGTGCTCGTGCTCGACGAACCGACGAACCACCTCGACCTGGTGGCCATCGAGCAGCTCGAACAGGCGCTGGAGTCGTACGACGGCACCCTGCTGCTCGTCACGCACGACCGGCGCATGCTGGAGACCGTCCGCCTCGACCGGCAGTGGCACGTCGACGCCGGCCGGGTCACCGAACGCTGACGACACCAGGAGCACACACCCAGACGACGAGCGCACGCTGGACCAGGAGCACAGGGGGATGCCGATGCGACGCAGGGGCTGGATCGCCGTGGTCGGGGGTGCAGCGGCGCTCGCCGTCGCGGCCGCCGTCGTCGTCGGGGTGACAGCCGACCGTCCGGACACCGACCCGACCCACGTCGCACGGGCCACCCCGACCGCGACGCCGACGCCGACCCCCACCCCGACGCTCGCGGCCGTCCCCCGAGCGCCGTCGGCCGCCACCCTCGCCGCCCTGCCGTCGGCGTTCCACGACGGCGTCGTCCCCGAACTGCTCGACGGCGGGGACGTCCGCCCCGCGGACACCTGGCAGATCGCCACCCCGCGGCACGACCTCGTGGCCCTGTACGCCAGCCCGTCCAGCCGCGCCCGCCCGGTGGCCACGCTGTCGCACCTGGTGTCGACGATCGACCTGCCCGCCGCCACCGCTGTCTGGGGCCGGTCGCCCGGCGTCGACGGCGGCATGCTCCTCGTCTCGACCCCGGCCCGGAACCGCACCCCGGGCGTCGGCGGCGACCCGGAGGCGCCGAGCGCCACGTTCGCCTGGGCACGGGCCGCCGACTTCACGGTCGCCGACACCGACCGGATGATCCGCGTCGACGTCGCCCGGAGCACGGTCTCCGTCGTCACCCGGAGCGGCCAGGTCACCGCGACCGAGGCGGCCCGGCTCGGCACCGCCGAGGACCCCACGCCGTCGGACACCGCCACCTACGTCGAAGCGGCGTACGTGGACACCCGCGTGACCTACACGCAGGGCAACCCGATCATCCTGACCGGCGCGCACTCGTCGCGGATCCCGTCGTACGGCGGCAACGCGGCACTGACGGCGCTGCACTACTACCCCGACCCGACCGGCAGTTCGCACGGCTGCGTGCGGATCTCGGCGGAGATGACCCGCACCCTCGCCGCCCTGCCCGTCGGCACCCCGATCCGGTTCAGCTGAGGAGCGACCACGTGCCCGACCTGCAACTCGCCCTGAACGGCGACACCACCCACCCGGCGATGCCGCGCACACCGGACGAGATCGCTCGTGACGCGGCAGCGTGCGTGGCGGCTGGCGCGACGCTCCTCCACCTGCACGCCTTCGACGACGACGGCGCCGAGTCGCTCGCCGCCGGACCGGTCGGCCGGATGCTCCGCGCCGTGCGGGCGGCGTGCCCGGGGATCCCGCTCAACGTCACGACCTTCGCCGCGATCGTGCCCGACCCCCGCGAGCGTCTCGACCTCGTGTCCTCGTGGACGGAGCTGCCCGACCTGATCGCCGCGAACCAGGGCGAGGACGGGATCGACGACGTGACCGATCTCCTCGCGCGACGCGGCGTCGGGGTCGAGGCGTGCGTGCTGAGCACCGACGACGCCGAGCGGTTCGTCCGGAAGGGCGGCCACGATCGGTTCGTCCGCCTCGTCGTCGAGCCGCTCGTGGACGACGTCGACGACGCGCTCGCGCTCGACGCGGCGATGGAGTCGATCGTCGCCGCCGTGGGGGTCCGGCTCCCCCAGTTGCACCACGGCATCGGCGCAGCCTCGTGGCAGGTGAGCCGCCGAGCCCTCGCGCGTGGCCACGCGATCCGCACCGGGCTCGAGGACACGGGCGTGCTCGAGGACGGCACGGCGGTGACGTCGAACGCGCAGCTCGCCGCCGCTGCAGCGCACCTGGTGTCCGAGGCGAGCCGCGCCGGCCCCGGCCCCCGAACCCGCGCCAGCACGGACGCCGATTCCGGCTCCGACCGCAGCTAGCGGCCGCCGCCGAGCCCGAGCCGCTCGACGACCTCGGCGCTCTCCTCCTCCGGAGTCCGGTCGGCCGCGATCGTCACGTGCACCTCGTCGTCCTGCGGCGGCTCGAGCGTCGCGAGCTGGGACTGCAGCAGCGACGTCGGCATGAAGTGGCCAGACCGCTGCGACATGCGCTGTTCGATCAACGCGCCGTCACCGGCCACGTGCACGAACACCACGCCGGGCGCCCGCAGCACGTCGCGGTACGACCGCTTCAGCGCCGAGCAGGTCACGACACCGTGGGTGCCGGCGTCGAGGTGCCCGCGGATCCAGCCGGCGACGACGTCGAGCCACGGCCAGCGGTCCTCGTCGGTGAGCGGTGTGCCGGCGTGCATCTTGTCGACGTTGGCCTGCGGGTGCATGGCGTCGCCCTCGGCGAAGTCCCACCCGAGCTGCTCGGCGACCATCGCGGCGACGGTCGACTTGCCGGAACCGGAGACCCCCATGACGACCAGGACACGCGCATCCAGAGCGGAGTCGCCGCTCATCGGAAGAACACCCCGGCCAGCAGCACCCCGAGCAGACCGAGCACCGAGATGAGGCACTCGAGCACCGTCCACGTCTTGAAGGTCTGTCCCACGGTGGTGTTGAGGTAGCCCTTGACGAGCCAGAACCCGGCGTCGTTGACGTGCGACAGGAACACCGAGCCCGCACCGATCGCCAGCACGAGCAGCGAGGTCATCGGCGTGGACAGGTCGGCGGCGATCGGGGCCATGATGCCCGCCGCGGTGACGGTGGCGACCGTGGCCGACCCGGTGGCGACACGCACCAGGGCCGACACGACCCAGGCGACGAGGAGCACCGAGACGCCGGAGTCCTTCACGGCGTCGGCGATCACGCCGCCGATGCCCGTGTCGATGAGCACCTGCTTGAACCCACCGCCGGCACCGACGATGAGCAGCACCCCGGCGACCGGGGGCAGCGCGCTCTCGAGCGACTTCGCCACGGCGGACCGGTCCATGCCGCCGCCGATCGCGAAGAAGACCATCGCGTAGATCGCCGCGATGCCGATCGCGATCATCGGCGACCCGAGGAAGTCGAGCAGGCTCACCCACGAGCCAGCGGCGTCGGGCATCGTGGCCTCGCGGACGGCCTGGGCGAGCATGAGGACGACGGGCAGCAGGATGCCGATGAGCGCGACGGTGAACGACGGGCTGCGGGGCTCGCTGATGACGCGCGTGAAGTCGCTCTTGCCGTTGGGAAGGGACGCGGTGTCCTGCGTGGCGGGGCCGCGCCGGGCCTCCCGTCCGCCCGAGGCGGGGTCCTGAGGACCGGACGCCGACCCGGAGTCCGACCCACGCGACCCGAACATGTCGGGCGCGGGGATGTCGACCCAGCGGGCCGCGAACTGGGCGAACACCGGCCCGGCCAGGATGATGACCGGGATCGCCAGCACGATGCCGAAGGCGAGCGTGGTGCCGAGGTTCGCGCCGACGGTCGAGATCGCGACGAGCGGTCCGGGGTGCGGCGGGACGAACGCGTGCATCGTCGACAGGCCGACCAGGGCGGGCACGGCGATCTTCATGATCGGCACGGAGCTCCGCTTCGCGACGAGCACGATGATCGGGATGAGGAGCACGAGGCCGACCTCGAAGAACATCGGCAGGCCGATCAGCGCACCGATCAGGGCCATCGTCCACGGCAGCGCGGCCTTCGACGACCTGCGCACCAGGGTGTCGACCACGCGGTCGGCGGCGCCGGAGTCGACGAGCATCTTGCCGAACATCGACCCGAGCCCGACCAGGATGCCGACGCTCGTCATCGTCGCACCGAAGCCGTTGCCGAAGCTCACGACGGCCTTGTCCGGCGCGAGCCCCGCACCGATGCCGACGCCCAGGGCACCGATCACGAGCGCGATGAACGGGTGCACCTTGAGCCAGGTGATGAGCGCGATGATCACGACGATGCCGACGAGGGCCGCGATGATCAGCTGCGGGATCGGCCCGGACGGGTCGACGGTCTCGGTGCCGCCGCCTTCGGCCGCGAGGACGGTGCCCACGGGGTGGGCGAGCAGGTGGACTGGAGCGTGAGGCATCGGTGCCCCTTCCTGGAGCCGCTGCCGCGCGGCTCCGTCGCCTTCGTGTCGAGGGGCGGCTGGCGCTGCGCGCGCCGACCCCCAATAATCTGATTAATCAGACTATACGACGATCCGCCGCGCGCCATCCGCCCTCGGACGCAGTCTGCCGTTTCGATGGGACCGACGTCACGCCGATCGCGCGACCCGTACTGCACGGAGGAACGATGCCCCCAGCCCGCGGACTCCACGCCCACGTGCTCGACACCCTCGGGCAGCGCATCGTCGACGGTGCGCTCGACCCCGGCACGGTGGTCCGCCCCGAGCTCGTGGCGGACGAGTTCGGCGTGTCCCGGTCGGTCGTGCGCGAGGCGCTCCGCGTCCTGCAGTCGCTCGGACTCGTCGAGCCCCGGCAGCGCGTCGGCACCCAGGTGCTCGGCATCGGGTCGTGGGAACTGCTCGCCCCGACGGTCATCCGGTGGCGTGGCGCCTCGCCCGCCTACTTCGTGCAGCAGCGGGAACTCCTCGAACTGCGGCTCGGCGTCGAACCCGTTGCGGCGTCGCTCACCGCCGGCGGCTCCGGGGCGTCCGCAGTCCTCGACGCCGCGCAGGACATGCTCGCCGCCTGCGCGCGCGAGGACAGCCGCGCGTACCTCGAGGCCGACGTCCGCTTCCACCGCGCCCTGCTCACCGGCTCCGGCAACGCCGTCTTCGCGCACTTCGCCGGCACCGTCGAGGCGCTGCTGCGCACCCGCACGTCGGAGTCGCGCGACACCATCACGCGCTGGACGCGCGAGGCCGCCCTCCGCCACGAGGCCGTCGGGCACGCGCTGGTCGCGGGTGACGGGGCCGCTGCGGCGGCCGCGACGACGGCGCTCGTCGGCGTCACGCGCGACGAGTTCATCGCGGAGGCCCCGCGCGGTTGACGGGGTGTGCGGGGGCGGGCGAGGGCCGGCACGCCGTGCGCTGACCGCCGAGGTTCCACAACGCGCCGTGCGCTGGTCGTCGAGGTTCCACAACGCGCGCAATCGCACGTCGAGATGCGCAGATCTCGGAACCTCGGCGCGGCCCGAGACGCGACCGAACGACGGACGGGAGGCCCGTGGCGACGCGCCCACGGGCCTCCCGTCCGACAGCCGCCCGGGTTCCACAACGCGCCGTGCGCTGGTCGTCGAGGTTCCACAACGCGCGCGATCGCACGCCGAGATGCGCAGATCTCGGAACCTCGGCGCGGCCCACCGCACCGAACGACGACGGACGACGGACGACGGACCGACTACTTGCGCGCGAAGAGGCGGGGACCGCGCAGCCGCAGGCGCATCGTCACCGTGCCGAGCCACCGGTCGTACTTGTAGCCGACCTTGCCCATCCGGCCGACCTCCTCGAAGCCGAGCCGCTCGTGCAGTCGGATGGAGGCCTCGGCCTGCCGGTCGGCGATGACCGCGACGACCTCGCGGACCCCGGCGGACCGGCACTCGTCGAGCAGGGCCTCCATGAGCGCACGGCCGAGCCCCTTGCCCCCGGAGGCCGCTCCGAGGTAGATCGAGTCCTCGACCACCCGGTTCGACCGGTCGCGCGGGTTCCAGGCGTCCACGAGCGCGTAGCCGAGGATCTGCCCGGCGGGGTTCTCGGCCACCAGGAAGGGCAGCTTGCGCTTCCGGATGTCGTCGTAGCGCTGCTTCCACCGGGCGAAGGTGAACGCCGACGGGTCGAACGTCACCGACGAGTTGCGGACGTAGTGCGTGTGGATCTCACGGACGTCGGGCAGGTCGCTCGCCTCGGCGGCACGGATCCGGTACTCGAACGCGGTCTCGCTCGCCGGCCGGGCACGCAGGTGTCGCGGCAGGACCCGCCGTCGCTGGTATTCCTCCTCGAGCACGTGCCGAGCCTACTGAGCGGGCAGCGACCAGTCGACCGGTGCCGCGCCCTGTTCCTGCAGCAGCGCGTTGACCTGCGAGAACGGCCGGCTGCCGAAGAAGCCCCGCGACGCACTCAACGGGCTCGGGTGCGCCGACGCCACCACCGGGGTGTCGCCGAGCAGCGGCCGGACGGACGCGGCCTGCGCGCCCCACAGCACGGCGACGAGCGGGGTCCCCCGGGCGACGAGTGCGCGGACCGCTTGGTCGGTGACGGCTTCCCAGCCCTTGCCGCGGTGACTGCCGGCGTCGCCCGCACGGACCGTGAGCACGCGGTTGAGCAGCAGCACTCCCTGGTCCGACCACGCGCGCAGGTCACCGTGCGCCGGTGGGGTCACGCCGACGTCGGCGCTGAGCTCCTTGTAGATGTTCGCCAGGCTGCGCGGCACCGGACGAACTGCCGGGTCGACGGCGAACGACAGCCCGATCGGGTTGCCCGGCGTCGGGTAGGGGTCCTGCCCCACCACGAGCACCTTCACGGCGTCGAACGGCGTGGTGAAGGCCCGGAGCACGTCGGCGCCGGCCGGCAAGTAGGTACGGCCAGCCGCTGTCTCGTCTCGCAGCCAGGCACCCATGCGGTGCACGTCGGCTTCCACCGGAGCGAGCGCCGACGCCCAGCCCGGGTCGACCAGGTCGGCGAGCGGTCGTGGTTCCACGACGGCTACGCGCCCATCGTGGCGACGGCCACCGACTCCTCGCCGGCCATGACCCGCCAGACGCTGCCGGTGCCCCGGACCTCGAGCGCGCCCTCGCCGACGACGAGGGCGGTGTCCTCGTCGATCGCCAGGCCGGCGGTGACGAACTCCGCCTCGGCGCTCGCGATCAGGCGGGCGAGGGTGCCGGCCTGCACCGCGTGGACGTCGATGGTCAGGTCGACCAGGCCGAGCCCTTCGCGGAGTTCGACCTCGTCGAGGCCTTCAGAGGCTGCCTCGGGGCAGATCTCGACGCCGCCGATGCGCCAGCCGCCCACGAGCGCGCGGTCGGCGGCGATCATCGCACCGGCCGAGTAGCCCAGGTAGGGCAGGCCGTCGGCGACGAGCAACCGGAGCTGGTCGACGAGCGGGGCGATCGCGCCCAAGTAGTCCGGGGTGACACCGCCACCGACGACGAGCGCGTCGACGTCGCTCAGGACGGTCGTGTCGAACACCTGGCCGGCCGCGACCTCGGTGACGACGACCTCGGCCGCGCGGGCACCACCGAGCACCTCGGCGATGTCGGCGGTCGACGACGGACTGCCGCCGTCCGGGCCGGCGACGGAGAGCAGGGCGATGCGCGGGACCGTCCGGCCGACGGCGGCCGAGCGTGCGGTGGCCTCGGCGAGGAAGGGCGCTGCGGCGTCCGAGGCGGCGAAGAGTCCGCCGCCGACGAGGTGGATGCTCACGACTCGGCCGTCACCGGTGCGAGGGCGCTCCACGGGAACGTGATCCAGCCGTCGACCCGGCGCCACACGTGGTCGGGCTCGAGGACGGTGCCTGGCTTCGAGTACAGGCAGGCGCTGCGGACGTCGGCACCGGCGTTCCGGATGATGTCGACCACCAGGCGCAGGGTCCGACCGGAGTCCGACACGTCGTCGACGACGAGCACGCGCTTGCCCGCCAGGCTCGGGGCGTCGAGCGCGGGTGCGAGCACGACGGGCTCGTCCAGGCGCTGCTCGACGTCGGTGTAGAACTCGACGTTGATCGAGCCGCACTCCTTGGTGCCGAGCGCGTAGGCCACGGCACCGGCGATGATCAGCCCGCCGCGGGCGACGGCGACGACGACCTCGGGCTCGAAGCCGGAGGACAGCACGTCCTTCGCGAGCAGGCGTGCGGCGTCACCGAACTCCAGCCATCCGAGCACCTCGGGCCCGCTCGTCACGGTCACGGTCGACTGAGCCGGGGCCGTGGGCTCGGGTTCGCTGCTGATCGGCATCCGTCCACGGTACCGGCAGGGACCCCGCGCCCGCGACCCGTGGCCACCGCCCGGGCGCTGCGCAGGCGGTCAGCGCGGCGTGAGTCTCCCGCGCGCGAGCTTGTGCTGCGCCGACTGGGCGACCGGCCGGATCGTGACGAGGTCGAGGTTCACGTGCGGCGGCAGCTCCACCGCGTGCACGATCGCCTCGGCGACGTCGTCGGCCACGAGCGGGTCCGGCACGTCGTCGTAGACCGCAGCGGCCTTCTGCTCGTCGCCGCGGAAGCGGGTGAGCGCGAACTCGTCGGTCTTCACCAGGCCGGGGGCGATCTCGACGACGCGGATCGGTTCGCCGTTCAGCTCGAGCCGGAGCGCGCCGACCAGGGCGTGCTCGGCGAACTTCGCGGCGTTGTAGCCGCCGCCGTTCTCGTACGCCACGAACCCGGCCGTGCTCGTCACCGTGACGATGTCCGCTCCCCCGGTGTCGCGTGCACGGTCCCGCAGGTGCGGCAGCAGCGCGGCGACGACGCGCTTCGTGCCGATCACGTTCACCTCGAACATGGCCCGCCAGTCGTCGACGTCGGACTCCTCGACGCTGGCCGAGCCGAACGCGCCACCGGCGTTGTTCACGAGGACGTCGGCGCCGCCGAGCTCGGCGACGCGGGCGGCGAGCGCCTCGACGTCGGCGGCGCTCGTGATGTCCGCCACCAGGACCTCGGCCCCGGTCTCCGCGGCGAGCGCCTCGAGCTTCGACGCCCGGCGGGCGACGGCGAGCACGTCCCAGCCCCGCGAGCGGAACAGTCGGACGGTGGCCGCTCCGATGCCCGAGCTCGCTCCGGTGACGACTGCGCGCCGTGCTGCCATGTGATCTGCCTCCTGCGTCGGTGTCGGGACGGCTGCTCGCCCCGGTGTCGGGACGACTGCTCGCCCCGATCCCCACCGTACCGACCCTCCCAGGTCACGATCCGGTAACGTGACCGACGATGACGACGGATGCCGCCCCTCCCGCACCCTCGGCCCCGGCGACGCAGCTCGAACCCGGCCGGGCACCGCGCCGTATCCCGATGTGGGACACCGCGCGGTTCGTCGCGGTGACCCTCGTGGTGATCGGCCACGCGATCCAGCGCCAGACGACGGCGAGCGAGCACGCCCTGGCGCTCTACACGTTCATCTACGCGTTCCACATGCCCGCGTTCGGCGTGATCAGCGGCTACTTCTCGTCGGCCGACACCCCGACGGCGAAGCGCATGCGCCGGACGATCACCGACATCGTCGTGCCGTACATCATCATGCAGACGATCTGGACGGTGGTGCAGGGCATCGTCGAGGGCGGCAAGGACTTCAACCCGACGCAGCCGACCTGGACCCTGTGGTTCCTGCTGGCCCTCGGCATCTTCAAGCTGATCCTGCCGTACCTGGCGCAGCTGCGGTGGCCGTTGTTCTGGGCCGTCGTGTTCAGCATCGGCGTCGGCTACTTCGACAACGTCGACTCCACGCTGTCGTTGTCCCGCGCGATCAGCCTGCTGCCGTTCTTCCTGCTCGGGTGGCAGGTCAAGCAGTGGGGGCTCTTCGACCGCTGGTACGAGGCCTCGCGCCGTACCGTGGTCCGGGTGCGCGTCGCCGCCGGCGTGGTGTTCGCCGCGTGGGCCGTGTCGTGCGCGGTGTGGATCCCGCAGTTCAAGGAGTTCGACCTGCACCACTGGTTCTTCTACGACGACTCGTACTCGGGTCTCGGCGAGGACGCCTGGTGGGCGGGTGCCGTGCGCTTCGGCCTGATGCTGCTCGCGACACTGCTGACCGCGTCGTTCCTGGTGCTCATCCCCCGCCGGAACATCTGGCTCACGCAGTTCGGTGCGGCGACGATGTACGTGTACCTGCTGCACACCTTCGTGCTCTACCCGATCCGCGAGTCCGGCGTGCTCGCCGGTCCGCACTCCGCGTGGCCGTTCGTGCTCCTGATGGTCGCGATCGCCTGCGCGGTCAGCCTCTTCCTGGCGCAGCCCTTCGTGCGGCGCGGGATGCGCTGGCTGCTCGAACCGAACGTCGGCTGGCTGTTCCGTCGCGACAATTGACATTTCCGCGCAAGCAGTCGTCTTCGCTGCGCTCAGTCGGCAGCGCGCGACGTCGCGGCAGGCCGCGACCGATCCCCGTGGTCGCCGCCGTCAGCCCCGGGCACCATCCTGGCCGGGAGGCCCGTGGTGCGTCGGGCGTGCGCGTTACGTCCCGAGGCGGGTGCGCTGGTACCAGCGCGACCACCTGCGTACCGTGACACCCGACGCACAGTCGCGCCGCGCCTCCAGGCCGAGCGCAAGGCGACCCGACGACCAGCCGCACCGGACAGGAGCACCAAGATGACCGAGCACGACGCCGCGCAGTGGCGGTTCGAGACCACGCAGGTCCACGCCGGCGCACAGCCGGACCCGACCACGGGCGCCCGCGCCACCCCGATCTACAAGACGACCTCGTACGTCTTCGCGAACTCGGACGAGGCCCGCGACCTGTTCGCCCTCGCCAAGCCCGGCAACATCTACTCCCGCATCATGAACCCGACGAACGACGTCGTGGAGCAGCGCATCGCGGCACTCGAGGGCGGCAGCGGCGCACTCCTCGTGGCGTCCGGCCAGGCGGCGGAGACCTACGCCGTGCTGAACATCGCGGGTGCTGGCGACCACATCGTGTCGTCGTCGTCGATCTACGGCGGCACGTACAACCTGTTCAAGTACACGCTGGCGAAGCTCGGCATCGAGACCACGTTCGTCGAGGACCAGGACGACCTCGAGGAGTGGCGCCGCGCCGTCCGCCCGAACACGAAGCTCTTCTTCGCCGAGACCATCGGCAACCCGCGGATCAACGTCCTCGACATCACCGGCGTCAGCGACGTCGCGCACGAGTCCGGCGTCCCGCTGATCGTCGACAACACGATCGCGACGCCGTACCTGATCCGTCCGTTCGAGCACGGGGCCGACATCGTCGTGCACTCGGCGACGAAGTTCCTCGGCGGCCACGGCACCGTCATCGGCGGCATCATCGTCGACGGCGGGAAGTTCGCCTGGTCGCAGCACCCGGACAAGTTCCCGGAGTTCAACACGCCCGACCCGTCGTACCACGGCGCGGTCTTCGCCGAGGCCGTCGGCAACGAGCTCGCCTACATCGTGAAGGCCCGCGTGCAGCTGCTCCGCGACCTCGGGGCGTCGAACTCGGCGGACACCGCGTTCGCACTCCTGCAGGGCATCGAGACGCTGTCGCTCCGCATCGAGCGCCACGTGTCGAACGCGCAGGAGATCGCCGAGTGGCTCGACCAGCACCCGGACGTCGCGACCGTCGCCTACGCCGGCCTGCCGACGTCGCCCTGGTACGCCGCGGCGAACCGGTACGCGCCGAAGGGCGTCGGCGCCGTGCTGTCGTTCGAACTCAAGGGCGGGGTGCCCGCGGGCAAGGCGTTCGTCGACAACCTGCAGCTGTTCTCGCACCTGGCGAACATCGGCGACGTGCGCTCGCTCGTGATCCACCCGGCGTCGACCACGCACTCGCAGCTCACGCCCGAGCAGCAGCTCACCACCGGGGTCACGCCGGGCCTGGTGCGCCTGTCCGTCGGCATCGAGAACATCGAGGACCTGAAGGCCGACCTCGAGGCCGGGCTCGCCGCGGCCCGTGCGGTCTCGCAGGAGGGGCAGCGCGCCTAGCGTTCCTCCCGCCCCTGGGCACCGACGCACCGCGCGCTCGATGCGTGTGCATGTTGCGACGTCCCACGAGTCGATCGACTCGTGGGACGTCGCTCGTTGCGCACGCATCCGGTGCGTGTGCATGGTGCGACGATCCACGAGTCGAACAACGCGCACGATGTCGGAACATGCGCACGCACGCAAACGGCGAGCGCGGCCCGCGACCCGGCCACGGGGCGGGCGTGACGTAACACGGCGGCGGCGACCCGCGCCTCCCGGCAGACTGGACGCACCATGGACTGGCAGACGACCCCCGAGGACTCCGTGCCGTCCACCCTGGTGCCCGGTGCCGAACTCGGCACCATCGGCAAGCCGCCGGTCACCGGCGCCTGGCGCCCCGGCGACCATCCGGGTGCGCGCCACTTCGCGTCCCTCGGCGAGCAGTGGGTGCGTGGCGGGCGGCTGCCGGCCGTGCGGGTGGCGTACGAGTCGTGGGGCACGCTCAACGCGGCGCGCGACAACGCCGTCCTGCTCTTCCACGCACTGACCGGTGACTCGCACGTCTCGGGCGCACCCGGTCCGGGGCACCGCACCGCCGGCTGGTGGGGCGACGTCGTCGGACCCGGCCTGGCGATCGACACCGACCGCTGGTTCGTGATCGCGCCCAACATGCTCGGCGGCTGCCAGGGCACGACCGGGCCGTCGTCGGTGGCACCCACCGGGGTCGAGTGGGGCTCGCGCTTCCCGTTCGTCACCGTGCGCGACCAGGTCGAGGTGCAGCGCCAGCTCGCCGACCGGCTCGGCATCGACGTGTTCGCGGCCGTCGTCGGCGGGTCGATGGGAGGCATGCACGCGCTCGAGTTCGCGGTGTCGCACCCCGCACGCGTCCAGCGGCTGGCGGTGCTGGCATCGACGGCGCAGACGACGGCGGACCAGATCGCGGCGAACTCCCTGCAGCGCTCGGCGATCCAGATGGACCCGGCGTTCGCGGGCGGCGACTACTACGAGGCCGACGCCGGCGAGGGCCCGCACCGCGGGCTGGCGCTCGCGCGGCGGATGGCGTTGATGACCTACCGGGCGTCCGACGAGCTGAACGGCCGGTTCGCCCGGTCGTGGCAGAGCGACGTGTCCCCGCTCGGCGACGACGGGCGGTTCTCGGTCGAGAGCTACCTCGACTTCCACGGCAACAAGTTCACCCGGCGCTTCGACGCGTCGTCGTACATCACGCTCACGCACGCGATGGACTCCCACGACGTCGGGGCCGGGCGGGGCGGTGTCGCTGCCGCGCTCGAACTCGTGACGGCCCGCACGCTCGTCGTGGGGATCTCGAGCGACCGGCTGTTCCCGATCGAGGACCAGCACCGGATCGCCGCGGGGGTGCCGGACACGCTCGACGGGGACACGGCCGCGGTGATCGAGAGCGAGTTCGGGCACGACGGGTTCCTCATCGAGCACGAGCAGGTCGGAGCGCACCTGCGGCGGTTGCTCGACGGCTGAGCGCGACACGGCACGCGGCGGGGCGGCGGCACGCACAGGGGCCGCGGCACGCACCGGGGCGGCGGCGGCACGCACGCCACCCGCGGCGGCACGCACCGGGGCAGCGGCACGCGCGGCACGGCGCGCCGAACACCCCCCAACGGGTGTCGCCCGTGGTTGGATGGCTGCGAGCCCGGACTGAACGAGGCTCGGTTTCCCCGCACGACCCGTCACACCAGCTCGTCACCAACCAGGACATCGATGGAATTCATCGCACAGGAACGCGACCGCTTGCTGCGGGCGACGACCCGTGTCGTGGGCATCGTCTGCGCGCTCATCAGCGTCGTCGGCGTGGTCTCCGCCGCCGCGGTCTCCGCCCTGCCACTCGTGGGCGCCCTGCTGTGCATCGCCGCGATGGTCGCCGCGTTCGTGTTCTTCGGGCGCAGTGGCACCGTGTGGTGGACCGCCGCGATCCTCGTCACGGGCCTCGCCTCGCTCGCGCTGCTGTTCTCCGGCGTGGACGAGTCGGTCCGCCCGCTCGTCGCCAGCGCCGTCATGCCGCTCGCGGGCGGCTCGCTGTCCGCCCCGCTGATGGCGCAGCGCGGCCAGCCGTTCGGCCTCGGACTCACGATCGGCACCGGCGCGATCGTCGTCGTCGTGATGGTGTGGGCCACCGGCGGGCTCCTGTCGACGCCCGTCAGCGGCGCCCTGCTCGGCTGGGTGCTCATCGCGGTCGTGGCCGTGTGGATCTCGCGCAGCATCCCCCGCGTCGCCCGACGGATCTACAGCATCGGCACCGCGCACCGCGCTGAACGCCAGGCCAGCGAGACCGAGGCGCAGCGGCGGCAGGGTGCGCGGCTGCTGCACGACACGGTCCTCGCGACGCTCACGCTCCTCGCGCACTCCGGCGTCGGGGTCTCCGAGCAGGCCATGCGCGAGCAGGCCGCCGAGGACGCCAGACTCCTGCGCCATCTGCGACTCGGCGCGACCCCGCAGCCGTCGCAGTCCGGCGACTACTCGCTCACCCGCGAAGAGGAGTCGCCGCTCGGCCAGACCCTCGAGTCGGTGAAGCAGCGCTTCGGGCGGATGGGCCTCGAGGTCAGCTGGCACGGCACCGGTCAGGTGCTGCTGCCGTCGCACGTGCTCGACGCCTTCCTGCTCGCGCTCGGCGAGTGCCTCGAGAACGTCCGCAGGCACGCCGGCGTGGGCGAGGCACACGTCACGATCGTCCACGACAACGACATGGTGCGGGCCATGGTCACGGACTCCGGCGTCGGGTTCGACCTGACCACCGTCAGCGCCGAACGACTCGGCTTCAAGGAGAGCGTCGTGAGCCGCCTGCGCGAGGTCGGCGGCGACGCGAAGCTGTTCTCCGCGCCGGGCTCCGGCACCACCGTCGTCCTGGAGGCACCGCGATGACCCGGGTCCCCGAGGACACCATCAGCCGCGGCCTGCCCGGCGAGTCGACCGGCCAGCAGCCGCCCCGAACCCGTCGCGAGGCGCGCGAGCGCTACCGCACCAGCGAGCGTCGGCAGGCCCGCGGGCTCCCCTCGACCTCGACCGGTGCACGGTCGCTCCGCCAGGCGGCCAAGCCCGGCGCCTCGCTCGGAGCCGGGTACCTCGGCCTCGGCGCAGCGGTGCTCACCGCCATCGAGGCCGTCTCCGGCATCGTGTACTTCCTGGTCCGCTGGTCCGACTTCTCCGACCCGTGGCTGCCCGCCGCCGCCTGGATGCTCTACATCGTCGCCGCGGTCGGTGTCGGCCTGAGCGTGCTGACCTACGGCGAGCGGCTGACCGGGCTGGCCTTCGTGCTGATCTGCGTCGTGCTCGCGTGCGTCGTGACCCTCGACTTCATCGGCATCTGGCCCGAGCACGACATCGCCCACACGGCATCGGCGTCGATCGCCGCGGGCTTCGCGCTCCTGCCGATCGCCACGCTCCGGCCCGCCCGCGAGGTCGCCGCCGCCATCGCGGTCCTCGGCCTGGCGTTCGTCGGCATGAGCGTCGCCTCGACCCCGATCACCAACGACACGCTGCCGGGCATCGTGTCCTTGCTGGCCCTGGTCGTCGTGCCGCCGTCGATCGCCCTGTACGTCGTGCAGCGGTTCCGGCAGCTCGTGCAGCGGGAACTCGACCGGGTGCTCGTGCAGAGCAACGTGCAGGCGCCGCAGTTCGCCGTCGGCATGCTCGCCTCGGACGAGCTCGCCCGACTCGACCTGGCCGCCGAGAAGCTGCTCGACGCCGTCGCGAACGGCACCGATCCCCTGCCGCTGTCGGACGCCTCGAGCTCCGTCGCCGCCTCGCTCGCGACCGAGCTCCGCCTGCACCTCATCGAGGGACGGCGCGAGACCTGGCTGTACCACGCGATCACGGAGTCCGACCACCTCGGGCGTTCGGTGAGCGTCGCCGACCCGGGCGCCCTGGCCGGACACCTCACCCCCGCGCAACGCGACGGACTGTTGCAGGCCCTGTGGCAGATGGTCGGCGACGGCCGCACCGCCACCCCCGGCCTGCCGGTCGTCTCGGTCACGCTCGGCCCGGTCGGGTCCGACGGCCACCCCGTCACCGACGAGCGGATGGACGTGCCGGTCGTGATCGAGTCCCGCGGCGTCCAGCGCCGACGACTCGGCCCCACCGCCTGGAGCGCCCTGCAACGCATCGGTCCGTACACCGAGACCGTCCGCGACGGCGCGCTCCACATCGTCGCCCACTGCGTCGTGGACCGACATCCGTCGATGTAGCTGCCGGACACCCGGACAGCCTGCCCGTGCCACGTGCCCCTCCCTCCTAGGATCGGGCACGAACTGCCCCCGAGAAAGGACGCCCGCATGGCGACTCCAGAGGAACCCATCCGACTCGCACTCGTCGACGACCACAGGATGCTCCTCGGCGCGCTCACGGAGTGGATCCGGAGCGCCGCTGACGACATCACGCTGGTGGCCGCGGTCACGACCTGGCCCGAGCTCCTGACGAGCCCGGCGTTCCCGGTGGACGTGGTGCTGCTCGACCTGGACCTCAAGGACTCCATCCCGGTGTCGCTGAAGATCTCGACGCTCAAGACCGCCGGTGTGAAGACCGTCGTGATGAGCACCTACTCGGAGCCGAACGTCGTGCGCGAGGCCCTGGCGGCCGGTGCCCTCGGTTACCTGGTGAAGAGCGAGGACGCCGACATGATCGTCGAGGCGATCCGCTCCGCCCAGCGCGGCGAGCAGTACGTCTCCGCCGAGCTCGACCTGGCCATCAACAGCGGCGACGTCGGTGGTGTCCCGAAGCTCAGCGCCCAGGAGCGTCGCGTCATGGCCCTGTACGGCGGTGGCGAGCCCGTGAAGAGCGTCGCGTACCAGCTCGGCATCTCCGAGGAGACCGCGAAGAGTTACCTCAAGCGCATCCGCGAGAAGTACCGCGTCGCGGGCTTCGACGTGGGCACGAAGGTGGCGCTCCGGAAGCGGGCGATCACCGACGGCATCATCGTGCAAGACGGCGGCCCGCTGGGCCTGTAGCGCGGCGCGCGCGGGCGCTTGCCCGCTTCGTGAGCACAAATGGTCGGGTCCTGTCACGGGACCCGACCATTTCTGCTCACCATGGGCGGTCTGCCGCACACCACGTCGGACGGGAGGTCCGTGGCGGCGTCGCCACGGACCTCCCGTCCGGTGCGTGGGCACGCCCACTGCGCGCGATCAGTGGATCGGGACCGGCCTGCGGTCTGTCCCGCCACAGCGACACGGTGCCGCCGATGCCGGCGGTCCGTTCCACGAAAGCGACACTCTGCCGCGAACAGTTCGCGGCAGACTGTCGCTTTCGCGAACCGCGCTGGCGGCGCCCGCGCGCGGTCAGTGGATGGGGACGGGCGCGGTGATCGGGCCGGTGCTCGGCGACGGGGAGCGCAGCGCGGCACGCCGCGTGGTGCGACGCTCGACCGAGTAGCTGAACATCGTGACGAGGACGCCGAGCAGCGCGAGGACGATGCCGAGCCAGCCCGGTGCGACGAACCCGAAGCCGGCAGCGATGACCGCACCGCCGAGTGCTGCGCCGAGCGAGTTGCCGATGTTGAACGCCGAGTGGTTGAGCGCCGCGGCGATCGTCCGGGCGTCGCCGGCGACGTCCATCAGGCGGGACTGCACCGCCGGCGGGATCGCCGACGAGGTCGCACCGAGCAGGAACGCGCCGAGCAGCATCCCCCAGAGCCACTGCGCGGTCAGCACCGTCAGCAGCAGCGCGCCGATGAGCGAGAACATGCCGAAGTAGATCGTGCGCTTCACGCTGTGGTCGGCGAGGTGTCCGCCGAGCACACCGCCGACGACCATGCCGATGCCCACGACCACCAGGACGATCGGCACGAACGACTCCGGCATGCCCGTGACGTTCTGCACGAGCGGCGAGATGTACGAGTACACGGCGAAGAACCCACCGAACCCGACGGCGCCGAGGCCCATCACGATCCAGACCTGCGGCACGCGGAAGGCGCGGAGCTCCCGGCCGATCGTCGCGTGCTCGTCACGGGCGCTCTTCGGCACGAAGGCCGCGACGGCGAGGAACGTGAGCGCGAACAGTGCGGCGACGACGCCGTAGGCGATCCGCCAGCCGGCGAGCTGGCCGACCCAGGTGATCGCGGGGACGCCGACGACGTTCGCGACCGACAGACCGAGCAGCACCATCGCGATGCCCTTGCCGCGCTTGCCCGGGCCCATCATGTCGCCCGCGACGATCGAGGCGATGCCGAAGTAGGCGCCGTGCGGCAGACCCGCCACGAACCGGGCGACGAGCACCAGTCCGAACGACGGCAGCAGCGCACTCGCAATCGTCGCGAGGACGAACCCGACGAGCAGCACGAGGATCAGGCCCTTGCGCGGGAACTTCGCCGACATCGCCGCGATGGTGGGAGCACCGACGACGACCCCGAGGGCGTAGGCGCTGACGAGCCAGCCCGCGTGCGCGATGCCGGCGTCCGGGTCGAGGCCGTACTGCTGCGGCAGCAGCGCCTGCGCGATGTTCGGCAGCAGGCCCATCGCGACGAACTCGGTCGACCCGATGGCGAAGCCGCCGAGGGCGAGCGAGATGAGCGCGGCGGTGCGACGCGCAGGCGTGAGCTGTGACATGGGGCCTGTTCTCGGACGACGTCCTGCACGGGCGGCGTCGGATCGGGGTGTCGGCTGGACGGTGTCGCCTGGGCGACGGTGGTGACGGAGGCGTCCCGCGATCGTCGCGGCGCACGTGCCGATCGGCAGCGCGGCCACGCCCGAGCGGGGTGCCGGTCCGGGTTCAGCAGCGAACGGGACGGTCCGGGTGGCGACGACCATCCGGTCCGAGCAGTGTAGACCGCTCCAAAGGCCGAACGGAAGTCGCCGTGCACGGCCGGCACGGGTCGCACCGGGCTGGCTCGGCCGTACCCGAGGAGAACCGGGTCAGGCCGCCTGACGCTCCGTGTGGGCGGGACGCGTCGACGCAGGTGCGAGATCGGGCAGCTCGTCGCGGTGCGTCCAGCCGGCGCCGCACTCGGCGCACGTGGCCCAGGCGTTCTCGCCCTGTTCGTCCGTGTCGATGACGACCGTTCGCAGGTCGCAGTCGGGGCACCAGCCGTCGTGGGTCATCACGCGCTCCTCGTCGTCTCGGGGCCACCGGATGTGGCTCGACAGGGGCCATGAGACACCCGACCACCGACATCCGCGGGAGGGCGTCGGCGTGTCGTGCGGGCCCTCGTTGTTCAATGAGCACGTGACCCTCGCCGCCACCGTGCTCGCCTCGTGCCGCGCCGGTGCGCCCGCGAACTGCGAGGACGCCACCGACCCGATGGGCATGGTCATCGTGCTCATCGCGGTGCTCGCCGGCATCGCGCTGCTGACGGTGTTCGTGGTGCTCGGGCCGGACCCCCGCCGTCGGACCCGGGCACGGCGGCGCGACAAGCGCTGAGCGCGAGCGCCGAGCGCGAGCGCCGAGCGCGAGCGCCGAGCGACAGCGCCGAACGCGAGCGCCGAGCGACAGCGCCGAACGCGAGCGCCGAGCGACAGCGCCGGCCGCTGAGCGCTACTCGCCGAGCGCAGCCTCGAGCCGCTCGAGCTTGCCGTCGATCTCGCCGGTGTGCCCCGGTCGGATGTCGGCCTTGAGCACGAGCGACACCCGCGTGCCGTAGACGCCGACGGCCTCGGTGGCACGCTTGACGACGTCCATGACCTCGTCCCACTCCCCCTCGAGCTCGGTGAACATCGACGACGTGCGGTTCGGCAGGCCGCTCTCGCGGACCACCCGCACGGCTGCGGCGACGGCGTCGTGCACGGAGCCGTCCGCCTGTTCGGAGGGACCACCGGACGGAGCAACGGAGAAGGCGACGATCATGCGTCCATCCTGCCCGCGCCCCGGCCCATCCGCACCAGCTCGACCACGGTCCACGCCAGGATCGCCACCTCGAGCACGTTCCGCAGCGTCAGCACCACGAGCATCCACGGCTGCAGCGTGAGCACCTGGTCGTAGTACGCCGGGTAGATCAGCTGCGTCAACACGGCGGTGGGGAGCGCGGCGATCGCGATCGGCACGAACCGGCGCACACTCGGCGTCCCGGCGGCCAGTCCCCACACGATCGGCACGGCGAGCCACCCGATGTACTGCGGCGACCCGACCTTGTTGGTGGCGATGAGCGTAGCGACGAACAGCAGCGCGAGCACGGGCGCGAGCTCGGCCCGACGGGCGCCACGGCGTGCGGCCCACAGCGCGAGGACGACACCGGCGACGACGACGATGGCCATCAGCGGCGTCGAGACCGCGGCCGCGGCGTGCGTGCCGGCGCCGGAGACCTCGAACGTCAGGATCTGCTGGTTGTAGAACACGGCCGCACCAGGAGCCCCGAACGCTGCCGCCCACATGAACGGCGTCGCGAGCGGTGACTCGATCTGCAGCGCTCGGCCGGTCTGCTCCCCGATGAACGACAGCAGGTACGGCGCTCCGCCCCAGAGCACGTCGACGAGCACGATGAGCGCGCTGAGCACGAGGGCACCGGCCAGCACCCCGCGGCGGTGCCCCTTGCGCAGGAGCAGCAGCACGGCGACGAGGGCGGCCGGCCAGACCTTCGTCCACGCACCGGCGGTGAACAACGCCGAGGCGACCGCCGGCCGCGAGGCGACGAAGGCCACCCCGACCAGCGCGAACACCGTCGCCACCGTGTCGATGCGACCGAGCGCGATCGGCCCGAGTGCGAGCAGGAAGGCGAGCCACCACCACACGACCCGCACGCCACGCGACGACGAGCCGTCCGCACGCGAGCCGAACGCGCCGCGCGCCCGGAACCGCCACAGGAAGGCACACGCGACGGCGTCGAGCAGCACCATCAGCAGCAGCCACCCGGAGCCGATCGACGCGATCCCACCGAGTGCTGCGGCGGCCATCGGCACGATCGCCAGGATCGGGTAGACCCACTCGCCGTCGATGCCGACCCAGAAGTCCGCGCTCCGCCCGGTCTCGATCCACCGGCTGTAGGTGATGGTGACGTCGCCGAGGGGCAGGTTCGCCGAGATCGCGGTCAGCCACCACAGCGCCGCGTGCACGGCGGCGAACGCCAGGACGAACCCGACGCGTTCGATCCACGGGTTCCCGGTCCTGCGCACCGGACGAGCGTACCGGCAGCGAGCACACCGGAACCGGCAGCGAATCCCAGGCTCCCCCAACCATGACGTGTCACCGTCTTGGTCGTGACCACCGAAACCCCGCGCGGGCGCCGCAAGGCCGTCATCTGGATCTCCGTCATCGCCGCCGTCGTCGTGCTCGGCGTCATCGGGGCGATCGTCGCGACGAACCTCTACACGAGCAACGAGAACGCGAAGGCGTCGGCGGCACCGTCCGTGGCCGCCAGCCGCGAGGCCTCCACCCTCGACGACTCCGACCTGTCCGGCGCGTGGACGGTCGGCGGCGACTCCGAGGCCGGCTACCGCCTGCACGAGGTCCTCAACGGCTCCGACGTCACCGTCACCGGCCGCACCGACAGCGTCTCCGGCAGCGCCACCGTCGACGGCACGAGCATCACGAAGGCAACGATCACGGTGCAGGTCGCCGACATCGCCACCGACTCCGACCAGCGCGACTCCTACTTCCGCGACTCCGCGATGGACACCGCCGCCTTCCCCGAGGCCACGTTCGAACTCTCCGAGCCGATCGCCGACGCGGTCCCGAGCGGCTCGGACACGACGAAGGTCACCGCTGCCGGCAAGCTCACGCTGCACGGCGTCACGAAGGACGTCACCGCCGACCTGCAGGTCGGCCTGAACGGCGACGGCGTCGACATCTCCGGCTCGATCCCGGTCACGTTCTCGGACTACGGCGTGCAGGCGCCGAGCCTCGGCTTCGTGAAGGTCGACGACTCCGGCACGGTCGAGTTCCTGGTGCACGCGACCCCCGCGAGCTGACGTCCGCGACGCGCGTCACGCCCGTGACGTGCGCGACAGGCGGACGGGAGGCCCGTGGCGGCCCCGCCACGGGCCTCCCGTCCGTCCCCTGCTCGCGTCCCAGGCCGCGCCCGCGCACGCATGCGTGCGCATGTTGCGACCTTCCACCCGTCGAACCGGTGGTGTCCCGTCGGAACATGCGCACGAACCCATTGCGTGCGCATCCTGCGACAGAACACGCGTCGATCACCTCGTGGATCGTCGGAAGGTGCACGCGCACCGACCGCTACCCGCGCGCGTCGCCGTCGACGACCAGGTCCCGCACGACCCCGGGCAGCTCGGCGATGAGCCCGGTCATCGGGAACGGCCCGCCGCCGGACGCCCGCCGCGCCGCGAGCCCGTGCACCACCGCGGCCGACGCGGCCAGGTGCGCGAGGTCCGACGGCGTCAGGGACGACCCCGCAGCCTCGACGGACCCCTGCCGCGCGGCCACGAGCGCGCCGAGCACCCCGCCGAGCACGTCCCCGGCACCGGCGGCGGCGAGCCACGGCGTCGCCGACGACGCCACCAACCGGACCGACCCGTCGGGCGTGACCACGTGCGTGCGCTCGCCCTTGAGCAGCACGACGCTGCCGGTCTGCTCGGCGGCACGGAGCGCTGCGGCGGCGGGATCCTGCTCGATCGACTCGCGGGAGACGCCGAGCAACGACGCGAGTTCGCCCGCGTGCGGGGTCAGGACGGCGAGCGGGCCGAGGTCGACGAGCGGGATCGCGCCCGCGTCGACCACGACCGGGACACCGTCGTCCGAGGCGTGCGTGAAGCCCGAGGCGGTCGTGTCGTCCAGGTCGCCGAGCGACGACGCCGAGATGCCCGAGCCGACGAGCCAGGCCTGCACCCGACCGACGCCGGCGACGGACTCGGGGCGACGCGCCAGGACGTGGTCCGACGCCCGCGACGGCCCGACGTACCGGACCATGCCGACACCGGTGTGGACCGCGGCGTCGACCCCGAGCACCGCGGCACCCGGGTACTGGTCGGAGCCGGTCGCGATGCCGAGCACCCCACGGCGGTACTTGGTGGACTCCCCCGTCGGCGCGGTGACCCACGCGGCGGCATCGGACGGCTGGACGGGCACGAAGTCGTTCACCGGCCCCACGTTACGGTGGAGCGCATGAGCCTGTTCCTGCCTGGTCGCGTGGTGGTCTTCGACTACGGCGAGGTGATCAGCCGGACGCCGCACGCGTCGCGCGATGCCCTCGTCGAGCTGACCGGGGTGCCCGCCGACGAACTGTTCCCCTTCTACCAGGAGCTCCGCCACGACCTCGACCGCGGCGACCTGTCCGTCGTGGCGTACTGGCGGGCGATCGGCGAGCGCGTCGGGCGGACCTGGAGCATCACGGACATCCACCGGTTCTGGGCCGTCGACTTCACCGGGTGGTTCGAGGTCGAGCCGGAGACCCTGGCGATCGTCGAGGAGCTGCACGACGCGGGGACCCGGGTGGCGCTGCTGTCGAACGCCGGCTTCGACTTCGGTGATCCGTACCGACGCTCCCCGATGGGCTCGCTGTTCGAGACGGTGGTGGTGAGCGCCGAGGAGCACGTCCTGAAGCCCGACGCATCCATCTACCGCGACACGTGCGCGCGTCTGGGAATCGAGCCGCAGCAGATGGTGTTCGTGGACAACAGGGCCGAGAACGCCACCGGCGCGGAAGCGATCGGGGCGGTCGGCCACCACTACACGTCGTCGGCGTCACTGCGGTCGTTCCTGACGGAACTCGCGGCCGAGCCGGCGCCCGTCCCCTGAGGAGTCCCGCGTGACGCACGCCCTGTTCGAGCCGATCACCATCCGCGACCTGACGGTCCGCAACCGCATCTGGGTCTCCCCGATGTGCCAGTACTCGGCCGAGGAGCAGGACGGCGTGCCGACCGCGTGGCACCTCGTCCACCTGGGCGGCTTCGCCAAGGGCGGTGCCGGTGCGGTGGTCGTCGAGGCCACCGGCGTGGTGCCGGAAGGCCGGATCAGCCCGCAGGACCTCGGGCTCTGGAACGACCAGCAGCGCGACGCGTTCAAGCCGATCGTCGACTTCCTGCACGCGCAGGGCGCTGCCGCCGGTGTCCAGCTCGCGCACGCCGGCCGCAAGGCGTCGACGTTCCGCCCGTGGGAGTCCACGCACGGTTCGGTCCCCGCCGACCAGGGCGGCTGGTCCACCGTCGCCCCGTCCGCCGTGGCCTTCGACGGGTACGCGGTCCCGCGCGAGCTGGAGACCGAGGACATCCGGGTCGTCGCACTGGCGTTCGCGCAGTCCGCTCGCCGCGCCGTCGAGGCCGGGTTCGACCTGGTCGAGATCCACGCCGCCCACGGGTACCTGCTGCACCAGTTCCTCTCGCCGCTGAGCAACCACCGCACGGACCAGTACGGCGGGTCGCTCGAGAACCGCGCCCGGGCACTGCTCGAGGTCCTCGACGCCGTCCGTGCCGAGGTCGGCGAGGGTTTCCCGATCGTCGTGCGGTTCTCGGCGACCGACTGGGTGGACGGCGGGCTCACGCTCGACGAGACCACGGAGGTCGCTCGGTGGGCTGCGGAGCACGGCGCGGACCTGGCTGACGTCTCGACCGGCGGCAACGTCGCGAGCGCTCCGATCCCGGTCGGCCCCGGCTACCAGGTGCCGCACGCCGCGGCGATCAAGCGCGACGCCGGCATCGGCACCATCGCGGTCGGCATGATCTCCGAGGGCTTCCAGGCCGAGCAGATCGTCGCGACCGGACAGGCCGACGTGGTGATGGTGGGCCGCGAGTTCCTGCGCGACCCGGGCTTCCCGCTGCGTGTGGCCGTCGAGCTCGGCGTGACCGTCGACTACGAGCCGCAGCAGTACCACCGCGCGCGGGTCACGGCGTAGACGCGCGGCCTTCCTGAACGGATTCTCGGTCGGCCCCTCGGGCAGGCAGTACGATTGGCAGCACTGTGGACGATCCCCCGAATAGTTCTTCGCCTCACTCATCCGCCGCTCACTCGGTGAGCTGCACGTCATCCCCGTGCGCGGACGGGGGTGAATCATGAGTCCGATCGACATCGTCATGCTCGTCGGCGGCATCCTGCTGACACTCGGCACCGGCGTCTTCGTCGCGTCCGAGTTCGCGCTGGTCAACCTCGACCGCGCCGACGTCGAAGCGCGTCGCGACCGCGGTGAGCCGGGCCTGGCACCCGTCATCGGGGCGTTGAAGGTCACCTCGACGCACCTGTCCAGTGCGCAGCTCGGCATCACGCTGACCACGCTGCTCACCGGCTACCTGCTCGAGCCGTCCATCGCGAAGCTGCTCGAAGCGCCGTTCCTGGCGATGAACCTGCCCGAGGGCATCGTCGAGACCGTCGGATCGATCATCGCGCTCGTCATCGCGACCCTGCTGTCGATGATCCTCGGCGAGCTCGTGCCGAAGAACTTCGCGCTCGCGCTGCCGCTGCAGACCGCGAAGCTCGTCGTGCCGTTGCAGATCGCCTTCACGACGGTGTTCAAGCCGGCGGTCGCGGTGCTCAACGGCACCGCGAACGCCGTGCTGCGGTCGATCGGCATCGAGCCGCAGGAGGAACTGTCCGGTGCTCGCAGCGCCGAAGAGCTCACCTCGCTGCTCCGCCGTTCGGCGTCCGAGGGGTCGCTCGAACAGGACACCGCGACGCTCCTCCAGCGGACGATCTCGTTCTCGGAGCTCAGCGCCAGCGACGTCATGACACCACGCCCGCGGCTCTCCACCATCCGGGTGTCCGAGTCCGCGCAGGACGTCATCGCCCTCGCACGCAAGACCGGCTTCAGCCGCTTCCCCGTCATCGAGGAGGACGCGGACGACGTCGTCGGCATCGTGCACGTGAAGCAGGCCGTCGCCGTCCCCCGCGAGAAGCGCCCGGAGGTCCCCGTCGGGGCACTCATGACCGATGCCGAACGCGTGCCCGAGACGATGCCGGGCGACACCCTGCTCGCCGAGGTCCGCGGCCGCGGCTACCAGATGGTCATCGTGGTCGACGAGTACGGCGGCACCGCCGGGGTCGTCACGCTCGAGGACCTCATCGAGGAGATCGTCGGCGAGGTCTCCGACGAGCACGACCGCGCGCGCATCGACGTGGTCCGCTCCCGCGACTGGCTGACCTTCCCCGGTCTCCTGCGTCCCGACGAGCTCGAGGACCGCGCCGGCGTGAAGGTGCCGGAGGACGGCCCCTACGAGACCGTCGGCGGCTTCCTCATGTCGACGCTCGGCCGTCTGCCCGTCGTCGGTGACGAGGTCCCGCTCGACAGCGGTGTCTTCCGGGTCGAACGTCTGGACGGCCGCCGGATCGACCGCATCCGCTGGACCCCGACGCCCCCGCCGACGGACACCGCGGCGACCGCCATCATCATCCCCGCCACGAAGACCGGCACCAAGACCGCGAAGCGGTCCGAGACGAAGGAGAGCACCCGATGAGCTCCGACTGGTGGGGGATCTTCTGGCTCTTCGTGCTGCTGCTCGGCAACGCGTACTTCGTCGCCGCCGAGTTCGCCGTCATCTCCGCCCGCCGCTCCCAGATCGAACCGCGCGCAGAAGAAGGCTCGAAGGCCGCGCAGATGACCCTGTGGGCCATGGAGCACGCCACTCGCATGCTCGCGACCACGCAGCTCGGCATCACGGTCTGCTCGCTGCTCATCCTGAACGTCTCCGAGCCGGCGATCCACCACCTGCTCGAGGTGCCGCTGCACCTGACGGGCTGGAGCGTCGAGGTCATCGGCACCGTGGCGTTCGTGGTCACGCTGCTGCTCGTCTCGTTCCTGCACGTGGTGTTCGGCGAGATGGTCCCGAAGAACATCTCGTTCTCGATGCCGGACCGGGCAGCACTGCTGCTCGTGCCGACGCTCTGGTACATCGGCCACGGCCTGCACTGGGTCATCGTCGGCCTGAACGAGGTCGCGAACGCCGTGCTGCGCCTGTTCCGCGTCGAGCCCAAGGACGAAGCCGTCAGCGCCTTCACGGTGGAAGAGGTGCAGACCATCGTGGAGCAGTCCCGCCGCGACGGCACCCTGACCGACGACGGCAAGCTCGCCCTGGCGTTCGAGTTCACGGAGAAGAAGGTCCGCGACGTCGCCGTGCCGATGGCCGAGCTCGTCACCCTGCCCGAGGACGCCACCCCGGCGGACGTCGAGCGTGCGGTGGCGCAGCGCGGGTTCTCGCGGTACGTGCTCGTCGGCGAGGACGGCTCCCCCACGGGCTACGTGCACGTGAAGGACGTCATCGACCTGCGGCCGGACGAGTTCGACGACCCGGTGCCGCCGAAGCGCATCCGCCAGCTCATCTCGCTCTACACGGAGATGGATCTGGAGGACGCCCTGGCCACCATGCGGGCTGCGGGCCGCCACGTCGCGCGGGCGTTCGACGCCGACGGCCGGACCCTCGGCGTGCTCTTCCTCGAGGACATCCTCGAGGAGCTCGTCGGCGAGGTCGAGGACGCGACCCGACGCCGGTAGCCACACCGCCAGTCCCGCCAGTTCCGCCAAAGCGACAGATCCCCGCGCACGTTCCGCAGGGATCTGTCGCTTTCGCGATGGCGGACGGGAGGCCCGTGGCAACGCAGCCACGGGCCTCCCGTCCGCCCCGCGGCCGGCCGTGAGACTCGGCGTGAGCGACCGATCTCACGGTTGGCGCTACAGATTCGGTCGGCCAGCCCGAGACTCGGTGCCGCCAGTCCCGCCAAAGCGACAGATTCCCGCGAACGTTCCGCAGGGAACTGTCGCTTTCGCGATGGCGGACGGGAGGCCCGTGGCGGTCTCGCCACGGGCCTCCCGTCCGTCCCTGGTCGCGACCAGGGCCGCACCCGCCTTCGCGCGCTACCAGCTGACGGGGAGCGGCTTGCCCTCTTCGTAGCCGGCGGCGGACTGGATGCCGACCAGAGCGCGCTCGGAGAACTCGGCGAGCGACGACGCGCCGGCGTACGTGGCGGAGCTCCGGACGCCCGTGGTGATCATGTCGAGCAGGTCCTCGACGCTCGGACGCTCCGGGTCGAGGTAGATCGTCGACGACGAGATCCCCTCGGCGAAGAGCTCCTTGCGGGCCCGCTCGTACGGGTCGAGCCGCTCGAAGCGCTCGCGGACGGCCTTCGCCGACGCCATCCCCCAGCTCTCCTTGTAGGCCTTGCCGGCGGCGTCGCGACGGAGCACGCCCGGCGCTTCGAGGGTTCCGGCGAACCACGAGCCGATCATCACGGCCGAGGCGCCAGCCGCCAGGGCGAGGGCGACGTCGCGGGGGTACCGGACCCCGCCGTCGGCCCAGACGTGCGCGCCGAGGGACCGTGCGGCGGCGGCGGTCTCGAGGACGGCGGAGAACTGCGGCCGACCGACGGCGGTCATCATGCGCGTGGTGCACATGGCGCCGGGTCCGACACCGACCTTGATGATGTCCGCACCCGCGTCGACGAGGTGGGCCACGGCGTCGGCGGTGACGACGTTGCCGGCGACGAGCGGGATGCCGAGCCGGAGCCCCGCGACGGTGCGGAGCGCGCGGAGCATGCTCTCCTGGTGGCCGTGCGCCGTGTCGAGCACGAGCACGTCGACCCCGGCGGCGGCGAGGGCCTGCGCCTTGGCGGCGACGTCGCCGTTGATGCCGATCGCGGCGGCGACGCGCAAACGACCCGACGCGTCGACGGCCGGTGTGTAGATGTCCGAGCGGATGGCGCTGGTCCGGCTCGTGGTGCCGACGACCTTGCCGTGCCGCACGACGGGTGCGAAGTCGACCTCGGCGCCGCTCAGGACGTCGTAGACGTGGCGGGGCGTGCCGGCGTCCTCGGCGTCGATCGCGGTCGAGGCGCCGTGCAGCAGGTCGCCGAGCGTCGCGTCGGGACCGGCGTCGCCGAGCCGGCTGGCGGGGACGCACCCGAGGTACTCCCCGGCGGCGTCGCGGACCACCACGCCCCGACCGGCGACGGGCAGCAGCTGCTCGAGCGCCTCGGCGACGGTGGTGGACGAGCCCATGTCGTAGGCGGTGTCGTAGTCGACCGGCTGGTCCTTCACCCAGCGGATCGCGGCGTCGAGGTCCTGCAGGTGCATGTCCTGCGGCAGGACGCCGAGGCCCCCGCGCCGGGCCAGGGTCGCGGCGAGGCGCGGCCCCGTGACCGAGTTCATGTTGGCGCTCACGATCGGGATCGTCGCACCGCTGCCGTCGTTCGACGCGAGGTCGACGTCGAAGCGGCTCGTCACGCCGGATCGGCTCGGGACGAGGAAGACGTCGGAGTAGGTCAGGTCGTGTGTCGGCCGCGTCTCGTAGAACCTCATGGGCCCCACTGTACGGCTCCGCCCGGAGGCCGGACCGGGCCCCGACTCGCGCCGCGGCTGACACCGAACGGACATGTGCGAGCGGCTAGGCTTGGCACCTGTGCGGGGCAGGGTTGCACCGCACGACACACACGAGCATCTATCGACGGAGAGTGGGCGATCGGCTGTGTCGAGCCATCTGACCGGAACGGACGAGACCGCGGGCGAATTCGGGGCGAACGAGTGGCTCGTCGACGAGCTCTACGAGCAGTTCGTCGCGGACAAGGAGTCGGTCGACAAGTCCTGGTGGCCGGTCCTCGAGAGCTACCACCGCACGCAGGTCGGCGGCGCTCCGGCAGCTGACCAGCAGTCCTCGACGCCCGCGCAGTCGACCACGCAGCAGCCCGCGACCGGCGACGCGCCGGCCCCGCAGCAGCAGGCAGCGCAGGGTGGTCCGATCCAGGCGAAGACCACGTCGCGCCAGCCGACCCCGCCGCCGATCCCGGCCGAGGCCAACGACGCCGCCGACGACCACGAGGAGACCCACGAGGACGTGGCGACCCCGCTCCGGGGCATGGCGAAGACCCTGGCGTCGAACATGGACGCCTCGCTGACCGTCCCGACGGCCACGAGCGTCCGGACGATCCCGGCGAAGCTGATGATCGACAACCGGATCGTCATCAACAACCACCTGCGCCGCGCCCGCGGCGGCAAGATCTCCTTCACCCACCTCATCGGGTGGGCGATGGTGCAGGCACTGAAAGACTTCCCGAGCCAGAACGTGTTCTACGAGGAGCGCGACGGCAAGCCGTTCGTCGTCGCCCCGGCGCACGTGGGCCTCGGCATCGCGATCGACGTCCCGAAGAAGGACGGCACCCGATCGCTCCTCGTGCCGAGCATCAAGCGTGCGGAGACCCTGACCTTCGGCCAGTTCCTGTCGGCCTACGAAGACCTGGTCAAGCGGGCCCGCGACAACAAGCTGACGCCGGCCGACTTCCAGGGCACCACGATCTCGCTCACGAACCCGGGCGGCATCGGCACCGTGCACTCGGTCCCCCGCCTGACCAAGGGGCAGGGCTCGATCATCGGCGCCGGCGCCCTCGAGTACCCGGCGCAGTTCCAGGGCTCGGCGTCGAAGACCCTCGTCGAGCTCGGCATCGGCAAGACCATCACCCTGACGAGCACCTACGACCACCGGGTGATCCAGGGCGCCGGCTCGGGCGAATACCTCAAGCACGTGCACGAACGCCTCATCGGCGAGCACGGCTTCTACGACGGCATCTTCGCGGCGCTCCGGATCCCCTACAAGCCGATCCAGTGGGCGAACGACATCAACGTCGACCTGGCGCACCGGGTCAACAAGACGGCTCGCGTGCAGGAGCTCATCAACAGCTACCGCGTCCGCGGGCACCTGATGGCCGACATCGACCCGCTCGAGTACCGCCAGCGCACGCACCCCGACCTCGAGATCGAGAGCCACGGGCTGACGTTCTGGGACCTCGACCGCGAGTTCGTCACCGGCGGGCTGGCCGGCACGACCAGTGCTCCGCTGCGCGACGTCCTCGGGATCCTGCGCGACGCCTACTGCCGCACCGTCGGCATCGAGTACATGCACATCCAGGACCCGGAGCAGCGCCGCTGGGTGCAGGAACGCATCGAGGTCCCGTACTCGAAGCCGTCGAAGGACGAGCAGCTCCGCGTCCTCGGCAAGCTCAACGAGGCCGAGGCGTTCGAGACCTTCCTGCAGACCAAGTACGTCGGGCAGAAGCGCTTCTCGCTCGAGGGCGGCGAGTCCACCATCGCGTTCCTCGACACGCTCATCCAGCACGCTGCCGGTGTCGGCCTGGCCGAGGTCGCGATCGGCATGGCCCACCGCGGTCGCCTGAACGTCCTGACGAACATCGCCGGCAAGACCTACGGCCAGATCTTCCGTGAGTTCGAGGGCTCGTCCCTGCCGGGCTCGGTGTCCGGTCAGGGTTCCGGCGACGTGAAGTACCACGTCGGCACCGAGGGGCTGTTCCGCACCTCGGACGGCTCGAGCATCCCCGTGACGATCGCGGCGAACCCGTCCCACCTCGAGGCCGTCGACGGCGTGCTCGAGGGCATCGTCCGGGCCAAGCAGGACAAGCAGGGCCCCGGTTCGACGAACGTCCTACCGGTGCTCGTGCACGGCGACGCGGCGATGGCCGGTCAGGGCGTGGTCGTCGAGACGCTGCAGATGTCGCAGCTCCGCGGCTACCGCACGGGCGGCACCGTGCACCTGGTCATCAACAACCAGGTCGGGTTCACCACCCCGCCCGAGTCGGCGCGCAGCTCGGTGTACTCCACCGACGTCGCCAAGACGATCCAGGCGCCGATCTTCCACGTGAACGGCGACGACCCCGAAGCCGTCGCACGCGTCGCCGACCTGGCGTTCGCGTACCGCGAGGCGTTCCACCGTGACGTCGTCATCGACCTCATCTGCTACCGCCGCCGCGGGCACAACGAGGGCGACGACCCCTCGATGACCCAGCCGCTCATGTACAACCTGATCGAGGCGAAGCGGTCCGTCCGCACGCTGTACACCGAGGCCCTCGTCGGCCGCGGGGACATCACGCAGGAAGAGTACGACGAGGCGCACCGCGACTTCCAGGACCGCCTCGAGCGTGCCTTCGCCGAGACGCACGAGGCGCAGACCGGCACCATCCCGGTGATCCAGGTCGACGACGACGGTGCCGTGCAGGGGCTCGAACGCCCGGCGGCGCAGCAGGACGACTCCGAGGTCGAGGTCCGCGAGACCGCGGTGTCGGAAGAGCTCGTCCGCTCCATCGGTGACGCGCACAGCAACCCGCCCGCTGGCTTCTCGATCCACCCGAAGCTGCAGCAGCTGCTGTCGAAGCGCACCGACATGACGCGCAACGGCGGCGTGGACTGGGCGATGGCCGAGCTCATGGCGATCGGTTCGCTGCTGGTGGAAGGCAAGCCCGTCCGGTTCGCCGGCCAGGACGCCCGCCGCGGCACCTTCGTCCAGCGCCAGGCGGTGTTCCACGACCGGTCGAACGGCCAGGAGTGGCTGCCGCTGTCGAACCTCACCGAGGACCAGGCCCGGTTCACCATCTACGACTCGCTGCTCAGCGAGTACGCGGCGATGGCGTTCGAGTACGGCTACTCGGTCGAGCGGCCCGAGGCACTCGTGCTGTGGGAGGCGCAGTTCGGCGACTTCGCGAACGGCGCCCAGACCGTCATCGACGAGTTCATCTCGTCCGCCGAGCAGAAGTGGGGGCAGCGCTCCGGCCTCGTCCTGCTGCTGCCGCACGGCTACGAGGGCCAGGGACCGGACCACTCGTCCGCCCGCATCGAGCGCTACCTGCAGCTGTGCGCCGAGGACAACATGGTCGTCGCCCGCCCGTCCACTCCGGCGTCGTACTTCCACCTGCTGCGCCGCCAGGCGTGGGAGCGTCCGCAGAAGCCGCTGATCGTGTTCTCCCCGAAGGCCATGCTCCGCCTGCGCCAGGCGACGAGCGCGGTCGAGGCCTTCACGAACGGCACCTTCCAGGAAGTGATCGACGACGACCGTCTGCGCTCATCCGACCACCCCGACAAGGCGGCGGTGCGTCGGGTGGTCCTGCACTCCGGCAAGGTGCACCACGACCTGCGCGCCGAGGCGGACAAGCGCGGGGTCACCGACGTCGCCCTCGTCCGGCTCGAGCAGCTCGCGCCGCTCCCCCTCGAGCGCATCCTCGAGGTGTTGGCCGGCTACCCGGACGCCGACGTCGTGTGGGCGCAGGAGGAGCCGGAGAACCAGGGCGCCTGGCCGTTCGTCTGCATGAACCTGTCGCCGCACCTCGACGGTCGGCCGCTGTCGGTCGCCGCCCGTGCCGCGAGTGCCGCGCCGGCCACCGGCTCGTCGAAGCGCTCCGCACAGGAAGCCACCGAGGTCATCGAGAAGGCGTTGAACGCGTCGGCCTGAGCGTCAGGAAGCGCCCCGCGCGGGAGTCCGAGGGACTCCTGCACGGGGCGCTTCGACGTTCGCGAGGAACGTGACGGCTACGCGATCTTCGTGTAGCGCACACCCGCGTCGTGGTACCCGCGCTTCTGGTAGAACCGGTGCGCGCTGTCCGTGGCAGCCGCACTGACGGCGCTCAGGCGACGCGCGCCCTGCTCGACCGCCCACGCTTCGAAGGTGCCGATGAGCGCGGAACCGGTGCCGAGCCTCCTGGCCGTGTCGTCGACCACCAGCAGCAGGAGCTGCGCCGTCGGCTCGTCGCTCGCGTACGCCCAGGTGACCTGCGCGCCGGCGACGGCGACCGCGCGACCGTCGTCGCCACGCACCACCCAGGTGCGGTGTCCGGCCTCGGGCGTGAGCCGCTCGAGGCGTGCGCGCATCGCCGCGTCGTCGACCTCGTGGCCGAGCAGGCGGACGAGGGCAGCGACGTCGGAGACGTCCGTGTCGGACCAGGTGGTGATCGACTCGACGAGGAGGGTCATGTCCGTGACACTACCGACCCGACCCGCCGTGTGACGACGGAGCCGAGGACCTCAGTGGGTCGACTGCTCCAGCCGGATGCGCGCGAGGATCTCGCCACGCAGTTCTTCCGGAGCGGTCTCCTTGCACGCGCGGCGCACGGTCTCGATCAGGACGACGCCGACGCGGTGTTCGGTCGTGCAGTCCTCGCAGTCGTCCATGTGCTCACGGATGTCCGCCGCGTCCTCGCGGCAGAGCTCCCCGTGCAGGAACTCCTCGAGCTCGGCCTTCGCCTTGGAGCAGTCGCAGCCGCTCATCGTGCTTCCTTCCCATCGACGCGACCCTCGGTCGCGGCAGTCTTCCGGCCTCGTCCGCGCATCGTCGCCGTCGACGCTGCGTCCGGGACGATGCCGGTCTCACGGGCGTGGTCCGCCAGGAGCCCCCGGAGGAGCCGGCGACCACGGTGCAGACGGCTCATGACCGTCCCCACGGGGGTCTTCATGATGTCGGCGATCTCCTGGTACGAGAAGCCCTCGACATCGGCGAAGTACACGGCCATCCGGAAGTCCTCGGGGATGGCCTGCAGGGCGTCCTTGACGGCGGACGACGGCAGGTGGTCGATCGCGTCGGCCTCGGCGGACCGTGCGGAGATCGACTGGGTGACGCTCTCGGCGCCGCCGAGCTGCCAGTCCTCGAGCTCGTCGATGGTGCCCTGGTACGGGTTCCGCTGGTTCTTGCGGTACGTGTTGATGAACGTGTTCGTCAGGATCCGGTACAGCCAGGCCTTCAGGTTCGTGCCCTGCTTGAACTGGCGGAACGCGGCGAACGCCTTGACGAAGGTCTCCTGCACCAGGTCCGAGGCGTCGGCCGGGTTGCGGGTCATCCGCATCGCCGCGCCGTACAGCTGGTCCATGAAGGGCAGTGCCTGGGTCTCGAAGAGGGCCCGGAGTTCGTCGGCCGACACGGTCTTGGCGTCGACGAAGGACTCGTCGTCCGCTTCTTCCGCCTCGACCGCGTCGAGCTGCTCCTCGGTCTCCTCGACCAGGTCGTGCGGTGCTGCCTGCGGCTCGTCGGTCGTCATCGCGGGCCAGTCTAGAGCGAGCGACGTGGACACGCCGGGCAGGCGCGTCCGCGAGGGTGCGAGTGCTGTCGCCAAGGGTCCTCCCGATCGTTTCAGTAGTCTTGTGAACCGATGGCAGACACGACGCATTCCCAGAGCGGTGCACAGGCCGCCGCGGACCCGGCCCCCTGGATCGCCCCGCTCGCGCGCGGTCCCCTGCGTGGCGACGTCGCGCTGCCCGGCTCGAAGTCGCTGACGAACCGCGAGCTCGTGCTCGCCGCCCTCGCCGACGGCCCCTCCGTCATCCGCCTGCCGCTGCACTCGCGCGACTCGGCGCTCATGATCGCGGCGCTCCGGCAGCTCGGCGTCGGGATCGACGAGGTCGAGCCGGCACCGGGAACGCAGCCGAACCCCTACGGGCCCGACCTCCGGATCACCCCGGCACCGATGCACGGCGACGTCCGCGTCGACTGCGGCCTCGCCGGCACCGTGATGCGGTTCCTGCCGCCGCTGGCCGCCCTGGCGGTCGGCCCGGTCGTCGTCGACGGCGACCCCTACGCCCGCAAGCGTCCGATGCACGCGATCATCGGGGCGCTCGTCGACCTGGGCGTCGACGTCACCGACGACGGCGCCGGCTCGATGCCGTTCGCGTTCACCGGCACCGGGTCGGTCCGCGGAGGCGCCCTGTCGATCGATGCATCGGCGTCGTCGCAGTTCGTGTCGGGCCTGCTGCTCTCCGCGCCCCGCTTCGACGAGGGCCTGCACCTCACCCACGTCGGGGAGCGCCTGCCGAGCCTGCCGCACATCGAGATGACCGTCGCCGCGCTCCGTGCCCGCGGCGTGACCGTCGACGAACCCGCGGTCGGCGAGTGGGTCGTCCACCCCGGTCCGATCGCCGCGCGCGACGTCACCATCGAGCCCGACCTGTCGAACGCCGCGCCGTTCGCGGTCGCCGCGCTCGTCGCCGGCGGCACCGTCCGCATCCGCACCTGGCCGCGCGAGACCACGCAGGTCGGCGCCGACCTCGAGACGCTCCTGCCCCTGTGGGGCGCGACCGTGGCCCGTGACGGCGACGACCTGGTCGTCGACGGCGGCGTCGGGATCCGGGGCGGGGCCTCCTTGCCGGGTCTCGACCTGGACCTCAGCCGCGGCGGCGAACTCGCACCGGCGCTCGTCGCGCTGGCCGCGCTGGCCGGCGGGCCGACCGAGATCACCGGGATCGGCCACCTGCGTGGGCACGAGACGGATCGTCTCGCCGCGCTCGCGGCGGACGTGAACCGGTCGGGAGGCGCGGTGCACGAACTCGACGACGGCCTGCGCATCGAGCCTGCCGCGCTCCACGGCGGCGGCTGGGCCGCGTACGACGACCACCGGATGGCGACGGCCGGCGCCGTCGTGGGCCTCGTCGTCGACGGCGTCGCCGTCGACGACATCGGGTGCACGGCCAAGACGCTGCCGCAGTTCCCCGAGCTGTGGGCGGCGCTCGTCTCGACCGGGGACGCGGGGGCCTGACGCATGAGCTGGTGGGACGACGTCGACGGTGACGACTCCGACGCGGACGAACCGTACGGACAGTACGACGAGTCGAGCGTGCGGGTGCGTCCGAACCCGAAGGGCAACCGGCCCCGCACGAAGACCCGGCCGACGTACGACGACGCCCCCGTGGGGTGGGTCACCAACGTCGACCGTGGGCGGTTCGGCGTGCTGGTGGGGACGGGCTCCGGCTCCGATCCCGGATCCGAGCACGTCATCACGGCGACGAAGGCCCGCGAGCTCGGCAAGAAGTCCGTCGTCACCGGCGACCACGTGTCGCTCGTCGGCGACGTCTCGGGCGACCCCGGATCGCTGGCGCGCATCGTGAAGGTCGCCGAGCGCACCACGCTGCTCCGCCGCAGTGCCGACGACTCCGACGAGGTCGAGCGCGTCATCGTGGCGAACGCCGACCAGATGCTCATCGTCGTGGCGGCCGCCGACCCCGAGCCCCGCACCCGGCTCATCGACCGCTACCTGGTCGCCGCGTTCGACGCCGGGCTCGACCCGATCCTCTGCATCACGAAGACGGACCTCGCCGATCCGGCACCGTTCCTGGCGCACTTCGCCTGCCTCTCCTTGCGGATCGTGACGAGCCGGTCCGACGACGTCCCGTTCGAGGCCCTGCACGACCTGCTCGACGACAAGGTCACCGTGACCGTGGGGCACTCCGGTGTCGGCAAGTCGACCCTCGTGAACGCCCTGACCGGGTCGACGCGGGCGATCGGCGTCGTGAACTCGGTGACCGGGCGCGGGCGGCACACCTCGTCGTCGTCGATCGCGCTGCGGGTCCGTGACGGCGGGTGGATCATCGACACCCCGGGCGTCCGGTCGTTCGGCCTCGGGCACGTCGACCCGGCGAACGTCTTCCGCGCGTTCGCCTCGCACGCGATCCCGGTGCGGCCCGCGCGGGACGACATCCCGTTGGCGCAGGCGCACGACTGGGAGATCGTCGACCGGGTGCAGGACGGCGAGCTCGGCGCCACCGGTGTCGAACGGCTCGACTCGTTCCGCGCACTCCTGACGGGCATGGGCGCCTCCGACCCCGGCCTCGAGTAGCCCGCGGCGCGCCCGCGCCCGCCGGCGTGCGCCGATGGGTCACGAACTGTCGCCTGACAGAGCAGCATTCAACGGTTCGTGGCCGCTCGAGCTCCGACGCATGGCATGTCGTGACCACTCCGGCGCCCCGTCCCGCTCGCCCGTCCTGTCCAGGCGTGGCCAGTCCCGCCCGTCCCGTCCAGTCGCGGCCCTCCAGTCGCGGCCCGTCCAGGTTCCGAAATCTGCACATCTCGGCGGTGGTTCGGGCCGTTCGTGAAACCTCGGCGAACCGCGTGCGGCATGTCGTGGAACCTCGGCGGAGGGCGCTCGGGCGTGGCACCTCGTCCCACCGCGCCCGGCCCGACCGCACCCCCACCCAGCACGCGTCGACAAGTGCGCAGCGGTGTTGTACAGTGAACCCTCGTGTCTGAAGTTGCAAAGTACAACTTTGCGCCGACCCCCGCCGTCGACGCCCCGTCCTCGAGCACGACAACGACGTCGCACGCGCACCACTCCCCCACCCACAAGTCCTCACGAGCACCGCGACCGCAGCGCACCGACAGCGTCCTGCGCCCGGCCGGCCTCGGACGGGTGCTCCTGACCTTCGCCACGCACATCCTCGTGCCGCTGTTCCTCGCCGCCGGCATGGGCCTGGCCTACCTCGGTGCCTTCCACGCCCCCGCGCCGAAGGAACTGCCCGTCGGCATCGTCGGGCAGTCCGCCGCGACCCAGGTGTTCGCCCAGACCGTCACCGACGAGTCCGACGGTGCCCTCGTCGCCCACGTCGTCCCCTCGACCAAGGACGCCGAGCGGCAGATCCGCGACCGCGACCTGGCCGCCGTGTACGCCCCGACCACCACGGGCGCGACGCTCTACGTGTCGACCGCGGCATCGGAGACGACCGCGAGCGCCGCACAGAAGGTCTTCCTGCCGATCGCGTACGAGCAGCACGTGCCGTTCCGGGTCGTCGACGTCGTCCCCACGGGCGAACAGGACAGCACCGGCCAGGGGCTGTTCTTCCTGCTCGTCGCCCTGAGCGTCGGCGGCTACGCATCGGCCATCGCCGTGGCGTCCGTCGCGACGAAGCTCCGCGCGGTGTGGACCGCGGTGGTCGGCCTCGCCGCCGCCGGGGTCGTCGCCGGCATCGGGATCATCGTCGCCGGGCCGATCTACGGCGTCATCACCACGCACCACTGGCAGGTGTTCCTGTTCGCCTGGCTGTACGACGCGATCATCGTCGCGATCGGCGTCGGCCTGCACCCGGTCCTCGGGCGGTGGACGACACCCGTGCTCACCATGCTGTTCGTGATGCTCAACTTCACGTCGTCCGGCGGCATCTTCCAGGCGTCGTTCGTGCCCGGGTTCTTCTCCGCACTCCACTCCTTCTGGAGTGGCGCCGCGTGGCTGCAGGCGGCACAGGACCTGCAGTACTTCCCGGACGCCTCGCTCGGCCGGTCGTCCCTGGTGCTCGCGCTCTGGCTCGCCGCAGCCGTCCTGCTGTGCGTGGTCGTGCACGGCCTCGTCGCCCGCCGCACCCGCATCGCCCGCGAGCGTGAGGTCACCCGGCTCGAAGAGGAAGAGGTCGTCGCCGCGTAGCCCCGCTACGCTCGACCCGTGGACCTCAGCGCCGACTTGGACTTCGCCCGCTCGCTCGCCGACATCGCCGACACGATCAGCCTCGAGCGGTTCCGCGCCGCCGACCTGCACGTGTCGAAGAAGGCCGACAGCACGCACGTGACCGACGCCGACCAGGCCGTCGAACACGCCCTGCGCGAGCGGATCGCGACGGAACGACCCGACGACGCGTTCCTCGGCGAGGAGACCACGGCGGACACCGGCGCCGAGGCGACCAGCGAGGGGCACCGTCAGTGGGTCATCGACCCGATCGACGGCACCGCGAACTACCTGCGCGGTGTGCCGGTGTGGGCGACGCTCATCGCCCTGGCGGTCGACGGCCGCCCCGTGCTCGGCGTCGTGAGCGCCCCCGCGCTCGGCAAGCGCTGGTGGGCGGCCGAGGGCCTCGGCGCGCACTCGTTCGACGGCGACCTCCGCGTCTCCGGTGTCGCGGACCTGTCCGACGCGAGCCTGAGCTACAACAGCATCCAGCAGTGGGACGACGACGACCGGCTCGAGTCCCTCGTCGGCCTGTCCCGCAAGGTCTGGCGGACGCGCGCCTACGGCGACATGTGGTCGTACATGCTGGTCGCCGAGGGGGTCATCGACATCGCGGGCGAACCCGACCTGAAGCCGTGGGACATCGCGGCCCTCGTGCCCATCGTGGAGGAAGCCGGCGGGCGCTTCAGTTCACTCGACGGCGACCCCGGGGCCTGGCACGGCAGTGCACTCGCGACGAACGGCCTGGTGCACGACGCCGTCGTCGAGGTCATCCGCCGCTAGCACGACCCCGAACGACACGCTCGACGTCGGATGACGTCGCGGGTGTCGGTCCGAGTCGATCAGGCGGCCGCAGTCGCCGCCTCACGCCGAGCCGCACGCCGCCGCACCACCAGGTCCCCGACCGCCAGCACGAGCGCGAGGGCCATCAGCGAGACCGTGAACGTCGTGCCGCTCCGGAACGCGTCGTGGTACGCATCGAGCCGACTCCCGCCGGAGCCCCCGGCAGCAGCACCCCGCACGATCCCGTAGAAGATGCTCGTCGCCACCGCGGTCCCGATCGCGGTCCCGACGCGCTGCCCGAGCTGCTGCATCGACCCGGCGACCCCGGACTGCTCCACGGGGATCTCGGCCAGGGTGAGCGTCTGGTTCGGCGACACCACGAACCCGCCGCCGAGGCCGCCGACCAGGAAGGCCCCGGCCATCGCCCACGGCGTCACCTCCGGCGGGGTCAGCACCGCGGCGAGCATGAGGAGCACGAAGCCGACGACGACCATGAAGAGCCCGAAGACCACCAGGGCCCGTCCGACCCGGTCGACGATCCGTCCGCCGATGTAGGACCCCACGGCGCTCGTGGCCGCGAACGGGATGCTCACCATGCCGGCGAACAGCGGTGACAGCCCGAGCCCCTCCTGCAGGAACAGCGTCACCATCAGGAAGGACGCCGGGATCGCCGCGAAGTAGACGGCCACGATCGACAGCCCGTTGCGGTACGACGACAGCCGGAACAGCTCGAAGTGCACCACCGGTGACTTGCCCTGCTGCTTGTACCGGACCTCCCAGAGCACGAACAGGCCGAGGAACACGACGAAGGCGATCAGCCAGAGCCACCGGGCACCGGAGTCGCCGGCACCCGTGGTGAGCACGAACGGCAGCATCAGCGTGATGATGGCGGCGCCGAGCAGCAGGATGCCGACGATGTCCAGCTCGCGGTCCTTCGCCTGTCCCTGCGCCCCCTTGGGCAGCAGCCGCATCGCGAAGAACAGCGCGACGAGTCCGAGCGGCACGTTCATCCAGAACAGCAGCCGCCACCCGTTCTCCTCGCCGCCGATCGCGATGAGGCCACCGCCGATCGTCGGGCCGAGCGCCGTCGAGATGCCGATCATGGCGCCGAACAGCCCGAAGGCCCGTCCTCGCTCCGGGCCCCGGAACAACTGCTGCACGAGTCCGATCACCTGCGGCATCTGGGTGCCGGCGGCGAAGCCCTGCAGGATCCGCGTGACCATGAGCACCTCGATGGTCGGCGCCACGGCGCAGAGCAGGCTCGACACGGTGAACGCCACGAGTCCGATGATGAACAGGGCACGGCGGCTCTTCAGGTCGCCGAGCCGACCGGCGGGCACGAGGGCGAGGCCGAACGCCAGCGCGTACCCCGCCACGATGAGCTGCAGGGATGAACTGGTGGCGTCGAGGGACTTCTCGATCGACGGCAGCCCGACGTTGACCTTCGACAGGTCGAGGATCGTCAGGGCGGCCACCGCGACGCACACGGCGAAGGCCCTCCAACGCGTGCGGTCGTCGAGGCGGGCGTCGGTCGGGTCAGCGCTGGACATCACCATCGTTCGTACACCGACCGGCCTCCGGGCGGGCGAGACCCACCCCCCGGGTGGGTGACACCCCCTCGTCGTGGCCCCCCGGACTGGGGGCACCGTTGCCGGATACGCGGTGCGCGGGGCGGCTCAGATGGTCAGGACCTGAGTTATCGTGCTCGTACGGAAGGTCACGCAAGCACCTGGATTCCCTAGATCCGAGTGCACGTGCACGGCCTCCCGTGTTCGTCCGAAGACCCTAACCCGAGGGGTGATACAGACGATGACATCATCGTTCCCGAGCGGAACCGAGTGCACCCTCACTCGTCGACCGCATTCAATCCACGACAGCTCCGGCGCGCGCGCAGTCGCCGCCATCCGTCCGCACTCCGACACGGCCACCCACCGTGCAGCAGTCCGGTCCGCCTCACGGCGCCCCGTCGCAGCGCTCGCAGCGTTCGCCGACGACCTCTCCGCAGGATCCGCTTCCGGGCCCGGAGGCCGGTGAGTCATGGCACTCACCGGTCGACGTCTCGAGGTCGACCGGATCGCGACCCTCGCTGTACTCCCTCGGGAGTCCGCGATGGTCGTGGTCGGCGACCCTGGTTCCGGACGCAGCAGCGTCCTCGACGCGGTCTCGAACCGCGTTTCCCTCCCCGTCGTGCGGGTCGGTGTCAACGGGAGTGAATCCCGTTGGCCGCTGGCCGGCGTGACCTCCTTGTTCACCGCGCTCGACGACCCTCGTGCGACGGCCCACATCGCCCATCTCCTGCAGACGGGTGAGACGGCGGTCCCCGTGACCGCCGGACTGGCGGCGGCGCACGACTTCCTCGACGCCGTGCACGCCCTCACCCTGCCGCCGACGCTCGTGCTGATCGACGACCTCGACCGCATGGACGTCGAGAGCCAGGAGCTCATCGCGTTCCTCGCCGGCCGACTCGCAGGCACCGCCCTGCGCGTCGTGGCGACGGTCCGTTCGGTGCCGTCGGACGGTCCGCTCGCGGCCCTGCCGGCGCTCCGCATCGAGCCGCTGCCGTCCGACGAGGCACTCATCCTCGCCCGGACCATGGCACCGGAAGAAGCGAACGACGGCGTCCTCGCCGTCCTCGCCGCGGAGACCGGTGGCAACCCCGGCGCGCTCCGCGAACAACTCGCGGTGCTCAGCCGCGAGCAGCTCACCGGCGCGGAGCCGATCGTGCTCCCGCTCCGACCCACTCCGACGACCGAGGCCCTCGCAGCCCTCGCACTCGGGTCCGCCGCGGGACGAGATCTGGACGTCCTCGCGAAACTCGCCCTGGTGCCGGTCGCGAAGACCACGGCCTGGGACCGCGACGAGTTGGACGACCTGGTCGGAGCAGGCCTCGCCACCGTGCGGGGCCAGAGCGTGACGGTCCGCGACCCCCTGGTCCGGTCCTCGCTGTACTGGCGTATGCCCGCCCGTGACCGCCGCGCGGCGCACGCCGCGCTGGCCACGGCGAGCGCCGAGTCCGACCCGCGGGCAGCCGCGTGGCACCGGAGCTTCGTCGACGACGTCCCCGACGTGGTCGCGTTGCTCAGCGCCGCACGGTCCTACGTGGTGGACGGCAACGTGCACGCCGCGATCGCCCTCACCGAGCGTGCCCTGCACGTCGGTGGTGGCACCGAGGACGAGCTCGTCGCGCTGCTCGGGGTCGCTGAGGCCCTGCTCGGCAACCGGCTGCTCGGCTTCGCCGCGCGGTACCTCGCCGCGCTCCGTCCGTTCCGGACGACGGCGCACGAGGTCCGCCGGCTGCGCCTGCAGTACTCGGCGCAGTACCTCAGTGGCGACGCCGTGCACGCGGACGAACTCCTCGTGTCGGTGGACGCGACCGAGCCGGCCGACGTGGACGCGGTCGCCGGGCTGATGGCCATGGTGGCGTGCTTCCGTGCCGAGGCGTGGGAGCTCGACCAGGCGAAGGACCTGCTGCACCGCGTCGAGCCCCTCGAGGCGTCGGCGTCTCCGCACACGTTGGAGATCACGACGACCGCGCGGGAGCTCATCGCCGCGATCGACGGCACCCTGCCGTCGGACACCGACCTGCACGACGGACTCGCAACGTCGGTGCTGCTGGCGATGTCCGACCCGGCCCTGCTGCTCCTCGCCCACGCGCTGAGCATCGCTGAGCGGTACCGGAGCGCGCGTCGGGTGTTCGCACTCGTCCTCGCCCGTGGCCCGCAGACGGCGCCGGTGTGGACCGAGGCAGCCCGCTACCTGACCGCCGAGAACGAGGTGCGCTCCGGGAACTTCCGGCAGGCGCTCCGCGCGATCGACGTGTGGGAGGCCGGTTCCTCGGTGGTCGAACGGCTCCGTGAGCCGTCGCGGGCCATCGCGATCGCCTGGCGGCACTTCGCCGAGGGGCGCTCCGCCGATGCCCTCGCGGTCGTGGACCGGTGCCTCGAGCACCGTTCGACGAGCCGCCTGTGGGGTGCGACGGCGAAGCTGCACGCGCTCCGCGGTCGGGTCCTGCTGCTCGACGGCCGACTGGAGGAGGCAGCCGCCGCACTCGAAGCGGCGGACGCCATCGGCAGGTCCCTGCGGAACCCCGCGGTGCTCCGGCACCTCGGCGACCTGGTCGAGGCGTACGCACGCCTCGGACGGATCGACGACGCCCGCACCATCACCGCGCGGCTCGCTGCGGACCACCACGCCCGACCGGGTCGCTGGGGTGCGCTCGTGCTGGCGAGGAGCCTCGCGCTCGTCGCCGACGACACCACCAGGGACACCGCCCGTCGCCGCGCGTTGGAGCTGTTCCAGCCGCACGACTCGCAGTTCGAGCGGGCACGGACGTTCGCGGCCCTCGCGACGGTCGGCAACCCCGCCGAGCGTCCGCGTCTCGGTGCGGCAGCAGCGGCGGCGTACGAGGCGGCCGGCATGCGCCGTCCCCTCGTCACCCCCGCACCGGCAGCGGCCATGCCGCCGTTCGGCACGGGGCCGTCGCTCCGGTCCGCACCGGTGCTGTCCGCGTCGATGCCGGGGACGCCCCGGAGCGCTCCGGACGCCTCGGCGGTGCTCACCTCGCTCACGGCCGAGGAGCGCGCCGTGGTGCAGAAGGTGACGGAGGGCTACCGCAACCGCGAGATCGCGTCGTCGCTGTTCATGTCGCAGCGCACGGTGGAGCTGCGGCTCACGCAGATCTACCGCAAGGTGGGCGCGCGGTCGCGCTCCCACCTGGTCGCGCTGCTCACGTAGTCGACGCGAGCACAAGGCGGACGGGAGGCCCGGTACCAGCTGGTACCGGGCCTCCCGTCCGCCTTTTCGCTGTTTTCACGCAACCGGCCTCGCAGGCTCGGTCGGCGCTGGCGCCGCGCGCCGCTGGCGCGTCGCTTCATGCGGAGCGCGCGCGTTGCGGGAGTCCGCACGCGACCGCACCGCGGCGCCCCCCGCACGCGGGGAACCGCAAGAGCAGTCGACGACTGTTGCCGTGGCGGCGTCGCCGGGTGAGGCTTCTCATGCACCGACCGCCGTGCGCCTCCCGAGGGGCCAGACCGCGGTACCCCGTCCGGTACCCGAACCTCGTGGCCCACCCACTCCGTCGTCCGTCCTCGCCTGATCCGAGGACGGGCGCCGGTCAGGACCGCGAGGGCCCGGACGCGCGGCAGACCCGACGGCGGTCGGTGCCGAACCCCGCTCCACTCCCCCACCCCGTTCCCCCGAAGGGACAGCCGATGTGCGGCATCATCGCGGCCCGCGTGTCTGACGACGCGACGCCCTACCTGCTCGACGGACTCGAACGACTCGAGTACCGCGGCTACGACTCCGCCGGCATCGCCGTCCGGACCGCCGCCGGACGCACCGAGACGATCCGCTCGGTCTCCCGTGTCGGGGACCTGCGCACGCTCGTCGCCGCCCGGTCCGGCGACGCCCTGACCGGCGTCGGCATCGGCCACACCCGCTGGGCCACGCACGGTGCCGTGCGCGAGGCGAACGCCCACCCGCACGCCGACTGCTCGCGCCGGATCAGCATCGTGCACAACGGCATCATCGAGAACGCCGACCGCCTGCGCGACATGCTCACGGCGCAGGGCCACCGGTTCCGCTCCGAGGTCGACTCCGAGGTCATCGCGCACCTCGTCGAGCGCGCCCTGGCCGTCGACCCGGACCTGATGCTCGCCGTGCAGATCGCGACCGCGCAGCTCGAGGGGTCGTGGGCGATCGTCGTCCTCGACGCCCGCGACGGCCGGATGGTCGTGGCCGCGGACCGTTCCCCGCTCGTCGTCGCCCGGTCCGCCCGCGGCGACTTCGTGGCGAGCGACATCGGCGCGATCGCCGAGTGGTGCGAGACCTTCGTCGCGCTCCGCGACGGTGACGTCGTCGAGCTCGGCGAGGCCTGGACCTGGTCGTCGAACGGGATCACCGTCCCCGTGCCGTTCCCCACCCCGTCGCCGTTCGCCGCCACCGCGCTGGACCTCGGCGACCACCCCGACCACATGGCGAAGGAGATCGGCGAGCAGGCCGACGTCGTCAGCACGATCCTGGACCGCATCGCCCGCCGCACCGCTGACGGAAGTATGTGGGTCGGCCTCGGCCTGCCCGCCTTCCAGCGCCTGGCGATCGTCGCCTGCGGCACCTCGCTCAACGCCGGCCAGGTGATCGCCACCGCGCTGCGTGGCATCGGCGGCGTCCCCACCGACATCGTCGTCGCCAGCGAGGCCGACCAGGCCGTGCTCGGCCCCGACACCCTGGTCGTCGCGATCAGCCAGTCCGGCGAGACCGCCGACGTCCTCCGCGCACTCGACCGCTTCGAGGACCGCCACCCGGTGCTCGCGCTGACGAACAACGTGCACTCCTCGCTGGCCCGTCGCGCCGACGCCGTGCTCGACTGCCACGCGGGTCCGGAGATCGGTGTCGCCGCGACGAAGACGTTCACCGCGCAGGTCGTCGTCGGTGTCGCCGCGGTGATCTCCGCACTCGTGGCGTCCGGCCGCATCGAGATCGCACGTGCCCACGCGCTCGTCGACGAGCTCCTCGACCTGCCGGCACGCATCGAGCACGCCACGCAGGTGTCCGCCGACCGGATGCCGCTCCTGGTGTCGAGCGTGAAGGAGGCCACCGGCTTCCTGTTCCTCGGCCGCGGTGCCGGCCTGCCGTACGCCGCCGAGGGCGCACTCAAGCTCAAGGAGCTCAGCTACCGCTGGGCCGAGGCGTACCCCGCGGGCGAGCTGAAGCACGGCCCGCTCGCCCTCGTCGACGAGGGCACCCCCGTCGTCGTGATCGACCACGGCGAGCCGAAGATCCAGTCGGCGATCGCCGAGGTCCGGGCCCGCGGCGGGTTCGTCATCACCATCGGCGGCGAAGGCTCCGACATCCCGGCGCTCGGCAGCCGCGGCACCGGCGGACTCGCCTGGGGCGCCATGGCGGCGCCGTGGGGTCCGCTCGAGGCCGTCGTGCCGCTGCAGATGCTCGCCCGCGAACTCGCACTGCAGCTCGGCTGCGACGTCGACAAGCCGCGCAACCTGGCGAAGTCGGTGACGGTCGAGTGATGCGCGGTCGGATGAACCACCTGACGACGTTCCTGGTCGTGCTCACGGCGTTCGCGATCGCCATGACGACGGTGCTCGTCGTCGTGGTGGCCGGGCCGACCGTCCTGGGCTGAGCCGGGCGGGTGGGCGGGCGCCGACTCGGATCGACGTTCTCGATGTCGTACGACGTCGAGGGTGTCGTTCCACATCGTCCTCGACGCCGGGTCTCGGGCAGTTCGCGGGACACGGCTGCGATGCTGGTCCCTTGACCACCGCAGCCCCGCCCCTCGTGTTCGTCGCGCTCGTCGTCGGCGCGCTCCTGCCGTTCCTGCCGCTCGTCGGACGCGTCGCACGGATCGCCGCGACCATCGCGCACGAGGTCGGGCACTGCATCGTCGTCGTCCCGTTCGGCGGCCGCATCCAGCGCATCGACCTGCACCGGGACGGCTCCGGCGAGGCCTGGGTCCAGCTCGGTCGGGTCCCCGGCGGCATCCGCTGGCTCGTCCGGATCCTCAACCTCTACGCCGGGTACAGCGCGCCGCTCTGGGCCGGGGTGCTCCTGGTGACCGGGGTGCTGCACGGCTCGCGGTGGCTGCCCGTCGCCGTGCTCGGGGTCATCGGGCTCGTGGCGCTGGTGTTCGTGCGGAACTGGTTCGGGCTGCTCGTCGTCCTCGGGTTCGACGTCCTGGCGCTGTGGGTGGCACTGCGTCCGTCCGAGACCACGGTGCTCGTGGTCGCCGCCGTCGGGGCGTTCTTCGTCGTCGACGGACTGCGGTCCGTCGTGCAGGTCGCACGGTGGCTGCTCACCGGCGCCCGCGTGCAGACGGACTTCCACATCGCCGCAGCCGAGATGCGGGTGCCGGCCGGGGTCTGGTTCGTGCTGTTCGTGCTGGTGAACGGCCTGGCGGTGTGGCTCGCACGGGTCCCGTTGCTCGAGGTCTGGGACACCGTGGTGGCGGGCGTGCGCGCGCTCTTCTGACGGGGTGCCGTGGTCGCACCACGTCCGCGACGATCCACGCGGTGATCGACTGGTGCAATGACGCAGAACGGGTGCGCAGCCCCGCGCTTACTCCCAGGGGCGCTGCGCGAGCTCGGCGGGGTCGAACACCCGGCCGCCGGCGACCACGAGCGACCGCGGCACCCGTCGCACCAGGGCGTCCATCGGGTTCTCGGCGTCGAGCAGCACCACGTCGGCACGCGCCCCCGCCACGAGGTCGTGCGCCTCGTCGGTGACGAACCGGGCACCGTCGCGCGTGGCGAGCTCCACCACGCGGGTCAGGTCCTCGTCCCGCACCACACCGCCGGCCCGCGCGTACTGCCACGCGATGCCGAGCAGGTCGCCGTCGCCGTAGGGGCTCCACAGGTCACGGATGCCGTCGGTGCCGAAGCCGAACCGCACGCCGGCCTCGTCGAACTCGTACAGGGGAAGCTGTCGCATCCGCACCGGGGCGACGGTGGTCATCGTGACGCCGAGCGACGCCATCCGGGCGAGCAGGTCGCGGCGACGCACGGGATCGACGTCGACGATCGCGAACCCGTGGGCGATGTTGACCCTGCCCGGTGCGATGCCGAGCCGCTCCACCCGGTCGAGCACCAGGTCGAACGCGAACGCACCGAGCTCGGCGGGCTCGTGCAGGTGGATGTCGATGCCGCACCCGGTGTCGGCGGCGATGGCGAACAGGCCGTCGAGCTGCCCGACCGGGTCGCGGTCGATGAGCGACGGGTCGAGCCCACCGATGTGGTCGGCTCCGGCCGTCGCCGCCTGCCGCAGCAGGTCGAGCACACCGGGCCGCCGCAGCACGCCGTCCTGCGGGAAGGCGACGATCGACACCTCGACCGCACCGTCGAGCGCGTCGGCCGCCGCACGCACGGCCTCGATCCCCCGCAGCCCGACGCCGAGGTCGACGTCGACGTGCGTGCGGACCCGGGTGGTGCCGGTGCGCAGCCCCTCGCGCAGCACCCGCGTGGCGACGGGTTCGCTCGGGATCCCGAGGGCGTCACGCCGAGCCCGTTCGTGCGCGATGCGCCCCTGCGTGCCGGGCTCGCCGCCGTACGACTCCCACTCGTGCCCCCACCAGCTCTTGTCGACGTGGGCGTGCGTGTTGACGAGCCCCGGCAGCGCGAGCTGGCCGCGCCCGTCGACGACCCGAGCACCAGCACCGGCACCGGCACCGGCACCGCCACTGGCACTGGCACCGCCCGCGACGCCGTCGCCCGCTCCGGTCGCGGTGACCGAGACGATGCGGCCGTCCGCCACCCGGATGTCCGACCGTGCACCACCCCACGGACGGACATCGCGGATGATCAGGGTCGCTTCGTCGGTCGCCATGCCCCCATCGTGGCAGCCGCCAGGGCCCCGCCGCGACCCCACCGCACCCCGGTTCCGCGTAACGGAACGCCGCAATCGCCTGTCCACGCAGCGAAGGCTGCGAGGCTACCGCCAGACGACTCCCGGAGGTGTCCCATGGCGAACGACGATCACGGTTTCTCGACCGAACAGGTGCACGGCGGCTTCGTGCCCGACGCAGGGCACGGCGCACGGATCCCGGCCATCCACATGTCCTCCGGCTTCCTCTTCGACGACTTCGACCAGGCGCGCGACCGCTTCGCCGGCACCGAGGACGGCTACACCTACACCCGCCTCGGCAACCCGACGAACGCCGACGTCGAGCGCCGCGTCGCCCTGCTCGAGCGGGGCGTCGAGGCGATCCTCGTCGGCAGCGGCCAGGCGGCGGCCACCATCGCGTTCCTCGGGCTCCTGCAGGCGGGCGACCACGTCGTCGCCGCCCGCAGCATCTACGAGGGCACCAAGGGGCTGCTCGTGCAGAACCTCGGCCGCCTCGGCATCGAGGTCGACTTCGTCGCCGACCAGCGCGACCTCGACGAGTGGGCACGGCTCGTCCGCCCGAACACGAAGGCGTTCTTCGCCGAGACGATCCCGAACCCGAAGAACGACGTCCTCGACATCACCGGCGTCGCCGACACCGCGCACCGTGCCGGCGTCCCCCTGATCGTCGACAACACCCTGGCGACGCCGTACCTGGTCCGGCCGGTCGAGCACGGTGCCGACATCGTCATCCACTCGGCATCGAAGTTCCTGTCCGGCCACGGCGCGGGCCTCGGCGGCGTGGTCGTCGACGGCGGCACGTTCGACTGGTCCGCCTCCCCGGAGCGCTGGCAGCACCTCACCAGCCCGGAGCGGTCACTCGGCGGCGACAGCTACGTCGAGCGTTACGGCAACCGGGCGTTCGTCGTCTTCGCGCGTGACGTCGTCGCCTCGCGCATCGGCCCCACCCCGTCGCCGTTCAACGCGTTCCTGATCCGCCAGGGCATCGAGACGCTGAGCCTGCGCGTGGAACGCCACAGCGCGAACGCGCTGGCGGTGGCGCAGTGGTTGGAAGCACAGCCGGAGGTGACGAGCGTCGACCACGCGGGTCTGGCCTCCAGTCCGTTCCACGACCTCGCCCAGCGCTACCTGCCGCGCGGTGCCGGCTCCGTCTTCGCGTTCACGCTGGCGGGCGGCGAAGCCGCCGCGCACACCTTCATCGACAGCGTCCAGCTGTTCAGCCGCATGACCCACCTGGGCGACGTCCGCTCGCTGATCCTGCACCCCGCGACGACGACGCACGCCGGCAAGACCGCCGCGGAGCGCGCCGACCAGGGCATCGACGGCGGCCTGATCCGACTGTCGGTCGGCATCGAGGACGTCGCGGACCTGCTCCGCGACCTGGAACGCGGGTTCGCCGCGTTGCGTTCCGGGATCGACGGGGAGAGCCTGGAGGCCCGTGGCGCGTCCGACGCGGAGCGTGCGTCCCTGGAACACTCGGTCCCAGGCACGCACGTGATCTCGGAGGAGCTCTAGACGATGGCACGACCGCAACACTTCGGGTACTTCTTCTCGCGCGGGTTCGGCCCGCAGGCGTGGGGGCGCTCGGACTGGGACTGGGGCCACGACTGGACCAAGCCCGACCTGTACCAGCAGTCCGTCCGCACGCTCGAGCACGCCGGCATGGACCTGGTCATCGCCGAGGACGCCATCTCGCTCGGTAACCCGTCGACGCTCGACCTGCGCATCCGCCAGGCGTACGGCGGCCCGAAGCACGACCCGCTGCTGCTCGCGCCGTACCTGTTCGCGGCGACCTCGCACATCGGCATCGCGCCGACCGTGAACGCCGGCTTCACGCCGCCGTACCTGGCCGCACGACAGTTCGCCACACTGGCGCACCTGTCCTCCGAGCGGCTCGGCATCAACGTCGTGACCGACGTCGGCAGTGCCCGGCACGCCGGTCTGCCGCCGCTGCCGCACGACCAGGCGTACGACCGTGCCGAGGAGTGGATCACGCTGCTCCGCCGGCTCTGGGGGTCGTGGGAGTCGTCCGGGTACGTCGGGGACCCCTCCGACTGGCACTTCGCTGACGGCGACGCCCTCGACGCGTTCCACCACGAGGGCGCGTACTTCACCGCCGACGGCCCGCTCAACGCGCTGCCCCTCGACTCGGACCCGGTGGTCGTCTCCCCCGGTGGCTCCGGTCGGGGCCTCGCGTTCGCCGGCACCCACTCGGACGTGCAACTCGCGCTCGCGCCCCTGTCGGCCGCCGCGGTGGCGGACTACCGCGGTCGCGTGATCGCCGCAGCGCAGGCCGCCGGACGCACGGCCGCCGACCTGCGCATCCTGTTCGTCCTCAAGCCCGAGATCGTCTCGTCGTCCGACGAGGCCGACCGGATCGTCGAGGCGTCCCGGCACCCGTCCGACGACGACCTGCGGACCGCGGCGATCGCGTGGTCGAGCGACTCCGAGACGGACCTGCTCGCGCTCGACCTCGACGCGCCCGTGCCGGACGGGACCTTCGGCGACCACGTCTCCGCCGGCACGATCCGCGGGCTGCTCGGCGACACCCCGGACGCCCCGCTGCGCGCGCTCCTGGAACGCAAGGCCCGCAAGGGGCGGGTGTCCTCGCGCGAGGGCTTCGTCGGCACCGCCGACGAGTTCGCCGACTTCATCGAGGAGCTCGGGTCGGACGCCGACAACGACGGCATCATCTTCTCGGGCGACCTGCACCCGGCGCAGATCCACCGGATGTTCGGCGACCTGGTGCCGGTGCTCCGGCGCCGTGGGCTCCTGCGGCGGGAGTACGGCGCCGGGGGCATCCGGGCGAACCTGTTCGACTTCTAGTGGTGGACCGGCTCGACTAATGGTGGACCGGCTCGACTAGTGGTGGACCGGCTCGACCACGCCTGATTCCTCGACGTCACGGACGTCGTCGGCCGTGCGGAGGATCTCCGCACGGTCCGAGGCGGAGTTGATCGCCCAGTAGTAGATCACCAGCGAGAACACCGCGACGACGACGATGTCGATCCACAGCGGGAACACCGGGTGCGTCAGCGGACCGAAGTCGCTGAGGAACACGATGAGCCCCATGCCGATCAGGTACGGCAGCAGCCACTGCGCCGCCTTCCAGTCCCAGCGCGGCCGGACGCTCGAGGCACCGCGGAACACGTTGTTCAGGATGATCACCACGGCACCGATGAGGATCGCGACGCCGAGCTTCCAGTCGGTGTCCCACCCGGTCCACAGGATGATGAGGTTCGCGACGATGAACGCGATCGGTGACAGCACCGCTGCGGCGGGCATCCGGTAGGGGCGCTCGATCTCCGGGATCCGCTTCCGGAACGCACCGAGCGCCAACGGGGCACCGGCGTACATCAGGACCGACGCGCTCGTGATGAGGCTCACCAGCCCCTGCCACGAGGGGAACGGTGCGAAGCACGCGCAACCGACGACGAACGCCGCGACGAGCCCGACCCACGGCACGCCCTGCTTCGTCGTCCACTCGAACGCCTTCGGGAAGTACCCGTTGCGACTGAGTCCGTAGGAGATGCGGCTCGTCGCCGTCACGTAGATCAGCCCGGTCCCCGCGGGCGAGATGATCGCGTCGATGAAGATGACCACCGCCAGCCACGTGATGCCCGCGGCCATCGCGATGTCGGCGAACGGCCCCGTGTACTTCGTGAAGTCGGCGGTGGCCCAGGACCCCTGGATCGCATCCGACCGGAGCACCCCGAGGAACACGACCTGCAGCAGCAGGTAGATCACCAGCCCGATGAGCACCGAGCCGATGACGGCGCGCGGGATGTCCCGCCGCGGGTTCTTCGCTTCACCCGCGAGCTGGTCGGCCTGCTCGAAGCCCAGGAAGGCGAAGATGATGCCGGAGGTGGACACCGCCGCCAGGACCCCCTTGGCACCCTCGGGCATGAAGCCGTCAGCCGCCGTGAAGTTCGAGCCGTGGAACCCGCTGAACGCCAGCACGATGATGACCAGCAGCGGGATGGCGACCTTCCACCACGTCGCCGCCGAGTTCGTGTTCGCGAGGATCCGGACGCTGAGCAGGTTGATCACGGTGACCACCGCCATGAGGACGACGGCGACCGCGATGCCCGCGCCGGTGAGCAGCTGCTGCGTCTCCCCGTCCACCGTCGTCGTGTGCAGCCACGGGTGCGCGAACTGCCAGTGCTGCGCGTACTTGATCATCGCCTCGACCTCGATCGGGGCGACGGTCACGGACTGCAACCAGGAGAACCAGCCGAACGACGCGCCGGCGATGCCACCGAACGCGATGTGCGGGAACCGTGCCGTCCCGCCCGCGATCGGGAACATGCCGCCGAGTTCGGCGTGTACGAGGGCGAGGACGAGGATCGCCACACCACCGATGAGCCACGAGATGATCGCGGCCGGGCCGGCGGTCTTCAGGGCCTCCTGCGACCCGAAGAGCCAACCGGAGCCGATGATCGACCCCGTCGAGGCCCAGATGAGCCCGATGAAGCCCACGTTCCGCTTGAGGCCGGAGTCCGGCAACGCCGGCGTCGTCGTTGTAGCCACTGCTGCTCCCGTCGAGTGAGCGGGCCCCACGAACGGGGGTCGCGCTCATCGACTCTGGCACCGGGACAGCGGCTTGGCCGGATTCTTTAACATGCCGGAAACAATTGTGCTGTATAAGCACTCAGGCTGCTACTTCTTGGACTTCTTCTTCTTGCCGTCGTCCTTCTTGTCCGACTTCTTCTTGTCGGACTTCTTCTTGCCGTCGTCCTTCTTGTCCGACTTCTTCTTGTCGGACTTCTTCTTGCCGTCGCTCTGCTTCTTGGACGGCTTCTCGTCCGACTTCTTCGGCTTCGCTTCCCCCGAAGGCAACGGCAGGACCGGTGCCTGCTCCGGCGACTCGACCCCGTCGATCGGCTCGACGACCACGGCGGAACCCGTGTCCAGCGCGACGTCGACCGCGTGTTCCTCGAGCACGGGCGCGAGCGCGTCCGTCACCCGCTCCACGGTGAGCACCGCGTCGTCCTCGGCGAGCCGCAACAGCGCCTGCGCGGTCCGCACCCGGGTCGTGGTCTTGCGTGCCAGGACGTCGGCGCGCGCACCCTCGAGGAACGTGCGGGGCGTGCGCTCGACGACCGACCGTCCACGCGGTGCAGCGCGGTCCAGGCGGTCCAGCTCACCGGCGACCCCGGCCACGTCATCGGCGACGTGCTCGTGCCGCACCGACTCGATCAGCGCCGCGATCGCTGCTGCACCCCGTTCGACAGCAGCCGAACGCTGGTCGAGCACGACGAGCATCTCGACGACCGAACCGTAGGTGACGGTCTCGAGGCGGACGGGCTCGGCACCCCGGCCGCGGACGACCAGGCGGGCGTCGGGCGTGGGCAGCCAGGCAGCGAGGGCGGCAACCGTGGCGACGGACCCCACGATCCGCTCGTAGTCGGTGAGCACCACTCGCTCCTGCTCGCGCAGACGGACTCGGATCGCGATCTCCTGCACCACGTGGGGGCCTTCCGTTCGGGGTCGGCGCGGGCGTTTCCCTGCGCCTCCTCCGGAGCGTAGTCCCCTGACGTGGCGAGACAGCGAACGCCCCGGCATCGTCCAGGGACGGTGACGGGGCGTTCGTGCAACACGTGGTGACAGCGGCTCGACGACCGGCGAATGGTGGAGATGGGGGGAATCGAACCCCCGTCCATCGCTGCAATTCGACGTCTTCTACGGGCGTATCCGGATAGTTCGTTCTGCTCGGCCCCGTCCTTTGCTACCGGCTTCTAGGACGACGGGCCCAGTCTCAGTGCAAGTCCCGCACGGCCCTGAGGCGCAACCGTGCAGCAAGTCCTCTGGATGACGCCGGGATCAGGTTAGGGGACGGTCACCTGGCCGACGGACTTCATGTGCTGGGCTGCTTACGCAGCGAGAGCGAAGTCAGTGCGCTTGGAATTGGCACTTGTTGTTTTCCACGGATCGTTCACGAGATAACCGTGGGTCCTCGGCCCGCTTCCCGTCGGCACACAGGCAATGTCGAAACCGATCATCCCCATGCGGGCCGGACGTGCGAGCCGCTGTCACGCTGTTGAGTTGTGTTGCGACTACTCCGATCGGAGCAGTCCCTCAGTCTAGCTGACCGAGGTGCGAGGCCGCTACTCGCCGACGCGGTTCTTCGTGCGCATGGCCCGCTCGGCCTCACGCTTGTCGGTCTTCTCCCGCATGGCCTGACGCTTGTCGAACTCGCGCTTGCCCTTGGCGACCGCGATCTCGATCTTGGCGCGACCGTCGTGGAAGTAGATCTGCAGCGGCACGAGGGTGTAGCCGCCCTGGGCCGTCTTGTGCGAGATCTTCACGATCTGCTGCTTGTGGAGGAGCAGCTTGCGCTTGCGCCGAGGTGCGTGGTTGTTCCACGTGCCCTCGGTGTACTCGGGGATGTGCACGGCATCGATCCAGGCTTCGCCCCGGTCGATGTAGGCGTACCCGTCGACCAACGAGGCGCGTCCCATGCGCAGGGACTTCACCTCGGTGCCGGACAGGACCATGCCGGCCTCGTACGTGTCCTCGATGAGGTAGTCGTGTCGGGCGCGACGGTTCGTCGCGACGATCTTCTCACCGCGTTCCTTCGCCATGACGACTCCTCTCGTACCGGGCACTGCGCTGCGCAGCCCTACAGACTACCCAACAGCAGGCGCCGCACGCACCTTCCCGGCGCGGCGGATCAGACCTTGAGGTAGCGGCGGATGGCGATCGACGCCGACACCGCGGCGAGCAACACCCCGATGACGATCACCGACGGCACCACGATGGCCGCATCCCCCATGCCGATGAAGGCTGTGCCGGTGAAGCGCTCGGCCAGGAAGTTCCGGACGAAGAACCACACCACCGCGGTGATGGCACCACCCGCCAGGACGGCTCCGATGGCGGCGGCGATCACCCCCTCGAGCACGAACGGCGTCTGGATGAACCGGTTCGACGCACCGACCAGCCGCATGATGCCGAGCTCTCGCCTGCGACTGAAGGCGGACAACCGGATCGTGGTCGCGATGAGGAGCACGGCCGCGACGAGCATGAGCGCCGCGATGCCGATCGCCGTGTACGACGACGCGTTGAGCAGGTTGAAGATCGGTTGCAGGTAGCCGCGTTGGTCGACGACGCTCTGCACACCGGCGACCTTCGACAGGCTCTCGACGAGGACGTCGGCCTGCGACGGGTTCTTCAGGTTCACCCAGAACGTCTCGTTCAGGTACTCGGGCTTGACGAACTCGGTCGCCGCGGAGTCCTTGAACTGCTCCTTGAAGCGGGTGAACGCCTGGTCCTGGTCCTCGTAGTACGTCTTCTCGATGTACGGCTTGAGGGTGGACGACTCGAGCTGGGCCTGGACCTGCTTCCGCTGGTCCTCGGTGGCCTTGGCACCCGTGCAGTTGCCGGTGGTGTCGGTGTCGGTGCACAGGTAGACGGCGACCTGCGCCCGGTCGTACCAGTACCCCTTCATCTGGTTGATCTGCATCTGGAGCAGGATCGCTGTCCCGACGAAGGTGAGCGAGATGAAGGTCACGAGGACGACGGAGACGACCATCGACGCGTTGCGCCGCAGGCCCGAGCCGACCTCGGACATGACGAGCCCGAGCCTCATCGGATGAGCCCCGGGATGGTCTGGATGCCGGTGGTGTTCGACACGGTGCCGCGCTGGATCGGGACCGCCTGGGTCTGGTAGCCGCCGGACGGCTCGTCACGGAGGACCGTGCCGTTCGACAGCTCGATGACCCGACGCTGCATCTGGTTCACGATGCTGGCGTCGTGGGTCGCCATGAGCACGGTGGTGCCTCCCTGGTTGATGCGTTCGAGGAGCGCCATGATGCCGGCGGACGTGGTGGGGTCCAGGTTGCCGGTGGGCTCGTCGGCCAGCAGGATCGCCGGTTTGTTGACGACGGCGCGGGCGATCGCCACGCGCTGCTGCTCACCACCGGAGAGCTCGTGCGGCATGCGGGTCGCCTTGCCCGCGAGTCCGACGAGCTTCAGCACGTCGGTGACGGCCTCGCTGATGAAGCCCTTGCTCTTGCCGATCACCTGCAGCGAGAACGCGACGTTGTCGAAGACGTTCTTGTTGGGCAGGAGTCGGAAGTCCTGGAACACGACGCCGAGGTTGCGCCGGAAGTACGGGACCTTCCGCGACGCCAGGGACCCGAGGCGCTGCCCGAGCACGTGGATCTGGCCGCGGGAGGGCTTCTCCTCCTTGAGCACGAGGCGCAGGAAGCTGGACTTGCCGGAACCCGAGGCGCCCACGAGGAACACGAACTCGCCCTTGAGGATCTCGAGGGTGAGGTTGTCGAGCGCCGGACTCGGGTTGCCCGAGTAGACCTTGGTGACCTGGTCGAATTTGATCATGACCGGATCAGGGTAGGTCGCCCCGCTTGGAAAGCAAGCGAGGCGCGCGGCTCACGAACCCCTACGCGTCGACGGATTGCTTGCGCCAGCGGATGCCGGCGTTGATGAAGCCGTCCAGGTCGCCGTCGAACACGGCTGAGGGGTTGTTCACCTCGTGCTCGCTCCGCAGGTCCTTGACCATCTGGTACGGCGCCAGCACGTAGGACCGGATCTGGTCGCCCCAGCTCGCCGTGATGTTGCCGGCGAGTTCCTTCTTCTTCGCGTTCTCCTCTTCCTTCTTCAGGAGGAGCAGGCGCGACTGCAGCACGCGCATGGCGGCCGCACGGTTCTGGATCTGCGACTTCTCGTTCTGCATCGAGACGACGGTGCCGGTCGGGATGTGCGTCAGGCGCACCGCGGAGTCGGTCGTGTTGACGGACTGCCCGCCGGGGCCCGACGAACGGAAGACGTCGACGCGGATGTCGTTCTCGGGGATGTCGATGACCATCGTCTCCGGCATGAGCGGGATGACCTCGACCGCGGCGAACGAGGTCTGCCGCTTGCCCGCTGCGCCGAACGGCGACATGCGCACGAGTCGGTGGGTGCCGGCCTCGATCGACAGGGTGCCGAAGGCGTGGGGCGCGTCGACCTCGAACGTGGCGGACTTGATGCCCGCTTCTTCGGCGTAGGACGTCTCCATCACGGTGGTCTTGAAGCCGTGCTGTTCGGCGTACCGCAGGTACATGCGCATGAGCATCTCGGCGAAGTCCGCGGCGTCGACGCCACCGGCCCCGGCGCGGATGGTGATCACGGCGGGGCGGTCGTCGTACTCGCCGTCGAGGAGCGTCTGCACCTCGAGGTCGCCCATGGTCTTCTGGACCGCCTTGAGCTCGGCGACGGCTTCGTCGGCCGAGTCCTGGTCATCGCCCTCGTTCGCCATCTCGACCAGCACCTCGAGGTCGTCGATGCGTCGCTCGGTGTCGGTGATCTTCTTGAGCTCCGACTGCCGGTGCGAGAGCGCGCTCGTCACCTGCTGCGCGTGCTCGACGTCGTCCCAGAGGTCCTGGGCGCCCGCCTGCTCGCTGAGGTCGGCGATCTCACGCTGCAGGCGGTCGACGTCGACCACCGAGCGGATGTTGCCGAAGGTCTCTCGGAGGGCGGAGAGCTGCTCGGTGAAGTCCAGTTCGACCATGGTCACCGATCCTACCGGCGCGGCAGGCCGGTCGGCGTCGCACCCGCGCCGGCGGGCGCGCTACCGCCCCAGCAACGGCTCCCGTGACGCCATGCCCGCAGCCCCGGCCCGCGCGACCGCGTCCGGCAGCGCCGCCAGGAAGGCGTCGACGTCCGCATCGGTCGAGGTGTGTCCGAGCGTGATCCGGAGCGCGCCGCGGGCGTCCTGCTCCGACAGGCCCATCGCGAGCAGCACGTGCGACGCCTCGGGCACACCGGCCTGGCACGCGGATCCGGTCGAGACGGCGACCCCGGCCGCGTCGAGCAGGAACAGCAGCGAGTCGCCCTCGCAGCCCGGGAACGTGAAGTGCGCGTTGCCGGGCAGCCGGTCGTCGGGGTCCCCCATCAGCACGGCGGACGGCACGGCCGCACGGACTCCGGCGACGAGCCGGTCGCGCAGGGCGACGAGCGACGGGTGCGGCATCGGCTCGGCGGCGACCATCGTGGCCGCGACGCCGAACGAGGCCGCAGCGGGGGCGTCCTGGGTGCCGCTCCGCACCTGGCGCTGCTGCCCGCCGCCGTGGATGAGGGGCTCGACGGTGGCCTTCCGCCCGAGCACCAGCGCACCGATGCCGACCGGTCCGCCGACCTTGTGCGCGGAGACACTCAGGGCGTCGAGGCCGGACGCGGCGAACGACACCGGCACCTGGCCGTAGGCGGCGACGGCGTCGCTGTGCACGGGCACGCCAGCGGCGTGCGCCAGCTCCACGATCCGTGCCACGGGCTGGATGGTGCCCACCTCGTTGTTCGCCCACAGGAACGTGACCAGGGCGACGTCGTCGGCGGAGGCGAGCCGTGCCTCCAGTCCGACGAGGTCGACGCGACCCTGCGCGTCCAACGGGACCACGTCGATGACGGCCCCCTCGTGCGTCTCCAACCAGGTCAGGGTGTCGACGGTGGCGTGGTGCTCGCCACCCGGCACGACGATGCGGGGGCGGGCACGGTCGCGTTGCCGGGCCCAGAACAGGCCCTTCACGGCGAGGTTGATGCTCTCCGTGCCGCCGGAGGTGAAGACGACCTCGACGGTGTCGGCGTCGAGCGACCGGGCGACCGCGGCGCGACCGTCCTCGAGCAGCATCTTGGCGCGCTGCCCGGCGCTGTGGATCGACGACGGGTTGCCGACGGTGCCGAGCGCATCGGTGAACGCGGCGAGCGCCTCCGGCAGGATCGGCGTCGTCGCGGCGTGGTCGAGGTAGACCGGCATCTGCACCCCCTGGAACGAGCGGTGTCCAGGATACGCGCCGGTCCTCGTACCCTTGTCGGGTGCACGAGACAGCGATCGACCACACCCCGGGGTTCGACCTCGGGGCCGACGTCCCGCGGTTCTCCCTGCGGTCCGCCACCGCCACGGCCGTCGTCGTGGTCGTCGAGCGAGCGGACGGGCAGCCGGTCCGGTACCCGCTCGAGCGGCTGCCGGCGACCGACCTGTGGACGGCCGAGACCCCCGGCGCCGCCCCGGGTGACCGGTACCACCTGCTCGTCGACGGGCCCGTCGGACCGCGGAACGAGTTCGACCCGACACGGCCCCTGCTCGACCCGTACGCCCGCGGCATCGCCCCGACCGGACTCGGCACGCCCCGCTGGACGAGCGTCGTCGTGGACGACGCCTTCGACTGGGGCGGCGTCGTCAAGCCCACGGTCCCGCTCGACCGCGCCGTGGTCTACGAGGCGAACGTCCGCACCCTGACCGCCGCGAACCCGCACCTGCCGGAGCACCTGCGCGGCACGTACGCCGGGGTGGCGCACGAGAGCACCATCGCGCACCTGCACCGGATCGGTGTCACGACGCTCGAGCTCCTGCCGGTGCACGCGTTCGACACCGAGAACTGGTTGCGGGACGCCGGCCGCGAGAACGCCTGGGGCTACAACACCCTCGGGTTCTTCGCGCCGCACGCCGCGCACGCTTCCGCACCCGCACGGGCCGAGGGCGCGTCCGCGGTCCTGCGCGAGTTCAAGGGCATGGTCCGGCTGCTGCACGAAGCGGGCATCCAGGTGGTGCTCGACGTCGTCTACAACCACACGGCGGAAGAGGGCCTCGGCGGGCCCACCACCAGCCTGCGCGGCATCGACGGTGCGGAGCGGTACCGGTGGACCCAGGCCGCGCCGCCGTTCCGGGACACCTACTACGACACCACCGGCTGCGGGAACACCCTGGACACCTCGGTGGAGTCCACGGCGGACCTGATCGTCGACAGCCTGGTCTACTGGGCGCGCGAGGTGCAGGTCGACGGCTTCCGCTTCGACCTGATGGCCGCGCTCGCCCGCGACGCCCACCACGTCTTCGATCCGCAGCACCCCCTGCTCGAGCGGATCCGGAACCACCCCGACCTGCAGGACACCCTGGTCATCGCCGAACCGTGGGACGTCGGACCCGACGGTTGGAAGACCGGCTCGTTCGGGGCGGCCGGCGACCGGACCAGTGAGTGGAACGACGGCTTCCGCAACACGGTCCGCCAGTTCTGGCTGACGGACATCGCCGAGGAACGCCGCAACGGCATGCCCCGCACCGGCATCGGCGCCCTCGCCGGCGCCCTGACCGGCTCGCGCCACGTCTTCGGTGCCGACCGCGGTCCGCTCGCGAGCGTCAACTTCGTCACCGCCCACGACGGCTTCACGCTGCTCGACCTGGTGTCGTACGACGGCAAGCACAACGAGGCGAACGGCGAGGAGAACCGCGACGGTTCGAACGACAACCGCTCGTTCAACCACGGCATCGAGGGCGACACCGCCGACCGCGGCGTCCGGGCAGCGCGCGGCCGGTCGATGCGGAACCTCGCGGCGACGCTGCTGCTCTCCGCCGGCGTGCCGATGCTCACCGCGGGTGACGAGCGGAGCCGCACGCAGCACGGCAACAACAACGCGTACGTCGTGTCCGACGACCTCACCCCGGTGGACTGGTCCGACGACGAGGACGCCGAGTCGATGACCGAGGCCGTCGCCGCGCTCGCCCGGTTCCGGCAGGCGCACCCCGCACTCCGGCCGACGCGCTTCGGCGTCGAGGGGCAGGAGACCCCGGGTGCCTCGCGGATGTCCTGGTACGGGCCGGACGGGCACCCGATGACCATCGAGGGCTGGGACCAGCCGGTGCACCGCGTCCTGCAGTACTTCGCCGAGTCGACGCCCGAGCACGAGCCGTACGACCGCGTGCTGGTCGTGGTGCACGGCAGCGGGCGCACCCGTGACCTGACGCTGCCGGTGCGCGAGGACGTGCTCGGCTACCGCCTCGCGTGGTCGAGCGAGAAGCACCGTGACCACGAGCGGCTCCGCCCCGCCGGTCAGGTGTTCACCGCGTACGGCCCCGGCATCCACCTGTTCGAGCCGGCGTAGCGCGCGATCCGGCCCGCGCCCGGCACGTGACCAGCGGGCGGACGGGAGGCCCGTGGCGGCCCCGCCACGGGCCTCCCGTCCGGTTCCTCCACAGGTCCACGGCGCGCCCGACCGCCCACAGCGGGCGGATTCCGGGGAACGCGGAGGCGCTCGCCGGGTAGCGTCGGCTCCGTGGCCACCGCAGACCGACCCCGCCGACCGAAGATCGGGCGCATCCCGATCACCGAGCTCGCCCCGAGGACGCCGAACGGGTTCCCCGGCAAGGCGTTCGACGGCGAGGTGATCACGTTCGGTGCGACCGTCTTCCGAGAAGGACACGGCATCATCGGCGCCGACCTCGTCCTCGAACGCCCGGACGGGGGCACCAGGACCGTCCCCCTGGCCCTCGGCGCGCCCGGGACCGACCGGTACGAGGCGACCGTCCAGGTCGACCACGTCGGCGTCTGGACCTGGCACGTCGAGTCCTACTCCGACGACTGGGCCACGTGGCTGCACGCCGCGCGGCTGAAGATCGCGGCCGGGGTGGACACCGAGGCGACGCTCCTCGACGGCGCCCTGCTGCTCGACCGGCTCGCCGACGAGACCGACTCCCCCGCCGCCACCCGTGCGGCAGCCAAGGTGCGCGACACCGACCTCGACCCGGCCGAGCGCCTGGCCGCCGTCGACGACCCGCGCATCGTGGCCGAGGTCGAGGAAGCCCCGCTCACCTCGCTCCGGACGCACTCCCCGACGCAGCTGCTCGACGTCGAACGCACCCGTGCCGGGGTCGGCGCCTGGTACGAGTTCTTCCCCCGCAGCGAAGGCGCGAAGAAGAACCCGGACGGCTCGTGGAAGAGCGGCGACTTCCGGACCTCGGCCCGTCGTCTGCCCGCCGTCGCCCGGATGGGCTTCGATGTCGTCTACCTGCCGCCGATCCACCCGATCGGCACGACCGCGCGCAAGGGGCCGAACAACACGCTCACCCCGGGGCCGCACGACCCCGGCAGCCCCTGGGCGATCGGCTCCCCCGAGGGCGGGCACGACGCGATCCACCCCGACCTCGGGTCCGAGGACGACTTCCGCGACTTCGTCGAGACCGCCAAGAACACCGGCATGGAAGTGGCGCTCGACTTCGCGCTGCAGTGCTCCCCCGACCACCCCTGGGTCACCGAGCACCCGAACTGGTTCACGCAGCGCGCCGACGGCTCGATCGCCACGGCCGAGAACCCGCCGAAGCGGTACCAGGACATCTACCCGATCCAGTTCGACTCCGACCCCGAGGGCCTGGTCGCCGAGGTCCTGCGCGTCCTGCGGCACTGGATCGACTTCGGCATCCGGATCTTCCGGGTCGACAACCCGCACACCAAGCCGCTCTGGTTCTGGGAGCGCGTCATCCGCGAAGTCCGCGACGAGCACCCGGACACCGTGTTCCTGGCCGAGGCGTTCACCCGGCCGGCGATGATGCGCGCACTGGCCGAGGTCGGGTTCCAGCAGTCGTACTCGTACTTCACGTGGCGGAACACGAAGGAAGAGATCGAGTCCTACTTCGAGGAGCTGTCGCACGAGACGAGCGACTACCTGCGCCCGAACCTGTTCGTGAACACACCGGACATCCTCACCGAGTACCTGCAGTTCGGCGGTCGCGCCGGCTACAAGGTTCGTGCCGCGCTCGCTGCGACGGGCGCCCCGACGTGGGGCATGTACTCCGGGTACGAGCTGTTCGAGGACGTCGCCCGACCCGGCTCGGAAGAGAACATCGACAACGAGAAGTACGAGTACAAGCCGCGTGACTTCGCCCTGGCTGAGGCCGAGGGCGCGTCGCTCGCCCCGTACGTGACGATGCTCAACCGGCTCCGTGCCGCGCACCCCGCGCTCCGCCAGCTGCGGAACCTGCACGTGCACGCCGCCGACGACCCGGCGACCGTCGTGTACTCGAAGCACCTGTCCGGCGAGTTCATCCGCTCCGGGCACGCCGACACCGTGATCGTCGTCGCGAACGTCGACCCGCACTCGGCGCGTGAGACCACCGTGCACCTGGACCTCGCTGCGCTCGGCCTGCCGGCCGACAGCCGGTTCGACGTCCGTGACGTCGTGACCGGGCAGCGCTGGGTCTGGGGCGCGTCGAACTACGTCCGCCTGGACGCGTTCCAGGAACCCGTGCACCTGCTCGTCGTGGAAGGACTGCACCGATGACGAACGACCCGACCGCACCCCAGCCGACCCCGCCGTCGCGCCGCGGCCCTGCCGTACCGCCGGTCCCGCCCCCGCCGCCGCCCGTGCCCGCGCGGACACCGTCCGACGCGAAGCCGGAGCCGCGCTACGAGCCGCGGGTCTCCGCCCCCGACGAGGACCTGCCAGGCGCTCCCGCTGCACCGCGCGAGGCGCCCGACCGCGGGGTCGCCGAGTCCGCCACGCTGGCGGGGCACCCCGCCGACGCGACGCACCCGCGGGTACCGTCCGTCGACGCCGTCGCGTCCTCGGGCGCTCCGACCGGAGGCCCGTCCACCGTCGCGCCGTCGACCGCCCTCCCGACGCCGCCGGCTCCCGAGCCCGCCACCGCCGACAGCACGGGCCCGCGCCCGGCTCCGGTCGAGCAGTGGCTGCGCCAACAGGTCGCCGAGGGCCGCTGGTCCCAGCCCCACGACGTCCTCGGCCCGCACGCCGTCGACGGTGGCACGAGCGTCCGCGTGGTGCGCCATCTGGCGCAGGCGGTCCGGCTCGTCCGGCTCGACGGCGACGACGTCGAGCTGACCCACGAGGGCGACGGTCTCTGGGCCGGTGCCACCGCCGAGGAGCTCGGGCGCTACCGGGTCGAGGCCGACTACGACTTCGACGAGTCCTCGGAAGAGGACGACGCCACCTGGACGACCGACGACGCGTACCGGTTCGCCCCGACGCTCGGCGAGCTCGACCTGCACCTGTTCGGTGAGGGCCGCGACGAGCAGCTCTGGCACCACCTCGGCGCGCACGTCCGCACGATCGACGGCGTCGACGGCGTCGCGTTCTCCGTGTGGGCACCCCGAGCGACCGCCGTCCGCGTCATCGGCGACTTCGAGGGCTGGGAAGGCCGCACCACCGCGATGCGCCGCCTGAGCGACCTCGGTGTCTGGGAGCTGTTCTGGCCCGGAGCCGTCGCGGGGCAGCGGTACAAGTTCCAGATCCTCACCGACTCCGGCTGGGTCGAGCGCGCGGACCCGTTCGCCCGCGAGGCCGAGATCGCCCCGGCCACCGCCTCGGTCATCACCGAGTCGAGCTACACGTGGTCCGACGGCGACCGTGCCTGGATGGAACGCCGCGCGGAGACGACCACGCACGACCAGCCGATGAGCGTCTACGAGGTCCACCTCGGCTCGTGGCGCCCCGGGCTGTCGTACCGCGAGGTCGCCGACCAGCTCATCGGGCACGTGCAGTACACGGGCTTCACGCACGTGGAGTTCCTGCCGCTCGCCGAGCACCCGTTCGGCGGCTCGTGGGGCTACCAGGTCACCGGGTACTACGCCCCGACCGCACGCTACGGCTCCCCCGACGACCTGCGGTACCTGATCGACCGCCTGCACTCCGCCGGCATCGGCGTGATCATGGACTGGGTCCCCGGACACTTCCCGAAGGACGAGTGGGCACTCGGACGCTTCGACGGCCACGCGCTGTTCGAGCACCCGGACCCCCGCCGCGGCGAGCAGCTCGACTGGGGCACCTACGTGTTCGACTTCGGGCAGCCGCAGGTCCGGAACTTCCTGGTCGCCAACGCCCTGTACTGGCTCGAGGAGTTCCACATCGACGGCCTGCGCGTCGACGCCGTCGCCTCGATCCTGTACCTCGACTACTCCCGCACCGACTGGCTGCCGAACATCCACGGCGGCCGCGAGAACCTGGACGCCGTCGCGTTCCTGCAGGAGACGAACGCCACCGCCTACAAGCGCTACCCGGGCATCGTCATGATCGCCGAGGAGAGCACCTCGTGGCCCGGCGTGACCCAGCCGACCAGCGCCGGTGGTCTCGGGTTCGGCCAGAAGTGGAACATGGGCTGGATGCACGACTCGCTCGAGTACGTGCAGCGCGACCCCGCGTACCGCAGCTACCACCACGACGAGATCACGTTCTCGCTCGTCTACGCCTTCAGTGAGCAGTTCACCCTGCCGATCAGCCACGACGAGGTCGTGCACGGCAAGGGTTCCCTCTACGGCAAGATGCCCGGCGACGAGTGGCAGAAGCTCGCGAACGTCCGGGCCTACCTGGCGTTCATGTGGGCGCACCCCGGCAAGCAGCTGCTCTTCATGGGGCAGGAGTTCGCCCAGCCCGCAGAGTGGTCCGAGGCGAAGGGGCTCGACTGGTGGCTCCTCGACCAGCCCGGGCACCGCGGCGTGCAGGACCTCGTCGCCGCCCTGAACCGGGTCTACAAGGACACGCCCGCGCTCTGGACGCACGACAGCACGGCCGACGGCTTCGAGTGGATCGAGGGCGGCGACGCACCCCACTCGACGCTCGGGTTCCTGCGCAAGGACGGCGACGACCGGCTGGCGGTGTTCGTGAACTTCTCGGGCGTGCCCGTGGAGCGTCGGTTCGGCCTGCCGAGCGCCGGCGAGTGGCACGAGGTGCTCAACACCGACGCCGCGGAGTACGGCGGCTCCGGTGTCGGCAACCTCGGAGTCGTCACCGCCGAGGACACCCCGTGGGCCGGCCGCCCCGCATCGGCGCACCTCGTGGTGCCGCCGCTCGGGGCCGTCTGGCTCAAGCTCGAGCGCTAGCTGTGGCCCGCGTCCTGGACGCGGCCGCAGACGGACGGGAGGCCCGGTGCCAGCTGGCACCGGGCCTCCCGTTCGTCGGTTGCGGACCGCTAGTACAGCGCGCTCGCCAAGCGACGGCGGGCCGCGACGACGCGCGGGTCGTCGGTCCCGATGAGCTCGAAGTACTCGACCAGGCGGACGCGCAGGGCCTCACGGTCCTCGCCGAACACCGTCGGCACCAGGTCGAGCAGGCGCCCGAAGGCGTCCTCGACGTGGCCACCTGAGATGTCGAGGTCGGCGACCGCGAGCTGCGCCTGGACGTCCTTCGGACCCGCACCGGCGGCGGCACGGATGTCGTCGGCGGTGTGGCCGTTCAGCCGGTCCAGGAGCGACACCTGCGCGAGCCCCGCGACGGCCATCTGGTCGTGCGGGTCCTGCAGGATCGCGGTCTTGTACTCGGTGATCGCCGTGGCGTAGTCGCCCTGCTCGATCGCGTCGTACGCGGCCTGGTGGTGCGGCGGCAGCGCTTCCGGCTCCGGCTCGCCCTGCTCGGCGGTGTCGTCCGGCGGAGCGGCACCGTCCACGGTGACGCGACCGGAGACGCCGTTCTGCTCGGCTGCCTGGAGCACCTGCTCGTAGACGTCGCGGACCTGCGCCTCGGGCAGCGCGCCGACGAAGAGCCCGAGCGGGCGTCCGCCGATCAGCGCGGCCACGGTCGGGATCGACTGCGCCTGGAACGCCTGCACGAGCTGCGGGTTCGTGTCGGCGTCCACCTTGGCGAGCAGCACGCGCCCGCCGTACTCGGCGGTCAGCTGCTCGAGGATCGGCGAGAGCTGCTTGCACGGCCCGCACCACTCGGCCCAGATGTCGACGATCACCGGCACCACGGACGACAGCTCCAGGACGTCCTGGAACGTGTCGTCGGTGACGTCGAGCACGAGCGACGGGACGGTCAGGTCGCCGCCGGTCTCGGTGCCCGGCGCTGCTGCACCGGTCGGGCTTCCCGCCTGCGCCGGAGCACCGGCGGGCGGCTGGGGCGGCCGCTGTGCGCGGTCGACGAGGGACGACAGGTCCACGGCTCCGCGGAGCCCGGACGGGGTCGGGGGGATGTTGCTCATTGCACCTCACTCGCTGCGGTCAGGCCCTGCGTGAACCCGAGCAGGACCACTTTGTCATCCGAGGCGACCGGCGGCACGTAGAAGAGCAGCTGGACGCCGTACGTGGCGCTGATGCCCTTCTTGCTCGTGTCGACCCCGGACAGTGCCTTGACGGCACCCTCGGTGTTGACCTCGGCGCCGGAGGCGGTCGGGGTCACCTTCTCGATCTCGTTCAGGTCGGCGGAGACGAGCGCGCCGGCGTCGTCGGTCGCGATCGCGACGGCGGAGTCCTCCGGGGCCTCGGACGAGTACTCGATCTTCGCCGTGTCCGGCAGGGACTTCGCCTTCTTGTCCTTGTACGCCTTGCCGATGGTGGTGCGGAGGCCGTCACCCTCGGTGGCGAACAGGTCGGCGTACTCGCTCTTCGAGTCCTTGGACAGGATGTCGCCGTAGGCGGTCGCGACCTGGTCCGGGGCGATCGCGAGGAGCTTCGACTGCGGGGCGAGGAGCGCCGCACCGATCGACGTCGGGGCGAGGCTCGGGATCTTGGCGTCGGCCTCGAGCGAGACGTCGTAGGCGACCTTGTACGGGTCGCGCGCGGTGTCCTGCACGAGCGTCAGGGCCTGCGGTGCCGACTTGGCGTCGCAGTCCTCGGCGACGATCACGAAGACCGTGCGCGGCCACGTATCGGTCTGCTGGGGCAACGCGACGCACACCTGACCGGCCGAGATCGCCGGCGGTGCCTTGGCGTCGGAGTCCTTGCCGCGGATGGAGTAGTTCGCCAGGCGCAGGTCGAGCGCGGCACCGGTGAAGCGGGTCTTCGCCAGGTCACGGTCGCGGGCGCCGTCGGACTGCTTCGCCACCGTGGCGATCCGCTCGACGACCCGGGTGATCTGCTGCTTGGTCGCCGCCGTGGGCTCGGTGGTCTCCGCTGCGCCGGTCGCGCTGGCCGTGGGGGTCGGGGTCGCGAGCGAGGGGTCCCCGCCCTGCGGCCAGTAGTCGGAGGAGCAGCCGGCCAGGGCGAGCGTGCCGACGAGCACCACGGGGACCGCGATGAACGCGCGCGATCCGCGGCGGCCCCGGGTCGGGACCTGTGCGCCGGCGGCGGCGGCGCGACGCGAGGCCCGCACGCGCGGCGGTCGGGTGCCACCGCTGCGACGACGCGGCCCACGACCGCGGCGCTGGTGCAGGAACGCCAGGATCAACAGCACGATGCCGCCGAGTGCGAAGACGCCACCGGCGACCAGCAGGGGCCCGACGGACGGCGTCGCGGTGTCCTTCGGCCAGGTGACCGAGACGTCGCTCGGGGCCGCGGCGGTGCCGTCGCTGACGATGAGGACCGAGACGTCCTGCGGCAGGCGGACCGTGAACTGCCCGGAGCCGTCGTACTCCTGGTACCAGAGGTCACTGCCCTTCGGCGACGGGACGGACGCCTCGGAGCCGGTGGTCTTGCCCACCAGCTTCGCGCTCTCGGCGTCGAACCGGAGCGTGGTGTGCTCGGCGTCACCGACCCACGCGTCGACGTCGGCCGTCTTGCCGTACGCCGCGAAGACCTTGCCGGAGCCGGACACGTTGATGCGCTGGTAGCCGGGGTTCGCGTTGAGCGTCGACCCGGGGATCACGGTGACCGGAGCGGAGCTGCTGGTCGAGCTGTCCGCGACGAGCGAGGACGGCGGAGCGAACACGGTCCGCTGTCCGACCGCCAACGCGACGAGCAGCAGGCCGATGACGAAACTGACGATCGCCAGGACGAATCGCACGAACACTCTCCCTACCGCGCCGGGGTGGGGATGTCGGCGCGCGAATCAGCGACTCAGGATAGCGAGCATGGCTGAGCAGCGCATCCATCCGGGCTGTCGTCGGACTCAGACGACCCCGTCGGGCCACCACTACAATCGACCGCGGGCCGGATCGGGCCCTCCGCCGAGCACCCAGGAGCGACACGTGGCGAACGACGAGGCAGAGTTCGGGACCGAGCTGCGCGGGTACCGCCGCGACGACGTCGACCGCTCACTGAACGACCTGCGCCGTGAGCTCATCAAGTCGAACACCGACCGTGCCGACGCCGCGAAGGAGATCCGTCTCCTGCAGTCCCGCGTCTCCGAGCTCCAGGGCGAACTCGACGAGGCCGGCACCCCCACCTACAGCGGCCTGGGCACACGTCTCGAGTCGACCCTGCGCGTGGCGGAGGAGCAGTCCACCCGTCTCATCAGCCAGGCGGACATCGACGCACAGCGCCTGCGGGCGTCGAGCCGGGCCGAGGCCGACCGCACCGTGCGCGAGGCACAGGAAGAAGCCCGCGACACCCTCGAGGACGCGCGCACCCGCTCCACCAACGAACTCACCCGTGCTCGTGCCGAGGCCGCCGACACCGTCGAGCGTGCCCGTGCCGAAGCCGGCCTGCTGACCCAGGACGCCCGCAACGAGGCCGCCGCCATCCGGGGTGCCGCGGTGACCGAGGCCGCCGAGGTCCGCTCCGTCGCCATCCGTGAGACGAACGCCCTGCGCGCCCAGGTCGAGCACGAGGTCGCCGAGCTGCGCGAGATCGCCCAGCGCGAATCGGCCGACTCCCGCACCGCCGCGGCCGACCTCGACCGCGAGACCGAGCACCGCCGCTCGGTGTTCGAGGCCGACCACGCCCGCCGGGTCGAGGACCTCGACCACGAGGAGTCCACCCGCCGTCAGGCGCTCGAACGCGAGGTCGTCGAGGGGCGTGCGGCGTGGCACCGGGAGCGCGACGAGCAGCAGCAGGCGCACGCACTGGCGATCGAGACCGGCCGCGCCGAGCTGCAGGCCGAGGTCGACCGACGTCGCGCCGAGATCGACGGCGAGTTCGCCGACCGCCGCCGCGTCGTGGACGAGGAACTCGCCGCAGCCCGTGCCGAGTGGGACCGGGAGCTCGCCTCGGCGCGCACCGCCCTGGCACAGGAGGCCGAGGCGTCGCGTGCGCAGCTGCGCGTCGACGAGGAACAGACGCGCGTCGAGAACGAGCGGCTCGTGCAGGAGACCGCCGACCGCATCGCACGCGAGCTCGAGGAGCACGACACCCGCATCGAGCGGGAGCGCGCCGAGGCCGACGCCGCCGCCGAACGCGCGGACCGCGAGCACGAGAACGCGCTCGCCGCCCGCCGCGAGCGCGAGCACGCCGAGGTCGACACCGAGATCGCCGACCGCCGCTCCGCCGAACTCGACACGCTCGAGTCCGAGCGCACCGCCCTCCGTCAGGAGATCGACACGGCCCGCGCCGACCTGGCGAAGGAACGTGACGAGGCCCGTGCCGAGGTCGCCCGCGAGCGTGACGAGGCCCGCACGACGCTCGAGTCCGAGCTCGCCTCACGCCGGGACGACGCCGAGCAGGACTACCTGCAGAAGCACCACGAGACCGTCACCGAGACGCAGAAGTACCTCGACGAGGCGAACCTGCAGCTCGCCGAGGCCACGCGCCGTGCCACCGAGGCCCGCGAGCGAGCCGAGCGGCTCCAGCAGGAAGCCGACGACCTCGAGCGCACCAGCACCGCCGACGCGCAGGAGCACGCCCGCACCATCGTCGCCGATGCCCAGGACCGCGTGCACCGGATGGTCTCCGATGCCGAGGAGCGGACGGCTGCCATCACCGCCGAGGCCGAGGACCGACTGTCGGCGATCCGCACCGAGCGCGAGGCCGTGGCTGGCTACCTGGAGAACCTGCGCGGCGTGCTCACGCACGCGACCGGCCTGCTGGGGACCGCACCCGGTACCGCGCCCGGAGCAGCCGACGACGCAGTGGACGCGACCGAACGCTGACGCGACCCGACCGGGAGGCGCGGGTCGCGCCTCCCGGTCGGCCCACCGCACCGAGGTGGGTACGTACCGTGCGTCGGACCGGCGAGTGCCGTCAGACCGGCCAGTGCGTCGGCAGCGGCGCGCTGCCCGGCACGACGAGGTCGGCGACGGCGTCGAGGACGATCCGGACGTAGCGCTCCCCCACCCACAGGTGCTTCGCGCCCTCGATCGGGACGACCCGGACGTTCGGGGCGACGGCGAACCGGGCGATCGCTTCGTCGGGCTGCAGGAAGTCGTCGTGCTCGGGCACCAGGGCCACCACTGGGACGTCCACGGCTGCCCAGCGCGCGAGCTCGTCCTCCGTGGTGCGGTGCAGTGGCGGCGAGAGCAGGACCACGCCCGCCACGGTGCCGGCCTCGACGTGTTCCAGCGCGTGCTTGAGGATCACCTCGGTGCCGAAGGACCACCCGACCAACCACGGCGTCGGCAGACCACGGTCGACCACCTCGGCGACGGCGGCGCGCAGGTCGAAGCCCTCGGAGACACCCTCGCCGAACACACCCTCGGACGTGCCGCGTGGTGACGTCACCGACCGGAAGTTGAAGCGCAGGACCGCGATGTCCGCCAGCGCCGGCAGACGCGCGGCGGCCTTCTTGAGCAGGTGCGAGTCCATGAAGCCGTGCGCGGTCGGCAGTGGGTGCAGCGTCACGACGGTGCCCCGTGCCGGGCGCGACTCCGGTTCGGCGAGTTCCCCGACCAGGGTGAGGTGGTCGTCGGTGACGAGCTCGAGGTCGGTGCGGCGAGCGGGCAGCTGCGTGGCGGAGCGGATCTCGCCGTCGTCGGTCATGCGATGCTCCAGCAGTGGTTGTGCCAGTGTCGGCGTGATGCCAGGTCGGCAGCGTCGCCGAGGACCCCGTCGGAACGCCAGACCACCACGTGTGCGGTGCCGGGCAGGACCGTACCGCCGCACCCGGGGCAGACGTACTCCTTCTGCGCCGAGGCCGCGGAGACGGGCTGGACGAGGTACTCCCGCCCGCGGCGCACCTCGGTGCGCTTCCACGAGCTCATCAGCCGATCGAGGCCGGTGTCCTCGTCAGGCTCGACGTCGCGACCACGGGGACGCCGCGGCCGGTTGCTGCGCGGCACCCCAACTGCCGATCAGTACCAGTTGTTCGCCTGGCTGTGGCCCCAGGCGCCGCAGGGCGTGCCGTAGACCCCGGAGATGTAGTTGAGACCCCACGTGATCTGCGTCTCGGGGTTGGTCTGCCAGTCGGCACCTGCAGACGACATCTTGCTGCCCGGCAGGGCCTGCGGGATGCCGTACGCACCGCTGGGGTTGTACGCGTTCACCCGCCAGCCGGACTCCTTGTTCCACAGCGAGACGAGGCAGTTGTACTGGTCGGTTCCCCAACCCCGGGCCGTGACGAGCCGCAGGGCGATGGCCTGTGCGCTGCCCGCGTCGGGCGTCGCGGCGACGGCGGCCAGCGTGTTCGCGGCGGAGACGCTCTCGGTCTCGGTCGCGGCGGCGTCGGTCGTCTCGTCGGAGGTGGCGTCGTCGGCTTCTTCCTCGACGACGGGCTTGACGACCTTGGGCGCCGGCACGGTCACGCCGTAGCCGTCACGGTCGGCAGCAGCGTCGCCGTAGGTGCCGTGCGCGGTGTACTGCTGCGGGGCCTGCGGCGTCTTCACGAGCACCGGGGTGTCGACCGCGGCCTGCGCGACGTCGGCCTGGAGCGGGTTGAAGAGCGACGCCCCGACGAAGAGGAACACGCCGACGAACGAGAACGCCGGAACCGAGGAACGCTTCCGTGCGAAGGCGTTGACCGCGGCGGCTGCGCCACGGCCCGGCTGCTGCGCCGTCGCGTTGCGCTGGACCGCCGACGCGTTCTGCTGCTTCGCGGCACGCGGGTCCACCCGGGCCGCGGGGGCCTCGTGCGCGAACGCGGCGATGCGTTCGTCGGACACGCGGTTCGCTGCGACGGACTTCGGCGTCGCGACGGGACCGGTCTCCGGCAGGACCTGCGGGTTCGCCTGGAGCACCGAGGTGTCCGCCGTACGGGTTCGGTTCAGTGCCGCGCGGCGCTCACCCGAAGCCTGGAGGCTGAGGTGCTCGCGGGGATCGCGGTCGGAGCTGTGGTCTGCCGTGTGCCTGCCCATGAGTAGGACCAGGGTAACGGAACGATCACGGAAAGCGAAGCACCTGGGTGCAGCGCGTCGTCAGCGGACGGCGAGCATGACCTCGACGACGGCGTCGAGCAGCGCGTCCACCTGGCCCTCGCGGTAGCCGCCGTGCTTCGGGCGGAACACGATCGACCGCACCTCGGTGAGGCTCAGCGGCTTGCCCTCGCGGAAGTAGCCACCGAGGCGGGCCGCGAACGCGTCGACGTCCTTCGGGTGGTAGCCGGTGCCGAGCACGCTCACCCGGTTGAACCGCTGTCCGTCCGGGCGCTCGAGGCGGGCCACGACGTCGGAGGCCTTCGTGCGGGCCTCGGCGTACCAGGCCTTCTGTCCGGCGTCGCCGATCTCCCGCTCGCGCTCCCGGGCCGCGAAGGCGTCCTCGAGGCGCTCCAGCGCTGCGTCGACGTGCGAGGTGGAGTAGCCGCCCTTGCGCATCGAGAACGCGGTGGCGCGGATCTTCGCAGCCTCGATGCCGGGGGCGCTGTCGTCGGCGGAGTACGCACGACGGGCGTCCTCGAGGAAACGCTCGACTTCGTCGACGTCGTATCCGAGGGCGGAGCGGGCTGCGGTCGGGAAGGTGGTGGCCACGGCGTCATTCTGCCAGTCCCGACCCGTGGCACAACCTGGACGCGCTGAGGGCGGCGCTCAGGGTGGGCCGACGAGGTCGATCGAGGTCGGTCAGTGGTTGACGATCAGGTACAGCACGTAGGCGACGGCAGCCGACGGCAGGATGCTGTCGATGCGGTCGAGCAGTCCGCCGTGCCCGGGCAGGAAGGACGAGATGTCCTTGATGCCGAGGTCGCGCTTGATCATCGACTCGGTGAGGTCACCCAGGGTCGCGGACCCGGAGATCAGCACGCCGAGCACGACGCCGGTCCACCACGGCAGGCCGAGCATGAGCCAGGCGACCAGGATGCCGACGATGATGCTCGCTGCGACCGATCCGGCGAAGCCCTCCCACGTCTTCTTCGGGCTGATCCGCGGCGCCATCGGGTGCTTGCCGAGGTTCAACCCGGTGGCGTAGGCACCGGTGTCGACAGCGACGACGACCAGGATGAAGCCGATCACCCACAGGTTGCCCTGCGACTGCGCGGAGAGCAGGACGACACAGGCGCCGAGCAGCGAGATGTACGCCTGCACGAACAGACCGTTCGTGACGTCGCGGAACACGTCGCCGGCCGACGGCTTCTGCCGCGAGAGCGCGACCTCGATCAGACGCCAGAGGCTGATCAGGACGATGCCACCGAGCAGTGTGAAGAGTGCCGCGACCTGCCCGAGCAGGAACGCCGCCGGCACGATCGCGATCGCGACGGCGACGCTCGGGATCCGCGGGACGTCCCGGCCCGCGAAGCGCATGGCGCTCGTGAGCTCGTAGACGCCCACGCCGAGCAGGAACGCCGCCACGACCATGAACGACGGTGGCCAGATGAGGAGCGTGCCGAGCATGACGACGGCGAACGCGAGCGCGATGCCGATCGCCGCCGGCAGGTTGCGCCCGGTGCGCGCCGTCAGGGCCTCGTTGCGCGCACCGAAGTCGGCCTTGCGCTGCCGGAGCTGCGCCTCGAAGTCGGTGCGGGCCGCTCGGGCACGCGCATCGAAGTCCTGGCGGAGCCCCTTCTTCACGGGCCCGGTGTGGTCGGGTCCGTGCTCTGCTGTGGGGCGTTCACCGCCCTGGTCCGGGCGGCGCATCAGACCTCGAGGAGTTCGGCTTCCTTCTTCTTCAGCGACTCGTCGATCTGGTCGACGTGCTTCTTCGTCAGGGCCTCGAGGTCCTTGTCGCCGCGCGAGATCTCGTCGTCCGAGATCTCACCCTTGAGCGCGTCGAGGTCGTCCTTGGCCTTGCGGCGGATGTTCCGGATGACGACCTTGTGGTCCTCGCCCTTCGTCCGCACGAGCTTGACGAACTCCTTGCGGCGGTCCTTGGTGAGCTCCGGGATCGTCACGCGGACGATGTCGCCGTCGTTCGTCGGGCTGGCGCCGAGGTTCGGGAACGTCGCGATGGCGCGCTCGATCTCCTTGAGCGCCGTCTTGTCGTACGGCGTCACGATGAGCGTGCGGGCCTCGGGCGTCTGCAGCGACGCGAGCTGCGCGAGCGGCGTCGGCGTGCCGTAGTACTCGACCGGGATCTTCTGGAAGAGCGCCGCGTTGATGCGGCCGGTGCGGACGGTCGAGAAGTCGTCCTTGGCGACCTCGACAGCCTTCGCCATCTTCTCGGTGGCTTCGGTCAGGACATCACTGATCACGGTGTTACTCCTTCGGTACTGGCGTCGAGTCTAGTCAGCGGTGCGGGTCAGTTGCTGACCACGGTGCCGATGCGCTCGCCACGGATGGCGGCCTGGACGTTGCCGTCGCCCTCCATGCCGAAGACGTGCATCGGCATGCCGTTGTCCATGCAGAGCGAGAACGCCGTGGCGTCGACGACCTTCAGGCCCTTCAGGAGTGCGTCCTGGTAGGTCACGTGGTGCAGCTTCTCGGCCGTGGCGTCCTTCTTCGGGTCCGCCGTGTACACGCCGTCGACACCGTTCTTGGCGACGAGGACCTCGTCGGCCTTGATCTCGAGTGCTCGCTGCGCGGCCACCGTGTCGGTCGAGAAGTACGGCAGACCGGCGCCGGCGCCGAAGATGACGACGCGGCCCTTCTCGAGGTGCCGCTCGGCGCGCCGCGGGATGTACGGCTCGGCGACCTGGGTCATCGCGATGGCCGACTGCACGCGCGTGGCGGCCCCGGCCTGCTCGAGGAAGTCCTGCAGGGCGAGCGCGTTCATCACGGTGCCGAGCATGCCCATGTAGTCGGCACGGCCGCGGTCCATCCCGCGCTGCGAGAGCTCGGCGCCGCGGAAGAAGTTGCCCCCGCCGACGACGATCGCGATCTCGACCTCGCGCGCGGCGACGGCGATCTCCTTGGCGATGGCCCCGATCACGTCGGGGTTCACGCCGAGCGATCCGGCCCCGAAGGCCTCTCCCGACAGCTTCAGCAGTACGCGGCGTCGTCCGGTCTTCTCGTCGGTCATCTGATCGCACCCTTCGTCGTGGTCTCGTGGAAATGTACTCGCGGATGTGTCGCGTGTGTGTCGCGCCCGGAGGCGCGAAAAACGGGGCCAGGAACCTGGTTGGTTCCTGACCCCGTCACGGGTTCGTTACGCGCCGACCTTGACGCGGGCGAAGCCCTGGATCGTGATGCCGGCGTTCTCGGCGGCCTTCGCGACGGAGATCTTGTTGTCCTTCGCGTAGTCCTGGTCGAGGAGCGACACCTGCTTGATGTAGGCGTTCACCCGACCCTCGACGATCTTCGGGAGCGCAGCCTCGGGCTTGCCCTCCTCGCGCGTGATCGCCTCGACGGTCGCACGCTCCTTGGCGATCTCGTCGGCCGGGACCTCGTCGCGGGTCAGGTACGTCGGGTTCGCGAACGCGACGTGCTGGGCGATCGAGCGGGCCTCGGCAGCGTTGTCACCCTCGTACGCGATGACGACGGCGATCTGCGGCGGCAGGTCCTGGCTGGTCTTGTGCAGGTAGATCTCGAAGGCCGAGCCCTCGACACGGCGGACCGTGCGGACCTCGAGCTTCTCGCCCAGTGCGGCGGCCGACTCGTTGACGACCTCGAGAACGGTCTTGCCGTCGACGGGGGCGGCGTTCGCGGCGGCGACGTCAGCTGCACCGGCGGCCGCGACGGCCCCGAGCACCTTGTCGGCCAGCGTCGTGAACTTCTCGTTCTTCGCGACGAAGTCGGTCTCGCTCGCGAGCTCGACGACCGTGGCGGCGCCGTTCTCGGAGCTCGCGACGACGACGCCCTCGGAGGTGGCACGGTCGTCGCGCTTGGCGACGGCCTTCGCACCCTTGATGCGGAGCAGCTCGACGGCCTTGTCGTAGTCGCCGTCGGCCTCGACGAGCGCGTTCTTCGCGTCCATCATGCCGGCGCCGAGGTCCTCGCGGAGCTTCTTCACGTCAGCAGCGGTGAAGTTTGCCATTGACTGTCCTTTCTGGACGGTACGTGTGTGGAGAGTGGTGACGCAGGCGCCGGACCCGATCGGGTCCGGCGCCTGCGACAGGTCACTCGGCGGGGGTGGTCTCCGCGGCTGCCTCGGCCTCGGCCGTCGGCTCCGCGTTCTTCGCGTCGTCGGCGATCGGCTCGCCGATCTCCTTCGCGGCGACCTGCGCGTCAGCGTTGTTCTCCTCGACGGTCGCACCCTCGGGAGCGGCGTCGGCGGACGGCGTCGCGGCGTCGCCACCGAGGAGCTCCTGCTCCCACTCGGCGAGGGGCTCTGCGGCCTCTTCGTCGTCGCCACCGTTGTGGCGGGTCTTCAGGCCCTCGGCCGCGGCGTCGGCGACGATGCGGGTGAGGAGACCGACGGAGCGGATCGCGTCGTCGTTGCCCGGGATCGGGTACGTGATCTCGTCGGGGTCGCAGTTGGTGTCGAGGATGCCGATGATCGGGATACCGAGCTTCTGCGCCTCGTCGACCGCGAGGTGCTCCTTCTTGGTGTCGACGATCCAGAGCGCGCTCGGGGTCCGCGTGAGGTTGCGGATACCACCGAGGGTCTTGTGGAGCTTGTCCAGCTCGCGCTTCTTGATGAGGAGCTCCTTCTTGGTGAAGCCCTTCGTCGTGTCGTCGAAGTCGATCTCCTCGAGCTCCTTCATGCGCGCGAGGCGCTTGGAGACCGTCTGGAAGTTCGTGAGCAGACCGCCGAGCCAACGCTGGTTGACGTACGGCTGGCCGACGCGGGTCGCCTGCTCGGCGATGGAGCCCTGCGCCTGCTTCTTGGTGCCCACGAAGAGGATCGTGCCACCGTGCGCGACCGTCTCCTTGACGAAGTCGTACGCGCGGTCGATGAAGGCCAGCGACTGCTGCAGGTCGATGATGTGGATGCCCGAGCGCTCGGCGAGGATGAAGCGCTTCACCTTCGGGTTCCACCGACGGGTCTGGTGTCCGAAGTGGACGCCGCTGTCGAGCAGCTGGCGGATGGTGACGACGGCCATGTGCCGTCCTCCTTCTGTGTTCTCGGAGCGCAGCTGTGCTGTGCCCCTGTTGCGGTTGTGTCGAGCACGACCGGAGGTCGTGATCCCTGGTGTCCTGGCACGCGACCGCCCGCTCGTGAGAGCGGGACCGGTGGTCGGGTGCCGGGTCGGAGACGGCGAACCGTTGACGACCCTGTGGACACGCGAAGTCAGCGCGCATCAGCGCACTGCTGGAGAAATGCTAGCAGACAGGAGGCCCGGATCACGCGCGCCGACCGGCTGACGTGATCCGGGCCTCCTGTCCGGTGTTCTGGGTGTCTCAGACGCGACTGATCACGCCTTCGCGTTCACCGTGTCGCCCTCGGCGGAGATGCCCATTTCCTCGAGCGAGCGACCCTTGGTCTCCGGGATCTTCGCGATGACGAAGAAGAACGAGATCAGCGCGAACAGCGCGTAGATGCCGTACGTGACCGTCAGGTTGAAGCCGGATAGCACCGGGAAGGTGATCGTGACGATGAAGTTCGCCACCCAGTTGGCGGCCGAGCCGATGCCGAGCGCCGTGGCGCGGATGCGGTTCGGGAACATCTCGCCGAGCAGCACCCACATGAGCGGACCCCACGTCGCGCCGAACGACACGACGAACAGGTTCGCGAAGATGAGGGCGATGACGCCCCACGCGCCGGGCAGGCTCGGGTTGCCGTCCACGATCGTCGACTGCGAGAACGCGATCGCGACCATCGCCAGCGACACGAACATGCCGGCGGAACCGGTGACGAGCAGCGGCTTCCGACCGATCTTGTCGACCAGGAAGATCGCGATGAAGGTCACGGCGACGTTGACCACCGAGGTGATCGTCGAGATGAGGAACGAGTCGCTCTCCTTGAACCCGACGGCCTGCCAGAGCGTCGTCGAGTAGTAGAAGATCACGTTGATGCCGACGAACTGCTGCAGCACGGCCAGGATGATGCCGACCCAGACGATGGGCTGCAGGCCGAAGCGGTTGCCCCGGATGGAGCCCTTCTTCTCGTTGGCTTCCTTCTTGATGCCGTCCTGGATCTCCTCCAGGCTCGTGTTCACCGTGTCGCGCGGGACGATCTTCGTCATGACCGCACGGGCGTCCTCCGTCCGCCCCTTGGCGAGCAGGTACCGCGGCGACTCCGGCAGCGTGATCGCCAGGATGCCGTAGACCACCGACGGGATCACGCCGACCAGGAACATCCAGCGCCAGGCCGGGAGGCCGAGGACGACCTCGGAGGCGCCACCGGCGGTGACGGCGAAGAACTGGTCGGAGAGCAGCGCGGCGAAGATACCGAGCGTGATGGCGAGCTGCTGGAACGAGGCCAGGCGCCCGCGGATCGCCTTCGGCGAGACCTCGGAGATGTACGCCGGCGCGATCACCGAGGCCGTACCGATGCCGAGGCCGCCGACGAGACGCCAGAGGACGAAGTCCCACGTGGCGAACGCGAAGCCCGAGCCGATCGAGCTCACCAGGAACAGCACCGCGGCCCAGAACATCACCCGGGTGCGACCCCAGCGGTCAGCGAGTCGACCAGCGAAGTAGGCGCCGAACGCACAGCCGATGAGCGCGGACGCGACGGCGAAGCCGCTCGCCGCCTCGGACAGGCCGAACTCGCCCTTGATGGCCTCGACGGCGCCGTTGATGACCGACGAGTCGAAGCCGAAGAGGAAACCGCCCACCGCTGCTGCGATGGCGAACGCGGTGACCTTCCCCTTGAACGCACGGTCCTCGCCGTGCCCGGTGGCTGTGTTGGACACGATGCTCCTGGGTTCTGCCGGCCGTGCTGCTGTGGGCACGGTGCCCCGGCGGTCGGCTCGTTCGCCGTCCGTGCGGCGTTGCGTGGTCCGGAGCGGCCCCGACTGTACTCCTCGTGGTGGATGTGGTCATAACCGGGTGCGCTCGGTGCGCGGGGCGGGGCGCGGGGCGCGGGCGGGTCGGGAGTCGCCTCGACTCGGAACGACACCGTCGATGTCGTGCGACATCGAGGACGTCGTTCGTTGCGGTCGCGTCGTCCCTCCACAGGCCGGGAGGCCCGCCCCACCCTCCACGGACCGCCTCACCTCGGTCGTGTAGCCGGTCCGTGGCGGACAGAGTGACGGCATGCTCCTGTTCCCCGGCTCCGGCACTCGGCTCCCTCCGGTCGCCGCGATGGTGGTGGTGATCGGGATGCTCGGGGCGTTCTGGACGGCCACCGCGTCGTTGCCCGAACCCGTGCCCGCGCCGGAGGACCTGCGCGACCACCGGTATGGCACGGCGGCGACTCGTGCTGCCGAACCGTGGATCTGGCCGACCGGAACGCGGGTGGTCGAGCGCGGGTGGGAGCCACCGTCCGACGACTACGCCGCCGGTCACCGCGGGATCGACGTGCCGGCGCCGCTCGGCACGAGTGCGGCGGCGGTCGACGACGGCACGGTGGCGTTCGCCGGACCCGTTGGCGGCAGGAGCGTCGTGACGGTCGACCACGGCGGCGGGCTCGTCAGCACCCTCGACTCGGTGCAGCCGCTCGTCGCCACTGGGGACGACGTCCGACAGGGTGATCAGGTCGGCTTGGTGTCCGTGGGGCACTGCCCGGCCTCGGCCCCGTGTCTGCACCTCGGCGCGCGGATCGACGGCCGCTACGTGGACCCGACGCCGTACCTTCCCGTGGCCGAGTGGCCCGTGCTGTTGCCGGAGTCCGCCTGGCCGGGGTGAGCGTCGGCGACGAGCGGTGGGCGACGTGCAACTTCGACGTGCGACGTAACGGTCGCGCCGTTCCAACGTTCCGACGCCGCGCAACCGCACGAGTGCGCGGCGCCGGTCCGGCGGTCGCTCGGCGCCGGTCCGACGGTCGCTCGGCGCCGGTCCGACGGTCGCTCGCGGGGCACGGCGCCGGTCCGGCGGTCGCGCCGTCAGGCGCGCGGGTGGGCCGTCCGGTAGACCTCGCGCAGCCGTGCTGAGGACACGTGCGTGTAGATCTGCGTCGTCCCGAGGCTCGCGTGCCCGAGCAGTTCTTGGACCGCCCGCAGGTCCGCTCCCCCGTCGAGCAGGTGCGTCGCCGCGGTGTGCCGGAAGGTGTGCGGTCCGCTCGGCCCTTCGCCGGGAAGGTCCCCGAGCAGCCGAGCCACCACGCGGTACGCACTCCGCACCCCGAGCCGGCCACCCTGGTCGCCGAGGAACAGTGCCGTGCTCGGTACGTCGGCCCGCGCCGCGAGGGTCGGACGCCCCCGCGACGTCCACGCCTCGAGTGCGTCACGGGCCGGGACACCGAACGGCACGACCCGCTCCTTCCCGCCCTTCCCGAGCACGCGGACCGTAAGCCGCCCGCGATCGACGTCGGCGACGTCGATGCCGACGAGCTCGCTCACCCGGATCGCCGCGGCGTACAGGAGCTCCACGAGCGCCAGGTCCCGCAGCGCACCGGGATCGTCGGTCGCTGCACGGGCCGCGAGGCCGTCGAGCAACCCACGGACCTGGTCGGCCGACACCACCCGCGGCAGGTGCGAGCCGCCCTTCGGTGCACGGAGCCGCACGCCGGCGTCCGTCGCGGTCACCCCGGTCTCGCTCGCCCACCGGGTGAACGCCCGCACCGACGACGACCGGCGGGCGATCGTGGACCGTGCGAGCCCCCGCTGGTCGGCTTCCCACAACCAGTCACGGAGGAGTTCGAGGTCGACCCCGTCGATGCCGACGACGTCGCGTCGCGCGGCGAACTCGACGAACTGCTCGAGGTCGTTCGCGTACGCGCGGAGCGTCTGCTCGCTGAGCCCCCTGGCGTGTCGAGCGTGCCCGAGGAACGAGTCGACCGCTGCCACGAGTCGCTCTTCCTTCTGCTCTGCTCGGTCCGCCACGTCGTCAGCGTACGGCTGGCCGACGTCATGCGCGGCCCCACCCGCCGCTGCTGTGCGCCACGAGCCCCTGCAACTGCGCGAGCGCGAGGGCGTCCGCCACCGCAGCTCCGGACAGCCCGGACCGTCGAGCGATCTCGGCCTCTGGCAGGGCACGACGGCCGAGCGCGTCGAGGACCCGGACGACCTCGGGATCGCGCTGGACCGACACGAGGGGTTCGTCCGCCGCCGCGGTCGCAGCGGATGGGGGCACGGGACGCATCGCGGCGACCGGGTCCCCCGGGTGCACGACGAGCTGCGCCCGGCCCTGCGCCACGAGCCGGTGGCACCCGACCGACGCCGAGGACGCGAACGCTCCCGGGACGGCGAACACCGGGCGACCGAGCTGCCCGGCGTGGTGCGCGGTGTTGAGCGCACCGGACCGCGCACCGGCCTCCACGACGACCGCAGCATCGGCGAGGGCGGCGATCAACCGGTTCCGGGCCAGGAAGCGCCACCGGGTCGGGCGGGTCCCCGGCGCCGACTCCGCCACCAGGGCGCCCTGCCGAGCGACGTTGTGGAGCAGCTGGACGTTGCCGGCGGGGTAGAGCTGATCGATCCCCCCGGCCAGGACCGCGATCGTCGGGACCCCTGCGGCGATCGCCACCCGGTGTGCGACCGCGTCGATCCCGTAGGCGCCGCCGCTGACGATCGTGCAGCCGGCGTCCGCGGCGGACGAGGTGATCTCGGCGGCTGCTTCGGCCCCGGCGATGGTGTTCGCCCGCGACCCGACCACGGCCAGGGCGGGTGCCCCGTCGCCGACACCCGCCGTGGCGCTGCGAGTCCAGAGCACGAGTGGTGCGTGGGGGCCGAGGTCGTCGATCGCCGTCGGCCACCCAGCGGACCCGGGCACGAGCAGTCGTGCCCCGACGGCTTCGGCCGAGGCGACGACGTCGGCCACGTCGGACCGGACCAAGCGCGGTCGCCACCGGTCGATGGCCGTGTGCAGGACACCGGCGAACGCATCGGGATCCTCCGCACCGGGTACGCCGGCCTCCACACACCCGTCGAGCAGATCCTCGAACGCACCGTCGGCTGCCAGCAGGACCGAGCCGAGGGCGCGCTCCGACCCGAGGGCCGCCATGAGCTCACCGGCGACGGAGTCCCCGGGCTCCACGATCACGGACCACGCGACCCGAGCGGCGGTCTGGACCGGGTCCGACGCACCGTCAGTCCCGAGGACCCGCCGGATCGCGGCGAGCAGTTCGCTGCCGTGGCCGGGCCCCACGCCGCTCACAGCGCGCTCCGCAGGGCAAGAGCACCCCGGACGTGTGCTCTGCTCGGACGGTCGACCGCTTCGAGGTCGGCGAGGGTCCACGCGAGCCGCATCACCCGGTCCCATCCCCGCATGGTCAGGGTGCCGAGGTCGAGCGCCCGGTCGAGCTCGGTGGTCGAACCGGGTTCGATCCGACCGTCCGCCCGCAGCCAGGCTCCGGTGACCTCGGCGTTCTTCGTCCACCCGGTGTCCCGGAGGCGTTCGGCCATCCGAGCGCGGGCCGCGGCGACGCCGGCGCGGGCCTCGGCCGTCGTCGGCGTGCTCCCGTCGGTACCACGCATCTTCCCGGTCGTCACCCGGGGCACGAGCACCCGGATGTCCATCCGGTCGAGCAGCGGTCCGGACATCCGCCCGAGGTAGCGCCGGACCGCACTCGGCGGACACTCACACGGTTGGCCGTGCGCTCCGCCGGCGTTGCCGCACGGGCAGGGATTGGCAGCGAGCACGACCTGGCACCGCGCGGGGAACTCGGCGGCGCCCGCAGCCCGGTGGATGGTGATCCGACCGGACTCGAGCGGCTGGCGGAGCGCGTCGAGCACCGCACGGGGGAACTCCGGTGCTTCGTCGAGGAACAGGATGCCGCCGGTCGCCCGCGACACTGCTCCGGGTCGCAGCACACCGGAGCCGCCGCCGATCAGGGAGATCGCCGACGCGGAGTGGTGCGGGGCCTCCCACGGGGGCTTCGTGCTCCACGACGCCGGCCCGAGTCCGGCGACGGACCGGACGGCGGCGACCTCGAGCGCGGTCGCGTCGTCGAGGTCGGGCAGGAGCCCGGGCAGGCGCTCCGCGAGCATCGTCTTGCCGGCACCGGGTGGACCGAGCAGGAGCGCATGGTGCCCACCGGCCGCCGCGGCGACGACGGCGCGCACCCCGATCGGGTTCCCGACGACATCCGCCAGTTCGGCCACCGGGCGTTGGACCGAGGGCACCGGCACCGGCAGCACCGCGTCGACCTCGACCGGCGGCAGCAGCGCGCCGGCGTCGATCGCAGCCGCACGGAGTGAGTCGACCCCGGTGGCGCGCACGCCGTCGACCACGCGGGCCTCGGGCAGGTTGCCGATCGGCAGCACGACTCGGTCGGCCCCGGCGTCGCGGGCGGCGAGCAACATCGGGATGACTCCGGCGACCGGTCGGACCCGACCGTCCAGACCGAGCTCCCCGATGTAGACGATCCGTTCACTGACGTCGGGTGCGAGTCCGGCGCCGGCGAGCACGGCCATCGCGATCGCCAGGTCGAACCCGGAACCCCGTTTCGGGATCGCCGCGGGCGTGAGGTTCACCGTGATCCGACGAGCCGGCAACGGACACCCGGCGTTCGCAGCGGCGGCACGGACTCGCTCGCGCGCCTCGCCGAGCGAAGTGTCCGGCAGTCCGATGATGCTGAAGGCGGGCAGCTGGCTGGTCAGGTGGGCCTCGACCTCGATCCGGCGCCCGGTCACGCCGAGCAGGGCGACGGCCGCAGCACGGCCGATGCCCGTCACAGCACACCCGCCACGTGTTGCACGGCCGTCCGCGGGCCGTCGACGTGGACCGCGACCACGTCGATGCGGATCGCGCGTGCCGACACCTCCGGATGGGCGTCGAACCACTCGGCCACGAGTCGTCGCATCCGGGTGAGCTTCGTCGCCGTGATCGCCTCGAACGGATGCCCCGTCGTCGTACCGGATCGCGTCTTCACCTCGATGAACGCGAGTGTGCAGGAATCCCACGCGACGATGTCGATCTCGCCCCGGGCGCACCGCCAATTCCGCTCGAGGACCCGGAAACCCCGTTCGTGCAACCACGCCACGGCCTGGTCCTCGCCGAACCGCCCCAGGCGGCCGTTCCGGAGTGTTCGTCCAGGGCGATCGTGCAGCTTCTGTTCCATGTCATTGCCTCCACGGCAACGATCGCGGGAACGGCAGCGAGGATGTGCACCGACGAAGACTCTGTGGAATCAGACGACGACGATCGCCCTTGGGGAGGAATGACGAAGGACCCGGGTGATCGCGATCATCCGGGTCCTTCGTCGACAGCGGCTCAGTGTGCGGCTGCGTACGCTTCCTGCACCTGGGTCGAGATACGACCACGGGTCGAGACCTCGTAGCCGTTCTCCTTCGCCCACTCGCGGATCTTGCCGAGCTCTTCGGAGTTGCCACGCTTCGGGGCCGACTTCGGCGCCGTGCTGCCGGTGCGACGACCGGAGACCTTGCGCGCTGCGGCGATGTAGTCGGAGATCGCTTCGCGGAACTTGTCGACGTTGTCGTTCGTCAGGTCGATCTCGTACGACGAGCCGTCGAAACCGAATTCGACCGTGCGACCTTCACCGGTGGTGATGGGGGAATCGTCGAGGTCGTCGACGAGCTGGACGGTGACCTTCTGTGCCATGCGCGGCTCCTGTTCATTGGACGGGAAATCCCGACCAGAATAGCGCGTGGAATTCCGGCACGTCACCGATCACCGGCGATTCACCGAATGCACCGGAATTGACGATCACTCGTCGAGTGCGAGTTCCTTCGGCAGTTCGAGTTCTCGCGATGTCAGTTCTTCGACATTCACGTCCTTGAACGTGAGGACGCGGACGCCCTTGACGAACCGGTCGGAACGGTAGACGTCCCACACCCAGACGTCGTTCATCGTCAGTTCGAAGTAGAAATCGTGTTCGGTGTCCCGGCGCACGAGTTCGACCTCGTTCGCCAGGTAGAAACGCCGCTCGGTCTCGACCACGTAGCGGAACTGCGACACGACGTCGCGGTACTCGCGGTACAGGGCCAGCTCGACCTCGCGGTCGTAGTCGTCGAATTCGTCCTCATCCATTGCGCCCACAGTCTACGGCGGCAGCCGCACCAGTGCGCGACAGCAGCTCGAGGGATGCACCCGAAGACGGAAGTGCGAACAAGCTCGGCGTCCGCTCCCGATCCGAGCCCACCGAGGTTCCACAACACGCCGTGTGCGCTCCGCCGAGGTTCCGCGGCGGCACCGGGCATGGGCCGAGATGCCGAGATTTCGGAACCTCGCGGGCCACAGGCACGGCAGGCGGGCGCGACGGCGGCGCGTCAGCTGACGAGCGCGTCGAAGCCCTCGAGTGACACGCTCGACGCCTGGTGCAGCCACGACTTGCGGTGCAGTGCGTGCGCCCCGACCGCGCGGATGGCGTCGTAGTGCGCGGTCGAGCCGTAGCCCTTGTTCGACGCCCAGGCGTAGTGCGGTGCCTCGTCGTGGGCTGCGATCATCAGGGCATCCCGCGCGACCTTCGCCACGATCGACGCCGCGGCGACCGAGGCGCAGTCCCGGTCGGCCTTGACCTGCACGACGACCTCGAGCGGGTCCGTCGTCGGACGGAGCGAGGCGGGGACGGCACGGGACAGCCAGTCGAAGGACCCGTCCAGCACGACGACGGCACCGTCGAGCGACAGGCCCCCGGCGACCAGCGACTCGAGCGCCTGCGCCCCCGCGGCTCCGAGCGCCGGGACGATCCCCTGCTTGTCGACGTACTCGGCGGACGCCATGCCGACGGCGGTGCGCGCCCACCGGGTGACGACGGGGACCAGGTCCGTCCGGCGGGTGGCGGACAGCAGCTTCGAGTCGGCCAGACCCTGCGGGACCCGCCCGACGTCGATCGTCACGGCCGCGACGCCCACGCCGACGGGACCGGCGATCGCACCGCGTCCGACCTCGTCCATCCCGATGACCGTGACACGGCCTTCGGCCAGCAGCCGCTTCTCGACGCGGAGGGAGGGGCGGACGGGGGTCACTGGTCGCGCTCCTCCACCCCGGCGAACACCTCGGGGTGGTCGTCGAGCCACGTCCAGCGGCTCGTCGGCCAGGAGATCACGAAGGCGCGGCCGGTCACGTCGGACAACGGCACGAACCCCTTCGACGGCGTGTCCCCGTTGTAGCGGGAGTCCTTGGAGTCGTTGCGGTTGTCGCCCATCACCCAGATGGTGCCCTTCGGCACGGTGACGGAGAAGTCGGTCGCTGAGGCAGGGGCGCCGGCCGGCAGCTTGAGGTACGGCTCCTTGATCGGGACGCCGTTCACGGACATCTGCCCGAGGTCGTTGCAGCAGGAGACCTTGTCCCCCGGCAGACCGATCACGCGCTTGATGAGGTGGTCGTCGCTGTCGCCCGTCCCGAGGCCGATCTGCGTGAGGACCCAGTCGATCGCCTTGGCGGGCTGGGTGTCCGGCGTGACGCTCGGCACCTCGGACCCGGCGAGCCATCCACCCGGGTCCTTGAACACGACGACGTCGCCGCGTTTCAGTGCCACGACACCCGGGACGAGTTCGTTGACGATCACGCGGTCGTTAATCTGCAGCGTGTTCTCCATCGACGCCGACGGGATGTAGAACGAGCGGATCAGGAACGTCTTGACCAAGAACGACACGAGCAGCGCCGCGATGAAGATGATGACGAGGTCGCGGAGGAATGTGAGGATCCCGTTGCGCTGCTTCTCGGGCCGGGGCCTGCGCCCGGATTCCTCAGTCGTGTCCGTCATTTCCGCTCTCGTTCACACCGTGCCCGCCCGGGTTCAGCGGGCGCAAAGGGAAAGCCCCCCGTCGATGCACAACCGTACATCGGCGAGGGGCCAGCAGCGGCGTCCGGCTCGCGGGCGCTCACTGTGAAGGCGATCAGGCGTCGCGCTTCTCCTTGATCTTGCGGCGGGCCGCCTTGCCGCGCAGTTCGCGCAGGTAGTAGAGCTTCGCGCGACGAACGTCACCCTTGGTGACGATCTCGATGTGGTCGATGATCGGCGAGTGCACCGGGAACCAGCGCTCGACGCCGACCTGGAAGCTCACCTTGCGGACCTTGAAGGTCTCGCCGATGCCGTGGCCCTGGCGGCCGATGACGACACCCTGGAAGACCTGGATACGCGAGCGCGTGCCTTCGACGATGTTCACGTGCACCTTGATGGTGTCACCGGCGCGGAAGTCCGGGACGTCGGTCCGCAGCGATGCTGCGTCGACGTTGTCGAGGAGCTGGCTCATGGCTGTTCTACTCTCTGCGGACGCACACGGGTCGCCGCGGATCGATGTCTGATGAAGTGGTGGTGCGTGCCCGGTGTCGGCGACTCCCCCGTGGCAGAGTCCAGCCAGGGCACAGCGATCCATACTGCCACACAGAACGCCGGGGGCAAAACAGCGAGGATGGACCTATGATCGAACTGCGCACCCCCACGGAACTCGACGGACTGCGAGTCGCCGGTCGGTTCGTGGCCGACGTCCTCGACGAACTGCTCGCCACGGTCGACGTCGGCGTGAACCTGCTCGAGCTCGACCGCGTCGCCGCGCGGATGATCGCCGACCGGGGCGCCGAGAGCTGCTACGTCGACTACCACCCCTCGTTCGGCAAGTCGCCGTTCGGCAAGAACCTGTGCACCTCGGTGAACGACGCGGCGCTGCACGGTCTGCCGTTCGACCACGTGCTGCAGGACGGCGACCTCGTCAGCCTCGACTTCGCCGCGAGCGTCGACGGCTGGGTGGCGGACTCCGCCGTGTCGGTGCAGGTCGGGACGCCCCGCGACGAGGACCAGACGCTCATCTCGACCGTCGAGCGCGCCCTCGCAGCCGGCATCGCGCAGGCTGCTCCGGGCAACAAGCTCGGTGACGTCTCGCACGCGATCGGGCACGTGGCGAAGGAGGCGGGCTACAGCGTCAACCTGCAGTTCGGCGGGCACGGTGTCGGTCACACGATGCACGGCGACCCGCACGTGCCGAACGACGGACGTCCGGGTCGCGGCCTGAAGCTCCGGCCGGGCCTGGTGGTCGCGATCGAGCCGTGGCTCATGCAGGGCACCGACGAGCTGTACCAGGACGACGACGGCTGGACGCTCCGGAGCGTCGACGGCTCACGTGCTGCGCACGTCGAGCACACGGTGGCGGTCACCGAGGCCGGACCCGAGGTCCTGACCCTGCGTCGCGCCCAGCGCGCCGAACCGACCAGCTGACGGACGGGAGGCGCGGTGCGGTCCCGCCCCGCGCCTCCCGTCCGTCACTGGTAGCGACCAGTGCCCCAAAGCGACAGTTCACGGGGAACGCACCGCAAGAACTGTCGCTCAGCGCGAAAACCGACCGGCCGGCCGCAGCCGGTCAGGCAGGCGGCAGCAGGTCCGGCCGGACCCGCCGCGTCCGCTCCACCTGCTGCTCGTGCCGCCACGCAGCGACCTTGCCGTGGTGGCCGCTGAGCAGCACCTCGGGCACGTCGTGGTCACGCCACACGGCGGGCTTCGTGTACGAGGGGTACTCGAGCAGGCCGTCCTCGTGGGACTCCTCGACCAGGGACTCGGGGTTGCCGACGACGCCGGGGACGAGTCGCCCGACGGCCTCGATCATGGCCATCGCCGCGACCTCGCCGCCGTTCAGCACGTAGTCGCCGAGCGAGAGTTCGACGACCGAGCAGCGTGACGCCGCCCACTCGAAGACGCGGGCGTCGATGCCCTCGTACCGCCCGCAGGCGAACACGAGGTGGTCGGACGTCGACGCGAGCGCGCGCGCGATGGACTGCTTGAACGGCGTGCCGGCGGGCGTCGGGACCACGAGGGTCGACGAGCCGTCCGGCCGCAGCAGGGCGTCCAGCGCCTGCGCCCACGGTTCCGGCTTCATCACCATGCCGGCGCCACCGCCGTACGGGGTGTCGTCGACGGTGCGGTGCCGGTCGGTCGTCCAGGAGCGCAGGTCGTGCACGTGCAGGTCGAGCAGCCCACCGGAGCGGGCCTTGCCGAGCAGGGACACGTCCAGCACGGAGAAGAACTCCGGGAAGATCGTGACGATGTCGATCCGCACGGCAGCTAGTCCGTGACCGTCTCGGGCCGGGAGGTGTCCTCGGGGTCCTCGAACAGGCCCTGCGGCGGCGTGACCGTGACGGTGCCGGACGCGATGTCGACCGCGGGCACGATCGCCGCGACGAACGGCACGAGGACCTCGCCGCGCGACGGGGTGTCGATCGCGAGCAGGTCCTGCGCCGGCATATGGTCGACCCGGGCGACGGTGCCGACCTCGACGCCGTCGCGCAGCACCTTCAGCCCGACCAGCTGGTGGTCGTACCAGGCGTCGTCCTCGCCGGTCTCGGCGTCGGCGTCCTGCTCGACCCAGAGGATGATCCGGGCGAGCGACTCGGCGCCGGTGCGGTCGTCGATCCCCGCGAAGAACGCGACGGGGTGACCGTTGTACCAGCGGAGCTCGTCCAGCTCGAGGGTCTTGCCCGACCACGGTGAGTCGTCGGGGACCTGGAGCGTGAACGTGGCACCGGGGGTGAATCGACGATCCGGGTCGTCGGTGTAGAGCTCCAGCTTGATGCCGCCCTTGAGCCCGTGTGCCTTCGTGATTCGACCCACCCGGAGCTGGGTCGTCTCCCTAGGAATCGGTGTCGACCACGTCGACCCGCACCCGCTTGCCGTCGGCCAGGGCCGAGACGAGGGTGCGGAGTGCCTTGGCGGTCCGCCCGGCACGACCGATCACGCGGCCGAGGTCCTCGGGGTGCACGCGCACCTCGAGGACCTCGCCCCGCGGGGAGGTGGAGCTGGCGACGCGCACGTCGTCAGGGTGATCGACGATCCCCTTGACGAGGTGCGTCAGCGCGGATTCGAGCAAGGACTACGCCTCGGTCGTCTCGTCGGCGGTCTCGGCGTCGTCGGTCTTGGCGGCGGGAGCCGTCTTCTCCGACTTCGGCTTGAGGACGGCCTTCTTCGAGGAATCGACCTGGAAGGCCTGCTTCGGCTCGGCGACCTTGACCTTGGACGCGGTGTCCTTCTCGCCCTTGAACTTGGCCCAGTCGCCGGTCAGCTTGAGGAGGGCCGCGACCTGCTCGGTCGGCTGCGCGCCGACGCCGAGCCAGTAGAGCGCACGCTCGGACTCGATCTTGATGACCGAGGGCTCCTCGGTCGGGTGGTACTGACCGATCTCCTCGAGGACACGACCATCGCGCTTGGTGCGCGAGTCGGCGACGACGATGCGGTAGTAGGGCGCACGGATCTTACCGAGACGCTTCAGACGGATCTTGACAGCCACAATTGCTCCTGTTTGCTTACGTTGTGGTTGAACTGGAACCGCGGGCGTGGGGGCACACACGGTGAAAGCTCGAGAGAGATCGCTCACAGCTGGATAGAGGGTCGAGCTGCGGCGATTCGACCGTTCATTCTTACAGATTCCGCGCCGTGATGCGAGCCGACGCGCTACGGCGCGAGTCGCCGGACCGCTTCGAGGGCCTCGGACGTCGCGCGGACCGCGTCCACGCTCCGTGCGTCGCGTGCGCCGCCGACGACGGCGAACGGCACACCGGCGGCCTGGAGGCCCGTCACGAGTCCGTCAGGAGCGTCACCCTCGGTGTCGATCGCGCGTTCCTGCCCGGCGCAGACCACGACGGTGTCCGCCGGGATCGCACGCTCCTCGCCGTGCTCGTCGCGGATCCAGAGGGCACCGGGCTCGATGCGCAGGTACTCCTGCACGCCGCCGACCATGCGCACCCCCGCGTCACGGAGGCGACCGATGGCGACCCAGCGCGAGGTGATCCCGACGCCCTGCCCGAACTTGCCCGATCGACGGAGCACGGTGACGTCGGAGCCCGGCCGGATCGTGCGCGACGCAGCGGGCAGCCGCTGGGGGACGTCGCCGACGAGCTCCTCGGAGACGTCGAGGTCCCAGCGCGCCGCGAACTCGGTGGCGCGGACCGACTCGTCCGGCGACTCGGTCAGGAACGCTGCGGTGTCGATGCCGATGCCACCGCCGCCGATGATCGCGACGGTGCCGGCCGGCACGCCATCGCGCAGAGCCCGCTCGTACGACAGGACGTGCGGCAGGTGTGCACCGGGGACGTCGACGTCGCGCGGGACCACCCCGGCGGCGAGCACCACGGCGTCGCTGTCGGCGAGGTCCGCGGGCGTCGCCGGGCGGCCGAGGTGCACCGTGGCTCCCCGCTCGTCGAGTTCGGCGCGGGCAGCCCGCACGGTGGCGGCGTAGTCCTCCTTGCCGGGCACGAGCGCGGCGAGGCCGAACTGGCCGCCGAGCCGGTCGGCGGCCTCCCACACGGTGACGCGGTGGCCGCGTCGGGCCGCGTCGACGGCTGCGGCGAGTCCGGCCGGTCCCCCGCCGACGACGTCGACGCGCTTGGGGTCGGTGGTCGGACGCGCGGGGAACGCGACCTCGCGGGCGGCACGCGGGTTCACCAGGCAGGACACCGGCGCGCCGATGATCGAGCGGTCGAGGCAGGCCTGGTTGCAGCCGATGCACGTGTTCACCAGGGCGAACCGGCCCGCCAGCGACCGGTTCACGAGCGCGGGGTCGGCGAGGAACGGTCGGGCCAGGGCGACGGCGTCGATGGCTCCGTCGGCGAGGACGGTCTCACCGTCGCGCAGGTCGGTCATCCGGTTCGACGCGATCACCCGGACGTCGGAGTACGACGAGGCGCGCACGACTCCGGCGATGCGCGCGGCGTAGGCGAGCCAAGCACCGTGCGGCACGGCGGCCTGCACGGTCGGGGTGCGGGACTCGTGCCAGCCGATCCCGACCGAGATGCCGTCGAGCCCGAGCGGCAGCAGGTCGTGCACCAGGGCGTCGACGTCGTCCTCGGTCGACGAACCGGGCATCAGGTCGGCGCCGGAGAGCCGGATCGTCACGGCCAGGTCGGGCACCGCTGCACGGACGGCCTCGACGACCGACACCGTGAAGCGCCGTCGACGCTCCGGCGAACCGCCCCACTCGTCGTCACGCAGGTTCGTCAGCGGCGACTGGAACTGGTTGATGAGGTAGCCCTCGGACGCCATGATCTCGACGCCGTCGAACCCGATGTCGCGCGCGGACCGGGCCGCGGCGGCGAAGTCCTCGATGGTGCGCTCGATCTCGGCCGGCGTCAACTCGGTCGGCACCACGCCGCGGGCGGCCGCCCAGGGCAGGGCCGACGGTGCCACCACGCGCTGGGGCTCCCCGTGCCGGTCGACCATCCCCGCGGCGAGCGCGTAGCGGCCGGCGTGGAACAGCTGCGCGAGGATCGTGGAGCCCTCCTCGTGCACGGCGTCGACCGCGGCGCGGAACCGCTCGTCCGCTCCCCCGACACCGAACACGGCGAAGTCGGGGCCACCACGGGCCTCGTCGTTCACCGCGATGCCGCCGGTGATGATGCAGGCGGCGCCGCCGGCGGCACGTTCGCGGTAGAACGCCGCCATGCCGGCCCCACCGTCGTCGTGCACCTCGAGTCCGGTGTGCATCGACCCCATGACCACCCGGTTCGGCAGGGTCAGGGGGCCGAGTGTCCACGGCGAGGAGACGACGGCGAGCTCGGGCATGGCGACGGTGCTCATGCCCCTACTCTGCCGCGTCGACAGCCGCGTCGTCAGCAGGGAGCACCGCGTCGCGCAGCGGCGACGTCGTGTCCGCCCAGAACGGCGGTGCGATCACGGTCAGGCCGCCGTCGACCGACAGCACCTGGCCGGTGATGTAGCCGGCCTTGTCGGACAGCAGGAAGTCCACCGCGTCGGCCATGTCGTCGGCGGTGCCGGGGCGCTGCAGCGGGAGCTTCTCGAACACCGAGTCGATCGGCGCCTGGCCGGGGACCTTCGTGTAGAAGTACTCGAGCGAGTCGGTGTCGATCAGGCCACCGTTGACCGCGTTCACCGTGATCTGGCGCGGACCGAACTCGACCGCCATGTACTTCATGTACGACTCGCTCATGGCCTTCGCCGCGCCGAGCGCGGCGTAGGTCGGGAACGCGCGGAGCGATCCGTACGAGGTCACGACGACGATGCGCCCACCGCGGTCCATCAGCTCGGCGGCACGCTGCGCCCCGAGCACGAACGAGCGGGCGTTGGTGGCGTAGCTGCGGTCCAGGTGGTGCAGCTTCAGTTCCTTGACCGGCTTGAACGCGCTGGCGGCGGCGTTCGCGACGAAGTGGTCGAGGCGACCGTAGGTGTCCCGCACCAGGTCGAACAGGGCGTCGATCGACTCCGGCTGCTCGATGTCGACCTGCGCGGTGATCCCGTCGCCGCCGGCGGCCTTGACGTCGGCCAGGGATTCCTCGGCCAGGTCGGCGTTGCCCTTGTACGTGACCACGACGGTCACGCCGCGCTGGCCGAGCTTCTGCGCGAGCAGGCGGCCGATGCCGCGCGAAGCGCCCGTGATCAGTGCGATGGGTGCGTTGGTGTTGTCGGTCACTGCGGTCCTTTGCGTGCGTGGGTGGGGGACGGACTGGGCCCACATCGCCGGTTCCCGGGCGACGCGCCAGCGGCGTCCGGGCCGTGTCGATGGGGAGAGGCGCGTGGCGGGCCCGCCACGGGCCTCCCGTCCGGTGGGTGGTTGCTGTCTAGAACCCGGCCTTGCCGGTGACGACGGCGCGGCCGACGACCAGCTTCTGGATCTCGTTGGTGCCCTCTTCGAAGCGCTGCGCGCGCGCGTCGCGGTAGACGCGCTCGATCGCGTTGCGCTTCCAGTAGCCCTGGCCGCCGTGCACCTGCAGGGCCTTGTCGGTGACGCGGGCGAGCATGTCGACCGCGACCATCTTCGAGGCGCTGGACAACGTGCCCGCGTCGGGGCGGTCCTCCTCGTAGGCGCGGGCGGCCTCGAGCACCAGGGCGCGGGCGGCGGCGATGTCGGCGTAGTTCTCGGCCAGGTAGAACTGGATCGCCTGGCGGCTGGACAGCTGCTTGCCGAACGTCTCCCGCTTCTTCGCGTACTCGACGGCGAGCTCGTTCGCACGCTCGGCGAGGCCGACGGCGCTCATCGCGACGGACACGCGACTCGGCAGCAGGAAGCCGCCGAGCGCGACCTCGAGCCCCTGGCCCTCGGCACCGAGCAGCGCACTGGCCGGCACGGGCACGTCGGTGAAGCGCAGGATGGCGTGGTCGGTACCGCGGATGCCCATGGTGTCGGAGTCGTCGATCACCTCGGCACCCGGCAGCCCACTGTTCGGCATGAGGAACGCGACCGTGCCGTCCTGGCCGCTGGTGCCCTCGAGGCGGGCGGCGATGAGCCAGTAGTCGGCCTGCACGCCGAACGTGATGAGGTGCTTCTCACCGTTCATGACGTAGGTGTCGCCCTCGCGGCGGACGGTGGTGCGGATGTCCGCGCCGGTGCCGGCCGTGGCCTCGGTCAGGGTGAACGCGACGAGCTTGTCGCCCGCGACGCTCGGCTTCACGACCTGCTCGATCTGCTCCGGCGTCGCGTAGGGGGCCATCGCGCGCCAGGTGCCGTTGATGACGTGCACGAGCATCCGGATCGACGCGTGCGAACGCGAGACGATCTCCATGATCTCGAGGTAGCGCGAGAACGGGATGGCCCGTCCGCCGAGCTCGGTCGGGGCGGCGAGGCTGAGCCACCCGTTGTCCTTGAGCTCCTGGAACAGCTCCGGGGCGACCCGGCCGGTGCGCTCGATCTCGTCCGCCCACTCCTCACCGCGGCCGCGGACCCACTCGGTGACCTCGGCCTTGAGCTGCTGGAAGGCGGATTCGGTGGCGGTTTCCATGACCAGCGTCATCGTGTCTCGTTCTCCTTCGTGGTGCTCGCGGCGACGAGCGCGGCTGCCTGCTCACGCAGGACGTTCTTCTGGACCTTGCCGACGGCGTTGCGCGGCAGTTCGTCGATGGACTCGAGCCGCTCTGGCCAGTAGTACTTGCTCACGCCCGCCTTGTCGAGCGCCTGCTGCATCGCCGCGAAGTCGAGCCGCTCGGCACCGGCAGCCGGCACGACGAACGCGCACGCACGCTCACCGAGTCGGGGGTCCGGCATCGCGACGATCGCCACGTCGGTGACCAGGGGGTGCTGGTAGAGCAGGTTCTCGATCTCGACGACCGGGATCTTCTCGCCACCGCGGTTGATGACGTCCTTGATCCGGCCGGTGATCGACAGGAAGCCGTTCGCGTCGACCTTCGCCAGGTCGCCGGTCTTGTACCAGCCGTCCTCGGTGAAGACGTCGTCGGTCAGGTCCTGGCGGTCGAGGTACCCGTCGAACATCGTCGGCGAGTGCAGCTCGAAGTTGCCCTCGGTGTCGGCGGGGAGCTCGTGGCCCTCGTCGTCGACGATCCGGATCCGGATGCCCGGCAGCGCACGACCGTCGTGCCCGTACGCTGCCGCCGGGTCGTCGATCGGGCTGGACAGGGCGCCGAGGCAGGTCTCGCTCGTACCGAACGCGCCGAGGATGGCCGTGCCGAGCACCGTCGCGGCCCGCTGGGCGAGGGCCCGCGGCACGGCGGCACCGGTCGGCACGAAGATCCGCAGCGACTCGGGCTGGGCGGCACCGGCTTCGACCAGGTCGACGAGGTCGGTCAGGAACGGGGTCGCACACTGCACGAACGTCGCCTTCGCGACGCCGAACGCCTGCTCGAGCGCGACGGTGCCGTCCCACACCGGCTGGATGACCTGCGGCGCACCGAGCCGGAACGCCAGCAGCATGCCGTACAGGAACCCGGTCTGGTGCGCGAGCGGCGACGGGATGTAGATCCGGTCCGCGCTCGTCAAGCCCGACTGCGCGACGTGCATGGCCGTGGCCAGACCGAGGGTGCGGTGCGGGTGCTGCACGCCCTTCGGCTCCCCCGTCGTGCCGCTCGTGAACAGTAGCTGGCAGACGTCGTCGGGGCCCGGCGCGCGCGAGGTGATCTCGTCGACGTCCACGTGCACGGCGTCGAGGGCGTTGTCGAAGTAGCGCCAGTGCCAGTCGCTCGTGGCCACCCGGTCCAGGGCGTCGGCCGGCAGCGGCGGCTGGTTCGTCGGGGCGTCGACCTGGCCGCGCGCCTCGGACCGGAGCACGATCACGTGCTCGACCGACAGCCGGCGCTGCTGCGCCTTCGCCTCGTCGATCACGTCGAGGAGCTCGAGCGCGGGCCGGCGCTTGCGGAAGACGTTCGGCAGGAACACCACACGGGCGCGGGACCGGGCGAGCGTCATCGTCGTCTCTCGCGGACCGAACACCGGCATGATCGGCGTCGCGACCGCCCCGATCTGGATCGCGCCGAGGGTGATGGAGACGAACTCGCGCCAGTTCGGAAGCTGCATGGCGACCGACTCGCCCGTGCGGACCCCGAGCTCGAGCAGGAGCGCGGAGACCTTGTCGGCCTCGTCCTGAAGTTCCCGCCACGTAGTGTTCACGGGTGCTGCGCCGCCGACCTCGATGACCGCGAGGCCGTCGGGATCGGTCGTCGCGAGCGTGCGGACCTTCTCGCTCAGCACGAGGGGGTCCGCGTCGACACCGGCGAGCGCGAGCGGCTCCGGGGTCGTGGGCGTGACCGGGCGCTGTTCGCCGTCGGCGCGCTCACCGACGGTGCGCTCGCCATCGGCGCGATCGCCGTCGGCCCGCTCACCGTCGGCCCGCTCGCCATCGGTGCGCTCGCCATCGGTGCGCTCGCCGAGGTCGGTGCGCGCGTCGGCGATCGCGGCGGCCTCGGCCGCGTCGGCCCGGTCGTCGCGGGCGATCTGCGCGGCGAGGGCGTCGCCGACCTCCATGTCGAGGCCGACGGAGTTCATCGCCTCGAGGAACGTCGGGTACGAGATCCGGTAAGCCCGCGGGTAGGTCAGCCCCGAGGTGCCGCGCGCCTTCGAGGCGGCGACGGCGAGTGACATCAGGACCCGGTGGTCGTTGAACGACGACATCTGCGCGCCGTGGAGTCCCTCGGCCCCGACACCGGTGACGCGGAGTTCGTCGGCACCCTGCTCGGCCCGACCACCCATGCGGTTGAGCTGCAGCATCGCCGCGACGCGGTCGGACTCCTTCAACCGGATGTGGGCGACGTTCCAGAGCCGGGTGGTTCCCTCGGCGAAGGTGGCCATGGTCGACAGGACCGGCAGCAGGTCGGGGATCGGTTGGCAATCGATGTCGAGCGGTCGCAGCGGGGAACCGTCGTGCTCGATGCGCACGAACCCGGTCTCCTCGTCGATCCGCATCGGGACGCCCATCGCCGTCGCGAGGTCGAGGAACTCGCTCTCCGGGTGGTCGGTTTCAGCGGTGGTGAAGGCCGTCATGCCGCGCAGGAGCAGGTTCGACTCGCGGATGCCGGCCGCGGCGATGCCGAACGCGGCGGAGCCGATGTCCGGCGGGATGACGTAGTCGTGCGGGGTGGCCTGCTGGTTCGCCGGGATCCGGTACTCGAGCCAGTCGTCGGAGACCTCGACCGTCAGGCCGAACTCTCGCATCATCCGGACGGTCAGTTCGACGTAGGGCTGCTCGTTGAGCCGGTCGCCGGTGATGTGGATCCGGGTCTCCTGCTCGGCGAACGGCGCCACGAGGAGCAGGCCGGAGACCCACTGCGACAGGGTCCCGGCGATCGTGACGTCGCCGCCGCGGGGGCGCCTCGGCTGGACGGTCACGGGCGGGCAGTCGTTCGTCGCCTCGAGCTCGATGCCCATCTGGGTCAGCGAGGTCAGCAGTGCCTTGATGGGCCGGCGCTGGAAGTACTTCATGCCCACGAGCGTCATCGGCTTGTCGGCGAGCGACGCCAGACCCGTCATGAAGTAGAGCGTGGTGCCGGAGGACCCCATGTTCAGGATGCCGTCGGCGCCACGGGACCCGTGGTCGACGACGTCGGTGGCCTCGTACCGGCCGCCGAGCCCGGTGACGTGGTACTCGTCCCCGCGACGCCTCACGTCGACGCCGAGGGCACGGAGCGTGCCGACGGTCCACTCGACCTGGCGGGTGGCGCTGATGCCGGAGACGATGCTCGTCCCCTTCGCCAGCGACGCGAGCACCAGCGCGCGGTGCGCGTGGTACTTCGAGACGGGGACGTCGAGTTCCCCGACGAGGGGTGCGGACGTGCCGCGCACGACCAACTGCATGCGTACCTCTTCCTGCTCTGTACATATCAACGGTACGCCCGGTGTGGAACTACTGTGAATCGGATCCGCACGACCAGAAGCCGCCGTCGTTGTGCGTGTCCGACAACCTTCCGGGCAGGATGTACAGCATGGACATCCGCTTCACCGAGTCCCCTCCGTCGACCATCGGCGTCGAGTGGGAGCTCCCGCTGGTCGATCTGTCGACCGGCGACCTCGCGCCCCGTGCCCCTGCCGTCATCGCGGCCGTGCACGAACGACTCGGCGATCGCGAGCGGGTGACCGAGGAACTCCTGACCAACACCGTCGAGGTCGTCTCCAGCGTGCACTCACGGGTCCGCGACGCCACGAGCGAGCTGTCCGGCATCATCGGCGAGGTCATCGACGCCGCCGAGCCGCTCGATGCCCAGGTCATGTGTTCCGGCACGCATCCGTTCGCCGTCTGGGACCAGCAGGAGATCACCCCGGACAGCGAGCACTACACGACCCTGATCGACCGGACGCGCTGGTGGGGTCGGCAGATGCTCATCTGGGGCGTCCACGTGCACGTCGGCATCGACGACCGCGACAAGGCCCTGCCGATCCTCGGCGCGATGCTCGCGTACGTCCCCCACCTGCAGGCCTTCACCGCATCGAGCCCGTTCTGGGCCGGCATCGACACCGGGTACGCCTCGAACCGGGCCCTCATGTTCCAGCAGCTGCCGACCGGTGGCCTGCCGCCGGCGCTCGGCGCCTGGGCGAACTTCGAAGAGGTGGTGAGCGACCTCACGCACACGGGCGTCATCGACAGCGTGAAGGACCTGCGCTGGGACATCCGCCCGTCGCCGAAGTGGGGCACGCTCGAGAACCGCGTGTCCGACGGCATCTCGACCCTGCACGAGGTCGGCGCCGTCACCGCCCTGGTGCAGTGCCTGGTCACCGCGATGTCCGACCGGCTCGACGCCGGCGAGACCCTGCCGACGATGCAGCCGTGGTTCATCCGCGAGAACAAGTGGCGCGCCGCCCGCTACGGCATGGAGGCCGAGATCATCACGAACGCCGCCGGCGACGAGCGGCTCGTGACCGACGAGGTGCACGACCTGGTGCAGCGGCTCCACCCGGTGGCCGAGCGGCTCGGCTGCCAGCAGGAGCTGCACCACCTCAACACGATGATCGCGAACGGGGCCTCGTACCAGCGGCAGCTCCGGGTCGCGCAGGAGCACGGCGGTGACCTGCGCGAGGTCGTCCGCCACCTGGTCACGGAGTTCCGCGAGTCGCTGTGACCCCGGGCCGTTCCGCGTAGCTGGTCGATCCGGGCGCACCAGGTCGCTTCTTCGACCAGTTACGCCCGATTCCGCTTTCCATCGCGCCCGTTCTGGGAAGGAACGTCGCGACACCGCCCCACGCGTCCCGTCCGCGCCCACCGACCTGGTCGCTCCGGGCACACCTGGTCGATCCGGGCATACCTGGTCGCTTCTTTCGACCAGGTACGCCCGATTCGGCTTTCCATCGCGCCCGTTCTGGGAAGGAACGTCGCGACGTGCGCGCAGACGGACGGGAGGCCCGGTGCCAGCTGGCACCGGGCCTCCCGTCCGTCAGGGGGTCGCGACTAGCGACCCAGGAACTTCTGCAGGCTCGCGAGCTCTTCCTCGGTCGGCGCCTTGCCGCCCTTGGCGGCACCGCCGAGGCCGAGGCCGGAGCCCTTCGGCGCCTGCTGCGGAGCGGCAGCCGTCCCGGCGGTGATCGCCGCACGCTTGGCCGGGTTGCCGACCTTCGACTTCTTCTTGCCGCCCTGCTGCTTCTTGCCGCCGTGCATGCCCGGGATCGGACCCATTCCCGGCATCTGCGGCACGCCACCTCGGGCGACGGTCTTCATCATCTTCGCGGCCTGCTCGAACCGGTTCACGAGGGCGTTGACCTCGGTGACCGTGGAGCCGGCACCCTTGGCGATGCGGAGTCGGCGCGAGCCGTTGAGGAGCTTCGGGAGTTCGCGCTCCTTCGGCGTCATCGACTGGATGATCGCCTCGGTGCGCACGATCTCGCGTTCGTCGAAGTTGTCGAGTGCCTCGCGCATGCCCTTGGCGCCCGGGAGCATGCCGAGCATGCCCTTGATCGAGCCGGCCTTGCGGAGCTGCTGCATCTGCTGCAGGAAGTCGTTCAGCGTGAACGAGTCGGACGCGATCTTCTCGGCGACCGCGCGGGCTTCGTCCTCGTCGAAGGCCGACTGGGCCTGCTCGATGAGCGACATGATGTCGCCGAGGTCGAGGATGCGGCTCGCCATGCGGTCCGGGTGGAACGGCTCGAAGTCGTCGAGGCCCTCACCCGTGGAGGCGAACATGATCGGGCGACCGGTGACGCTGGCGACCGACAGGGCCGCACCACCGCGGGCGTCGCCGTCGAGCTTCGACAGCACGACTCCGGTGAAGTCGACGCCCTCTTGGAAGGCACGGGCGGTGACGACGGCGTCCTGACCGATCATCGCGTCGATGACGAACAGGACCTCGTCGGGGTCGACGGCCTTGCGGATGTTCGCGGCCTGCTTCATCAGCTCGGCGTCCACACCGAGGCGACCGGCGGTGTCCACGATGACGGTGTCGTACTGCTGGTCGACCGCGGCCTTGATGGCGTTCTTGGCGACCTTGACCGGGTCACCGACGCCGTTGCCGGGCTCCGGAGCGAAGACGTGCACGCCGGCCTGCTCGCCGACGACCTGCAGCTGCTGCACGGCGTTCGGACGCTGGAGGTCCGCCGCGACGAGCATCGGGGTGTGGCCCCCCTTCTTGAGCCACTTGCCGAGCTTGCCGGCGAGGGTGGTCTTGCCGGCACCCTGCAGACCCGCGAGCATGATGACCGTCGGCGGCTTCTTCGCGAACTCGAGGCGACGCTGCTGCCCGCCCAGGATGCCGACGAGTTCCTCGTTGACGATCTGGACGACCTGCTGCGCCGGGTTCAGCGCGCGGTTGACCTCGTCGGAGAGGGCGCGCTCGCGCACTGCTGCGGTGAACGCCTTGACGACCTCGAGCGCGACGTCGGCGTCGAGGAGCGCCCGCCGGATCTCGCGGACGGTGCCGTCGACGTCGGACGGAGTCAGCCGACCCTTGCTCCGCAGATTGCGGAAGGTCTCGGTCAGCCGATCGGAGAGTGAACCGAATTGCGCCATGATCCGTCGATTCTACTGGTTCACGAGCAGGTTCCCTGATCCGGTGTCCGACGCTCGGTATCGTCGAGGCATGCGCGCCGTTCCCGAGGACCTCGACCCAGCGGTGGTCGCCGAGATCGACGGGCGGCTCGCGCGTCTGCAGTCCGACCTCGGTGTGACGATCCCGTGGGCGATCGAGAGCGGCAGTCGCGCCTGGGGCTTCCCGTCGCCCGACAGCGACTACGACTGCCGGTTCCTGTACGTGCGACGGCGCGACGACTACTTGTCGCTCTGGCCCAGCCGCGACGTCATCGAGACGCCGCTGGACAAGGTGTTCGACGTCAACGGGTGGGACCTCGCGAAGACGGTCCGCCTCGCCGTGAACGGGAACGCGACGGTCGGCGAGTGGCTTCGGTCACCGATCGTGTACGCGGGTGACGAGGCCTTCCGCGACCGGCTCCTGGCGTTCGTCGCGAGCGTGGCCGACCGGGGGCGCATCGGCCGGCACTACCTGCACGTCGCCGCGCGGCAGTACGAGCGCGAGATCACACTGAAGCGGTTCTTCTACGTGCTCCGGACCGCGGCCTCGCTCCGGTGGCTGCGGGACCACCCGGAGAGCGCCATGCCGCCGATGGACCTGCCGACGCTGCTCGCCGAGTCGACGGTCGAGCGTGCGGTGACGGAGGCGACGACGGAACTCATCGCGGTGAAGGCACGCACGCGCGAGCTCGGCACCGGTACCCCGCCCGAGGTCCTCGTCCGCTTCGTCGACGCGGAACTCGACCTGGCGCGGCCGTTCGACGACCTGCCGCCCGAGAACACCTCGGTCGAGGCGCACGCCCGAGCGGATGCGTACTTCCTCGGCGAACTCGACCGCCTGCGCTGACCACGACCGGACGGCGCGGAGCGGGGCGGTTGGCGCGGTGCGGCGCAGAACGGCTCAGCGGAGCACGACCCCCTCGGTGAGCTCGACCGGGGTGTCCAGCCCGACGTCGAGGACCACCGGCGCGGTCGACGGCAGGCGGTCAGCGGTCGGGAACCAGCGCCGCTCCGGCGACACCAGGATGACGAGGCCGTCGACGTCGCCGACCGCGGCGAAGCCCTCGCCTGCTGGGTTGGCGTAGGGCTCGAGTCCGGCGCGGCGCAGTGTCTCGACGGCGCCGAGGACGTCGGGCACGGCGATGCCGACCTCGCTGACCGACAGGAGCGGGACGGCGGACGCGGACGCGGGTGCGGCGGACGCGGGCCCGGACGCGGGTGTGGCGGACGCGGGCCCGGACGCGGGTGTGGGCGCGGCGAGGTCCCGCCGCTCGATCAGCTCGAGCAGCTGCTGGTCCGGACCCTCGAAGTACACCGATCGCGAGTTCCAGTTCGGCGGGCCCTCGAACTCGTCACGGCCGTCGGCGTCGACCAGCACCGTCGCGATCTCGGCGATCCACGCGGCAGCCACGTCGAACGTGCCCGCCGGGATCGTGATCGCGAGGTGCAGCGCACCGGTCATCCCCGGCAGCTCCTGGAACAGGAGCCGCGTCGACCCCACCACGACCTCGACCACTCCGTCGGCGCGGTCGACCGGGCACCCGAGCCGTTCCCAGAACCGGGCGGTGTCGTCGAGCGAGCGGGTGGCGAGCTGTGCCTGGCGGATGTCCATGTCCGCCATCCGAAGCCCTCAACAATGGTTGAGGTCAAGCCGGTCAGTTGTTGTACTCCGTCCAGAAACCGTCGTAGGCTCGCTCGCATGCCGGAACTCGAGATCGTGCGGCCTGCCGGGCTGCTCGACTACGCCGAGGGACTCGCGCTGCAGCGGGACCTCCACGCCGACGTCGTCGCCGGCCGCTCCCCCGGGGCGCTCGTGCTGTGCGAGCACCCGTCCGTGTACACCGCTGGCCGCCGCACCGAGCCGTCCGACCTGCCGACGAACGGCGCGCCGGTGGTCGAGGTCGACCGCGGCGGACGCATCACCTGGCACGGCCCCGGGCAGCTCGTGGCCTACCCGATCGTCCGACTGGCCGTTCCGTTCGACGTCGTGGCGTGGGTGCGTGACCTCGAGCAGGTCATCATCGACGCGGCGGCGACCGTCGGGGTGGAAGCGCGGCGCATCGACGGCCGGAGCGGCGCGTGGACGTCCGGGTCGGCGCCGACGACCACGGCCGTACCGACGCCCGGGTCCGCGCCGACGACCGGCACGCCGCCCGCCAAGGTCGGCGCCATCGGCCTGCACGTCGCCGAGGGCGTGACGACCCACGGCATCGCGATCAACTGCGACAACGCACTCGACGCCTACGCCGCGATCGTGCCGTGCGGCATCGCCGACGCCGGCGTGACGACGCTGAGCGCCGCCGCCGGGCGCCCCGTCACGGTCGTCGACCTCGCCGACGTCGTGGTCGACCGCATCCGCGCCGCCGAGCACGGCATGCGGACCGGCCAGCGGATCGGCAGCGCCGCCCAGAGCACCACGACGGCCCCCATCACGACCGCCGACACCACGTCCCCCAGCACCGCGCCCGCACGACAGGAGACCCTCGTATGACCCTCGCCCCCGAAGGCCGCCGGATGCTCCGCGTCGAGGCCCGCAACGCCGAGACCCCGATCGAGACGAAGCCCGGGTGGATCAAGACCCGTGCCACCCAGGGCCCGGAGTTCCGCGAGCTGTCCGCCCTGGTCAAGGACAAGCAGCTGCACACCGTCTGCCAGGAGGCCGGCTGCCCGAACATCTTCGAGTGCTGGGAGGACCGCGAGGCCACGTTCCTGATCGGCGGCTCGCAGTGCACCCGTCGGTGCGACTTCTGCCAGATCGACACCGGCAAGCCCGAGCCGCTCGACCGCGACGAACCCCGCCGGGTCGCCGACTCGGTCGTGTCCATGGGACTCAAGTACGCCACCGTGACCGGCGTCGCCCGCGACGACCTGCCCGACGGCGGCTCCTGGCTCTACGCCGAGACCATCCGCCAGATCCACGAGCACTCCCCCGGCACCGGCGTCGAGATCCTGGTGCCGGACTTCAACGGCCGCCCGGACCAGCTCGGCCAGGTGTTCGACGCCCGCCCCGAGGTCTTCGCCCACAACGTCGAGACCGTGCCGCGGATCTTCAAGCGGATCCGACCGGCGTTCACGTTCGAGCGCTCCCTCGACGTCATCACGCAGGGCCGCGACGCCGGGCTCGTCACGAAGTCGAACCTGATCCTCGGCATGGGCGAGGAGCGCATCGAGATCGAGGACGCCCTGCGGCGCCTGTTCGACGCCGGCACGGACATCATCACGTTGACGCAGTACCTCCGCCCGTCGCCGCGGCACCTGCCGGTGGCGCGCTGGGTCAAGCCGGAGGAGTTCGTCGCGCTGCGTGAGGTCGCCGAGGAGATGGGCTTCGCCGGGGTCCTCGCCGGCCCGCTCGTCCGGTCGTCGTACCGCGCCGGACGCCTGTGGGCGCGCGCCACGGTCGCGCGCGGCGGCTCGGTTCCCGAGCACCTGTCGCACCTGCTCGACGCGGCGCCGGGTCGCCAGGCGGTCTGAAGCCGTCCACCGGTCCGCGAAAGCGACAGATCTCCGCCGACAGTTCGCGGCAGTCTGTCGCTTTGGCGGCACTGGTCGCGACCACGGACAGACGGGAGGCACGGTGCCAGCTGGCACCGTGCCTCCCGTTCGTCCATCCGCCCGTTCAGGGCGACGCGAGCGCTATGCGCGACCGCGGATGCTCCTGAGGAGCCAGCCGATGACGGCCAGGATGATGAGGACGATCCCGACCCACAGCAGGAACTTCAGCGCACCGACGAAGATGCCGCTGAAGAGCAGGACGAGGCCGACGATGATCGCGATGATCAGGAGTGCTGGCATTGAAAGGGCTCCTTCCGGTGTACCTGGACGATCCCTGTACTGCGGAGACAGTACCCGGAATCAGCCGACGAGGTTCTGCACGAACACGTGCGGGGTGAAACCGGTCAGGTCGTTGATGCCCTCGCCCTGCCCGATCAGCTTGATCGGGATGCCCGTCTTCTCCTGCACGCTGAGCACGAACCCGGCCTTCGCGGAGCCGTCGAGCTTGGTGATGACGAGACCGGTGACCCCGGCGCCCTCGATGAACGCCTGCGCCTGGGCCAGGCCGTTCTGCCCGGTGGTCGCGTCGAGGACGAGGAGCACCTCGCTGATCTCGGTCTGCTTCTCGACGACGCGCTTGATCTTCGTCAGCTCGTCCATCAGGCCTGCCTTGGTGTGCAGGCGGCCGGCGGTGTCGATGACGACGATCTCGGTGTTGTCGCGGATCGCCTTCTCGACGGTCTGGTACGCCACCGAGGCCGGGTCCTGCCCGGGCTGCGAGGGGCGGACGACGTCGACGCCGGCGCGCTCGGCCCAGGTCGCGACCTGCTCGACCGCGGCAGCACGGAAGGTGTCGGCCGCTCCGACGAGGACCGTGCGGTCGTAGGTCTTCAGGAACTTCGCGAACTTGCCGATCGTCGTGGTCTTACCGACGCCGTTCACCCCGACGACGAGCACGACGGCGGGCCGCGCGCTGAGCTTGAGCGTGGTGTCGAGCTTCGACAGCCGTTCCTCGAGCACCTCGCGCAGCATGCGCTGCAGGTCGGCCGGGTCGGTCGTGCCGTAACGGTCGACGCGCGCGTGCAGGTCCTCGATGATCGCCTCGGAGATGTCCGGACCGAAGTCGGCGCCGATCAGCGCGGTCTCGAGGTCCTCCCACGTGGTCTCGTCGATCGTCTTGCGCTGGAAGAGGCCGCGCAGCCGTGAGGACAGTGACCAGGAACTCGCCATGCTCCCAGCTTAGAGCGCGGCGCATGTCCGCTGTGCCCGGTATGCTCGGTCTCACGAAGGGGAGTATTCCCTCTCGGTGACCCCGTCAGTACGGCCCGGAACGATCCGGACCCGGGGCGCCGGTCGTGCAGCACCGGTTCCGGTGCGACACGGCGGAAGAGACCTTCAGGCCTCGGCGTACCCGCACATCAGCGGCGCGCCCTACCTGAAGGAAACCGTGGACGTCCCACTCTTCGTCTGGCTCCTCACCATCGCAGGCATCCTCGCCCTGCTGGTGTTCGACTTCTACTCGCACGTGCGCACCCCGCACGTGCCACACATCCGCGAATCCGCGTTCTGGTCCGTGTTCTACATCGGACTCGCGATCCTGTTCGGCTTCGGCATCCTGGTCTTCGGCGGCGGACAAGCCGGCGGTGAGTACTTCGCCGGGTGGCTCACCGAGAAGGCGTTGTCGGTCGACAACCTGTTCGTCTTCCTCATCATCATGACGAGCTTCGCCGTACCGAAGGAGTTCCAGCAGAAGGTCCTGCTGGTCGGCGTCGCGATCGCGCTCGTCGCCCGAGGCATCTTCATCGCCCTCGGCGTCACGATCATCGAGAACTTCTCGTGGGTGTTCTACCTGTTCGGTGCGCTGCTGTTCTGGCTCGCGTGGTCGCAGGCCCGCAGCGGCAACGACCACGGCGGCGACGAGGGCGACTCCCGCCTGATCCGCATCCTGAAGCGCATCATCCCGACGTCGGACCACTACGACGGCGACCGCCTGACCACCAAGGTCGACGGCAAGCGCCTGTTCACCCCGATGCTGCTCGTCATGGTCGCGATCGGTCTGACCGACGTGCTGTTCGCGCTCGACTCGATCCCCGCGATCTTCGGGCTCACCCAGGACGCCTTCATCGTGTTCACCGCGAACGCGTTCTCGCTGCTCGGGCTGCGGCAGCTGTACTTCCTGATCGCCGGACTGCTCGAGCGCCTGATCTACCTCGGCCAGGGCCTCGCGGTCATCCTCGGCTTCATCGGTGTGAAGCTCGTCTTCCACGCCATGCACGTCAACGAGCTGCCGTTCATCAACGGTGGCGAGCACATCGAGTGGGCGCCGGAGATCCCGATCTGGTTCTCGCTGGGCTTCATCCTGCTGACCATCGCGGTCGCGACGACCGCCTCGCTGGTCGTCTCGAAGAAGCGCCAGGAGCGCGGGCTCACCCCGACGGGCGAGCCGAAGGAGTCGGTCGCGGCCGACGCGGAGTAAGCGTCACGCCCTGGACGGGCGGCAACACGGACGGGAGGCACGGTGCGAGCTGGCACCGTGCCTCCCGTCTGTCCGTGGTCGCGGCCAGAGCCGCGAAAGCGACAGCTCTCGTCGCGGGCCCACGATCCTCTCCGCGAAAGCGACAGATTGCCGCGAACTGTTGGCGGAGATCTGTCGCTTTCGCGGCGTGCGACTGCGACCAGCCGGCCGGCTACGCGACCGCGTCGGCGGGCTCGCGCTTCTGCACCCGCTGCCCGACGACGGCGGACACGCCGTCCTGCCGCATCGACACCCCGTACAGGGCGTCGGCGATCTCCATCGTGCGCTTCTGGTGCGTGATGACGATGAGCTGCGAGGACTCGCGGAGCCGCTCGAACACCGTCAGCAGGCGACCGAGGTTGGCGTCGTCGAGGGCGGCCTCGACCTCGTCCATGATGTAGAACGGCGACGGCCTGGCGGTGAAGATCGCGACGAGCAGCGCCACTGCGGCCAGGGACCGCTCGCCACCGGACAGCAGCGTCAGGCGATCGATCTTCTTGCCGGCGGGCTTCACCTGCACGTCGATCCCGGTGCCGAGCAGGTCGGTGGGGTCGGTGAGGTTGATCGAGCCGGAGCCGCCCGGGAACAGGATCGGGAAGATGACGTCGAAGGCGTCCTTCGTGTCGTTGAACGCGGACTCGAAGATCGTCTGCATCTTCGTGTCGAGCTCGTCGATGATCGTCATCAGGTCGGTGCGGGTCTTCTGCAGGTCCTCGAGCTGCTCGGCGAGGAACGCGTGCCGCTGCTCGAGCGCCTGGAACTCCTCGAGCGCGAGCGGGTTCACCTTGCCGAGCCGGCCGAGGTCGCGTTCGGCGGCCTGCAGGCGGCGTTCCTGCTCGGCGCGGACGTACGGCACGGTCTCAACGTCGTCGGGGTCGACCTCGTCGGTGACGTCGAACTCGGGCAGGGCGGGGCCGCCGGGCAGGGTCGATTCGGCGTCCACGAGCGCCACCGTGTCGTCGCCGGGGCTGGTGTCGAGATCCGCCGTGCCGTCGTCGGGGGCGATGTCGGTGTCGGCATCGCCGACCGGCGCCGTGTCGCCGTCGACCGGCACCGTGTCGCTGTCGACCGGCACCGTGCCAGCATCCGCCGGCTCGTCGAGGCCCGCCGCGGCAGCCGCGGCGCGCTCGGCGTCGCGGTGCTTCCGAGCCAGCACCCGCGGGTCCACCAGCACGTCGACCGGCACCGGCACGGTCGGCCCGTACTCGGTGACGAGCACGGCCTCGGTCAGCCCGAGGTCGCTCAGCGCCCGGTCGAGCACGCCCGACACGTGCAGCTTCTTCTCGTAGATCTCCATCTCGAGCGAGTGGACGCCGTCGGTGATGGTCTGCAGCCGGTCGCGGAGCTCGCGCTCCTCGTTCCGGATCGCCTGCAGTTCGGTGTTGCGCTTCGACCGTTCGGACTCCTCGGTCGCGAGCTGCACGCGTGCCTCGGCCAGCGACCGGTCGACGGCGCCCAGCACGCCCGGCAGGTCGGCGAGGACGGCTTCGGCGGTCTCGATCTGCCCGCGGCGGATCACCGCACGACGCGCTGCTTCCTCCGCCGCCGCGCGCTCGGCCTCGAGCTGGCGTTCGAGCTGGTCGGCGCGGTGCCGTTCGGCGCGGACGCGCTCGCGCACGGTCTGCACCTGGATGCGCTGCTCGACCTCGGCGGCGCGTGCGGCCTCGAGTGCGTCCTGCAGGCCCGGACGCTCGGAGGCGTCGACGACGGGTCGCTCCTGCTCGGTGAACGCGCGGTGTGCCGTCTCGGCCTCTGCCAGGGCGGCGTCGACGACCTCGACGGCGCCGTCGGTCTCGGCGAGGGCGGCACGCAGGCGCTCCACCTCGGCCGCCGCGTTCTCGGCCTTCGCCCGCGTCGAGGCGCTGGCCCGGTCGTACTCGGCCGTCGCCTTCGCGTGCGCGCGGGATGCCGCGTCGGCCTCGTCCGCACGGCGGCGTGCGTCCTCGACGGCGGTGCGTGCTGCCTGGAGGCCCGTGGCTGCGTCCTCGGCGTCCGCACTGATGGCGTCGCGTCGCGTCACGGCGTCGTCGCGCTCCGCGACGAGCTCGATCCGCGAGGTCACGCGTTCCCCGCCGCCGGTGACGCGGACGGCGCGCACGAGGTCACCGGACCGGGTGACGACCGTCGCGTGCGGGGCGGCGGCGAGCACGGCCTCCAGGTCGAGCGTGTCCGCGTTCGCGCCTTGGTCGTCGGCAGTCTCTGCGATCAGGGTGTTCCGCAGGATCGCGGCGATCGCCGGCGGGCCCTGCACGAGATCGAGGGCACGGCGGACGCCGGCCGGCAGCGTGTCCGGCAGGTCCGTGGGGGCGACCTCGGCGTCCGCGACGACGACGTCGATGCGACCGATGTCCGCGGAGCGGGCGTGGTCGACGGCGTCGAGCGCGACCGCGCGGTCATCAGCGAGGACGGCATCCGCGAGCCCGTCGAGCGCGACGGCGACGGCGCCCTCGAACCCGGGCGTCACCGTGAGCGCGTCGGCCAGGCGGCCGACGATGCCCGCACGTCCGGCGTCGATGAGCGCCTGCGAACCGTCGCGGACGTCGATCGACATGCCGAGCGCCGCGACCCGCGCGTCGAGGGCGTCCCGCTCGCGCTCGAGGGCGTGCAGCCGGTCGCGCTGCTCGTCGCGGGTGGCCTGGGCGGTCTCCAGCTGCGCACGAGCCGCCTGGAGCGTGGCGGCGAGGGCCTCGTCGTCGACGCCCTCGGACGGGTCGGCACCGAGCTCGGCGAGGGCCGCGGTCGCACGCTCGGCGCGTTCGCCCGCCTCGGCGAGGGCCCGCCCGCGGCGTTCACGGTCCGCCACCGTGGACCCGCGCTTCGACCGGGCCACGTCGACGGCGTTCGCCAGCCGCTGCGCCTCGAGGTCGTGCTGCGAGACGCGGGCGGCCTGCGCGGCGATGCGTTCGTCGAGGGCGTCGAGGGCGTCACGGGCGGCCTGCACCGCACGGGCGGTCTCGGCGGAGCCGCCCTGCATCTCGTCGGCGCGGGCGGCGAGCCGATCGGCCTCGGCACGGACACCGGCCACCCGCTCCGGGGTGATCGAGGGGCCCTGCTGCGGGGCGTCGGCCTGCTGCGCCAGGAACATCAGCCGCTGGTTCGCCAGGCTGGACAGCCCGCGCAGGCGCTCCTGCACGCTCTCCAGGCGGTGCACCACGGTCCGGGCGCGATCGACGTCGTCGCCGACCATGCTCTGCTCGACGTGCTGCTGGCGGACCCGGGTCTGGTCGAGTCGCTCGGTCAGGACGATTCGCTCGGACTTGCGGCCTGCCTCGACCTCTTGGTGGTCGTGCAGTTCGCGGCGCAGCCGGACGACGTCGTCGGCGAGGATGCGGGCCTTGGCGTCCCGCGCGACGGCGGCGACGGACTGGGCCTTGCGGGCGACCTCGGCCTGGCGGCCGAGCGGCTTCAGCTGGCGTCGGATCTCGCCCGCGAGGTCGGACAGGCGGGTCAGGTTCGTCTGCATCGCGTCGAGCTTCCGGAGGGTCTTCTCCTTGCGGCGACGGTGCTTCAGGATGCCGGCGGCTTCCTCGATGAAGCCGCGGCGGTCCTCCGGGGTGGCGTGCAGGACCTTGTCGAGCTGCCCCTGCCCGACGATGACGTGCATCTCGCGCCCGAGGCCGGTGTCGCTCAGGAGCTCCTGCACGTCGAGCAGCCGACAGTTCTCGCCGTTGATGGCGTACTCGCTGCCGCCGTTGCGGAACAGCGTGCGCGCGATCGTCACCTCGGAGTAGTCGATCGGCAGCAGCCCGTCGGTGTTGTCGATCGTCAGCAGCACCTGGGCACGGCCGAGCGGCCCGCGGGTCGAGGTGCCCGCGAAGATGACGTCCTCCATCTTGCCGCCGCGCAGGGTCTTCGCCCCCTGCTCCCCCATCACCCAGGCCAGGGCGTCGACGACGTTGGACTTGCCCGAGCCGTTCGGGCCGACGATGCACGTGACGCCCGGCTCGAACGCGAACGTCGTCGGCTGCGCGAAGGACTTGAACCCCTTGATGGTCAGGCTCTTCAAGTACATGCGGTCTCCGGGTGTGCTCACGCGTGCTGCGGCGGGGCCGCTGCTGGGCTGTGCTGCTGGGCGTCAGGCTAACGCGTGTGGGCGCGGGGACGCGGTTGGCACACGGGGCAGATGTGGCTCGACCGGTTCATGAAGGCCTCGCGCACGATCGTCGTGCCGCAGCGGGGGCAGGGCTTCCCCTGCTGTCCGTACACGTTCAGCCGCTGCGAGAAGTACCCGGACTGCCCGTTGACGTTGACGTACTGGGCGTCGAAGCTCGTCCCGCCGTCCTCGAGCGCACGCCGGAGGACACTGCGCACCTCGTGCAGCAGGCGTGCGAGGTCAGCACGGGTCAGCCGCTCGGCCGGTCGATCGTAGTGCAGCTTCGCAGCCCAGAGGGACTCGTCGGCGTAGATGTTCCCGATGCCGCTCACGACGCCCTGGTCGAGCAGGATCCGCTTGATGCCGCTCGAACGCTTCCGGGCGATGGCGGTGAAGCGGTCGTCGTCGAACGCGGGGTCGAGCGGGTCGCGGGCGATGTGCGACACCTGCTGCGGCACGCTCCGGCGCCACACGGCGTCTGGGTCCGATGCGTCGACGTGCCCGGCGAACCCCGCGGGGGCGCCGTCCACCGTCGGCACCATCGCGTCGATCGCCATCGAGCCGAAGGTGCGCTGGTCGACGAACTCGAGCTCGACCGCGGGTTCGGCGGTGCCGTCGCGGTCGGTGCCGGCGGGTTGCACGCCGATGAGGATGCGGCGGTGCTTCGCCGCCGGTCGACCGCGGCCGAGCAGGATCTGGCCGCTCATGCCGAGGTGGGCGACGAGCGCTTCGGGCCGGTCGCCCTCGTGCTCGGGCTGCAACGGCATCCAGAGGAACTTGCCCCGACGGACCGCTGCGGCGATCGTGCGACCGGTCAGGCGGTCGGCGAAGTCCTCGGCCGGGCCGTCGTGCCGGGTGAGCGCCCGCTCGTCCACGACGTCGACGTGCAGCACCCGAGCGCCGCTGACCGCGGGTTCGAGGCCGGCGCGGACGACCTCGACCTCGGGGAGTTCGGGCACGCGGTCAGGCCGCTCGGCCGGACAGCCGGGTCCAGGCGTCGAGCGCCGCGGACATCTCGGCGGCCTTCTTGCTCGAGCCGGTGCCGACGGCGATGTCCTCGCCCTGCAGGACGACGGTCGCGCTGAAGGTCTTGTCGTGGTCCGGGCCGGTCTCGGTGACGCGGTAGGCCGGGTTGCCGAGCGACAGGCTCGCCGCGAGCTCCTGCAGGCTCGTCTTCGGGTCCATCGCAGCGCCGAAGCGGTCGGGGTCGATCATCAGCGGCTCGACCAGGCGGAGCACCAGGTCGGTCGCCGGGTCGGGGCCCGCGGACAGGTAGGTGGCACCGATGACGGCTTCGACGGTGTCGGCGAGGATCGACGACTTGTCGCGGCCGCCGGTCTGTTCCTCGCCCTTGCCGAGGCGCAGGTACTGGCCGAGCCCGATCATCCGGGCGATCTCGGCCAGCGCGACCGTCGACACCAGGCTGGCGCGACGCTTCGCGAGGTCACCCTCGTCGAGGTCGGGGAAGGACCGGTAGAGCTTCACGGTCACGGCCTGGCCGAGGATCGAGTCGCCGAGGAACTCGAGGCGCTCGTTGTGCTTGATGCCCCCGTGCTCGTAGGCGTAGGAGCGGTGTGTCAGGGCGAGCTGGAGCAGCTCGAGGTCGATGTCGACCCCGAGCTGGCCCTGCAGACGAACGACGTCCGGCCCAACGGGGCGGGACCCCGTGGCGCCGGACGTCGTCGTCATGCGTTCGGTCCGATCAGACGTCAGCGACCTTGCGGCCCTTGTACTCCATGTACAGGGGGGTGCCGGCCGAGTCCTCGACGACCTTCGCGCGGTGCGGGAGGCTGTAGGTGACCTGACCGTTCTCGATCGTCTTGACGAGCTGGATCGGCGTGGCCTTCCACTGCGAACGACGGGCGTGCGTGTTCGCACGGGACTGCTTGCGCTTGGGAACGGCCATGGTGAATCTCTTTCGGTTGGTCGGTGGTCGGTACGGGGGCTGGCGGTGTCGGGGCCTACTCGGCCTCGGCCCGCTCCTCGCCCTCGGTGGTCTTCGTGTCGGTGGTGTCGCCGTGGGCGGCACGCTCGGCTGCTTCGAGCTGGATGCCGGTCAGGGCTGCCCAGCGCGGGTCCAGGGTCTCGTGAACGGGCTGCTCATCGAGGTCGGCCAGTCGCTCGCCCGTCACCGGGTCGAGGCCTGGGCAGTCCGGTCGGCAGACCGGCTGGAACGGCAGCGCCAGCACCACCGCATCTCGAACGACCTGTTCGCAGTCCACGTGGTCATCGCGAACGAAGAAGTCGAAATCCTCCGAGGCATCATACGCGAACAGCTCGGCGAAATCGACCTCGACGGGTTCGCTGATGTCGATGAGGCAGCGCGAGCACTCCCCCGTCGCGTCGGCCGAGGCGTGACCGGACACGAGGACACCCTCGTGCAGGCCCTCGAGCCGCAGGTCGATGCGCAGCGGAGCACCTTCGCGCACCGCGATCACACCGGCTCCCAGCGCGTCCGGCACCACGATGTCGAGCGAGTGCTCGCGCATCTCGCCCGGACGGTGCGCCAGGTCGCGCACGCGCAGGGCGTAGGGGCTGTTCACGTGGGAAGACACGATCGTCAACCCTAGCGTGAACGCAGCCGAGAGTCGAGGCAGGCGGGGGTGTGTCCGCGCGTCGGCCGGCCGTGCCTCCGGCTCGGCGCGCGGCTCGGCGTGCGGCTCAGCGTGCGGCGAGGGCTGCCGCCACGGCCTTCGGCACGTAGGGGGTGACGTCGCCGCCGAGCGTCGACACCTGGCGGATGAGCGAGCTCGACACGTGGGAGCGCGAGGCGTCGGGCAGCAGGAACACGGTCTCGACGTCGGCGAGGTGCCGGTTCATGATCGCCATCGGGGTCTCGTAGGCGACGTCCTCGCCCGACCGCACGCCCTTGACGAGCACCTTCGCCCCGACCTGCCGGCAGTAGTCGACGAGGAGCCCGGAGGTCCACTCCCCGACCCGGACCGTTCCCGGCGTGCCGACCTCGGCCAAGGACTCCTCGATGAGCCGGACGCGGTCGACCGCCTCGAACATCGCGGGCTTCTTGTCCGGGTTGTGCACCACGAGCACGTGCACCTCGTCGAACAGCCCGGCTGCCCGACCGATGACGTCGAGGTGCCCGAGCGTGACGGGGTCGAAGGAACCGGGGACCACCGCGATCTGCGCCATGGCAGCGACGATACCGGTCCGTGCCGGGGCGTCCGGCTCCGGGTCAGTTCTTGCCGAGGAACGCCGCGTCGGACTCGTCGAGGCGGCGTGCCAGTGCCTCGCGCAGGGCCGGGGACCCGTCGAGCTCGGGATCGGGTTCGAGGACCCGCTCGGCTTCGCCACGGGCGTCCACGATGAGATCGGCGTGCTCGACCACGCGCAGCAGGTTGAGCGACGACCGGCCGCCCGACTGCCGCTCGCCGAGCACGTCGCCCTCGCGCCGGAGCTCGAGGTCGACCCGGGCGAGTTCGAAGCCGTCGTCCGAGGCGGACACCGCGTCGACGCGCTCCCGCGAGGTGGTCTCGAGCTCGGCGGTGGTGACGAGCAGGCAGACGCCCGCCCACTGCCCACGGCCGATGCGTCCGCGCAGCTGGTGCAGCTGCGAGACGCCGAAGCGATCGGCGTCGAGCACGGCCATCATCGCGGCGTTCGGCACGTCGACACCGACCTCGATCACGGTCGTCGCGACGAGGACGTCCAGGTCGCCGGCGGCGAAGGACGTCATCACGCGGTCCTTCTCGTCCGCCGTCATCCGGCCGTGCAGCACCGCGATCCGCCGGCCGTCGAGCACGGGCATCGTGCGCATCCGCTCGGCGGTGGCGAGCACGGTCGCCGGCGCGCGCTTGGGGGCGTCGTCGTCGGACTCGGCGGGCGCCGGTTCGCCGTCGTCCTCGGCGTGGGCGTCGTCGATCGCGGGGCAGACCACGAAGGCCTGACGCCCCTTGTCGAGCTCCTCCGCCATCCGGGACCAGATGCGGGACTCCCACCCGGGGTGCTCCGCCAGCGGGACCGTGAAGGTCTCGACGCCGGCACGGCCGGAGGGCAGCCCGGTGATCGTCGAGACGTCGAGGTCGCCGAACACCGTCATCGCGACGGTGCGTGGGATCGGCGTGGCGGTGAGCACCAGGACGTGCGGCGGAGTGGCGCCCTTGGTCCGGAGCGCTTCACGTTGCTCGACGCCGAAGCGGTGCTGCTCGTCGACGACCACGAGCCCGAGCTCGGCGAAGTCGACGCGGTCGCCGAGCAGGGCGTGGGTGCCGACCACGAGCCTCGAGCTGCCCGACGCCGCGGCGAGCAGCGCCCGTCGGCGTTCGTCGGTGGACTGCGACCCGGTCAGGATCACCGGACGGAGCTCGGCCGCCAGGTCCGGTCCGAGGAACTTCACGATGGACCGCAGGTGCTGCGCGGCCAGCACCTCGGTCGGGGCGATGAGGGCGGACTGCCCGCCGGACTCGGCCACCGTGAGCATGGCGCGGATGGCCACGAGGGTCTTGCCGGAGCCGACCTCGCCCTGCACCAGCCGGTGCATCGGCCAGGTGCGGGCGATGTCGGTGTCGATCTCGGCACCGACGGCACGCTGGTCGTCGGTCAGGGTGAACGGCAGGGTGGCGTCGAAGCGCTCGAGGATGCCACCGGGAGCCGCCACCCGCGGGGTCGCCGCGGTGCGTCGGGCTCGGATCCGGCGCTGCACCAGGGCGGTCTGCAGCACGAACGCCTCGCGGTAGCGCAGGGCGTCCTGCGCGCGCTTGAAGTCCGCGACCTTCTCGGGGCGGTGGAGCAGCTCGAGCGCCCGGCGGAACGGGACGAGGTCGAGCCGGCTGCGCGCCGAGGCCGGCACCGGGTCGGGCAGGTCCGGCAGGGTGTCGAGCACGATCCCCATCGACTTCGCGATCTGCCACGAGGTGAGCGAGGCCGTCGCCGGGTAGATCGGGATCGGCTGCCGCGACCACCGGATCGCTTCGTCCGAACCGGGGTCGGCCGTGGCGCGGGGGTCGTCGGGGTCGAAGAGCTCGTAGTCCGGGTGGGCGAGCTGGCGGGCACCGCGGTAGTCGCTGACCTTGCCGGAGAAGATGCCGCGGGCACCGGGCACCAGGTCCTTGGTGCGCCAGCCCTGGTTGAAGAACGTCAGGGTGAGCAGCCCCTTGCCGTCGCCGATCTTGGCTTCGAGGATCGATCCGCGGCGGGCACGCATCGTGCGCTCGCGGACGTCGACCACCTCGGCCACGATGGTGACCGGCTCGCCGATCGCCAGGGAGTCGAGTGCCGTCAGGGCGCCGCGCTCGGCGTAGCGCCGGGGTGCGTGCTCGAGGAACTCACCCACCGTGCGGTGACCGAACGCCTTCTGGATCGCGGACGCGGTCCGACCACCGAGCACGTTCGCGAGCCGCGCGTCGAGGGGCGCCGGACCGAGGTCGGGCGCGGCCGGCGCAGCGGGGGTTCCGGTGGTGACCACGGACACCACGGTACCGGGCACGACCGACGTGCCACGTGCCTCCCGTCCGGCCTGTGGACGATGCCGCCGGCCGATACGGTGGCTGCATGACCCGCATCATCGCCGGCGCCGCCGGCAACACGACGCTCCGTGTGCCGAAGTCCGGCACCCGGCCGACGAGCGACCGGGTGCGCGAGGCGCTGTTCTCGTCGCTCGAGGCCCGTGGGCTCGTCGACGACACCTCCGTCGCGGACCTCTACGCCGGCACCGGTGCCCTCGGGCTCGAAGCGGCGTCGCGCGGTGCGGTCGAGGTCGTGCTGGTCGACCGCGCGTCGGCCGCAGCGCAGGCGTGCCGGGCGAACGCGAAGGCCGTGCAGCAGCGGATCCCCGGGGTGCGGATCGACGTGCAGCCGCAGCCGGTGCTCGGGTACCTGCGCGGGACGGTGCGCACGTTCGACCTGGTCTTCATCGACCCGCCCTACGACGTGACCGAGCACGAGATCGCCGAGGTGCTCGAGACGCTCGTGCCGCGGTTGACCGCCGGTGCCGTGGTGGTCGTCGAGCGGAGCAAGCGCTCCGCCGAACCGACGTGGCCCGCGGGGCTCGAGCCGTTCAGCAAGCGCAGCTACGGCGAGACCGTGGCGTGGGAGGCCGTGGCCGCCGCGTCCTGAGCCGCGCGGGTATCGGGGCGTGGGCGCGTTTCGCGACGATCCACGAGTCGATCGACGCGTGCCGTGTCGCAAGATGCGCATGCATCGGATGCGTGCGCATCTTCCGACAGGACACCGGGTGATGGACGCGTGTTCCGTCGACAGATGCGTGCGCACTGACCGGGAGGCCCGGCTCGGCTCCGCCACGTCGCCTCCGTCCGACGTCGGGCTGGGTGGGTCAGCCGGCGGCGCCGTCCCAGTCGGCGTAGGGGTCCCAGCCGGTCGTCGGCACCGGAGACCCGGCGCGCAGCAGGTCCGCGTCGCCACGGTCGCGCACGACACCGATGCGGCGGAAGCCACCCGGCAGCAGGGCCTCGGCGGGGAAGGTCGCGATCAGGCCGTGGTCCTCGCCACCGTGCAGCGCGACCTCGTCGAGCGGGGCGTCTGCATCGAGGTCGAGCGTCACCTGGCTCGCACGGGCCAGCCGTCCGGCGTCGATCGCCAGGCCGTCGGACAGGTCGAGCATCGCCGTCGCCCCGGCCGCGGCGGCGAGGGGCCCGTCGCCGATCGGCGGCACGGGTCGGCGCTGGCGGTCGACGTCCGGATCGGCGTCCGCACCGCTCGCCACCGTCGCTGCACGGCCCGGCTCGCCCTGCGCGTCCACGCCGTCACGGAAGAGCCGTGCGAGCCCGCGGGCAGCACGACCGAGTTCGCCGGAGACCGCCACGACGTCGCCCACACGAGCGCCTGACCGGAGCACCGGGGCGCGACCACCGAGGTCGCCGAACGCCGTCACCGCCACCGTGAAGGTCGCCGAGGTGGAGAGGTCGCCGCCGACCACACCGCAGCCGGGCGCGAGGGCGTCGACAGCGAGGCGGAACCCGTCCGCGATGCCCTCGAGCACCGCCACGGGGGTGTCCTGCGGTGCAGCGAGGGCGATGACGAGGCCACTCGGCACCGCACCCATCGCCGCGACGTCCGACAGGTTCGTCGCGGCGGCCTTCCAGCCGACGTCCTCGGGCGAGGACCACGCCCACCGGAAGTCCGGGCCGTGCACCATCATGTCCGTCGTCACGACGAACCGGCCGTCGGGAGCGGCGACGACGGCGCAGTCGTCCCCGGGCCCCACGAGCGGCGAGCCCGTCGGCAGCCGGCTCGTGATCCGGTCGAGGACGACCAGCTCACCGAGCTCCCCCACGGTCGGTCCGGCCCAGGCGTCGTACGTCGCGTCCACACGAGAACGGTAGCCTGGACCGCGATGGACACCGCGCGCCGCACCCCTCGCACCCTCGCGATCGCGGGGGTCGTGATCGCCCTCGCGGCAGGGCTGACCGGGTGCACGAACTCCGTCGGCATGAGCGCGGCACCCTCTGCGAACGCAGCGGCGTGCGCGGCCGCACAGGTGCGGTTGCCCGCGACCGTCGACTCGACGTACGACCTGCGGAACACCAACGCACAGTCCACCGCGGCCTGGGGCGACCCCGAGGCCGCGCTGTACCACTGCGGCGTCGCCGTGCCGACCGTGTCCGACCTGCCGTGCTTCACGCTCGGGTCGGTCGACTGGATCCGCGACGACCGCGGCAAGCAGATCGTCTACACGACGTTCGGACGGTCCCCCGCGGTGCAGGTCGTCGTCGACACGTCGAAGACCGGCAGCGCGGTGCTGCAGGACATCGCGACGGCGGTGTCGACGCTGCCGGAGGACGGGCACAAGTGCCTGGACCCGTCCGACGTGCAGGGCTGACGCGGGCCGACCCCGTCGCCCCGCCCAGCGTCACCGGACGGCGGCGCGCCCCAGCTCGATGAGCTCGGTGACCAGCTCGCCGTAGGACACACCGGATGCCGCCCAGCAGCGCGGGTACATCGACAGCGGGGTGAACCCGGGCATCGTGTTGACCTCGTTCACGACGAAGCCGTCGTCGGTCAGGAAGCAGTCGACGCGGGCGAGCCCCGAGCCACCGATGGCCTCGAACGCACGGGCACCGATCGACCGGATCTCGTCGGTCTGCGCCTCGGTGAGCGGCGCCGGGCACAGCAGCGACTCATCGCCACCGAGGTACTTCGACGCGAAGTCGTAGAAGCCGTCCTCCGCCACGACGATCTCGCCGGGCAGGCTCGTGCGCGGCGCACCGTCACGGCCCTCGAGCACGGCGACCTCGACCTCGCGGCCGACGACCCGCGGTTCGACGATCACCTTGGAGTCGTGCTCGAACGCCAGGTCCATCGCGGCGCCGAGCTCGTCGGGCCCGTCGACGCGCGAGACGCCCATGCTCGACCCCGCGCGTGCCGGCTTCACGAACAGCGGCCAGCCGTGCGCCGCGATCGTCTCGGCGACGTCGACCGGGTCGGACGCCCACTCGCGGCGGAGCACGGTCGTCCAGGGAGCGACCCGCAGACCGGCGTGCTCGAGGACGGCCTTCGCGACGTGCTTGTCCATCGCCAGGGCGCTGGCGAGCACGCCGTCACCGACGTACGGCAGACCGGCGATCTCGAGCAGGCCCTGGATCGTGCCGTCCTCGCCGAACGGACCGTGCAGGATCGGGAACACCACGTCGACGGCGACGGTCGTGACCGAGCCGTCCGGGTGCGAGACGACGAGTTCGTTCGTCGCCGGCGAGGTCGGGAACGCCACACGCGTGCCGTTGTCGGGCACGGTCGGCAGGGAGCCGTCGCGGATCGCCCACTGCGAGGGGTCGTCGGACTGCAGCGTGAACGCGCCGTCCTTCGTGATGCCGATCGGGACGATCTGGTACTCGGTGCGGTCGACGACGTCCATGATGCCGCCGGCGGTCACGCAGCTGATCTCGTGCTCGCTCGAGCGCCCGCCGAACAGGACGGCGACGGTGGTCGTGGGAACGTCGGTTCCCTCGGGGATCGTGGGCACGGGAGTCCCTTCGTGACTCGGTGCGGGACCGGTCACTCGCCCTGGGGCTCGTCGGTCTCGGTGAGGTGCGGCGCGATGTTGCGCGGATCGAGCTTACCGGCGAGGACCTCGCCGACCTGGCTGACGATGGGCATGTCGACGCCGTTCGCGGCGGCGAGCTCGAGGATCGGTGCGACGGACGCCAGGCCCTCGGCGGTCTGGTTCATCTGCCGCACGACCTCGTCGAACCGGTACCCCTGCCCGAGCAGGCGCCCGGCGGTGTTGTTCCGGGACAACGGCGACTGGCAGGTCGCGATGAGGTCGCCGAGGCCCGCGAGGCCCGACAGGGTGGACGGCTGCGCGCCGAGCGACACCGCGAACTCGGTCATCTCGGCGAGGCCGCGGGTGATGATCGACGCCTTGGTGTTCTCGCCGTAGCCGACACCGTCGACGATGCCGATCGCCACGGCGATGAGGTTCTTCAGCACGCCGCCGAACTCGGTGCCGATGACGTCGGTGTTGATGAACGACCGGAAGTACGGGTTCGTCGCGACGGCGGCGACAGCGGTCGCGGTCTCCACGCTCGACGACGACACCACGGCGGCGGTCGGCTGCCGACGGGCGATCTCGAGCGCCAGGTTCGGTCCGCTCGCGACGGCGATGCGGTCCTGGTCGATGCCGAGTCCCTGGAGCAGGACCTCGCTCATCCGCAGGCCGGTGCTCTTCTCGACGCCCTTCATCAGGCTGACGACGGGGACACCGGCGGGCAGGAGCTCGCGGATCGCGTCGAGGTTCGACCGCAGGGTCTGCGACGGCACCGACACGTACACCTGGGTGGCGCCGTCGAGCACCTGCTCGAGCGACGTCGACGCCGTGAGGGTGCGGGGCAGGTTGATGCCGGGCAGGTAGTCGGAGTTCCGCTTCGTCTCGGTGATCTCGCGGGCGACCTCGGGACGCCGGGCCCACACGACCGTGGAGGCACCGCCCTCGGCGAGCACCTTCGCGAACGTGGTGCCCCAGCTGCCGGCACCGATGACCGCCACGCGGGGCTTGTCGGTCGACTGCATCACCACCCGGATCGCGGCGGTGTCGAAGGCACCCGGCGCTGCTGCGACGGGGTCGGGACGATCGTCGTGCGGGCGGAGGTCACTCAAACCGGCCGGTCTCCTTCTGGTTGTTCGCCGCCGGGTCCCAGCGGGTCTTCGGGGCCTGCTCGCCACGGAGCTGCTCGAGCAGCTCCGTGATGCACTGCATGAGCAGCTCGGTGGCCTCGGTCAGCATCTGCTGGTCGATCGGCCGGCCACGGTAGGCGGACAGGTCGACGGGGTCGCCGACGATGACGTCCACGCGCGACCGCGGGAACAGGCGGAGCTTGTTCGAGTAGCGCGCCATGATGCCCTGCGTGCCCCAGTGGGCCATCGGGATCAGCGGCACGTCGTTCTCGAGCGCGATGCGGACGGCCCCGGTCTTGCCGCGCATCGGCCACAGGTCGGGGTCGCGGGTGAGCGTGCCCTCGGGGTAGACGATGATCGCCCCACCCTGCTCGATGAGCGACCGCCCGCCGCCGAGTGGGTCGCTCAACCGGGTGCGGCCGGAGCGCTCGACCGGGATCTGCCCCATGCCGGACATGAGCTTGCCGAAGACGGGCACCTTGAACAGCGAGGCCTTGGCCAGGAACCGCGGGGCCCGCCGGCTGATGTAGACGGCGGTGCCGACGACCAGCGGGTCGATGTTCGTGAAGTGGTTCGGCGCGAGCACGAAGGCACCGTCCGCCGGCAGGCGGTTCGGGCCGTACCAGTGGTAGTTCGACGAGAACCGGAACGTCGGGATCACGATCGACGCCACGATGCGGAACGCGGGGTTGAGCTCCCCACGCTTCCACCGCCGTCCACGCACCGGCAGCCCGGTCGCAACCTGCACGGCGGACGCACCACGGGCCTCCCGGCCATCGCCCTGGCCCGACGGGCCGTCACCCGGACGCGACGGACCGTCACCCGGCTGCGGAACCGACACCGCGACTAACCCGCGAAGTCGAAGTCGGCGCCCAGCTTCCGCAGCTTCGGGATGAAGTGCTCGTAGCCGCGGCTGATGATGCCGACGTTGGTGATGTGGGACTCGCCGTCGGCGGTCAGGGCCGCGATGAGGTGGCTGAAGCCACCGCGCAGGTCGGGGACCCGGACGTTCGCCGCGTGCAGCGTCGTCGGACCGGTGATGACCGCGGCCTGCTCGAACGGGCGACGGGCGACACGGCGGTCGTGCCCGGGCAGCCCCTCCTTGTGGACGACGATGTCGGCGCCCATCTCGTTCAGCGCATCGGTGAAGCCGAAGCGGTTCTCGTACACGGTCTCGTGCACGATGCTCTGCCCCTCGGCCTGGGTCAGCGCCACGACGAGCGGCTGCTGCCAGTCGGTCATGAAGCCGGGGTGCACGTCGGTCTCGATGACGACGGGCTTGAGGGTGTCGCGCTCGCGGTAGAACCGGATGCCGTCCTCTTGCACGTCGAAACCGCCGCCGACCTTGCGGAAGACGTTGAGGAACGTCATGAGCTCCTGCTGGTTCGCCCCCTCGACGAAGATGTCGCCGTCGGTGGCGAGCGCGGCGGAGGCCCAGCTGGCGGCCTCGTTGCGGTCGTTGATCGCACGGTGCGTGTAGCCGCGCAGCGACTCGACGCCTTCGATGAAGATCACGCGGTTCGGCTCGACGGACACGATCGCGCCCATCTTCTGCAGGATCGCGATGAGGTCCATGATCTCGGGCTCGATCGCCGCGTTCCGCAGCTCCGTGACGCCGGTCGCCAGCACGGACGACAGCAGGACCTGCTCGGTCGCGCCGACGCTCGGGTACGGCAGCTCGATGGACGCGCCCTTCAGCCCGTTCGGGGCCGTCAGGTGGATGCCGTTGACCTGCTTGTCGACGACGGCCCCCATTGCCCGGAGCGCGTCGAGGTGGAAGTCGATCGGGCGGTCGCCGATGCGGCAGCCACCGAGGTCGGGGATGAACGCCTCGCCGAGCTTGTGCAGCAGCGGGCCGCAGAACAGGATCGGGATGCGGCTCGAGCCGGCGTGGGCGTCGATCTCGGCGAAGTGCGCCGACTCGACGTTGGCCGGGTCGAGGATGAGCTCGCCTCGTGCAGGATCGGTGATGCGCACGCCGTGCACCTCGAGCAGCCCACGGACGACCTTGACGTCGGAGATGTCCGGGACGTCCTTGAGGATCGACGGGGTGTCACCGAGCAGCGACGCCACCATGGCCTTGGTCGCGAGGTTCTTCGCCCCGCGGACCTCGATGCGCCCCACGAGCGGCTTGCCCCCGCGGATGACGATCTCGTCCGACTTGAGGCCCACGCGCGCCCCTGCGGCCGCTGCGTCCTGTACGAGAGAGTTCACTACTTCACCGGCAATGTCTTCGGCCGCCAACTGGAGCGGCGGGATTCGAACTCCGTGATCGAGGTCTCGTCACGGAGGGTGAGCCCGATGTCGTCGAGCCCTTCCATCAACCGCCAACGAGTGTAAGCGTCGATCTCGAAGGGGACGTCCACATCCCCGAGCGACACGCGCTGCGCCACCAGGTCCACGGTCGCCGACACCCCCGGGTTCCGCTCGATCTCGGCCCAGAGCCGCTCGACTTCCGATTCGGTCACGATCGCGGTGACGAGGCCCTGCTTGCCCGCGTTGCCCTTGAAGATGTCGGCGAACCGGGGTGAGATGACGACCGCGAAGCCGAAGTCACGCAGTGCCCAGACCGCGTGCTCGCGAGACGAGCCGGTGCCGAAGTCCGGGCCGGCCACCAGGACCTTCGCGCCCTGGTACTCGGGCTGGTTCAGCACGAAGTCGGGGTCCTGGCGCCAGCCGGAGAACAGGGCGTCCTCGAAGCCGGTCTTCGTGACGCGCTTGAGGTAGACCGCGGGGATGATCTGGTCGGTGTCGACGTTCGACCGCTTGAGCGGGGCGGCGATGCCGGTGACGGTGGTGATCTTGTCCATCAGAAGGTCCCCTCGGTGGTGTTCGCTGTGTCGGTCACGTTCGCCAGTGCGTCGTCCGTCGCCAGGTCCCACGGGCTGGACAGCGTGCCGCGGATCGCGGTGGCGGCGGCGACGAGCGGCGACACCAGGTGGGTGCGCCCGCCCTTGCCCTGGCGCCCCTCGAAGTTGCGGTTCGACGTGCTCGCGCAGCGCTCCCCCGGTGCGAGCTGGTCGGGGTTCATGCCGAGGCACATCGAGCACCCGGCGAACCGCCACTCGGCGCCGAACTCCTTGATCACGACGTCGAGCCCCTCGGCCTCGGCCTCGAGCCGCACCCGAGCGGACCCCGGCACGACCATGACCCGGACGCCGTCGGCCTTCTTGCGGCCCTGGATGATCGACGCGAAGGCCCGCAGGTCCTCGATGCGCGAGTTCGTGCACGAGCCCATGAAGACCGCGTCGACGGCGATGTCCTTCATCGGGGTGCCGGCGGCGATGTCCATGTAGTCGAGGGCCCGCTGCGCAGCGGCCTGGTCGTTCGGGTCCTCGAAGTCGAGAGGCGAAGGCACGTTCTCCGACAGCGAGACGCCCTGGCCGGGGTTGGTGCCCCAGGTGACGAAGGGCTCGAGGTCGTCGGCGTCGATGAAGACCTCGGCGTCGAACACGGCGTCGTCGTCGGTCGCCAGGGTGTCCCAGTACGCGACGGCGTCGTCCCAGTCGGAACCGGTCGGGGCGTGGTCGCGGCCCTGGACGTAGTCGTAGGTGATCTGGTCGGGGGCGACCATGCCGGCGCGGGCTCCGGCCTCGATCGACATGTTGCAGATCGTCATCCGGCCCTCCATGGAGAGGGCGCGGATCGCGGAACCGCGGTACTCGAGCACGTAGCCCTGTCCGCCGCCGGTGCCGATCTTGGCGATGACCGCCAGGATGATGTCCTTCGCGGTCACGCCCGGACGCAACGTGCCCTCGACCGTGATCGCCATCGTCTTGAAGGGCTTCAGCGGCAGGGTCTGCGTCGCCAGCACGTGCTCGACCTCGGAGGTGCCGATGCCGAACGCCATGGCCCCGAACGCCCCGTGGGTGCTGGTGTGCGAGTCGCCGCAGACGACGGTGATGCCGGGCATCGTCAGGCCGAGCTGCGGGCCGACGACGTGCACGATCCCCTGCTCCTTGTCGCCGAGCGAGTGCAGGCGGACCCCGAACTCCTCGCAGTTGCGGCGCAGGGTCTCGATCTGGATCCGGCTCGTCGGGTCCGCGATGGGGCGGTCGATGGCGAGCGTCGGGGTGTTGTGGTCCTCGGTCGCGATCGTCAGGTCGAGCCGGCGCACCGGGCGCCCGGCCTGGCGCAGACCGTCGAACGCCTGCGGGCTCGTGACCTCGTGCACGAGGTGGAGGTCGATGTAGAGGAGGTCCGGGTTCCCGTCCTCACCCTTGACCACGACGTGGTCGTCCCACACCTTCTCGGCGAGCGTCCTACCCATGAGCTCGACTCCCTCGTTCTCGTCGTTGCGCCGCGACCGCGGCACGATCAGGCGACTCTACCATTGGTATACCAACGCGTCGTCGCGTTCTCCACGCGGTGCGGCGGTCGACCGGGAGGCCCGTGGCGACTCGACGACACCCGTCGCGGTGGGAAGATGGTCGGGACATGACGACACCTGCGCACTCGACCCGGACGATCAACCTCGAGGGCGCGGCACGCGCAGCGATCGCGGGCGGTGCACCACTGGCGCTGCTCATCGCCCTCGGGATGCCGGGCTACGCCGCGTTCGCGATGTTCGCCGGCTTCACCGCGATCTTCGGGGCGACCGAGCCCTACCGGCAGCGCGCCGTCACCACCGGCATCGCGGGTGCGCTGCAGACCCTGTGCATGTTCGCGGGCATCGGTGTCGCCCTGCTCGGCTCCCCGCTCTGGCTGCAGGCGACCGGGCTCGTCGTCGTGCTCGTCGTCGCGGTCTGCACCCTGTCGACCCTGCGGACGATCCCCGCGCAGCCGATCTTCCCCGTGTTCGCGTTCGTGGTCTCCGCCCTCGTGCCGCTGCAGCCCGCGGACGTCCCGCTCGTCGCGACGATCATCGTCTGCTCGGTCGTCTGGGCGTGGCTCGTCGCGATGTCCGGGTTCGTCATCCGGCACGTGTGGCACCCGCGCGCCCCGCACCGGTTCCGGCCGCTGGCGCCGCTCAAGGAGCGCGGCTTCGGCATCCTCCGCACGGCCGCGCTGTGGGAGACCGTGGCGCTCAACGTCGTGGGGTCGCTCGTCGCCGGCGGGGTGGCGTCGACCATCCCCTGGCTCGGGCACCCGTACTGGGCCGTCATCGCGGTGGTTTCGACCCTGCCCGCGCTCCGCCAGCGGCACACCGTGATCCGGGCGTTCCAGCGCTTCATCGGCACGATCGGCGGCACCGTGATCGCCGTCGGGATCCTGCTGCTCGAGCCGTCGGCGTGGTGGATCGTCGTCATCGCCGTCGTGGGGCAGTTCTTCGCGGAGATCTTCGTCGCCCGGAACTACGCCGTCTGCCTGCTGTTCCTGACGCCGCTCGCCCTCGCAGTGTCGTGGCTGAGCCTGCCCGAGGCCCCGGAGCTCCTCGCGCTCGACCGGGTCGCGCAGACCACCCTCGGTGCGCTCGTCAGCGTTGGGCTGTTGTTCGTGGGGCGCGCGATCGAGCGGCGGCGCGGGCGAGCCCTGGGTGCCACGAGCGCGATCCGTACGGTCTGAGTACCTGGTCGTTCCGGGCATACCTGGTCGTTCCGGGCACACCTGGTCGTTTCTTCTGACCAGGTGTGCCCGATTCCACCGACCATCGCGCGCGTTCGGGGAAAGAACGGGCGCGTCAGTCGCGGGGCTGGATGTTCCAGGCGTCGATGACCGGGCGGCCGTGCTCGTAGCCGAGGACGCTGACCGATGCGGTACCGAGCTTCAGTACGGCACCGTCCTGCGGCGCGAGCCGGATCCACGCGGCGCCGAGGGCACGCAGCACGTGGCCGTGCGCGACGAACACAGCGTCCTGGCCCTCGGCGAGCACCGGACGAGCGCGGTTCAGGATGCGCTCGACACGGACCCGGACTTCGGCGGCGTTCTCACCGGGGGTGTCGCCGGCGGGCACTCCGTCGGTCCAGAGGTCCCACGGCCCGTGGCGCAGCACCTTGATCTGCGGGGTGGTGAGCCCTTCGTACGCGCCGTAGTCCCACTCGTACAGGTCCTCGTCGAGCTCCGGGTCGACGCCGATCAGGTGCGCGGTGTCGCGGGCACGCTGCAGCGGACTCGACAGGGCCAACGCGAACGAGCGGTCGGCCAGGTACCGGCCGGCGCGCTTCGCCTGCTCGACACCGTTGTCCGTCAGTGGGATGTCGGTGCGGCCGGTGTGCTGCCCGCTCTTCGACCACTCCGTCTCTCCGTGACGGACGAGGACGAGTTCGCCGGGGCGTTCCGAGGTCATGAGTTCCTTCCGATCCAGAGGCCGAGCGCAGCTGCGCCGACCGAGACGACGAGCATCCCGAGGCCGTGCAGGACGGCGAGCCGGGGCTTGCCGGATCGGAGGAGCTGGACGGTCTCGACGCTCGCCGTCGAGAACGTCGTGTACCCACCCATCATGCCCGTCCCGAGCACCGCGACCGCCGGGAGCGGGATCGTCCCGGCCTGCCCGAGGCCGGTGAGCAGCCCGAGGACGAGCGATCCGGACACGTTGATCAGCACGGTCCCGAGCGGGAACCCGGCAGTCCGCGAGCGGGACGTGCGCGCCTTGACGAGGCCGTCGAGCAGGAACCGGAGCGCGGCTCCGACTCCCCCGCCGACGGCGACGAGCAGCAGTTCGAGCGGGTTCACGACGCGCCTCCGTCCGGGCCGGTCGGACGCGGCCGGAGCCGCCCGGCGATCAACACCCCGAGCACGACGGCGCCGAGCCCGAGGACGACGGACAGCAGCGCGTACCCGCTGCCCGCACCCCACCGGCCGACGTCGAGCAACTGCGCGGTGTCGTCGGCGAGCGTGCTGTACGTCGTGAAGCCGCCGAGCACGCCGGTGCCGACGAGCAGCCGCAGCGTGCGGCGGCCTCCGACGTCGGGGCCACGCAGCGCGAGCGCCTCGAGCAGGAGCCCGAGACAGAAGGCTCCGACGACGTTGATCGCGAGGATCACCCAGCTGATGCCGTCGTGGCCGGGGAACGCCTCGGCGAGCAGTGCGCGCATCGCGGTCCCGATCGCGCCGCCGAGTGCGACGAGGGCCAGGAAGCGCCAGCGGAGGTGCGGCGGTCGCGCATCGGTCATCGGTACTCCTATCGCCGAGCACGCCGGATCGTCTCCGCGCGTGCGGTGTTCTCGGGATAGGGACCGTTGGCGCTTCGTGCGCGGTTGGGTCCGGCAGGCCCCACTGCCGGGTCTGACGACCCGTCCAGCGTACTGCTCAGTCGGCGACGGCGGCGATCGCCTCGACCTCGACGAGCTGGTCGTCGTAGCCGAGGACGGTCACGCCGAGCAGCGTGCTCGGCACGTCGTGGTCTCCCATCGCGGCGCGGACGACGTCCCAGGCGGAGACGAGGTCCTGCTGCTCGGTCGTCGCGACGAGCACCCGCGTCTGGACCAGGTCGTCGACCCCCGCGCCGGCGGCTGCGAGCGCCGTCCGCAGGTTCGCGATGCACTGCGCGGCTTGCCCGGCCACGTCACCGACGGCGACCGTCGCGCCGTGCTCGTCGAGCGGACACGCCCCCGCGAGGAACACGAGCCGTGTCCCGGCCGCCACGGTGGACGCGTAGGCGTACTCCGCGACGTCACTGAGCGCTGCGGACCGGATGAGCTGGACGGCACTGGACACGGAAGCAGCCTGGCACACGACGACGAAACCCCCGGCGAGCCGGAGCTCGTCGGGGGTTTCGTGGTGCTGGTGACCCCAGCGGGATTCGAACCCGCGTTACCGCCGTGAGAGGGCAGCGTACTAGGCCGCTATACGATGGGGCCGCGGCTGTTGTCGGACTCGGAGCATGTCACCTGTGGTGACCCCAGCGGGATTCGAACCCGCGTTACCGCCGTGAGAGGGCAGCGTACTAGGCCGCTATACGATGGGGCCGTTCCGACAACTCGACAAGTATTGCACAAGCCGCGCATCGCGCCAAAACGAGGCGTGTCGCCCGGGTGTGCCGCCATGCCGCGCCCGGCATACGGCGCTCGTTGCACGTGCAGATTCCGACAGAACACCGGTTGAACGACGCGCGCTCTGTCGCAACATGCACACGCATCCGTTGCGCGGCCGTGGACGCGACCGCCCATCGGACGGGAGGCCCGTGGCGGGCCCGCCACGGGCCTCCCGTCCGACCGCGCGCACGTCCGGAGCCGCACTTCGTGAGCAGGAATGGTCGCGTCGGTCGGTCCCACCCGACCATTTCTGCTCACGAAGCGACCACGGCGCGGTCCCGCGCGGTCAGATCGTGAGCGACTCCCCCGGCCGCAGGATCTCGAGCACGCCGCTCGGCGCGAGCGCCTCGCGGAGCCGACCGGTGTGCATGCCGTAGCCGATGTCGGAGAGCGTGGCCTCGTGGATCGGGTAGGCCCGGGCCGGGGCGAGCGCGGCGACGTAGTCCATCATCTCGGCGACCTTGAGCCACGGGGCACCGACGGGTGCGGCGAGGACCTCGACGGGCACGCCCGGGTCGGTGTACGAGTCGCCGGGGTGGAAGAGCGTGCGGTTCACGAGCACGCCGGTGTTGTCGACGATCGGCACCGAGGAGTGGATGAGCTGGTGCCGCGTGCCGTGGAAGTCGAGCTCGAACGGGCCGACGGTGCGGTGGTCGCCGTCGGTGACGACCTCGACCGCGATGCCGGAGTCGGCGAGCGCCGCGCGGACGCCCTCGGGGCCGAACACCACGGCGTCGGGGTTGGCGGCGAGGATCCGGTGCAGCTGCTCGAGCGTGACGTGGTCGGGGTGTTCGTGGGTGACGACGACCGCGACGACCCCGGTCGCGTCGACGGGGCGGGTGAAGTCGCCCGGGTCGAGCACCAGGCGTGCGTCGCCGTCCGACAGGATCTGGCAGGCGTGTTCGAGCTTCGTGACCTCCATGCGGGCGACGCTACCCGCGGCGGGCCGGGCGGGCTCGGGCGGGGGCCGACTCGGAACGACGTTCCTGTTGTCGTGCGACATCGGGATCGTCGTTCCGAGTCGAGTCCGCCACGCCGCCACGCCGCCACGCCCCACACACCCTCACCCCGGCGGCGGCCCCGTCGTCCCCCGCACCACCAGGTGCGCCGGCGCCGCGACGATCGTTCCGGCAGCGCCGCCGTCGACCTCGGCGAGCACTGCCCGCGCCGCTGCCCGCCCCTGCGCCTCCGGGTCCTGTGCCACGGTCGTCAAGCCCACGGTGGCGCCGTACTCGTGGCCGTCGATCCCGATGACGGAGACGTCCCCCGGCACCGACAGCCCGGCCTGCCCAGCGGCGAGGAGCACCCCGAGCGCCATCTCGTCCGATGCGCACAACACGGCAGTGGGGCGATCGGGCCCGGCGCCGGCACCGGCGCCGGCACCGGCGCCGGCACCGGCACCAGCGCGCCCGCCGAACAGCGCGTTCCCCGCCGCCAGCCCACCGGCGAACGAGAACCGCCCGTCGAGCAGCCACCGGTCCGGCACCGCGTGTCCGGCGGCCCGCATCGCGTCGACGAACCCGTCCCGCCGCAGGTGCGGCACCGCCACGTTCATGCCGGCCTCGTCCTGCCCGCCGACGTAGGCGACCCGTCGGTGTCCGAGTCCGCACAGGTGGTCGACCGCGATCCGGGTGACGGCTCGGTCGTCGACCCCGATGTTCCGCAGACCCGGTGCGGGTCCGCCGATGACGATCATCGGGTGCCGGGTGAGTTCGAGCTCGGCACGCTCGGTCGCGTCCAGCACCAGGGACAGCAGGACCAGAGCGTCCACACGGTGCCGCAGCATCGAACGCCGGAACGCCCGGTCGCGGTCGCCGCCCGGCCCGCCCAGGTTGTAGAGCACGAGGTCGTACCCGGCCCGCCGGAGTTCTGCGTCGACGCCGCCGAGTGCCTTGACGTAGAACCACCGGTCGATCACCGGGACGACGACGCCGACGGCGCGCTGCCGCCCGGTGGCGAGGCCGGCCGCCGCCGAGCTCGGGACGTACCCGAGCTCGTCGGCGACCCGTCGGACCTCGTCGATCGTGGTCTCCGCCACGTTCTCCATGCCGCGCAGCGCTCGCGACACCGTGGACTTCGACAGTCCCGTGACGGTCGCGATCTCCTGGATCCCCATCGATGCGACCCGGGAGGCCCGTCAGCCGTCCGTACCGTGTGTCACGCCCGCCGGACGGTCGGCTGCAGTGCCGGGGACTGCTTGCGCGACGGCCGCTGCGGTCCGGTGCGCTCGGTGCGGTGCACGACGACCCGCTGGTGCGAGCTCGTCCCACCCGCTGTGCTGGTGCACCCGCCCGTCCGCCGAGGGCCGTGGCTGACGACGGGTGTCGTCGCCGCGAGCGGTGCGGACGGGGGCGACGGCAGGAGCGGCACCGATGCCGTCGGTGGCCCCGTCGGCGACCGCGTGGCGGCGGAGTACCCGCACCCGCCACCGGTCGAGCGCCACGACCCCGAGCACGCACACCAGCAGGGTGAGTGCCCAGCCGAGTGCCGGTCGACCGGTGACCTCGCAGAACACCGTGGCGCCGAGGAACAGGATGCCGAACATGCCGACGAAGCCGATCGCCTCTTCGATCCGGGCCGTGGGCCGGGTGGGTCCGCGCTGTGCCATGGTCGTCAACCCTTCACGCCACCGGCGGTGAGGCCGGCCACGATGCGTCGCTGGAAGATGAGGACCAGGATGACGAGCGGGATCGTGACGATCGTGCCCGCGGCCATGACCGCCGTGTACGGCTCCTGGTGCGGCTGCGACCCGGCGAACGAGGCGATCGCCACGGTCACCGGCTGCGTCGCGTCGCTCGAGAGCTGCGAGGAGATCAGGTACTCGTTCCAGCTGGAGATGAACGCCAGGATCGCTGTCGTGAACACCGCGGGGGCGGCGAGCGGCAGGATGATCCGCCGGAACGCCTGCACGCGGGTGCAGCCGTCGATGCGCGCTGCTTCCTCGAGGTCCCACGGCATCTCGCGGAAGAACGACGCGAGCGTGTAGACCGTCAGCGGCAGCACGAACGAGATGCTCGGCAGGATGAGCGCCTGGTAGGTCCCCATCCACCCGATGTCCGTGAAGAGCTGGAACAGCGGGGAGATGAGCGCGACCCCCGGGAACATCGAGGCCGCCAGGATCGCGCCGGCGATGAGCGACTTGCCGCCGAACTCGAGGCGGGCGAGGGCGTACGCCGCCGTGGTGCCGACGAGCAGGGCGATGATCGTCACGACGCCGCCGATGAGCAGGCTGTTGGCGAGCGCCCGCCCGAGGTGGTTGCCGAGCGACGTGGAGAACGCCGTCGCGTAGTTGTCGAGCGTGACGTGCGTCGGCCACGGGGTGGCGTCGAACGTGAACCCGACGTCGCGGAAGCTCGTCACCACCATCCAGTAGAACGGCAGGAGGCACCACACGGCGATGACGATCGCCTGCACGGCCGTGCGGATCCGGGGGCCGGTGTCGCGGCGGACCCGGACGTCGGCGCGGTCAACGGCGCGGTCGCGTGCTGCTGCGGTGGACCGGGGGCGGTCTGCTGCGAGGGTCACTTGAGTTCACCCTTCTGCTGGGCGGCCTGCGTCTGCACGACGTTGGCGCCGAGGAACCGGACGAAGACGAACGCCACGATGAAGATCACCAGGAAGGTGATGGTCGACAGGGCCGACGCGGAGTTGAAGCCCTGCCGGATCTGTTCGACGACCAGGATCGACAGGGTCGTGGTGGCGTTGCCGGAACCACCGCCACCGCCGGTGAGGATCGCGGGCAGGTCGTACATGCGCAGCGCGTCGAGCACGCGGAACAGGATCGCGACCATCAGCGCGGGCTTGATGAGCGGCAGGGTGATGAGCACGAAGCGCTGGAACGTCGACGCGCCGTCCATCTTGCCGGCCTCGTAGACCTCCTCCGGGATCAGCTGCAGCCCGGCCAGGATGAGCAGCGCCATGAACGGTGTGGTCTTCCAGGTGTCGGCGATGATGACCGCCCACCGGGACGCCCACTCGCCGCTCGTCCACAGGATCTGCTGCCCGAGGACGTGGTTCAGGACGCCGTTCGCGTCGAAGATGAAGTACCAGAGCTTCGCGGTGACGGCCGTCGGGATCGCCCACGGCACCAGGATCGCGGCACGGACGAGCGCGCGGCCCTTGAAGTTGCGGTTCATGATGATCGCCATCCACACGCCGATGGCCGTCTCGAACGCCACGGTGACGACCGTGAAGAAGAACGTGTTGCCCATCGACACCCAGAACTGGGAGCCGAGGCTGCCGGGCGGGCAGGTGACGTTGCCGCACTGCTGGCCGAGCCAGTGCGCGTAGTTCGTGATGCCGGCGAACCCGCCCTGCACGAACAGGCCGGTGGCCTTGTCGAGGCCCTGGTCGAGCTGGAACGACTGGATGATCGCACTGATGACCGGGTAGCCGATGACGATCGCGAGGAGCAAGATCGTCGGGCCGATGAGGTACACGGCCCACCGGCCGTGCTCGGCGTTGAGTCCGCCCTTGCGCCGTTGGCGCTTCGGTTCCATGCCCGTCGGGTTGGGGATGGCTGCGGGGATCTCGGTTGCTGCTGACACGGGTCGGCCTCCTTGCCGGGGGTGTCGGAACGCAAGTAGGGGCGGACTGGAGGCACGTGCCGGGATGGCACCGTGCCTCCAGTCCGATGCGGCGTGAGCCGCGTGTCGCTAGCTGCTGGTCGCCGCCTTGAGGGCGTCCTGCATGTCCTTCATGGCTTCGTCGACCGACTTCGATCCCTTGAGCGCCGCGTAGGTGTTGTCCTGGATCGCCTTCGTCACCGCCGGGTAGAACGGCGTGACCGGGCGCGGCTCCGCCGACTCGATCGACTTGAGCAGCGTCGGCAGGTACGGCAGCTTCCCCGTCAGCTCGGAGTCGGTGTAGAGGTCACCGACGACCGGGGCGAGCGACCCCTGCGTCGCGAAGAACTTCTGCGTGTCGTTCGAGATGAGGAACTCGAGGAAGTCGTGCGCCGTCGCCTTGTGCTTCGAGTACACGCTGATCGCGGCGTTGTGGCCGCCGAGCGTCGAGGCACCGGTGCCGTCCGCACCCGGGATCGGCGCGATGCCGAACGTGTCCTTGACCTTGCTCGACCCGTCGGTCTTCGCCAGGTTGTAGACGTACGGCCAGTTGCGCAGGAACAGCAGCTTGCCGGCTTCGAACGCCGTGCGACCCTGCTCCTCCTGGTACGTGATCGCCTCGGCCGGGATGTTCCCGTCCTTGAACGCGTCGACCAGGTTCTGCAGGCCGGCCTTGGCGTCCGAGGTGTCGACGTCCGGGTCCCCGCTCTTGCTGAGCACCGAACCACCGGAGCCGTTGATCGCCTCGGAGGCGTTCACCGTCAGGCCCTCGTACTTCGCGAACTGCCCGGCGTAGCAGCCGATGCCCTTGTCCTTCGCGATCTGGCAGTCGGCCATCATCTCCTTCCACGTGGTCGGAGGCGTCTTGACGAGGTCCTTGCGGTAGTAGAGCAGCGCGCCGTCCGAGGTCTGCGGGGCGGCGTAGAGGGTGTCGTTGTAGGTCGCGGTCTTCACCGTGGCCGGCAGCAGCTTCGAGGTGTCGATCTTCATGTCACCGGTCAGCGGCGTCAGCCAGCTCTTCGCGGCGAACTCGGCGGTCCAGACGACGTCGACGTCGACGACGTCGTAGTTCGCGTCCTTGGCCTGGAAGTGCTGCACGAGGTCGTCGTGCTGCTGGTCGGCCTGGTCGGACTGCTCCTTGAAGGTGACCTTCTCGTCGGGGTGGGCCTTGTTCCACTTCGCGATCAGCGGGCGGACGACGTTCGAGTTGTCCTTGCCCTGCACGTACGTGATGGGTCCGCGGCTGTCCTGGCCGCTCTTGGCGTCGTCCGAACCGGCGCCGGAGCTCCCGCTCGAGCAGCCGGTGAGCACGAGGCCGATGACGGCGACCCCGGCAACGGATGCGAACCGCACCCTGGAGCGTGTTGTCTTCACAGCGTTGTCTCCTCATTGAGATCACCAGGGGGCATCGATCGGGTTCGACGACACTGCCCTGGAGCAGGCGCCGCTGCCTGCTGGTGGAGGAAGCTACGCCCGCCGCAGGGGTTCCGCAACCGGTTGCATCGGTTCCGTGACCTGAGCGTGACCTTGGAAGTCCCGGAGACTTCCTGGGTGAGCGCTCACCCTCGTTCGAGGGACCCCTGCGCGCCACTGCGGAACTCCGCATGAACACCGCCACCGGTGTCCCGCACCGTTGTCCGCACCCACGGCCCCACGTAGCGTCCACGACATGGCCACCCTCCACCCCGCCGACACCGTGCCCGCACCGCGCCGTGTCATCGGCGTCGACCTCGACGCCCCGCTCCCCCGTCTCGTCGCCGACGAGACCGGCGAGTCCGCCATGGTGATCGGCTACCGCGGCGGCCACCCCACCGGCACCCTCGACGTACTGCTCACCGACGACCCCGCAGACGCGGCCCGCGCCCTCGAGGCGCTGCAGGAGACCGTCCTGGCCGACGTCCCTGCGGTGTCCGACGACGACCTGCCGACCATCTCGGTCGTCGTGTCCACGATCGTCGACCGCGTCGAGGACCTCGGCAAGCTGCTCGACGTCCTCGAGCACCTCGACTACCCGCGGCACGAGGTCATCCTCGTCGACAACCGCGTCCGCGTCCCCGCCGGCGACGCGCTGCCCGCGATGCTCGCCGGGCGGAACGTCCGCCTCGTCGAGGAACGCCGCCCCGGTCTGTCCGCCGGACGGAACGCCGGTGTCGCCGCCGCGACCGGCGACGTCATCGCCTTCACCGACGACGACGTCCGCGTCGACCCGCAGTGGCTCCGCGCCGTCGGGTCCCGGTTCGTCAGCGAGCCCGGCTTGGACGCCGTCACCGGCGTGATCCTGCCGAGCGAGCTCACCACCCCCGCCCAGATCTGGTACGAGGCGTACTACGGCGGGTTCAGCGCCGAGCGCACCTTCTCGCCCGTGACGATCGTCCCGGACGACGTGCAGGGCACCATGCGGCACGCCCGCGTCTCGGCGGTCACCCCGTCCGGCGAGGTCCTCAAGCACTTCGCCGTCTACGGCATCGGCGCGTACGGCGCCGGCGCGAACATGGCCTACCGTCGCACCCTGATCGAGGCCGTCGGCGGCTTCGACCACACCCTCGGCGCCGGCTCCCCCGCCCGTGGTGGCGAGGACCTGGCGATGTTCATCGAGACGCTGTGGCGCGGCGGGAAGATCGGCTTCGAGCCCCGCGCGGTCGTGCACCACCGGCACCGCCAGACCATCGAGGACCTGCACAAGCAGCTGCACGGCAACGGCGTCGGCTTCACCGCGCTGATGTTCGCGCTCGCCGCGAAGGACAAGCGGCACGTCGCCGTCCTCGCACGCCTGATGCCGCTCGCGGCGAAGGTCAAGTCGAAGCAGATGCTCTCCCGCCTGGCCGGACGCCGGGACGCCGCGACCGAGGTCACCAACGACGCCTCGACCACGCGCATCCCGAAGACCCTGGCGTACCACGAGCTGCGCGGGTTCCCCGCCGGCCCGGCCGCCTGGTTCCGCAGCCGACGCCGCTGGCGCGACGTCGAGGCCGGCCGCTTCCGGCCGTAGTCGCGCAGCGTGACGGACGGGAGGCCCGTGGCAGTGTCGCCACGGGCCTCCCGTCCGTTCGTTGTCGGGTCCGACCGACGCGGTACGACACTCGCGATGTCGCACGACGTCGAGGACGTCGCCCCCACGCGCACGCAACCGTTGCGCACGCAACAAGCGACAAGACACGTGTCGTACGACGACCGTCTTGTCGCAAACCGGGTGCGGCGACCCCGCCCAGCCGCGCCCGGCGCCCGGCGCCTCAGCGCGCGGTCAGCCGCCCGGCCACGTATCGCCACGGCCCGCCCAGCGCGGCCGTCAGCTCGGCGCGCTTGAGCCCGCGCGTCGCCTCGGTGAACTCGGCGTCGACGGGCCAGCCGCCGCTCGCGTCGACGGGGCGCTCGTCGGCACCCTGCCCGAGCGCACCGAGCCGGCGGAGCGCGCCGGCCGCACGCCGCAGCACCGCGAACGCCGTCGAGGGCCGCAGCACGAGCTTCGTCACCCAGGCGCCGAGCCCGGTGCCGTAGCCGATCGCCTGCGAGCGCAACGCGGCACGGTCCTTGCGGTGCTCGTGCCAGACGACGGCCGAGGGCTCCACGGCGAGCGCCCCACCGGCGAGCAGGACGCGGGTGAACAGGTCGGGGTCCTCACCGGCTCGGGCGCGGGTACCGGGGCCGAGGGCGACGTCGAAGCCGCCGAGCTGGCGGACGGCGTCGCGGCGCACGGACATGTTCGCGCCCGTGCCGAACGCGCCGACGGTGAAGGGGAACAGGGGCTCGTCGACGGGCGGGGCGGACGTGCGGTACACCCGGCGCTCGAGGTTCCGCGCCCAGGTCACCCGCTCGTCGAAGAAGCGCTGCGTGGGGGTGCGGAGTTCGCCGCTGGGGACGAGTCCGGTGACGCACCAGACGTCGGCGTCGCGGTCGTAGGCGGCGGCGATGGCGGCCATCCAGTGGCGGTCGACGACGACGTCGTCGTCGATGAACGCGACGATGCCGCCGGTGGCCAGTGCGAGTCCGGCGTTGCGGGCCCGGGAGACGCCGGCACGTGCCTCGAGGACGTAGTGCACGCGCGGGTCGTCGACGGCGGCCACGACGTCGCGGGTGCCGCTGGTGACGGGGGCGTTGTCGACGACGAACAGCTCGAAGTCGTCGTAGGCGGAGTCGAGGACGGAGCGCACGGCGCGCGCGAGCGCCACGGGGCGCTCGCGGGTGCCGATGACGACGGAGACGCGTGCGCCGTCCGCAGGGGCGTCGACCGGGAGGCCCGGGGCCGGCAACCGGCGCAGGGCCGGTCCCAGCTCGGCCGGGTCCACCGCCCCGCGGTCGTCGACGCGCACGTCGACGAACCCGGCGACGTCGCGGCCGTCGCGCACCATGAGGCGGGCGCGGCGGAAGCCGTCGGCGCCGGCGAGGTGCACGGTGTCGGCGGCGAGCGCTGCGGACCGGTCGACGGCGCCGACCCAGGCAGCTCCGACCCAGGTGGGGGCGTCGGGCGAGGGCATCGCGGGGTCGAGCGTGAGGGCTCGTTCCGCGGTGGTGGTGTGGTCGGTCATGTTCGTCCCGTCGGGCCGGTCTGGTCGGGTGGACGTGGCAATGCTCCGCGCGCGTCGACAGGGGGTCAACCGCGATGCTCGGAGGATGCGGGGAGGCTGCGGTTTGCCGCCACTAGACTCGCGGGAGACGCCGGTCGACCCGCCGGTGCGACCCCGGTCCCCGCCGGACACGAGGAGGACGCATGCCGCTGGCCCGAACGATGGACCGGCTCGGCCTGACCAGGCGTCCACGCCCGACGTTGCACCTGGTTCCGGACCCCGAAGCGTCCGACCTCGTCGTGGTGCACCTCGATGCCGACGACGCCGCGTGCAGCACGTGCGGGCACGCCCAGGCGGCACACGAGCACTACCGTCCGGGCACGGACTGCGCGCTCTGCGACTGCCCGAAGTTCCGCCGCGCCCGCTGACGAGATCCCCCTGACGCGATCCCCCTCGCGACCCCCCTCGATCGGGGGGCGCCTGCGGGAAACCGCCGTTCCCCCGCAGGTGGTCCCGACCTCCCTTGTCGGTGCTGCCGGGCCCGCTTAGCGTCGCGGACATGGCCATCACTCCCACGCCACTCGCGTGCATCGTCCTCGCCCACGAGGACCCGACGCACGTCCGTCGGCTCGTGGCGGCGCTCGACCCGTTCCCGGTGTTCCTGCACTGCGACGCGAGCACCGACGACGACGTCTTCGAGGCGATGACCGCCGGCCTGCCCGAACGGGTGCACGTGCTGCCGCGGATGCGCACCGGGTGGGCGAAGTGGGAGAACGTCGCGGCCGAGGTCGCCGGCTACCGTGCTGCCCTGGCGCAGACGGACGCCACGCACGTGGCGCTGCTGACCGGCAGCGACTACCCGCTGGCCGACGCCGACGAGATCTCGGCGCTCCTGACCGCGAACCCCGGGCGGTCGTTCGTCGAGGCGAAGCCGCTCCCGCACCCCGCGTGGGGTCGCGACGGCGGTCGGTCGCGCGTGCGGTTCCGGCACTGGGCGTGGCGGAAGCACATGCTGCGCCTGCCGGTCCCCCGTCGGGTCCCGCGGGACGTCGTGTTCGGCGGCGGCTCGCAGCTCAAGGTCCTGGCCCGCCACCACGCGCAGGGGGTCGTCGACGTGTTCGACGGGCGCCCCGACCTGGTGGCGTTCTGGGAGCGGGTGTGGATCGGCGACGAGACCTTCGTGCCGTCGGTCCTGCTGACCCCGGCGTTCACCCCGGACTTCGCGGACGCCCACGCGGTGCAGCCGCTCTGGTGGATCGGGTGGGACGGCACGAAGCAGAAGAGCCCGCCGTGGCTCGGGATCGAGGACGCCGGCCGGGTGCTGGAGCGTCGTACCGCGGCTGACCAGTCGACCCCGTACGTGTTCGCCCGGAAGTTCTCGACGTCCCGGAGCACCGACCTGCTCGACGTGGTCGACGCGACCTTCGGGCTCCGCACGTCAGCCGACGACCAGCCGGTGGTGGTGGCACAGTGACCGTCCCCCAGACCCGACGCGAGGCGCGTGCGGCCGAGGCGGCTGCGCTGGCGGCACAGCCCGACGACGACGAGCTCGAGGCGTCCGTGCAGCCGGCGGCCCCCGGCGCGCTGTCCACCGACACGGACTCGATCGCCGTCGCACGCGGCTCGTCCGTCCTGTTCGGCCGGGGCCTGCTCTACGTGGTCGTCTGGTCGATGCAGCTCGTCGTGAGCTCGTTGATCTCCCCCGTGCTCGCGCACCTGATGCCACCGGCAGAGTTCGGCGTGCTGGCCTCGGCGATCGCGCTGTACCAGGCCCTGGTGGTCGTGGCCGTCTGCGGCATCGACCAGGCGTCGGTGCTGCAGCGCGCCGAGGACGGCGACGACCGGCGTGCCCGGGGCCTGATGTTCGTCGGCATGGTCACCGCGGTCACCGTCACCGTGTTCGCCCTGGTGTCGATCCCGCTCTGGGGCGACGCCGCGGGCTTCGTCGACCAGCACCCCCTGCTGCTGGTCGCCGTGCTCTGGACCGGGCCCGCCGCGATCGTGCAGCTGTCCCTCGCGCTGCTCGTCGCCCAGGACCGCATCCGCGTGTTCGCCGTGACGAGCCTGCTGTCGTCCGTCGGCGGGTCGATCATCGGTCTCGGGCTCCTCGCCGCCGTGCACGCTGACGCGACCACGTACGCGTGGGGTGGGGTCGTGGCGCAGGGTGCCGCGATGGTCATCGGCATCATCGCCACGAAGCCGCGCGTCCGCGGTCTGTTCGACCACCGCACCACGGTCCGGGCGTTCAAGCTCGGTGTCCCGATCGCGCTCGGCAGCCTGTCGTACTTCGTCCTGAACGCCGGTGACCGGCTCGTCGTGCAGCGTCTGCTCGGTGCCGACGAGGTCGCCCGCTACCAGATCGCCTACGTCGTCGGCTCCGCGGTCATCCTGCTGTTGACCTTCACGAACCAGGCCTGGGCGCCGCACTTCGCCGCCCTCCGCGACGCCGTGGCCCGCCGCCGGCTCGCCATGCACGCCCGGGACGAGCTCTACATGCTCCTCGCCCCCGTGCTCGTCGCCGTCACCCTCGTGTCGCCGGTGGCGCTGCCGATCCTGGCCCCGGCGTCGTACCGGGTCGAGTCCCTCACCGTCGTCGTCTTCGTGGTCGCCCTGACCGCGTTCCCGGTGGTCGCGAGCGGTGCGACCGGCCGGCTCCTGCTGGTCGAGCGCCGCGGCGTGACGGTCGGCGTCATCGGCGCCGTCGCCGGTGTCGTGAACATCGCGGCGAACCTGGTGCTGGTGCCCCTGACGGGCATCGTCGGCGCGGGCATCGCCACGGTCATCGCCTACGCCATCCTCGCCGCGCTGCAGCAGGCCTCCCTGCCGGACCGCCGTGAGTGGCGCGGCCCTCGACGCCGGGTGCTGCTCGCCATCGCGATCGCGATCGTCGTCGCTGCGGCCTCGCTCCTCCCGCCGCAGGACCTGGCGTGGAACATCGTGCGCATCGTCGGCGTCGCCGCGTGCCTGCCCTGGTTCTTCCGCCGCCTGAAACTCGCTCGCGGAGGATCCGCATGACCCGTTCCACCCCCCCGTCCGCTGCGTGTCGTCGTCGCCACCAACGGACTCGCCATCACCGGCGGTGTCGAACGCTGCGTCGTCGAGGACGTCGGCGAGCTCGTCGCAGCCGGCCACGACGTCGAGGTGTGGCACCGCGCCGGTCCGGACGGCGACCCGGACGAGGGCCGCGCGGTGTTCGACCGGCTCGGTGTCCGACTGCGCCACGCCCGCGACTACCGCTTCGGCATCCGGACCGCCCCGACGGACGTGTTCCGCTTCGTCCGTGAGGGCCTGCGCCTCCGCCGGTCACGCCCGGACGTGCTGTGGCTGAACCGTCCGGAGTTCCTGCCGTGGGGCCGCGTCGTGTCCTTCGTGTCCGGCGTCCCCCTGGCCGTGCACCTGCACCACGCCCCGAACTACCGTCGGCTCGGCCCGTTCGCCGGCGGCCGGACCCGGTACCTCGCGGTCTCGGCGGCGATGGCCCGTGCGTGGACCGCCGTCGGTGCCCCGCCGGACCGCGTCGACGTGGTCCCGAACGGCGTCGACACCGCGGCGTTCCCCGCCGCCACGCCGGCGAGCACACGCCGAGCACGCGCTGCGCTCGGCCTCGACCAGGACCGCCCCGTGGTGCTCTACTACGGACGGCTCACGCGGTCGAAGGGCGTCCTGGCCCTCCTGGAGGCGTGGGGTCGCGTCCACGCGTCGGCCCGCGTCCTCGTCGGGCCCGGCACACCGCCCGCCCCGGCTCCGGTGCTCGTCCTGGCGGGTGCGCTGTACCCACAGGACGCCCCCGCCGTGCACCGCGCGATCGCCGCGTTGCCCGAGGGATCCGTGGTCGTGGTGCCCGAGCGCGACGACGTCGTCCCCCTGCTGCACGCCGCCGACGTCGTGGTGGCACCCTCCATCGAGCCCGAGGGGTTCGGCCGCGTGGTCGTCGAGGCGATGTCCACCGGACGCCCCGTCGTCGCGGCGGCGTCGGGCGGCACCGCCGAGATCCTCAGCGGCGAGTGGACGCGCTTCACCGTCGACCCCACCGAGACCGCCGCGCTGGCCGACAAGGTCCTCGAGGCGCTGCACGCGGCCGGGACCGAACCGGGACTCGCGGACCGGTGCCGCGCCTGGGTGCGGGACCGCTACGGCCGGGAGCGGCACGTCGCGGCGCTGCTCCGGGCGCTCGAGGCGCACGCAAAGCACTGATGGACGAAGACCGAGCGGTGCCGACGACGACGTCGGCACCGCTCAGTCGTTCGGGTCCGTCGTCGCGGTGTCGTCCGGCAGCGACGCGCTCGGCGCGGCACCGTCCGCCGGCACGTCGATCGTCATCCAGTCGATGAGGAGCGACCCGGCGGCGTCCGCCGGTGGGTTCCCGTCGTTCGACCCGGCCTGCACCACGAGGTGCATCCGAGCGGTCGGGATGTTCTCCGTGGTCGTGCCGACGACCTCGTCGTCGACCAGGAACGACATCCGGTCGGCGGTCCACTCGATCGTGTAGGTGTGCCAGTCCTGCAGCGACGCCTCGGTCTGCTGGTGGATGCACTTCTCGGCGGGGTCGGCCAGGCAGTGCACGTTCAGCCAGGCGGGCGCACCGAGCGCCCCCTCGGGGAAGTCGATCTCACCGTCCGACCACAGGTTCTCGTCGCTCCACAGCAGCACGGCGACGCCGTAGCCGTCGACCTCGTCGCTGCGCATCCGGATGCTGTACCGGCCGGCGGTCTGCCCGCCCCACTCGCCGTCGACGAGCGGCACGACACCGCCCGCCAGCGGCACCCCGGCGCGCGTGGTCCGCAGACGCACGTCGAGCACGCCGTCGTGCGCCGACAGGGTGGACGCCTGGTAGCGCCCCGTCCCCGCGGTGTCGGCGAACCCGTGGTACGCGACGAACCGGTCCGAGTACCGGGACTCGAAGGTCCGGTTCGTCGCGGCGTCCGCGAAGTCCTCGCCGAACACCCGGGTCCACCCCTCGGGCTCGGAGCTCGGCATCGAGACGCCGCTCGGGTCGTCGAGGGTCACGTCGTCACCGTTCGCCGTGGTGGTCGCGGTCGTGGTGCCGGCGACGATGCCGGCAACCACGAGCAGGGCGCCGGCCGCGAGCGCGGTCCGGCGGGTGCCGGGGCGCCGCGGCGGCCGGTGCCGGGACAGGCCGCGACCGTGTGCCGGTGGGGCGCCGTGGGCGGATGCCGCGTCGTCGGCGACGTGTTCCGACCAGGTGGGGCGGGCCTCCTGGCCGTCGCCCTGCTCGTCGGTCACCCGGTCGTCCACGCGCGGATCTCGGAGAGACCGACGTTGCCGGTGCTGTTCGAGACGCCCGTCACCGTGAACCGCACCCAGGTGACGTCACGCGGGGTGAAGTCGACCGTCAGGGCGTCGCCGCCGTTCGGCAGTGTGCCCACCGCGACCTGGCTGCCGTCCGAGAACGTCAGGGTGCCGCTGGTGACCTGGTCCGAGCTGTTCGGGCGGTCGTTCAGGACGATCCGACCGAGGTGCTGCGAGGCGGCCCAGTCCAGCTGGATCCACACCCCGGTCCGGCCCCACGGGGCGACCCACTCGGCCGTCGGGTTGTCGGGGTAGCCCGACACGACGCCGTCGACGGCCTTCGCGACGGTCTGCCCGGTGGACTGGTCGTCCCACGCGGCGGTCGGGGTGGCCGACCCGGTGACGTCCGACAGCGTCGGCGTCGGGGTGGGCCTGGGGGTCGGCGTCGGGGTGGGCGTGGGGGTCGGCGTCGGCGTGGGCGTCGGCGTGGGCGTCGGCGTGGTGTCCGCCGGCCGGAACGCCCGGATCTCGGCGAGGCCGACGTTCCGGGTCGTGCTGCTCACGGAACCGACCGTGAACCGCACCCAGGTGACCTGGCGGGCGCTGAACGCGACACGCTGCACGGCTCCCCCGTTGTCGAGCGACGGGACGGCGACGCTGGTGCCGTCGGAGAACGTCAGCGTGCCGCCGGTCACCTGGTCGTCGCTGTTCGGCCGGTCGGCCAGGTCGATCTCGTGCAGGGTGGTTCCCGCGGACCAGTTCAGCTGGATCCACGTGCCCGCCCGGCCGCCGGGCGCCGCCCACTCGGCCGTCGGAGCGTCCGGGTAGCCGCTCACGACGCCGTCGACGGCCTTCACGGCGGTCTGACCGTCGGCCGGGTTCTCGGCGCTCGCGGTGACGGTCGCGCCGGCGGTGACGTCGGTGCCCTGCGAGGTCGGCGGGTCCGTCGGGGGCTGGGCCGACGAGCCGACGGCGTACTGCCGGCTCAGCCAGGAGCCCTCCGGGCGCGACGCGCAGGCGGAGGTGGACCCGCAGGTCTCACCGTCGTACGCGGCGTACGCGAAGAAGGCGGCGGCCTTCGCGGCCGTCTGCGCGGAACTCAGGTTCGACGGGCGGTCCGCGATCGGGTACCCGAGGTAGCCCGTGAACGTGTGCGCCGCAGTGTAGGCGGACTGCGCCTGGTCGGCGAGGTACGCGACGGTGTGGTGGTCGCTGTGGTCGCCGTCGCCGTACGTGCCGCCGTGGTCGAGCGTGTGGATCTCGGTCGGCGCGTACCCGGTGACGAGCCCGGAGAACGTCGCGCGCAGGTCGGTCAGCGAGAAGGACGTCGGTTGGGCTGCCCCGGCGACGGTGTGGATCGTGCTGATCTGGCCCTCGTAGAGCTTCTCCAGGCTCTCGCTGCCCGTGGCCGCGAAGCCGGAGCCGTCGATGTTGCCGTCCGGCAGCTCGAGGAACACCAGGCTGAGCCGCGGGGCCGTCGCCAGGGTCGCCGTGCGGAGCGTGTGGCCGGCGACCGAGAGCTGCCCGGCGGTCCAGTTCGACGAGACGCCGGCGATCGACGCGTACGACGCCATCAACCCGTTCTCGCGGGACTGCCAGTACCAGGCGGGCTTGCCGGCGTCACCGGCGGTGACGATGACCGAGCGGACGCACTTGCCGGCGTCGATGTCGGCGCGGAGCTCGGTTCCGGAGAACAGCAGGTCGTCGTCGGCGTGCGCCACCATCGTGAGGACCCGGCCGGCGCTGCAGTCGGCGTTCGCGGCGGCCGTGCCACCCGTCGGTGTGCTGCTGGGCGTCGGCGTCGGCGTCGGTGTGGGCGTCGGCGTACTGGTCGGCGTGCTCGGCGGCGGTGTCTTCCGACCTCGTGCGTCGGCAGACATCGCACCGCCGGGTCCGGCGATGACGGCGACGACGACCGCCAGGACCCCCAGGACCGCCGCGGCGGACGCGGCGCGCGTGCGCCACGTCCGCCGGGAGGCCCGGGCCGTGCGTTCCTCAGTTCGTCGCATGCGCCAGCCCAGCCGGGGTCAGTTCGTAGACGGCGGTGGTGCCGGAGCCGAAGACGCGCTTCCAGTAGGGCGAGTCGGCCATCGCGGCCGCGAGCTCCTGGTAGTCGGCGTCGGTCTGGTACCCGTACCGCTCGTCGTAGGCGCCGAAGGGCTCGGCGACCAGTGCGTAGTACTTCGTCGCCGGCCAGTCCAGGACGAGCTGGCGGGTCATCGTGGACACGTCGGCCTCGGCGTCGTAGCCCTCCGGCTCCGGGTACGCCCCGAGGACCTCGCGGGACAGCGCCCCGACGTCGAAGTAGCGTGCGCCGGTGTTGCTCGGGACGGCGTTCGCCGAACCGGTCAGCAGCATCATGGAGCCCTTCGGCGCGGTCGCGTCGTAGAACTGCGTCGCCGCCGACTGGCTGCGCGTCGGGACGCGGTTCCAGTCGAGGGCGGTCTGACCGAACGCGCCGATGCCGACCATCGCGGCGACCGCGGCCGCAGCGACGACGACCTTGACCGCCGTGGGCTGCACCGCACGGGTGACGAGTCGACCGACGGGAGCCAGCCGGCCGCTGGGCATCGGGAGCCCCGCCGCCAGGATCGCGATCCACGGTGTCGCGAACAGCACGACGCGGAAGATGCCCTCCTGGCCGTAGTTCGTCGCGACGAGCAGCGAGATCGGGCTCGCTGCCGTGGCCAGCAGTCCCCAGTGCAGGCGGTCGCGGCGCATCAGCACGGTGATCACGGCGACGAGGCCGAGGACCACGAGGGCCGCCGCGGGGATGTCGAACGCGAGCCGTGTGACGAGCGGCTTCGGCAGGACCGTCATGTCGTGCGACGGCGGCTGCACGTTGTCGAGCACCTTGCCGACGGCTCCCAGGGACAGGAACTTGCCGAGGATGTCGTCGTTCAGCAGGGCGAAGCCGACGGCCGGCACGAGCACCACGACGGGCAACCACCAGGGGCGGAGCAGTCGGAACACGATGAGTGTCACGAGGGCGGCGACCGTCAGGTACGGCGAGATCTGGTGGGTGACGACCAGCACGATGCCGATCAGGGTGATCGCGATGATCCGGGACAGGCCGACGCGGCGGGCCCGCAGGATCGTCGAGCGGACGCCGTCGGCGGCGGTCACCGCGGTGCGTCGCAGCGGGCCGACGGCCAGCACGAGGATCACCAGGGACATCAGGATGCCCACCGACTGCGGCGAGAAGTACGTCGTGTTGAGCGAGCCGGTCATCGCGGTCAGGAACGCGGCGATCCAGGGGCGACGGTTGCCCGGCAGCCAGTTGGCGGCCAGGACCCCGACGGCGATCGTCGTGCTGAAGGCCAGCAGGACGGGGACCCACGCGGCGATGGTCATCGCGTTGTCGATCCCGCCGACGTCCGCGACCCAGGCGCCGCCGGCGAACAGGCCGGACCACGTCTGGAAGATGTCGGCGGCCGGGTTCGTCGAACCCCAGCGGCGGATGTACTCGAGCACGCCGATGTGACGGGCGGCCGCCATCACGGTGGGCATGCCGTAGGTGATGGCCTGTGCGAGCTGGATCGACCCGCCGAGCACGACGACCGGGATCGCGAGTCCGCGACCGCGCACCAGGGCGACGACGGCAGCGGCGACGACGATCGCCAGTCCGATGACCAGGCCCGGGCCGAGCGACCCGAACAGCCCGTCCGGCACCGGGTCGCCGATGTGCGTGAGCGCGGCGACGACGATGACGAGCAGGCCGACGACCGAGCCGGCGGTGACGGTGTCGGTGGTGGTCCAGCGACGGGCCGTGGCGCCCACGGCGGCCGGCTCGAGGCGGGCGCGCTGCAGTTCGGCGACGTCACGCGGCACGGCGATCGCGAGGGCGACGGCGGTGAGCACGACGACCCCGACGAACGGCACCGTGGGGTTCCAGAGCTGGAACGTCGCCATCGTGTAGCCGATGCCGATCGTGCCGACGAGCGACGCCGTGACCGCGAAGACGCTGAAGCGTGCCAGCGGCATCGGGCGGACGAGCAGCAGGGGTGCGACGCCGAGCAGCGCGAACAGGTACACGCCGATCGCACTCCCCCGCAGTACCGGGAGTCCGGCGATCGCGGCGACCCCGGCGACGAGGAGCGTCAGGACGACGATCGCCGCTGCGGTGAGTCGTGCGATCGGGCTCATCGCGTCCACCGCGAGCGGGCGGGCGGGACCGGCCGAGGCCAGACCGTGCAGGAGCTCGTGGCGACCGCGGGCGTTCCGGTCGATCGTGCCACCACCACGCAGTCGTTCGACGAGCGCCAGGAACGGCGCCGTCAGGACCGAGCGCTGCTCGACCCCGCGCAGCCGCCGCTGGGTGGCGGCGAACTCGGCGTCGACCGCGTCGGGCACGCGGTCCGCGTCCCCGGGCTGGTCGCCGGCGATGTCCGTCGCACGGTCGCCCTGCTCGAGGCCGAGTCGTGCGAAGGCGCTGAGCGCCTCGGGCGCTGCGTCCACCGATGCGGTGAGCGACTCGCGGTCGATGGCGTTCTTGGTCATCCAGGCTCCGAGTCCGTGGCCGTGCGCGGCTGCAGCGGCGCGGAGCGACGCGACGTCGTCCGCCGATCGCTGCCACGCGATGGCGGCCGGTTCGACGGCGATCGCGGATCCGGCGAACAGCAGTCGTGTGAAGAGGTCGAGGTCGTCGCCGGCACCGACGCGGGTGCCCGGTCCGAAGGCGGTGTCGAAGCCGCCGATCCGGAGCGCGGTCGCGCGGTGCACGGCGAGGTTGTCACCGGTGCCGTAGGCAGCGGCGGCGAAGGGGTGGTGCGGGGGCGCGTCGTCGGTGCCGTCGAGGCGGAACACCCGACGGCGGACGGTGCGGCCAGCTGCGGTGCGGTCGTCGTGCCAGCGCTGCGCGGGGGTGCGCAGTTCGGCGCTCGGGACGAGCCCGGTGACGCAGGCGACGTCGGGGTCCGCGGCGAAGGCGGTGGCCAACGCGGCGACCCAGTCACCGTCCACGACGGCGCCCTCGGCGACGAACGCGACGACCTCGCCGCTCGCGGCGAGGAGTCCGGCGTTGCGGGCGGCGGCGAGGCCACCGGTCGGCGCGGCGATCGTGGTGACGCGCCGACCGCCGATCTCGACCGTCGCGGTGCCGCTGTCGTCGGCGCCGTGCGAGACGACGACGACGTCGAAGTCGGGGTACTCGTTGGCGAGCACCGACCGCATGGTGGTGCCAGCGGCCCCGTCCGTGCAGAGCACCACGGTGACGGACGGCAGCACCAGACCTGCTGCCGGCCGACGCTCGGGCACCGGCATCGGCCGGATCGCGCGCTGGAGGGTGCGGACGTCGATGGTCCCACCGATGCGGCGACGCTCGGTGATGTCCGCCTCGACGAAGCCGAGCGGCTCGCCGTGGTCGCGGACGAGCAGTCGAGCGCGCCGGTAGCCCGCGGCGCCCTCGAGTGCGACCACGTCACGGTGGCTGGACGCGTGCACGTCGGCCCGGTCGACCTCGCCGACCCACAGGGCGCCGTCCCACGTCGGGGACAGCGGCCCGGTCACGATCGGCGAGATGACCATCGCCAGGGTCGCGCGGGTCACCGCGTCCCCACCGGCTGGGGGACGGGGGCGGCCGCGGGGGTGCGGACGACGACGCCGCCGAGGACACGCCCGACGGCGTAGCCCGTGACGGTCGACGCGACGGAGAGCACGATCGCGAGGGCACGCAGGGCACCGCCACGACCGATGTGGCGCAGTTCGCGCAGCACCGCTCCGGGGATGACCTTCGTCAGGTACGTCGACTCGCTGGCGAGCGAGTCACCCGTGCCGACGCGACGGCTCAGGACGGCCTTCGAGATGCCCTCGTAGTAGCTGCGACGGCGCAGGTAGCGCATCGTCACGCGGTCCGGGGAGACCCGGTGCGAGACGTTCGAGCGCGGTTCGTGGCGGATGCGCGCACCCGGACGGGCCTGGGCGATGCGGATGCAGAGTTCGGTCTCCTCGCAGCCGAGCGGCTGGTTGCCGACGCGGCCGATGCCGGAGCGGAAGCCGCCGGCGAGCATGATCGCGTCACGGCGGAACGCCATGCTCGAGCCGATGACGTTGCGCACGTCGCCGGGGGTCTCGGGCAGGCCGCGGTAGGAGCAGCCGACGATCCAGAGGAGTTCGTCGGCGTACGGGCCGGCACCGGTGGCGGTGGGCCAGGACGGTGTGGCCCGGCCGCCGACGCCGACGACGTCCGGGTCCTCGAGGGCGGTGAGCATGTGGCCGAGCCAGTCCGGGTCGGCGGTCGCGTCGTCGTCCAGGAACGCGACGACGTCGGCGTCGGTGAGGGCGACGCCCGTGTTGCGGGCACCGGACAGGCCGCGGTCCTCGGTGTTCGGGACGACGCGGAGCTCGGGCCAGCGTGCCGCGGCGCGGGCGAGGAGCTCGGGTTCGTGGTCGATCACGACGACGACCTCGGGGGCCTCGGGCTGGCGCTTGGCGGACTCGACACTGTCCTGCAGGTCGCCCCAGCGCTGCTGGGTGTAGGCGCAGATGACGACCGCGACGGTCGTCACGCGACTTCCTCCTCGAGGCTGGCGACGGCCGCGACGGGGGCGCCGTGCGGGGCGTGCGCGCCGAGCGGGGCGTGCCCGGCGGCGTGGACCGGAGCGTGCGGTGCGGAAGCGTGCGGTGCGGCGGCGTGCGGTACGGCGGCCAGCTGCTCGGCCGGCGGCACGACGCTCATCGCGGCGCGACGGACCTCGGAGCGGCCGATCGCTGCGCGACGACGCTCGTGCATGATCGACTTCAGCACCCGGATGCCGTCGGTCACGGCGTTCAGGTTGCTCGAGCCGTGCACGCGGAGCTTCTCGTGGCTGGGGACCTCGGTGATCGCGAGCTCGGCGGCCGACCAGCGGCAGGTGAGCACGGTCTCGATCTCGAACCCGTCGCCCCAGAGCATCGAGCCGTCGGACGGCTTCGGCAGCTCGGAGGACAGCAGGCCGATCTCCGGCAGGACGTCGGCCCAGAAGGCGTTGTAGCCGTAGCAGAGGTCGCTGTAGCGGGTGCCGAGGATGATGTTGCAGAGCATGTTCAGGCCACGGTTGCCCAGGTTGCGGACGATCGTGATGTCGTCACTGCCGCCGCCGAGCGAGTAGCGGGTGCCCTTCGCGACGTCGGCGCCCTCGACGAGCGCCTGCACGAAGCGCGGGATCTCGTCCGGGTCGGCGGAGCAGTCGGCGTCGAACATGACGACGACGTCGCCGGTGACGGCCTCGAACCCGCAGGCGAGGGCGTTGCCCTTGCCCTTGCGGGTCTGGTGCACGACGCGGATGTCGGGCATCACGCGCTGCGCGGTGGCGATGGTGTCGTCGACGGAGTTGCCGTCGACCAGGATCACCTCGTACACCGGCGGGAGCTTCGGCAGGATGATCTCGAGGTTTCGGGCCTCGTTCCGCGCCGGGATGACGACGGAGACCCTCGGGTCTGCAGGGCGAACGGTACGTGCGGGCATGGGCGCGGTCCTGTCGGGTCAGGGTTGCTGTCGGGTTGTGGCTCGTGTGACGAGCGGCGCGTCCTCGGATGACGCATCGACGACGGTGACCGTCGTCGGTCGAGCAGCGGGACGCGGGTACGACGCCGCCGGCTTCGCAGGTGAGTGGGTACTCTCCCCCGCGTGTCCAACCATCGTCGTGGGCTGGCAGGCGGTCAATGCGCGGTGCGGTCCATTGCGGACACTCGGCCGCGGATACGGAAACCCGCAACACCGCGTGCCGGCCACGTGCCGTGGACGCACCGACAGGCGGACGGGAGGCGCGGTGCCAGCTGGCCCCGCGCCTCCCGTCCGTCACCCGGCTCAGTTCCGGGCCGCGCCCTCCGTCGCGAACGCCGCACGCAGCGCCGTCGCGAGGTCGGCCACGTGCGGTTCCCGCAGCAGCGAGCTGTGCTCGGCCGCGATCCGCACGGTCTCGGTCCGCCCGCGCAGCAGCGCGGACCAGCCGGTCGCGTCCGGGTTCGCATCGGCGAGCACGTACGTCGCCCGTCCGTGGAACGGCGTCGGGTGGTGCCGCCGGGTGACGAGCTCGGCCTGGTCGAAGAAGGCGTCGAAGTCCTTCTGCCCGCCGTGCCGCAGCACACCAGCGCTGTAGGCCCGCGCGCGCTTCGCGACGTGCTCGCCCCACGACATGCCGGACGGCATGACCCGCCGGACGGCCCCGGCGAGGCGCTGGCCGACGACACGGACGGCGGGGTTGCGGTGTTCGCGGGGCTCGAGCCGTCCGAAGTGCTTCCGGACCCCCTCGGCCCCGGTCCGCGGCAGGTAGGTGTCCAGCAGCGCGACGTGCTCGACCTGCTCGCCGCTCTCGGTGAGCAGCCGGGCGATCTCGAGCGCGATCAGCCCGCCGAGCGAGTGGCCGACCAGCAGGTACGGTCCGCGCGGCTGCACGATGCGCATCAGGGCGACGTACCGGCGGGCGCTGGCCTGGATGCTCCAGTCCGGCATGCCCCGACGCTCGAGGCCGTGCTGCTGGAACGCGTACACGTCGTGCTCGGGCAGGTAGCGGGACAACGGCAGGAACGTCAGGGCGAGCGCTCCACCGCCGGCGAAGCAGAACACCGGCGGACGGCCGGACTCGCGCGCGCCGGACACCTTGACGACGTCGGGGTGGCTCGGCAGCGCCGTCGTGCCGCTCCGCACCCGTCGGGCGAACGCCCGGAGCGTGGGGTGCTGCAGGACGTCTGACGAGCGCAGGTCGATGCCGAGACGGCTCTGCACGAGCGCGAGCATCTCCTCCGCCGACAACGAGTCGCCGCCGAGGGCCGAGAAGTCCTCGTCGAGGTGGACGCCGCGCAGGCCCAGCACCTCGGCCCAGATCTGCCCGACCACGAGCTCCCACTGGTCGTACTCGCCCTCGACCATCTCGGTCTCGATGCTCGGCGCACCCGGCAGCTCGGCCCGGTCGACCTTGCCGCGCTCGTTCCGCGGCAGCTCGGTCATCGGCACGATCGACGCCGGCACCATGTACTCCGGCAGGCGGTCCCGCAGGGCCAGGCGCAGGGCCGCGGGCGCCGGTGTGCGCTGGCCCGGACGGCCGACGACGTACGCGACGAGGCGGGTGACGGCGGGCGGGTCGACCTGCGCGGTGACGACGGCGTCGTGCACCTCGGGGATCGCGCGGAGCGCCGCCTCGACCTCGCTCGGTTCCACGAGGTACCCGCGGACCTTGACGGCGTCGTCGGAGCGTCCGAGCAGCACGAGCCGGCCGTCCGGCTCGATCCGGGCCAGGTCGCCCTGCCGCCACGTCGGCGTGCCGTCGTCGGTGTGTCCGGCACGTTCGGCGGTCTTCTCCGGGGCACCCCAGTACCCGGCGGTCAGGCCCTGGGAGACGATGACGAGTTCGCCGGTCTCCCCCGGGTCGGCGGGGCTGCCGTCCTCGCGCAGCACGAGCACCTGCTTGCCGGGCAGCGGCCACCCAGCGGGCACGACGCCCTCGGGCACCGGGGCACCGGGCTCCACGGGGCAGTAGGCCACGCAGCCGGTCTCGCTCGACCCGAAGGCGTTCAGCAGCAGGGTCGTCGGGTCGAGGTGCGGTCGGGCGGCGGCGATGTCGGCGCCGGTCACCGCCTCGCCGGTGGTCATCAGGAAGCGGAGGCCGCCGAGCGCGGGGCCCGCCCCGGACGCCTGCGCCCCGGGTGCCGTCTGCGAGCCGACGATCGACCGCAGCAGGTGCGGGGTGCAGACGAGGACGTTCACGCCGTCGGCGGAGAACCGTGCGAGCAGGCGTTCGACCCCGAGCTCGCGGGGTTCGAGGAGCACGACGCTGCCGCCGCTCAGCAGGGTGTCGAACGAGAACAGCAGACCGGCGGCGAACGACAGCGGCAGGACCACGCCGAGGCGGTCACCGGGTCCGGTGCCGAGGGCGACGGCGTCCTGCTCGGCGTTCGCGAGCTGCTGCCGGTGCGTCAGCACGACACCCTTCGGCATACCCGTCGAGCCGGAGGTGAACACGATCGCGAACGCGTCGTGGCCGCCCGGGCGGGTGCTGGGCACGTCGGCCGCTGTGTCCGTCGGCGTTTCGCTGCCCGCTGTCTCGCCGCGTCGTTCGATCAGCTCGTCGAGTGCGTGCACCCGGCCGTCACGGTCGGCGACGACGGTCGCCGCCAGGTCGGCGCGCGCGGCGTCCGCCACGATCTCGTCGACCCCGGCGAGCTGCGCGACGTGCCCCAGGCGGACCGCTGGCAGGTGCTCGTCGAGTACCACCACGGTGCGCCCCGCGCGGACGAGCGCCAGGATCGCGACGACGGCCTCGGTGGTCTGGCCGGCCATGATGCCGACCGGCTTCGATGCCCCACCGGCCGCGGCGCCGACGCCGGCACCACTGTGGTCGTCGGGTCGGAGCTCGGCCCCGAGCACCGACGCGAGGTCGCGCGCCGCCCGGTCCGCCTCGCTGAACGTGTAGGGACGGCCGTCCCCGGCAAGAGCAGCGGCGTCGCCGTGGAGCGCGACCACACGGTCCCAGCGGTCCAGGACGGAGTGGTCGTCGGCCAGCGGGATCGCGGCGCGGTGGGTCCAGTGCTCGGTCGTCGTCAGCGGGTCGGCAGAGGTCACGATGACACCTCGGATGCTCGTCGGCGGGCCGCCGCGGGTCCCGCGCCGGTCCTGCGACGGTACGTCCGACGCGGTACGGCCCACGAGCCGTGTCGCGCGGGGTGCGGGGTCACGCAACCCGACCGGGAGGCCCGGCGCACCTCCGCCAGCGTGCTCGGCCCCCGCACGGGGACGGTCCAGGGCCGCGGGTGGCCCGGGTGGGCGCGGAGCATCGTGCGGTTCCGCGCAACCTCGGAATGCGCAGTCCGGAGCCTGTGGATCGCCGATGGAGGCGATGGCGGCGCACGAGTCCGGAGACGAGAACAGCCCCCGGGGATCCCGGGGGCTGTTCTTCGAGTGCTGGGGTACCTGGACTCGAACCAAGAACGACGGTACCAGAAACCGCTGTGTTGCCAATTACACCATACCCCAAAAGGCCTGCTGGCCTTCTGTCCCCGTTGTCCGGGGCACGATCAACTACTGTACAGCATCCCGGAGGTCCACGAGACCACCCACGAGGTCTCGGTGCACTGCCGCGGCCGTCGTGGCACCGTGCCCGGCGGCGACGATGAGCTGCTCCGGCCCGGGAGGGGTCACGTCCCCCACTGCGTACAGCCCGGGAACGGTGGTCCGACCGACCCGGTCGACGACGAGGAGTCCGTGGGCATCGCGCTCCGGGGCCGTCGGCGCACCGGGCGTGTCGGTGCGCAGCCAGTCGAGGTCGGCGTGCCACGTCGGCCGGACGAACCCGCCGGTCCGCGGCTCCACGTGGCCGTCGACCAACCGGACCCCGGTCATGCCGGTCCGGTCGCCCTCGAGGTCCTCGATCACTCGTTCGTCGACCACGACACCGGCACGTGCCAGCCGGGCTCGCCCCGCGTCGTCGAGCGGGGCGACACCGTTCGTGTACACGATGAGGTCGTCGGCCCACGCCGCGATGAGCAGTGCCCGGTCCACGACGTCGTCGGTCTCGCAGATGAAGGCGAGGGGCTCCCCCGCCTTCTCGTACGCATCGCACTCGACGCAGCTGTGCACCGCGGTGCCGTAGAACGCACGGAGCATCGGCAGTGCCGGGAACTCCTCGCGCAGTCCCGTGGCGACGACGACGGTCCGCGCCCGCGCTTCCACCTCGGCACCGCGCCAGGTCCCGTGCAGCCGCCAGCCGTCGACGTCGGGGGCCACCAGGTCGACCACGGCCTGCACGATCGTCGCCTCGGGGTACCCCTCGACCTCGGCGCGACCGAGCTTCCGGAGCTCGAGCGGGGATATCCCGTCCCGCGTCAGGAAGCCGTGCGACCGCAGGGTCGCGGCGTTGCGTGGCCGGTTGGCGTCGACGAGGAGCACCGTGCGCTTCGCCCGCACCAGGTTGAGCGCAGCGCTCAAGCCGGCCGGCCCGGCGCCGATGACCGCGACGTCGTGGACGACCGGGGTACTCGGCGCGTCCGTGGGTCCTGCAGCGCTTCCCGCGGTGCTCATCGTTCGCCGTTCAGCGGGCCGCGAGGGCGCGGAGCCGCGTCAGGGTGGACTCCTTGCCGAGGATCTCCATCGACTCGAAGAGCGGCGGGCTGATCCGGCGTCCGGACACCCCCACGCGCAGCGGACCGAAGGCGACCCGGGGCTTCAGCCCGAGGTCGTCGATGAGCGCCGTGCGGAGGGCACCCTCGATCGCCTCGGTGCGCCAGTCGTCGAGCTGCTCGAGCGCTGCGATGCCGGCCGTGAGCACGGCGCCGGTGTTGCCCTTGAGCGATGCCAGTGCGTCGTCCTCGACCACCAGGTCGGCGTCGGCGGTGAACAGGAACCCGAGCATCGCCGGGGCCTCACCGAGCAGCTGCATGCGCTCCTGGACGAGCGGCGCTGCCTTCGTCAGGACCTCGGTCTGCTCCGCGGTCGGCGGGTCGGCGACGAGGTCGGTCAGGTACGGCAGGAGCCGGGAGCGGAAGTCCGACGGCTCGAGCAACCGGATGTGGTCGCCGTTGATCGCCTCGGCCTTCTTGTGGTCGAAGCGCGCCGGGTTCGGGTTGACGTCGGTGACGTCGAACGCCGCCACCATCTCGTCGATCGAGAAGACGTCGCGGTCGGCACCGATCGACCACCCCAGCAGGGCCAGGTAGTTGACGAGCCCCTCGGGGATCATGCCGGCGTCGCGGTGGTGGAACAGGTTCGCCTCGGGGTCGCGCTTCGAGAGCTTCTTGTTGCCCTCGCCCATGACGTACGGCAGGTGACCGAACACCGGGATCGCCGGTGCGAGCCCGATCTCGTACAGCGCCTGGTACAGGGCGATCTGCCGCGGGGTCGACGACAGCAGGTCCTCGCCGCGCAGGACGTGCGTGATGCCCATCAGGGCGTCGTCCACCGGGTTCGTGAACGTGTACAGCGGCTTGCCGTTCGGCCGGACGACCACGAAGTCCGGGAACGTCCCCTGCTTGAAGGTGATCTCGCCACGGACGAGGTCGTCGAAGCTCAGGTCACGGTCCGGGACCCGGAGTCGCAGCGCCGGCTCACGGCCCTGGTCGCGGAACGCCTGACGCTCGTCGTCGGACAGGTCCCGCTCGTGGTTGTCGTAGCCCTGCTTCGGATCGCGCCCGGCAGCCTTGTTGCGGGCCTCCATCTCCTCGGGCGTGACGAAGGACTCGTAGATGTGCCCGGACGCCTTGAGCTTCGCGATGACGTCGTCGTAGATCGCGGTCCGCTCCGACTGCCGGTACGGTCCGTGCTCACCGCCGGCGTCGACGCCCTCGTCCCAGTCCAGCCGGAGCCAGCGCAGGCCGTCGAGGATCTGCGCGTAGGACTCTTCGCTGTCCCGCGCGGCGTCGGTGTCCTCGATGCGGAACACCAGCTTGCCGCCGGTGTGGCGTGCGTACGCCCAGTTGAAGAGCGCCGTGCGGATGAGCCCCACGTGCGGGGTCCCCGTCGGGCTCGGGCAGAAACGGACGCGGATCTCGGACCCGGAAGCAGTGGTGAATGGCGCAGTCATGACCCGCCAATGCTACCGTCACGCCCTGCTCGGCAGACCCGTGAACGCAGAAAACCCCTGACCAGTGCTGGTCAGGGGTTCCCTGGTGTTACTACGTTAAGTCCGGCGGCGTCCTACTCTCCCACAAGGTCCCCCTTGCAGTACCATCGGCGCTGAGAGGCTTAGCTTCCGGGTTCGGAATGTGACCG
>NZ_SMBN01000002.1:0-798434 GCF_004342995.1 Curtobacterium sp. PhB146 | reverse complement strand
ACCTGAACAACCGAAGCTGCCCAGGCACGAGGTCAATCAATAAATTGGCATTGACAATGTGCACGCTGTTGAGTTCTCAAGGACCAGACGCACTCCCCCGCTCGACACCCGAAGATGCTCCGCCAGAGAGGCTGGTGAATCCGCTGCCCGGGGAAGAACCGTGGCGGACAAGATCCCCGGGTAAACCCAGTGACCGTCTCAGCCGTTCCGTTCTCCGCCGCCGTGGCAACGAGTGATTACTCTACGCAGGGACGAACGGCTGCGCCAAGCCAGGCTGCATCCCGGGCGTGTCGCCCGGGACGGCCCCGAACGCGGAACGGCCCGCTCCCCCGAGGGGGAACGGGCCGTCGTGGTGACGAGCCGGGTCAGTGGCGCGCGATCACCGGGTTCTTGAGCGTGCCGATGCCCGAGATCGTGACCTCGACGACCTCGCCGTCGCGGATCTGGCCGACCCCGGCGGGGGTACCGGTCAGGATGACGTCACCGGGCAGCAGGGTCCAGATCGACGACACGAACTCGACCAGCGAGGGGATGTCGTGGACCATCTCGTTCGTCGAACCCGCCTGGCGCAGGTCGCCGTCCACGCGGGTCTCGATTCGGATGTCCGACGGATCGATCTCGGTCTCGATCACCGGACCGAGCGGGCAGAAGGTGTCGAACCCCTTCGAACGGGTCCACTGGCCGTCGCGGGCCTGCAGGTCGCGGGCGGTCACGTCGTTGGCGATCGTGTACCCGAGCACGACGCTCGCGAAGTCCTCACGCCGCACGTTCTTGGCGAGCGATCCGATCACGATGGCGAGTTCGCCCTCGTGATCGACGCGGCCGATGTCCGCCGGCAGACGGATGGGTTCGTCGGGTCCGATCACCGAGGTGTTCGGCTTGAGGAACACCACCGGGTCGTCGCCAGCGCGCTCGTCCATCTCCGAGGCGTGCTCGAGGTAGTTGAGCCCCACCCCGACCACCTTCGACCGCGGGATGACGGGGGCGAGGAGCTTGGCGTCGGCGAGTGCGACGCGCTCCCCCGTGGTCTCGAACCCCTGGTACATCGGGTCTCCGGCGAGCACCACCAGGTGCCGCTCGTCGAGGATGCCGTACCGGGGGTCTTCACCCTTGCTGCTGAACCGTGCGATCTTCACCGTTCGACCCTACCCACGCTCGGACGTCGATCAGGACGCGTCGGTCAGCTTCGTCATCCACCCGTGCGGGTCGGGACGACGGCCGTACTGGATGTCGGTGAGCTCGTCGCGCAGGGACATCGTGAGTTCCCCGGCGCCCTCGGTCGGCGAACCGATCGTGAAGCCCTCGCCGCGGAGCTCCGCGATCGGGGTCACCACTGCGGCCGTCCCGCAGGCGAACGCCTCGGTGATGGAGCCGTCGGCCACACCGTCACGCCACTCGTCGAGGGTCACCCGGCGCTTCTCGACCGTGAGCCCGCGGTCCTCTGCCAACTGCAGGATCGAGTCGCGCGTGATGCCCTCGAGGATGGAGTCGGAGTCGGGCGTGACGAGCGTGCCGTCGGACTTCACGAGCACGACGTTCATGCCGCCGAGTTCTTCGAGGTACTTGCCCTCGACCGAGTCGAGGAACATGACCTGCTGGCACCCGTGCTCGTAGGCCTCCTGCTGTGGCAGCAGCGACGACGCGTAGTTGCCACCGGTCTTGGCGGCACCGGTCCCGCCCTTGCCGGCGCGGGCGTACTGGGTGGAGAGCCAGATCGAGACCGGCTTCGGGCCCGAGGTGAAGTACGCCCCGGCTGGGCTCGCGATGCAGTGGTACGCCACCGCCTGCGCCGCACGCACCCCCAGGAACGACTCGGTCGCGATCATGAACGGCCGGAGGTACAGGCTCGTCTCGGGCGCGGACGGCACCCAGTCGACGTCGGTCTGCACGAGCTGCCGGATCGACTCGACGAAGGCCTCGACCGGCAGTTCCGGCAGCGCCAGCCGACGGGCCGACCGCTGGAACCGACGAGCGTTGGCGTCCGGGCGGAAGGACCACACCGACCCGTCCGCGTGCCGGTACGCCTTGAGCCCCTCGAAGATCTCCTGCGCGTAGTGCAGCACGCTGGCGCTCGGGTCGAGCGAGAGCGGGCCGTAGGGGTGGATCGAGGCACCGTGCCAACCACCGTCGAGCGTCCACTCGACGGTGGCCATGTGGTCCGTGAAGTGCTTGCCGAAGCCCGGGTCGGCGAGGATCTCCTCGCGCTCGGCGGCGGCGCGGCGGTCCGCCGACGGGGTGGTGGCGAACTCGAGTCCGAAGGCGGTGTCGGTGCTCATGGGGAGGGCTCCTTCTCAGGCGGTGGTGGTGCGTGCCGTGGCCGCGGCGGCGATGGCGTCGCCGATCTCGGCCGTGCGACGCTGCGTGGTGCCCCGGTCTGCCAGGTCTGCCTCGACGGCCCGCGTCACCGCCGTCGCCAGGTCGCTGCGACCGATGTGGTCGAGCAGCAGGGCGACGGAGAGGATGGCGGCCGTGGGATCGGCCTTCTGCTGACCCGCGATGTCCGGCGCGGAGCCGTGGACCGGCTCGAACATGCTGGGGAAGGTGCCGTCCGGGTTGATGTTGCCCGAGGCCGCCAGACCGATGCCGCCGCTGATCGCGCCGGCCAGGTCGGTGATGATGTCGCCGAAGAGGTTGTCGGTGACGATGACGTCGAACCTAGCAGGATCCCGCACCATGTGGATGGTGACCGCATCGACGTGCTGGTAGTCCACCGTGACGTCCGGGAACTCCGCCCCGACGGCCGCGACCGTGCGCTGCCACAGGGCCCCGGCGTGCACCAGGACGTTGCTCTTGTGCACGAGCGTGAGGTGTTTCCGTGCCCGACGGTTCGCCAGGTCGAAGGCGTAGCGGACGACCCGCTCGACACCGAACGCGGTGTTCAGCGAGACCTCGGTCGCGATCTCCTGCGGCGTGCCCGTGCGGATGGCGCCGCCGTTGCCGACGTACGGCCCCTCGGTGCCCTCGCGCACGACGACGAAGTCCACCGCGCCCGGGTCGGCGAGCGGCGTCGCGACGGCGTCGTGGACCTTGGTCGGTCGCAGGTTGACGTAGTGGTCGAACGCGAAGCGCAGCTTCAGCAGGAGCCCACGCTCGATGATCCCGCCGGCGAGCCGGGGGTCGCGGGGGTCCCCGCCGACGGCGCCGAGCAGGATCGCGTCGTGCGACGCGATGGCGGACATGTCGTCCTCGGTGAGGATGTCACCGGTCTCGAGGTAGCGCGTCGCACCGAGGGAGAACGGGGTCTCCTCGATGACGAGGTCGTCCGGGGTCACGGCGTGCAGGACCTTGAGGGCCTCGTCGACCACCTCTGGTCCGATGCCGTCCCCGCGGATCACCGCGAGCTGGAGCGTCCGGACGGCCATCAGAGCGTGATGTCGATCTCGCGGAGCGAAGAGGCGTCGATCGCCCGGCCGACGTGCTCGAGGATCTCGGCGGGCACCGGCGAGTCGACGGTGAGGACGCTGAGCGCCTGGCCGCCGGCGGCTTCGCGCGAGATCTGCATCGCCGCGATGTTGATGCCGGCCTCACCGAACTCCTTGCCGTAGACCGCGACGATGCCCGGGCGGTCGACGTACTCCATGACGACGTGGTGCCGGTCGAGCGGGACCTCGACGTCGTGCCCGTTGATCTCGACGAGCTTCTCGACCTGCTTGGGGCCGGTGAGCGTGCCGGAGACGCTGATCGCGGGGCCGTCCGACTGGGCGCCGCGGATCGTGAGCACGTTGCGGTACTCGGGGCTGTCGGTCTCGGTGATGAGCCGCACGGTGACACCGCGCTGCTCCGCGATGAGCGGGGCGTTGACGTAGGAGACCTGGTCGCTGACGACGTCGGTGAAGACGCCCTTGAGCGCCGCGAGCTTGAGCACGCTGACGTCGTACTCGGCGAGCTCGCCGTGGACCTCGACGTCGATGCTCGTGACGGGCGACGTCGCGAGGGCCGTGAAGACCTGGCCGAGCTTCTCGACGAGCGGGATGCCGGGGCGGACGTACGGGTCGATGACGCCGCCGGCCACGTTGACCGCGTCCGGCACGAGCTCGCCGCCGAGCGCGAGACGCACCGACTTGGCGACCGAGACGCCGGCCTTCTCCTGCGCTTCGTCCGTCGAGGCACCCAGGTGCGGCGTGACGACCACGTTGGGCAGCGCGACGAGCGGGGAGTCCTTCGGGGGCTCCGACACGAAGACGTCGAGACCGGCACCCGCGATGGTGTTCGCGGTCAGTGCACGGTGCAGGGCGTCCTCGTCGATCAGGCCGCCGCGGGCGACGTTCACGACGAACGCCGTCGGCTTCATGAGCGCGAACTGGTCGTCCGAGATCATGCCGAGGGTCTCGGGGGTGCGCGGCATGTGGATCGTGACGAAGTCGGCACGCCGCAGCAGGTCGTCGAGGGAGACGAGCTCGACCCCGAGCTGCTGGGCGCGAGCCGTCGTGACGTAGGGGTCGTACGCGATCACCTGGACGCCGAAGGCCTGCAGGCGCTGCGTGATGAGCGCGCCGATGCGGCCGAGACCGATGATGCCGACGGTCTTCTCGTAGAGCTCGACGCCGGTGTACGACGAGCGCTTCCACGCACCGGCGGCCAGCGACGCGTGCGCGGCCGGGATGTGGCGGGCGAGCGACAGGATGTGCCCGACGGTGAGCTCGGCGGCGGAGATGATGTTCGACGTCGGCGCGTTCACCACCATGACACCGGCGGTGGTCGCCGCCTTGATGTCGACGTTGTCCAGGCCGACACCGGCACGGGCGACGACCTTGAGGTTCGGGGCCGCGGCGATCGCCTCGGCATCGACCTTGGTGGCGGAACGCACCAGCACGGCATCCGCGTCGGCGAGGGCCGACAGGAGCGCGGGGCGGTCGGTGCCGTCCACGTTCCGGATCTCGAAGTCGGGCCCGAGGGCGTCGACCGTGGCGGGCGAGAGTTCTTCGGCGATCAGGACGACCGGCTTCGACACAGCTGCTGTTTCCTCACGAGAGACGGTTGGTATCCCACCATGCTATCGACGTGCGCGGCCCGTTACGACCGCGGGCGCCTAGAACTGCAGCAGGCTCGGCACGAACAGCTGCAGGTCGAGCCAGAGGGCGCCCGCCGCCGCGAAGGCGAGGACGAACACGGCGAGGGTGACCGCGAGCCGCGCACGACGCGTGATCACCAGGGCGATCACGAAGGCGACCGGGGCGATCAGGATGTCCAGGACCAGCCACACCCAGGGTGTGCTCGCCTGCAGCGACTCGCCACCGGAGGTGGTCGCGAGGAACGCGTTGAACTCGTCCACCCGCTGCGAGATCTGCGTGAGGTTCCCCACCGCCTGCACCGTCATGTAGGCGAAGAGCACGGCGAACACGAGCCAGACCGCGATGCGGCCGACGACCGGACCGCGCGACCGGCGGCCGACCGGCGTCGCGGCGGTCACCCGAAGCTCCGCGTCAGCAGGAACGGCCACGGGAACAGCACCACGGCGCCGAGCAGCATCCAGAGCAGTCGTGTCCGGGTGCGGCTGCCGCGGGCGGCCCACAGCACCACCGTGAACCACAGCGCCGGCGCGAGGATGGCGAGGAACCGGAGCACCTCGACGAAGACCGTCAGGACGGTGTCGACACCCGAGACGTACGAGGTCGACGCCGTCAGCAGCCAGGCGACCGTGTAGAGCAGGTAGAGCCCACCGAACACGCCGAACCCGACGAGGGCGCCGGAGGTCTCCGGTGCCTCGGGGTCGCGGTCGCCACGGTCCTTGACGGCGACCGGGTTGTGCGCGGCGTCGACGTGGGTGGCGTCGTCGGCGTCACCCCAGCTGAGCGCCTCGTCGTCGTGGTCGACGGCGTTCGTCACGTCCGGGTCGACCGACCCGTCGGGTGGGGATGCTGCCGTGTTCATGCCTCGATCCTACGAGGGACCGGCGCACGGGGAGACCACGGGTTCCCGGTGGGACGTGCGCTCAGGCGTCGGCGGGCTGCGTCGCGAGCACCTCGGCGACGACGTCCCGCACGGCGGGGAAGAGCGGGTGGCTCTCCATCAGGCCGGTGAGGATCTCGGTGAGCGCGTGCGCCGTCGCGCCGGAGCGGAGCAGCGCGTGCAGCTCGATCGACTCCGGGTCGTTCTCGTCGTCGAACGCGAGCGCGACGCGGACGGCCCCGAGCAGGTGCTCGACCGGCAACCCGCGTTCGGCGAGCTGCGCGGCGGGACCGACGAAGCGCTCGCGTCGGCCGAGCTTGCGGAGCGGGTTGCGTCCGACGCGCACGGTGGTGTCGGGGAGGTGCGGGTTCGCGATGCGCGACAGGTTCGCCGCGACGTACCGAGCGTGGTCCTCCGGGTCGAAACCGTGCTTCGCGACGAGCAGCGCGGTGGTCTCGGCGAGCACGCCGTCGACCTCGGCACGGACGGCGTCGTCCTCGAGGGCTTCGCGGATGAGCCGGATGCCCCGGACGTAGCCGTGGTAGGCGGCCGTCGCGTGCGCGGTGTTCACCGTGTAGAGCTTGCGCTCGACGAAGGGCTGCAGGTCGTCGACCCAGGTGACGCCCTCGATCGTCGGGGGTTCGGCGTCGGAGCCGAGGAACGGCGTGCGCTCGATGACCCACTCGTAGAAGGGCTCGAGCACGACGTCGAGGCCGCCGGACTGCCCGAGCACGCCGGACTGGTCGGGGACGATGCGGTCGATGGCGCAGTTCGCGAAGACCGCGGCGATGTCGCGGTCCTCGAGCACCGGCGCACGCCGGATGCTCGCGTGCAGCGAATCGGTGGCGTTGAACGCGTTCTCGCACGCCACGATCGTGACGTCGCCGCGCTCGAGCGGACGTGCCGCGAGACCCTCGGCGATGAGCGGTGCGACGAGCGGGAGCGTCCGGGCACCGACGGCGGTCGTCACGACGTCCGCCTCGGCGATCGCCTGGATCACGCGGTCGCGGTCGGTCTTGCTGCTGAGCGCCCGGAAGCCGTAGACGAGGTGCTCGACCGGCATCTCGCCGACCTCGTGCACCACGAAGCGTCCGGCTTCGTTCAACGCGGACACCACACGGTCGTCGACGTCGACGAAGGTGAGCTCGTAGCCGCTCGCCACGAGGAACTGGCCCACGAACCCACGCCCGATCTTGCCGGCGCCGATGTGGACCGCTCGTTTCGTCACCGCCATCCGATGATCATCCCATGCTGGTCGGTCCGCCCCTGACCGCTCGTGCGGACCGCGGACGACGGCTGTCGCACATCGTCCGGGCGCACGCCGACGGGACGCCGGTCCACGGCGTCGGGGCTGGAGAAGAGCTGCTGCATAACGTTCGGGTCACGTCGCGAGGCGGCGGTGCAAGGGCTGCACCGCCGCCTCGTCATCGAGTGTTCCTCGGAAGACTACCGCGCTGCCGAGCCGTCCACGTAGTCGCCGTCGTTCTGCTTCCACGCGAAGAGCGCGCGGAGCTCGCGGCCGGTCGCCTCGATCGGGTGGCCCTCGCCCTTGGCGCGCAGCGCCTTGAACTCGGGTGCGCCGGCGTCCTGGTCGTCGATGAAGCGCTTCGCGAAGGCACCGTTCTGGATGTCCGCGAGCACCGCCTTCATGTTCTCCTTGACGTCGGGCGAGATCACGCGCGGGCCGGAGACGTAGTCACCGAACTCGGCGGTGTCGGAGATCGACCAGCGCTGCTTGGTGAGGCCGCCCTCCCAGATCAGGTCGACGATCAGCTTGAGCTCGTGCAGGACCTCGAAGTACGCGATCTGCGGCTGGTAGCCCGCCTCGACCAGGGTCTCGAAGCCGTACTGGATGAGCTGCGAGGTGCCACCGCACAGGACGGCCTGCTCGCCGAACAGGTCGGTCTCGGTCTCCTCGGTGAAGGTCGTCTTGATGCCGCCGGAGCGCAGACCACCGATGGCCTTCGAGTACGACCAGGCGAGGTCCCAGGCGGAACCCGACGCGTCGACCTCGACGGCGACGATCACGGGGACGCCACGGCCGGCCTCGTACTCGCGACGGACGGTGTGACCCGGGCCCTTCGGGGCGACGAGCGACACGTCGACGCCCTCGGGCGCCTCGATGTAGCCGAAGCGGATGTTGAAGCCGTGGCCGAAGACGAGCGTGGCGCCCGGCTTGAGGTTCGGACGGATGTCGTCGGCGTAGACGATGCGCTGGACCTGGTCCGGCGCGAGGATGACGACGACGTCGGCCCAGGCGGTGACGTCGGCCGGGGTGAGGACCTCGAAGCCGGCCTCTTCGGCCTTCTGGCGGCTCTTCGAGCCCTCCTTGAGGCCGATCTTGACCTCGACACCCGAGTCACGGAGGTTGAGGGCGTGGGCGTGGCCCTGCGAGCCGTACCCGATGACGGCGACCTTCTTGCCCTGGATGAGCGTCAGGTCGGCGTCGGCGTCGTACACGATGTCAGTCACGAGGGTGTGTCTCCTTGGTTCTGGTGGATTGTGGGGGTGGCGGACCGTTGGTCAGCGCACCCGGTCGGTGATGCTCTTCGGTCCGCGACCCATGCCGAGGAGTCCCGCACGGGCGAGCTCCTTGATGCCGTAGGGCTCGAGGACGCGGAGGATCGCCTGGATCTTGCCGGGGTCTCCGGTCACCTCGACGATGAGCGAGTCGTTCGCGACGTCGACGACCTGTGCGCGGAACAGGTTCACTGCCTCGAGCACGGCCGACCGTGTCTGGTTGTCGACGCGGACCTTCACGAGCATGTGCTCGCGCTGGACGGACTGCGAGAAGTCCAGTTCGACGATCTTGATGACGTTGACGAGCTTGTTGAGCTGCTTCGTCACCTGCTCGAGCGGGAGGTCCTCGACGTCGACGACGACGGTGATCCGGCTGAGGCCGTCGACCTCGGTGTTGCCGACGGCGAGCGACTCGATGTTGAACCCGCGGCGGGCGAACAGGCCCGCGACACGGGTCAGCAGACCGGGCTTGTCCTCGACGAGGAGGGACAGGACGTGGCTCATGCGGTTTCCCCCGTCATGTCGGCGTCCTCGTCGTCCCAGGTGGGTGCGAGGGCCTGGGCGTACTCGATGGACGAGTTGCTGACTCCCTGCGGGACCATCGGCCAGACCATCGAGTCACGGCTCACGACGAAGTCGATCACCACGGGGCGGTCGTTCGTCTCGAGTGCGAGCTGGATGGCGGCGTCGACCTCGTCGGCCTTCTCGACGCGGATGCCGAGGGCACCGTACGCGTCCGCCAGCTTCACGAAGTCGGGCACGCGGCGCGAGTCGTGGCCGGTCTCGAGGTCGGTGAACGAGTGGCGGCCGTCGTAGAACAGCGTCTGCCATTGCCGCACCATGCCGAGCGACGAGTTGTTGATGATCGCGACCTTGATCGGGATGTCGTTGATGACGCAGGTCGCGAGTTCCTGGTTCGTCATCTGGAAGCAGCCGTCGCCGTCGATCGCCCAGACCACGCGGTCCGGCTGGGCGACCTTCGCGCCCATCGCGGCGGGGACGGAGTAGCCCATCGTGCCCGCGCCGCCGGAGTTCAGCCAGGCGTTCGGGCGCTCGTACTTGATGAACTGCGCCGACCACATCTGGTGCTGCCCGACACCCGAGGCGTAGACGGCCTCGGGACCGGAGAGCTCGCCGATGCGCTTGATGATGGCCTGCGGGGCGAGCAGCCCGTCGGTCGGCTCGGCGTACCCGAGCGGGAAGTCGACCTTGAGCTGGCGGAGCTTCGTCCACCAGTCGGCCGTCAAGGCGCGGTCGTCGACGGCGATGCCGCCCCACGCGTCGAGCAGGTCGACCAGGACCTCACGGGCGTCGCCCACGATCGGGACGTCGGCGAAGCGGATCTTCGAGATCTCGGCCGGGTCGATGTCGACGTGCACGACCTTGGCGTTCGGCGCGAACTCGTCGGCCTTGCCCGTCACGCGGTCGTCGAAGCGGGCACCGAGCGCGATGATGAGGTCGCTGTCCTGCAGACCGAGCACCGCCGGGACGGTGCCGTGCATGCCGGGCATGCCGAGGTGCTGCGGGTGCGAGTCCGGGAAGGCACCGCGCGCCATCAGCGTCGTCACGACGGGCGCACCCGTCGCCTCGGCGAAGCGGAGCAGCTCGGCGGTCGCCCGGGAGCGGATCACGCCACCGCCGACGTAGAGCACCGGGCGCTCGGCCTCGGCCAGGAGCTGCGCGGCCGCGGTGATCTGCTTGCCGTGCGCCTTGGTGACCGGTCGGTAGCCGGGCAGGTCGATCTTGGGCGGCCAGACGTAGGGCGCCGACTTCTGCTGAGCGTCCTTCGTGATGTCGACCAACACGGGGCCGGGCCGACCGGTCGTCGCGATGAGGTGCGCCGCGGCCAGGGTCGCCGGCACGTCGGCCGGGTCCGTGACCAGGAACGAGTGCTTCGTGATCGGCATCGTGATGCCGACGATGTCGGCTTCCTGGAACGCGTCGGTCCCCATCAGCGTCGAGAACACCTGGCCGGTGATCGCGATGAAGGGCACCGAGTCCATGTAGGCGTCGGCGATGGCCGTGACGAGGTTCGTCGCACCGGGGCCGGATGTCGCGATGGCGACACCGACCTTGCCGGACGCCGAGGCGTAGCCCTCGGCGGCGTGGCCGGCGCCCTGCTCGTGGCGGACGAGGATGTGGCGGATCGTCTTCGACGCCATGAGCTCGTCGTAGAACGGGATGATGGCACCGCCCGGCAGGCCGAAGACGTCGGTGATCCCGAGGTGCTCGAGCGTCCGGAGGACGGCTCCCGAGCCGGTCAGGATCTCCGGCGACCGGCGTGCACCGGCGGCCGCGGACAGCGGAGTTGCTTCCGTGGGCATGAGGTGGTCCTTGCCTGGAGAGGTGGCGATGGTGCGTGTGTCGAACGCTAGCCCGTGACCGCGCCCTGGGCGGCGGACTTCACGAGCTTGGCGTACTTCGCGAGGACTCCGCGGGTGTAGCGCGGGGGCAGCGGGGCCCAGCCGTCACGGCGGGCCTCCAGCTCGGTCGGGTCGACCAGTAGGTCGAGCGAGCGAGCCGCGATGTCGACACGGATGCGGTCGCCATCGCGCACGAAGGCAACTGGACCTGCGTCCACTGCCTCGGGTGCGATGTGGCCGATGCACAGGCCGGTTGTGCCGCCTGAGAATCGTCCGTCGGTCAAGAGTAGTACATCCTTGCCGAGGCCCGCGCCCTTGATGGCTGCGGTGATGGCGAGCATCTCGCGCATGCCCGGGCCGCCCTTGGGGCCCTCGTAGCGGATGACGACGACGTCGCCCTTCTGGATCTTGCCCTCGGTGAGGGCGTCCATCGCGGCACGCTCGCGGTCGAACACCCGCGCGGGGCCCTCGAACACCTCGGCGTCGAAGCCCGCGGTCTTCACCACGGCGCCCTCGGGGGCGAAGGTCCCCTGCAGGACGGTCAGGCCGCCGGTCTCGTGGATCGGGTTGTCGAGCGTGCGGAAGACCTCGCCGTCGAGCGCCGGCGGGTCGATCTCGGCCAGGTTCTCGGCGACGGTCTTGCCCGTGACGGTGAGGCAGTCACCGTGCAGCAGGCCGGCGTCGAGCAGCGCCTTCATGATCACCGGGATGCCGCCGTTGCGGTCGACGTCGACCATGACGTACTTGCCGAAGGGCTTCATGTCGGCCAGGTGCGGGACCTTCGAACCGATGCGGTTGAAGTCGTCGAGCGACAGCTCGACCTCGGCCTCGTAGGCGATGGCGAGCAGGTGCAGGATGACGTTGGTGGAGCCGCCGAGGGCCATCGCCACGGCGATCGCGTTCTCGAAGGCTTCCTTCGTCAGGATCTGGCGGGCGGTGATCCCGTGCTCGAGCATGTTCACCACGGCCTCGCCGGAGCGGTGCGCGTAGTAGTCACGGCGGCGGTCGGCGCTCGGCGGGGCGGCGGAGCCCGGCAGCGACATGCCGAGGGCCTCGGCCACGCTCGCCATGGTGTTGGCCGTGTACATGCCACCGCAGGCGCCCTCGCCCGGGACGATGGCGCACTCGATCTTCTTCAGCTCTTCCTCGGACATGGTGCCGGCCTTGCAGGCACCGACGCCCTCGAAGGAGTCGATGATCGTGACTTCCTTCATCGTGCCGTCGGCCTGCTTCACGTAGCCCGGCATGACCGAGCCCGCGTACAGGAACACGCTCGCCAGGTCGAGGCGCGCGGCGGCCATGAGCATGCCCGGCAGGGACTTGTCGCAGCCGGCGAGCAGGACGGTGCCGTCCAGGCGCTCGGCGTTGACGACGGTCTCGACACTGTCGGCGATGACCTCGCGCGAGACGAGCGAGAAGTGCATGCCCTCGTGGCCCATCGAGATGCCGTCCGAGACGGAGATGGTGCCGAACTGCAGCGGGTAGCCGCCGCCGGAGTGGACGCCTTCCTTGGCGCCCTGTGCGAGGCGGTCGAGCGAGAGGTTGCAGGGCGTGATCTCGTTCCACGAGGACGCGATGCCGATCTGCGGCTTGCTCCAGTCCTCGTCTCCCATACCGACGGCCCGCAGCATGCCACGCGAGGTGGTTGCTTCGATCCCGTCGGTGACGACCCGGCTGCGCGGCTTGACGTCGATATCAGGCATGGAGCGAGTCTAGGACCGATTGGGATACCAGTCGCGCACCTTCATGCGTTCGCATGCTTCCGCGTGGCGGACGGGAGGCCCGGATCACCCTGTCAGCGCGTCGCACGCAGGCGCGCGAGCTGCTTCAGGACGCCGGTCAGGGCCGCCGGGTCCGCGATGCGGTACCCGGCACGGGTCTCCCCCGGGCCCACCTTCACGCCGACGTCGCCGTCCCCGAGCACGCGGAAGCCGTCCTCGTCGGTGACGTCGTCACCGGCGAAGAACACCGCGTCGGCACCGTGGAGCTCGCGCAGCCGGGCGATCGCGTCACCCTTCGTGACGTGCCGGACGGCGAACTCGACGATGTCCTTGCCGCCACGCTCGAGCACGTCGGCATCGGCCTCGTGCGCCGCACGGCTCGCGTCGGCGTTCGCCTGCGCGGCGACCTCGGCGCTCACGCGACGGGTGTGCACCCCGTGACCGGCCGGCTTGTGCTCGATGACGACGCCCGGGTACCGCGCGCCGACCTCGTCGAGCGCCGCACCGATGCGTGCGACCCGGGCGACCTCGTCGTCGGTCAGGGCGGCCTCGTCGTGGCCGTCCACGCGCCACTCGACGCCGTGCGACCCGACCAGCGCCATGTCCTGCGGCGCGTGCGACACGGCCGCGAGGCTGCCGAGCGGGCGACCGGAGACGAGCACGACCTCGGTGTCCTTCGCGCGGTGCAGGGTCAGGACCGCTGCCCACGAGCCCGGCAGGGCGCCGACCTGCGACGGCTCGTCGGCGAACGGCGCGAGCGTGCCGTCGAAGTCGAGGGCGACGATGAGTCGCGGCGTAGCCGCGAGCGTCTCGAGAGCCGTGTCGATGGCGGTCTGGTCGGTGGTGGTCTCAGTCATCACGTGCCTCCCGGGTGTCCTCGGCAGCCCTGGCGGACTGGGCGTCCTGGTCGAAGATCGACATGTTGTCGGTCTGCGCCTCACGGTGTCGGTCCGCCGGGTCGGTGGCGGACGGGTCGAGCTGGGCGTTCCGCGGCGCGTGCCGGTCGAGCGCCTCGAGGAACGAGCGCGACCAGCGCGCCACGTCGTTGTCGCGCACCCGCTTCCGGAGCGCACGCATGCGTGTCGAGCGCTCGCGGCGCGGCATCTCGATCGCGCGCTCGATGCTGTCCTTCAGCGCGCCGATGTCGTGCGGGTTGACGATGACGGCCTGCTTCAGTTCGTCGGCGGCACCGGCGAACTCGGACAGGATGAGCACCCCGTCGCTGTCGAAGCGGGCCGCGACGTACTCCTTCGCGACGAGGTTCATGCCGTCGCGCAGCGCGGTGACGAGCATGATGTCGGCGGCCAGGTAGAGCGCCACCATCTCCTCGCGCGGGTAGCCGTGGTGCAGGTACGAGATCGGCTGGTGGCCGATGACCCCGAGGTCGCCGTTGATGCGGCCGACGCTCAGCTCGATCTCGTCACGGAGGGTGGCGTAGGTGTCGACGCGCTCGCGGCTCGGGCTCGCGACCTGGATGAGGGCGGCGTCCTCGACCTTGATGCGGCCGTCCTCGACGAGCTCGCCGAAGGCCTTGATGCGGTGCCGGATGCCCTTGGTGTAGTCGAGGCGGTCGACCCCGAGCAGCACCGTCTTCGGGTTGCCGAGGCTCTCGCGGATCTCGCGGGCACGCTCCTGCACCTCGGGACGGCGCGCGATGTCCTCGAAGGCCTCGGCGTCGATCGAGATCGGGAAGTGCCGGGCCTCGACGTGGCGGACCGTGATCCCCTTGCGGCTGCGCGGTGCGTCCGGGTCGTCGACGGGGACGTCGATCGTCTGGCCCTTCGTCGTGTAGCCCTTGATGTGACGGACCGCGCGGAGGAAGTCGCTCGCGTCGTCGTGGCGCTGGAAGCCGATGACGTCGGCGCCGAGCAGGCCGTCCAGGATCTGCGCGCGCCAGGGCAGCTGGGCGTAGATGCCGACCGGCGGGAACGGGATGTGGTTGAAGAAGCCGATCGTCAGGTCGGGACGCTTGGCCCGGAGCAGTGCCGGCACGAGCTGCAGCTGGTAGTCCTGCACCCAGACGATGCCGTCCTGCTCGGTGATCTCAGCGATCTGGGCGGCGAAGCGCTCGTTGACGCGCTTGTAGGCGTTCCACCAGTCGCGGTGGTAGCTCGGGTGCTCGATGACGTCGTGGTACAGCGGCCAGAGGGTGTCGTTGCTGAAGCCCTCGTAGTACTCCTCGACGTCGTCGTCGGACAACGGCACCGGCACGATGTGGATGCCCTCGTTGTCGAACGGCTCGACCTCGACCTCGGGCTGGCCGACCCAGCCGACCCAGGCCCCGTCGTTCGCGCGCATCACGGGCTCGAGGGCGGTGACGAGGCCACCGGGCGAGTGCCGCCACCCCTCGTTGCCGTCCTGGTCGACGACCCGGTCCACCGGCAGGCGGTTCGAGGCGACGACGAAGGCGTACTTGGTGGAGGAACGAGAAGGCGCAGACACGGTGGGAACCTACCAGCGCCCGGACAGCGGATTCACGGCGGATCGGCGGGTTCCGGTACGCTGCGGGTGCGTGTCGGGGGGACACGGGTGCTGGCGTGCGGCATCGGCCTCCCGGTCGGAGAGGACCCACCAGCCATGAGCGAGAACCCGCCGAACCCGCCCGTCCCGCCCGTCCCGCCGGGGCAGCCCGGCCCGCAGTCGTCGGATGCGTTCGGTCGCCTGCTGCGGTCCGTGTCCGGCCGTGACTGGCTGGCCGCCGTGCTCGCCGCCCTCGGCGGCTGGGTCGCCGCCTACGTGGTCGCCGCGATCTCGCTGCTCCTCACCGTCGCCGTGCTGGCAGCGGGCGGATCGGGTTCCGGTTCCGTCGGGTCGGGGTCGACCGGCACCGGGACCGACCTCGGCGCCGGGAGCACCCCCGACGTCCAGTCGCTGCTGTCCGGGGTCAGCGTCCTGCTCGGCACCCCCGCCCAGCTCGTCGCCCTCGCCGACCTCGGCCGTCTGCACCTGTCCGGCTCGATCGGCTTCCTCGGGTCGGGGTCGGGCGCACTCGCGGTCGTCCCGGCGCTCGTGCTCGCCGCGCAGGTCGTGCTGGCCGTCGTGCTCACCCGTCGCATCCGCACCCGCGGCCTCGGGCGCACCCCGATCCTGCTGACCGCCGTCCTGTCCGGGCTGGTGACCACGGTGCTGACCAACGCCGCCGCGGGCATCCTCGCCATCCGGTTCCCCGCCGTCTCCGGCGCCTCCATCGACCCCGTGCACGCGGTCGGCCTCGGCAGCATCCTCGGGGCCTTCGTGATCGGCGCACTCGCCGCGGTGCTCGCACGCCCGTCGGCCCTGCTCGGCCGGAACGTGTTCGCCGGTCGCGTCCTCGGCACGCTGCGCGTCGCGGCGTCGCAGCTCACGGTGCTCGTCGTGCTGGTGACGGTCGTCGTCATCGTCGTCGCCCTGGTCGCACAGCCCTCGTGGGGCGCAGCGCTGCCGGTGCTCGTCGGCAACGTCGCGGTCGGCCTCACCGCCCTCGGGTTCCTCGGCGGCGTCGGGCTGTCCGGCTTCGGCTCGGCGGGCAGCACGGCGTCGGTCTTCGGCGGCGCCGGCGGCTGGACCTGGCTCGTCGTCCTGCTCGTCGTCGTGACCTCGGTCGTCGCGGGCCTCGCACTCGCCGTCCGCCGCAACGACCGGTTCCGCACCACGCTGGACTGGGTCGTGACCCCGGTCGTCTGGTTCGCCCTCGGGCTCCTGCTCTTCGTGCTCGGCACCGGGCTGGTGTCCTACCAGGCGACGGGCATCAGCGCCGTCAGCGGGACCGGTTCGATCGGGATCGCACCGTGGACGCCGCTCGTGTTCGCGCTGTGGGGCGGCGCGATCGAGGCCGTGGCACGGTACCTCGCGCCCTCACTGCTCCCCCGCCTCGGCGGTGGCGTCGTGCTGCGGACCTCGCGCCTCGTCGGAGCGGACCCGCGCCCGGCGGCCGCACCGACCTCCCCGGCAGCGACTCCGGCGTTCCCGCCGGCCGGCCCGGCGTTCCCGCCGGCCGACCACGCGTTCCCGTCGGCGGCGCCCGCGGGCGACCCGGCAGCAGCAGCGTGGGCGGCGACGCCCGGCGTCGGCCACCCCGGTCAGCCGGAACAGCCCTTCGTCGGCGGCGGCGCTCCCACGCCCGCTCCGATGTCGCCGCGCGCCAAGAAGGTCCTGGTCCGCTCGCTCATCGCCGGCGGCGCCGTGGTCGTCGTCGTCATCGCGGGAGCCGTCACCACCGGTGTGCTCCGTGCCAACGTGTGGGGGCCGGCTCCGACCGTGAAGTCCTACGTGCAGGCCATCGCGAGCGGCGACGCCGACACCGCCGCCCGACTCAGCGAGGTGCCGTCCGACGCCGCCATGCTCGACACCGCGGTGCTGAAGAGCGCGAAGGACCGCCCGTCGGACATCCGCGTCGGCCGCGTCTCGACGAGCGGAGACAGCGCCCTCGCCACCATCAGCTACACCCAGGACGGCAAGAACCGCTCCGGCCAGGTCAGCCTCCGGCGCACCGGCACCTCGTTCCTGGTGAAGGACGAGTGGCGCGTCACCGAGCCGCTCGCCCAGACCGTCACCCTGACCGCGTCCGAGGTGCTCGAGGGCGCCCCGGTCACGGTCGGCGGCAAGGAGATCGGTGAGATCAGCGACGGCCGGTTCACCTCGCTCGCCTACCCCGGCACCTACGAGGTGCAGGTCGGCGGGACGAAGTACTTCACCGGCGGCACCGAGCAGGTGTCGGTCGGTGCGACGTCGTCCGGGTACGTCGACTTCACCCCCACCGCCACGAAGGCGCTGCAGCAGGACGCCGAGCAGTACGTGACCGACCTGATCGACGACTGCGCCACGAAGACCGACCTCAGCGCGCTGAGCGGGTGCCCCTGGTACGGCCCGTACGACGCTGATGGTGCCGTGCGCTACGACGTCACGACGATGCCCGAGGTCGAGGTCGAGGCCTCCGGTTCGGGCACGGTCATGGTGCAGAGCACGAAGGACGGTGTCGTCGAGTACGACTACACCTCGTACTTCGGGGACGAGGAGCACGGCGAGGACAGCTTCGATGTGTACCAGTACCTGAAGGTCGAGGACGGGAAGCTCGTCTCCGCCTACTGACGCACCACCGAACGCGACGACGGCCGGCCTGGGATCCCCGGGCCGGCCGTCTCACTAGGCTGACGCGCATGGTCAGGACACGGGCGTGGCGGAACGGCGACGCGGCGGAACGGGACTTCCCGGTCGACCGGGTCTCGGACCTCGTCGCTGACGCGGACACCTTCGTCTGGGTCGACTACACCGACCCCGTGCACGACGACCTCGTGCAGGTCGAACAGGAGCTCGGCATCCACGCCCTCGCCGTCGAGGACGCCGTCGAGCAGGGCCAGCGCCCGAAGCTCGACCGGTACCGCGACAGCCTGTTCCTCGTGGTCTACGACGTCGGCGGTCTCGGCGAGGACGGTGAGCTCGTCACCCACGAGGTGAAGGCGTTCGTCACCGAGCACGCCCTCGTCACCATCCACGGGGCCGACGTCGACACCGCCGCGATGGAGCACCGGCTCGACGCGAACGCGGACGTGGCCGAGCACGGTGTGCCGTGGCTCGTCTGGGCGTTGCTCGACGCCGTCGTCGACCACGCCACCGAGACCGTGGAGGACATCGAGCGACGGATCGACGACCTCGAGGACGACCTGTTCGAGCGGGGCAACGCCCGCGAACAGCAGATCCAACGCCGGTCGTTCCGCCTCCGCAAGGCCCTCGGCGTGCTGCGGCGGCTCGTCGTCCCGACCCGCGACAGCGTCGCATCGCTGCTGCACGGCGACGCGGAGACGATCTCGGACGGCATCCGGCCCTACTTCCGCGACGTCGAGGACCACCTGGTGTCGATCTCGGACTCCGTCGAGCAACTGCGCGACGCCGTCTCGAGTGTCCTCGACACGAACCTCAACCTGGCGTCGAACCGGCAGAACACCGTGATGAAGAAGGTGACGAGCTGGGCCGCGATCATCGCGATCCCCACCGCCATCACCGGCTTCTTCGGGCAGAACGTGACGTTCCCGGGCGAGGGTGCGTGGAGCGGGTTGTACGTCTCGCTCGCGCTCATCGTCGCGTCGTCGCTCGTGCTCTACCGCGTCTTCAAGGCCCGCGACTGGCTCTGACCGCGACCGCGCGTCGGAGCGCGAGCACCCCAGCGGCCCCGCGTCAGATCGCGAGCGCGAGCACCCCGGCGACCACGGTGAGCGGCGCCGCGATGCACCCGAGCAGCATGTACCTGCCCCACGACAGGTGCACGCCCTCGGCCGACAGCCGTGCGTGCCACAGCAGGGTGGCGAGGGAGGCCCACGGCGTCACCAGGCACCCGGCGTTCACGCCGATGAGGAGCGCCGCGTACCGCACGGCCTCGTGACCGGCAGCGGGCTCGAGCACCAGGTACGCGGGCAGGTTGTCGATCGCGTTCGCCGCCACCGCTCCCCCGGCGCCGAGCAGCAGGAGCGGTCCGGTCCCGGTGCCGTCGCCGAGCGCCCGCACGATCGGGTCGGTGAGCCCGGTGCTGTGCAGGGTCTCGACCACGACGAAGAGCCCGGCGGCGAACAGCAGCGTCGACCACGGCACCCGCGACGGCCGGAGCTCGGCGGGCGACCGGAACGCCGCGACGACGACGAGCACGAGGGCACCGGCCACGGCCGCGATCCAGACCGTCACCCCGGCGGTGAGCGCCACGACGAGCGCGACGAGCACACCGGACGCCGCCCAGAACGACACCGGGTCGGACGGACGCCGCACCGACACCGGCGTGTAGCGCCCGAAGAGCTTGCCGCGGAACACCACGAGCAGGACGGCGCACGGGACGACGACCCCGGCGACGGCCGGCCACGCCATCAGCCCGGCGAAGGGCAGCGGACCACCGAGGCCCATCCGGTCGACGGCGAGCAGGTTCGTCAGGTTCGACACCGGCAGCAGCAGGGACGCGGTGTTCGCGAGCCAGACGGTGGTGAGCGCGAACGGCATCGGCGGCAGCCCGACCCGGCGCGCCAGTGAGATCACGATCGGGGTGAGCAGCACCGCGGTCGTGTCGATCGAGAGGAACACGGTGCAGAGCACGGCGAGGACCACGACCGCGCCCCACAGCCCGATGGTGCGTCCGCCGCCGACACGTGCCGCGACGTCGGCGAGCCGGTCGAACACCCCGGCGTCCGCGGCGAGCTCGGCGACGATCGTCAGCCCGAGGACGAACCCGAGGACAGGCAGGACCCGTTCGGCTAGGACCCCGAGGTCGTCGAGCGGCAGCAGGCCGAGCGCGACGCACACCGCGCCGATGACGAGCAGCACTGCTCCGATGACGGCCTGACGCACGGGCGTTCCTCCACGAGTGCGCCGGGCAGGGTGTCCGGCGGCGCTCCAATGTACTGACCGGTAGCGTTGGCAGTACGACGACAGGAGGCCTCTGTGCGCAAGTTCATGTTCAACGGTGCGGTGTGGAGTTCGCTCATCAGCGGCTACAGCGTGCTCCAGACCACCCGCCAGGGACCCCGCGACTGGCGGCTCGCCCTGACGTGGGTCGCGTGGATCGCGACCACGATCGTGGCGATCGGCACGGTGGTCGAGGACGACCGCGCCGTCAAGGCGCGCCAGCCGTAGGTCGCGACCATCTGACGGACGGGAGGCCCGGTGCCAGCTGGCACCGGGCCTCCCGTCCGTCCCGTGTCGGGTCCGGAGCCCGTCAGCGCTCCGCAGGCGGGATGTCGGACGTCTGGATCGGACCGGTGAAGAGTGCCGCGCGGTCCTCCTGCCCCGGCGCGAACAGCGCCGAGTCGGCAGCGGTCGACGCCGTGCGCCGCCGCGGTGCGGTCTCGTCGACCATGAGCACGCGTTGGACCGGCAGGGCGTCGGGGTGGGTGCGCTGGATCCACTCGACGAGTTCCTCGCGGATGTAGCAGCGCAGGTCGAACAGCGACGGGGCGTCGTGCGACGTCGCGAGGACCCGCACCCGCACGTACCCCTGCACGGCGTCGGTGACCTGCAGCACCTTGACGCGGCGGTCCCACAGCTCGGTGCGGTCGAGGATCCGGTCGAGTTCCTCGCGCATCTCCCCGGGGCGGACCCGCCAGTCCAGGTCCATCTCGACGGCACCGAGCAGTTCGCTGTTCGTGCGCGTCCAGTTCTCGAACGGGGTGCTCGTGAAGTACGTCGACGGCAGCACGAAGCGCCGGTCGTCCCAGAGGTGCACGACCACGTAGGTCAGGGTGATCTCCTCGATCCGTCCCCACTGCTGCTCGACCACGACGACGTCGTCGACGCGGATCGACCCGGAGAACGCGAGCTGCATGCCCGCGAAGACGTTGCCGAGCGTCGACTGCGCCGCCAGACCCGCGACGACCGAGATGAGTCCGGCGCTCGCGAGCACGCTCGCGCCGGCGGCCTCGACCCCGTCGAAGGTGAGCAGGATCGCGCCGACGGCGATGATGACGAGCACGGCGACGGTCAGCCGCCGGATGATGAGGACCTGCGTGCGGATGCGGCGGGCCTGGCGGTTGTCGGGGACGTCGATGCGGAACCGGTGCAGGCCGAGGTCCTCGAGGAAGATCGCGATCTGGCACGCCAGCCAGCAGCCCACCGCGATCGTGACGATGAGGAACCCGTGCACGACCTCGTCACGCCACGGGTACGCGTCGGCGTCGCGCGGGACGCTCGAGGTGAACGCGATCCAGAGCAGGACCACGAGCAGGGTGGTGCGGAACGGGTGCTTCGCCCGGCGCGAGAGCACGCCGGCCCACCGTTCCCGTCGCGCGACCGTTCGCAGCACCAGGTGCAGGACGACCGCGGCGACGGCGGTGATGAGGAGGGCGAACCCGATCGCGACCAGGAGTCGGAGGAGGATGTCCATCCCTCCATGCAAGCAACGAAACGACAGGCGTCGTTCAGAAAACCGGCCCAGGACGCGGCCGAGGCCCGGTGCGCACGACGCGCACCGGGCCTCCTGTCCGACCGGAACCGCTACTTGCTCGCGGTGAGCGAGTCCACGTAGTCCTCGTTGTCGGCAACCCACTTCTCGACGATCGACTGGTACTCGGACTGGTCCGCGCCGCTGTTCACGAGCGCGTCCTCGAGCGAGTAGAGCGTGTCGGAGTCCATCTTGAACGCCTGCAGCCACTTCTGCGCTTGCGGGAAGTCGTCGCCGAAGTCCTCGTTCACGATCGTGTGGATGCTCTCGTTGTCGCCGAGGGCGTTCTTCGGGTCCTCGAGGTCCTTCACGTCGAAGGCGTTGTAGGCCCAGTGCGGACGCCAGAGGGTGACGACGATGTCCTTGCCGTCCTTCTCGGACTTCTTCAGCTCGGACAGCATCGCCGGCGTCGAGCTCGTGACGAGCTCCCAGTCGTCGAGCCCGTAGGCCTTCATGACCTTCTCCTTGACGATCTTCGTCTCGCCCGCGCCGGGCTCGATGCCCACGATCCGTCCGCCGAAGTCGTCCTTGTGCGCGGCGAGGTCGGCGAGCGAGTCGATCGGAGCGTCCGCGTTCACGGTGAGTTCGAGCGACGCCTGGTCGTTCCACGACCCGAGGTCCTCGAGGTCGTCGCCGTACTTGTCCATGTACGCCTTGTGCGTGTTCGGCAGCCAGGTGTCGAGCACGGCGTCGTAGTCGCCCTGAGCCAGCCCCTGGTACGCCGGCGCGGGGTCCGCGTAGTCGAGCTCGACGTCGTACCCCTTCTTCTCGAGGACGTACTTCCAGAGCTCGCTTGCTGCGGTGTCCTCGTCCCAGCCGTTGAAGACGACCATCTTCATCGCCTGCTTGTCGCCGTTGTCCACCGTGTCGGACGCGTTGCTCGAGCCGGGCGGCGAGCAGGCGCTGAGCGCGAGGGCCGCGGCGGCACCGAGTCCGATGGCCGACAGGATCTTGGTTCGGGTGTTCATGGTTTCCTTCCTGGTTCGACGCTCGGCACCGGCGGACCGGGTTCGGCGTCGTCGACACGGCGTGCTGTCACCGTGCGGTCTGTGGGGTCTGGATGATCTGGTCGACCGGGTGCGCGACGGCGCTCCAGCCGTCAGGCGCCGACCGGCACGGGCTGCTCCGCCTGCTGGGTCGCCGACTCCTGGTCGTCGTCGCCGGTGGGCGCGGTGGCCGCCGTCGTCCGGCTCGGAGCGCGCTTCTTGCGGTCGCCACCGAACGCTGCGGTCATCCGGTCCAGCACGATCGCGAGGATCACGACCGAGATGCCTGCCTCGGAGCCCAGACCGACGTCGATGCGGTTCAGGGCGGCGACGATCTGGCCGCCGAGTCCCCCGGCGCCGACCATGCCCGCGATGACGACCATGGACAGCGAGAGCATGATGACCTGGTTGACGCCGGCCATGATGCTCGGACGAGCGAGCGGCAGCTGGATCTGACGGAGGATCCGCCACGGGCTCGAGCCGAACGCAGCACCGGCTTCGACGACCTCGGAGCTGACGCCGCGGATACCGAGCTCGGTGAGGCGGACGCCCGGCGCCATCGCGAAGACGATCGTCGCGACGATGCCCGGCACCGGCCCGATGCCGAACAGGATGAGCGCGGGGATCAGGTACACGAACGCCGGGGTCGTCTGCATGAAGTCGAGGACCGGCTTGATCGTCCGGCTCGCTGCGTCGGAGCGCGCCGCCCAGACGCCCAGCGGCAGACTGAGCACCACGGCGATACCGGCGGCGACGACGACGAGGGCGAGCGACTCCATCGCGTAGCTCCACTCGCCGATGCTCACGATGACAGCCAGGCCGACCAGGGTGCCGAGCGCGAGCTTCCAGCCCTTCGCCCAGAAGGCCACGGCGACGAGCACGACGATCACGGCCCAGAACGGCGGCGTCGTGAGGAAGTACTCGATCCACTCGTAGAAGAACGTGAAGATCGCGGCGATGACGTCGAAGACGCCACCGAGGTAGGTCGTGATCCACTCGACGATCGCGTCGACCGCGTCGCCGAGCGGCAGTCGGAATCCGAAGAGAGTGGTCATGCGTCGGCTCCTGTGCGGTCGGTCGAGATGATGGTCGGATCGCTCACGACGGGCTGTTCCCCGGTGGCCAGGGTCGCGTCGAGATCCGAATCCGAGATGCGCGTGACCGGCTCGAGCACCGGGATCGGCATGGTCGCGGTCGGCACGTTGCCGAGCGCTGCGAGCAGTGTGACCCGCGGCACGACGCCGAGCAGGCGGTCCTCGTCGTCGACCACGGCGATCGGCAGGGGCGACTCCACGGCGAGCTCGAACAGATCGGTGAGCGCGGTGTCGGGTGAGACCCGGGCGTACTCGGTGTTCACGATGGCGTCGAGGTTCGTGTCGCCGGCCTTGACCTGTCGCATCACGTGGCGATCGCGGACCCATCCGTCGAGCGTGCGACCACGCCCGGTGACGAACACCGCTGCGGTCTGCAGGTCGCGCATCACCCGGAGCGCGCCACGTGGGCCCGCCGTCGACGGGACGACCGCGCGCGCCGGTTCCATGACGCTCGCGGCGGTGAGCACACGGGCGCGGTCGACGTCCTGCACGAACTGGGCGACGTAGTCGTTCGCCGGGTCGGTGAGGATGTCCTCCGGCGACCCGATCTGCACGATCCGGCCGTCGCGCATCACGGCGATCCGGTCACCGAGGAACATCGCCTCGTTGAGGTCGTGCGTGATGAAGACGATGGTCTTGCCGAGCCGCTGCTGCAGGTCGACGAGCTGCTCCTGCATCTCACGGCGGATGAGCGGGTCGAGCGCGCTGAACGCCTCGTCCATCAGCAGGACGTCGGTCTCGGCGGCGAGGGCGCGGGCGATGCCGACGCGCTGCTGCATGCCGCCGGACAGCTCGTCGGGCTTCGCATCGGCCCAGACGTCCAGGCCGACCAGGTCGATGACCTCACGGGCCTTCGCGAGCCGAGTGGTCTTGTCGACACCGTTCACCTCGAGGCCGTACGCGACGTTCTCGAGCACGGTGCGGTGCGGCAGCAGGGCGAAGTGCTGGAACACCATCGACACGCTCGACCGACGGATCTCGCGGATCTCCTTGGCGCTCGCCTTGGTGACCGTGCGCCCGCCGATCTCGACGCTGCCGGCGCTGGGCTCGAGCAGGCCGTTGAGCATCCGGATGAGGGTCGACTTGCCGGAGCCGGACAGTCCCATGACGACGAAGATCTCGCCGGGGCGGACGTCGAAGGACGCGTCGATGACCGCGGCGGATCCCTGCTCGCGGACCTCGTCGCGGGTGGCGCCGGCGGCGAGGCGGCGGACGGCGTCGCCGGGTCGGCGGCCGAACACCTTGTAGACACCGCGCACACTGAGCGCGGCGCCCGTGCCGTCCGGCGACGTGTCGTGCCGGATCTCGGATGGGGCAATGGACAACTGGACTCCTCGCGTCGCCGCGGCGCCGGAGCGCACGTGCGGTGACGGTGTGGTTGCGAACGGGTCGCCCGGGACGGCGCGCACGGCCCACGTCAGCCCGCGCAACGGCGCAGGGCGAGCGAACACGCACGCAGGGACCACGCTCGGGGCGGTCCCGGTCCGGCCGACCGTACGGTCACGGCGCTGCTGGCCGCGGACGCGTTCTGGTCGTCGTGCCCCCGGCCGTCGGGCCTGTGGGGACGTTCAAACCTAACGGCTTCCTGTCCCCCGATCACAATCGACGTCCGCCGGAATCCCGGCATCGCTGTACCCCGTCGTCGGCGTGTCGCCCACGCACATGGGGATCACGATCGTGACCGTCTCGTTACAGATCAGCTCGTTCGGAGGTTTGTGTGCCGCCCCGGTTCCGTGCGCATGTAGGTTGGCGCGCATGACAGCGCAGAACGACACGGGCGTGAACCGTGCTCCGGCGAACGACTTCTCGCACGAGCAAGAGGGCTACCAGCACGGTCTGAAGCCCCGGCAGCTGCAGATGATCGCGATCGGTGGGGCCATCGGTACCGGACTCTTCCTCGGTGCGGGTGGACGACTCCACACCGCGGGCCCCGCGCTCGCGCTGACCTACCTGATCTGCGGCATCTTCGCGTTCTTCATCCTGCGCGCCCTCGGCGAGCTCGTGCTGCACCGTCCGTCGTCGGGGTCGTTCATCTCCTACGCGCGTGAGTTCTACGGCGAGAAGTTCGCCTACGCCGCCGGCTGGATGTACTTCCTGAACTGGGCGATGACCTCGATCGTCGACACCACCGCCGTCGCCATCTACCTGCAGTATTGGTCCGCGTTCACCGCCGCACCGCAGTGGCTCCTCGCGTTGATCGCCCTGGTCGTCGTGCTCGCCGCCAACATGGTCGCGGTCAAGGTGTTCGGCGAACTCGAGTTCTGGTTCGCGCTCATCAAGGTCGCGGCACTCGTCGCGTTCCTCGTCGTCGCGATCATCTGGCTCGTCTTCGCGTTCCCGGTCGAGGCCGGCGGCGAAGCCGTCCGCACGGGCTTCTCGATCTGGGGGGACAACGGCGGGCTGTTCCCGAACGGGCTGCTCCCCGCGGTCATCGTGATCCAGGGTGTCGTGTTCGCGTACGCGGCCATCGAGCTCGTCGGCACCGCGTCCGGTGAGACGCAGAACACCGAGAAGGTCATCCCCCGCGCTATCAACTCCGTCGTGTTCCGCATCGCGGTCTTCTACGTCGGGTCGATCATCCTGCTCTCGCTCCTCCTGCCGTACACCGCGTACAAGGAGGGCGAGAGCCCGTTCGTGACGTTCTTCTCGTCGCTCGGCAACCCGCAGGTGGGGTCGATCGTCGGCGGCATCATGAACTTCGTCGTGCTCACGGCGGCACTGTCGTCGCTCAACGCCGGCCTGTACTCGACCGGTCGCGCCCTGCACTCGATGGGCATGAACGGCTCGGCGCCGAAGTGGACCACCAAGATGTCGAAGGGCGGTGTGCCGTACGCCGGCATCCTGCTCACCGCCGGCTTCACGGTCGCCGGGGTCGTCCTCAACTACTTCGTCCCGAGCCAGGCGTTCGAGATCGCGCTGAACATCGCGAGCCTCGGCATCATCACCGCGTGGGGCACGATCATCCTCTGCCAGATGCGGCTCCGGTCCTGGGCGAAGCAGGGACTGGCGAAGGAGCCGTCGTTCAAGCTGCCGGGTGCCCCGGTGACCGCCTGGCTCACCCTGGCGTTCCTGGCGTCGGTCATCGTGCTGATGGCGATCGACTACCCGGTCGGCACCTACACGATCGCGTCCCTCGTGATCGTCATCCCGCTGCTCATCGTCGGCTGGTTCCTGCAGCGCGACCGCATCCTGCGCATCGCGTCGCTCCGACAGGGCGTCACCGGTCCGTACCCGATCGGTGTCCGCGACCCGGCGAACCAGGTCCGTCGCGACGGCGAGGACGGCGACGAGCAGAAGGGGTCCGACGACACCGTCTGATCTGTCCCCGGAGCGCAGCACATCGCGCGCCGAGTGCAGTGGGTCCGGCTCCCGTCGGTACGATCGGCGGGTGCCGGACCGCTCTGTCTCCCCTGCGTCAGTCCCACCCACCCTCGATCTCCGGCTCAGCTGGCGAGGCGCGTACGGACACCTCCGGGTGTTCCCCGACCGCCTCGAGGCCGAGACCGACTACGAGCGCGAGGCGCGGGTCTCCGTGCCGATGGACGCGGTGTCGGGATGGCGCCTCGGCCCGTGCGACGAGGACGCCGTCTGCGTCGAGTTCGTCACGGAGCCGGAGACATTCCGCGTGCTGCTCGACACCTCGGACGAGCAGCTCGCCGCGCTGGCGATCCAGAAGGTGCTCGGACCGCCGCTCACCACCGGCTGACGATCCACGGGCGCTGCGCTCAGGCGTCGCCCTCCGGGGCGAACTGCGTGACGCGGAACGTCGCGCCCTGCGGGTCCCGCAGCTCGGCCGCACGCGTCCACGGACCCTGCCAGGTGCCGAGTACGGCGCCGCCGAGCTCCTCGGCCCGTGCGGCGGCGGCGTCACGGTCCGCCACGCTGAACGACACGTGCCAGTCGTCCGGCCCGTCGTCGAGTCGGGCGAGGGCGCCGATGACGTCCGCGAAGCCCTCCGGTGCGCCGACCTGCCGTTCGCGGATGTCGGGGTCGGAGGTGGCCGCGAGGTGGTCCCCGTAGCCGGGGAGCCGGACCATGGCGCTCGGGCCCTCCTCGATGCCGGAGACCCGCCAGCCGAACAGCTGCTCGTAGAACGAGATCGCCTGCTCCGGCTCGGTCGAGCGGAGGTCGCTGAAGACCCAGCCGCCGGGGGCGTTGATGTGCTGCGACCCGAGCCGCTCGCGCGCCTGCCAGAGTCCGAACGCCGCACCGCGCGGATCGACGCAGTCGACGCTGCGGCCCGCGGCGCCACCCGGCCCGGCGTCCTCCGCCGGAGCGGCGGTGCCACCGAGCTCGACGACCCGAGCGGCCCCCACGTCGGCGTCGTCCACGGCGATGTACGTCGTCCACGACGCGGGCTCGTCACCCGAGGCGATCGCGCCGACCTCGCGCCCGTCGATGCTCACGATCCGGTACGAGCCGGGGGCTCCGGGCGGCAGGCGCTCCTCGAAGTCCCAGCCGAACAGACCGCCGTAGAACGCCTGCGCGGCGTCGGGGTCCGGGTGTCGTCCGTCGATCCAGCTCGGCACGCCCTGCGGGTAGGTGCGAGGGGTCTGGTCCGTCATGGTGTCTCCCGGGGTCGCCGACGCCCAGGTCGGATGCCCCAGGTCTACCGCTGACCGCCGACGTCGGCCGGGTCGGTCGTCGGGTCGTTCGTCGGGTCAGTCGTCGGGTCAGTCGTCGGTGTCGACCTGGTCGGTGACGACGTCGCCCGAACCGGCGTCGATCCGGACGCTGTGCTTGGTGCCGGACCCGTCGACGACGTCACCCTCCCAGACCACCTTGCCGAGGTGGTCGTCGAGGCCGAGCTCGGTGATCGCACCGGCGTGCAGGTCCTCGAAGGCGCTGACGGCCTTGCTGACGTCGACGTCGGCCGCTGCGACGAACCGGTCGTGCTCGGCACGGTCGTCGGCGTCCGCGGTCTCGGTCTGCGGGGTACCGGTCACCCCGGTGCCGGCGGCGTCGGTGTGCACCTCGTGCTCGGTGCCGTCCTTCGTCACGACGAGGACCTCGTACGCGCTGCCACGCTGCTCCTGCTCGACCGAGATGACGGTGCCGGAGCCGACGCTCCCGCGTGCGGTCGCGACGGCGGCGAGCAGGGCGTCGTTCGACGTGGCCGAGGCGGCGGTCGCGGACGCGCCACCCGACGTGCCGGTGGTGGCGCCCGTCGCGGCCGATCCGTTCGAGGACGACGCCGCCGAGTCGGACGACCCGTCGGTGGAGCAGCCGGTGAGGGCGAGCGCGGCCACGACGGGCAGGGCGGCGAGGGCGGCGACGCGGCGGGCGGAGGGCTTCTGGAGCTGGGTGCGGAAGGTCATGGGACGAGCATGTCGTCGGGGTGCTGAAGCAGACCTGAAGCCGCCTGTTCAGCCGCCGAGTGCGATGCGCACGACGAACCGCGCCCCGCCGAGCGGCGAGTCCGCCACCGTCGCCTCGCCGCCGTGCGCCCGGACGGCGTCCCGCACGATCGCCAGACCGAGGCCGGCACCACCGGCGTCGCGGCTGCGGGCCTCGTCGAGCCGGACGAACCGCTCGAACACCCGGTCGCGCTCGGCCGCCGGGATCCCGGAGCCGTCGTCGTCCACGGTCAGCACCGCGGCGCCGTCCTGCTCGACCAGGGCCACCGCGACGCGTGACGTCGCGTGCCGGACGGCGTTGTCGACGAGGTTCCGGACCACGCCGGTGAGCAGCCGTTCGTCGCCGAGCACGCGTGCGGCGGAGATCCCCGAGCCGTCGACCCGGATCGCACGGTCACCGGTCGAACCACCCGGCACCCGGGCCCGCGTCCGCGCGACGGCGTCGAGTGCGAGGTCGTCGAGGTCCACGGGACGACGGACACCCGCGCCGCCCTCGTCGAGCCGCGACAGCTCGAGCAGCCCGGTGACGAGGTCCTGCAGGCGCACGGCCTCGGACCGCACGACGTCGGAGAACTCGGCCACGTCCGTCCGGCCCGGGTACGCGACGGCGACCTCGGCGTGCTGGCGGAGCGACGCGATCGGCGACCGCAGCTCGTGCGAGGCGTCGGACACGAACTGCCGCTGCCCCACCGCGGATCGGTCGAGCCGGTCGAGCATGGCGTTCATGGTGGTCGCGAGCCGGGCGATCTCGTCGCCGGTGTCCGGCACGACCACGCGGGCATCGGGCTGCGCGGCACGGATCGTCTCGACCTCGGTGCGCATCCGTTCCACCGGACGCAACGACCGCCCGGTCACGGACCAGGTCACGATCCCGAGCACGAGGACGAGGACCGGCACCCCGACGGCGAGGAGCACCACGGCGGTCCGGATGGCGGTCTCGGTCTGCTCGAGGGAGACGCCGTACACCAGGGTCGCCTCACCCCCACCGGGCAGGTCGACGTCGTCGGCGACGAGCAGCCAGCGTTCGCCGTCGTGCGACCACCGGGACTCGTCGGCGGTCGACAGGGCCGGAGCGTCGGCGTCCTCACCGTGTGCGAGGACCGAGCCGCCGGCACCGACCACCTGTACCAGGACGTCCTCGTAGTCGGTCACCGCACCGGCACCGTCGGACTCGACCCGTGACGACACCTGTTCGAGTCCGGCCTCGGCGGACGTCCGCACCCCGTCGAGCAGCACCAGGCGGAGCACCACGACGAACCCCACGGCACCGACGACCAGGGCGGCGAGCACGACCACGCCGGCGCCGAGCGTGGTCCGCGCGCGCACGGACCGGAAGCGGCGCGTGCGCCCCGTCCCCCGGTCAGCCACCGTCGGCCGCCAGTCGGTAGCCCGCACCGCGGACGGTCTCGAGTGACGTCCGTCCGAACGGCCGGTCGAGCTTGCGTCGGAGGTGCCCGACGTACACCTCGACGATGTTCGGGTCACCCTCGAAGTCGACGTCCCAGACGTTCTCGATCACCTCGCGCTTCGAGCACACCTGCCCGGAGCGCCGCGCGAGGTACTCGAGCACCGCGAACTCCCGGCTCGTCAGGTCGACGGGGGTCCCGGCACGCGCCACGGTCCGTGCGGCCGGGTCGACGACCAGGTCGCCGAGGGTCAGCACCGCCGGGCGTTCCCGAGCACCGCGGCGGACGAGCGCGCGCAGCCGGGCGACGAGGACCGGGTGCGAGAAGGGCTTCGTGACGTAGTCGTCGGCGCCGGCGTCGAGGGCCTCGACCTGGTCCCACTCGCCGTCCTTGGCGGTGAGCATGAGCACCGGCGTCCAGTCCTGGTCGGCCCGGAGCTGGGCGCAGACCGCCCATCCGCTCATCCCCGGCATCATCAGGTCGAGGACGATCGCGTCGTAGCGGAACTCGCGGGCGTGCCACAGGCCGTCGACGCCGTCGTGGGCGACGTCGACCGCCCACCCCTCGGCCTCGAGGCCGCGACGGACGCCGTCGGCGAGCCGCACCTCGTCATCGACCACCAGGACACGCATGGCGACGATCCTGCCGTGCCGCCCTGAAGCAGCGCTGAAGCGACGCCCGACGGCGATCGGCGATCGGCGATCGGCGAATGGCTCAGACCAGCAGCAGGACCCCGGCGACGACCGCGGCCACGGCGATCGCGAGCGCGATGAGCAGCAGCACGAGGTGCACCGTGTAGAACGTCGTCGGCTTGCCCGCGGCGTCACGCGCGCGGGTGTCCTTCGCGACGCGCTGGAAGAAGCGCGGCCAGGTGACGACGTTGAAGACGGCACCGATGAACAGGACGACTGCGGCGAAGACGAGCACCGTCCGAGTCTAGACAACGAGTGTCGGTGGTGCTCGGCCGCCCCCAACGCGGCCGAGTCCCACCGACGAGCCACAGGATCTGTAGCACTTGCTACAAACCCTACACGGGCGTCGGGAGACCGTCGAGTCACCCCTTCGGGCTACGCGGAGTCGAGCGCCGACTCGGCCTCGGCGAGGACGGCTCGCTCGGCATCGGTCAACGGCGTACGCGTCCGCCGGAGCCCGTCGTTGACCTCGACGATCGCGCGGCTCAACCGCGTCGCGGGGTCCTCGGTCGACGGGTAGGCGTTGTCGGCACCGATCCGCTCGTGCAGCGGCGCGAGACGCCGCAGCGCCGCGTCGACCCGCCGGGTGTGTCGACGTCGCGAGACCCGGTGTCCGACGACGAGCAGCAGCATCCCCGTCGAGACGCAGATCACGGCGCCGGGCGTCGTGACGTCGTACGGCAGCGCGAGGGAGCGCATCCGGTCGAGGTCCCCCGTGACGTGCGCCAGGTCCATGACCACGACGACGACCATCCGGACGACCCCCAGCACGCCGCCGAGCACCAGGACCCACAGCCCGACCAGGTCCGTCGTCGTCCGGGCCTCGCGCAGGCGGAGGACGCAGATGAGGCCCGTCGCGCCGAGCGCCACCCCGAGGTACACCGTCTGCGCGATCGAGTAGACGGTCGCGGCCGGGTGCGACCCGGCGTCGAGCATGAACGTCGTCGTGGTGGCGGGCTTGTCCAGCACCGAGAAGGCGACGACCACCACGACCACCACCGCGGCGCACGACGCCACGATCGCGTTCCGGAGCCACGGCCGCGCTGCCCCGACCGCCTTCGCCACGCCCCAGAGCAGCGTGCTCGTGCCGGCGACCATCAGGCAGTCGCTGACCACGGTGACCACGTTGAAGCCACCGAGCAGTGGGTCGAGCCACCGGTACAGCGGGTCGACGTTCGTGACGATGGTGCCGGCGAACAGCAGGAAGGTCACCGCCAGGGTGCGGTCCTGCCCGCGTTGCAGGACGAAGAGCGCGATCGTCCCGGCGATGAGCAGCACCGCCTGGACGACGGCGACGATCACCCGAAGACCCCGCGGAAGGCGCTCGGGCGGCCGCGGTGTCGCCGGATGAGCGTCGCGAGTGCGTCGGCGAAGACCTCGGCCTCGTGTTCGTACGCGTTCGAGAACATCCCCCGCGCCAGCGCCCGCTCGACCTTGTACTCGGGCAGGTCCGGGATGACGTCGCGGATGTAGGCCGACTGGGGCGCGTGCTCCTGGTGCCGGTGCAGGACGTGGCCGAGCTCGTGGCCGATGACGAACGCCCGGAAGGTCGGCGACGCGGTCGGCGAGATCATGATCAGGTGGGCGTGCTCGAGCGTCGCGACGAAGCCGCACACGGGTTCCGTCGCCAGGAACGCCTCTTCGCGGACGACGATGGGCTTGTCCACGACGACGGCTGCGGCTGCGACGGCCTGGTCGACGTCGGACCACCCCTCGACCGCACCGCGTGCCCAGAAGGACTCGAGCAGCGGGTCGGTCACGCCACGCTCCCGCGCTGTGATTCCTCCTCGAGCACCTCGGCGATGCGCCGCAGCGCCTCGGGTGAGAGCTCGCCGGGGAAGGTGCGTGCAGCGAACCCGCTCACGCGGGCGGAACGCAGGGAGCGGACGAGGGCGAGCTGGGCGCCGATGCGCTCGGGGACGTCGCTGTCCTCGAGCAGGAAGCGCTCGTCGACCTCGAAGAACCCCGCGAGCAGCCGCAGGAGCTCGGTGTCGCGGTTGCGTCGGCCGTCGCCGGAGAGCATGTAGGTCCACTTCGCCCGCGAGAGCGAACCGCCGTGGGCGGCGACGTACTCCTCGATCGAGGCGAACGGCACCGGAGCACCGCGCTGGGACTCCTCGAAGTCGAGCAGCAGGTTGATGCGCCGTGCGAGTTCGGCGGCGTCCAGGACCCCGCCCCTCGGATCACCGGTCTCCATGTCGGACTCCTCCCCAGCCGTGCGTGCACGACATCGTAGCGCGGCGGACGCGGTGCACGCCGTTAGCCTCGTGGGCATGGCCCGCAGCTTCCCCGCGACGATCGCCGACCCGGTCGAGCACGAGATCGTCATCACGAAGTCGCGGTTCATCACCACGGTCGCCCCCGTGTCGGACGTCGCGGACGCCGAGCGGGTCATCGCCGAGGTGAAACGCCGCCGCTGGGACGCCCGGCACAACTGCACCGCGATGGTCACCGGCACGCTCGGCGACCAGGCCCGGTCGTCGGACGACGGAGAACCGTCGGGCACGGCGGGCGTACCGATGCTCGAGGTGCTCCGCCGCCGCGACCTCACCGACGTGGTCGCCGTCGTGACGCGCTACTTCGGCGGCGTGAAGCTCGGCGCCGGCGGACTCGTCCGCGCCTACTCGACCTCGGTCTCCGAGGCCCTCGACACCGCCGCGCTCGTCCGGCGCGAGGCGCTCACGCAGGTGCACTTCGACGCCCCGCACGCCGAGGCCGGCCGGCTCGACAACGTCCTGCGCGACTGGGTCCGGCACCACCACGCGACGCTCGGTGCGACGACCTACGGGCGTACGGCGACGTTCGAGGTCTGGGTGCCCGCCGAGGCGCTCGGGACCCTGACCGCCGACCTCGCATCGGCCTCCGCCGGCGCCGTCGACCTCGTCGTCGGCCCGGAACGGATCGTCGACGTCGCCGCCGACTGAATCCGACCGCCGGAAGTACCTCGGGCGTGTCCCGCTCGGAACGCGTACACACTCCCGGAACGCACGAAGGCCCCGACTCGATGAGTCGGGGCCTTCGTGGTTGTGGTGCACCCCCTCGGACTTGAACCGAGAACCCACTGATTAAGAGTCAGTTGCTCTGCCAATTGAGCTAGAGGTGCATGTTCCGGCTTCCGTGCCGCAACGGGAATCAACAATAGCATGGGTTCTGCGCGCTCACGACCACTCGTGGGCACCAAGCGAACAGGAGCACCATGACCGACCGTCTCGCCGCCGGCGACACCGCCCCCGACTTCACGCTGCCGGACCAGGACGGCGTCGAACACTCGCTCGCCGCACTGCGGGGCAAGAAGGTCATCGTGTACTTCTACCCGGCCGCGTCCACCCCCGGTTGCACCACCGAGGCCTGCGACTTCCGCGACAACATGTCGTCGCTGCAGGCAGCCGGCTACGAGGTCCTCGGCGTCTCGAAGGACGAGCAGGCGAAGCTCAAGACCTTCCAGCACGAGCAGGCACTCACGTTCCCGCTGCTGAGTGACCCCGACCTGGCGGTGCACAAGGCCTACGCCGCATGGGGCGAGAAGAACAACTACGGCAAGATCGTCACCGGCACGATCCGCTCCACGATCGTGGTCGACGAGGACGGCAGCGTGCAGCTGCCGCTCTACAACGTCAAGGCGACCGGACACGTGGCGAGCCTGCGGAAGAAGCTCGGCCTGGTCTGAGGACCGGACCACAGCGAGACGGGAGGCGCGGTGCCAGCTGGCACCGCGCCTCCCGTCCGTCTGTCGGTCGCGTTCACTCCACGGGACGCGCGAGCGCGGCCGTCACCGACCGCGACAGCACGAACGTGATGCCGAGCAGTGCGGGGATCAGCAGGACCCAGCCGACCGCCGGCTCGCGGAAGACACCCTGGAACGCGCCGATCGCGATCGCACCCTGCAGGACCTGCCAGACGATGATCCCCGAGCGCACCCAGGCGCGACGCTTCCACAGGCCGTTCAGGAGCGCACCGAGCCAGAGCGCCGCGACGGCCGACAGGATCGTCAGGGCGATCCCGGACGCCAGGCTCGACGCCGGCGCGACGATCAGCTCGACGACCAGGACGACCGTGACCACGACGAGCGCCGCGAACTCGAGGCCGACCACCACCAGCAGGCCGATCAGCGCGCGTGAGCGTCGCTCAGGACGGTCGACCGCGGTCGGGTCGTCATCGTGCACAGTGATCCTCCAGCATCGGAACCCTTGATTTGCCCCTACCAGTATGGAACGATATTCGAGGTCGTTTGGACGGCACGATGTGGTGTGCGTCTCCCGTGGTTCGTCGCTCCTCCCCCGAGCGTCACGCGGGCGTCAGACTCGCTTCCAGCGGACTCCTCCCCACAGTTGTCCCCTCATGCCTCATGCATGGTCAGCGTTCCGATCCCCCGAACCCCGGCCCCGGCCTGCCGTTCGAGCATCGACATCAAGGAGCACCACACATGGACTGGCGTGACAAGGCAGCTTGCCTCACCGCGGACCCCGAGCTCTTCTTCCCCGTCGGGAACACCGGGCCCGCCGTCGATCAGATCGAGAAGGCCAAGTCGGTCTGTGCACGCTGCACGGTCACCGAGATGTGCCTGCAGTACGCCCTCGAGAACAACCAGGACTCCGGTGTCTGGGGTGGCCTCAGCGAGGACGAGCGTCGTGCGCTGAAGCGCCGCGCCGCCCGCGCCCGCCGCGCTTCCTGACCCGGGCCGGTTCCCGCAGGACACACCGACGCCCGTCGTCCCTCCGGGGGCGGCGGGCGTCGTCGTGCGCGCGGGGCGCGGGGCGCGGGGCGGGGCGGCACGCCGTGCGCTGGTCCTCGGGGTTCCACAACTCGCCGCGCGCCGACCGTCGAGGTTCCACAACACGCGCGATCGCCCGCCGAGATGCGCAGATCTCGGAACCTCACGAGCGGGCGCGGACCCGACGCGCGACTCCCGCGGGCGCGGCGCGGCGCAGCGCGCGGGCTAGGCGGGAGCGGTCAGCCAGCGGAACGGGATGGTGATCGTCACCTCGGTGCCGCTGCCGGTCAGGGTGTGCCAGTCGATCGTGCCGCCGAGTTCACCCTGGATGAGCGTGCGGACGATCTGGGTGCCGAGGCCCGACCCGACCTTCCCCTCGGGCAGACCCACGCCGTTGTCACGGACCTCGATCTCCAGGTGGTCGTCGAACCGGCGGGCGACGATCTCGACCTCACCGTCGCGGCCGTCCAGTCCGTGCTCGACGGCGTTCGTGACGAGCTCGGTGAGCCCGAGTGCGAGCGGCGTGGCAGCCTCGGACGGCAGCACCCCGAACTCGCCGGTCTTCTTCGGGTGCACGGTCGTGTTGTGCGACGCGGCGACCTCGGTGACGAGCTTGAGCACCGAGTCGAAGACGTCGTCGAAGTCGACCGTCTGGCTCAGGCCGCTCGACAGCGTGTCGTGCACGACCGCGATGGCTGCCACGCGGCGCATCGCGTTCTGCAGGGACGTGCGTGCCTCGTCGGAGTGTGTCCGGCGAGCCTGGATGCGCAGCAACGACGCCACCGTCTGCAGGTTGTTCTTGACGCGGTGGTGGATCTCGCGGATCGTCGCGTCCTTGGTGATGAGCTCGCGCTCCTGGTGCCGGAGCTCGGACACGTCGCGGCAGAGCACGATCGCTCCGATGCGGTCGCCGTGGTCGCGGAGCGGGATCGACCGCAGCGACACCGTCACGCCCTTCGACTCGATGTCGGCCCGCCACGGAGCGCGACCGGTGACGACGAGGGGCAATGACTCGTCGACGTCGAGCTGCGCGCCGATGAGCTCGGTGGTGACCTCGGCGAGGGACTTCCGCTCGAGCTCCCCCTCGAAGCCCATCCGGTTGAAGGCGCTCAGGCCGTTCGGGCTGGCGAACGTCACGATGCCGGCGGTGTCGAGGCGCAGCAGACCGTCGCTGGCGCGCGGGGCGCCGCGGCGCGGACCGGCCGGTGCTCCGAGGTCCGGGAAGTCGCCCGTCGCGATCATGCCGAACAGGTCGTTCGCACTCGCGGTGAAGTTCAGTTCCTGACGGCTCGGCGTCCGCATCTCGTCCTGGTTGGAGTGCCGCGTGACGACGGCGATCGGCCGCTCGGTGGTCTCTGCGCTCTTGGCACTGAGGCGCCGCAGCACCGGGATCGCACGGACCCGGGTGGGGGTGTCCTCGTACCAGTCGGGCTCAGCGGAGTCGACGACGCGGGCGCCGGCGAAGCTCTCGGTCACCTGACCGCGCCACTCCTCGCGGATCTCCTGGCCGACGATGTCGCGGTAGAACAGCGTGGCGGCGGAGCTCGGTCGGGCGTGTGCCACGGCGACGAACGAGCCGTCCTCGGCAGTCGGCACCCACAGCACCATGTCGGCGAAGGACAGGTCGGCGAGGAGCTGCCAGTCCCCCACGAGCAGGTGGAGCCACTCCACGTCGGCTTCGGAGGAACGGCCTTGCGCGAGGACGAGGTCACTGAGGGTCGACACCCAGCCAGTCTAGGTGCGCCGACTTGTGGAGAACGTCGTCCTCTCCACAGGCCCAGCAGCTTTGTATTTCTCATGTTGCACGCCCCATACGCTCGCTCCAGCAACGGAAGGGGCAGGGGTGGCGGAGCAGGCACGCCGGATCGACCACACGACGACGACGGCACACTCGCCGCCACTGACGATCGTCGAACCGCAACCGGTCGAGGAACCGGCGAGCGGCCCTCCGGACCCGGCGGACACCGCACGCGCCCTGGGACTGTGCGTCGCCGAGGTCCTGACCGGGGCCCGCGAGGTCGACAGCATCGCCCGCTGGATCACCGACGACGTGCACCGACACCTGCAGCAACGTGCAGCCGTGGCCGCGCACGCCCGCTCGGTGCGCCGACGGTCGCGGAGCCGAGCGGTGCTGCGGGTCGGCAGCGTGCTCGTCTGCCGACCGGCGGACGGCGTCGCCGAGGCGACCGTCGTCGTGCACACGCGCAGTCATGCACGCGCCGTGGCGATGCGGTTGGAGACGCGGGACGGCAGGTGGCGGGCGACCGCGATCGGCGTCCTGTAGGTGCCTGACGCGGACGGGAGGCCCGTGGCGGTGCCGCCACGGGCCTCCCGTCCGTCGTCGGTGCGCGTGGTGCGCTTGGTGAGCAGCAATGGTCGGGTCCCGACGCGGGACCCGACCATTGCTGCTCACGATGCGCTCGCGCGCACGCGGACTACTTCTTCGACGCCTGACGACGCTCGGCACGGTTGCCGGCCGCGGCAGCCTGGCCGGAGGCCGTGGCCGCGTTGCCGAACGCGGAGCCCTGCTCGGGCTCGGCAGCTGCCTCGGCCTCGGCCTGGGCCTGCTGCGCACGCGCCGTGGCGGCCTGCTCGAGGCGGCCCTTCTCGTCGCGCACCTCGACCTCGCCGTCGATCGACGGTGCCGAGTACTCGAGGCCGGAGACCTCGTCCTCGCCGAGACCCTTGGCCTCGATGACGGCGTTCTCGCCGTCGGACTGCACCTGGACCTCGAGGTTGAACAGGTAGCCGACCGACTCTTCGCGGATCTGGCCCATCATCGTCTGGAACAGCGCGTAGCCCTCGCGCTGGTACTCGACGAGCGGGTCACGCTGCGCCATCGCGCGGAGGCCGATGCCGTCCTTGAGGTAGTCCATCTCGTACAGGTGGTCGCGCCAGCGGCGGTCGATCACCGACAGGACGACACGACGCTCGAGCTCGCGCATCGCCTCGTCGCCGAGGAGCTCCTCACGCGTGGAGTACGCCAGCTTGGCGTCGGAGAGGATCTCGCGGCCGAGGAAGTCACGCGATGCCTTGCCCTTCGAGCCGGCCTCGGTGATGACCTCGTCGATCGAGATCGAGATCGGGTAGAGCGTGCCGAGCTCGGTCCACATGGCGTCGAGGTCCCAGTCGTCCGGCGAGCCCTCGCCGGTGTGGGTGTCGATCACGTCGTCGATGACGGCCTTGAGGAACGACTGCGCGCGGTCGTGCAGGTCGTCGCCCTCGAGGATGTGGCGGCGGTCGCTGTAGATCGCCTCGCGCTGCCGGTTCAGGACGTCGTCGTACTTCAGGACGTTCTTGCGGATCTCGGCGTTCCGGCCCTCGACCTGCGCCTGGGCGGAACGGATCGCGCGGCCGACGAGCTTGTTCTCGATCGCCAGGTCGTCCGGCACGTTCGAGCGGCCCATGAGGCTCTCGGCGGCACCGGAGTTGAACAGGCGCATGAGGTCGTCGGTGAGCGACAGGTAGAAGCGGCTCTCGCCCGGGTCACCCTGACGACCGGAACGACCGCGCAGCTGGTTGTCGATGCGGCGCGACTCGTGGCGCTCGGTGCCGAGGACGTAGAGCCCACCGGCCTCGCGGACCTTGTCGCCCTCGACCTCGACCTCGGCCTTGACGCGGGCGAAGACCTCGTCCCACTCGGCTTCGTACTCGTCGGGGGTCTCGGTCGGCGACAGGCCCTTGGCGTGCATCTCCTGCACCGCCAGGAACTCGGAGTTGCCGCCGAGCATGATGTCGGTGCCTCGGCCGGCCATGTTCGTCGCGACGGTGACGGCGCCGAGGCGACCGGCCTGGGCGACGATCGCGGCTTCACGCGCGTGGTTCTTCGCGTTGAGGACCTCGTGCTTCACGCCCTTCTTGGCGAGGAGCTTCGACAGGTACTCGGACTTCTCGACGCTCGTGGTGCCGACGAGGACGGGCTGGCCCTGCTCGTGGCGCTCGGCGATGTCCTCGGCGACCTGCTCGAACTTGGACTTCTCGTTCTTGTAGACCAGGTCGGTCTGGTCGATGCGCTGCATCGGCTTGTTCGTCGGGATCGGGACCACGCCGAGCTTGTAGGTCGACATGAACTCGGCCGCTTCGGTCTCGGCGGTACCGGTCATGCCGGAGAGCTTCTGGTACAGCCGGAAGTAGTTCTGCAGCGTGACCGTGGCGAGGGTCTGGTTCTCCGCCTTGACCTCGACGTTCTCCTTCGCCTCGATCGCCTGGTGGATGCCCTCGTTGTAGCGACGGCCCATCAGGATGCGGCCGGTGTGCTCGTCGACGATGAGCACCTCGCCGTTCATCACGACGTAGTCCTTGTCGCGCTTGAACAGGGCGACGGCCTTGATGGAGTTGTTGAGGAACGAGATGAGCGGGGTGTTCGCCGACTCGTACAGGTTGTCGATGCCGAGGTAGTCCTCGACCTTCTCGATGCCGGGCTCGAGCACGCCGACGGTGCGCTTCTTCTCGTCGACCTCGTAGTCCTCGCCCGGCGTGAGGCGCTTGGCGATCGAGGCGAACTCCGTGAACCACCGGTTGGCCTCGCCCGAGGACGGGCCGGAGATGATGAGCGGCGTGCGGGCCTCGTCGATGAGGATCGAGTCGACCTCGTCGACGACGGCGAAGAAGTGGCCGCGCTGCACCATGTCGGAGGCCTGCCACGCCATGTTGTCGCGCAGGTAGTCGAAGCCGAACTCGTTGTTCGTGCCGTAGGTGATGTCCGCCGCGTACTGCTCGCGGCGCTCGGCCGGCGTCTGGTTGGCGATGATGCAGCCGGTCGTCATGCCGAGGGCGCGGAAGACGCGACCCATGATCTCGGACTGGTACGACGCCAGGTAGTCGTTGACCGTGATGACGTGCACGCCACGCGACGGGATCGCGTTGAGGTACGCCGCCGTCGTCGCGACGAGGGTCTTGCCCTCACCGGTCTTCATCTCGGCGATGTTGCCGAGGTGCAGGGCCGCCCCGCCCATGAGCTGCACGTCGAAGTGCCGCATGCCGAGGGTGCGCTTCGCTGCTTCCCGCACGGCGGCGAACGCCTCGGGGAGCAGGTCGTCGAGGGTCTCGCCGTTGGCGTACCGCTCGCGCAGCTCCTTCGTCTCGTCCTGGAGTTCCTCGTCGGTGAGGCTCGAGAAGTCGTCCTCGAGGTCGTTGATCGCCGAGGCGTACGCCTTCAGCCGGCGGACGGTGCGTCCTTCGCCGATGCGGAGGACCTTCTCCAGCACGTTTGCCACGTGAGCTCCTTACGGGGTCGTCGTGCGCGACCTGCGCGCCCGATCGACCAGTCATGCTAGCAACCCCCCGGTGCCGTGCGCTGTGAGGGGCGTCGGTGTGGGGGCAGCGGTGTGCGCGGCCCGCGAACGGACCGCGCACACACGGGTCGGACGGTGTCCGCAGCGATCGCGTCAGGCGAGCGCGGCGGCCGGCTCGGCGTCCACCGATGCCGCGGCACCGGTCTGGTCGTCGATGCCGATCACGCCGTAGTCCCAGCCCTTGCGTCGGTAGACGACGCTCGGGCGGTGGGTCTCGGCGTCCACGAACAGGTAGAAGTCGTGTCCGACGAGCTCCATGAAGTACAGGGCGTCGTCGACGGTCATCGGGGCGGCCTCGAAGACCTTGTGCCGGATGACCACGGGGCTGTAGACCTCGTCGTCCTCGTCCTCCGGTGCGTCGGCGTCGACGACCGTGACCGCGCCGGTGGCGACGTCCTCGATGAGGCGGCCGTCAGCGGGGACCACCCCCATGCCGTCGAAGCCACTGCCTGCGGCCTCGGCCACCGAGGTCGGGCGGTGACGACCGCGGTGCACCTTGCGCCGGTCACGAGCACGACGCAGCCGTTCCATGATGCGGGCGAAGGCGAGGTCGAAGGCGGCGTACTTGTCGGACGCCGCGGACTCCGCCCGCACGAGGGGCCCGGGACCGATGAGCGTCAGCTCGATGCGGTCCTCGCCCTGGCTGCCGCCCGACTTCTCGTGGTGGCGGCTGATGCGCACCTCGAAGGCGAGCGCACGGTCAGCGAGCACGTCGATCTTCTCGGACTTCTGTTCGACGTAGGTGCGGAATCGGTCGGTGACCCCGACGTTCCGGCCTGTGATCGTCACGTCCATGTCGCGGCTCCCATCGAGCTTCGGCGCGTCGCCTCCATCCGGCGAACCCGAACGCCTTGCCGCGAGGCTAGACCCGCCGCAGGTCCCGCGTCACGGTGCGTCGGCGAGTCTGCCGGACACCCACCGGACGCACAGCGGTCACCCGGTGTTCACCGAGCCGTCAGTCCTCGACGCTCGCGACGGCCACGCACCGGACGACCCGGCCGCCCGCGGCGCGGACCGCCCGCACCCCCTCGGCCATCGTGACGCCGGTCGTCACGACGTCGTCCACGAGCACCACGTCCCGCCCGTCGACCCCGCACGCCCGCAGCGTCCCGACGGTCGCGGCGACCCGCTCGATCGCCGTCCGTTCCTTCTGGCCCGGCCCCCCGCTCGCCGGTCCACCCCGGACCCGCACCCGTCGGAGCCGCCCGGTGCCACGGACGCCGCCGCGGGCGAGCAGCAGCACCACGGGGTCGAACCCCCGACGCCGTGCCCCCGCCCGCGACGGCGGGACCCGCAGCACGACGGTGCCGACGGGTGCCTCGGCGAGCGCGGCACGCACGAGCGAGCCGAAGCGAGCGCCGAGCGGTCGTGCGACGTCCACCCGACCGCGGAGCTTTAGCTCGAGCAGCAGGGTCCGGACGAGTCCCTCGTACTCGAAGGCGGCGTCGAGCCGCACGCCCGCGACGAGTCGGACCCGGCGCGGGCGCGCGGCCAGGGCGGCGCGGCAGGCCCGGCAGAGCGCACGGTCGGGGCGTCCGCAGCCCAGGCAGTCCACCGGCAGGAACAGGCCGAGCACCGCGAGCGCCGCGTCGCGCCACGGGGTGAGCGGGTCCGCGGTGGACCGGTCCCCGGTGAGCGGGCCCGCCGTGGACCGGTCCTCGGTGGGCGGGTCCTCGGTGCGCATGCGACGAGTGTGGTGGCGACCGGACGGCGGTAGTGGGCCGACCGTGCGGACGGTGGACGGGCCTCCTGGCCGGGGTGGGTGTGGAGGGGTGACCGCGACGTCAGCGCTGGACGCCGAGCACGTCGGCGGTCACGCCGGTGGTGTCCCAACCGCCGCCGGTCGACTGCAGCACCGACCCGCTCGACATCCGGAGCAGCAGAGCACCACCGCTCCCGCCGCTGATCGAGGTCGCACGACCGTCCGGCTTCGGCAGGGTGCTCGACTGCCCGCCGATGGTGGTCCGGACGACGTTCGGCCCGGCCGTGGTCTGCCCGACCGAGGCCACGTCGGTGTCGTTCACCCACGTCGCCCCGACCGCGTCGCCGGTGGCTGCCTGCACCCGGACGGCTGCGCCGAACGACGTCGGGGACCGGTCGGACCCGCGGATGATCGCCATCACGTACAGGCCGGGGCCGTCGGCGGTCTGGATCAGGGCGAGTGCCCGGGTCGAGTCGCGGGAGACCTGGAACGACACGAGGTCGCCGCGCGGCAACGACGTCGCGACCTGGTGCGGGTCGCCGCCGAGGCCGTAGGCGGTGATCCGGCGGGTGTCCGACGACTGGCCGACCCACACGAACCCGAGGTCGTCGATCGCGGGGGCGACGAGGTCCTCGCGGGCGTCGACGCGCAGGTGGTCGTCGCCGCGGACGACGACGGCACCGTCGCGGTTGCCGACGGCGGCCGTGGTGCCGGAGGCGGACAGCGAGATCGAGGTCGGGTCGAGGCCGGCCACGGTGTCGCCGACGCCGCCGCCGAGCTTCGAGACCTTGCCGGTGCCCGTGGCCGCGTAGCCGACCACACCGTCCTCGTCGACGAGGGGGCGGGGGTCGACGTCCGGGTTCTGCTGCGCGTTCGCCCCGCTCGAGTCCGGGACGGACAGGCTCGCGCCCTCGATGGTCATCGACACCGACGAGATCGTGGCGACCGAGGCGAGCGACTTGCTCAGCTGCTCGCGCATCCGGACGCGGTCGACGGTGCTGGCCCGCAGGGCGTCGCTGGACAGGTCGACGAGTGCCGTGCCGCTGTCGATGGTGACCGCGTTCAGGGAGAGCTGGGTGCCCTCGGGGAACGACGAGACCACGGCGCCCTTCAACCAGTCGGCGGGACCGGCCATCAGGGCGCTGGCGATGCGGGTGCTGGTGGACGAGCGGGCGAGGAACCAGCGCTCGTCGGGCACGAGGAACCGGAACGTCGGGTCGTAGAAGTACAGGGCGTGCTGCTGGAAGACGGAGTCGAAGCTCACCGGGGACAGGATGATGCCGTCCGGGGCGTAGGCGATGCGCCACTCGCCGTCCTCGCGGGTGAACTGGAACGTCAGCGTGGACGAGGTCGGGCGGACCGCCTGGGTGTACTCCCCCTCGGAGTCCACCGTCGCGCTCGCGGTGAGCGTGTACGTCAGTTCGCGGTCGTCGGCGCGCTCGACGGTGCCGCTGCCGTCGCGGATCGTGACGCCCTGCCGCGGGTTCCACTGCTGCGAGAAGTCCGAGGCGAGGAACTGCCGGGCGATGGCGTAGTTGTCCTGTGCACCGGTGGCCGCCGCGATGAACCCGCGCAGGATCGCCGTCTGGTCGGAGCCGGTGATCGGCTTGTCCGGCCGGAAGTCGACGCCGGACAGCGACTCGTCCTTGATCGTCTGCCCGGTGCGGACGGCGCCGTCGACGGGGATGGCGGCGCAGGCGGTGAGCGCCAGCACGCTGACGGCCGCCAGCGCCGCGGCGACGACGTGCCGGAAGCGGGGGCGGAGACGGGGGCGCATCAGGACTCCTCTCGCACGGCGCGGGGGCCGTCGTACGACTCGTCGAGCTCGGGCAGCGGGATCGCCGACGTCGCGGCGGTGACCTGCTCGTTGCGGGGCAGCGTCAGCACGAAGGTCGATCCCTGACCGGGGCGCGACCACACGTCGATCCGACCGCCGTGCAACTTCGCGTCGCCCAGGCTGATCGCGAGACCCAGGCCGGTGCCGCCGATGGTGCGCTTGCGGCTCGGGTCGGCGCGCCAGAACCGGTCGAACACCCGTGCTGCGTCCTCCGGCGGCATGCCGACGCCCTGGTCGCGCACCGCGATGGCGACCGTGCGGGCGTCGCTGTCGACGACGACCTGGACGGGCTTGGCGTCACCGTGCTCGATCGCGTTGCCGACCAGGTTGCGCAGGATGCGGCGGACGCGCTTGGCGTCGAGCCGCATCGTGGTGTGGCCGCCGGGGGTGGCGAGCTGCAGGTCGATGCCGGCGCGTTCGGCAAGGGGGCGGAACTCCTCGACGATGTCCGCGGCGAGCGCCGCCGGCACCGACGGCTCGGTGTCGAGCTGCACGGCCTGCGCGTCGTAGCGGGAGATCTCGAGCAGGTCGGCGAGCAGCAGCTCGAACCGCTCCACCTGGGCGTGCAGGAGCTCGGCCGAGCGCCCGACCGACGGCTCGAACGCGTGCCGCGAGTCGAAGAGCATGTCGCCGGCGAGCCGGATGGTGGTGAGCGGCGTGCGCAGCTCGTGGGACACGTCCGACACGAAGCGCTGCTGCACGCGGGAGAGCTCGGCGAGCTGGGTGATCTGCCGACTGACGGCCTCGGCCATGCCGTTGAAGCTCCGCGCGAGGGTCGCCAGGTCGTCCTGGCCGCGCACCGGGATGCGTTCGTCGAGGCGTCCGGCCGCGATCTTGCGGCTCGTCTCCGCTGCCTCGCGGATCGGGACCACGACCAGCCGGACGACGAGCGAGGTCACCAGGGCGATGAGCACCATGAGCGCGACGCCGCCGATCGAGAGCGTCTGCGACACGAAGTCGAGGGTCTGCTGGGCATCGGACAGGTCGTAGACCAGGTACAGCTCGTACTGGCCGGCGCTCGGGATCTGCAGCGTGGAGCCGACGGCCAGCCCGGGCACGCGTCGGCCGTCGTCGTCGAGCTGCACCGGCTGCAGGCTGAGCTTGCCGGTGTTCGCGCCGACCTCCTTGCGCAGGGCGTCCGTGATGACGGCGTCCGGGAAGTCCTGGCTCGCGATGGTCTGCAGCGTCTGCGGGGTGGACTGGTCGGGGCTCCGTTCGATCGCGATGCTCGTGCCGCCGGGGCTCGTCGTGTTCGACAGGATCGCCTGCTGCGCCTCGTTCTGCAGCGTCTCGAGCTCGGACTGGTTGTTGTCCTCGGCCGCGGTGGCGGCGTCGAAGATCCCCTGCGCGACGATGGTCGCGCGGGCCGACTCGGACTCGATCTGGTCGCGGCGCTGCGAGTAGACGTTCGTCGAGATGCTCACCATGACGGCGGTGCCGATGATCCCGACCGCCAGTCCGGTCGTCATCACGGTGATGGCGACCGAGCGGAACATCAGGGACCGACGCCACACGTACGCGACGGGCCGCCAGCCACGGCGGACCCAGCGGCGCATCCGTCGTCGGCCACGGCCGACCACCCCGATCGACACGGTGGCCGTGCCGGGGGCGGCACCGGCTGCCGTGCCGGGAGCGGTGCCGGCGGGCGGGGCGGGCGGCACGGTGGTCAGGCTCCTCCGGCCCGGTACCCGACGCCGCGGACCGTGGTGACGGTCTTCGGGTTGTCCGGGTCGTGCTCGATCTTCGCGCGCAGGCGCTGGACGTGCACGTTCACCAGGCGGGTGTCGGCCTTGTAGTGGTAGCCCCAGACCTGCTCGAGCAGCATCTCGCGGGTGAAGACCTGGTTCGGCTTCTCGGCGAGCGCGCGGAGCAGGTCGAACTCGAGCGGGGTGAGCGCGATGACGGTGTCACCGCGGCGGACCTCGTGCCCGGCGACGTCGACCGTCACGTCGCCGACGTGCAGCACCGTGGCGTCGGTGGCGCTCGGCCGCAGCCGCGTGCGGATGCGGGCGACGAGCTCCTTCGGGTTGAACGGCTTGACGACGTAGTCGTCGGCCCCGTTCTCGAGGCCGAGGACGACGTCGGCGGTGTCGCTCTTGGCGGTGAGCATGATGATCGGCGTGCCACTCTCGGCACGGATGCGCTTGCAGACCTCGATGCCGTCGATGCCCGGGAGCATCACGTCGAGCAGGACGAGGTCCGGCTTCGTGCTGTGGAACGCGTCGACGGCGTCGTTGCCGTCGGCGCTGAACTCGGGTTCGTAGCCCTCCGAGCGGAGGACGATGCCGATCATCTCGGCGAGGGCCTGGTCGTCGTCGACGACGAGGATGCGCGGTGTCATGTGATGTGGACTCCGTGTGGCGTGCGGGTGGTGCCGGGTCGGCACGTGTCCCCACACGATAGCCGAGGCCCCGTCACGCGGCGTTTTCCGCCAGGATGGAGGTGGACCGCGCGTCGCAGCGCGGACCGACACGACGAAGGGGGCCGAGGTCATGTCCGATTGGCAGACGCCTGGCGGTGGTCAGCAGGGGGCCGGGCAGCAGGGTGCCGGGCAGCAGGGCGCGTGGCAGGGACAGCCGGGAGGCCCGCCCCGCTTCTCCGCACCGCCGCCGCCCGCCCCGGGGCCGGGTCGACCCCCCGGCGGTCGTCCGCCGTCCGGCTCGCGTCCGGTGATCCCCCTGCGCCCGCTCGGGTTCGGTGACGTGCTCGGCGGCGCCTTCACGGTCTTCCGCCGCAACGCCCGCGTCCTGCTGCTCTGGAGCGTGCTGCTCAGCGGCGTGCTCGGGTTGCTCTCCACCCTCGTCAGCACGTTCGGCCAGCAGGCGCTGCAGTCGCGGATGATGACGGCGTTCGACGGCAGCGGTGGCGGCGACACGATCGTCGCGGGCTCGGTGACGCTGTGGATCCTGCTGACGATCGGCCTGCCGTTCCTGGCGTACCTCGGGCGCGGCTTCCTGGTCGCACCGGTCGCCGCGGACACCGGCCAGCGGGTGCTCGGCCGTCGCGCGACCTTCCGGGGCCTGTGGGCGTTGCTCGCCGGGCGGCGGTGGCCGGTCGTCGGGTGGATGTTCGTGCAGATCGGCGCGGGGCTCGTCGTCGGGATCATCGTCGCGGTGGTGTTCTTCGGGTTCTTCGCGGCGCTCGGTGCCGGGGACGCCGGCGCCGGGTGGTTCGTCCTGGCGGTCTTCGTGATGGTCCTGGGCTTCGGTGTCGTGCTGACGTGGCTCGGCATCCGCTTCGCCTTCACGGTGCCGACCATCGCGCTCGAGGGCCGACCGGTCTTCGCCGCCGCCGCGCAGTCGTGGCGGCTCACCCGCGGTGCGTTCTGGCGGACCTTCGGCATCCTGCTGCTCGTGCAGGTGATGTTCGGCGTCGCGGCCTCGATCGCCACGGCGCCGCTCACCATCGGGGCCGTGCTCGTCGGCGGCGTGTTCGACCCGCTCGGGCAGACCGACGCGTCCTCGGGCATCGGTGCGGGCGCCCTCGTCCTGATCGTCATCGGCAGCCTGCTCGCGATCGCGGTGCAGTGCGTCACCGACGTGCTGAGCGCGGCGGTCGTCACCTTCCTGACCATCGACCGGCGGATCCGGACCGAGGCCCTCGACCAGCGCATCGCCTCGCACCTCGACACCGGGCAGCCGGCCGACCCGTTCGCACCGTCCGCACCGGTCGCCCGACCGCCGTGGCCGCCGCAGCAGTGGGCCGGGCAGCAGCAGCCGTGGGCGCAGCAGCCGTGGGCCGGGCAGCCCCCGCAGGCGTGGCCCGGACAGCAGCAGGCGCAGCAGCCCTGGCCCGGACAGCAGCAACCGTGGCCGCAACACCCGCCGCAGCAGGGGCAGCACCGCCCGCCGGACGGGACCGCATGACCGCGGTCGACCCCGACGAGGCCCGCCGTCTGCTCGAACGCGAACTCGACCGGCCCGCGTACGACGGCGCGCACGTGACCTGGTGGGACCGCGCGTCACGGACGTTCCTGGACTGGCTCGGGTCGCTCCGCGCCGACGGACTCGACTCCCCCGTCGTGGCACGCACGGCCCTGGTGATCGCGATCGTGGTGCTCGTCGCCGTCGTCGTGCTCGTCGTCGTGGCCCGCGGGCTCCCCCGACGTCGTGCACGCAGCGGCGCGGACGACACCGGCGGAGTGTTCGACGACGACGACCTGCGCTCCGCCCGAGAACTGCTCGACGCCGCGCAGTCCGCGATCCGCCGGGGCGACTGGTCGGCCGCGGTCCTCGACGGCTTCCGTGCGACGGCCCGCGGCCTCGGCGAGCGCGACCTGGTCCCGGACATCCCCGGGGCCACCGCACGCACCATCGCGGTGCGGGGTGCCGCGCCGTTCCCCGCCGAGGCCGCGGCGCTCGACGACGCGGCGACGGCCTTCGACGCCGTCCGCTACCTCGGGCTCGACGCCGACGAGGGCACCGCTCGCCGGGTCCTCGACACCGAGCGCGCCGTGCGCCAGGCTCGTCCGGCCAGGTCCTCGGGGCCGGTGGTACCGGCATGACCGCCAGCACCGCCACCGCCGCTGCGCCGCGCACGGGTGCGCCGTCGGAGGACCAGCCAGAGGGCCGCCGGTTCCGGTTCGGCTTCTGGATCGCGATCGTGCTCGTCGGGCTCGTGCTCGCCGTGCTCACCGCCGTGGTGCAGGGCGCCGAGGGACCGGACCGCCGGCCGCTCGACCCCACCTCGACCACCGCGAGCGGATCGGCGGCGCTGGTCCGGGTCCTGGAGCAGCGTGGCACCTCCGTCCGGGTGACCGACCGTGCCGACGGGATCGACGGTGGCACGGTGTTCGTCGACGACTCCGACGGCGTCCTCGACCCAGGCGTCGCCGAGCGCCTCGCCCGGACCGCCGACCACGTGGTCCTGGTGGGCGTCGACTCCACGCCGTTCGCGTCGTTCGGCCTCGACGTCACCACGGCCACCGCGCCCGAGGGCGACGACACCGTGTCCACCGCGTCCTGCGCGATCCCGGCCGCGGCGTCGGCTGCGCGGGTGTCCACCGCCGGGTACGGCTACACGGTGGACGACCCCGACGCGGATCGCTGCGCGCCGTCCGGCAGCGGCGACGACCGAGCCTGGGGACTCGTCCGCACTGCGACGCCCGGCGGCGACGTCACCCTCGTCGGCACCACCTCGGCGTTCCGCAACGACACGATCACGACCGCCGGGAACGCCGCGCTCGCCCTCGGGCTGCTCGGCTCGGACGACCGCCTCACCTGGTACACGCCGACCGTCGGCGCCCCAGACGCCGCCCCGACCCTCGGCGAGCTCGCACCACCGTGGGTGCCGAGCAGCCTCGCGCTGCTCGCCCTGGTGGCCGTCGCCGCCGCGGTGTGGCGGGGCCGACGTCTCGGGCCGCTCGTCGTCGAGCGGATGCCCGTCGTGGTCCGCGCCGCCGAGACCACCGAGGGCCGGGCCCGGATGTACGCCCGCACCCACGACCGCACCCACGCCCTGGACACCCTCCGCGTCGCCGCGGTGCGCCGGATCGGCCGGCTGCTCGGACTCCCCCGGTCCGCGCACGTCGACGACGTCGTCCGCGCAGCGGCCCGCGCCACCAGCATCCCGCACGACCGCGTCGGCGCCGTCCTCGTCGGCGGTCCGACCTCCGACGACCGCGCGCTCGTCGACGGCACGAGGGCACTCGACGACCTCGAACGGGCCGTCCGACGATCCACCTCGGGCGACCGTCCCAGCACCGACCACGACCGACCAGGAGCACGACCGTGACCGACCTGCCAGCTGCCCCCGACCAGCACGTCCCCGCACCGGGCGACCGCGCCCCGCACGACCGGAACCAGCACGACCCCGGGCTCCGCGACGCCTTCGGGCGGGTCCGGGCCGAGGTCGCCAAGGCCGTCGTCGGGCAGGAGGGCGCGGTGTCCGGCATGATCGTCGGACTCCTGGCGCAGGGGCACGTGCTGCTCGAGGGCGTGCCCGGCGTCGCCAAGACCCTGCTCGTCCGCAGCCTGGCCGCCGCGATGTCCCTCGACACGAAGCGGATCCAGTTCACGCCGGACCTGATGCCCGGCGACGTGAGCGGTTCGCTCGTGTACGACGCCTCCACCGGCACGTTCCCGTTCCGCGAGGGCCCCGTCTTCACGAACGTGCTGCTCGCCGACGAGGTGAACCGCACGCCCCCGAAGACCCAGTCAGCCCTGCTCGAAGCGATGGAGGAACGCCAGGTCAGCGTGGACGGCGACGCCCGGCTGCTGCCCGACCCGTTCTTCGTCGCCGCGACCATGAACCCGATCGAGTTCGAGGGCACGTACACGCTCCCCGAGGCGCAGCTCGACCGCTTCCTGGTGAAGCTGACGCTCGACATCCCGCCGCGCGACGTCGAGTGGCAGGTCCTCCGCCGGCACGCCGACGGCTTCGTGCCGCGGGACGTCCGGTCGGCGGGCATCACCCCCGTGGTCGGCGTCGACGAGGTCCTCGCCGCGCAGCGCGCCGTCCGGGCCGTCGGTGCTCGTGACGACGTGCTGGCGTACATCGTCGACCTCGCCCGCGCCACCCGTCAGGCACCGTCCGTCCGGGTCGGGGTCAGCCCGCGCGGTGCGACGGCCCTGCTCGCCGCCGCGAAGGCCTGGGCGTGGCTCACCGGCTACGACGCCATCACGCCCGACCATGTGCAGGCGATGGCCCTGCCGGTCTGGCGGCACCGGCTCCGGGTCGCCGCCGACGCCGAGCTCGAGGGCGTCGGCGCCGACGGGGTGCTCCAGCAGGTGCTCGAGCAGGTGCGGGTGCCGATCTAGTGGCGGTCTCCGGCCGGTTCGTCGCGCTGCTCGCCGTCGCCGTCGTGCCCACCGTGCTGCTCGCCAGCGGGTGGGCCGGCCTGGCGTGGGTCGTCGTCGTGCTGCTCGCCGCGGCCCTCGACGTCCTGCTCGCCGCCGACCTGGCACGCGTGCGGGTCGAACGGCGGATGCCGCGACTGGCCCGCCGGGACAGCACCGCCGACGGCACGCTCGTGCTCGCGAACGACGGCGGGCGGGTGCTCCGGGGCATCGTCCGCGACATGTGGGAGCCCTCGGCCGGACACCGGCCGCGCCGGGTCCGGATGACGGTGCCCGCGGGCGAACGACGGACCGCCCGCATGCGGTTCACCCCGTTCCGCCGCGGTCGACGCCGCACGGCCGGCGTGGCGGTCCGGGCGTTCGGCCCGCTCGGTCTCGCCGCCCGGCAGCGGGTCGTCACGGCGCCGGGCGAACTCGTCGTCACGCCGCCGTTCCGCTCGCGACGGCACCTGCCGTCACGGCTGGCCCGGTTGCGCGAACTCGACGGTGAGACCACCCTGCAGCTCCGCGGCCACGGCACGGAGTTCGACTCGCTGCGCGACTACGTCCGGGGCGACGACGTCCGCTCCATCGACTGGCGAGCGACCGCGCGACGGCAGGACCTCGTGGTCCGCACCTGGCGCCCGGAGCGCGACCGTCGGGTCGTGGTCGTCGTCGACGCCGGACGCGCCGGGGCCGGTAGGGTCGCGGACGAACCACGCCTCGACACCTTCATCGAGTCCGCACTGCTCCTCGGTGCCCTGGCCGCGGCCGCCGGCGACCGGGTCGACCTGGCGGTCCTCGACGACACCGTCCACGACCGTGTGCACGGGGCGACCCGCACCGACGTGGTCCAGCGCTTCGGCGAGGCCCTCGCGATGGCGGAACCCGGACTCGCCGCGACCGACTGGTCCGCCGTGCCGGCGCTCGTCGACTCGATCACGACCTCACGGGCGCTCGTCGTGCTGGCGTCGAGTCTCGACTCGGTCGGTGCCTCCGGTGACCTGCTGGCGGTACTGCCCCGGCTCACCCGGCGGCACGCCGTCGTGGTGACGAGCATCGAGGACCCGGCGGTGCAGCGGACCGCACGCGGCGGGGTGGACCCGGCGACGACGATCCGCACCGCGCGGGGCGGACGCGTGCCGGGCCTCCCCACCGGCGCGGAGCGCGACGTGTACCGGCGGGCCGCCGCCGAACGCACCCTGCTCGATGCCGACGGCGTCGCCGACGTCGCACGCCGGAGCGGCGCCGAGGTCGTCCGTGGCGCACCGGAGGACGTCCCACCGCTCGTGGCCGACGCCTACCTGCGCGCGAAGGCGACCGGCCGGCTCTGAAACGGGACGGACGCTACCCGGCGACCAGGGCGGAGGTGCCGCGCTCGAACTCGTCGAGGTCGCCACGCTCCCCGGCCCGGTACGCGCGACCGCCGAGCACCCACTGGTACGCCAGGACCGCAGCGAGGGCGATCGTCCCGATGCCGATCTTGACCGGCCACGGCCAGTCCTGACGGGTGACGATGCCCTCGACCAGGCCGGACAGCAGCAGCGTCAGCGTCAGGCCGACCGCGATCGTGATGAGGGCTCGGCCGTCCTCGGCGAGGGCCTGCGCACGGGTCCGGTGCGACCCCGGAGCGACCCACGACCAGAAGATCATCAGGCCCGCGCCGCCAGCGAGGAAGACCGAGTACAGCTCGAGCTGGCCGTGCGGGGCGATGTAGAGGAAGAAGTCGCCCAGGCGGCCCTGCGAGTGCATGATCGCCGCGGAGACCCCGAGCCCGACGGCGTTCTGCATGATCGAGAACGGCACGAAGACGCCCGTGATGCCGAACGCGACCATGGTGGCCGCGATGTAGGCGTTGTTCGTCCACACCTGCGCCGTGAACGCGCCCAGGCCGTGGTCGGAGTAGTAGTCGACGAAGTCCTGTGTGGCGTACTGGCGGAGCGCCTCCGGCGTGCCGAAGGTCGCCGTCGCCCCCGGAGTGGTCGTGATCCAGACGGCGACGATCGCGCCGATCGCGACGGTGGCCAGCGCCACCCAGATCGTCACCCAGCGGATCCGGTACAGCGCCGCGGGCAGCTGCCGGGTGAAGAACAGGGCGACCGCGGTGAGCGGGTCGACCGGAGTGCCGGTGAAGCGCAGGCGGGCGCGGTACAGGGTGAGGGACAGCCGGTCGCCGGTCGCGGTGCGGGGTGCGGCGCCCCGGATGCGGGCGAGATCAGTCGCGGCGGCCTGGTAGCCGGAGACGAGCTGGTCGACGTCGGCACCGGTGGTGTGCCGAGCGCGAGCGAGGCGGTCGAGCTCCTGCCACCGATCGCGGTGCACCTCGGCGTAGGCGTCCAGGTCCACGTGTTCCCCCTCGTGTCGGCCGACTTCCGACAGAATGATCCCATGTCGAAGCCCAGCACGCCGCGCGACCTCGCCGATGCCCGGTTCTCGCTCGCCCTGGACGAGACCGCCGACGAGCTCGTGGTCGGCGAGGCGGTCGCGCTCGACGTGCAGCCGGCCGGACTCGTCCTGCGGTTGGCGTCGGCGCTCCTCGACGGGGTGTGCCTGCTCGTCCTGTACCTGCTGCTCGTGTTCGGGGTGTCCCGGCTGTGGCCGAGTGGCCTCGACGAGGCGTGGGGCGCCGCGCTGAGCCTCGCCCTGTTCGTCGCCGTGCTCGTGCTCGTGCCGGCCGCCGTCGAGACGGTGACCCGGGGCCGGAGCGTCGGCCGGTACGCCGTCGGCACGCGGGTCGTCCGGGTCGACGGCGGTGCGATCGGGTTCCGGCACGCCTTCACCCGCGCGCTCGTCGGGCTGTTCGAGCTGTGGATGACGTTCGGGTCGGTGGCGCTGCTCGTGGCGTTGTTCGGCAGTCGTCCGCGGCGCCTCGGGGACCTGCTCGCCGGCACCGTCGTGCAGCACGAGCGGCTGCCGAAGCAGCGCGACCCCCAGGTGGTGCTGCCACCCGAGCTGACGGCCTGGGCCACGGTCGCGGACGTCTCGGCGCTGCCGCAGCGGCTCGAGAACCGGCTCGGCGCGTTCTTCCGCGGGGCCGCCGTGATGCGCCCCGAACTCCGGGAGTCCGCCGCCCGGGCGCTGGCAGCGGACGTCGCACCCTTCGCCCACCCGGTGCCGCCGGTGCCCGCCGAGGTGTTCCTCGCCGGGGTCGTCGTGCTGCGCCGTGGGCGGGACGTGCAGGCGCTGCGCTCCCGCGTCGGGTTGCTCACCGAGGCGGGCGCGTCGGCGTCGGCGCGGCCCCCGGGCTTCCCGCGCTAGCGCGGTGCACCCCGGCTCAGTACCGGTAGTGCTCGGGCTTGAAGGGGCCCTCGACCGGCACGCCGATGTACGCCGCCTGCTCCGGGCGCAGCGTCGTCAACTCCACCCCGAGGGCGCCGAGGTGCAAGCGTGCGACCTTCTCGTCCAGGTGCTTCGGCAGCACGTAGACCCCGGTCGGGTACTCGTCACGACGGGTGTGCAGCTCGATCTGCGCCAGGACCTGGTTCGTGAACGAGTTGCTCATCACGAACGACGGGTGCCCGGTGGCGTTGCCGAGGTTCATCAGCCGCCCCTCGGACAGCACCAGGATCGAGCGGCCGGTCGGCAGGCGCCACTCGTGCACCTGCGGCTTGATCTCGACCTTCTCCACACCGGGCAGGGACTCGAGCCCGGCCATGTCGATCTCGTTGTCGAAGTGGCCGACGTTGGCGACGATCGCCAGGTGCTTCAGGCCGAGCATCTCGTCGACGCCCACGACGCCGAGGTTGCCCGTGCACGTGATGACCATGTCGACGGTCTCGATGACGTCGGCCAGACGGGCCACCTGGTAGCCGTCCATCGCGGCCTGCAGCGCGCAGATCGGGTCGACCTCGCTGACGATGACGCGCGCGCCCTGGCCGCGCAGTGCCTCTGCCGCACCCTTGCCGACGTCGCCGTACCCGACCACGAACGCGACCTTGCCGCCCATCAGGACGTCGGTCGCACGGTTGAGGCCGTCGGGCAGGGAGTGGCGGATGCCGTACTTGTTGTCGAACTTCGACTTCGTCACGGAGTCGTTCACGTTGATCGCGGGGAACCGCAGCTGTCCGTTGCGCGACAGCTCGTACAGGCGGTGCACGCCCGTGGTGGTCTCCTCGGTGACGCCCTCGATGTCCGCGGCGATGCGGGTCCAGCGGTCGGACGACGTCTCGAGCGACGCCGCGACGGTGTCGAGCACGATCTTCCACTCGGCACTCGCATCGGCACCGGCGACCGGCGCAGCACCAGCGGCTTCGGCGTCGGCTCCGGTGTGCACGAGCATGGTGGCGTCACCGCCGTCGTCCAGGATCAGGTTCGGACCGGCCCAGTCGGCTCCGACGGCAGCGGCCTCGGCGGTCCAGTCGAAGATGCGGCTGGTGCACCACCAGTACTCCTCGAGCGTCTCGCCCTTCCACGCGAACACGGGGACGCCGGCTGGCGCGTCCGGCGTGCCGGTCGGCCCGACCGCGATCGCCGCGGCGGCTTCGTCCTGCGTCGAGAAGATGTTGCAGCTCGCCCACCGCACCTGCGCACCCAGGGCGACGAGCGTCTCGATCAGGACGGCCGTCTGCACCGTCATGTGCAGCGAACCGGCGATGCGCGCGCCGGCCAGCGGCTGCGACGCACCGAACTCCTCACGCAGGGCCATCAGGCCCGGCATCTCGTTCTCGGCGAGGCGGATCTGGTGACGGCCCGCCTCGGCGAGCGAGAGGTCGGCGACGCGGTACGGTGCTGCGGTCTGGGCTTCGGTGGGCATGCCCATCAGTCTTCCATGCCGGGAGGCGCGGGTCCCCAGCCGACGTCGGTCACGTTCCACGGGCCTCCCGTCCACCACCGCTGGTGCGTCGCGGACGCGAGCCGTCAGTCGGTCTCGCGCTGCAGCGGCTCGCGCCGCACCACCTGCCAGCCGCGCGGGACGCGCAGGCCGGCCGCGTGCCGGGCGCAGAGGTCGTAGCCGTGCGGTTCGACCCGCGTGGAGAGCGGCCCGACGACGACCATGGAGTCCCCGTAGTCGTAGGTCAGGGTCGCCGAAGCGCTCGCGGCGCACGCGACCTTGCTGCAGATCCTCACGTCCATGTCGTCAGGGAGCCTAGCGGAGCGCGCACGAGCGACCGCAGCGACCGGGAGTGACGACGGCACGCGTACGATGTGGGGATGCGTCGCAAGCCCCGCCTCGTCACTCCGGTCGACCGCGGTCGAGGCCGCTCCCGGCACGGACGCGGCGGGCGGTCGAGCGTGACCGGTCCCGAGCTCGCACCGATCACCACCCGCGCCGAGGCCTTCGACCGCATCGTCGGCGACAGTGCCCACTACCTGATCGGGCTCTGGCCCGACGAGCTGTCGGGCGTGGTGTTCCAGGTGGCCGACATGCCGACCGACGCCACCCTGCCCGACGCGATGCCCCGCTGGCGCATCGACCGCGACACCCGCAGGGTCACCGTGTTCCGGATCCCCGTCGAGCGAGTGAACCGCAGCCCCGAGAAGGACGACGCGGACCGGCGGATCATCATCGAGACGGCCGTGTTCCGCGCCGTCGGCGAGCTGATCGGCAAGGACCCGTGGGACCTGGCGCCGGACCGCTACCGCCACTGGTGACGACGCGGCACCCGGGGGCACCGCACCGACGTCACCGTCAGGGGTAGACGCGCACCGGCGTGGACACCTGGGTGGACGGTCGGACCGGGAACCCGGCGATGCCGTCGTCCCCGCGGTAGGTCACGCCCACCACGACCCCTTCGGCGCCGGAGATCGAGAGCTGCTTCGCGGTCTGCACGGGCATGGTGGCGGTGGCACCCGACAGCACCGTGATGGTGCGCTTCTCGTCGCCGGAGCGGATCGTGATCGCACGGTCCTCACGCGTCGGGTTCACGAAGTTCATGCGGACGCCCTCCCCCGGTGCCACCGCGGTGATGACCTGGTCGCCCAGGGGCTCGGCCGAGGCGAACCAACCGAGGTCGCTGTTGCCGTCGGCCGTCGGTGAGGTCGTGCGGGCACCGGCGACGACGGGTTGCGTCGACGTGACGGTGAACGAGTAGCGGCCGTCCGGGAAGTCGTCGAGCGCGACGTCGGTCACGACCCCGGGCTCGGCGGTGGCGTTCACGGTCGTGCCGCCGCCGTCCGCCGTGCTGATGCCGAGCGTGACGCGTGCCGACTCGGTACCGGGGACGAACAGCCGGACGACGGGGGCTGCGTCCGCCGTGTCGTCACCGCGCTGTGCCTCCTGCGCGCCGGCGAGCACGACGCCGGGGATCACCTGCGACCGCGAGGGAGCGGCGCCGCCGGAGACGATGTCGTAGCCACCGGGGGTCAGCGTGCGGACGACGGTCTCCTGCATGTGGGCGACGATCTGCCCGCCCGAGGACGACACGTGCACGACGGTGGATCCCTGGTCGGACACGAAGCCGGACAGCGGGACGACCTTCTGGGTGTTCGGGGCGACGACGATGCCGGTCGTGCCGGGGGCGCTGACCGTGCCGGTGCCGTCGTAGATGGCCAGGTCGACGGTGGCGTTCACGTCGGTCGGGTTCGACAGGGTGACGAGGCTGGTGCGCCCGGTCTCGGTCGAGCCGCCGACGAGCCAGGTCGACTGCGACGGGTCGTCGCACGACGCCGCGCCGGCACCGACCAGGTCGCCGCTGGAGACGCTCTGGTAGCTGCTGCCCGCCACCTGCGGTGTCGTGTCGCCCGCGGGGGCGGTGAGCAGGCGCGGGTCGCTGCCACCGGTGGACGACGGGTCGAGCGAGGTGCGCTCGACGGTCGAGCCGGTCGTCGCAGTGGCCACGGTCGCCGACCCGACGGTGCTCGCCTGGGTGGCGTCGTTGCCGGAGTCGTCGGACAGGCGCAGGGCGCTGCCGGCGCAGACGCGCTCGGCGTCGGCGGGCACCGGGGTGACGGTGCGGCCGGCCGGGCGACCCGGCTCGGCCGCGGTGCCGTAGGCGTGCGCGGCCGTGACGGCGCCGGCAGCCACGACGACGGCGATCGCGGTCGCGGTGCCGCGGACGACCCAGCGTCGGACGGAGCGGGTGGTGGTGCTCATTCGTCGCGCTCCTCGTCGAAGGTGGTCGCGGGTTCCTCGGCCTCGATGACGTTCGAGGTGGCGCGGCGACGGCGCGGGGCCGTCGGCACGGCGAGCAGGGCGGCCGCCCCGAACACCACGCCGAGGACGACCAGGTACAGGACGTGTGTGGCACGGGCGGCGGCGGACCCGGTGGTGGTCCGGTCGACGTCGCCCTCGTAGTGGAACAGCTGGCCGTTCGTGGTCTCACCGATGCTCGTGAAGAGCGCGTTCTGCCCGATCGCGCCAGCGGCACGGTCGTGCACGGTCTGCGCCTCGGGGTCGTCACCGGCGTCGTCGAGCAGGACGAAGCTGATGCCGAGTTCCTGCAGTGCCGGCCGGGGGTCGTAGCCGCTGCGGCTCGCCAGGTTGCCGGCGAGCGTCGTGAGCCGGGCGCCGGACTCGCTCAACCGCAGGGCGGTGGCGTCGAGGGTCGACTGGTCGTCGAGGGTGGCTCCCTGGCCGCGTTCGAGCGCGACCGCGAGCGACCCGTCGTCCTGCGGCACCACGACGAGCGTGCCGACGTCGGGGTTCGCCTGCGCCTCGGCGTTCACGTACGCGCTGAGCACCCGGCCGGTGGTCGGCTGGATGGCGGCGTTGCCGAGGTAGAACGCGGCGAAGGCGGGGGCCACCGCCACACCGGCGAGCACCGTCGCGACGAGTCCCGTGACCGGGGCGGCCTTGGGCAGCACGTCGATCCCGATGCAGGCAGCGACCACGATCGCGAGCCAGTACACCGACAGCCCACTGCCCGGCCACACGATGGTGGTGGTCGACCCGACGCCGGTGACGGTCACGTGGGTGGCGGCGAACGCGGTGCCGAACCCGAGCAGTGCGACGACGAGCGCCGAGCCGGCGACGGCCCAGCGGTGTCCGAGCATCGCGCCGATCGCCGCGGCGGCGATCGGGACGGCCAGGACGGCCATCACGATCGGCAGCCACGTGCCGACGGCTGCGAGCCCGGACGTGGCGGGCAGCCACCCGCTCCAGTCCGGCAGCGGCTGACCGATGGCCAGTTGCAGTGCGGACGGCGCACGCGTGGCGGACGGGACGCCGGGGTCCGCGAAGACGGCGAGGACGTTGCCGCGCGCGACCTGGGCGAGGACGAGCGGCAGGAAGAGCACGGCGGTCGGCACCGGGATGAAGGCCCGACGGTGTGCACGGCGCCAGCCGACGACGAGCGCGACGAGCCACCCGATCAGCAGGACCGGCAGCAACGACGGCGCCGAGGCCGCCACGACCGCGAACAGCAGCGAGGCACCAGAGGCCCAGGCCCACGAGCGGTGCGCCTCGAGCACGGCGACGAACAGCCACGGCAGCACCAGGTGCGCGATGACGGCGCCGAGGTGGCCCGTCGTGACCGCGCCGACGAGCGAGGGCGCGATGGCGTACAGCGCGGCACCGATCACCGGCACCCACTTGCGCGTGGTGACCTTGCGGACCGCGAACCAGGCGCCGAGGGCGGAGACCGGGAACGCGACGAGCATCACGAGCACGACGGACGTCGAGGGCGACCAGAACACGATCGACCCGAGGACCGCCAGCACGGCGGCGAACGGGTCGGACGGACCGGTGAACCCGGTGCCGAGCGAGTGCCAGCCGTACCCGACGTTCTGCCAGAGCTGCCCAACGCTCGTGCTGAGGGGCAGCAGGCCACCGCCGGTCAGCGCCGGTGAGCCGAGCAGGGGGTAGAGCGTGACGACGCTCAGGACGGCCGCGGCCAGCACGACCCAGATCCCGCCGTCGCCGAGGAACGACGCCCGCGCGATCGGGGCGTCCTCGACCCGGGCGAGTTCGACGTCGCGCGAGGTGGTGCGGTGCTCGTGCACCCGACGCCAGCTGACCCGGAGCGGTTCGACGGCGGCCCAACCGAGCTTCTTCGTGCGGGCGAGGTTCCTGCGCGCCCGACCGGTGCCTCCGCCGAAGGCCACCGCGAACGCCGCGGCGAGCTCGGGGACGACGGCCGCGGGGTGCTTGGCGACGAGGTGGCCGATCGCCCGGCCGAGTGCGAAGGGGACGAGGGTGAGCCAGTGCAGCCAGAGCAGTCCGCCCGGCGCGTAGGTCATCCGGCGGTGCAGCTGCGCCTGCCGGTGCATGCGGACACGGCGGGCCTCGGAGACGCGCTTGCGGCCGAACTCCTCGACCGGACCGGCGGTGGTGACCTTCGCCTCGGGGACCAGGGCGACGCGGTGCCCGGCCAGGCGCACCCGGACGCAGAAGTCGAGGGCGGCGTCGACGTCGGGCAGCGCCGGGTCGAAGCCGGCGAGCTCGGTCCACACCGAGCGGCGCACGAGCATGCCGCCGGCGGCGACGCCGAGCACGTCGGTGTGCCGGTCGTGCTGGCCCTGGTCGAGCTCGTCCTGCACGAGACCGATCGATCGGCCGAAGCGCGTCATGCTCTCGCCGAACGCGCGGATGAGCGAGGGGTCGTCGTCGGCGACGAGCTTCGGGCCGGCCACGACCACGGACGGCGCGATCTCGACGGCGGAGAGCAGGTCGGCGAGTGCGGTCGGCGACGGCGCGTTGTCGTGCCCGAGCAGCCACAGCCACTCGTCGACGGGCTCGTCCACGACGGCGGGCGGGGCCTCGCGCTCCCCGCGGGCGACGGCCTCGCCGAAGGGGCGTCCGGCGGGCAGGCGCAGGAGCTCGGCGGACCCGCCGAAGGACAGGCCGGCGGTGGAGCCGTCGGTCGATCCGACGTCGACGACCACCAGGTTCTCGGGGTGGCGGGTCTGGGCCGCGAGTGCGTCCAGGGTCCGGTCGAGGTGGGCCGCTCCGTTGGCGGCGACGAGGATCGCGGTGACTCTGGGCTGCATGACGGGCGTCACTCTACGGTCTGGAGGCACGGCGTCCGCTGCGGACGGCGGCGCGCCGTGAACCTGCGCGGCCGAGCGGTCACGGCGCGCCAGCGCCGTGCGAGGTCGCGCCGAGGAGCCTGCGACGAGGATTCGGGACCGCACGGTGTGCGCCGGGCGCGCACCGTGCCTCCTGGACGGCTACGCGCGCTTCCTGAGCTTGCGACGCTCGCGCTCGGACAGGCCGCCCCAGATGCCGAAGCGTTCGTCGTTCTCGAGCGCGTACTCGAGGCACTGCGCCCGGACCTCGCACGACGTGCAGATCTTCTTCGCTTCGCGCGTGGAGCCGCCCTTCTCGGGGAAGAACGCCTCCGGGTCGGTCTGTGCGCACAGCGAGTCGACCTGCCACGCGAGCGGGTTCTCCTCGTCGTCCGTCTCCGGCCGTCGAACACCCGGGACGCCGAGCGCCACGGGGTCGACGTGCCAGTCCTCCGGAACTCCGGCGTGGAAGTCGGAACCGTTCACCCTGATCACCCCTGACGTCTCGATAACGGGACCACAACGATTGAAGTCGTTGCCTGTAATTACAGCGGTGTCATTCGCCTGAGTCAAGTCGCGGATCATAGAAGGCACTGACCGCTTCGGCGTGTCATGTCCCCCGTCTGGGCGTGTCGCGCCCGGTCTGTCGGGGTTTCGGGGGACAACTGACACGTCCTCAGCCGCTAGGAGACGCTGCGGCGGGCCTCCCACGCACTCGTGACCATCTCGTCCAGCGTGTGGCGCATCGCCCAGTCGAGGTCGCGCGTGGCGGCCTCGCCGGTGGCCACGATGCGCGCCGGGTCGCCGGGGCGGCGGGGCGCGATCTCCGGGTCGAAGGCGATCCCGGTGCCCTTCGCCATGGCGTCCATGATCTGCCGGACGCTCACACCGTCGCCGCTGCCGAGGTTGTACGCCTGCTCGAGCGACTCCCCCGCCTCGAGCTTCTGCGCCGCGACGGCGTGCGAGTGCGCGAGGTCGGCGACGTGGATGTAGTCACGGACGCAGGTGCCGTCCTCGGTGGCGTAGTCGTCACCGTTGATGCGCGGCGTGCGGCCGGCCAGCAGGGCGTCGAACACGAGCGGGAACAGGTTGTGCGGGCTGGCGTCGTACAGGTCGGGTTCGCCGGAGCCGACGACGTTGAAGTAGCGGAGCGAGGTCGTCGTGAAGCCCGCGGCGACCTCCATGTCGCGCAGCAGCCACTCGCCGATGAGCTTCGACTCGCCGTACGGGGACTCTGGTGCCTTCGGGGTCGACTCCACGACGACGTCGACGTCCGGGGTGCCGTAGACCGCGGCGCTCGACGAGAAGACGGCCTTCGTGACGCCGTTCTCGGCCATCGCACGGAGCAGCGTCGCCATGCCGGTGACGTTCTGCTCGTAGGTGTGCAGCGGACGCTCGACCGAGACGCCGGCGTACTTGAAGCCCGCGACGTGCACCACGCCGGTGACGTCGTGCTCGCGCAGGGTGCGGGCGACCAGCTCGCCGTCCAGGATCGTTCCCTCGACGAACGGCACGTCGTCCGGCACGAACGCGCGGAAGCCGCTCGAGAGGTCGTCGAACGCGACCGTGTCGATGCCGGCCGAGCGCAGTGCTCGGACGACGTGGGACCCGATGTACCCGGCACCGCCGGTGACCAGCCAACTCATGGTCGCCACGCTAGCGGACGGACGGTGCACCCCGGTCGCGGTGTGCGGGACCGCGCCAGCGGGTGCGGCTCCGCGCTACCGGCCGGTGGCGATGAAGACCGTGGACGTCACGCCGTTCGACGAGTCGGCCTCGACCGTGACGTCGCCCTCGTCCGGTGTGATGAAGCAGGACTCGCCCTGGCGGAGCAGCGTGGCGGACGTCGCGCCGACGAGCGTCACGACGCCCTCGGTGCAGATCGCGATCGACGGGCCAGCCAGCGGAGCCACCCCGCCGGTGCTCAGGCCGACCGGTCGTCCGTCGCCGTCGACCCGCAGCAGCGCGAACCCGACGTCCTCCGGTGCGAAGCGGTCCACGCCGGGGGCCAGGCGCTCGGGCTCGAGGACCGGTGCCGGGTAGGCCGTGAAGTCGAGCACGTGCAGGAGTTCGGGGACGTCGACGTGCTTCGGCGTCAGTCCCCCGCGCAGCACGTTGTCGGACGGCGCCATCAGCTCGATGCCGAGGCCGTCCAGGTAGGCGTGGATGTTGCCGGCGGGCAGGTACATCGCCTGCCCCGCGGTGAGCGTCACCCGGTGCATGAGCAGGGAGACGACGATGCCGGGGTCGCCCGGCCAGCTCGTCGCCAGGTCGCGGACCGTCGCCGTGTTCGGGGTGACCAGGTCGTCGTCGAGGGCGACGGCGAGGTCGCTCGCGGCCTGCACGACGGCGAGCGCGGAGTCGTCGGCCGTCTCGAGCCACCGCACGGTGTCCTCGAGGCCGTGCTGCAGGTGCACCTCGAGCGGGCCGAGCCGACCGCTGCCGGCGTCGACCACGCGGACCTCGGCCAGGGTCTCCTCGACCGGGCGGAAGCCGCTCAGGGCCTCGAACCGCTCGCTCAGCGCGACGACGAGCTCGGGCTTCGGGAACGGGTCCTTGTAGTTGCGCGCCGGGTCGTCGATCGCGATGCCCTCGCGCTCCTCGCGCGCGAAGCCGGCCTCGGCCTGCTCCGGCGTCGGGTGCGCCTGCAGCGACAGGGGCGCCGCCGCTGCGAGCACCTTCAGCAGGAACGGCAGGCCGGTTCGGTCGCCGCCCAGGGCGTCCTGCGGCTCGGCGGCGATCCAGTCGAGCAGTGTGTCGGCACCGCCGACCATCGCCGGGTTGACGACCACGCTCGGGCTGCCCGGGTGGGCGCCGAGCCAGAGCTCTGCCTGCGGGGCGCCGGTGACGGTGCGACCGAGGAGCTCCGGGATCGCGGTGACCGAGCCCCAGGCGTAGTCGCGGGGGGTGTTCGTGATGCCGAGGAACATGGGCGAGAGCCTACCGGCGGGATCCGGGGACTCCGGTGGCCCGCCGCCGCCGGTAGCCTGACGTCGTGACGAACACCTGGCCGCTGGCACGCGGGACCGTACCCGAGCGCGAGGCGTTCGCCTTCGGTGCGACCACGATCTTCGTGCTGTTCGCCGGGGACGCCGTCCCGAACACCCTCACCTGGGTCGGAGCAGGCGTCCTGTGGGCGCTCGTCGCCGCCTGGGGCATCACGATCCTGGTCCGGGCGAAGCCGCCGCTCGTGCGCTCCCCCTGGCCGCTCTGGGCCTTCCTGGGGTGGTGCCTGCTGTCCGTCGTCTGGTCACACTGGCGGTTCGCCACGATCTCGAGCCTGACCGTGCAGGTGGTCTGCGCCGCCGTGGCCTTCACGATCGCGTCCACCCTGACCTGGCGCCGGATCCTCGACGCGCTCAGCCTCGCGCTCCGCTGGGTGCTGCTGCTCTCGATCCTGTTCGAGGCCGTCGTCGCCGTGTTCGTGCGGCACCCCATCGCGCCGATCTGGACCGACTACGGCGACGCCGACATCCCGGACGCCTTCTACTTCTCACGCGCCGAGCTCTTCACCGGTGGCCGCATCCAGGGCCTGCCGGGCAACGCGAACCTGCTGGCGATGGTCGCGCTGCTCGTCGCGATCGTCGTCGTGCTGCAGCTCGCCGAGGGCCGGATGCGCCGGCAGCGGGCCACCGGCTGGCTCGTGGTCGCCGTCCTCGGGTTCGTCCTGACCCGCTCCTCCACGGTCATCGCGGCCGCGCTGGTCGTCGCCGTCGTCGCCCTGGTCGCCGTGTGGATGCGCCGGGTCCCGACCGAGCGACGCACCCCGCGCTACCTGCTGCTCGCGGTCGGCGCGGTCGTCGTCGCCGGCGCGGCGTTCGTGCTGCGCGGTCCGGTCTCGGAGCTGCTCGGCAAGGGGTCGGACGCGACCGGCCGCGGCGAGATCTGGGCGAAGGTGCTCGGTCTGATCGACCAGCACGCCGTCGTCGGCTGGGGCTGGATCGGCTACTGGTGGCCCGGCATCCCCACCCTGGCCGACCTGGCGCACCGCAAGGGCGTCACGTACCTGCAGGCACACGACGCCTACCTCGACGTGTGGATGCAGACCGGCATCATCGGCCTCGTCCTGTTCCTGCTGTACGTCGTCACGACGCTGTCGCGCTCGTGGGCGTGCGCGACCCGGATCGGCTACGACGCCGCACTCCGTCCGCGCACGTTCGACCCGGTGTCGCTCCTGCCGCTGCTCGTCGTCGTCGCGCTGCTCGTGCAGTCCGTCGCGGAGTCGCGGCTGCTCTACCAGGGGAACTGGGTGCTCTTCGCGCTCATCGCCATCAAGACCCGGATCGTCCTGACCGGCGAGGAACCGACGTCGACCGGCGACGGCCCGCGCACCCCGCCCGCGAAGCGCGAGTTCCGCTGGGCCACCACGCGCTGATCGTCAGCGGCCCGCAGTGGGCGGTCCCGCGTCAGCGTCCCGCGTCAGCGGAACAGCCACGCGCACGCGACCGGTGACGACCACGGGTTCGAGCGCACCCGCACGACCTCGAGCGTCGGGTCGGCGCGACACGCCTCGGCGGCCGCGGGCAGCTGCTCCGCCCACACCGGCCCGTCGCTGCGCCGGGTGTCCGCCGGCGCGACGTGCAGGACGGCCGACGCGACGACGGCGGCGACCACGCACCAGGCGGCCAGCGCCCCGACGAGGCGACCCGTGCCTCCCGTCCGCTGCGCGACACGCGACCACCGGTCGGTGTCCACCAGCGCGGCGGCGGCGACCACCGCGGCGCTGACGAGCAGCAGGCCGGACGCGGCTGCGTACCGCTGCGGCGGGATCGCCGCCATGGCGGCCGTGGGGTTCGCCCACGGCTGCCCGGCACCGTCGTTCGCCAGCAGCGCCGCCCACCACACGGCACCGGACGCGACTGTCAGCGCGACGACCATCCACCGGGAGCGGGCCGGCCCGACGACGACACCGGCGACGAGGACCAGCACCAGTGCGCTGACGGGCACGAGGACCGGCGCCCAGCCGTGCTCGACGACCGTGGAGACCACGACGCCGAGGTGCGGGTCCCACGCGCCGGCGACGGGCCGGAGCAGGAACCCGGCGAGCACGTCGTGGAACGCGGGAGCGCCGGGGGTCAGGTCGCGCGGGTGGGTGAGCGTCGTGACGACCTGCACGACGGCCCCGGCGAGCGCCGCGACCGTGACGGGCAGCGGGAGCATGCGCGCACGGCGAGACCCGTCGCCCCCAGGACGACGCAGCGGCCACGCGAGCAGGAGCAGCGGCGTGAACAGGATCGTCTGCGGTTCCGTGAGGACCGCGAGTCCGGCGACGACGGCGAGCCCGACGGCTCCCCACCAGGTCCGGCTGCGGTGCGCGAAGACCCACGGCACCAGCACGAGCAGGTACCAGTGCAGGTTGGCGGCGTTCCCGCTGATCTCGTACGGCGCGAGCGGCAGCACGACGGGCACCGCGGCGAGCACGAGGCGGAACGGCCACGGTCGGACCACGTCGCGGGACAGGACGAAGACCAGCGCGCACACGGCCCCGACCACCAGGCAGGACGACAGCGAGACGACCTGGGCGTACCGCGCGGTCGGCAGTGCGTACCCGAGGTCGACCACCATCCGGGGCAGCAGGTGCACGTACCCGGCGTACGGGTGCAGCAGGGTGTCCACGGGGCCGAGGGCGATGCGCTCCCGCAGGAAGACCCCGCCGTCCTCGGCCCAGACGGTGTTCCGGGGCACGGGGCCGAGCCGGTACCAGGCGAGCGCGGCGGCGGCGAAGCCGATGACGACCGCGACCAGCGGCAGGCCGGCGGCCCTCCGCAGGGGGTCCATTGCAGTGAAGCTAGGTCAGCATCGCGCATCGTCGATGACGCCACACCGCGGATCGTCGATACAGCCGTTCCGCGATGCGGGCGACTCGTCACAAGGTCGTACGCCAAGATGGACGCGTGACGGACGGCCGGGTGAGCAGACACGTGCTCGGGCGCCGGTACCTCTCCGCCTGGATCGGCTTCTCGGCCGGTGGACGGTTCAGCCAGGCGCTCGCGACGGTCATCGTGCTGTTCGGGTTCGGGCAGCCGACCGTCCAGGCCCTCGTCGGCCGGTCGGGCACGTGGGCCGTGCTCGTGACGCTGTTCGTCCTCGCCGGGCTGAGCCTGCTCGGGCAGCGGTACCGGATCGAGTGGCACGGTGTGCTGCCCCTGTCGCTGCTGGCGTTCGTCGGGTACTGCGCGTTGAGCGTGCTCTGGAGCGAGTACTCGTGGGTCGCCCTGCGCGGTCTCGTGCAGACGGTCTGCTTCATCGGACTCGGCCTCTACCTGGCGCTCGGGCGGGACCTGGTGCAGGTGATCCGGGCGTCGGGTGACGCGTTCCGGATCCTCCTCGTCGTCGCCCTCGGCCTCGAGGTCCTGTCCGGACTGGTGCTCGACGTCCCGCTGCCGGCCTTCGGGATCCGCGGTGACATCGCCTACGGTGGCCCGATCCAGGGCATCGGCGGCACCCGCAACTTCATGGGGTTCATCGCCGCGATGGCCCTGGTCACCTTCGTCGTCGAGTTCCTCACCCGCTCGGTCACCATGTGGCGGGCGATCGGCTCCACCGCCCTCGCCGTCATCGCGCTGATGCTCGTGCAGTCCCCCATCACCGGCCTCGCGATGATCGCCCTCGCCGTCACCGCGCTGGCCCTCTGGTCGCTCCGGCACGCACGACCCGCCACCAGACCGGTGGTCAACGGCGTCCTCGGCGGCGCGGTCCTGCTCACCCTGGTCGTGGCCGTGTTCGCGCGGCACCGGCTGCTCGCGGAGATCGGTGCGGCGGGGGGCACGGCGACGCGCATCGACCTGTGGTCGCAGATCCGCGTCCTGACCGAGCGCTACCCGATCCAGGGCTGGGGGTGGGTCGGGACGTGGCCGACCGAGCCCGTCGTGCCGTACGTCACGCTCATCGACCCGTCCGGCGCGCGGTTCACGTCCGGCCTCAACGCGTTCGTCGACGCGTGGCTGCAGCTCGGGGTCGCCGGCACGATCATCCTGGGGATCGCCGCGCTGCTGGCCTTCGCTCGGGCATGGGTGACGGCGACGACGTTCCCCGGGGTGGCCTACGTGTGGCCGGCCGCGGTGCTGGTGCTGCTCGCGGTGACGAGCACGGCGGAGAGCTACCTGCTGCACGGTGCGGGCCTGATGTTCTTCGTGACCGTGCTCGTGATCGCGGCGCGGCGGCGCTCGTGGCGCCGGCACCTGCCGCGGGCGTAGGTGCCGCGGGGGCGCAGGCACGGCGTGTGACGCACTTCGTGAGCAGGAATGGTCGAGTCCGCCGCGGCGACCCGACCATTTCTGCTCACGAAGCGCCGGCCACCGCCGTCGTCATGCCTGCTCGTGCGCAGACCGCCGAGGTTCCACGACATGCCGCCCGTGTGTCGCCGAGGTTCCACGGAGCGGCGGTGTGAGCGCCGAGGTTCCGAGATCTCGGAACCTCGGGGCCGCACACACGCGCACGCACGCGCACGCGCGCGCTACGGGCGCGTCGGACGACCCAGGCGGCGCTGCAGGCCCCACTGCGTGACGCGGAGCATCGCCTCGACGACGATGGACCGGCTCATCTTCGAGACCCCGTGCACGCGGTCGCGGAACCGGATCGGCACCTCGACGATGCGGCCGCCCAGCGCGTCCACGCGCAGCGTCATGTCGACCTGGAAGCAGTACCCCTTCGAGTCGATCGACCCGAGGTCCATCCGCGCGATCGCGTCGGAACGGTAGACGCGGTACCCGGCGGTGATGTCCCGCACGTGGATCCCGAGCACCAACCGCGCGTACGTGTTCGCGCCGCGGCTCAGGGCCTGGCGACGGAGCGGCCAGTCGACGACCGACCCACCGCGCACCCAGCGCGACCCGATCGCGAGCAGCACGTCGTCCGACGAGGTGACCGCGTCGATGAGCGCGGGCAGCCGCTCGGCCGGGTGCGAGCCGTCGGCGTCCATCTCGACCAGCAGCGGGTACCCGCGCTCCAGGCCCCACCGGAACCCGGCGACGTAGGCCGTGCCCAGCCCGAGCTTGCCCGACCGCTGCAGCAGGTGCACCCGATCGTCGTCGGCCGCGATGGACCGCACGATGTCGCCGGTGCCGTCCGGGCTGCCGTCGTCGACGACGAGCAGGTGGGCACCGGGCGACGCCGTCAGGATCGCGTCGGCGATGGCTCGGATGTTCTCGGCCTCGTCGTACGTCGGGACGATGACGAGGGCCGTGGTCTCGGCTGGGTTCACCGGTTGCCGAGGCGTCGCTTGATCTTCCCCGCGACGCTGCGCGGGCCCTCGGTGCGGAAGTAGTGCACCGCGCGCCCGACGTCGTAGCGGACGCCCGAGAGCTTCTTGCGGTCCGGCACGCGCACGCGCATCGTGTGGGGCGCGAGCTTCGTGCTGGTGTCGCGCACCGACTTGTCCGCCGCGCGGATCGGGTTCCGGCAGAACTCGACGAGCGGTGCCAGGACGTTCTCCCACGTGAACTGCTCGCGCACGCGGTCGACGTTGGCGATGAACTGGGCCCGGGCCTTCTTGTCGAAGAGCGCCGTTTCGAGCGCCGCGGCCAGGCCGTCGACGTCCTGCTCGTGCACCGCGACGCCGAGCTGCTGCTCGGCGACCAGGTCACCGAAGGAGTCGCCGGCCGTCGTGACGATCGGCAGGCGTGCCCACAGGTAGTCGAGGATGCGGGTGCGGAACGAGAACGTGGTCTCGAGGTGCTCGTAGTGCGTCGAGACGCCGGCGTCGGCCTCGAGCAGGTAGGCACCGCGTTCCTCGTACGGGATCCACGAGTCGTTGAAGAACACGTGCTTGCCGGTCAGACCGAGGGCGTCGGCCTCGGCGCGGACCTTCGCGACGATGTCCATCTCGGGCACGTCGGGGTTCGGGTGCTGCACGCCCATGAAGAAGAGCTTCACCGACGGGCGACGGGCGGCGAGCTGGGCGATCGAGCGGACCAGGGTGATCGGGTCGAACCAGTCGTAGATGCCACCGCCCCAGACGACGAGCTTGTCGTTCTTGCCGATACCCGGCACCACGCCCTTGACCCGCGGCTGGTCGTGCACCGGCGGGGTCGAGGACAGCCCGAACGGCACGACACCGATGAGCGAGCGGAGGTCGGCGTCACGCGAGTACGTGCGGGCGTTCACCCGGCCGGAACCGGCGAGCTGGCCGAGCCAGAACATGCGCTGGCGCTCCGAGGCGCAGATGAAGTAGTCGCCGAGCTCGAGCTGGTGGTTGAGCGTGTCCGAGGCGTCGAGGATCTGACGGTTCCACTGGTCGACGTCGTCGCTGCGGCCCTGCTCGAGCTGCTCGAGGTGCAGCGGGTCGTACACGTCGACGACCAGGATCTTGCTCGTCGACTCGAGCACCGGGAACAGCCGGAGCGCGTGGCCCTGCACGATGATGACGTCGGCCCAGCCCTCGTGCTCGACCATCTGACGGGGGTGGCGGTGCGGCACGGTGACGACGTCGTACGACGGGTCGATCTGCGACGAGCGGGTCAGGCTGACCACGCGCACGTCGTGCTCGGACGCGAGCTGCTTCGCCATCTGGGTGGCGCGGATCGCGGGTCCGGCCATCTTCGCGCCGATCGAGTCGCCCGTGATGATGAGGATGCGACGACGGGTGCCGACCTCGAGCACGCCGAGGGAGTGCACGATCTTGTCGTAGCCGGCCAGGTAGTTCTCGATCGGGTACGCGGGCTCGTCGCGGTTGCCGAACAGGCGCAGGAGCTCGCGGTCGCTGCGGACACGCGTGGCCTGGATCGCGCGACGCGACTCGGTCATCGACGGCAGCTGCTCGACGAACTGGTCGACGCCGTAGATGCCGGCCATGCTCGTCTTCGGCACCGGGATGGTGGGGACGCTGTCGTCGCCGGGGTTCCGCAGGTCGAGCTCCGTGGAGTCGAGCTCCCCGCGGCCCACGGCACGGCGGACGGCGAGCGCCAGCGAGCCGGGCAGGGCGGCGGCGAGCTGCTCGTCGCCGAGGTTCTTGTACAGCGTGAAGAGGGCGTTCCGCTCGAGCAGGTAGGTCTCGCGGAAGTCGCCGAACTTGTTCATCGACGCGTGGTGCTTGTGGAACGCGACCGACTTCGGCTGGTAGCGGAAGCGCCAGCCGAGCAGGTTGAGCCGCCAGCCGAGGTCGACGTCCTCGTAGAACATGAAGTAGCGGTCGTCGAAACCGTCGAGCTGCTCGAAGAGCTCGGCGCGGATGAACATCGCTGCGCCGGTGCCGAACAGGACGTCGGTCTCGCTCTCCCAGCGGCCGGTGTCCGGTGACCCGGCGAAGGGCTTGTAGCCCATGCCGTACCAGGTCATCGCGGCCTCGGTGAAGTCGATGTTGACGCCCTCCCAGTCGAGGACCTTCGACGCCACGGCACCGATGTCGGCGCCGGACGCGAACGTGGCCATCGCCTCGCGCACCCACCCGGTGTCGGGACGGGCGTCGTTGTTGAGGAACGCGACGACCTCGCCGGAGGACTTCTCGACGCCGAGGTTGCACCCGCCGGCGAAGCCGAGGTTGGCGGCCGCGTCGATCAGGGTGAAGTCGAGGTCGGAGGCCTGCAGCCGACCGAGGTGCTCCGGACCGGAGCCGTTCTCGACGACGATCACCTCGAGCTTGTCCTGCGGCCAGTCCTGCTTGCGGAGTTCCGCGATGCTCGTCAGGGTGTCGTCCGTGCCCTTGTAGTTCACGAGGATGACGGACACGACTCCCGGCTTGCGCTCTGTCACGCGAGTTCCTCCAGCAGCTGCCGCGCACGGCGCGGATCGGTGGCTCGGCCCACGGGGTGCCGCGAGCCGATGACACCCTACAAGGCGCGCCCCGCCACTCCCCTGTGGCCGTCGCCGATTCGTGCAGAATGGGCCGCGTGACTGCCGCAGTGATCCCGAACACTCCCCTGTCCTCGCCCCTCGCACCGGAGTACGCGGCCATCGCGGCCGGTGCGCACGCCGAGGGGCCGCGCGGCACCGTCCGGTTCGCCGTGTCGACCGCCGACCCGACCGAGGGCAAGGGCGACCTGTTCGTCGCACTCGGGCTCGCACGGGCGCTCCGTGCCGAGGGCTGGGGCGTCGCGATGTGGCCGCTCGAGCGCTGGGGGGAAGCGGTCCCCGCCGACACCGCCGTCGTGGTCAGCATGATCGAGTCGTTCGTCCCCGGGTACGTCCCCGCCGGCACCGCCCTGGTCGCGTGGGTGCGGAACTGGACCGCGAAGTGGGCGGCCCTGCCCTACCTCGGTGAGTTCGACGCGGTGTGGACGTCGTCCGGCATCGCCCGCGACGCCGTCGCCGCGCAGTACGACGGTCCGGTCGAGGTCGTCCCGATCGGTGTCGATCTGGACCTGTTCACCGACGAGCGACCGCACGAGGCCGGCACGACCGCGCCCGCCACGGCGTCCGAGCGCACGGACCGTGCCGTCACGACCGTCAACTTCTGGGGCGTGCGCCGCCGCGTGCAGGACGTGCTCGCCGAGGTCGCCCCGGCCGAGCCGATCGTGTGGTTCGCCGCGAACGTCGACCACGTCGAGGCCACGGCCGGCGTCGAGCTCCGGCCCGCGGTGTCCTACTTCGCGCTGCCCGAGGTGTACCGCGCCGCCGGCTTCGTCGTCGACGACGTGATCGCCCCGGCCGCCGAGTACGGCACCCTGAACTCGCGCCTGTACGAGGCACTCGCGTCCGGGGCGCTGCCGGTGACGGACTGCGCGCTCGGCCTGGACGAGCTCGGCCTGTCCGACGTGCCGGTCTTCGACGACGCCGCGTCGCTCGAGCGGGTGCTCGCGATGCCCCGCGCCGAGCGCACGGCCCTGACGGCCCGACTCCGTGCCGTGGTCGTCGAGCGGCACTCGTTCCGTGCGCGCGCCGAGCAGGTCGGTCCGGTCCTGGACGCGGCCGTCGCGGTCGCCTCGGGTCGGTCCGGCGAGCGGAACGCGTTCCTGCGCTGGGCGACCGCGCAGCGCGAGGTCCTGCGGCAGGCCGAGCACGATCGTGACGTCCACCTGTCCGGGGTGCAGGACATCAACCGGCGGCTCGTCGCGTCGGAGCAGCAGGTCGGCGCGTACGACACGGCCCGCCGCCAGGCCGAGGCGGAGCGCGACCAGATCGCGGCGCGGTTCGCGGGCCTCACCCGCTCCCCCGAGTACCGGTTGCTGCACGGCGTGGGCCTCATGGCCCGGCGCGTGCGCCGCTGACGTCACGCGTCACGCGTCACGCGCTCACTTCGTGAGCAGGAATGGTCGGGTCCGTCCACCGGACCCGACCATTGCTGCTCACGATCCGCCGCCGTGGGCGCGACCACGGAACGGACGGGAGGCCCGTGGCGGATCCGCCACGGGCCTCCCGTCCGTCTCGGCGACCGTCTACTGCACGGTCACCGTCTTCGTCCCGAAGCTCTTGTACGTCCCGCTCGGCAGGTCCTGGTAGTAGACCCGCACGGTGTGCGTGCCGGGCTGCAGCCCGGTGAGCACCCGCGACAGCCCGACGTCCGAACCCCAGTTCGGGTAGTTCTTCTGCACGTCGGTGCGGGTCGCGTTCACCGTGCCGGGGGTGATCGCGACGCCGTCCAGGTGCATCTTGTACTTGACCGGGTCCCACACGTCGGGGTCGATCGCCCAGCCCTTGACGGTGATGGTCCCCTTGCCGCCGGTGACGGAGTCGAACGACCCCTTCACCGCGCCGGTGTTGCCGGTCTTGCCCGTCGCGGGCGGGTCGATGACCGTGAAGGACTTCGTGCCGAAGCTCTTGTACGTGCCGCTCGGCAGGTCCTGGAAGTACACGCGGACGGTGTGCGTGCCCGCGCTCAGACCGGTGAGCTGCACGGACAGGCCGACGTCGGAGCCCCAGCCCGGGTGGACCGCCTCGACGTCGGTGCGCTTGGCGTTCACCACGCCCGGGTCGATCGCGACGCCGTCCAGGTGCATCTTGTACTTGACCGGGTCCCACACGTCGGGGTCGATCGCCCAGCCCTTGACCGTCGCGCTGTAGACGCCGCCGGTGACCGACTCGTACGAGCCCGTCACCGCGCCGGTCTTGCCGGTCTTGCCGGTCGTGCCGGACGACGGGGCGGTGGCCGACGTCACCTTCACGGTCTTCGTGCCGAAGCTCTTGTAGGTGCCGCTCGGCAGGTCCTGGAAGTAGACCCGCACGGTGTGGTTGCCGGCGCTCAGCCCGGTCAGGCGGAGTGCCAGGCCGACGTCGGAACCCCAGGACGGGTGCTTCGCCTCGACGTCGGTGCGGGTGGCGTTCGCGGTGCCGCTGTTCGTGCTGACGCCGTCGACGTGGACCTTGTACTTGACGGGGTCCCAGACGTCCGGGTCGATCGCCCACGCGCGCACCGTGGCCGTGCCAGCGCCGCCGGTGACGGACTCGTACGAGCCGCGGAGCGCTCCGGTCTTGCCGGTCTTGCCGGTGGTGGGGGCACTGACGGTGACGGACTTCGACGCGACCTTGACGTAGTCGGTGCCGGGCTTGTCCTGCGTGTACAGCGCCACGGTGCGGGTCCCCGGCGTGATGCCGCCGATCGTCTTCGAGAACCCGAGGGTGCTGCCGACGCCCTTGTAGACCTTGGCGACGTCGGTGCGGGTGCGGTCGGTGGTGCCGGTCGCCTTGCTGACGCCGTCGACCAGGATCTTCCACGGGGCGGGCTTCGCCGAGTCGGGGTCGAGCGCCCAGCCGGTCGCGGTGATCGTGCCGGCGCTGCCGGTGACGGTGTCGAGTGCACCCTTCGGGGCTGCGCTCACGACCGTGCGGGTGTAGCAGCCGAGCAGCGTGTTGCTGCCCTTGCCCTGGTTGATGGCGTAGGTGCACACCGAGTGCTTGCCGACGCTCAGCCCGGTCAGCTCGGTCGAGAACCCGTGCTTGAGGTTGTTCGCGCCGAGGGTGGCGGACAGGTCGGGCCGGTTCACGTTCGCGGTGACGGTCTTCGCCCCGGCGCCGTCGACGTAGAACGCGACGCGGAGCGCGCTCGTGGTGTCCGGGTCGACGGCCCAGCCGCTGACCGTGATCGACGACGTCGAGCTCGGCGTGACCGCGTCGACGTTGCCGTACGGGTTGCCGCCGCCGGTCGCCGAGCCGAACCAGTCGGTGTACATGCGCCAGAAGTTGCGGTTGCCGTACGCCGAGCAGCCGTCGCCGGTGCCGTAGAGGTTCGACATCGCGGCGGTGTTCGGGGTGTACGGGGTGTAGATGTACAGCCCTGCGGTCGCCTGGTTCTGGATGTAGACGGACTTGCGGCCGCAGGCCGCGTTCGGGTTGAGGAGGATCGAGTTGGTCCGACCCGCCTGGTACGCCCACGAGGTCGGCGACGACTGGTAGCGCTTGAACTGGAGCGCGGCGGCGTAGACCTGCTGACCGAAGCCGAAGTACGCCGGGTCGCACGGGGCGGTGTCGGGGCACGCGAAGCCGGTGGCGTGCAGGTACATGTAGGACGTCGGCGAGGACGTCGTGACGATGCCCTGCTCCTTCTGCAGGAGCACGAGGAGCACCTTCTGGCTGATGCCGCACGCGGCGCCGACCTGGGCGATCATCGTCGCGGCGGACTTGGTGCCGCCGGCGATGGCGCTGCACCGGCCGGAGACGGCGCCGATCGCGCTCATCTTCTGCGAGAAGTCCTTCAGGCAAGCGGGTCCGCTCGACGACTTCCGGCAGTTCGGGGCGACGCTCGTCAGGAACGACTGCACGGACGCGGCGTTCATCGCCGAGCCGTTGTAGAAGTTGGCGTCGCTGATGATGTTGCCCGGGTCGAAGTCGCCGGCGACGGCGGCCGAGGCGGACTCGGTCGTGGTCTGCTCGGACAGGATCGTGCCGAAGGTCAGCCCGCTGACGGCGACGGCGAGTGCCGCGACGATCGCGAGGGAGGTCCGGAAGGGTCGGCGACGGCGCCCGTCCGACTCGGTCTGGATGGAACGCATCACGGCACCTCCGCCGGCATCGGGTCGGACGTCGTCGACGCGGAGCCGACGGCGTAGGTCAGGGTGACGGACCAGGTGCCGCTGGGGACCTGGGCCGCGGGGAACGCGACCTGCGCGCAGTTGACCGAGGAAGCACTCGCCTGCGCCGCGCTCGTGGCGGTGCGCGTGACGCTCCCCTTCTTCGCGGTGAACGTGCAGGTCCCGCTGGTGTCGGTGGTGCCGGAGACGAGTCCGCCGGCCTGCAGCGTCTTCGAGGCCGTGTCCCAGCCGCTGTAGGTCACGACGGCGGTCGCCGGGAAGTCCGACGGGTCGGTGTCCGGCTCGTTGGTCGAGCCGCTCCCCGGGAAGGCACCGGGGGTGTCGTCGTCCGAGGCGGTGGGGTCGTCGGTGGCCTCGGACGCGGGCGACGACGCGGTGCCGGTGGGCTCCGTGGTCGCCGGGTCGTCGGCGGTCGGGGTCGGACTCGCGGTGCGGGTCGCTGACGCGGACGGCGACGGGGTGGCGTCGTCGCCACCACCGGAACAACCGGCCAAGAGAACACTGAGGGCACCGACCACCGCGAACGCAGCGATCGGCCTGGATGCGAGGAGCATGCTGACGGGCCGTCCTGTGGATGTTGACAAGGGTCCGGGTTGCGACAACGGTAACCCCAAAGTGAAGGTTGAGGGTTGGATCGGTCCGGAATCACCCCCGCTCGGGGTGCACGACGGCCGTCGCCCATCCCTGCCGCGCGGGCCCGGTGAGTATGCTGTTCCGGTCCTGCCCCCACGAACGAAGAGACGTATGGTCGATCAAGCCCGCATGGCGGCGCTCGCGAAGGAACCCCTCGTCGTGATCGGCGCTCCGACGAGCGCCTTCCGCGGAACCTGGCGAGAGCTGCGCGACGTCTTCCGGCAGCGCGAGATGCTCGGGATGCTCATCCGACGCGACCTGAAGGCGCGGTACAAGGACTCAGCGCTCGGGTTCGTGTGGACGCTGGTGCGCCCGCTGACCCAGCTGCTCATCTACTACTTCGTCATCGGCAAGGTCCTCGGCGCCGCCAACGGCATCGACAACTTCGCGATCTACGTCTTCACCGGCCTGACCGCCTACACGCTCTTCAGCGAGATCGTCGCCGGCTCGACCGGCTCGATCGTCGGCAACTCCGGGCTGATCAAGAAGGTCTACGTCCCGCGCGAGGTCTTCCCGCTCGCCAGCGTCGGCGCGGCCCTGGTGAACTTCACCATCCAGTTCGCGATCCTGCTCGCCGCGACCGTGGTCATCGGCGTCTTCCCGTTCCACGAGGGGCTCGTCTACCTGATCCCGTCGCTCGCGGTGATCCTCGTCTACGGCGCGGCCATCGGCCTGGTGCTGTCCGCGCTCAACGTGTACCTGCGCGACGTGCAGTTCGTCATCGACGTCGGCCTCATGGTCCTGCTCTGGGCCTCGCCGATCGTGTACTCGTACTCGCGGGTGGTCGCCACCGTCAACACCGACTGGCTCATCACCGCCTACACGAACAACCCCCTGACGCTGGCCGTGCTCGGCATGCAGAACGCGATCTGGCTGCACGACCCGGCCGACGTCACGTACCCGGACCACCTGATGCTGCGCCTCGGCATCGCGTTCGTCATCGGTGTCCTCTGCCTCCTCGGCGCGCAGCGGGTGTTCTCCCGTCTGCAGGGCAACTTCGCGCAGGAGCTGTAGACCATGGCCATCAGCACCCCCGTCGCCCCGACGCCCACCGAGGGCACCGCCGAGCGCCCGGACGTCATCGTCATCGACCACGTCCGCAAGCGCTTCACGGTCCGCAAGGACAACACCCTGCGCGAGCGCATCGTCACCCTCGGTCGCGCCGGCCGCAAGCACCGCCAGGACTTCTGGGCCCTCGACGACGTCACCGTGTCGATCCAGGCCGGCTCCACGGTCGGCCTCATCGGCCAGAACGGCTCCGGCAAGTCGACCCTGCTCAAGGCCATCGGCGGCATCATCCAGCCGACCTCCGGCACGGTGGCCCGCCGCGGTCGCCTCGCTGCCCTGCTCGAGCTCGGCGCCGGCTTCCACCCCGACCTGTCCGGGCGCGAGAACGTCTACCTCAACGCGTCGCTGCTCGGGCTGAGCCGCAAGCAGACCGACGAGAAGTTCGACGACATCCTGGCGTTCTCGGGGATCGGCGACTTCATCGACACCCAGGTGAAGTTCTACTCATCCGGCATGTACGTGCGACTCGCCTTCGCCGTCGCCGTGCACACCGACCCCGACGTCCTGCTCGTCGACGAGGTGCTCGCCGTCGGCGACGAGGCGTTCCAGCGCAAGTGCCTCGACCGCATCCGCACCTTCCAAGAGGCGGGCAAGACGATCATCATCGTCACGCACTCGCTCAGCCAGGTGCAGGAGATGTGCGACCGGGTGGTCCTGCTCAACAAGGGCAAGGTGCTGCACGACGGCGATCCCGTCCAGGCCGTGAGCATGTTCCGCGAGGTCCTCGAGGAACGCCGCCAGGGCGAGCTCAGCACCGACGTCGCCGTCGGCCGCGGCAAGGTCCTCGGCGCGAGCGTGCACGTCGACGGCAAGGGGCCCCGCGCCGAGGTCATGCCCGGCGACGACCTCGTCGTGGACATGGAGTTCGAGCACCTGGACGGCATCGCCGACTGGGAGGCCGCGGTGCAGATCAACAACGCCGGCGGCCAGGTCGTGTACGGCACCACCACCGGCATCATGGGCCTCGAACTGCAGCCGTTGCACGGTCGCCGGAAGCTCCGCCTGCGGATCGCCGACACCGCGTTCGGCACCGGCAAGTACTTCATCAACGTGTCGATGATGGACTCCGCCGGCCGCCACCTGCACGACATGCCGGAGTGCGACTCGTTCGAGGTGCCCGGGTTCGAGAACGCCGTGGGCACGGTCTACGCGCAGCCCTCGATCGAGGAGCTGGACTGAGCCCGACCGACGACGGCACCGACGTCCGGACCCCGGGCGTCCCGCGCACCGCGGTCGTCGTCGTCAACTGGGAACGCGCCGACCTGACGACCGCGGCCGTCCGCGCCGTGCTCGCCGAGGGCGCGGCCGACCAGGTGGTGGTCGTCGACAACGGCTCGTCGGACGACTCCGTCGCCGTCCTCCGCCGCGACCTGCCCGACGTCGACGTGGTCGCGCGGGAGCACAACGGTGGGTTCGCGGCCGGCGCGAACACCGGCATCCGGCACGCGGACGCCGACGTCGTCGTGCTGCTCAACAACGACGCGGTCCCCGCGCCGGGCTTCGTCGCGGCGCTCCGCGACCACCTGGCGCAGGCGCGGCCCGAGGTCGCGGCCGTGACGGGCCGCATCGTGCTCGCCGGACGCTGGACGGGCCTCCCGGTCGGCGCGACACCAGCACCCGGCCAGCGCGTGCTGCAGGGCCACGACGGCCGTCTGTGGACGCCGTCGCCCGACGGCGAGGTGCGCCTCAACTCGACCGGCGTGCGCATCGACCGCGACGGCAACGGCATGGACCGCGACTGGTTCGCGCCCGTCGACCGCGTCGCGGACGTCGACGTCTTCGGGTTCTCCGGTGGGGCCTCCGCCCTGCGGCGGAGCGCGCTCGACGACGTCGGCCTGCTCGACGAGTCGCTCTTCATGTACTACGAGGACACCGAGCTCGCGTGGCGACTCCGCCGACGCGGCTGGCGCGTGGAACACGCGGCCGACGCGGTCGTCGAGCACGACCACTCGGCGTCGTCCGGGGTGCAGAGCGACCTGTTCCTCTTCCGCAACGCGCGGAACCGGATGGTCGTCGCGCTCTGGCACGCGCCGTGGGGCACCGTCCTGCGGGCGAGCGCCCGGACCCTCTTCCGCGGCCTGCGCGGACTGCTCACTGCTCCCACCCGACGGGAGGCCCGGCTCGTCCTGGCAGCGTTCGCGGACGTCGTCGGGGCGCTCCCGTCGCACCTCGCGCGGCGGCTCCGCGAGTCGCGGCGCGCGTCCGTCCCGCGCCGCAGCGTGGACCCGGGCGCATGAGCGCGGAGGGCTATCCTGGTCACTCCCCCGCCGACGGACCCGACCGTGGCGCCCCCGTTCGGAAGGACCCTCGCGTGCCGCAGCTCACCGTCCTCGTCGACGGGACCGCGGTACCGCGTGCACTCGGCGGTGTGGGCCGCTACGTCGAGGGGGTCGTGTCGCACCTGACCGACCCGGGGCTCGACGTCCACCTGGTGGTCCGACCCGTGCACGCTCCGCACTTCGCCGCCGTCGCGCCGCACGCGACCGTGCACACCGCGCCGGGCTGGACCGACTCGGTGCCGCTCCGGTTCCTGTGGGAGCAGACGGGGCTGCCGGCGCTCGGCCGACGACTCGGCGCGCAGGTGCTGCACTCCCCGCACTACACGTTCCCGCTCGGCTGGCGCGGCGGATCCGTCGTCACCCTGCACGACGCCACGTTCTTCTCGAACCCCGAGTGGCACTCCCGCCTGAAGCGGACGTTCTTCACCTGGTGGAGCCGCCGGTCCCTGCGCTCCCGCCCGGTCGTCATCGTGCCGAGCGCGGCCACCGCGACCGAGGCCGCACGGGTCGTGACCGGCATCCGCGCCGACGTCCGGGTCGCACCGCTCGGCGTCGACGGTGCCGTGTTCCACGAGCCGTCCACCGCCGAGGTCGAGGACGCCCGGATCGCCGCGACGCTGCCCGAGGGTGCGCCCTGGATCGCGTTCCTCGGCACGATCGAACCGCGGAAGAACGTCACCGCGCTGCTCGATGCCTACGCCGCGGTGCGTTCCGCGCGCGCGGACGCCCCGTGGCTCGTGCTGTCCGGAGCGCGGGGCTGGGACGAGTCCGCGATCGCCCGGCTCGACGCGCTGCAGCCGGACGACCACGTGATCGAGGCCGGCTACCTGCCACTCGAGGACCTGGCAGGCTACCTCGGCGGCGCGGAGTTCGTCGTCTACCCGTCGCTCGGCGAGGGCTTCGGGCTGCCGGTGGTCGAGGCGATGGCCTCCGGCGCCTGCGTCCTGACCACCCGGCGGCTGTCGCTGCCCGAGGTCGGCGGTGACGCAGCGGTGTACACCGAGCCGTCCGCCTCCGCACTGGCGTCCGCGATGACGCAGCTGCTCGACGACCCGTCGCTCGTCGCGTCGCACCGGGCGGCCGCGCTGGCCCGGGCCGCCTCGTTCACGTGGGAGGCCACGGCAGCCGTGCACGTCGAGGCCTACTCGGCCGTGGCCCGGGACGCGCGGGCCGGGGGTACCCGGTGATCCGCGTCGCCGTGCTGACGGTCACCTACAACACCGGCGAGACCATCCGGCCGTTCCTGGCGAGCGTCGCGGCGGCGTCCTCAGAGCCGGTCGCCGTCGTGATCGCCGACAACGGCTCCGCCGACATCGACGCACTGCGGGCGATCGGTGAGTCCTACGGTGCCGTCGTGGTGTCCTCCGGGGGCAACCGCGGCTACGGCGGGGGCATCGACGCCGCACTGAGCGCCCTCGACGACGTCCTGCCCGACGTCCGCCCCGAGTTCCTGCTCGTCACGAACCCCGACGTCGTGCTCGCACCCGGCTCGATCGACGAACTCGTCCGCGCCGCCGACCGGCTGCCGTCCGGCGGGTCGTTCGGGCCGCGGATCCTCGACGAGCAGGGTGAGACGTACCCGTCCGCACGCCAGCTGCCGTCGCTCCGGACCGGGCTCGGCCACGCGGCGTTCTCGCGGTTCTGGCCCGCCAATCCGTGGAGCCAGCGGTACTGGTCCACCACGCAGGTCGTCGAGCGCGAGGCCGGCTGGCTGTCCGGCGCGTGCTTCCTCATCCGGACGTCGGTGTTCCGCGAGCTCGGCGGGTTCGACGAGTCGTACTTCATGTACTTCGAGGACGTCGACCTGGGCCAGCGCGTCGGTCGCTCCGGTCGCGCGAACGTGTACGTGCCGACGGCCGTGGTCACCCACACCGGGGCGCACTCGACGTCGTCCAACCGGCGCCGGATGGAGATCGAGCACCACCGCAGCGCGTACCGGTTCCTGTCGCGGAAGTACCGGGCGTGGTGGCTCTGGCCGCTGCGCGTCGCCCTGCACGCGGGCCTCTCCGCCCGCGCCCGCTGGGTCACACGCAAGTAGCCCGGTCGGGGTCTTTGCGCGCGGGGTTCTGCCATCGCGCCCCCGCACGGTCGTTGCGCCCCGACTCCCCGGGGCGCAACGACCGCAGCGGGGCGCGCACATCGGTCGCAGCTTCGGAGGCCCCGGTTCGATCGCGTTCCGCACAACCGAAGTGCACGTGAACCGCGGGATTGCACGGCTCGACCGCACTTTGGTTGTGCGGAGCGTCGCGCGGCGGGGACGCGGGCAGCGGGTCAGGCGCGGAGGCGGGCGCGTTCGGTTCGGGCTGCGTCCAGCAGCACGTCGGCTCGGGCGTCGAAGGAGTGCTCTGCGGCGATGCGCGACGCCACCGCCGCCCGCTCGGCAGCAGTCGGCCACACTCGTGCCGGGTCCAGGAGCGCAGCGAGCTCGTCACGGGAACGCGCCACCGCGAGCGTCGGGACGTCGAGCACCTCGGTCAGCCCGGCGACCTCGTCGGTGACGACGACTCCCCCGGACGCCAGCACGTCGAACACCCGGTTCGACACGAAGCCACCGGCCGCCATGTCCGCCCAGTGGTCGTTGAGCACCACGCGCGCCGAGGCGTAGGCCGTGGCGACCTCGGCCCGGCTCAGCGACGGTTCGCCGAGCGCTGCGTCGGGGACCACGCCCTGCCACGCCGGGCCGTGCACGCGAAGGTCGGCTCCGAGCGCCACGGCATCGGCGACCACCGGGCGCGCGGCGCCGCGGGTCGAGCCGACGAAGACCACCCGGTCGGCATCGGGGCTCGTCGTCGCCCGCGCGCCCGGGTGGAACACCGCGGGGTCGGTCGCCTGCAGCAGCGTGCGGACCGGGACCCCCGACCGCGCTGCGGCCGCAGCAGCCCAGACCGGCCCGGCGGCGAAGGCCGCGTCGAACGACCGGAGCTCGGTGTCGGAGACGTCGTCGGGGTGGCTGATCACCCAGAGCAGGTTCACCGACGCAGGGTTCGGCGGCACCCGGTCGAGCCCGCGGATCACGAGCGTCACGTCGTCCGCGGCATCGTCGTCCCGCACGTGGGCGTCACGGCGGTCGATCCGGACGCGCTGCCCGAGCCGCTCGAGGGCCCCGGCCAGCTCGGCGGCGAAGTGCACGTCGCCCCAGCCGTCACCCTCGGGCCCGGCGGGAGCGGCGATCTTCAGCGACCAGGTGAGCGGGTCGGTGGCGCTGCTGGTCGTCCGGCGGACCGGTGTCACCGGTCGCGCTCCCCACGGCGGCAGCGGCGGCCCGGCGGAGACTGCAGCGCCCCGGCCGTCGACCGAGTCCCGTCTCGCGTCCCGCCACGACGAGAACACGTCCACGGTGGCAGCGTCGATCGTCCGCCCGGGTTCAGCGAGTCGGACGGTCTCACCGACGTCCTTCACCAGGATCGTGGGACCCGACTGCGGTCGCTGGCGCACGGCGCACGCGTGCGTCCACCCGACGAGCGTCGTCGGCTCGTCCGTGAGCACGGGCGCAGGGACGATCGCGGCCCGGGGCACAGCGAGCACGGGTTGATCGGCACCGAACACCGAGTCCCCCGTGCCGAACGGACGGTCGTCGGACCACGGGAGTGCGCCGGGACGGATGAGCAGTGCACCGTTCCGCGCTGAACCGTCCGCCGTGCGCACCGAGGCCTGCACCAGGCGGTGGACTCCGGTCTCGGCGAGTGCCCGGAGGCCGGCGGCATCGATCGTCACCGAGGTGTCGACGAGCACGAGGACCCGTCCGACCCCGGCGGCGAGGCCGGCGTTGATCGCGGACCCCAGGCCGTCGACCGGCACGCTCCGCACCCACGGCAGGCGACGACCGAACGGATCGCGCGGCGAGGCGTCGGCGACGTAGCTCACGGCGCGGACGTCAGCGCCACGGCCGAAGGCCTCGCGGGCGACGGCGACGAGGCGCGCGACCTCGGCGTGCCGGTCCGACCGGGTCGTGACGAGGACCGTGACGTCCTGGTCCAGGTGCGGCAGGGGGCCGTCGAAGCCGGCCACGCGGACGACGTCGGTCGTCGCTGCGGGCGTGGGACGGGCCTCCCGGTCGGGGTGGTCGGCAGCCGTCGTGTCGCGACGACGGCGACCGAACCACCCAGAACCGGACGCCACGGGCGGTGCTAGGCGCCGAGGAGCCGCTGGAGGTAGACGCCGTAGCCGCCCTTGACGAGCGGTGCGGCGAGCTCGGCGAGCTGCGCGTCGTCGATCCAGCCGTTGCGCCAGGCGATCTCCTCGATGCACCCGATCTTGAAGCCCTGACGGTCCTCGATGACCTTGACGTACTCGGACGCCTGCATCATCGACTCGAACGTGCCGGTGTCGAGCCACGCGGTGCCACGGTCGAGGACCTGGACGCCGAGTTCACCGGCCTCGAGGTAGCGCTCGTTGACCGTCGAGATCTCGAGCTCGCCACGGGCGCTCGGCTCGATCGTCTTCGCGATCTCGATGACCTTGTTGTCGTAGAAGTACAGGCCGGGGACGGCGTAGTTCGACTTCGGCTCGGCCGGCTTCTCCTCGATGGAGACGGCGGTGAAGTCGTCGTCGAACTCCACGACGCCGTAGGCCTTCGGGTCGGCCACGTGGTACGCGAAGATCGTCGCGCCGTCGACCTCGGTGTTCTTCCGCAGGTTCGTGCCGAGGCCGGTGCCGTGGAAGATGTTGTCGCCGAGGACGAGTGCGACGCTGTCGTCGCCGATGAAGTCCTCGCCGATGACGAAGGCCTGCGCGAGTCCGTCCGGGGACGGCTGCACGGCGTACTGGATCTCCATGCCGAAGGCGGAGCCGTCGCCGAGCAGGGCCTTGAACTGCTCGTTGTACTCCGGCGTCGTGATGACGAGCACTTCGCGGATGCCGGCCATCATCAGGGTCGACAGGGGGTAGTAGACCATCGGCTTGTCGTAGATCGGCATGAGCTGCTTGCTGATGCCCTTGGTGATCGGCCAGAGGCGCGTGCCGGATCCACCGGCGAGGATGATGCCCTTCATCGGGATCGCTTCCTTCCTTCGTTACTTCGTCGTGCGGAGGGACTCGGTGTAGGCCACGCACTCCTCGTACGTCGGCAGCAGACCGGCGGCGGCGGCCGCTTCGAGCGTCGGGGCGCTCGTGTCCTTCTCGGAGAGCACCGGCTCACCGATGCCGTCCGGCAGTTCGAGCCCGACGGTCGGGTCGAGGATCGTGATCCCCTTCTCGCGCTCGGGGTCGTAGTGCGCGCTGACCAGGTAGTTCACCGTGGAGTGGTCCTCGAGCGCGACGATCGCATGGCCGAGGCCCTCGGACAGGTACACGGCCTTGCGGTCGACGTCGTCGATGCGGACCGAGTCCCACTGCCCGAACGTCGGCGAACCGACGCGGATGTCGACGATGTAGTCGATGAAGGCGCCACGGACGGCGGTGACGTACTTCGCCTGGCTCGGGGCGACGAGGGCGTAGTGGATGCCCCGCGCGACGCCGGCGGACGAGATCGACATGTTCACCTGGCGGAGGTCCAGCGGGTGACCGACCGTCTCTTCGAGGACGTCGGCCCGGTACGCCTCGAGGAATGCTCCTCGTGCGTCGCCGTGCTGGACGGGCGTGAACTCCCACGCGCCGGGGATCTTCAGTTCGCGGATCTGCACCGGGGAAGCCTAGCAAGGTGGCGCATCGCATAGGCTGTCCTGGTTCTGTGCCCCGCGCCCCGCGCGCTGCGACTCCCGAAACGAGACCAAGCGAGCCCGTGAAGCTATTCGTCCAGATCCCCTGCCTCAACGAGGAGAACACCCTCGCCAGCGTCATCGACTCGATCCCGCGTGAGATCGACGGCATCGACGAGATCGAGATCCTGGTCATCAACGACGGCAGCACCGACCGCACCGTCGAGGTCGCCAAGGAACACGGCGTCAAGCACTTCGTGCACCACACGACCAACATGGGGCTCGCCCGGTCGTTCCGCGACGGCGTCGACTACGCCCTGCTGCACGGTGCCGACATCGTCGTCAACACCGACGGCGACAACCAGTACCCGCAGGCGCAGATCGCCGAGCTCGTCCAGCCGATCCTGCGCAAAGAAGCCGAGATCGTCATCGGCGACCGGCAGACCCGCACGATCGAGCACTTCTCCGGCTTCAAGAAGCTCATGCAGCGCTTCGGGTCGTGGGTCGCCAGCCGCGCCGCCGGGCTCGACCTGCCCGACGCCGCGAGCGGGTTCCGCGCGTACTCGAAGTACTCGCTGATCCGCCTGAACATCGTCACGCGCTTCAGCTACTGCATGGAGACCATCGTGCAGGCCGGCTACAAGCGCCTGGCGATCGCGTCCGTGCCGATCACGACGAACCCGAAGACCCGCGAGTCCCGGCTGTTCAGCAACATCTTCCAGCACATGTTCGAGTCCGGCTCCGCGATCGCCCGGGTCTACCTGATGTACCGGCCGATGGCGCTCTTCGCCTGGGTCAGCGTGATCCTGGGCGGGCTCGGGCTCTGGCCGCTCGTCCGCTACCTGGTGCTGCTCGCGATGCAGACCCCCGGCAACCACCTGCAGTCGATCATCCTGGGTGTGGTGCTGCTCATCACGGCGCTGCTCTCCATCGTGATCGGCGTCGTCGCCGACCTCACCCGCCTCAACCGCACGCTGGCCGAGGAGCAGCTCGACCTGCAGAAACTGCAGCGGTATGGCGACTGACACGGCCTCGGCCGTGTCGGGCACCGTCGCCCGCCCACGGGTCGGCCGTGCCGAGCGCGTCGTCGTCATCGCCCTGACGGTCGCGTTCGCCGCCGTCCTGGCGGTCTGGGCGATCGTGACGACCACCTACAAGGCGCCGGACGAGCCGACGCACGTCGACGCCGTCCTGCACCTGGCGATCGGTGACGCCTGGCCGGAGCCGGGCGCGATGCACTACCTCAACGCCACGCACGACACGCAGATCAGCAACCTGCGACAGCCGGCGTCCGACAACGCGACGTGGGGCGAGCTGCTGCGGGAGTTCCCCGGCGTGCACCCGACGAGCATCGACCAGATGTCGCAGCACCCGCCCACGTACTACGCGCTGGCCGCCGGGGTGCTCCACCTGGTGCACTTCGAGGACCTGCGGTGGGACCACGCCGTGATGGCCCTGCGGCTGTTCGACGCCCTGCTCGTGCTGCCCCTGCCGTTCCTGGCGTGGGCCACCGTGCGTCGGCTGACCGGCTCGCCCCGGGCTGCCGTGGTCGGCGGGGCGGCGATCCTGGCCGTCCCCGAGGTCGCGTCGATCGGTACCTCGGTGACGAACGACGCCCTGATGCTGCCCCTCGCGGGTGCGCTGGTGTACTTCGTCGTCCGGCTGCTGACGGGCGACCAGCGGGTGCGGACCACGGTGTGGATCGGCCTGCTGCTCGGCGCGATGCTGCTGACCAAGGGAACTGCCCTGCCCGCGGTCCCCTTCGTCGGGATCGCGGTGATGGCGGCGGGCTGCACCCGCGCGACCGTCTGGCGGAACGTGCTGCGCACCACCTGGACGCTGGGGATCGCCGGCGTCGTCGGTGGGTGGTGGTGGCTGCGGAACATCCTCGTGTACCACGCGATCCAGCCCGACGGCATGGCCTACGCCCGTCCGTCGATGCCGTTCCCGGACGACACCGCGGCCAGTCCGGAGGTCTTCCTGCGCGACTACTGGAACGGCGTGACCCGCACGTTCTGGGGCAGCGTCGGCGGTCTGACGCAGTTCCAGTTCGCCCAGTTCCTGATCGACGGCCTGACCATCGTGTCGATCGCCGGCATCGTCATCTGGGCGTTCCGCCGCGGCCCGTCGCTGCGACCCGCGATCGTCCTGGCGTCGTACCCCGTCATCCTGATCGCCCTGCACATGCAGAGCGGGTGGGGCGGCTACGTGCGGAACACGATCGTCGCCGGCACCCAGGGCCGCTACTACTACCCCACCCTCATCGCCCTCATCGCCCTGAGCGCCCTGGCCTGGCGGCGCGTGACCGTCACCGCGGCCGGCGCCACACGACTGGCCGTCGGCATGTCCGTCGCGGCGACGGCCATCGCCCTCTACGGCGTCGTCTACGCGCTCCGGGCGTTCGGCCGTGACGCCGCGTTCTGGATCGACGAGTTCTCGATCGTCAAGTTCGACCAGTACGGCATGCTCGCTGCCGGCGGGAACTTCACGCTGGCCACCGTGGCAGCGGTCGCGCTGATCGCCACGGCGGTCCTGCTGGTGCGTTTCGTGCGCCGGACGGCGGTGACGGCGTGACCGCCCGCCGCGAGTGGGTCGTGCTCGGCACGATCACCGTCGCGTGGCTGGGCCTGCTGCTCGGCTTCGCCCTGCTCACCCCGGCGTTCGGCGCCCCCGACGAGCCCGCGCACGTCGACGCCGCGTTCCGGCTGGCGCTCGGCCTCGGGTGGCCGCACGGCGGCGAGATGCACTACCTCGCCGCCATCCGGCAGATCGTGGAGCACCCGGTGCCCGCCGTCGACCGCCCCACGGTCGACGCGCTCCTGGCGGCGGTCCCCGGCGACTCCCCCGCGATCGACCCGATGTCGCAGAACCCGCCGACGTACTGGCTCGTCGCCGCGGGCATCCTGCGCCTGATCCGCTTCGGGGCGCACGACTGGGCCACCTCAGTGCTCGTCCTGCGCCTGTTCGACGTCGTGCTCGTGACCGCGCTGCCGGTGCTCGTGTGGGCGACCGTCCGCCGGGTGACGCGGTCGCCGCGGACCGCCCTGGTCGCACCGCTGCTGCTCTTCGCGGTGCCGCAGCTCGCGCAGGTCGGCGCCGGCGTGACGTCGTGGGCACCGATGATCCTGCTCGGCGCCGTGCTCGTGTGGCTGAGCGTGCGGGTGCTCACCGGTGACCGGTCGTGGTGGACCACGGCGGGGTTGGCCGTGGCGGTGACCGGGCTCGCGGCGATCAGCGCGCTCGGTCTGCTGGCGGTGCCGTTCGTCGTCCTCGTGTTCGCGCTGGCCCGCGACGAGCGCGGCGAGCGCGGCGAGCGCGACCGGGACCGCGACCGCGACCGCGACCAGCGCACCGCACGTCCGTGGCGCCGGTCGGCCCTGCACGCCGGCGTGGTCGTCGTCGCTGCCGCCGCGGTGTCCGGCTGGTGGTGGGTCCGCACGCTGCTCGTCAGCGGGACCCTGCTGCCGGACGCCCTGCGCGGCGTCACCACGGTGCAGCCGTACCCGTCGGGCGGCGCGAACCCCGGCGCGTTCGCCGGTCGGCAGTGGGACGGCCTGACCGCCTCGTTCTTCGGGGACTTCGGCGCGAACCAGTGGCCGCTGCCGCCCATGGTCGTCGACGCCCTGGCGATCATCGGTCTCGTCGCCCTCGGCTGGTCGTACGCGCGTCGCGGCGCCGGACGCCGGGTGATGACCATCGCCCTGGTCTGGCCGGCGCTCGTCGTCGTCGCGACCCTCGCCTACAACTGGCGGAACTACCTCGGCACGCACCAGGGCAACGGGCTGCAGGGCCGGTTCCTGTTCGTGGCCGTCGTCGCCCTCGTGCTGTCGCAGGCCGTGGCGTGGCGTGCCCTGGTCGTCCGTCCGGAACTGCGCCGCCGGCTCGCCCGGATCGCCGCCGTCGGCTCGTTCGCCATCGCCCTGTACGGCATCGGCATCGCGTACCGCGGCGCGTGGGAGAACGTCCAGTTCCGGGTCACCCCCGGCGGCCTGTCGGCGATGGCCGGTGGCTCGCTCGCCGGGCCGCTCCCGATCGCGCTGGCCGGGGCACTGTTCCTCGTCGCCGCCGTCGCAGCCGCCGTGTTCGTCTGGCGCGCGGCCGCCGTGCCGAGCACCACGGCCGCCGTGCCGGGCACCACGGCCGCCGTGCCGAGCACCACGACCGCCCCCGTCACCGGGCTCCCGCTAGAATCGCCGCCGACCCACGAACCGACCGTCAGGAAAGAGAACTCGTGAAGATCCTCGTCACCGGAGGAGCCGGCTTCATCGGCTCGAACTTCGTCCGCCGCACCCTGGAGGACGCGTACCCCGGCCTCGAGGGCGCCGAGGTCGTCGTCTACGACGCGCTGACCTACTCCGGCAACGAAGCGAACCTCGCACCGGTCGCCGACTCCCCCCGCTACACCTTCGTGCACGGCGACATCCGCGACGCCGCGAAGCTCGACGAGGTCGTCCCGACGGTCGACGCGATCGTGCACTTCGCCGCCGAGTCCCACGTCGACCGGTCGGTCCGCGACTCCGGCATCTTCGTCGAGACGAACGTCGTCGGCACCCAGCGCCTGCTCGACGCTGCGCTCCGCCACGGCACCGAGCGCTTCGTGCACGTCTCCACCGACGAGGTCTACGGCTCCATCAGCGAGGGCTCGTGGGACGAGGAACGACCGCTCGAGCCGAACTCCCCGTACTCGGCGTCGAAGGCCGGCAGCGACCTGCTCGCCCGCAGCTACCACCGCACCCACGGGCTGAACCTCTCGATCACGCGCTGCTCGAACAACTACGGGCCGTACCACTTCCCCGAGAAGGTCATCCCGCTCTTCGTCACGAACCTCATCGACGACGTGCACGTCCCGCTGTACGGCGAGGGCAACAACATCCGCGACTGGCTGCACGTCGACGACCACACCCGCGGCATCGCGATGGTCCTGACCCGTGGCCGCGCCGGCGAGATCTACAACATCGGTGGCGGCACCGAGCTCACCAACAAGGAGCTCACGCAGCTGCTCCTCGACGCCACCGGCAAGGACTGGTCGTACGTCGACCGCGTCGCCGACCGTCTCGGCCACGACCTGCGCTACTCGGTCGACATCTCGAAGATCCAGGCCGAGCTCGGCTACGAGCCGCAGGTCCCCTTCGAGCAGGGCCTGGCCGACGTCGTGCAGTGGTACCGCGACAACCGTTCGTGGTGGGAGCCGCTCAAGGAGCGCGCAGCGATCGCATGACCAGGTACCTCATCACCGGCGCCGCCGGCATGCTCGGCCGTGACCTCCGGGCCGCGCTCGCCGGCCGCGACGTCACGGCACTCTCGCGCGCCGAGCTCGACATCACCGACCCGGCCACGGTGGACGCCGCCGTCGCCGGACACGACGTCGTGATCAACTCCGCCGCGTACACGAAGGTCGACGACGCAGAAGACCACGAGGACGACGCCTTCGCCGTCAACGCGACCGGCCCGAAGCTCCTGGCCGAGGCCGCGGTCCGCCACGGTGCGAAGCTCGTCACGGTGTCGACGGACTACGTCTTCGACGGCAACGGCACCGCCCCGTACGCCGAGGACGCCCCGACCGACCCGATCAACGCCTACGGCCGCACCAAGGCCGCGGGCGAGGCGTTCGTGCGCGAGATCGCCCCGGACACGTCGTACGTCGTCCGGACCGCCTGGATCTACGGCGCGCACGGACCGAACTTCGCCGCGACGATGCTCCGGCTGGCCGGCTCGCACGACACCGTGAGCGTCGTCACCGACCAGGTCGGTCAGCCGACGTGGACCGGCGACCTCGCCGCGCGGATCGTCGAGCTCGTCGACGGCGACGCCCCCGCGGGCGTCTACCACGGCACCAACGCCGGGCAGGGGTCGTGGTTCGACTTCACCCGCGCCATCTACACCGAGCTCGGACTCGACCCCGAGCGCGTCCTGCCGACCGACAGCGCCGCGTTCGTCCGGCCGGCGCCGCGCCCGGCGTACAGCGTGCTCGGCCACGACGGCTGGTCGCGCGCCGGCCTGGCGCCGATGCGCGACTGGCGCGAGGCGCTGCGCGCCGCGGTGGCCGCAGGAGCGTTGACGAAGTAGGCACGGCAGTCGACCGGGAGGCCCGGATCACGTCCGCCGCGTCGCGAACGTGATCCGGGCCTCCCGTCCCGGTCTCCTGCCGCGGCTTCCAGGGGGCGGCCCACCGGCCCTGGTAGGGTCGGGCAGCCGGGCGCCGGGCCGGTCCTCGGCCCCATCACCACGACGAGGAGAGCAGCACCATGACCACCCTCCACGTCCTCGTCGACCAGGTCGTCGCACCCGTTCCGGGTGGCATCGGGCGGTACGCCGAAGAGCTCGCCCGGCACCTCGTCGCGAACGCGCCGAGCGGCTGCGACGTCGCCGGGGTCGTGTCCGCGGTCAGCTCCGACGAGATGGCGCATCTGCGCACCCTGCTGCCCGGTCTGTCCGACCTGCAGCGTCTGCCGCTGGCCCGTCGTGAACTCTCGCTCGCGTGGCAGGGCGGCTTCGTCGGTGGCATCGCGAAGGGCATGGTGCACGCGCCGAGCGTCCTCGCTCCCCTGGTCAAGCACGACCGGTTCCAGGACCCGGGCCGGCAGACCGTCGTCACCGTGCACGACACCGTGCCGTGGACGAACCCCGAGACCCTGACGCCCCGCGGCGTCCACTTCCACAAGGCGATGGTGAAGCGCGCGTGGAAGCACGCCGACGCCGTCGTCGTGCCCACCCACGCGGTCGCGAGCGCACTGAACGAGATCCACCGGTTCGACGACCGACTGCGCGTCATCGGCGGAGCTCCGAGCGGTCGGCTGCGGCTGCCCGTCGACGCCGACCTGCGCGCCGAGCGTCTCGGCCTGCCGGACCGCTACGTGCTGGCCGTCGGCACGCTCGAACCACGCAAGGCGCTCGGGTCCCTGATCGAGGCGCTCGCGCACCCCGACGCCCCCGCCGACATCCCGCTCGTGATCTCCGGCCCGGACGGCTGGGGTGACATCGACGTGTACGGCACCGCCGAGCGCGCCGGGCTCGCCCGCGACCGGGTGAAGGTGCTCGGGCGGATCGACGACGCCGACCTCGCCGTGGTCTACGACCGCGCGACGGTGTTCGTGTTCCCGAGCTTCGCCGAGGGCTTCGGCCTGCCCGTGATCGAGGCGATGAGCTTCGGTACCCCGGTCATCCACTCCGACGACCCTGCGGTGGCCGAGGTCGCGTCCGACGCCGGGGTGACCGTCGCCCGGAACCCGCGGGACTCCTACCCGGAGCGGATCGCGCAGGCGGTGTACCAGGTGGTCAACGACCCGTTGCTCGCCGGACAGCTCGCCGTCGCCGGGCCGGACCGTGCCCGGATGTACGACTGGAGCGACTCCGCCGCCGAGACCTGGCAGCTGCACGCCGACCTCTGAGCCGGCGCGGGCGTCACGTCACTCCTCGGAGGTGTACGTCACTTCTTGTACGTGTACGTGCTGACCCAGTCGATGTACAGGTGACCGGTGGCGCCCCAGTTGCCGACCTGGAACATGTACCGGTGCGCGGTCTTCGGCACGTGCTTCGTGATCGTCTTGATCACCTTGCCGTCGAGGCGGTAGCGCACGGACTTCCCCGGGATCCACTCGATCGAGTACGTGTGCCACGACCGCCACGAGACGCCGGTGCTCAGGCTCGTCGCGTTGACCTCCTGGCCGGGGGTCATCGAGTGGTGGTGCAGCATCGGCTGCTGCTCGAAGTTCGCCTCGGGGTAGTCGATCTCGCCGTCCGACCACTTGTCGGACGACGGCCAGAGCATGAACGCGGCGCCGTTCCCGTCGCCGCCGGTCGCCTTGGCGCGGACGATGAACTTGCCGCCCTTGTGCCCCCATGCACCCGACGGGGTGCCGAAGGTGCCGGCAGCACCGTGCTTGCCGTCCAGCTTGACGTCCATGTACCCGTTGTGCGAGCTGATCTGGGCGCCCGAGTAGTACATGCCCCCGGTGCCGTCCGGGTAGGGCTGCCACGACTTCGCGTAGGTCTTGGCGAACTTCCCCTTGGCGGCCGCCGCCGTGCTGAAGTTCTCGCGGAAGGTCTGCTTGAAGTTCCCGACGTTGCCGATCGGTGCCGAGCTGGCGGACGCTGCGGTTCCCGTGCCGAGCGGTACTGCGACGAGTGCGGCACTGAGGAGCACGACGGTGAGTGCGGCCCGCTTGGTTGCACGTTTCTGCATGAGCTGTCACTCCCTGACGTGACGGTTCGCACCCGTTCCCGTGGGTGCCGGGCGGCCGGATCTCGACCACCCGCCGTTCACCGTAGTTGCGAAATGCAGCCCGCGCGCGGGGTTGACAGAACCGCTTTATCCCCAGTACGCGGGGGTTGCAGAACGTTCCGTCTACGTCGAAGAAGTGCTGATCAGCGCCGTGTTGCGTCCCCCGTTCTGGGGCTGCCGGCGACTCGTGGGCTCCGGCAGTCGGTGGTGTTCAGACCCGCGTGCGACGGCGGCGTGACGACACGACGGCGGTGACGACCGCGGCGAGGACGGCGACGACCGCGACCACCGCTGCGACCTCGGCCACGTGCAACGCTAGGAGCCACGACTCGAACTGCGACTTCGTCGCGACGACGTGCTCGTCCGTGCCTCGGATCCACCAGGACACCGGGCCGGCGCCCCGTGCGGCGACGGCGCACACCACGGCTGCGACGACCGCGACACCGACCAGGACGAGGGCGGTGGTGTGGCGACGGAGACGAGCGGGCATGGCGGTACCGTAGCGCGCATGACCCGATGCGAGGAATGCGGCCGACCGATCACCGGCGAGGTCGTCCGGACAGCGACGCGGACGCTCGACCGTGCCTGCGCCGACCGGACGAACGCGATCGCGTACGGCGTCCTGAACGGCGGGAACCCGTTCGACGGTCCAGGGGCCACCCGCGCGGAACGCTCGAGGGAGTCGCGCAGGCGCGCGGAACGCTAGAGGGAGTCGCGCAGACGCGCGGCCTTCTCCTCGACCAGTCGCTCGAGGCCGTCGGCGTACTCGGTCAGGCGAGCCGCGACCGCGGGCTCCGAGGTGCCGATGATCCGCGCAGCGAGGAGTCCGGCGTTCGCGGCACCGTTGATCGCCATCGTCGCCACCGGGATGCCGGCCGGCATCTGCACGATCGACAGCAGCGAGTCGAGGCCGTCGAGGCGTGCGAGCTGCACCGGGACACCGATGACCGGCAGCGTCGTCATCGAGGCCACCATGCCCGGCAGGTGCGCGGCGCCACCGGCACCGGCGATCACGACGCGGATGCCACGCTCGGCGGCGCCGCGGGCGAACCGGGTCATCTTGTCGGGCGTGCGGTGCGCCGACACGACGTCCGCCTCGAACGGGATGCCGAGCTCGGCCAGGATGTCGGCCGCAGCGCGCATCGTCGGCCAGTCGGAGTCCGAACCCATGATGATCGAGACGAGCGGCTGGACGGGTGCGTCGGTGTCGGTCACGCGACGAGCCTAGCCGAGCAGCACGCGGCGCCAGGCGTCGTCGTCACGGCCGATCGTGCGCTCCCCCGTGACCCACCGGACCGCCCGTTCGTCGGCGGTCCCGCGCTCGACAGCGGCGCGCACCGCACCACGCCAGGCCCCGACGTCGTCCGGCACCGCGACGGCCCCGTGGGCCCGCGCCACGGCGTAGGAGGGCCGGTCCGAGACCACTGCCGGCAGTCCGAGTGCGGTGTACTCGAGGAACTTCAGGTCGCTCTTCGCGCGGTTGAACTCCTCGTCACGAAGGGGCGCGACACCGGCACGCCAGCGCTCCCGGTGCGCCACGAGCCAGCGGGAGAACGCCGGGTAGTGGCCGTCCGGCACCTCGATGCGGCGGAACCAGTCGGCGCCGCCCTCGTCGGTCACACCGATGACCTCGAGCCGGATCGGCGTGCCGTCGGTGGTCGTCAGGTCGGTGAAGACGTCGCGCAGGAGTTCGAGGTCGGCGGCGTGGGTGAGCGTGCCCATGTACAGCACCCGGTGCTCTGCTCCGGGACGATCGTCGTCGTCCTCGGTCACGCCAGCGGTCCACAGCCCCGGGTCGAGGGCGTTCGGCACGACCGTGACGTCGCGGGCGACCGGGCGCACGACCTCGGCCAGCTCCGGTGTGCTCACGACGACCGTGTCGGCACCGCGGACCAGTGCGTCGATCGAGGCGAGGCGGTCCGGGTCGTACTCGGCGCGGGCGAGGCGCTGGCGGCCGGACTCGGTGAAGAAGTCGTCGTCGACCTCGCCGGCGACGCGGACGCCGCGGGCCGCAGCCGCCGCGAGGAAGGGCTGCACGGCGTCGCGCGGCAGGATGTCGCGCTGCACCAGGACGGCGGCGTACGACGTCGTGTCGGTCCCGTCGACGAACGCGACGGGGTCGACCTGGCGGACCTCGGCCGTGCCGCTGGCCGCCAGGTGCTCGGTGCGCCGGACGACGCGCACGTGGGCGGATGCGGGGTGGGCGCCGTCACCGCCCGCGACGACGTAGCCGAGGACCGGCAGCGGAACGGGCACGGGGGGCGTCCCGGCGACGACCCGGCGGAGTCGACGAGCGGCCCGGCGGACGAGATCACGCGGCATGTGCCCATCCTCTCGCACCGGACGACCGGGCTCGTACGCAGTGATCGGACGCGCACCGTGCGGAGTTCGTCGCCGGGGAGCCCGCTGACCGATCCGTGCGAGCCTGCATGACCGCACCCAGCGATCAACCTCGCACCGAGTGAGCAGTGCCGCACCGTGCGCAGGGAGGAGAACAGGCGAGCACCGTGGCACGTTCGCCACTCCTGTCGTCGCTGACCGCTCCGTGCGAGCCTGCATGACCGCACCCAGCGATCAACCTCGTACCGACTGAGCAGTGCCGCACCGTGCGACGGCAGCACCGGCACCTCGCACCTCGCACGGTGCGGGGTTGCCAGCGGAACGGGCCCGAGCGGTCAGCGCCGCGCCACCGTCACCGTCCGGCAGGGGCTCGACTTCCGGTCCTTCCCGGTGCCGGTGTTGCGCGCGACCGCGCAGACGGTCCGCTTGCCGGCCTTGAGCGCGACGGTGCCGGCGAAGCCGTGCTTCGTGCCAGAGCCCCACGTCCGGTCGACGTCGGCGCGCACGCGTCCCGCCGACAACGACGTCACCCGCTTACCGTCGACCGTGATCGCGACCGTGCTGGCGGCGGACACGGCGTCACCGTCGAAGGCCCAGCCACGGACGCTGATGCCGCCCTTCTTCCCCGTCACCGAATCGAGCGCGACGTAGGGGTCGTGCCGGAAGGCGCGGACGGTGGCGCACCCGAGCGTGGTGTCCGACCCGGCGCCGATGTTCACCGCGGTCACGCAGACCCGGCGAGCGCCGGCGGCAGTCGGGACGACGGCCTCGAAGCCGTGGGTCGCCCCGACGCCCGCGGCGGCGTCGACGTCGGTGCGGCGGAGTCCGGCGGTCACGGCTCCAGCGGCGACGCCGTCGACGGTGGCACGGACCCGGACGGGCTGCGTGGGGTCGTCCTCGTCGAAGGCCCATCCCCGGACCCGGACGCCGCCACCGGTGCCGGCGACGACCTCGAGCGAACCCTGCGGCGCGAGGTCGGCCGCGGGGACCCCGAGCCGGGCGTTCGCGACGAGGGCCTGGGCGTAGGAGGACCACCACTTGCCCGCGGTGGGGGCACCGTTGCAGGTGCCGTCGCTCGCGCCGGGGGTCTTCACCCACAGCAGGGCGTCGAGCGCGGTGCCGTCGGTGGCGACCCGGGGCGAGGTGCCGAGTCCGGCGCCGGGTCCGTTGCACCAGGTTCCCCGCCAGCCCTGCCCGTTCCGCGAAGTGTCGATCACGTAGTGCGATCCCCCGGTCGCACTGGAGACCTTCTGCGCGTAGGCCTGTTCCTGCGCGGTCGGGTAGTAGTTCGCGACGTTCGTGAAGAACCCGCGGGCCCGCTGCACGCCGGCACTGTTCAGCCGTGCGGCCATCGTCGCGGGCGGCACCCAGTTCGAGTTGCCGGCGTCGAGGTAGGCGGGCACCCCGGCGGCGGTGAGCCCGGCGACGGTGCGGGACAGGATCCGGTAGCGCTGCTCGTCGAGCGTGGTGCTGCACTTCGCGTTGCTGAGCATCGCGAGGGAGTCCGGCTCGACGATCACGGCGGCGCGGTGTCCGGCGAGTGCCGCGGTGACCTGGTCGACCCAGGCGTCGTAGGAGGCCTCGGAGAACCCGCCGGCGGAGTACCCGCCGCAGTCCCGGTCCGGGATCGCGTACAGCACGAACACCGGGGTGGTGCCGGACTGCTCGGCCCCCGAGACCGCCGTGCTGATCGTCTTGGTCAGCTGGGTCCCCTGCGTCCACTCGCCGAGCCACGTCGCGACGGGGTACCGGGCGATGGTCGACGCCGCGGCGGCACCAGCGGGGTCCGAGGCGGCGAGCGCGGTGGCCGCCTTCGCTGCTTCGCTCGTGGGCGACCGGTACGGACCGGCACCGTACAGCGACGCAGCCGATGCGGAGCGGATGGTCGTCGCGGACGTCGCGGCGGTGGCGCTCGACCCGAACGCGACGGGCAGCAGCCCGCCGACGAGGGCGGTGAGTGCGACGGCGGCGCCGCAGACGACGACACGGCGCGGACGGCGGCGCATGGACACTCCCCTGGACGATCGGACCCCTGACCCGTCCATGGCACCATGCGCCCGCAGTGGCGGCCAGCCGCCAGTGCGGGTGGCACCCGAGCGGGTGTCGGCAACAGTGCCGACACCCGTTGTCAGTCGTCGAAGTGCGCCGCGGCCGCGCGTGCCCGGTAGACGACGTCGTCGACGTCGTCGCCGATCACCGTCACGTGGCCGATCTTCCGACCCGGCCGGGGGGCCTTGCCGTAGAAGTGGTACTTCGCCTCGGGGAACGCCTCGAGCGCGGCCGGGTACCGGGCGGCGAGGTCGCCGTCGGCCGGTCCGCCGAGCACGTTGATCATCACGGCGGCCGGGGCGAACGACCCGGTGGCACCGAGCGGCAGGTCGAGGACGGCACGCAGGTGCTGCTCGAACTGGCTCGTCGTCGCACCGTCGATGGTCCAGTGACCGGTGTTGTGCGGTCGCATCGCGAGTTCGTTGATGAGGATGCGCTCGTCGGCGGTCTGGAACAGCTCGACGGCCAGGACCCCGGTGACCCCGAGCTCCTCGGCGATCCGGACCGCGATCGACTCCGTCACGTCGGCGATGCGTCCAGCGCTGTCGGGCGCGGGGGCGATGACCTCGGCGCAGACACCGTCGCGCTGCACGGTCTCGACCAGCGGCCACGCCACCACCTGGCCGGAGGGGCGGCGGGCGACGGACTGCGCGAGTTCGCGGGTGAACGGGACGAGCTCCTCGGCGAGCAGCGCCTGCCCGCCGCCGGCCTCGGCGACGGCGATGAACCAGTCGTCGACGTCCGAGGGGTCGGACACGACCCGGACGCCCTTGCCGTCGTAGCCACCGCGGGGCGTCTTCACGACCGCGCGGCCGCCGTGCTCGTCGAGGAAGGCCCGGAGCTCGTCGGGGTCGTGCACCGCGGCCCAGTCCGGCACCGGCAGGCCGAGCTCGGAGAGCTTCGTGCGCATCGTGATCTTGTCCTGGGCGACGGCCAGCGGTCCGGGTCCGGGGCGGACGGCCACGCCGGCGTCGACCAGGGCGCGCAGGACGTCCTGGGGCACGTGCTCGTGGTCGAACGTCACCACGTCGACGTCGCGGGCGAACGCCAGCACCGTCGCGGCGTCGTGGTAGTCGCCCTCGGCCGTGGCGGCGATGGCGGCCGACATGCCCGGCCCCTCGGCGAGGACCCGGATGTCGATCCCCAGCTCGACGGCCGCCGGCACCATCATCCGTGCCAGCTGTCCCCCACCGATGACCCCGACGCGCAACGCCATGCTGTGTGATCCTTCCGGCGTTCGCACCATCCGGGGTGAACGCGTTGTCTACAATCGCTGTTCGGGTCGCGTTGTGCACGGCCCGCGACAACTCTACGGATCCTGGAGGGCACGTGCGGCGCCTCATTGCCCAACTGGCACGCTTCGGCGTGGTCGGTGCCGTCGGCTTCGTCGTGGACACCACGGTGTTCAACGTGCTGCGCATCACCGTCCTGAACCCCGACGAGGTGCACTCCGGGCCGTTCTGGGCGAAGGTGATCTCCACCGTCATCGCCATCTTCGTCAACTGGATGGGCAACCGGTACTGGACGTTCCGCGAGCAGCGCCGAGCCGTCGCCACCCGCGAGGGCATCGAGTTCGTCGTCGTCTCGCTCGGCGGCATGGTCATCGCGCTCGCGTGCCTCGGGGTGTCCCACTACGTGATGGGACTGACCTCCGTCTTCGCCGACAACGTCGCGAACATCGTCGGCCTGGTGCTCGGCACGGTCTTCCGCTTCTGGCTCTACAAGGTGTGGGTGTACCACCCCGAGCGGACCGGCTCCGAGCCCGCGGCCGCCGACGTCGCACCCGAGGGACGCGCCCTAGACTCGACCGGGTGACGGCCCACGAGACCACCACCAGCACCACCGCACCACCCCGCACCGCCCGCTGGGAGCGTGTGGCGATCGCCGTCGTCACGGCGACCTTCGGCCTGTGGCTCGTCGCCTGGGCGCTGATCGTCCCGGTCTTCGAGGCCCCGGACGAGACGGCGCACATCGACGCCGCCGTGCACGTCGCGCTCGGAGACGCCTGGGCCGCCCCGGGCGACCTGTACGTCACCAACGCGGTGCAGGCCGCGAAGGTCGAGCAGGCGACGAAGCCGTCCAGCGAGTGGTCGACCGTCAGCGAGCTGCTGCAGAACGCCCCCGGGCCGTCGTCGACCGTCAACCAGATGACACAGCACCCGCCGACCGCCTACCTCGCCGGTGCCGCCGTGCTCCGTGCCGTGGACTTCGGCGACCTGCGGTGGGACCGGGCGTTCACCGCGCTGCGGCTCGCCGACGTCCTCGCCGTCACCGCACTGCCGCTGCTGGCGTGGGCGTCCGTCCGCCGGGTGACCCGGTCGCCGCGGGCCGCGCTCGTCGGTGGGCTCGCCGTGTTCGCGACGCCCGAGCTCGCGTCCATCGGTTCCTCGTTCTCGAACGACGCCCCCGTCCTGCTCGTCGCCGGGATCGTCGTGTGGCTCGCCACCCGGCTGCTCACCGGTGACACCCGGTGGCGCACCACCATCGCGCTCGCGGTGGTGCTCGGCGCCCTGGTCTGGATCAAGGGCACCGGGCTGCCCGCCGTGCCGTTCGTGGCGGTGGTCGTGCTCTTCGCCGGCGCCGGGGTGCTGTCGCTGCGGCAACGGGTGGTCCGCACCGTGGTGACGATGGCCGTGTCCGGTGGTATCGGGGCGTGGTGGTGGGTGCACAACTGGTTCGCCTACGGCCGGATCCAGCCGAACGGCTACACGGCGATGCGTCCGCCGAAGGACTTCCCGCCCGGCGAGCACCCGACGCTCGGGCACTTCCTCGACGTCAGCTGGGGCACGCTCGCGCGCACGTTCTGGGGCAGCTTCGGCGGTCGGGCACAGGTCAGCATGGGCGACCTGCTCACGGCCGTCCTGACGGTCATCGCGCTCGTCGTGCTCGTCGGCTGGGCGTTCCGGCGCGGCCCCGACCTGCGGGTGGCCCTGTGCCTGGCGGTGTTCCCGGCGCTGCTCATCGGCATCCAGAACCGGACGAGCGCGCACTCGTACCTCACCACCACCGAGGTCGCCGCGACCCAGGGGCGCTACTACTTCCCCGCGATCGTCTGCCTGATCGTGCTGAGCGCCCTGGCCTGGCGTCGCCTGGTGCCCGCCGGACGCGCACGCTCGTGGGTCGCGGTGGCGCTGGCCGTCCTGCTGCCCGCCGTGGGCGTGTACGGCTTCGCGGTGGCGTCGGCGTGGTTCTGGAACGCCGCCCTGTTCCCGGTGACGGGGCGCGGGCTGCTCCGCTACACGGAGATCGGGCCGGTGCCGCCCGCAGTGCTCGTGGCCGTGGTCGCGCTGGTGGCCGTCGGCCTGGTCGCGTCGGTCGTCCAGGTCGCCCGTGCCGACCGTCGAGTGGACGCCCCCGCGTCCTGACCACACGTCGGGCGTGCGGCTGACGGGGTGGACGCCCCACCAGACGGACGGGAGGCCCGGTGCCAGCTGGCACCGGGCCTCCCGTCGGTCGTCACGCGCGTCGCGTGCCCCCGGATGGTGAGCAGGAATGGTCGGGTCGCGCACCGCGGACCCGACCATTCCTGCTCACGAAGTGCGCGTCAGGCGGCGGGGGCGCTGCCCTCGACGGCCGACGGGTCGTCGGTCGGACGACCACGGCGGAACCAGGTCGGCGCTGCGGCGCAGAGCAGGAACAGGCCGTCGACCGCCAGGCTCCACACGCGGGTGACGACGACCACGACCAGGGCGATCCCCGGCGGCATGACGAGGGTGAGGAGCAGGGCCTGCACGCCCTCGCGGACGCCGAGGCCGCCGGGGGCGAACACGGCCAGCATGCTGATCGCCGAGGCCATGCTCGCGGCACCGATGACGAACGCCGCGTCGCTGAGCTTGAGCGACGGGTACACCCCGAGGGTGATGAAGTAGTACGCCGTGCCCGACAGGATCGCACCGGCGACGTACAGACCGGCGCCGCCGAGGACGGTGCCGAGGTTCGGGCGGACGTCGGCCTCGAGCGGCTTGCGACGCAGGATCTTCAGCGCGATGCCGATCAGGAACACGAAGACCCGCGGGATCAGGCACACGACGCAGGCGACGAACGCCGCGATCATCAGGGCGATGAGCCACGGGCTGAGCGCGTGCGTGCGGGGGTCGATGAGCAGCAGGACGAGCGCCAGGGCGAGGGTGGCGGCGATCTGCAGCGCGCCCTCGAGCAGGCCGCTGACGCCGAGCCGGGCCTTCGAGACGCCGTGCTTCGAGGCGAAGTAGACCTTGCCGATGATCCAGGTCGCGGCCCCCGGGATGTAGCGGCCCATCCAGGACTTCGCGTACACGTAGGTCAGCGTGACGCCGCTGCCCTTCAGGCCGGTCGCACCGAGCCGCCGCAGCAGGTAGAACCAGATGCCGACGCCCCAGTAGCGGAAGCCCAGGCTGATCACGGTCGCCAGGATCACCCAGCCCCACTGCCAGTCCAGCCCGGCGAGCTGTCCCCAGTCGACGCTCCGCACGTACAGCACGAGGAAGACCGCGAGCAGCACGTAGAAGACGATGGGGATCGCCTTGCCGAGGAACCGTCGCCAGGTCGGCGGACGCTTCCCCTCGGGCGCGGGGGTGTCGCTGGTGGTTCCTGACAAACGTGGTCTCCTGCCGGGCTTCGGGACCAGGTCATCGTAGACGCTGGTGTGGCGCGCTCCCTGGAGCGGCGGCTACTTGGCGAACTTGACGATCTGGACGCGGCAGGGGATCTCGGGATCGGTGGACCGGTCGGCGCTGCACGAGATCGTCGCGTTGTACGTGCCGACGAGCTTCCCGGCCATCGAGTAGTCGCGTGCCGGCGCGTTGGCGGGGTCGAACTGCACGAAGTACTGCACGCCCTCGTCGATGAACAGCTTGCGCATCGCGTCCGAGTGGTACGTGTAGCCCTGACCTGAACGACCGTACACACGCGTGTCGGTCAGGAACGCCAACGAGGACAGCGACCGGTAGTTCGAGCCGATGACGGTGGCGTCCTCGGGCAGGGCACCACTCGCCCGGATCTGGTCGGCGAGCCGCACGATCTCGGGGACGTCGGTCGGGCCGGTGACACGAAGCGCCTCGGTGCGGTTCACCGACGGGTAGAAGGGCGCCGGCGACCCGATCCAGTTCTGCGTGAACGACGCCACGGGGACGACGGCGATCGCGACGCACGCCACGATCGTCCGGACCACGCCGCGTCGTCGGACCAACCGCCAGACGGCCGGCAGCATGAGCGCGCCGATCATCGCCGTCAGGTAGAACAGCGGCCAGTAGTACCGCGCGTTCCCGCCACCGCTCGACGACGACGTGATCATGCCGTAGCCGACGAAGTAGACCAGGGTCGTCGCCGCGACGATGCAGGTGAACGCGTACCGGCGGAACCGGACCACGCCGATCACCAGGGCGGCGGCGAAGAGCAGGGCGATCGGTGCCGCGAACGGCGCGAACGTGCTGATCTTCTGCAGGTAGTAGGGCAGCGCGAGCATGCGCTCGTGCAGGTAGTAGCCGGCGCGGGCAGCGATGCCGGAGTCCTTGGTGACCTTCGGCGCGGTGTCCTCGGTGGTCGACTCGGTCGTCGGCGGCACCACGGACGGGTCCGGGTTCTCCATCGGGCCCTGCTTGTAGACCGACGGGGTGAAGTCCTCGTTCGGCGAGAACGCGTGCGAGTTCGGCGGCACGGGCAGGAACGGCCAGTCGGTCGCACGCCCGCCGTCGTCGAACTTCGAGCCGATGTTCACCGAGAGCGACGAGCCCAGGGTCGGCGAGCCGTACTTCATGGTCAGGGCACCCACCCACGGCGCGATGACGACGGCGAAGACCACGATCGTGGCCACGGGCGACGTCCACCAGTGCAGTACCGGCTCGCGACGGCGTCGGGCGGACCAGACCCGGAGCAGCAGCCACAGGATCACCGCGCCGACCGCCACCGGCAGCAGGAACAGCTTGACGAAGTACCCGATGGCCGCGACCGCGCCGAGCACCCCACCGGAGACCAACCGGGCCCGCGTCGAACCGTGCAGCGCCTGGTCGGCCCACCGGAGTGCCCACAGGTAGCCGACGACCCACGCGACGACGAGCAGGTCGGGGGTCTGCACCGACACCGCGCTCATCAGTGCCGGGATCGCGGTGACCATGAAGAGGACGGCCGGCACGATGCGGTGGTTCTGCGACCACACCAGCCAGCCGCCGATGCCGAGCACGACGGCGACCGCGAAGCAGTTCACGACCGCGAAGGCCGTCTGCATGCCGAGGCCGGCCGCGATGAACGGCGCCATCATCCAGGACACCATCGGCGACCAGTAGGCGTTGATCGCGTCGGGCAGCCAGCCGTTCGCGTACTCGCGCGCGATGCCCATGTAGGAGATGCCGTCGACGTTCGTCACGCCGAGGCGGTTGTGGTACGCCACGGCGGCGCTGAGCCCGACGCCGACGACGACGAGCACCGCCAGGATGACCGGCGCGACGACGTGCTTGTACCGCCTCGGAACCGCCCCCGAACGCCGGTGGACGGGCTCGTGGGTGATCTGCGTTGCGGCTGCGCTCGTCGAGGTCACGTGCTTCATCATGACATCCGAACCGAAACACCAGGCACAGGGTGCCTGATCGCGGCGCCGGGTCGGCGTGTGGGAGACTGCCTGCGACCCCGCTCCGACCACCACGAGGACGATCGTTGGCCACCGAAACCCGCGCCGCAGTACCCGCAGCCGACTCCGCTGCCCCCGCGCCCCGCGCCGGCGGCCGACTCGAGTTCCCCTACCTGGACGGACTCCGGGGGCTGGCCGCACTCGCGGTGGTCTTCTACCACGCGTACCTCTTCACCGGGACGACCGGCACCGGCCCGACCGAGCTGCCCTGGCTGCGCCCGATCATCGGCTGGGGCTACCTCGGCGTCCCGCTCTTCATCGTGCTGTCCGGCTACGTGCTCATGCTGCCGGTGCTGACCCGCTTCGACCGCTACCGTCTGCCCGGCGGGTTCTGGAAGTTCGTCTGGCGTCGCGCCCGCCGCATCATCCCGCCGTACTGGGCGTCGCTCGTGCTGTTCGCCCTGCTGATCCTGTTCGTCCCCGTGCTCGGCCAGCCCGGCGGCACGCAGTGGGACACGAAGCTGCCGATGGGCTGGGGCACGTTCCTGACGCACTTCTTCCTGGTGCACGACTTCTTCCCGCAGTACATCGGCAAGATCAACGGCCCGATGTGGACGGTCGCGGTCGAGTGGCAGATCTACTTCCTGATGCCGCTGCTGATCCTGCCGCTGTGGCGGGTCTTCGGCGGGTGGGCGACGGCGTCGAGCCTGGTCCTCATCGGCATGTGGATGGGCGCCGAGAGCCGTTACTCGTTCATGCACCCGTGGTTCGTCGGCCTGTTCGCGGTGGGGATGCTCGCCGCCGAACTGACCGTCAAGGCCCGCGACGAGCACCTGTCCGGCGTGGTCCGCGAGCGCTCGAAGCTCGGTGGCCCGCGGTGGGCGAGCGGCGCGTTCGTCGGTGCGATGGCCCTCGGGACCCTGCTCGTGTTCTTCCGCAACCGCGACTACTGGCAGCACCAGACCTGGCCGTCCGAGGTCGTCACCGGCATCCTCGCCGGCATCCTGCTCACCTGGATGGGACGCCAGGCGGTCACCGGCAACCACACCTGGCTCGCCCGCTTCTTCGCCTGGAAGCCGTTCGTGCTCGCCGGTCTGGTGTCGTACTCGATCTACCTGTTCCACAGCCCGCTGCTGGGCCTCGGCAACCTGCTGCTCCTGCCCCTCGGCCTGTACCCGAAGTACCAGTTCCTGATGATGGTGTTCGTCGTGATCCCGGTCGTGATCGGCATCTGCATCGGCTTCTGGTGGCTCGTCGAGCGCAACTTCATGAACCGCCGGCAGAAGCACGCCACGGCCGAGGTCTCGCACCGCGGCCGCCTGCCCGAGGTCGAGAGCGACGACGCCGCCACCGACGCGAGCAGCCGCACCGCGCGCTGACGTCCTGCGCGTGGCGGACAGCACGGTCGCTCGCCAGGTAGCATCGCTCGGACCGCGGCGTGGGTGATCAGGGGCCCACGGCATCTCGACAGGGAAGACGAGACCACATGCGCGCACCGATCACCAAGATCCTCGGACTCAGCACCGCTGCCGCCGTCGCCGGGGCCATCACCTTCGGCAGCGGGACGGCGGTCGCCGAGACCGCCCCGGCAACGCCGGCACCGACTGCCACGACGACAGCGGCGGCGACCCCCGCCCCCACTGCATCCGCTGCACCTGCTGCACCCGCTGCACCCGCTGCACCCGCAGCCGAGCAGCTCTCCATCGCCGAGATGGACCGCACCGGGAACCACACCATGGGGGCCGGCATCGCCGCCCACGCCGGAGAGTCACACGTCACGGTCACCGCGCCGGACAGCGCCGCCGGTGGCGTGAGCGCCCAGTCGCTGAGCACCTCCTCCGCCGCCACCGCCTCCGGCCCACCACCAGGACGCGTCCAGGGCTTCGACATCAGCGCCTGGCAGCCGAGCGTCAACTTCCTGCAGGCGTACCGCAACGGCGCCCGGTTCGCCTACGTCAAGGCGACCGAGGGCACCTCGTACGTCAGCTCGACCTACAAGCAGCAGTACGCCACCGCCAAGCAGCGGAACCTGTACCGCGGCGGCTACGTGTACGCGCAGCCGAGCCAGGCGAGCGGCGCCGCGACGGCGAACTACTTCTTCGCGCACGGCGGGCAGTGGAGCAAGGACGGCAAGACCCTGCCGCCCCTGCTCGACATCGAGTACGGCAGCGCGGCCCAGGGCACCTGCTACGGCAAGACCTGGGGCCAGATGCGCAGCTGGATCAAGGACTTCTCGAACACCGTCTACAAGAAGATCCACCGCTACCCCGCGATCTACACGACCACCGACTGGTGGAAGCGCTGCACGAACAACAGCAACCAGTTCTCGAAGAACCCGCTGTTCGTCGCGATCTACCCGGTCAAGAACTTCACCACGCCGGGTACGCTCGGGCGCAGCTGGTCGAAGTGGACCTTCTGGCAGTGGGCGTCCAGCGGGGTGCTCCCGGGTGACCAGGACGTCTACCGGAACGACATCACGTACCTGAAGCGCTTCGCGGCCAAGACCGAGTGACGCGCGTCACGCCCTGAACGGGTGCGGATGACGGACGGGAGGCCCGTGGCGGTGTCGCCACGGGCCTCCCGTCCGCCGCACGGTGCGGACTCCGACACCCGGTGCGCCGTTGCACGCCCCATGCCGACACACAACCGCGCACCAAGCGGGCAAGCCCGCACCAAACGACCATGCACGCACGGTGCGCAGCCCACGCACCACGCGCCGGCGAGCTTCGCCCGGACGGACGGGAGGCCCGTGGCGGTGTCGCCACGGGCCTCCCGTCCGTCATCGGCTCACGATCGCGAGCCGCTGGTGTCAGCGGACGTCGCGGGTCGCTTCGGCGAAGTCGGCGTCGAGCGCGGTCGCCATCCGGGCCACGCCCTCGGCGAGCTGCGCGCGGACCGCGTCGCGGTCGGCGTCGAGCCGCTCCAGCTGCGCCGTCACGTCGTCGACGAACGTCGGCTCGAGTGCTGCTTCGATCGGCTTCGAGAACTCCTGCTGGCCCATCTGCTCGAAGAACAGCCGGCCCTTGTCGACGTAGTAGAGCACCGCGGCGGGGACGCCGGCGATGGTCGCGACGATCGCGGAGTGCAGGCGGCTCGCCAGGAACAGGCGGCTGCGGGACATCAGGCCCGCGTACTCGGACGGCGAGAACTCGTCGGCCTCGACCACGTGGGTGCGGTCGGCGTGCCGCATGAGGGCGATGACCTCGCGGGCGAAGGCGGCGTCGCCCTCCGACGCCTCCATGTGCATCGGGTAGAACACGACGTCGGCGTCCCACCGGTCGATGACGCGGTCGGCCAGGTCGGCGACGGCCTGGCGGTAGGTGACGAGCTTGTCGCTGTCGACGCCGGTCTGTCGGAAGCGCTTCGGCAGGAAGCGGAACGGGATCCAGCCGCTGCGCTTGTAGTGGAACCAGCGGCGGACGCCGAAGCCGATCGAGCCCTCGAGGCGCTCGGCGGTCAGTCCGGTGGTGCGCTCGAGCCGTCCGAGCACGTCGGCGTCGGGCGTGGTGACGGTCCCGACGACGGCCGGGTCGAACGACGACACGATCGGCGTGCGGACGCCCCACGCCAGGAGCTTCTCGCGGGACTCGTCGTCGCGGACGGCGAACGAGCGGCACAGGTCGACGGTGGCGCGGATCAGGCGCTTGCTGACGCCGGCGGTGGTCGGACCGATGCCCTGGAAGGCTCCGATCAGGTTCTTGTTGACCGCGCGGACGAGCAGCATCTTGCCGAACCAGTACACGAGGCCGAGCTTGTTCGTGTAGTCCTTGAGGATCTCGCCGCCGCCCCACAGGATGACGTCGGCGCTGCGCGCGGCACGCAGCAGGGCGAACAGGTCGCCGATGCCGGTGCTGTACGGCGAGACCGGCAGGAACCGGATCCCGAACCAGGCGGCGTCCCGCTCGGGGTACTGCGACAGGGAGACGATCTCGGCGTCCGGCCACCGCCTGCGGACCAGCTCGACGTTGCCGGCGAGGATCGCCCGGTCCCCGCGGTTGTGGGGCGAATCGCTATTGTGGATCAGAACGCGCACGGGTGGAGAGCCTACCGGACCGTCCCCCGCGACCCCCGGAAAGGCACGATGTCCCGCCCCACCCCCTCCGCCCGTCCCCGCCTGCTCGTCCTCGGCTCGACGTTCCCGGCCCGTCCGGACGACGGCGTGCCGGCGTTCGTGCTCGACCTCGCGCACCAAGAGGCGCTCGAGTTCGACACGATGGTGCTCACGCCGCGGGTCCCGGGCGGTGCCACCACCGAACGCATCGGCGACGTCGGCGTCCGGCGGTTCCCGTACTTCCCGAAGGCGTTCGAGGACCTGGCCGACGGCGCGATCCTCGACAACCTCAAGGAACGCCGGTCGCGCATCGTGCAGGTGCCGGCCCTGGTGCTCGCGCAGTGGTTCGCGATCCGCCGCGTGGTCCGCTCCGCGAAACCCGACGTCATCCACGCGCACTGGGCGATCCCGCAGGCACTCGTCGCGACGCTGGCGGCCCCAGGCGTCCCCATCGTCGTCACGACGCACGGCGGGGACATCTACGCCCTCCGTGCCGCTCCCCTGGTCCGCCTGAAGCGCTGGGTGTTCGGCCGCTCGGCGCACGTCACCACCGTGAACTCCGAGATGCGCGAGCGGCTGACCGAGTGGGGCGTGCCCGAGGCCCGGTCGACCGTGATCCCGATGGGCGTCGACCTCGGCCCGGCCCGTGACACCCGCGCCCGCGTCCCCGCGCAGGAGCACCACGTCGTGGCGGTCGGCCGGCTCGTCGAGAAGAAGGGCTTCGGCAACCTGATCGAGGCGCTGCGGAGCCTCGGCGACGACGTGCCGTGGCGACTCACCGTCGTCGGTGATGGTCCGTACCGGGCACAGCTCGAGCAGCAGGCCGCCGGACTGCCCGTGACGTTCCTGGGCCAGCGCGGGCGCACCGAGGTGCTCGAGACCCTGGCTGCGGCCACCGTCGTGGCGGTGCCGTCGATCCCCGCGGCGAACGGCGACCAAGAGGGACTGCCCGTCACCCTGCTCGAGGCCGCTGCCGTCGGTGCCGCGATCGTCGCGAGCGACCTGCCCGGCATCCGCGACGTCGTGCAGGACGACGTGTCCGGGGTCCTCGTGCCCCCCGGTGACGTCCCCGCGCTGCGGACAGCACTGCAGCGCGTGCTCACCGACGACGCCGCACGGGCGCGCTACCAGGAGCAGGCCGTGGTGTCGGCGGCGGAGTTCTCCACCGAACGGATCGGCGAGCGCTACCGGGCGGTGCTGCGCGCGGCCATCGCGTAGGCCACCAGCATCCCGGCGGCGCACACGACCGCCGCTGCGAACGCGACCACGACGACGGCACCGGAGTGCCCGACGAGCTCGGAGCCCTCGAACCGGACGAGCGACCACGTCGGCACGACGGCCGCGGCACCCCACACCAGCACGAGCCACGTCGCCGCACGACGCCAGGCGAGGAAGCCCGCCGCCATCGCGAACGCGATCGGCAGCAGCACCGTGAGCGTGTACCGGTTGAGCGGTGCGCCACCCCCCGCGGTGTAACGGATCTCGACGACGACGAACAGCAGCGTGACCACGACGAGCATCGCGACGACGAGGCGGCGCGGCCACCGGTCGTCGTCGGCGGGCGCCCAGGGGCGCAGTCGCCGCAGCACGAGGGCCGCGGCGAACAACAGCACCGGGATGAGCAGCAGCACCCATGGCAGCGGGCTCGCGATCGGCAACGAGCCGCGGTACAGGGCGAAGAGCTGCCGCCAGAAGCCGAGCATCGAGACGACCTCGGCCTCGGAGTAGTGCGGCCGCGGGGTGTACCCGGGCCAGGCGGTCGGCCGGCCGCTGAACGAGCCCGTCAAGGCCTGGTTCCGCAGCCAGAACCACCCGGAGGCGGCCGCGGCGGCGAGCACCGGGACCGCCGCGACGACGACGCGGGCCCAGACACTGCGGAGCCGGCCGAACCGGACCGTGCGGGCCAGTGCGAACGCGACGACGATCGCCACGAGCCACAGGGCGAACGACAGGCGGGTGGTCGTGCCGGCCGCCGCCACGAGCGCTCCCCCGACGGCGAGCCCCGGTCCCACGCCGGACCGCAGCGCTGCTCCGGCGACGCCGCACGCCAGCGCACAGGTCAGCGCTGCGAGCGAGTCGTTGTACACGACACCGCCCTGCACCACGAGGACGCTCGTCGACGCGGTCACGACGGCCATGGTGCCGGGGAGCCGCACGACCCCGGGGAAGCACCGGGCCGCAGCCCACGCCGCGACCGGCACGATCGCGGCGACGAACACGGCGTTCGCCAGACGGCCGAGCACCACGGCCTGCACCGGGTGCCCGGCGTCGACGAGCGGGCCCATCACCGGGGCGAGCAGCAGGTAGTAGAGCGGGGGGTGCTGTGCGACCCACTGGACGGGCGGTGTCCCGCCGAAGCCCGGACGGAACCGGATGCCGTCGGACAGGACCGGCAGCTGGCCGTGCCAGACGCGCAGGACGTAGTCGACGTGGGCCGACTCGTCGACGCTCGCGAGCGGCATCGACGAGAACGTCCGCGCCACCGAGGCCGTCAGGACGAGCAGGGTGGCGGCGAGCACGACCGGGGTCGCCCAGTCGCGCCCGCGGAGTCTCCCGGCGGGACGCAGCACGGCGGAGGACAGCAGCCGGAGCCGGTCCGCGACGATCGGCGTCAGCGCCCCATGCCGCGGTACGTGAACCCGGCGGCGGTCCAGGCGTCGCGGTCGAGGCAGTTGCGGCCGTCGATGACGACCGGGCTCGACACCAGGGACGCCACCGTGGTCGCGTCGAGCTCGCGGAACTCGGTCCACTCGGTCAGCACCAGGACCAGGTCGGCGCCGGACAGCGCGTCCGCCGCCGTCTCGACGAAGTCGAGCTCCGGGTGCACGCGACGCGCGGTGACGACGGCCTCGGGGTCGTAGGCGGACACCGTGGCACCGAGCTCGTGCAGGCGCGCAGCGATGTCGAGGGCGGGCGAGTCACGGACGTCGTCCGAGTTCGGCTTGAAGGCCAGACCGAGGACCGCGACGCGCTTGCCGCTGACGACCCCGCCGAGCATCTCCTGCGCCAGCTCGACGACGTGCGCACGACGACGCAGGTTCGTGGCGTCGACGTCGGCCAGGAACGCCAGGGACTCCCCGACGCCGAGCTCGTTCGCCCGGGCCTGGAACGCCCGGATGTCCTTGGGCAGGCAGCCGCCGCCGAAGCCGAGGCCGGCGTTGAGGAACTTGCGGCCGATGCGGGCGTCGTGGCCGATGGCGTCGGCGAGCGCGGTGACGTCGGCGCCGGCGACCTCGGCGATCTCGGCCATCGAGTTGATGAACGAGATCTTCGTGGCGAGGAACGCGTTCGCGCTGATCTTGACGAGCTCGGCGGTGGGCAGGTTGACGACGAGCCGGGGGGTGCCGGACGCGAGCGCCTCGGCGTAGACCTCGTCGAGGGCGTCGACGGCGGCCTGCCCGGCCGCACCGTCCGGCACACCGTAGACGAAGCGGTCCGGGCTGATGGTGTCCTGCACGGCGAAGCCCTCTCGCAGGAACTCGGGGTTCCAGACGAGCGTCGCCCCGGGTACGGCCTCGGACACCTCGGCGGCGAGGCGTGCGGCGGTGCCGACGGGGACGGTCGACTTGCCGACGACGAACTCGCCGGCGGACAGGTGCGGGGTGAGCGCGGCGACCGCGGCGTTCACGTAGGTCATGTCCGCGGCACCGGTCGGGCTCTGCGGGGTTCCGACGGCGAGGAAGTGCACGCGGGCACCGGCGACCTCGGCCATGTCGGTGGTGAAGCGGATCCGGCCGGAGGCGAGCGCCTCGGTCAGGATCTCCGGGAGCCCGGGTTCGAAGAAGGGGGCTTCGCCGGCAGCGAGCCGCTCGATCTTCGCCGGGTCGACGTCGACGGCGACGACCTCGTGTCCGAGCTTGGCCATGGAGGCGGCGTGCACGGCACCGAGGTACCCGCAGCCGATGACAGAGATACGCACGACGAAGAAGGTACCGGTTTCTCGTGGGAGTTCCAGCACCCCGGCAGCCAGGGTGTCGCGGCGGCGTCAGGCGCGGACGTCGCCCCACGGCGGTCGGTCCGGGCCGCCGACGATCTCGTCCCAGTCCGGCTCGCGGTGCCGCCGCCGGGCCTCGTACGCCTCGACCAGGTCGTGCAGGACGGCCACCACGAGGTCGGCGTGCGGGACATCAGCGAGCACGACGGCGGGGTCGTCGCCCGGGAACACCAGGACGTCGCCGGAGCGGAACACGCCCTGGAGCCCGCGCCGGCGCACCGTCACGTCGTACCCGCGGGAGTGCAGGAGTTCCTGCCGGGTACGGGTGCCGAGCCCGTGCACGACGACGAGCCGCCGGGTCGTGACGACGTACCGCTCGGACATCCAGCGGAAGAGCGGCACGGCGCCGCCGAACACCACGAGCACCACGACGAGTCCGGCGACGACGGCGTTCAGCCACGCCAGCTGCGCCTGGAACACCCCGAACCCGAACCCGCCGGCGACCACGACCAGCACGACGAACACCGCCGGGCGCACGAGCCGACGAGCGTGCGGTCGCAGGCGAGCGACGACGCGTTCGGGCGGCGGCTCGGCGGTCATGCCGTCATGCATACCGCAGGTGGGTGACGTCCCCCACGGCGACGCCCCTGGAGTCACCCGCTCGATCCCGGATCGTGATGCGGCCCTCGTCGTCGATGCCGGTGGCGTCGGCCTCTTCCACGGTGCCGTCGGGCAGCTCGAGGCGGATGCGGCGACCGATCGTGCCGCACGCGGCGCGGACGTGGGACCGGACCGACTCGGCGGCGGGACCACCGGCGACCAGGCCGGCCACGGCCTCCAGGACGGCTGCCCGGAAGGCGGACAGGACCGCGTCGGCCAACGCGGAGGCGTCGTCGACCGCGCCCGCCACGAGCAGGGACGTCGACGTCGGGGTCGGCAGGCGGTCGGCAGGGATCGTGAGGTTCACGCCGGCGCCGACCACGATGCTGCGGTCGGAGGCGACCTGGCAGAGGATGCCGCACACCTTGTCGCCCGCGACCTGGACGTCGTTCGGCCACTTGACGGCGACGTCGGCGCCGGCGGGCAGCACCCGTGCGATCGCGTCACGCATGGCGGCACCCGCGACGAGGGGCAGCCAGCCACGGTCGTGGTCGGCGAGGGAGGCGCGCACGAGCAGGCTCGCGGCCAGCGCCTCGCCCGCCGGTGCGCTCCACGTGCGGTCGAGGCGCCCCCGGCCCGCGGTCTGGTGGAGCGTCGCGACCACACTGCCGTGCTGCTGCTCGGGTGCCACGGCGAGCAGGTCGGCGTTGGTGGAGCCGGTCTCGTCGGGGACGGTGAGGGTCGCGCCCGTCGACCGGACCGCTTCGCTGGTGGCGGGGAACGACGACGACGGGGATGTGGACATGCACGCAAATGTACGGGCAGGAACCGTGGGGGTCCTCCAACCGGCCCCGACGTCGCCGCCGGTAGGGTGAGCGGGTGACTTCAGGAGACACCCCCGATCTCTCGACGACGGCAGGCCGGCTGGCCGACCTCCGCGAGCGGTACCACGAGGCCGTGACCGCTGCGGGCGAGTCCGCGATCGCCAAGCAGCACGCCAAGGGCAAGGGCACCGCGCGCGAACGCATCGAGCAGCTGCTCGACGAGAACTCCTTCGTGGAGTTCGACGAGTTCGTCCGCCACCGCACCACCTCGTTCGGCATGGACGCCAAGCGCCCCTACGGCGACGCGGTCGTCACCGGCGTCGGCACGATCCACGGCCGCAACGTCGCCGTGTACGCGCAGGACTTCACCGTCTTCGGCGGCTCGCTCGGCGAGGTCGCCGGCGAGAAGATCATCAAGGTGATGCAGCACGCGCTGAAGACGGGCGTGCCGATCATCGGCATCCTCGACTCCGGCGGGGCCCGGATCCAGGAGGGCGTGGTCGCGCTCGGCAAGTACGGCGAGATCTTCCGCCTCAACACCCAGGCGTCCGGCGTCATCCCGCAGCTGTCGATCATCATGGGCCCGGCGGCCGGCGGCGCGGTGTACTCCCCCGCCCTCACCGACTTCGTGATCATGGTCGACAAGACCAGCCACATGTTCGTCACCGGCCCCGACGTCATCAAGACCGTCACCGGCGAGGACGTCGGCTTCGAGGAGCTCGGCGGCGCGCAGACCCACAACGCGGTCTCCGGCGTGGCCCACTACCTGGCCGAGGACGAGACCGACGCGCTCGACTACGCCCGCTCGCTCATCGGGTTCCTGCCGGACAACAACCTGTCCGACGCCCCCGCCTACGACGTCGCCCCGGAGCTCGAGACCACCGACGCCGACCACGAGCTCGACCTCGTGATCCCGGACTCGACGAACCAGCCGTACGACGTCACGACGATCATCGAGCACGTCGTCGACGACGGCGAGTTCCTCGAGGTCCAGCCGCTCTTCGCGCCGAACATCCTGATCGGCTTCGGCCGGGTCGAGGGCCGCACCGTCGGCATCATCGCGAACCAGCCGCAGGCCATGGCCGGCACGCTGAACATCGACGCCGGTGAGAAGGCAGCCCGCTTCGTGCGGTTCTGCGACGCGTTCGGCATCCCGATCCTGACCCTGGTCGACGTGCCCGGCTACCTGCCCGGCACCGACCAGGAGTGGACCGGCGTCATCCGCCGCGGCGCGAAGCTCCTGTACGCCTACGCCGAGGCCACCGTCCCGCTCGTCACCGTCATCACGCGCAAGGCCTACGGCGGCGCGTACATCGTGATGGGGTCGAAGCAGCTCGGCGCGGACATCAACCTGGCCTGGCCGACCGCCGAGATCGCCGTCATGGGTGGTCAGGGCGCCGTCAACATCCTGTACCGCGCCGAGATCAAGCGCGCCGAGGAGTCCGGCGAGGACGTCGCTGCGGTCCGTACGAAGCTCGCGAACGAGTACACCTACAACGTCGCGTCGCCGTACCTGGCGGCCGAGCGCGGTGAGCTCGACGGCATCATCCAGCCGCACGCCACCCGCGTCTCGGTCATCAAGGCCCTGCGTGCCCTGCGCGGCAAGCGTGCGACGCTGCCGCCCAAGAAGCACGGGAACATCCCCCTCTGATGGGTGCGCACTGATGGGTCGTCACGCAGCTCCGGTCCCCTCGGACGAGCCCGCCTCGGTGGCCGACGTCCGGGTGGTCTCCGGTGAGCCCACCCCCGAGGAGCTCGCAGCGGTCGTCGCCGTGCTGCAGCGTCAGGCCGACGAGGCTGCGGCAGCCGGTCGCGCCGAGGTCGTCGACGAGCCGCGCACCGGGTGGCAGGCCTCGGCCCGCGGCCTGCGTCGCCCGCTCGACCACGGCCCCGGCGCCTGGGGCCGCTCGCTCCGCTGACGGACCTTGGCTTCCCTGTACCCCTGGTGTCCCCGACCCGGCGGACGTTGCAGGCTGCACTTCCCGGTCGGTATCCCCTCGCACGGGGGACACGAAACGCCGAAGAGGACCGGAAATGCCGAATTTGTCCCCCATAATGACGACTGACACAGGGGTTGTGGGTTGGCATAGTTACTGGTGTTCGGTGTCCTTCAACGAAGAACATCGCAGGTCGGTGGCCGACTAGGGTACGACGCCACCGCCCGCTGCGAGGCAGGGCGACATTCGGGTTGTCGCTCAGCCTCGGGTCGTGAACGGGCCGGTCGGATACGACCGGCCCGTTCCCCGTTTCCGGGGGCGTGCGCGCGCAACCCTTTCGCGACGCTCCACGCGTCGAACGACTCGTGTGTTGTCGGAATGGTCGCGTCAGCCGTCGGCGCCAGCCCGGCGCGACCACGGTGCGGCCGGGAGGCCCGTGGCGGCGCCGCCCCGTGCCTCCCGGCCGCCACGCCCCGCGTCCACCGCCGCGCGCGCCACTTTCGCGACACTCCACGCGTCGATCACCTCGTGGTCCGTCGGAACATGCGTACGCACCGCATGCGTGCGCATGTTCCGACATTCCACGCGTCGATCACCTCGTGGTCCGTCGCAAGATGTGCACGCACCGGGCGCAGCGCGCCTCAGGCGGGCTCGTGCCGCGGGATCTCGAGCCAGAGGGCCACGGAGTCGTCCTCGTCGCCGTCGTCGTCCTCCATGCCCGCGCCGAGGGCGGCGGACTCGCTCGCGGCCGTGTCGAGCTTGAGCCCGACGACCGTCACCGCGGAGTCGGACCCCTCGCTGACGGTGCGGACGATGACGTTGTCGGCCTCGCGGGCCTGGCGGAGCGCCTCGGCGATGCGGGCGTGGATGCGGCGGACGTCGTCGACCTCGAGCTCGTCGAGACCGCCGTCGTCGTGCAGCTGCACCGTCGCACCCCGGCGGCGCAGGCGCATGACCTCGTCGCGGACGTCCTCGGACAGCAGGGAGCGACCGCGGATCTCGTCGCGGATGGCCTGCTCGAGGTGCAGGCACTCGGCCCGGTCCGCGTCGTCGAGGTCACCGCACGAGTCGATGATCCGCTGCAGCATCGGCAGGGCCATCCGCGTGGTCTGGCTCAGGCGGAACTGCCGCTCGAAGACGTGGGCGTCCTGCGCCGCCTGCCAGTCGGCGGTCTCCTGTTCGGCGCGCATGAGCTCGCGGGTGTTCCGGATGGCGCGGTTCATAGCGATGGCGAACACCGTGGCGATCGCGACCCAGGCCACGCTCCCGAGCACCCCGAGTGTGCCGAGCGCATCGAGACCGGCCCAGGCGACCGTGTACACGGCGAGGAACAGGACCCCTGCCCAGGCGAACGGGCCGCGTCCCCGCACGACGAGAACGACCATCAGGGTGCCGACGGCGGCGATCCACCACGTGGCGGACCCCGGGCCCTTCGCCAGGTCGACGACCGGCGCCGCGACGAGCGGCATCATGATCGCGGTTGCGAGCGAGAAGCACGCCGTCCAGACCGGCAGGACCTTGCCGGGCACGAACAACGCGGTGCCGGTGGCCGCGGCGTAGAGGACCATGCAGGCGATCACGGGGCCGACGTCGTGCACGCGCTGCAGCGACGCGACGGCGAGGACCAGGTGGTAGACGGAGAACAGCGATGCCAGGCCGAGCGCGATGCTCGCGGGCAGGGAGACCTTCACGCTGCGGCTCCCGTCGTCGTGGGCGTCACGTGCGACCAGGTCAGTTCGATGCGCGTGCCCTCGCCCGGGGCGGTGTGCACCTCGGCACGGCCGTCGACGGAGGCGACGCGCTCGATGATCGACCGCCGCACCCCGAGTCGTTCGGACGGGATCGTCGCGACGTCGAACCCGCGACCGTCGTCACCGACCTCGATGTGCACGCCGTCGTCGTGCTGCTCGACGCGGACCCACCGGGCGACGTCGGGCCCACCGGCGTGCTGGACGCTGTTGACGGCCGCCTGCAGTGCTGCTGACGCGAGGGCATCGGCGACCGACGCCGGCAGCCGGACCGACCCGGACGGGGCAGGGACGAGCCGGACGGGCGCCGCGAGGGCACCGATCGCCTCGCCGATGCGGGTGCGGAGGTCGGCGAGCGTGACCGGGGTGTCGTCGTCCGGGCCGTCGGCCGCTGCGGCCTCGAGGTGGTCGATGGCGTTCCGTGCCATGCGGGCGGCGAGGGTCTTCGCCTCGAGCGTGTCGGCCCGTGCGGCAGAGAGCAGCGTCGTCAGCACACTGTCGTGCACGATCGCGTCGACCTGCACGCGCTCCACCTCGACCGCGTGCTCGCGGATGGCGAGCGAGTACCGGCGGACCGCGGTCGACTGCGCCGTGTCGACCGACGAAGCGGCACGGCGCAGGACCACGGCGATGACGAGCACCGCACCGCTGAGCAGCGCCGTGTAGACGCCGTCGAGCAGCGCACGGACGAGCCCGGCGTCGCCGCCGACCGGGGTGAGCCGGAGGACGACGTAGATCGCCGGCACCAGTGCGGTGTAGATCGTGGCCCGCCAGGTGGCGAAGCCCATGGCCGCCGCGGTCGAGCCGACGGTGCAGAACCACCACGGCCACGGCTGCTGCGTGGACGGGATCGAGTCCTGCACCGTGAGCGGCCACGTGGTCAACGCGACCAGGAAGAGCAGGGCGCAGAGGATCTGCGCGAACTGCGCCACCCGCGGCACGAACGCCGAGACCCCGACCAGGACGAACGACGCCCCGAGCGCGATCGCGACGACCGGGCCCCAGAACGGGTCGAGGTACGGCAACTGGGCGAGGACCGCCGGGGTGTCGACGATGCCGAGGCCGACCGCGGTCATCGCCAGCAGGATCGCGAAGGCACGCTCCACCGACGCCTGCGTGATCGACGCGCGGACGCTGCGCGACGGGTCGGCACCGAACGGCGCGCCGTCCCCGAAGCCGACCGGGTCGCCACCGGGAGCACGACCCGAGCCTGCTGGGACGCGGCCGGCATGGCCAGACGCCGCACCAGCGCCGCCCGACCCGCGGCCGAACCACCGACCGGTCCCCCGACCGGTCCCCGGGCCGCTCCCCCGGCGCGACGCCGGCTCAGCCGCGCTCGCCATCGTGTTCAGCGACCGTCACCGTCGGGGTCGATGCCCGAGTCGAGCCCGGGGAGGATGCCGTCCTCGACCGCCCGCCGCAGGAGGTCGACCTTCGTCGGGGCCGGGCGACCGACCTCGACGTACTTCACGCGGATGCGGTCGAGGTACTCACGAGCCGTCGAGTACCCGATGCCGAGCTGCTGCGCCGCCAGCTTGAGCGGCAGGCCCGAGGCGTACAGGTGCAGGATCTCGCGCTCGCGCCGGCCGAGCTGGGCCTTCGCGAAGTCGCGGTCGGCGTCGATGGCGCTCGCCCACTCGAGGTTGTTCAGCACGTCACCACGCGCAACGGTGGCGACCGCTGCCATCACCGTCTTCGTGGCGGACGACTTCGGGATGACACCGGCAGCCCCTGCTGCGAGTGCCTCACGGACGTTGGCGACGCGGTCCGCGATGGAGTGCACGAGCACGGCGGAGCCGGTCCCCTGCACACCCTTGACGTTCTCGGTGACGGTCGAGCCGTCACCGAGGGACAGGTCGAGGACGACGACGTCGACCTCGCGCCCGTCGAGGTTCTGGACGTACTCGGGCACGCTCGCGGCGGTGAGCACCACCTCGAAGCCCTCGTTCTGGCACGCCGCCTGGATCCCGAGTCGCACGGACTCGTGGTCGTCCACGATCGCGACCCGGACCGGCCTGGTGGCCGTGCCCGACGTCTCGGCTGCGGTTGTCGTTCCTGCTCCCACTGTGGCCTCTCGTTCCGATGTGCGTCCCCGGCCCCTGAAACCGGATCGCCATCAGCGCCCAGGATACCCAGGCTGGACTCAGGTCCGGGGAAACCGGACGCGCCACGCGGACGAAACCGCCCGGTTGCCCGTCAGCGCGCGGGCGTCAGGCGCGCCACGGCCTCCATGTGGTGGGTGTGCGGGAACAGGTCGAACGCCCGCAGCGCCTCGAGCTTGTACCCCAGGTCGGCGAACGTCGCGACGTCGCGGGCGAGCGCGACCGGGTCACAGGCGACGTAGACGACCTGCGACGGGTGCAGGGCCGCGATCTGCTCGACGACCTGACGACCGGCACCGGCGCGCGGCGGGTCGAGGACGATCGTGCCGGCGCGGAACCGGTCCTTCTCGGCGCGCGAGGCGTTCGCCACCGTGTTCGCGAGCCAGCGGTCGACCCGGCCGGTCTCGGCGCGCGCGCCGAGCCACTCGGCGAGGTTCTCCTGCGCGTGCTCGGTCGCGCGTGCGGCGCTCTCGACGCTCGTGAGGCGCGCCTTCGGGCCGACGAGGTCGCCGAGTGCGGCGGCGAGCAGGCCGACGCCGCCGTACAGGTCCAGATGGGTGCCCTCGGGGTCGAGTCGGTCGCGGTCGACCAGGTCCTGCACGGCCTCGGTGAGCACCGACGCCGCGGCACGGTGCACCTGCCAGAAGCCGTTGTCGTCCACCGCGAAGGTGCGCTCCCCCACGACCTCGGTCACCACGGTGGGCTTCTGCTCGTCGATGACGAGGCGCGCCCCCTCGGAGCCGCTCGGTGCCAGCACGTCGATGACCGTCGAGCCGGGCATCACGCCACGGCCGAGCGGCGCGCTCTCCTGCACGGCGTCGTTCGCGAGCGGCAGGCTGGTGACGGGGATGACGGAGTGCGAGCGCGCGGCGAACGGGCCGGCGGTGCCGTGCTCGTCGACGTGCAGCCGGACCCGGGTGCGCCAGCCGAGGCCGTTCGCGGCGTCGTCACCGGGTGCGGCCTCGACGACGACGTCCGAGCCGAGCACCGATGCCAGGTCCGTGTGCGCGAACCGCGAGAACGAGTCGACGAGCACGTCGTGCTTCAGCGTGCGCTGGTGTGCGAGGGCGATGTGGCCGAACTCGGCACCGCCCGGGCGCGTCTCGGGGTCGCGGTCGAGCGCGGCCTCGGCCCAGACGTGGTCGACGCGGTGCTCGCTCGGGGTGACGACGCTGACGGTGTCGGCGCGCCAGAACGACTTCTTCCGGTCCTCGGTCACCCGGGCGACGACGCGCTCCCCGGGGATCGCGTCCGTGACGAAGACCACCCGGCCTTCGTGCCGTGCCACCGAGATGCCGCCGTGGGCGATCCCGGTGACGTCGAGTTCGAGCAGCGTTCCGACGGATTCACCCATGGTTCGATGGTCCCATGCGTCTGTACCTCGCGAGTACATCCCCCGCCCGCCGAGCACTCCTCGCCCAGTCCGGGATCGAGCCCGTGCTCGTGTCGCCCGGGGTCGACGAGGACGCCACGGCGTCCGCGGCCGCCGCCGCACTCGGCCGTGACCTGACCGGCCCGGAGCTCGTGTCGCTGCTGGCCGTCGCCAAGGCGTCGGCCGTCGCGGACGCCGACGTCGCCGGGTCGCCGGTCGACGGCTTCGTGTTCGGCGGCGACTCCGCCTTCGAGGTCGACGGGCGCCTGTACGGCAAGCCGCACGACCCGTCGGTGGCCCGGGAGCGCTGGCGGCAGATGCTCGCCGCCGGCGGCGGGACGCTGTGGAGTGGACACTGCGTGATCGATCGACGACGCGACGACCGGCGCCGCGACCTGGACCCGGCCACGGGGCGGACGGGAGGCCCGGATGCGGCCCGCCCCGCGCCTCCCGTCCGCAGCCTGGTGACGTCTCCTGCCGGCGTGCCGGAGCTGGGGGACGTCGCGCCCGGCGGGTCGGCCCTGGCCGCCGGTGGCGACCGCGTGGTCGCCGTGGACAGCGCCGTGCTGACGTTCGCCGACGACCTGTCCGCCGAGGAGATCGACGCGTACGTGGCGACGGGCGAGCCGCTCGAGGTCGCGGGGGCGTTCACCATCGACGGGCGGGCGGCGGCGTACATCTCGCGCATCGACGGGGCACCGTCGGCGGTGGTCGGGCTGTCCCTGCCGGTGCTGCGGTCGATGCTGCTCCGCGGCTTCGGCGTCCGCTGGCACGACTTCTGGTCACTGTAGACATCCGCACTTGTTCGGCACGGTTCTTTGTGGGTGCCAGTCAATTCGTGCTCCCGTTGCACGAATACGCTGATGTCTCATGCCCCGTATCAGCAAGGTCCTCATCGCGAACCGCGGCGAGATCGCCGTCCGCATCATCCGCGCGGCCCGCGACGCAGGCAAGGCATCGGTCGCCGTCTACGCCGACCAGGACCGTGACGCCCTGCACGCCCGCCTCGCCGACGAGGCCTACGCGCTGAACGGCACCACGAGCGCCGACACCTACCTCGTCATCGACAAGATCATCTCGGTCGCCCGACGGTCCGGCGCAGACGCCGTGCACCCGGGCTACGGGTTCCTTGCCGAGAACGCCGACTTCGCCCGTGCCGTCATCGACGCCGGACTGACCTGGATCGGCCCGTCGCCGGACTCGATCGAGCGCCTCGGCGACAAGGTCTCCGCGCGCCACGTGGCCGAGAAGGTCGGCGCGCCGCTCGCGCCCGGCACCATCGAGCCCGTCAAGGACGCCTCCGAGGTCATCGCGTTCGCCGACGAGGTCGGCCTGCCGGTCGCCATCAAGGCGGCCTTCGGCGGCGGTGGCCGTGGCCTGAAGGTCGCACGGACGCGCGACGAGGTCGCCTCGCAGTTCGAGTCGGCGACGCGTGAAGCCATCGCGGCGTTCGGTCGGGGCGAGTGCTTCGTCGAGAAGTACCTCGACAAGCCGCGCCACGTCGAGACCCAGTGTCTGGCGGACGAGCACGGCAACGTCGTCGTCGTGTCGACGCGTGACTGCTCGCTGCAGCGCCGGCACCAGAAGCTCGTCGAGGAAGCACCCGCGCCGTACCTGACGGACGCGCAGCAGGAGCGACTGTACGAGTCGTCGAAGGCGATCCTGCGCGAGGTCGGCTACGTCGGTGCCGGCACGTGCGAGTTCCTGATCGGCGCCGACGGCACGGTGTCGTTCCTCGAGGTCAACACCCGCCTGCAGGTCGAGCACTGCGTGTCCGAAGAGGTCACCGGCATCGACCTGGTGCGCGAGCAGTTCCGCATCGCCGAGGGCGGCGTGCTCGACTACTCCGACCCGACGCCCCGCGGGCACTCGTTCGAGTTCCGCATCAACGGCGAGGACCCGGGCCGCAACTTCTTCCCCGCGCCCGGCCCCGTGCACGCGTTCAACGCGCCGTCCGGCCCCGGCGTCCGCGTCGACTCCGGCGTCGTGAGCGGCGACGTCGTGTCCGGTTCGTTCGACTCCATGCTCGCGAAGCTCATCGTCACCGGCGCCACCCGCGCCGAGGCGTTGGAGCGCTCGCGTCGTGCACTGGCCGAGTTCGAGGTCACCGGCCTGCCGACCGTGCTCCCCTTCCACCGTGCGGTCGTGTCGGACCCGGCGTTCGCAACGGACGACTCCTCGCCGTTCTCCGTGTACACGCAGTGGATCGAGACCGACTTCGTCAACGAGATCCCGGCGTGGAGCGGTTCTCCTGAAGAACTGCCGGCACCGGCTTCGCGCGACTCGGTCGTCGTCGAGGTGCAGGGCAAGCGCATCGAGGTCACCATGCCGTCGATCGTCGGTGGCGGTGCCGCCGCCGGTGTCGCCGGTCGTCGTCCGGCCGGTCCCTCCGCTCCCCCGAAGCGCCGCTCGTCGGCGGTCAAGGGCGGCATCGCGAAGTCCGGCGGGTCCGTCGCGTCGCCGATGCAGGCGACCGTCGTCAAGCTCGCGGTCGCCGAGGGCGACACCGTGGTGAAGGGCGACCTGCTCGTCGTGCTCGAGGCCATGAAGATGGAGCAGCCCGTGCAGGCCCACAAGGACGGCGTCGTCACCGGCCTGAACGCCCCGGTCGGCCAGACGGTCTCGTCCGGTCACGTGCTGCTCGAGCTGGCGTAGGCGCGCGCGGCGGGGTTCGCTCCGCTCGGGTTGCGCCCCGCTGCGGTCATCGCACCCCGACTCTTCGGGGCGCGATGACCGTCAGAGGGCGCGGCTCGCAGCATGACGCCAGGCAGTACCCCAGTTCGGACCGAGCGGCACCCCGGCATCGTGCAGGATCCGCGGGAGCTGCCCCGCGGGCATCGCGTCCGACCACATCACCCGTGCGAATCCGTTGACCCCCCGACGACGGCGGAGACGGTCCTCCCGGCGCTTCTCGTCGACCAGGGCATCTGCCGCCGTGTGCCCTCGCCGCGGGTCGTCGTACTTCACCCGGCCGTCGAACTCGACGATCACCCCGGCCTCCGCGAACCACAGGTCCACCCGGTCACTGAGCAGGCCGTCGTGCCGGAACTCCTGCTGCAGTACCGGGTCCGGTGCGCCGAGCACGTGCGCACCCCACCGTGTGATGCTCTCCCCCGGTGACTCGGCGAGCGGATCCGCGTGCTCGACCAGTTCCCGCGCGCGTCGATGCCCGCGAGCACGGCGACTCCCGAGCGCTTCGAGGATCGTCGCCCGCTCGACGCCGCGCCGCAGGACCGCGTCGAGCACGACGATTGCACGCCACGGGTGTTCGCGAAGGGCGACGTCGACCGCGGTCTCGGTCAACGTCGCGACGGGTACACCGTCGACCTCGACGGAGGACGGTCGCCGGCCGGCGCTGCCGATGCGCTGGATGCTCCGCTTGACCTGGCCCCGGTCCCGGGACGGGTCGGTCACGGTGACACGCTCGCCGAACGCCCCGATCCACGGCAGGCCGAGCACGGCGACCGCTGACCGGTGCGACACCACGACGGAGCCCGTCCCGCCGGCGAGCACACTCCGCACGAGCATGAGATGTCGTTCGCGTTCCGTCATCGACGCCCACTCGCCCGACCCGATGTACGTGCCACGGTGCACCCGGACGAGGGCGCCGGCATCCGCTGCGCGACGGATCGCCGACGCACGACCGGGGTCCTGCGCGAGGCCGACGGTCGAGATGGGTTCGTGTTCCATGCTCCGATGATCGCGACGCCCGGTCCGTCGCGAGCGGGGTCTGCGCGATCTGTGGACAGGCCACGGGGCAGCGCACCCGCTTGCAGGCATCGCGCCCCGAAGAGTCGGGGCGCGATGCCCGCAGCGGGGCGCAACACGAACGAGCGCTACCGGGGCGCGACGCGAACGAGGGGGGCGGCGGGCGGCGGCGCTACGAGACCAAGGGGCGGACGGACGCCGCGAGGGCGTCGACGAGGCGCTGGGCCTCGGCGGGGGTCTCGGCGACGGTGTCGATGTAGACCTTGACCTTGGGCTCGGTGCCGCTCGGGCGGACGATCACCCGCGCGTCACCGGTCAGGTCGTACCGCAGGATGTCCGACGGCGGGAAGCCCTCCACCCCGTCGACGTAGTCCGTCACGGCGAGGACGTCCAGGCCGCCGAGCGACGACGGCGGCGCGGACCGGAGCGAGGCCATGATCTCGCCGATGCGGGACAGGTCGTCCACGCGGGTCGCGACCTGCCCCGACGCGAACGCCCCGAACTCGGCGGCGAAGGCGTCGAGCTGCCCGGCGATCGACGATCCGGCAGCGGCGAGGTCCGACGCCAACGACAGCAGCGACAGTGCCGCCGAGATGCCGTCCTTGTCGCGCACGACCGACGGGTCCACCAGGTAGCCGAGAGCTTCTTCGTACCCGAAGAGCAGCCCGGGAACCCGCGAGACCCACTTGAAGCCGGTCAGGGTGTCGCGGTACTCCAGACCGTGGCGGGCGGCGACGCGGGCCAGCGCCGGCGACGAGACGATCGACGCTGCGAGGGTGCCCGTGGCGCCGGTCTCCGACGCACGGACGGCAGCCTGCCACCCGAGCAGCCACCCGACCTCGTTGCCGGACAGGCGGCGGTAGGTCGGGTCCCCGGAGTCGGAGACCGCCGGGATCGCGAGCGCGAGCCGGTCGGCGTCGGGGTCGTTCGCGATGACGAGGTCTGCGCCGACGGCGAGCCCGCGGGCGATCGCCAGGTCCATCGCGCCGGGCTCTTCCGGGTTCGGGAACGACACGGTCGGGAACGCACCGTCCGGCTCGATCTGCTCCGGCACGACCGCGGGCGACGCGAACCCGGCGGCGGCGAACACCGCGCGTGCGGTCTCCCACCCGACACCGTGCATCGCCGTGTACACGACCGTCGGCTGCTCCTGCGGCGCCAGGGTCGGGGTCGGCACGATGGCGGCCGTCGCGGCCACGTAGGCATCGAGCAGCGCCGACGACGCGACGGTGTAGTCGGTGCCCCGGGGCAGGTCCGTGATCGACCCGGCAGCGACGGCTTCGATGGCCGCAGCGATCGAGCCGTCGACCGGCGGCACGATCTGCGACCCGTCGTCGTCCTGTCCGAGGTAGACCTTGTACCCGTTGTCGCGGGGCGGGTTGTGGCTCGCGGTGACCATCACCCCGGCGCCGACGTCGAGGTGCCGCACGGCGAACGCGAGCACCGGTGTGGGCAGGGCGACCGGCAGCAGCGTGACCTCGAGCCCGAGGCCGCGTATGACCTCGGCGGAGTCGCGCGCGAAGACGTCGGAGTTCACCCGGCCGTCGTAGCCGATCACGACGCTGCGCGACCGGCCTGTGTCGATCAGGAAGCGTGCGAGACCGGCAGCGGCCTGCGACACGACGACCCGGTTCATGCGGAGCGGGCCGTAGCCGAGCTCGGCGCGGAGTCCGGCAGTACCGAACTGCAGCCGGCCGCCGAACCGCACGGCCAGGGCCTGCACAGCCGGACCGGAGCCGTCGGACGCGGCGTCGATCGCGGCGGCCAGCTCGTCGCGGGTCTGCGGATCCGGGTCCTGCGCGAGCCAGGACCGAGCGGTCCCGAGCACGTGGTCGAGGTCGATCTTCACGACGCCGGCTGCCCGAGGGCGGTCACCACGCGGGCGAGCAGGTCCGCGATCACGGGCTCGGCCTGCTTGCCGGCCTCGAGCACCTCGGTGTGCGACAGCGGCGTCTTCTGGATGCCGGCGGCGAGGTTCGTGATGAGCGAGAACCCGAGGATCTCCATGCCGGCCTGGCGAGCGGCGATGGCCTCGAGCGCGGTGGACATGCCGACGATGTGTCCGCCGATGGCCTTGGCCATCTGGACCTCTGCGGGGGTCTCGTAGTGCGGGCCGCGGAACTGCGTGTAGACGCCCTCGTCCAGGGACGGGTCGACCGACCGCGCCACGTCACGCAGCCGGGACGAGTACAGGTCGGTGAGGTCGATGAACGTCGCGCCCTCGAGCGGGCTGTCGGCGGTCAGGTTGATGTGGTCGCTGATGAGCACGGGCGTGCCGGGCGTCCAGTGCTCCTTGATGCCACCGGCACCGTTCGTCAGCACCATGACCGTGGCGCCCGTGGCCGCGGCGGTGCGGACGCTGTGCACGACCCGGCGGACGCCGTGGCCCTCGTAGTAGTGCGTGCGTGCGCCGATGACGAGCGCGTGGCGGCCGTCGGCGAGGCGGATCGACCGGATGGTGCCGGAGTGTCCGGGCACGGCCGAGGCGCTGAACCCGGGGACCTGGTCCGCCGGGATCTCGGACACGGTCTCACCGATGATGTCGGCGGCCTTGCCCCAGCCCGAGCCGAGGGTCAGGGCGATGTCGTGCCGCTCGATGCCGGACTTCGCGGCGATGACGGCGGCGGCGTCCCGCGCGACCTCGAACGGGTCGGCAGCGGGGTCGTTCAGCGGGTTCTCGGTGCTCATGACCCAACTCTAAAGGGCGGACAATGCCCTCAGTGCTCGCCGAGCGCCCGGTCCACCGCCGCCGTGATCTCGCCCTGGTCGAAGTGGTTCCGGATCACGATGACCTCGGCGTAGGTGTCGCCGATCGCCTCGACGAACTCCTGGCTGGTGAGGATCACGTTGGCGTCGTCGGACACGTCGCGCACCGAGGCCACGTCGGCTGCGACGACCGATGCCTGCAGGCCGAGGGCCGACAACGCCTTCTCGGCGTTCACCTTGAGGATCCCGCTCGAGCCGATGCCCGCGCCGCAGATGGTCACGATCTTCACGCGGACACCCCCATGATCGTGCGGACCTCGTCCGCCGTCGTCGCGTCGGCGATCCGCCCCGTGACGGCCTGGTCGTTGAACAGGTTCGCGATCTCACCGATGGACTCGAGGTGCGTGCCGACCCCGGCGACCGCGAGCCCCAGGACCACACGGACCGGGTCGTTGTGCGGGTGGCCGAACGCGACCGGTGTCTCGAGGGTCACCACGGCGAGCCCGTCGCGCAGGACTGCGCCACCTGGTCGGGCGTGCGCGAACGCCAGACCCGGGGAGATCACGATGTACGGCCCGTGTTCCTCGACCATGCCGATCATGGCGTCCGTGTACTCGTCGGTCGCGGCTCCGGACGCGACGAGCGCGCCGCCGGCCAGGCGCATCGCGTCACGCCAGGTGGGCGCGGTGGCCCCGAGGAGGACGGCGGCGTCCGGCAGCGGCGGCAGTCCCATGCGTCAGGCCTCCGAGTACCCGGAGGTGATGGTCGCGATGATCTCCTCGCGGTCCTCGAGCGGCAGGAAGGAACCGAGCGCCGCGTTGATCTGGAACGCCGCCAGGTCGTCGAGGTCGTAGCCGAACGTGCCGGCGAGCAGTGCGAGCTCCTTCGACAGCGACGTCCCGCTCATCAGGCGGTTGTCGGTGTTCACCGTGACCCGGAAGCCGAGCTGGTAGAGCACGTCGAAGGGGTGGTCGGCGAGGTCGTCCCCCCAGGCCGCGATCGCACCGGTCTGCAGGTTGGAGGACGGCGAGACCTCGAGCGGGATCTCGCGGTCGCGGACCCACGACGCGACCTCGCCGAGGGAGGCCAGCGTCGAGCCGTCACCGGCGTCGGAGAGGGTGACGTCCTCGAAGATCCGGACGCCGTGCCCGAGGCGCAGCGCGCGGCCGTCGACGAGCGCGGACCGGATCGAGGCGAGTCCGTCGGCTTCGCCCGCGTGGACGGTGACGGGGAACAGCTCGGATGCGAGGTGGTCGAACGCGGCACGGTGGTTCGACGCCGGGAACCCGGCTTCGGCACCGGCGATGTCGAAGCCGACGACCCCGTTGTCACGGTGCCGGACGGCGAGCTCGGCGATCTCGAGCGAGCGGTCGGCGTGGCGCATCGCGGTGACGAGCTGGCCGACCCGGATGCTGCCGCCAGCGGCGTCGACCGCTTCCTCGATGCCGGCCTGGACGGCCTCGACCGTCTCGTCGAGGGTCAGGCCGCCCTGCAGGTGCTGCTCCGGCGCCCAGCGGACCTCGCCGTACACGACGCCGTCGGCGACCAGGTCCTCGACGAACTCCTTCGCGACGCGGTGCAGCTGCGGAGCCGTCTGCATGACCGAGATGGTGACGTCGAACGTCTTCAGGTACTCGACGAGCGAGCCCGAGTTCGACTGGTCGGCGAACCACTGCCCGAGCTCGGACGGGTCGGTGGTCGGCAGCGTGACGCCCGCGGCACCGGCAAGCTCGACGATCGTCGCGGGGCGCAGGCCGCCGTCGAGGTGGTCGTGCAGCGAGACCTTCGGCAGGTCGTTGATGACCGCTCCGGCGTCGGGCAGGCGGTAGGTCGGGGCGTCGGCGCTCATGCGACCAGGCTATCGGTGGTCAGCGACCGCGCGCAGGCACCTGTGCACAACAGACCCGTGCACAGACTGGAGGCTCTCCACACGTGTGCGGAGAGCCTCCAGCCGGTCGGACGGTCGCGTTCAGCCCGCGATGCGCTCCCGCACGATCGGCCCGCGGGCCGCCACGGCTGCGTCGGACGAGCCGATCGACCACGCACCCTCGAGCGACTCGAGCGCCCGCGGGATCCGCGACGCGTCGTCGGTGTGCAGCGTCCAGAGCGGCTGCCCCTCGGTCACGGTGTCACCGGGCTTGACGTGCAGCTCGATGCCCGCCCCGGCCTGCACCGGGTCCTGCGCGCGGGCACGACCGGCACCGAGGCGCCAGGCCGAGACGCCGAACGGCAGGGCGTCCTGCTGCGCCAGCACACCGGACGACGGCGCCGTGACGACGTGCTGCTCGCGGGCGACCGGCAGCGCGGCGGAGGGGTCCCCACCCTGCGCGGAGATCATCCGACGCCAGGTGTCCATCGCCCGGCCGTCGGCCAGTGCAGCCGCAGGATCGGCGTCCGGCATCCCGGCGAGCGTCAGCATCTCCGAGGCCAGTGCCACGGTCAGCTCCACGACGTCGGCCGGACCGCCGCCCGCAAGCACCTCGACCGACTCCCGCACCTCGAGTGCGTTGCCGATCGTCAGGCCGAGCGGGACCTCCATGTCGGTCAGCAGCGCCGAGGTCTTCACCCCGGCGTCGTTCCCGAGGTCGACCATCGTCTGCGCGAGCTCGCGCGACGCCTCGTACGTCGGCATGAACGCACCGGAGCCGAACTTCACGTCGAGCACGAGCGCACCGGTGCCCTCGGCGATCTTCTTCGACATGATGCTCGACGCGATGAGCGGGATGCACTCGACGGTGCCGGTGATGTCGCGCAGGGCGTACAGCTTCTTGTCGGCCGGTGCGAGACCCGAGCCGGCGGCGCAGATGACCGCACCGACGTCGGACAGGATCTCCATCATCCGGTCGTTCGACAGCGCAGCCTGCCACCCGGGGATCGACTCGAGCTTGTCGAGCGTCCCGCCGGTGTGGCCGAGGCCACGGCCGGACAGCTGCGGCACCGCGACGCCGAACGACGCCACCAGCGGTGCGAGCGGCAGCGTGATCTTGTCGCCGACCCCGCCCGTGGAGTGCTTGTCGACGGTCGTCTTGCCGAGCGACCCGAACGACATCCGCTCCCCGGACGCGATCATCGCGAGCGTGAGGTCCTTGACCTCGCGCCGCTCCATCCCGTTCAGGAAGATCGCCATCGCCATCGCGGCCATCTGCGGGTCCTCGACGTAGCCGCGTGTGTACGCGTCGACGAGCCAGTCGACCTCGGCGGTGCTCAGGGCGCCACCGGATCGCTTCGTGCGGATGAGGTCGACGGTGTCGAACGGCTCGACGGCCATTGGGATCAGTGCTCCTGTTGGTAGGTGGCGAGGGTGCGCGGCCCGAACGCGTCGGGCAGGACCTCGTCGATGGTGCGGATGCCGGAGACCGTCTCGAGGAGCATGCCCTCGGTCGAGTGCTCGAACAGCAGCTGGCGGCAGCGGCCGCACGGCATGAGGGTCGCCCCGTCGCCGTCGACGCACGTGAACGCGACGAGCTTGCCGCCGCCGGTCATGTGCAGCTGCGACACGAGCGAGCACTCCGCGCAGAGCGTCACCCCGTAGCTCGCGTTCTCGACGTTGCAGCCGGAGACGATCCGGCCGTCGTCGGTGAGCGCCGCGGCGCCCACCGGGAACGACGAGTACGGCGCGTAGGCACGCCGCATCGCGGCCGTGGCGGCGTCGCGGAGAGCGCCCCAGTCCACGTCGGCCGGGAGGCCCGTGGTTGCGTCCGCCCCGTCGGCGGCGGTGTCGCCGCCTCCCGCGCGCAGGGCCGTGGCCGGGTCGGTCCAGGCGATCGCGCCGGTGGACGCGGCCGTGCCGTCGTCCGCAGCGTGCGTTTCGGTCATGTGCCGTGCCTCCTGGCCGTCAGCTCTTGATGTAGGGCTTGCCGGACGCGGCGGGGCCGCGCGACTGTCCGACCAGGCCGGCCACCGCGAAGATCGTCACCACGTACGGCAGCATCAGCAGGAACTCGCTCGGCACGGGCGAGTCGATCGCCCCGAGCGTGTTCTGCAGGTTCGACGCGAAGCCGAACAGCAGCGCCGCCAGCGTGGCCTTGATCGGGTCCCAGCGACCGAAGATGACGGCGGCCAGGGCGATGTAGCCGGCGCCGGCCGTCATGTCCTTCGTGAACGGCCCGACCGCGTCGAGCGTGAAGTACGCACCACCGAGGCCGGCGATCGCGCCGGCGAGCGACACGTTCCAGAACCGGGTGCTCGTGACGTTGATGCCCACCGTGTCGGCCGCCTGCGGGTGCTCGCCGACCGCGCGGAGGCGCAGGCCCCAGCGGGTCTTGAACAGGCCGAAGGTGACGACCGCGACGGCCACGTACGCCAGGTAGACGATGACGCTCTGCTCGAAGAACACCGGACCGATGACCGGGATCTGGTGGAGCAGCGGGATCTCGAACTTCGGGAACCGGACGCCGACGTTGAGCGTGGTCTCGTTCGGGGACAGCACCTGCGAGTACAGGAAGCCGGTCAGCCCCGAGATGAGGGCGTTGATGACGACACCGACGATGACCTGGTCGACGAGGTACTTGATGCTGAACGCGGCCAGGATGAACGAGACGAGCACACCGGCGACGAGCGCGCCGACGAGCCCGACCCACGCGGAGCCGGTGAGCGACGCGATGAGCGCCGAGGTGAACGCACCCGCGAGGAATTGGCCCTCGATGGCGATGTTGACCACGCCGACCCGCTCGGAGATGACGCCGCCGAGGGCACCGAACACGAGCGGGACGCTCAGCCCGAGTGCGCCGACCAGCAGGCCGGGCAGCGGGATCGTGGCGCCGGCCGCTGCCCACGTCAGGAAGCCGACGACGAAGACGATGGCGAAGACCGACGTGACCCAGAGCGGGACGTGCCGGTACGCGCGGACCTCGACGAAGGCGTAGACCGTGGCGATCGCCAGGAGCACGACCACGACGTAGCCGGTCGGTGCCGCCGACAGCGGGACGTTCGGCAGCGCGACGAAGTCGCCGGCGTTCGCGAGCCGGAAGGTGGTCGTGCCGGCACGGCTGAGCAGGACGAAGAACACGACCGCGAGCAGCGTGAACACGGCGTACCCGATCGGGAGCTTCCAGCTGCGGGTCGTCTCGACCGGACGGTCGGACAGGGGCGACGCGGGCGCCGCGGTGGGGCTGAGGGTACTCACGCGGCGACCGCCTTCTTGCTGTTCTTGCTCGTCTTCGTGCGCTGGCGGGCTCCCGGCTGCGGGATCCGGAAGATCGCGCGGACGAGCGGCGGCGCCGCGATGAACAGGACGATGAGGGCCTGGATGACACCGACGATGTCGATCGGGATGCCGTTGGCGGCCTGCATGGCGTAGCCGCCGTTCTTGAGCACGCCGAACAGGATCGCGGCCCAGAACACGCCCCACGGCTTCGAGCGGCCGAGGAGCGCGACGGTGATCGCGTCGAAGCCGATGCCGGCGTCGATGCCCGAGGTGAAGCCCGTCGTGACCGCACCCTGCACCTGGTAGGCACCGGCGATGCCGACGAGGGCACCGGAGATGACCATCACCCAGATCGTCAGTGCCGGCACGCTCATGCCGGCGACGCGGGCGGCGCGGGGGTTCTCACCGATGGTGCGGAACCGGAAGCCGAGCGACGACTTGTTGACGAGCCACCAGACCACGACCACGGCGATGATCGCGACGATGAAGCCGAGGTCCACGCCGTACCGCACGCCGAACAGCTGCGGCAGCAGGGCGCTGTCCTTCGTTGCCGGGGAGATCGGGTTGCTGCTGCCCGGAGCCTGGAGCAGACCGGGGGTTCGGAGCAGGTAGCTGACCAGGTAGAGCGCGACGTAGTTGAGCATGATCGTGACGACCACCTCGTTCGCACCCGTGCGCGCCTTGAGGACACCGACGATCCCTCCCCAGACCGCACCGCCGACGATGCCGGCGACGATCGTGAGCGGGATGTGGATCGCGGCGGGTCCGTCGAACGAGAACCCGACCCAGCCGGCGGCCGCGGCCCCCATCAGGATCTGGCCCTGGCCGCCGATGTTGAACAGCCCGGCGCGGAAGGACAACGCGATCCCGAGGCCGGCGACGACGAGCGGCACCGCGTAGTCGATCGACCGGGTGAGCGGGGCGATCGCCTGCTGGAAGCTGGTGGCGCCGAAGTTGACCACCGAGCCCTGGAACAGCGAGGCGTAGGCGCCGCCGACCGCGGTGCCGATGGCCTGGAGCATGTCGGCGGGACGGGCGAAGAAGTAGCCGGCCGTGGCGCGGACGTTCTCGTCGGTCAGGGCGATGAGGATGCCGCAGGCGACGAGGGCAAGGACGACCGCGAGGACCGTGACGAGCACGGAGCCGTTCAGGATGCTCTGCATCGCGGCGTGCCAGCGGTCGGTGCCGGGGGCGCCGTTGCGGCGCTCGGTGTCGTCCGCCGAGTCCGTCATCAGGTGCGGGGTCTCCGGGGCCTCCTGCAGGCGGTCGTCGGTGAGCGGGGCGTCTGCCTCGGTGCCGGCGGTGGGCTGCGTGTTGTCTGGGTCCTGCGCGGTCACGCTGCCAGCTCCGTTCCGGTCGTGGATGTGGCTTGGATCTCGCCGGCCGAACCGGTCATGCGGCCAACTCCGTTCCTTCTGGGATCTCGCCGGCCATCATGAGGCCGAGGACGTCTCGCGGGGTGGTCGCCGGCACGATCCCGACGATGCCGCCGCGGTACATGACGGCGATGCGGTCGGCCAGTGCCACGACCTCGTCGAGCTCGGTGGAGACGACGATGACGGGCACACCGGTGTCGCGGGTGGCGACGATGCGCTTGTGCACGAACTCGATCGACCCGACGTCGATGCCGCGCGTGGGCTGCGCGGCGACGAACAGCCGGAGCTCGCGGCTGAGCTCCCGGGCGAGGACGATCTTCTGCTGGTTGCCGCCGGACAGCCGACCGGCAGCGGTCGCGCGGCCCGGCGTGCGGATGTCGAACTCGGCGATCTTCTCGTCGGCGAAGGCATCGCGCTCGGCGGCACGGATGGTGCCGGCGCGGACGAACTGGTCGTGGTCGGACCGGTCGAGCATGAGGTTCTCCGCGATGGTGAACTCGCCGACCAGGCCGTCCTCCTTGCGGTCCTCGGGGACGAACCCGACGCCGGCGTCGAGCACCTGCTTGACGCTGCGGCCGGTGAGCTCCTTGCCGTCCAGCGTGATGCGGCCGGCGTGGACCGGCTCGAGACCGAGGATCGCCTCGGTCAACTCGGTCTGCCCGTTGCCCTGCACCCCGGCGATCGCCAGGACCTCGCCGCGACGGACCGAGAACGACACGTCGTCGACGAGCACGATGCCGGACGGGTCGGTGACGGTGAGGCCCTCGACGACCAGGGCGTCCTCGCCACCGGTCGACGGCGTCTTGTCGACGACGAGGGAGACGGCGCGGCCGACCATCATCGCGGCCAGTTCGTTGTTGGTCGCCGCGGGCGAGGCCTCGCCGACGACCTTGCCGAGCCGGATCACCGTGATGCGGTCGGCGACCTCGCGGACCTCGCGGAGCTTGTGGGTGATGAAGACGATCGCGGTGCCGGCCTCGCGGAGCTGCCGCATGATGCCCATCAGCTCGTCGGTCTCCTGCGGGGTGAGGACGGCCGTCGGCTCGTCGAACACCAGCACGGAGGCGTCGCGGGAGAGCGCCTTGATGATCTCGACGCGTTGCTGTACGCCGACGGGCAGGTCCTCGATCTTGGCGTCGGGGTCGACGTCGAACCCGAAGCGGTCGGAGATCTCCTTGACCCGCTTGCGGGCGCCGGCCAGGTCGAGCCGGCCGCCGAAGGTGGTCTGCTCCTGACCGAGCATGACGTTCTCGGCGACGGTGAAGACGGGGACGAGCATGAAGTGCTGGTGCACCATGCCGATGCCGGCGCGCATGGCGTCACCGGGGCCGTCGAAGTCCTGGACCACGTCGTCGAGCAGGATCTGGCCCTCGTCGGCGTCGTACAGGCCGTAGAGGACGTTCATCAGGGTGGACTTGCCGGCGCCGTTCTCACCCAGGAGGCAGTGGACCTCACCCGGCTCGACGGTGAGCGAGATGTGGTCGTTGGCGACCAGGGCGCCGAACCGCTTGGTGATGCCGCGGAGTTCGAGCTTCATGTTCGGGAGTCTATTTCTGTCTCGAGTGCGCCACGCGGGCGCACGGTCGCGTGCACCGCTCGGGCGCACGGTATCGCGTGCACCGCTCGGGCGCACGAGAACGCGGGCGAGGGAAGCCCCTCGCCCGCGTTCGTCGGGTCAGGACTGGGTCTTGACCTTGATCGAGCCGTCGATGATGCCGGCCTTGATGTCGTCCAGTTCGCCCTGCAGGCCCTTGTCGACCTTGGACTCGTAGTCGTGGAACGGCGCGATGCCGACGCCCTCGTTCTCGAGCGTGCCCACGTACGGGGTCTTCGAGAACTTCTTGTCGGCCGCCTGCTCGACGACGTCCTTCACGGCCGGGCGCATGCCCTTCTCGACCGAGGTGAAGGCGATGTCCTTGTAGCGCGGGTCGGCCTCGTAGAGGTCGCTGTCCGCACCGATCAGGACGGAGCCGTTGTCGGCGTCCTTGATGGCCTCGGCAGCGGACTGGTAGATCGGACCGCCGACGGGCAGGATCACGTCGGCGTCCTGGTCGAGGAGCGTCTGCGCGACCGACTTGGCCTGCGTGCCGGCCTCGAAGCCACCGGTGAAGGAGCCCTTGCCGGTGTCGACGTTCCAGCCCTTGACCTGGACGTCCTTGTCCTTCTGCTCGTTGTAGTACTTCACGCCGTCCGCGAAGCCGTCCATGAAGATGGTGACGGTCGGGATCTGCATGCCACCGAAGGTGCCGACGACGCCGGTCTTCGAGTAGGACGCCGCTGCGTAGCCGGCGAGGAACGCGGCCTGCGAGGTGTCGAACGTGATCGGCTTGACGTTCTTCGCGTCGATCGAGCTGTCGTCGATGATCGCGAAGTCGGTGTCGGGGTTCGCCGCGGCCTGCTTCTTCGTGGCGTCGGCGAGGTTGAAGCCGACGGTCACGACGAGGTTGCAGTTCTGGCCGATGAGCTGCTGGATGTTCGAGTCGTAGACGGTGGCGTCCTTCGACTCGGCTTCCTTGTAGGTGGCACCGAGGTCCTTGGCGGCGTCCTTCATGCCCTCGTAGCCGAGCTGGTTGAACGACTTGTCGTCGAAGCCACCGGCGTCGGAGACCATGCAGGGGCGGAAGTCGGTCTTCTTGGCGGTCGTCGTGTCGGACGGCGCCGAGGCGCAGCCTGCGAGGACGGCGGCGGTGCCGAGGAGCGCGAAGCCGCTGAGGACGACGCGTCGGGTACGAGATGTCACGGGTGGGTTCCTCCGGGGAGCGTGCCCGGACCACGTGCGTTCCGGGCGATCGTGGCGACAGTACACGACCGCCCGGCCGGTACAGGACCCGTTCTGAGCACCGGACGGATCAGTTACGGGATCGCGACCGCGCCGAAACGCGCCCGTAACCCGGGGTCACGCCCGGACCCCCAGTTCGAGGGGGTTGTCGGTGGAGCGCTACAGGACGTCGCCGCGGCCGCTGATCTTGAGCGCATCCACGACGCCCTTGACCCGCTGCGCGTTCGCGCTGGTCGTCACGAGCAACGCGTCGGGGGTGTCCACGACGACGATGTCCTCGACCCCGATGAGCGAGATGAGCCGCTGGCTGTGCGAGATCACGATGCCACTCGACGAGTCGGCGAGGATCCGGGCGCCGTCACCGAGCACGGCGAGGTTGTTCGGACGACCACCGGACTGCAGCTTGGCGAGCGAGGCGAAGTCGCCGACGTCGTCCCAGTCGAAGTCACCGGGGACGACCGCCATGCGTCCGGCCGCGGCGGCCGGCTCGGCGACGGTGTAGTCGATCGCGATCTTCTCGAGCGTGGGCCACACCGCGTCGACGACCGCACCGCGGGCCGAGGTGTCCCAGGCGTCCGCGAGCTCGTTGATGCCGGCCAGCAGCGTCGGGTTGTTCCGGCCGATCTCCTCGAGCAGCACGTCAGCGCGGGCGATGAACATGCCCGCGTTCCACAGGTAGGTGCCCTGTTCGACGTACGAGCGTGCGGTGTCCAGGTCGGGCTTCTCGACGAACGACCGGACGGCGTGCGCGGTCGGTGCGCCCTCGATGTCCAGGGTGTCGCCGTGCGCGTGGATGTACCCGAAGCCGATCGCGGGCTCGGTCGGCGTGATGCCGATGGTGGTGATGTACCCGGCGCGGGCGACGGCGACGGCCTCGCGCACCGAACGGCGGAAGCCGCGGGCGTCACCGATGACGTGGTCGGCGGCGAAGGAGCCGATGACGACGTCGGGTTCGCGCCGCACGAGGATCGCCGCGGCGAGGCCGATGGCCGCTGTGGAGTCCTTCGGTTCGCTCTCGAGCACCACGTTGTGGTCCTCGACCCCCGGCAGTTGCGACTCGACGGCGACGCGGTGCGCCCGTCCGGTCACGACCATGATCCGCTGCTCGCCCGCGAGCGGGGCGAGCCGGTCCCAGGTCTGCCGGAGCAGCGAGGTGCCGGACCCGGTCAGGTCGTGCAGGAACTTGGGTGCGTCCGCGCGCGACAGCGGCCACAGGCGCGATCCGATGCCCCCTGCGGGGATGATCGCGTAGAAGTCTTCGAGAGCGTCAGCCACGCGCTCACCGTACCGGTCCTGCCGCGCGGATCCTGGGTGGTCTCCGCACGATTCCCGCATGCGGGCTCCCGCAGGGCATCGTCGGCGTGCGCGCGGCGACGGCGTCGCGTTGTTCACCCGTCGCCTCCGCCCCGTTCACGTCGTCGGCCCCGCGGGGTCACGTGACGCCCGGAGCATGGGCAGCACCATGAGCGCACGCAGCGTGGAGCGCGGCACGTCCCCCCGGACCGTCGCCGTCGTGACCGAGAGCTTCCTGCCCACCCTCAACGGCGTGACCACCAGCGTCCTGGCGGTCCTCGACCACCTGGAACGCCGAGGCCACCGCGCGGTCGTGATCGCACCGGACACCCCGGGGCTCGCGCAGTTCCGGTCCCGCAGCAGTGTCGAGCGCTACCGCTCCTTCGACGTGCACCGGATCCCCGCCGTCGCGTACCGGCAGTTCCCCGTCGCACTCCCCCACCCCGTCCTCGACACGATCCTCGCCGCCTCCGGCGCCGACGTGCTCCACGCCGCGAGTCCGTTCCTGTTGGGTGGGCGCGCGATCACGGCAGCCGGGAGGCTCGGCATCCCCTCCGTCGCCGTCTTCCAGACCGACGTGGCCGGTTTCGCCCGCCGCAACGGCTTGACGGCGACCGTCCCGTTGGTCCGCAGGATCCTCGGCCGCATCCACGCCGGCGCCTCGCTGACGCTCGCGCCGTCGAGCGCGACCGCCGCGATGCTCGCCGAGGACGGGGTCCCCCGCGTCGCCCGCTGGGGGCGCGGGGTCGACACCGAGCTCTTCCACCCGGCCCGACGGGAGTCCGCCCACGTCCGAGCGCTCCGACGCCGGATCGCGCCGCACGGCGAGACGATCGTCGGCTACGTCGGACGGCTGGCCCCGGAGAAGGAGGTCGAACGGCTCGCCGAGCTCGGCGGGATCCCCGGCATCCGCGTCGTCGTGGCCGGCGGCGGGCCGTCCCGGGCGCTGCTCGAGCGACGCCTGCGACACCTCGACGTCACCTTCACCGGACCGTTGCGCGGCGACGCCCTCGCCGACGCGTACGCCTCGCTCGACCTCTTCGTGCACACCGGTCCGGCCGAGACCTTCGGGCAGACCCTCCAGGAAGCGCACGCCTCGGGGCTGCCGGTGATCGCGCCGGCGTCGGGTGGTCCGCTCGACCTCGTCGCCCCCGGACTCGACGGCGAGCTCTACGACACCGACGCACCACAGGCCCTGCGACAGGCGGTCCTGCGGCTCCACCACGACCGCGCACTCGCGGAACGGATGGGATCGGCGGGCCGTCTCCGGGTCGAGGGCACCACGTGGGAGGCCGTCGGCGACCAGCTCCTGGGCCACCACGACACGGCCAGGACCATCGGCGCGCCGCCCGTCGGTCGGGGCCTGCGGGCCGGTCGGGACGAGAAGGTCAGCACCCGCGCATAGGATGGGACGCGTTCCACACGAACACGAACGGCAAGGGCTCGCCGATCGGGCGAGCCCGTCCTATGGAAGGACGAGCTCATGGCTGAGCCCACCGGCGGCGGTACGGCGACCGCCGTCCCCGAAGTCACGATCGAGGCGCCCCGCGCCTCTCGGAAACTCGAGGGCACGCTGTACCGCGGATCGACCGGCATGTGGTCGTGGGTCCTGCACCGGATCACCGGTGTCGCGATCTACTTCTTCCTGCTCGTGCACATCCTCGACACGGCTCTCGTGCGCCTCTCACCCGAGGCGTACAACGCGGTCATCGGCACGTACAAGACCCCGATCATGAACATCGGCGAGATCGCCCTGGTCATGGCCATCGTGTTCCACGCGTTCAACGGGCTCCGGATCATCCTCGTCGACTTCTGGTCCAAGGGGCCGAAGTACCAGCGGGCCATGTTCTGGGTCGTCATCGTCCTGTGGGCGATCGCGATCGCGGGCTTCCTGCCCCGCCAGCTCATGAACCTCTTCGCGGACTTCAACTAGAGGGGCACCTGATGACCACGCAGATCGTCGAACCTCCGCGTTCCGCCTCGGCCGCCCGCCGCTCCACCAACTGGGAGAAGTGGGGCTGGATCTACATGCGCGGCTCGGGCGTCCTGCTCGTCGTGCTGATCTTCGGCCACCTCTTCGTCAACATGGTGGCGGGCGAGGGTGTCAAGCAGATCGACTTCGCCTTCGTCGCCGGCAAGTGGGCCAACCCGTTCTGGCAGGTGTGGGACTCCCTCATGCTCGTCCTGGCGCTCATCCACGGCTCGAACGGCATGCGCACGATCGTCAACGACTACGTGTCGAAGCCGGGCATCCGGAAGACGCTCCTCGCCGCGATCCTCATCGCGTGCGTCGTGCTGATCGTCCTCGGCCTGCTCGTCTGCTGGACGTTCGACCCGTGCCCCGCCGGCGCAGCCGCCGCGGACCTGCCCTCCTTCTGCCCGGCGCAGTAGCACCATCCCCGCTGCCGACCGCCTTCCCACCGTCTACGGAAAGACCCCTGTGACCGAGACCACCGTGCACCACCACCAGTTCGACATCGTCATCATCGGCGCAGGAGGCGCGGGCATGCGTGCCGCGATCGAGGCCGGCCCGAAGGCGAAGACGGCCGTCATCTCGAAGCTCTACCCGACCCGCTCGCACACCGGTGCGGCGCAGGGCGGGATGGCCGCGGCGCTCGCGAACGTCGAAGAGGACTCGTGGGAGTGGCACACCTTCGACACGATCAAGGGCGGCGACTACCTGGTCGACCAGGACGCCGCCGAGATCCTGGCGAAGGAAGCCATCGACGCCGTCATCGACCTCGAGAACATGGGCCTGCCGTTCAACCGCACGCCCGAGGGCAAGATCGACCAGCGTCGCTTCGGCGGCCACACCCGCGACCACGGCAAGGCACCGGTCCGCCGGGCCTGCTACGCGGCCGACCGCACCGGCCACATGATCCTGCAGACGCTGTTCCAGAACTGCGTCAAGCTCGGCGTCGAGTTCTACAACGAGTTCTACGCGCTCGACCTCATCATGGTCGACGTCGTGGGCGAGGACGGCGTCACGCGCAAGCAGCCGGCCGGCGTCGTCGCGTTCGAGCTCGCCACGGGTGAGCTGCACGTGTTCCACGCCAAGGCGATGATCTTCGCGACCGGCGGCTTCGGCAAGATGTACAAGACGACCTCGAACGCGCACACCCTGACCGGCGACGGCGTCGGCATCGTGTGGCGCACCGGCCTGCCGCTCGAGGACATGGAGTTCTTCCAGTTCCACCCGACCGGCCTCGCGGGCCTCGGCATCCTGTTGACCGAGGGTGCTCGTGGCGAAGGTGCGATCCTGCGCAACGCCTCCGGTGAACGCTTCATGGAGCGCTACGCCCCCACCATCAAGGACCTCGCCCCACGCGACATCGTCGCCCGGTGCATGGTGCAAGAGGTGGCAGAGGGCCGCGGTGCCGGCCCGAACAAGGACTACGTCCTGCTCGACTGCACGCACCTCGGTGCCGAGGTCCTCGAGACCAAGCTCCCGGACATCACGGAGTTCGCCCGCACCTACCTCGGCGTCGACCCCGTCGTCGAGCCGGTGCCCGTCATGCCGACCGCGCACTACGCGATGGGTGGCATCCCGACGAACACCGACGCACAGGTGCTCTACGACAACACCACCGTCGTCCCCGGCCTCTACGCCGCCGGCGAGTGCGCGTGCGTCTCGGTGCACGGCTCGAACCGTCTCGGCACGAACTCGCTCCTCGACATCAACGTCTTCGGCAAGCGCTCGGGCAACAACGCCGCCGAGTGGGTCAAGACCGCCGAGTTCCTCCCGCTGCCCGAAGACCCCGCTGCCGGCGTCCGGGCGATGCTCGACCAGTTGCGCGCCTCGACCGGCACCGAGCGCATCGCCGTCCTGCGCAAGGAGCTGCAGGACGAGATGGACAAGAACGCCCAGGTGTTCCGCACCGACGAGTCCCTCGACCGCGTCACCGAGACCATCCACACGCTCCGGAACCGCTTCATGCAGGTCTCCGTGCAGGACAAGGGCAAGCGGTTCAACACCGACCTGCTCGAGGCCGTCGAGCTCGGGTTCCTGCTCGACCTGGCCGAGGTGGTCGTCTACTCGGCCCGCAACCGCAAGGAGAGCCGCGGCGGCCACATGCGCGACGACTACCCGAAGCGCGACGACGAGAACTACATGCAGCACACGATGGCGTACCTGACGGGCGACCCGCACTCGTCACTCGCCGACGACCACATCACGCTGGACTGGAAGCCGGTCGTCGTGACCCGGTACCAGCCGATGGAGAGGAAGTACTGAGATGACCGACACCCTGGTCTCCGACGCACCCCGGACCGACACCACCGACGCGCCTCCCGGGTCCTTCTCCGTCACGCTCATCATCCGGCGCTTCGACCCGGACGTCGACGACGAGCCGCGCTGGCAGGACTTCGACGTCATGATGCTGCCGACCGACCGCATCCTCGACGCCCTGCACAAGATCAAGTGGGACCAGGACGGCTCCCTGACGTTCCGACGTTCCTGCGCCCACGGGGTCTGCGGCTCGGACGCGATGCGCATCAACGGCCGGAACCGGCTGGCGTGCAAGACCCTGATCAAGGACCTCGACGTCTCGAAGCCGATCTACGTCGAGGCGATCAAGGGCCTGCCGCTCGAGAAGGACCTCGTCGTCGACATGGAGCCCTTCTTCAAGTCCTTCCGCGAGGTCCAGCCGTTCCTGCAGCCGAAGACGGCGCCCACCCCGGGCAAGGAGCGCATCCAGTCGGTGGCCGACCGCGCACGCTTCGACGACACCACGAAGTGCATCCTCTGCGCTGCGTGCACCTCGTCGTGCCCGGTGTTCTGGACCGACGGGCAGTACTTCGGCCCGGCCGCGATCGTGAACGCGCACCGCTTCATCTTCGACTCGCGTGACGACGCCGCCGAGGTCCGCCTCGACATCCTCAACGACAAGGAAGGGGTCTGGCGCTGCCGGACCACCTTCAACTGCACCGACGCCTGCCCCCGTGGCATCCAGGTGACGAAGGCGATCTCCGAGGTCAAGCAGGCCGTCATGCGGGGCCGCGCCTGACACTCGGGGTCGTCCAAGACTCGACATCGACTCCACCGATAGGCTCCGCTCCATGACGTTCGCGGCCACCCGCCCCATCCTCGACCAGCTCGGCTACACGATCCGCTACGTGCAGCTCCCCGGAGAGACCCTGCACGAGCCGCCGGTCGAGGGTGCGCTCCGCGTGGTCCCGGCCGAGGCGTCCGACGAGTTCGCGCTCGAGGTCGTCGACTACGGCACGGCTCGTCGCCTCGCCACCGCGCGCGGTGAGGAGGACGCGGTCGAGATGCTCCGTCGGTTCCTGAACCGGCCGTTCCCGGCTCCGCGCGACATCGCCCGGCACGAGCTCGACGGGCTCCGTGACCGTGCGGCGTCGACGTACCCGCAGCTGGCGCAGCAGGTGTCGCAGGCTGGAGAACAGGGGTTGACCATCCAGATCCCCGCGGGCGTCCCCGTCGACCGCATCGGTGGTCCGGACGGCTACCTGCTGCACCCGCTCGACACCCCGCTGCCGAGCCGGTCGCTGCCGCCGCACGTCGCCGGCGTCCCGGAGACCCACCGCTACCTGGTCGAGCGCCCGTTCATGGTGAACGTCCGCTTCGTGCAGCCGTGGTTCGAGCAGCCGGGCGGTGCGCTCCGCTTCCAGATCGCCGATCCCACGGTCACCGTGCGCGACCTCGTCGTCGACGGTGCACTGGCTCGACTCCGCGTGGTCTGACCCCGCGCACGACGCAGATCGGCCCGCACCGCGCTTTCGCGCAGTGCGGGCCGATTGCCGTTGTGTGGGGTTACGCCTGGTCGGGGCGGTCGTACTGCGCACCAGCCGGGTTCGGCGGCAGGCAGCCGAACACGATCGCGGCGATGCCGACGAACATCCCGATGAGCCAGAGCGGACCGGCGAGGTTCGCGTCGTGCACGCGGCGCCACCCCAGTGCGATGTTCGGGATGAGGGTCGCGAGCCACCACAGGCCGTACAGGACGAGCAGGATGAAGATCCACGCCGGGGGTGCACCCTCGGTCTGGGTGTAGCCGTACTCGTCGGTGGTCGAGGCCGAGACGCTCCACGAGATGATGCCGGCGATGAACCCGCCGTACAGAACGAGGGTCACGATCGCGTTCGCCAGGACCCAGTACCAGTACTCACTGCGGCTGGCGCGCCCGTCGAACCGGGCGTACTTCTTGAAGAAGCGCGTGAAGGCGTCGAGGAAGCCGGCACCGTAGAAGGGTGCCCACAGCGGCGGAGCTCCGTCGGGCCCGACCGGGATCGGCGGACCGGCCTGCGGGTACGGGTCGGCGTACTGCTGGCCGTACCCGGGCTGCTGGCCGTACTGGGCAGGCTGCTGGCGGTACTGGGCAGGCTGCTGGCCGTACTGGGCAGGCTGCTGGCCGTACTGGGGCTGCTGACCGTACGGACCAGGCTGCTGTCCGTAGGGTCCGGGCTGCTGTCCGTAGGGTCCGGGCTGCTGCCCGTAGGCACCAGGCTGCTGCCCGTACCCCGGCTGCTGTTGCCCAGGGTCAGGCTGCCCCGACGGCTGGTCGCCGCCGGGCTGGCCCCACTGCGGTGTGTCGTTGCTCATCGAGCGCCGGTCGGTCGGTCGTAGCGCTCGCCCTGCGGGTTCGAGGGCAGCAGGCCGAACACGATGCCGACGATGCCGACGAAGATCGCGATGATCCACAGGGCACCGGGCAGGTTCGCGTCGTGCAGGCGTCGCCAGCCGAGGGCGAGCGTCGGGATGATGATCGCGAGACCCCAGAGTCCGAGCAGGATGCCGGCGATCACGAAGAGCGCGGACGGGCTGGTCACCGTCGACTGCACGCTCGCCGAGGTCGCGGTCGACATCGACACCGTCGAGCGCTCCGACGTGGCGAAGCCGATGCCGTACAGGATGCCGAGGACGATGCCGACGATCGCGTTCGCCAGGTACCACCACCAGAACTCGCTGCGGCTCGCGCGGCCACTGAAGGTCGCGTACTTCTTGAAGAAGCGTCCGACGGCCTTGCCGAAGGAGATCCCGTACCAGGGGGCCCAGATCGGCGGCTCGCCGTTCGGGCCGGTCGCCGGCTGCTGGCCGTACTGCGGCGTTCCGTTGTACGGGTTCGGCTGGCCGCCCGGCTGCTGGCCGGACGGGTTCTGCGGGTACTGGTCACTCACGGTGTCCCCCTCGATCGTTGGCTGGTAGTCGGGTCCGAGTCAACCAGAACCGTCGCGCGGCCGTCGCTCGCTACGCGCGGTGGGGTTCGTCGTACCGCTGCCCCTGCGGGTTCGAGCCCATCAGACCGACGATCAGCGAGAACAGGACGCCGAGCGGCGGGATGATGAAGAGGAAGGCGAAGTACCCGCTCAGGTTCACGTCGTGCAGTCGTCGCACCGTCAGAGCGATGAAGCCGAGGGCGCAGGCCAGGGCCCAGAGCCCGCTCAACCCGTTCGACGCGTCGTCGAAGAACGGCAGCACGTTGAAGAACCCACCGACGATGCCGGTGGCCGCCGAGCCGATGACGTACCAGAGGGCCCAGAACCAGAACTCCGACTGGCTGGCGCGGCCGTCGAACCGGACGTACTTCTTCCAGAACCGCGGGAACGCCTGCACGAACGGGATCCCGTACCAGGGCGCCCACAGCGGGGGCTGGCGCGGGCCGGTCGGCTGCTGGCCGTACGGTCCGGGCTGCTGGCTGTACGGTCCGGGCTGCTGGCCGTACGGTCCGGGCTGCTGGCCGTACGGGTTCTGCGGCGGGTACTGGTCACTCACTGGTTCGTTCCTTCCGAGGCCGACTGCGATCACCGTCGAGTCTGGCAGCGGCGGCGACCGGACGCGTCCCCCCAGCGGAGGACAGCGCAGCGACTGCGCTGGGACAGCGCTCCGACCGGCGCTTCGACCGACTCAGGGCACCAGCGCCAGCTTGCCGCCGGGGTGCCCGGACTCCAGCAGCTCCGCGGCCGCCTTCGCCTCGGCGAGCGGGAACGTCCGCGCCACCGGGACCTCGAGCTGTCCGGCCCCGGCCAGGTCGATCAGTCGCTGTCGCACCGAGTCGCGGAACGCCTTGCTCGCTGGCTGCGCCCCACCGACGGCGGCGAACCCCGCCTCAGCGGCGCGCGCCTGCGCGGCGATCGTGACGATCCGGTCGCGGTCCGCGACCACCGCGAGCGAGACGTCGACGGCCTCGTCGGTGCCCACGCAGTCCAGTGCCACGTCGATGCCGGAGGGTGCGAGCGACCGGACCCGTGCCTCCAGGCCGTCGCCGTACGCGACCCATTCGCCACCGAAGCGTCGCACGACGTCCGCACCCCGCTCGGAGGCGGTGCCGATGACGCGCGTTCCGAGCAGGTGGAGCTGCTGCAGCAGGCTGACGCCGACTGCTCCGGAGGCGCCGTGCACCAGCACGGTGTCGCGCCCCGCGGCACGGGTGACGCGCAGCATGTCGGCTGCGGTGGTGCCCGCGAGCAACAGGTTCGCCGCCTCGGAGAAGCCGAGCCCGGCGGGCTTCGCGAAGACGTCCGCGGCCGGGACGGTGAGGGACGACGTCCAACCGCCGGCGACCCGGAACGCCAGGACCTCGTCGCCGACCGCTCCCCCGCCGGACGCGATCGTGGTGTCCGGTCCGACCGCGGTGAGCACGCCGGCGACCTCGTAGCCGACGGGCACGGGCAGGTCGGCCGGGTCGCCCTGCCGCGTGTGCTTCGTGTCGGCGGGGTTCATGCCGGCGGCGCGGACCGCGATGGTGACCTCGCCGGGTCCCGGTGCGGCGACCTCGGTGTCCACGAATTCGAGGACCTCGCTGCCGCCGAACCGCGGTGCCACCCAGTGCTTCGTCATGCGGCCGACGCTACGCCCCGATCCGCCGGCGGCGTGCGCGGAGGGTCCGTGCACGGAGCACCATCACGGCGATGCCGCCGAGCAGCATCGCGCCTGCCGCGGCGAGCGGGATCGTCGGATCGCTGCCGGTGAAGGCCAGTTCCGTCGTGCCGCCGCCGGTGTCGCCTCCACCGATGACCGGGACCGCGGGTGCTGTCGACGTGGGAGCGGTGGGCACGGGAGCCGAAGCGGTCGGCGTCGCCGTGGGCGTCGGTGCCGGCGCACGGACGGTCACGACGTAGGTCTCGGTGTCCGGCGGTGCCGTGCCGTTGTCGACCGTGATCGTCACCGTCGTGGTGCCGGGCGTGGTCGGCGTGCCGGAGATGACGCCCGTGTCCGGGTTGATCGTGAGTCCGGGCGGGAGGGTGCCGCCATCGGAGTACGTCGGTGCCGGGTTGCCCGTCGCGGTGACGGGGAACGAGTACGGCGTGCCGGCGGTCGCGTCAGTCGGGGTGCCCGAGGTGATCGTCGGTGCGACGCTCTCGGACGGCGTCCCCGCAGCCGGGCAGTTCGTCGGCCGGGTGATGGTGTTGTCGTCGAGCGTCACCGCTGCGTTCCGGGCGAGCAGTCGGCCCACGACCGTCGCACCCGTCGTGGCGGTCACGGACTGGTCGGCGAGGACGGTGCCCTGGAACTGGGCGGCGCTGCCGATGGTCGCTGAGCTGCCGACTTGCCAGAACACGTTGCACGAACTCGCGCCACCGGTGATGACGATCCTCGTGCCGGACCCGATGGTCAGGGTCGACGCGGCCTGGAACACCCAGACGGAGTCCGCGCTGCCGGCCAGGGTGAGCTGGCCGGTGTTCGCGAGCTGCAGCGTGTCGCCGTTGTAGACGCCCGGGCTGAGGCTGAGCCCGTTGAGCTCCTGGAGGCCGGTCTGCGTCGGCGTCAGCGAAGCGGCCACGTTGTAGGCGGTCGTGGTGTCCGACTGGGCCTGCGCGGCCGCCGCGTCGGTCTGGTGCACGGTGCCGTTCACGGTCCCGTTGCCGGTGCCGCCGAAGCCGGTGATCGAGGTACCGGGCGAGACGCCGAGGTCACCGTTGACCACGGTCGGCCCGGTGTTCGTCACGGTCTGCGCGCCGAGGACGCCGTAGCTCGCTGCGGTCCCGAGACCGACGGGGCCGTCGATGATGGTGGCGGCGGACGCGGCCGAGGAGGCGCCGAGGGCGAGCGCTGCGGCCAACCCGATCCCGGTGCTGACGACGATGAGCGGACGGAGGATGGGCGTTCTGGCCACGGAGGCCCCTGCCTGAGATGGCGAAGAGCCGATCGGGCATCGGAGACACCCGGCGTTCACCGTGTCCCGAGTGTGTACGGATCGCATGTGTTCCGAGGTCTTGACTCCCAGGTTCGCCCGGATCAGCCGATACCGGACAGGACCCGTCCGTTCCGGTCGACGACGGCTGTTCGGTATCGTCCTCACATGCCGCGCGCCGCGATCGTCGTCAACCCGTCCAAGGTCGACCTGCGGGTGCTCCGCAACACCGTCGCGGCTGAGGAGGATCGGACCGGTTGGGCTCCCACGACCTGGTTCGAGACCGCGGCGTCCGACGACGGCCGTGCCGCTGCGGTCGACGCACTCGCCACCGCGCCGGACGTCGTCCTGGTCGTCGGCGGCGACGGCACGCTGCGCGTCGCAGCCGAGGTGCTGCACGGCTCCGGCGTGCCCCTCGCCGTGCTCCCCGTCGGCACCGGGAACCTGTACGCCCGGAACCTGCGCATCCCGCTGAACGACGTCGCCGGGTCGGTCCGAGCCGCCTTCAGGGGGACCGATCGGCCGGTCGACCTCGCGTTCGCCGAGCTCACCGACCCGCAGGGCACGACGACGCGCCACGCTTTCCTGGTGATGGCGGGCATCGGCCTCGACGCGAACATGGCGGCCAACACCAACGCGCGGCTCAAGAAGCGGTTCGGGTGGCTCGCGTACTCCGACCCGATCATGCGGTCCGTGATCGGCAACCGGCAGATCGACCTGCGGTACCGCCTCGACGACGGTGACACCCGGACGATGCGGGCGCACACCGTCATCGTCGGGAACTGCGGCACCCTGACCGCCGGCGTCCTGCTGCTGCCCGCCGCGAAGCCGGACGACGGGGTGCTCGACGCGGTCGCGTTCCGCCCCGGTCGGACGGTCGGCTGGGCCGGCGTCGGATACGGCCTGTCGCTGAACCGCTTCTTCCACCGGACCGGGTTCGGACGCTTCCTGTCGTGGCTCATCCCGGCCACCCGGACGCTGCGGTACACGAGCGCACGGGTCCTCGACCTCGAGCTGGACCAGCCCGAACAGGTCCAGCTCGACGGCGACCCGTTCGGCACCGTGGTGGCGGTGCGGCTGACGGTGGACCACGGCGGGCTCACCATCCGGGTGGGGCCGTCGCGGTGACCCCGTGATGACGGGAGGCCCGGCGCCAGCTGGCACCGGGCCTCCCGTCATCACCGGGCCACGTCGAGGGCGTCAGCCGCGCGCGACACGCACCCGGTCCGCGAACGCTGCGTGCAGCGGGTGCTCCGCGGCGAGGCCGGTGATCTGCGTCACCACGTCGGCATCGGACGCGTCCGAGGCCAGGAGCGCCTGCAGCTCGACGCTCTGCTCGTCGTCGGCGACGTCGAAGCGGAGCGCCGCGCCCATCGCGTCGAGCAGTGCGGTCGGCTCGGTGCCGTCCTCGGCCAGCGCCGCGGCGGGCGAGACGAAGCGCTCGTCACGCGACAGCTTGCGGAGCGGCTGCCGGCCGACGCGTGTCACCGTGTCGGGCAGGTGCGGGTTCTCGAACCGGGCGATGATCGCCTGGACGTAGGCGCGGTGCACCTCGGGGTCGAGTTCGTGGCGGCGGACGAGCAGGTCGCTCGTCTCGGCGAGGACGGACTCGAGCTCGGAGCGCACCGCGGGGATCGCGATGGCGTCGGAGATCTTGTCGGCCCCGGCGACGAAGCCGTGGTACGCGACGGTGGCGTGCCCGGTGTTCACCGTGAAGAGCTTGCGCTCGATGGAGGCAGCGAGGCCGTCGACGTAGTGCGCGCCGGGGATCTCCGGCTCGTTGCCGCCGAACGGCGTGCGGTCGATGGCCCACTCGAAGTAGGTCTCGACGGTGACGTCGAGGCCGGCGCCCTCGGGCTGGGCCGGCACGATGCGGTCGACGGCGGTGTTCGCGAAGACGGCCTTCGCGAGTGCCGCGTCACGGCCCTCGGCCGGGAGCGCGTCGACGATGAACTCGCGCAGACGGTCCGTGGCGTTCAGCGCGTTCTCGCACGCCATCACGGCGATGGGCGCAGCGTCCGCGTCGCGCTGCTGCAGCGCCCGCGCGATCACCGGGGCGATGAACTTCAGGACGTTCGGGCCCACCGCGCAGGTGACGATCGCGGCAGTGGCGATCTCGGCGACGACGCCGTCCTCGTCCTGCGCGCTGTTCAGGGCGCGGAAGTTCGTGACCTCGTGGTCCTGCGCTCCGGTGCCGACCTCGTGCACGGTGTACGAGTCGGCGGCGGCGAGGGCGTCGATGAGCGGCGCGGCGACGTCGGCGAAGACGACCTCGTAGCCCGCTTCGTGCAGGAGCAGGCCGACGAAGCCGCGGCCGATGTTGCCGGCACCGAAGTGGACGGCGGTGCCCCGGTCGGCGGTGCTCACTCGTTGACCTCGCCGAGGATCGACAGGATCGCGCTGGTGTCGGCCGCGTCGGTGAGCTTCTGGACCTCGTCCTCGTCGGAGAACACGATCGCGATCTTGGACAGGATGTCGAGGTGCTCGTTGTTCACGCCGGCGATGCCGACGACGAAGCGCACGGGGTTGCCGTCCCAGTCGATCGGGCTGGCGTAGCGGATGAACGACAGCGCGGACGACTTGATGGCGTCCTTCGCGTCGTTCGTGCCGTGCGGGATGGCGAGGAAGTTGCCCATGTACGTGGACACGCTCTTCTCACGCTCGAGCATCGCCGGGTAGTAGTCAGCGGTGACCGCGCCCGCAGCTTCGAGGATCTCGGCCGCCTCCTTCATCGCCTCCGACTTGGTCGGCGCGGTGTCCTCGGTGTGGATCCGGATCTGGCTCTCCTGCAGGACGGGCATCGTGGTTCTCCTTGGTGTTCGAGGACGTGACGGAGGGGACGGGGATGTCCCCGTCCCCTCCGATACTGCACTTCGTTACTGGTGGTGGCGTTACTGGTTCTTGAGCTGGTCGACGACCTGGTCGTACTGCGGCGCGTTCATGAAGTTGCCGACCGACACGTGCTGCGCGTTCGGGTTCTTCTGCTTGGCGCGGTCCGTCAGTTCTTCCTGCGTGATGATCAGGTCCTCGTCACCGGACAGGTTCGCGATCGCCTTGTTGGTGACCGTGACCCCTTCGATGCCCGCCTTCTTGATCTTGTTGCGCAGGACGCTGGCGCCCATGGCGCTCGACCCCATGCCGGCGTCGCAGGCGAACACGAGGTTCTGGACCTTCGTCGCGGTGGCGGTGGTGCCGGCGGCGGCTGCCTCTTCCGAGTTGGCCGGGGCGGTGCCGCCGAAGAGCCCTGCGGTCGCGGCGTTCGCGTCGCGGCCCTTGGTGGCCTGCATCTTGTCGAACGCTGCGGTCATGTCGCCGCCGCCGTTGGCGAGGTCGCGCTTGCGGCTGGCCAGCAGGAAGAACGACGCGACCGCGAAGGTGACCGCTGCGGACAGGATGACCGACAGGATGACGCCGACGTAGCTGTCCTTCGCCGTCGCCGTCAGCACGGCGAAGATCGATCCGGGCGATGCCGGGGCGACCAGGCCGGAGCCGAACAGGACGTTCGTGCCGACGCCCGTCGCACCACCGAGGATGACGGCGATGAACAGGACCGGCTTCTGCAGCACGTACGGGAAGTAGATCTCGTGGATGCCACCGAAGAACTGGATGAGGATCGCACCGGGAGCGGTCGAGCGGGCGATGCCGACACCGAAGAAGGTGAAGGCGAGCAGGATGCCCAGACCGGGGCCGGGGTTCGCCTCGAGCAGGAACAGGATCGACTTGCCGGAGTCCTGCACCTGCTGGGCGCCGAGCTGGTCGAGCACACCGTGGTTGATGGCGTTGTTCAGGAAGAACACCTTGGCCGGCTCGATGATGACGCTGGCGAGCGGCAGCAGCGAGTGCTGGACGAGGAAGTTCACCGCGTCGCCGAGGCCCTCGGCGATGAGCTTGAACAGCGGGGCGAGCCAGAAGAACCCGACCATCGCCAGCCCGAAGCCGAGGATGCCGGCCGCGTAGTTGTTGACGAGCATCTCGAAGCCCGGCTTGATCTTGCCGTCCCAGATCTTGTCGATCTGCTTGATGAGGTACGCGCCGAGCGGCCCGCAGATCATCGCGCCGAGGATCATGATCGTGCCGTTGGCACCGAGGATGACGCCCATCGCCATGATCGAGCCGACGACGGCGCCGCGGGTCTCGTAGATCATCCGGCCGCCCTGGAAGGCGATCGCGAGCGGGATCAGGTACGTCAGGATCGGGCCGACGAGACCGATGTTGGCCACACCGTCCGTCTCACCGAACCCGCCGAGGATCCCGACGGGGGTCCATCCGGTCTCGATGAAGAAGGCGGTGATCAGGCCCCACGCGATGAAGATCGCGATGTTGGGCATGACCATGCCGGAGAGGAACGTGCCGAACTTCTGAACGGCGACGCGTGCGCCGCCCCGCGACTTCGCGGGTGCGTCGGGCGCTGCAACGGACGACGTTGTCATGTGCGGTGACTTTCTGTGTGGTGGAGCTGCTGCTGGTGCGGACGGGGTGTTGGGGATGGTGCGGCTCAGACGGCGTGCGCGGCCGCTGCGGCGGACTTCGCGGCCGCCGCCGTGGACGCGGCGAGTGCCGCCTGGGCCATCTCCCGGGCCTGTTCGAGCGTGTGCTGACCGAGTTCGGCGCGCACGTCGGCCAGGGCCGCGGGGGTCATGGAGAGGGTGGTGGCGCCGAGGCCGACGAGCACGACGGCGAGGAGCGGGTCGGCTGCGGCCTCACCGCAGATGCCGACGGGCTTGCCCGCGTCGGCACCGGCCGCTCCGAGCTGCGCGACGAGGCGCAGGACGGCGGGGTGCCACGGGTCCTGGTAGGACGCGACGGTGCCGAGCATGCGGTCGGCGGCCATCGTGTACTGGGTCAGGTCGTTCGTGCCGATCGACACGAAGTCCGCGTTCTGGAAGACCTGTTCGGCCATCAGGGCGAGCGACGGCACCTCGGCCATCACGCCGGCGGTGCGGATGCCGAGCTCGCGGGCCAGGGTGACGAAGTACTCGGTCTCCTCGGCGTCGGCGACCATCGGGGCCATGACCCAGAGGTCGGCCTCGGTCGCGGCGTCCGCCTGGGCGAGTGCGACGAGCTGGTCGCGCAGCACCTCGGGGTGGTTGCGCAGCGCACGGAGTCCGCGACGGCCGAGCGCCGGGTTCTCCTCGTCCTTGTCGGTGAGGAACGGCAGCGGCTTGTCGGCACCGGCGTCGAGCGCACGGACGACGACCTTCTTGCCCGGGAACGCGGCGAGGAGCTGACGGTAGGACTCGGTCTGCTCGTCGACGGTCGGCGCCTTCGGCGAGTCGAGGAAGAGGAACTCGGTGCGGAAGAGCCCCACGCCCTCCGCACCGAGAGCAACAGCGCCCGCGGCGTCGGCGGGGCTGCCGAGGTTCGCGAGCAGCGGCACGACGTGGCCGTCGGCCAGGGCACCGGCGGTGAGCGGTGCGGCGGCCGCGGCGAGCCGGTCGGCGATGCGCTGCTCGACGTCGGCCACCAGGGCATCGGACGGCTCGGTGACGACGGTGCCGGCGACGGCGTCGACGACGATCGGCTGCCCGTCGGCCAGGTCGTCGGCACCGGTGACGCCGACGATCGCGGTGATGCCCTTGGCGCGGGCGAGGATCGCGGTGTGCGAGGTCGGGCCGCCGTCGCGGGTGACCAGCGCGAGGACCTTGTCGAGGTCCAGCAGTGCGGTGTCGGCCGGAGCGAGGTCACGGGCGACGAGGACGAACGGGGTGTCCGACTCGGGGACACCGGGGGCGTGCACGCCGCGGAGCTTCGCGATGATGCGCTGGGCGACGTCGTCGAGGTCGGCTGCGCGCTCCCCCATGTAGCCGCCCATGCCGACGAGCAGGTCGCGGAACTGCGCGAACGCCTCGTACACGGCACGCTCGGCGTTGGTGCCGCCGTCGATGCGCGTGTGCACGTCGTCGAGGAGGGTCGGGTCCTGCGCCATGAGCGCCTGCGCCTCGAGCACGGCCTGGGCGTCGCCGCCGGCGAGCTGCCCGCGCTTGTTGAGGTCCTCGGCCACTGCGGCCAGTGCGTCGTGCACGGCCTGCTTCGCGTCGTCTGCCGAACCGGTCAGGGCGTCCTTCGACGGTTCGCCGAGCGGGTCCGCCATGCGGAGCACGGGGCCGTGGGCGACGCCGCGGCCGACGCCGGTGCCGAGCAGTTCGGACATTCGAGACTCCTTCATCTCACACGCGCTTGCGGTGGGGTGTTCGTTCGGTGCGCGCACGGCTGAGACGGGACCTCGCCGGTGCGGCTGAGCAGCACACTACCCCGATCCGCGTTGACAAACAAACACATCCGGGGATAAAAATACAGAAACAGATGCCCGTTTGCGTCTGGCGGCCAGCCGCTCCGGCTCGGTTCCGTCAGGTTCGTGCCCGGTCATGTCCGTTCCGTTCCGACCAGGAGACGACGAGGTCCGATGTACGCACCAGAACGCCACCAGCGCATCGTCGAGCAGGCGCGCGCGCAGGGGCGGGTCGACGTCAAGGACCTCGCCGAGCTGCTCGAGGTCACGCCCGAGACCATCCGCCGCGACCTCACCTCGCTGGAGCGACGGGGACTGGTCCGACGCGCCCACGGCGGCGCCATCCCGGTCGAACGCATCACGATCCACCCCGGTGTCGGCGACCGGGGCGGCATCAACCAGGCCGAGAAGATGGTCATCGCCGAGGCCGCGCTCGAGGAGCTGCCGGAGAACGGCTCGATCATGATCGACGCCGGCACCTCCACCATCTGCCTCGCCGAGATGCTGCCGACCGACCGCGGACTCACCGTCGTCACCCACTCGCTCCCCGTCGCGATGGCCGTCGCGAACCGGCCGGGCATCGACCTGCACCTGCTCGGCGGCAACATCCGCAGCGACTCCCTGGCCGGCGTCGGCACGTGGACGCACCAGCTCATCGGCATGGTGAGCGTCGACGTCGCCTTCGTGAGCATCAACGGGATCACCCCGGAGCGCGGCCTGACGACCCACAACATGGCCGAGGCCGCGGTGAAGTCGGCGATGATCAAGTCCGCCCGCCGGAGCATCCTGCTCGCCGACCACACCAAGTTCGGCCGTGAGGAGTTCGGCCGCGTCGCACCCCTCGCCGCCATCGACACGATCATCACCGACCCCGCCGTCAACCTCGACCTGGTCCGCGAGGTCGAAGCCGCCGGCACCGAGGTGTTCTGGCCCGGTCGACCCTGACCGCTCGCCCGACCCGCCCATCCGGCGCTCGCTAGCATGAGCGCACCACCCATCGACAGGAGTACATCGATGTCCGAAGCCACCCGCACCGTGACCGTCGCCAGCGCGTCCGGCCTGCACGCGCGCCCCGCGTCCCTCTTCGTCCAGACCGTGACGGCCTCCGGCCACCAGGTCACGATCGCCAAGGGCGACAAGTCCGGCAACGCCGGCAGCATCCTCGCCCTGCTCGGCCTGGGCATCGAGAACGGTGATGAGGTCAGCCTCACCGTGACCGGCGACGACGCCGAGACCACCGCCGACAGCCTGGTCGAGTTCCTGCAGACGGACCACGACGCGGCCTGACGCCGCACTGCGACGGACGGGAGGCACGGTGCCAGCTGGCACCGTGCCTCCCGTCCGTCGTGCGGTCCCCCGCACTGCCGGGCCCGCGCCCGCCCCGTCCGTCCGGCCCGTCCGGCCCCGCCGGGGTTCCGAAATCTCGTCATCTCGGCGTCCCCCACGTCGGTCCGTGGAACCCCGGCGAACGGCACGCGGCGAGTCGTGGAACCTCGAACCGGTGCGGTCCGGGGCTGTCGGCGCCCGCCGATAAGGTGGTCGGCATGACACGCCTGCGCCTCGCATCCGTCAACGTGAACGGCGTCCGCGCCGCCTTCCGCAAGGGCATGGGCGACTGGCTCGCCACCCGCGACGTCGACGTGCTCGCCCTGCAGGAAGTCCGTGCGTCGAGCGAGGACCTGGCCGGTCTGCTCGGCGACGAGTGGGACATCGTGCACGACCCCGCGACCGCCAAGGGCCGGGCGGGTGTCGCGATCGCGTCCAGGCACTCGGCCCAGATCCACCGCGTCGCCCTCGGACCGGACGAGTTCGACTCCGCCGGCCGCTGGCTCGAGGCCGACTACGAGATCGGCGGCACCACGGTCACGGTCGTGTCCACCTACGTCCACTCGGGCGAGGTCGACACCCCCAAGCAGGACGAGAAGTGGAAGTTCCTCGACGCCATGACCGAGCGGCTGCCCGCCCTCCGCGCGCACAACCCGCTCGCCGTCGTCGTCGGTGACCTCAACGTCGGGCACGACCAGCGCGACATCAAGAACTGGAAGGGCAACGTCAAGCGAGCGGGCTTCCTGCCGCGCGAGCGTGCCTACTTCTCGCGCTTCTTCGGTGCTGACGGCGAACCGGTCGAGGGCGCTGACGGCTCGACGGGCCCGGGGCTCGGCTGGGTGGACGTCGGGCGTGCGCAGGCCGGCGACGTCGAGGGGCCCTACACGTGGTGGTCCTGGCGCGGCCAGGCGTTCGACAACGACACCGGCTGGCGCATCGACTACCAGATGGCCACGCCCGACCTCGCGGCGAAGGTCACGGAGTACACGGTCGACCGCGCCGCGGCGTACGACCAGCGATGGTCCGACCACGCCCCCGTGGTCGTCGACTACGAACTCTGATCCCCACTCGTTCCGCTCCACCTGACCCACAGGAACACCACCATGACCAAGACCCGCATCTTCTCGGGCATCCAGCCGTCCGCCGGCTCGCTGCACCTCGGCAACTACGTCGGGGCGCTCATGCAGTGGCGCGACCTGCAGGACGACTTCGACGCCATCTACTGCGTCGTCGACATGCACGCCATCACCTCGCCGCAGGACCCGGCCGAGCTCCGCGCGAGCACCCGGGCGACGGCCGCGCAGTACATCGCGTCGGGCATCGACCCGACGAAGTCGACGCTGTTCGTGCAGTCGCACGTGCCGGCCCACGCCGAGCTCGCCTGGGTGCTCAACACCCTCACCGGGTTCGGTGAGGCGAGCCGGATGACCCAGTTCAAGGACAAGTCGGCGCGGCAGGGGTCCGAGGCCGCGTCGGTCGGGCTCTTCACGTACCCGGTCCTGATGGCCGCCGACATCCTGCTGTACGACACCAAGGTCGTGCCGGTCGGCGACGACCAGCGCCAGCACGTCGAGCTCACCCGCGACCTCGCCGGACGCTTCAACTCGCGGTTCGGCGACACGTTCGTCGTGCCCGAGGCCCGCATCGGCACCGAGACGGCGCGCATCTACGACCTGCAGGACCCGACGAGCAAGATGAGCAAGTCGGCGGCGTCCGACAGTGGCCTGATCCGGCTGCTCGACGACCCGAAGCGCACCGCGAAGAAGATCAAGTCGGCCGTCACCGACGACGAGCGCGAGATCCGCTCCGACCGGCAGGCGAAGCCGGGCGTGACGAACCTGCTCGCGATCCTGTCCGCCTTCAGCCGGACCCCCGTCGCCGAGCTCGAGGCATCGTTCGCGGGCAAGGGCTACGGGGACCTCAAGGGCGCGGTCGCCGACGCCGTCGTCACCGAGCTCGAGCCGGTGCGCACCCGCACGCTCGAGCTGCTCGACGACCCCGCGGAGCTCGACCGGCTGCTCGCCGTCGGCGCGGACCGTGCCGAGTCCATCGCGCAGGAGACCCTGGCGCGCGTGTACGACCGGATCGGGTTCGTCCCGCGCTCGCGCGGCTGACCGTGCTGCCGGTCACGCTGGAGTCCGCCCGGGTCCGACTCGACGTCCCGACCCGGGCGGACACCGCGGCGATCACCGACGCCTGTCAGGACCCGGACATCATCCGCTGGACGACGATCCCCACGCCGTACCGCGAACAGGACGCACGGACCTTCGTCGACGCCCTGGTCGGACCCGGCTGGGCGTCGGACCGCGAGTACACCTGGGCGATCCGTCGCAGTGGGTCCTCCTGGCTCGAGGGGATCATCGGCTACCGCACCGCCGGCCGCGACCTCGGCTTCTGGCTGGCGCCCTCGGCCCGCGGTGCCGGGTTGATGCACGATGCGGTGGAGCTCGTCGTGGACTGGGCGTTCGAGGACGGTGCTCCGGACGTCTACTGGGAGTGCTACGAGGGCAACACGGCGTCGGCCGCGGTCGCACGCAGCGCCGGGTTCTCGTTCACCGGCGCCGGGCCCGCACGGATCCCCGGACGCGACGGCGGACCGACGACCGCCTGGACCGCCCTGCGCCGGGCCGACGGCGCGCCCGCATCGGACCTCCCGTGGCCCGACGCTCCGTGACGCAGCGCTCCGAGACCCGGTCCCGCATGACGCCGCGTTCCCGACGATGACGCGTCACCGATCCGCCGCCGGTAGGCTCGATCCGTGAGCGACACGGCACGACCCACCGAGGTCCGGGCGATGCGCCGCGGGCTCGAACTCGCGGCCCTCGGGCCCGTCGTGGGCGACCACGCTCGGGTCGGCGCGGTGATCCTCTCCCCCGCCGGCGACGTCCTCGCCGAGGGGTGGCACAAGGGTGCCGGAACCCCGCACGCTGAGGTCGACGCGATGGCGAAGGTCGATCCGGCACAGCTCCGCGGCGCGACGGCCGTCGTCACCCTCGAGCCCTGCAACCACACCGGCCGCACCGGCCCCTGCGCCGTCGCCCTGATCGAGGCCGGGGTCGCACGTGTCGTGTACGCGATCGACGACCCGGGTACGGACGTGCACGGCGGCGCCGACCGTCTCCGCGCCGCCGGGGTCGACGTCGTGTCCGGAGTGCTCGCAGACGAGGCCGAGGCGTTCCTCGAACGGTGGCTTCTGTCGGTCCGACTCGGACGCCCCTGGGTGACCGTGAAGTGGGCCTCGAGCCTGGACGGCCGGGCCGCGGCTGCCGACGGGACGAGCAAGTGGATCACCGGCGCCGCAGCCCGGCAACACGTGCACGAGCAGCGTGCCGCGCACGACGCGATCCTGGTCGGCACCGGCACCGTCCTCGCCGACGACCCGAGCCTGACCGCTCGGGGTGACGCGGGCGAACTCCTCGCCGACCAGCCGCTCGCGGTCGTGCTCGGCGACCGCGCCGTCCCCGACGACGCCGCGGTCCGGCGACACCCCCGCGGGCTCGTGACGCTGCCGGGGCACGACCTCGCCGCGTCGCTCGCGGCCCTGCGTGGGCACGGCGTGCACTCGGTGTTCGTCGAGGGCGGCCCCACCGTCGCGTCCGCGCTCATCGCCGCCGGGCTCGTCGACGAGTACCTCGTGTACGTCGCCCCGATCCTGCTCGGCGGACCCCGGGTCGCCCTCGACGACCTCGGGGTGGGAAGCATGTCCGGGCGTCGGCGGTTGGACGTACTATCGACCACCAGCCTGGGCCCTGACCTGCTGGTCCGAGCCCGACCGCAACGCAGCGCGACAGCGCAGCAGCACGACGCAGCACCCGGGTTCGGAGACGACGGGCCCACGAACGACCGGAGCACCCCATGACCGACGCGCTGACCTCCTCCACCCCGGGCAGCCCCGTCCAGTTCGAGGTGTCGACGAACGTCCCCACCACCCACGGCACGTTCCAGATGCGCGCCTACCGCGACCTCGTGACCGGCGCGGAGCACGTCGCGATCATCGGCGCGCTGCCCGACGGGTCCGCCCCGTCCGACGGCGCCCTGGTCCGCGTGCACTCCGAGTGCCTGACCGGCGAGGCGTTCGGCTCGCTGAAGTGCGAGTGCGGGCCCCAGCTCGACGCCGCCCTCGACACCATCGCTGCCGAGGGCGGCGTGGTGGTCTACCTGCGCGGGCAGGAAGGACGCGGCATCGGGCTCATCAACAAGCTCAAGGCCTACCGCCTGCAGGAAGACGGCCTCGACACGCTCGACGCGAACCTGGCGCTCGGGCTGCCGGCCGACTCCCGTGCGTACGGCGGCGCCGCGGGCATCCTCGCCGAACTCGGCATCACCCGCGTGCGGCTGCTCTCGAACAACCCCGAGAAGCGTCGCCAGCTCGAGGAGCACGGCATCACCGTCGAGTCGCTCGTGCCGCTGGTCGTCGGCGTCTCGGCGCAGAACGCCGGCTACCTCGACACCAAGCGCGACCGGATGGGGCACCAGCTGCCCGCGCACCTCGAGGCCGGCGCCAGCGCCAGCGCCGGGGCCGGCGCAGGAGCCGCCAGCTGACTCTGGGCTGATTCGCAGGTGGGCGACATCTGTCGTACGATGTTGTCTTCCGTCACAAGCGGTCCCCCACCAACCGAACGCACCCGATCGGTGCCCGCGCCACCCAGCGCGAACCGATCGGTGTCCGCCGTTTCGGGTATCCGTGCTCCCTGCCAGGAGTGCGCACCACGGAAGACCACACGACACCCATGACCGCCGCACCGGCACCAGCAACCCCGACCTCAGCTCCGGCACCAGCAGGCAACCCGCGCTCGCGCGTCGTCATCGCCAGCCTCGTCGGCACCTCGATCGAGTTCTACGACTTCTACGTCTACGCGACGGCCGCGGTCCTCGTCTTCCCGACGCTGTTCTTCCCGAACGAGGACCCCACGGCATCGCAGCTGTCGTCGTTCGTGACGTTCGCCCTCGCCTTCTTCGCGCGGCCGATCGGGTCGATCATCTTCGGGCACTTCGGTGACCGGGTGGGCCGCAAGGCCACCCTCGTCGCGTCGCTGCTCGTCATGGGCACCGCGACGTTCCTGATCGGCTGCCTGCCGACGTTCAGCACCATCGGCGTGTGGGCGCCGGTCCTGCTCGCCGTGATGCGCTTCGCCCAGGGCGTCGGCCTCGGCGGCGAGTGGTCCGGTGCGGCACTGCTCGCCACCGAGAACGCCCCCAAGGGCAAGCGCGGCGTCTTCGGCTCGATGCCGCAGCTCGGCGCACCGATCGGCTTCCTGCTCGCGAACGGCCTGTTCATCGCGATCAACGCCGCGATGCCCGCCGGTGCCGACGGCACCCCGAACGCCGACTTCCAGGCGTGGGGCTGGCGCATCCCGTTCCTGCTCTCCTCGGTCCTGGTCATCGTGGGGCTCTACGTGCGCTTCAAGCTCGTCGAGTCGCCGGTGTTCCGCGGCGTGCAGGAGTCCGGCACGGTCGCGAAGATCCCACTGGGCCGGGTGTTCCGCACCTCGTGGAAGGCGCTCATCGTCGGCACGTTCGGCATGGTCGCGACGTACGTCCTCTTCTACTTCATGACCACGTTCACCCTGTCGTACGGCACCACCGGTGCCGAGGCCGGTCCGCTCGTCCCGAAGGTCGGCCTCGGCTACAGCCGCGGTGAGTTCCTGACGCTGCTCATGATCGGCGTCGTGTTCTTCGGCATCTTCACCCCGATCGCCGGCATCCTGGCCGACAAGTTCGGGCGCCGGAAGACCCTCATCCCGACCACGATCGGCATCGCGCTGTTCGGTCTGACGTTCCAGTTCTGGTTCGCCGCGTCGCAGGGTCCGATCACGGTGGTGACGTTCCTGATCGTCGGGCTGTCCCTGATGGGGCTGACCTTCGGGCCGATGGGTGCGCTGCTGCCGGAGCTGTTCCCGACGAACGTCCGGTACACCGGCTCGGCGATCGCGTACAACGTCGCGTCGATCCTCGGTGCCTCGCTCGCACCGACCATCGCCCTGGCGCTGTGGCAGGCCGACGGCAACATCTTCCTGGTCGGGCTGTACCTGACGATCGCCGCCGTCGTGACGCTCGTCGCGCTGCTCTTCGTCCGCGAGACGAAGAGCAAGGAGTTCGCGGACGCCTGAGACGCGACCACCTGTGGGACGGGAGGCCCGGTGCCAGCTGGCACCGGGCCTCCCGTCCGTCGTGTGCGCGCCCCGACTGCCCGGCGCACGACGTCGACGCACCAACCTGTCCGTCAACTCAGGTTGACAGCTGTCAGCGCGTCAATGTAGGTTGACAGCCATGGACCGACCGACCATCACGAGCCTCGCGGCCGGAGCCTCCGGGGACGACCCGTTCTCCGCCCTCGCCAACGTGCGCGAGCTCCGCCGTGAACTCGACCGGACCGAAGAGCTCGCTGCCCGTGCCGCCCGCAACGCCGGGGCGTCGTGGCAGGAGATCGCGACCCTGCTCGGTGTCAGCCGACAGGCAGTGCACAAGAAGTACGGCAGAAACTAGGAACACGATGAGTCTCCCCTTCGCGCGCCCCAAGAAGACCGACGGCCCCCGCGCCACCTTCGGCCGCCTGTTGTCCTACCTGTTCGAGAACAAGCCGGCGATGGTCGTCATCATCGTGCTGAGCATCCTCGGCGCCGGGGCGTCGCTCGCGCAGCCGCTGCTCGTCAACCAGGTCGTCACGGCGGTGCAGCAGGGCAACACGCTCAGCACGCTCGTCTGGCTGCTCGTCGGGCTCGTCCTGGTCGCCGGCGTCCTGAACGGTGTGCAGCACTTCCTGCTCCAGCGTGCGGGCGAGGGCGTCGTGCTCTCGACGCGCCGCAAGCTCATCGCCCGCATCCTCAACCTGCCGATCTCGGAGTTCGACACCCGCCGCACCGGCGACCTGGTGTCCCGCGTCGGCAGCGACACCACGCTCCTGCGCGCCGTCCTGACCCAGGGCCTGATCGAGTCGATCGGCGGCGCCCTCACGTTCATCGGCGCGATCATCGCGATGGCGATCATCGACCCGCTGCTGCTCGTGATCGTGGTCGTCATCGTCCTGGTCGCGATCGTGGTCGTCGGCGGACTGAGTCGGCGCATCCGGATCGCGTCGAAGCGTGCGCAGGAGAAGGTCGGCGACCTGACCGCGGCGGTCGAGCGCGGCATCGGCGCCGTCCGCACCATCCGCGCGGCGGGTGCCACCGAGCGCGAGGTGCACGAGGTCGACGGACACGCGACCGAGGCCTACCAGCGCGGCCTCGACATCGCGAAGATGTCCGCGTTCGTCGTCCCGGTCGCGAGCATCGTCATGCAGGTGGCGTTCATCGCCGTGCTCGGGGTCGGCGGGGCCCAGGTCGCCGCGGGCACCATCACCATCGCCACGCTCATCACGTTCATCCTGCTGCTCTTCATGATGATCATGCCGCTCGGCCAGGCGATGGGCGCTGCCGTCGCGGTCGCCCAGGCGCTCGGTGCGCTCGGCCGGATCGAGGAGATCCTGCACCTGCCGACCGAGGCGCAGGACGACGCCGCTGCGCGCCCCGCCGCCGCGGTCGCCTCCGACGACGCCATCACGTTCGAGCACGTCACGTTCCGGTACGCGGCTGCAGCGGATGCGTCCGGTCCGGACGGCGCCGTCGCGTCCGGCGCGGTGGACCGACCGGGAGGCCCGGATCGCCTCGCCGACGAGCGTCCGGTCGACGACGTGGTGCTCCACGACGTGTCGTTCCGCGTTCCCCGCGGCTCGCGGGTCGCACTCGTGGGTCCGTCGGGTGCTGGCAAGTCGACGACCCTCGCCCTGATCGAGCGGTTCTACGACCCGACCGAGGGCATCATCCGGCTCGGTGGCATCGACGTCCGGGGCATGGACCGCCAGGAGCTCCGCGCCCAGATCGGCTACGTCGAGCAGGACGCACCGGTACTCGCCGGCACCATCCGCGCGAACCTGCTGCTCGGTTCGCCGGACGCGACCGAGGACGACTGCGTCCGCGTGCTCGAGGCGGTCAACCTCGGCGAGGTGCTGCACCGCGACCCGCGTGGGCTCGACGCCCAGGTCGGCGAGGACGGCGTGATGCTCTCGGGCGGAGAGCGTCAACGGCTCGCCATCGCCCGCGCCCTGCTCGCCGCTCCCCCGATCCTGCTGCTCGACGAGTCGACGTCGTCGCTCGACGGCGTGAACGAGCAGAAGATGCGGCTGGCGATCGATGCCGTCGCCGAGGACCGCACCCTGCTCGTCATCGCGCACCGGCTGTCCACCGTGGTCGACTCCGACGTCATCGTCGTGCTCGAGCACGGCCGAGTCGTCGGCGCCGGCACGCACTCCGAGCTGGTCGAGTCGACGCCGCTCTACCGAGACCTGGCGAAGCACCAGCTGCTGGTCTGAGCCCCGCCGCCGCGCCCGTTCAGGCGGCGAACGGGTCCGGGGTGAGCACGTACACGGTCTCGAGGTACTCCTCGATGCCCTCGTGCGAGCCCTCGCGGCCGAGCCCGGACGACTTCACCCCGCCGAACGGGAACGCTGCGTTCGACACGACGCCGGTGTTCAGCCCGAGCATCCCGGTCTCCAGGCGTTCGGCGAGCCGCTGCCCGCGCGGGAAGTCCGTCGTGAACGCGTAGGCGATGAGCCCGAACTCGGTGTCGTTGGCGAGCCGGATGCCCTCGTCCTCGGTCGCGAAGCGCGTGATCGACACGACCGGTCCGAAGATCTCGGTCGTCAGGATCTCCGACCCCGGCTGCACGTCGTCCAGCACCGTAGGCGCGTAGTAGGTACCGGGCCGCTCGACGCGGTGTCCGCCGGTGACGAGCCGCGCGCCGCGGGTGACCGCGTCGTCGACGAGTCCGGCGGCCTTGTCCACTGCACGGTCGTCGATGAGCGGGCCCATCGTCGTGCCGTCCTCGGTACCCCGGCCGATGCGGAGCGCGTCGACCTTCGCGGTGAGGGCGGCCACGAACGCGTCGGCGATGCCGTCCTGCACGAAGAACCGGTTGGCAGCCGTGCAGGCCTCGCCGACGTTCCGGAACTTCGCGAGCATCGCAGCGGTGACGGCGGCGTCGAGGTCGGCGTCGTCGAACACCAGCAAGGGGGCGTTGCCGCCGAGCTCCATGCTCGTCTTGAGCACGTTGTCCGCCGCCTGCTTGAGGAGCGCGGACCCGACCGGCGTCGACCCGGTGAAGGTGAGCTTGCGGAGGCGGCGGTCGGCGATGATCGGCTCGGACAGGCCCTTGGCGTCGAGGGACGGCACCACGTTGAGCACGCCGTCCGGCAGCCCGGCACGGCGGAACAGCTCGACCAGGAACAGCGTGGTCAGCGGCGTGAGCTCCGCCGGCTTCACGACGACCGTGCAGCCGGCCGCCAGTGCAGGGCCGATCTTCCGGGTCGCCATGGCGAGGGGGAAGTTCCACGGGGTGATCGCGTACACCGGGCCGACCGGACGCTTCAGGACGATCGCGCGTCCGGTGCCCTCGGGGTTGGTGCGGTAGTCGCCGCCGATGCGGACGGCCTCCTCCGAGAACCAGCGGAGGAACTCGCCGCCGTAGACCACCTCGCCGCGGGCCTCGGCCAGGGGCTTGCCCATCTCGAGCGTCATCAGGGCGGCCAGGTCGTCCTCGTGCGCGCGGACCAGGTCGAACGCGCGACGCAGCACGTCGGAACGCTGGCGTGGAGCGGTCGCCGCCCACTCCCGCTGCGCGGCGACCGCGGCGTCGAGCGCGGCGATGCCGTCCTCGGGGGTGGCGTCGGCGACCTCGGCCAGCACGTCGCCGGTCGAGGGGTCGCGGACGGCGAACGTCGCGCCGCTCGCTGACGGGCGCCAGGACCCGCCGATGAACAGGCCGGTCGGCACGCCCTGCACGGTGACGTGGTCGTCGCCCACGGTCGTGGTGAGGTCGCCGGTCGTGGCGCTCGTGTCGGTGCTGGTGTCGGCGCTGGTGTCGGTGCTGGTCTCGGTCACAGCTGTGCTCCTCCGGGGTTCGCGAGCCCCTCGTCCATGTCGCTGCGGTCGACGTGCCCGCCGGCCGATCGGATGTCGTCGAGCGCGCGGGCGCTGCGCTCGACGTCGACGCCGGCGACCAGGTCCTCGTAGACCGCGACGTCGATGCCGGCAGCGCGGGCGTCGAGGGCCGAGGCCCGGACGCAGTGGTCGGTGGCGATGCCGACGATGTCGACGGAGTGCACCCGGTGCTCGGCCAGGATCTCCGGCAACGGCACGCCCGACTCGGTCCGCGCCTGGAAGGCCGAGTAGTCCGGCGTGCCCTGGCCCTTGAAGACGTCGACGTCGATCGGCTCGGTGTCGAGCTCCGGGTGGTACTCGGCGCCCGGTGTGCCGGCCACGCAGTGCACGGGCCACGTGTCGACGAAGTCGGGGCCCTCGGGTCCGGCGAAGTGTCCGCCGTTGTCGTCGTCGCCGTGGTGCCAGTCGCGGGAGCCGACGATCAGGTCGTACTCTTCGGCGTGCCGGCCGAGGAACGCGCTGATCCGTTCCGCGAGGGCCGCGCCCCCGGTGACACCGAGCGCACCGCCCTCGGTGAAGTCGTTCTGGACGTCGACGATGAGGAGAGCCCGTGCCATGGGCCCATCCAACACCCGGTGACTCAGGAGTCGGTGAGCTTGCTCCCGCACGAGTAGGCCGCCGCGGTCACCGCGTCGAGCGCCGGCAGCGCGGCCGCGCGCGACGACCCGATGGCGTAGAACGCGAAGGTCAGGCGCGATCCGTCTGCGGCGTCGATGTACCCGCCGAGGGTGTTCGCGCTGTCGATCCACCCGGTCTTCGCGTGCACCTTGCCGCGGGCGACGGCGTTCGCGCCGGTGAAGCGGCTGGCGAGGGTGCCGGACTGGCCCGACACGGGCAGGGCGTTCGCGAGGGTACCGAGGCCCTTCGCGCCGGCGGCGACCTGCACCATGAGGTGGGCGACGAAGTTCGGCGACACCGCGTTCGCGGCGCTCTCGCCCGAGCCGTCCTTGATGACGATGCCGGCCGGGTCGACGCCGTAGGAACCGAGCGCCGACTGGTACACCGAGGTCAGCGACGCCGCCGACCCGTTCGAGCCGGACTCCTTCGACGACACCCGGGCGAGCATCTCGGCGAGGGTGTTGTCCGAGTTCGGGATCATCTGCCCGATCAGTGTCGACACCGGCTGTGACGACACCGTCGCGATGGTGTTCGTGCTGGTCGTGGCGCGCTTGACGATCTGTGCCGACCCCGCCCCGGCGACCCCGGCGTTCGCCAGTGCCGTCCGGAACGCGGCGCCCGCGCGGCCGACCGGGTCCTCGGACCGGGGCGAGGTCGCCGCGGCCGGGTTCGCCCGGTCACCGTCGACCATGAGCGCCGTCACCTTCGGCTGGTACCCGATGGTGCGCTCGGACACCGGCCACGTGGGGTCCCACGCGTCGGCGTCGCTCCAGTACGTGTCGTCGGTGACGATCGTGGTGACGGGGGTGTCGCCGACCTTCGCCTTGACCTGTTGGGCGAGCTGCGCGAGCGTCGGGGCCCCCGGGTAGACCGTGCCGTTGCCGGCGGACAGGGTGGCGTCGCCGTGCCCGACCAGCGCGATGGTCCCGCCGGACTCCTGCGTGACCGTGGTCGGGATGCGGTGGTCGCCGCCGAGCACCGCGAGCGCCGTCGCCGTCGTCAGGGTCTTCATGACGCTGCCGGTCTGGGCGGCCTCGTCGCCGTCCTTCGAGAACAGGACCTCGCCGGTCTTCGCGTCCATGACGTACCCCTCGAACGCGCCGAGACCACTCGCCGACGCCGCCCCGGCGATCGAGCAGGTGCGCAGGGCGGAGGGGCCGGCCGGGTCCTTCGGCACGGCGCGGGCGTCCGGGGTGGGTGTCGGCGTGCTCGTCGGTCGCTTCGTGGTGGCGGTCGACCGGCTCGGCGTCGAGGTCGCACGCGACGTGGTCGCCGGCGCGGCCGTCGTGCCCGTGTCCGGTGTCATCGCCGCGGCAACCGCGACGGCCCCGCCCGAACCGATCACGAGCAGGGCCGCGAGCCCACCGGCGATCCAGGGCACCGGGCGGCGCACGGCGGAGGCGCGCGCGGCTGCGACGGCGGCGCGGACACGCTCCGGTACGGAAGGCGGGGTGGGCTGCTGCTCGGACATCGCGACCGATCCTACGGAACTGCGGCAGGAGCTTCCATGCCGGATCGTCCCGATGTGGACGACGCGACCCGGATCAGGGCGCTGTGGAGGCGTCGTCCGCGGGGTAGTGCACGCCGACCTGGCGGCGGGCCTCGTCCATGACGGCCATGATCGCGACCGACTGTTCGGCGTCCATCGGACCGCCCTCGTGCACGCCGGACGTGACCATCGCCTCGAACGCGCGCGCCTCGTGGCCGTAGCCTGCGAGCTCCTCGCGCGCGTCGAACTCCTCGACCACGACGCCGTCGCGGTCCCGGATCCGCCAGGTCGTCGGGGTGTACCAGGTCGAGTCGACGTCGATGCGCCCCGACTCGCCGATCACGGAGGCCGTGTTCGGGCTGCGCACGTCCATCCCGAAGTGGATCACCGACTGTGCACCGCCGTCGTGCGTCAGGACGATGCCCATCTGCGTGTCGACACCCTGCTCGCTCAGCGTGCCGGCCGCGACGAGCGAGGTGGGCACCCCCAGCACGTCGACGGCGAAGGACACCGGGTACACGCCCAGGTCCAGCAGGGCTCCACCGCCGAGGGCGGGATCGCGCAGCCGGTGCGACGGGTCGGTGGGCAGAGCCTGGTGGTGCGTCGCCTCGACGAGCACCGGCCGGCCGATGCGCCCCTCGGCCAGGACCTCGCGGATCATCGCCATCTGCGGCAGGAACCGGGTCCACATCGCCTCGGTCACCGCGACGCCCGCTCGACGGGCAGCATCGACCACCGTCCGCGCCTCGGCCGCCGTCATCGTGAAGGCCTTCTCGACGAGGACGTGCTTGCCGGCGCGGATCGCGAGCAGGGCGTCCTCGGCGTGCCGGACGTGCGGGGTCGCGACGTACACGGCGTCGACCGTGTCGTCGGCGACGAGGTCCTCGTAGGAGCCGTGCGCCCGTGGGATGCCGAACTCCGCCGCGAACGCCTCGGCACCGTCGCGGGTGCGGCTGCCGACCGCCGTGAACTCGATGCCGGCGGCGACGCAGTCGCCCACGAAGGACCGGGCGATGCCGCCCGTGCCGATGACTCCCCAGCGAACCGTCATGCGGCCATGTCTACCAGGACTGGCCGCAGCACTTTGGTATGGACTCCACGGGTGATTGCCAGCTAACGTGCTGCGAGATCCCCCATCCGGGGGTCACTCCTCCCCGAGTCGAAGGTGTGCAGGTCCTCCATGCGCCGTTCCGTCCTCTCCGTCGTCGCCACCAGTGCGGCGATCGTCCTCACGTCCACCCTCGTCGGCGGTCCGGCCAGCGCACACGGGTGGGGCGACCCAGGACACGGACCGGGACACTCGCCGGGGCACTCCGCCGACGCCGGCCTGACCCCGCGGACGCACTTCACGATGGCTGCCGACGGCACGTCCGGTACGACCCAGGGCGGCGAGGGCATCCCGAACATCGACTCCGTCAAGAAGACCATCGCCACCTACTACGGCGACCCCGGCACGGGCCTGGCGAACCGGACCGACTCCCCCTACATCCGCGAGATGCGATCGATCGTCGCCCGCCAGGGAGCGTCGCTGCAGCGCATCCACGACCGCGCCGTCCGCCACGGCGAGAAGCCCGCGATCGTCCTCGACGCCGACGACACCACCCTGTGGACGTACGACATGGAGGTCGCGGACATGCACTTCGTCTTCGACCCCGCACGGCAGGACGAGTGGGTCCAGGACGAGCGCTTCGCCGCCACCCCGTCCATGGTCGGCTTCGTCAACCGGGCCGCCGCGATGGGCTTCACCGTGTTCGGACTGACCGGCCGGAACGACGACCAGAAGACCGCGACCGTGCAGAACCTGTCGAAGGTCGGCTACACCGCCTTCACCGAGGACCGCTTCTTCACGAAGTGGACCGGCAAGGGTGCCTCGCAGCAGCCGTCGTACGTGACCTGCGCCGCCGCGAGCTGCACGACCGTCGAGTACAAGGCCCTGACCCGCAAGCACATCGAGCAGGACCTCGGCTACGACATCACGCTGAACATCGGCGACCAGTGGAGCGACCTGCAGGGCGGGTACGCCGAGCGGTCCCTCAAGCTGCCGAACCCCACCTACTACCTGCCCTCGGCCGATCTGCCCGGCGTCTCCGAGCCCCGGCTCGCGCCCCGGACGCAGTTCACGATGGCGGCCGACGGCACGTCCGGTGCGACCCAGTCCGGTGAGGGCATCCCGAACATCGACTCCGTCAAGAAGACCATCGCCACGTACTACGGCGACCCCGGCACCGGACTCGCGAACCGCACCGACTCCCCGTACATCCGCGAGATGCGGTCCCTCGTCCGGCGGCAGGCCCCCGTCGTCGCCGCCCAGTGCGCCGTCGGCCGCAAGCTGCACCGCAACCCTGCGATCGTGCTCGACGCCGACGACACGACGCTCTGGACCTACGACATGGAGGTCGCGGACATGCACTTCGTCTTCGACCCCGCACGGCAGGACGAGTGGGTGCAGGACGAACGGTTCCCCGCGACCCCGTCGATGACCTCGCTCGTGTCGATCGCACAGCGTTCCGGCTGCACGATCATCGGGCTGACCGGCCGGAACGCCGATCAGGAGACCGCCACCATCGACAACCTGCAGCGCGTCGGCTCCCCGCAGTTCTCGGCCACGAAGCGCGGCACCGAGACGTACTACACGAAGTGGACCGGGGTCGGGGCGTCGCAGCAGCCGTCGTACATCACCTGCGCCACGGCGAAGTGCACCACCGTCGAGTACAAGTCGCAGACCCGGGCGCACATCGAGTCACGATCGGGCGGACGCTACGACGTGGTCGCGAACTTCGGCGACCAGTACAGCGACCTGCTCGGGGGTTCGGCGGACCGCAGCGTCAAGCTGCCGAACCCGACGTACTACCTGCCCTGACCCTCAGCGCCGGTGCTTGCCCAGGGCGGCGTCGGGCGCGGCCATCGGGTGGGTGCGGAACCAGCGCAGCAACGCTCGCGCCTTGCTGGTGTCCGCACTCCGGTCGCCGTCGGACAGGAACGTGTCGAAGCCGTCGGGGAGCGCGGTCTCGTGGTCGCGGTCGAACGCCATCGTCCACTCGCCGAACCGCGGCGTGTGGATCCGCTCCTCGACGAGCAGCCCGACGTCGGTGTGCCGGGGGTCCTCGGTGATCCGCTGGTACGTCTCGAGGACCGCGGCCTCGGGCCCCTCGAGCAGCTGCATGAAGCGGCCGTCCTTGTACACGAGCAGGCCGGACAGGCCCGATGCGGCGTTCCGGGCCCTGGCGTGTTCGAGGAGCGCGTCGAGGCGGGGCTGGTCGAAGGGTTCGTCGGCGGCGCTCATGTAGACGAGTGACAGGAGCATGACGACCTTCCGAACGGAGAACACGGCTTCGGTTCGATCGTCCCGCACGACGGAGGTCCGGCGAAGCCCCAGAACGGGGAGCGGGCCGGCGCGGCCCGTCGTCACTGCGCGTCGTAGGTGCGGACCCAGTCGATCTGCAGGTTGCCGGCCTTGCCCCAGTTGCCGACCTGCACCATGTAGCGGTGCGGGGTCGTCGGGACGTTCCGCGCGACCGTGAAGACGAGCTTGCCGTCGAGGTAGTAGTGGATCGCCCGCCCGGGGATCCACTCCGTCGTGTAGGTGTGCCAGTCCCGCCAGGACACCCGGGTGTTGTAGTTGTCCGACGCCTTCTCGTCCCCGGGCAGCATCGAGTGGTGGAACACCCGCGGCGAGCCGTCGAAGTTGCCCTCGGGGTAGTTGAGTTCGCCGTCCGCCCAGTCGTTCGACGTCGGCCAGAGCATGATCGCTGCGCCGTTCTTGTCGCCGCCGGTGGCACGGGCGCGGATGCTGAACGACCCGCCGACGTGCGACCAGGCGTCCTCGGGCGTGCCGAACGTGCCGGCCGATCCGTGCTCGCCGTCGAGGGCGATGTCCATGTACCCGTCGTGCGCGCTGACCATCTTGCTCGACCAGTACTTGCCGCCGGTAGCGTCCGGGTACGGCTGCCACGACTGCGCGTACGTCGCCGCGAACGGGCCGTTCGCCGCAGCCGGCGTGTCGAAGTCCACCGAGAAGGTCGGCGTGCGCCCGATGGTCGGATCGGTGGCCACCGTGGTCGGGTGCGGGGTCGGGGTCGCGCTGCTGCTCGATGCGCCGGCCGGGGCCGCCGATGACGTCGCCCGCGACTCCGGCACCGCGGCGGCCGTGATGGCCAGCGCAGCAGCCGCAGCAGCCACCAGGACGACGGTCGTCGCACGCTTGAACACGGTACCTCCGTCGGTCGTCCGCCGAGGGGGTACGGGGCGGTGCAGGTGGTCGGTCGCGGGGATCCCCGCGTCCTGACGAGGCTAACCCGCGTCCTCCCCCGCTGTCTGGTCCGGAGCCAAGGGGTGCGGTTTCCCGCAGACGCAAAAATCCCCGGTCAGGACCTGTTGCAGATCCGTGACCGGGGACGTGTTCTGAGCCGCCTGTCGGAATCGAACCGACGACCTATTCATTACGAGTGAATCGCTCTACCGACTGAGCTAAGGCGGCGCGCTCGCTCCGAACCCGGAGCGGCACGATCAATGACTATACAGGCTCAGACGAGTGAACGCGAAACGAGCACGCCGAGCTCGGCGAAGGACCTGCGGAGCTCGTCGACCAGGTGCGAACCGGCCTCGGACCCGGACCACTCCCACCACGCGTGCCGGAGCGCACCGAGCGCCACGATCGACGCCAGGCGCGCCCGACGACGGAGCGCGTCGGGGTCCGCGGCGAGCTCGGGGTCCTCGCGTTCGAGCCGCCGGGCGACCGCCGCCTGGATCTCGGCCTGGAACTCCTTCATCGACTCCATGCGTCGGCTGAACAGTTCGGGGTTCGCCCGGAGCACCTGCTGCCGTTCCTCGATGAGTCCGCGTTCCTCGATGAGCTCCTGCGTCGAGTGCACGAGCAGTGCACCGAGGTCCGACAGCAGGTCGCCGTCCGGTCCCCCGTCGACGAACTCCTGCAGCGCGGCGTCGTCGGGCAGCTCCGGGTCGTCCCCGAGGATCGCCTGTTCCTTGCTCGGGAAGTAGTTGAAGAACGTGCGGGGTGAGACGTCGGCTCGACGCGAGATCTCGTCCACGGTGACCGCACCGAGGCCGTCCTCGATCGTGATGCGGAGCGCGGCCGCCTGGATGGCGCGGCGGGTGGCGCGGCGTTTCCGTTCGCGCAGGCCGGGTTCAGCGTCGGGCATGCCGTGATTGTCCCATGCCCCACTCGTCGCGGGGAGAGTCCGTCACGGTCAGTGGCGGACGCGGGCGATCGTGACGAGCAGCGCCTCGAGCGCGAGCAACGCCGCCACGTTCGCGGCGATCCGCTGCCGGGCGAGGGCGATCGCGTCGAGCACCTCGAGCGCCGCGGCCGGCGTGACCGACTGCAGGGCCTGGTCGAGGTGGTCGCGCATCGCCAGGTTCACGGGTTCCGCCGGGGCACCGAGACCGAGCAGGAGCAGGTCGCGGTACAGCGAGGACACGTCGACCAGGATGCGGTCGAGACCGTCGCGCAGGCTGCGGGTCGCACGGCGCTTCTGGTCGTCCTCGAGCAGCCGGAGCTGCGAGCGGAGGGCCGGCGGGATCGTCCCGCCGGGTTCGATGCCGAGCGATCGCAGTGCGGCGTCGCGTTCTTCGGAGTCGCGCTGCTGCGTGATCGCCTTGGCGTCTTCGTCGGCGACGGCGAGCAGGTCGGCGGCGGCCATCACGGCGTCGCCGACGCTCCGGACGCCGAGCACGGTCGTCAGGGTGCGGCGGCGACGATCGCGGGCGTCCTCGCTCGTGGCCAGGCGCTGCGCCATGCCGATGTGGCTCTGCGCCTGCCGTGCTGCGTCCATCGCGAGGGCGCGGTCGATGCCGGTGCGGGCGACGAGCAGGTCGGCGACGGACTCGATGCCGGGGACCCGGAGGCGTACGGAGCGGACGCGCGACCGGATGGTGGGCAGCAGGTCGGCTTCACTCGGAGCGCAGAGGATCCAGACGGTGCGCTCCGGAGGTTCTTCGAGCGCCTTGAGCAGCAGGTTCGAGGTGCGTTCCGTCATGCGGTCGGCGTCCTCGATGATGACGATGCGGTACCGCCCGACCGAGGGCGAGTAGTACGACGAGGTCACGAGCTGCCGGATCTCGTCGATCGTGATGATCACGCGCTGCGTCGTGAGCACCGACACGTCGGGATGGGTCTTCGCGGTGATCTGCTGCAGGGTGTGGTCGTCGTCGGGACCGTTGCCCACGAGGGCCGCGGCGAACGCCGTCGCCACGTTCGACCGGCCGGACCCGGGCGGCCCCGTGATCAACCACGAGTGCGTCATGCCGCCGGTGCCGTCGGTCGACTCCGCGGCGTTCCGGAGGGAGGCGACTGCTTCTTCCTGACCGGTCAGGCCGTCCCACACGCTCACGGGACCATCCTGTCAGCGACCACCGTCATGCGGGCTACCACCACCATGCGGGCGACCACGGTCATGCCGGGTCGATCGCGACGAGCGGGGCGACCGCGGCACGGATGGCACGCTGCACGTCATCGGTGGATCCGCCGGCGTCGACCACCAGGAAGCGGTCGGGCTCGGCCGCCGCCATGTCCAGGAAGGCCCGTCGCACCGACTCGTGGAACGCCTCGGCCTCGGACTCCAGGCGGTCGAACGTGTCGCCACGGGCCGCGGCGACCCGGGCGCGTCCGACCGTCACGTCGAGGTCGAGCAGGATCGTCAGGTCCGGCGCCAGGCCGTCCGCCGCCCACTCCGACACCGAGCGGATGTGTTCGGCGCCGAGGCCGCGCGCGACGCCCTGGTAGGCGACCGACGAGTCGATGTAGCGGTCCTGCAGCACGACCTCGTCGCGGGCGATCGCGGGACGCACGACCGTCTCGACGTGGTGCGCGCGGTCTGCCGCGTACAACAGCGCCTCGGCCCGGGGCGACACGTGCCCGCGCTCGTGCAGCACGATCTCGCGGATCCTGAGGCCCAGGTCGGTGCCGCCGGGCTCGCGGGTGCGCAGGACGGTGCGGCCGTGCTCGACGAGCCACGCCGAGAGCAGCTCGGCCTGGGTCGTCTTGCCCGCGCCGTCGCCGCCCTCGAGCGTGATGAACCGTCCGGTCACTTCTTCTTCGCCGGCGCCCGTCGGGCAGGCGTCTTCTTCTTGACCGGACCCTTGGCGCGCTTGTCCGCGATGAGCTGGACCGCACGGGCGTGGTCGACGGCCTCGACGTCCTCGCCCTTCGGGATCGTCGCGTTCGTCTCGCCGTCGGTGACGTAGGGGCCGAAGCGGCCGTCCTTCATCTTGATCGGCTTGCCGGACACGGGGTCCGCCTCGAACTCCTTCAGCGCGGAGCTCGCGGCACGGTTCCCGCCGTACTTCGGCTGCGAGAAGATCTCGAGCGCACCGGGGAGGTCGATGTCGAAGATCGCGTCCTCGCCCGGGAGCGTTCGGGTGTCCGTCCCCTTCTTCAGGTACGGGCCGTAGCGACCGTTCTGCGCGGTGATGTCGTTGCCGGTCTCCGGGTCCTGTCCGACGACGCGGGGCAGGTCGAGGAGCTTCAGCGCGGTCTCGAGGTCGACGGTCGCCGGGTCCATCGACTTGAAGAGCGAGGCGGTCCGTTCCTTGGGCGCCGCGGCCTTCTTCGTCGTCTTCTTCGCCGGGGCCTTCTTCGCCGGGGCCTTCTTGCCGGTCGTCGTCTCGGCGGGGGCCTCGGCTGCTGCGGGCTCCGGGGCTGCGGCCGCGGCGTCAACGACCTCGCCGGTCTTCGGGTCGACGGTGGGCTCGGGCTCCGGGGTGCGCTCCGTGACGTAGGGGCCGAAGCGGCCGTCCTTCGCCAGGACCTCCTTGCCCGTGTCCGGGTTGATGCCCACGACGCGGTCGCCGATGACGGGGGCGTCGACGAGTTCCTTGGCCTTCTCGACGGTCAGCTCGTCGGGCGCCAGGTCCTCGGGGACGTTGACGCGACGCGGCTTCTCCGGGTCGTCGCTCGGCACCTCGATGTAGGGGCCGTAACGACCGATCCGCAGGGTGAGGCCCGGTGCGAGCTCGACCGAGTTGATCTCACGCGCGTCGATCTCGCCGAGGTTGTCGATGACGGTCCGCAGGCCGCGCTGGTCGTCGGCGCCACCACCGAAGTAGAAGCCCTTGAGCCAGTCGACCCGGTCGGCGTCGCCGCGGGCGATCCGGTCGAGGTCCTCTTCCATCTCGGCGGTGAAGTCGTACTCCACCAGATCGCCGAAGTACTCCTCGAGCAACCGGACCACGCTGAACGCGATCCAGTTCGGCACGAGCTGGGTGCCGCGCAGGGAGACGTAGCCGCGGTCGATGATCGTCGGGCTGATCGTCGGGTAGGTCGACGGACGCCCGATCCCGAGCTCTTCCAGCGTCTTGATGAGGCTGGCCTCGGTGAAGCGCGGCGGCGGCGTGGTGTCGTGCCCCTTCGCCAGCACGTCGTGCACCTCGAGGTGCTCGCCCTGCTTGACGTCGGGCAGTGCGACGTCCTGACCGGCACGCTCGCTCGACTCGTGGCGGTCCTCGTCGCGGCCTTCTTCGTAGGCGCTGAGGAACCCGCGGAAGGTGATGACGGTGCCGGACGCGGTGAACTCGGCGTCCGTGCCGTTCGCGGTCGACGTGATGCCCTCGACCGACTCGGTCGACGAGATACCGAGCACGATCGATGCGGTCGAGCCCTTGGCGTCCGCCATCTGGGAGGCGACGGTGCGCTTCCAGATGAGGTCGTAGAGCCGCCACTCGACACCGGTGAGCGTGCCCTGGAGCTCCTGCGGAGTGCGGAAGGAGTCGCCCGAGGGACGGATCGCCTCGTGCGCCTCTTGCGCGTTCTTGCTCTTGCTCGCGTACAGACGGGGCTTGTCCGGCACGGTCGCGGCGCCGTACAGGTCGGCCGCCTGCTTGCGGGCCGCGTCGATCGCCTGCTTCGAGAGCGAGACCGAGTCGGTACGGATGTAGGTGATGTACCCGTTCTCGTACAGCGTCTGCGCTGCACGCGCCGTCTGCCGCGGCGACAGGCGCAGCTTGCGTGCTGCCTCCTGCTGCAGGGTCGACGTGGTGAACGGTGCCGCCGGACGGCGGGTGTACGGCTTCGAGTCGACGCTGCGGACGGTGGCGTCCCCGGCGCGCTCGAGCACGGTGGTCAGCGAGGCGGCTGCGGCCTCGTCGAGACGCACGACGTCACCGCTGAGCGCACCGCGGTCGTCGAAGTCGCGCCCCGAGGCGACGCGGGTGCCCTGGATCCGGGCGAGTCGCGCCGAGAAGGAGGACTCCCCCGTCTTCTCGAACCGAGCGGAGAGGTCCCAGTAGTTGGCCGAGACGAAGGCGAGCCGCTCGCGTTCGCGGTCGACCACGAGCCGGGTCGCGGCGGACTGCACACGACCGGCGGAGAGGCCGGGAGCGACCTTGCGCCACAGGACCGGCGAGACCTCGTACCCGTAGAGACGGTCGAGGATGCGGCGGGTCTCCTGCGCGTCGACGAGGGCGGTGTCGAGCTCACGGGTGGCCTCCTGCGCCCGCTGGATCGCCTCCTTCGTGATCTCGTGGAAGACCATCCGCTTGACGGGGACCTTCGGCTTGAGGACCTGGAGCAGGTGCCACGCGATCGCTTCACCCTCGCGGTCTTCATCTGTTGCGAGGTAGAGCTCGTCGGCATCCTTGAGCGCACGCTTGAGTTCGGCGACCGTCTTCTTCTTGGCGTCGGACACGACGTAGTACGGCTCGAAGCCGTTGTCGACGTCCACCGAGAACTTGCCGAGGGAGCCCTTCTTGAGCTCGGCCGGCAGGTTCTTGGGCTCGACGAGGTCGCGGATGTGTCCGACCGAGGCCTGGACTTCGTATCCGTCACCGAGGTATTGCGCGATCGTCTTCGCCTTCGCAGGGCTCTCGACGATCACGAGCTTCTTCGTGCCTGGCACGTGTCTCCTTGATCCGTGGTGCTGGTCGGCCCTGGACACGAACGTGTCCGGGTCGCCCGGGACATCGGTGACCGGTGGCCGACAGGCACACCATACACACCGTGGTCGGGGTGGTCGTCCGCCGGACCGGCGACCGCGGATGCGCCGACGGCGAACGGTCCGGAGCCGACGACCACCCGCACCCGGGCCGTCGCGGCGGCGAGGTCGCAGGCCACGAGGGCCGAGCCGTTCGCCCGTGCGACCCGCTCGGCGACGTCGCACGGCGAGCCGGTCAAGAGTCCGATGGACGTCGCAGCGGCCGAGGTCGCGGCGGCGTCGGCGGCGTCCCCGGCCCGGACCGCCTGCGTGCGGTGTCCGGCGGCGGCGAGCGCTGACGACGCGACGAGCACCCCGACGCCGAGGACGGCGGCGACGAGCACGGTCACCGAACCGCGCTCGGGGTCAGCGTCCCCCGGCCGCAGCACACGCCGTCGCCCGGAGCGGCAGCGCCGAGAACGGACCGGTGCCGCCGCGCGTGGCGTCGACGCACACCAGGTCGTCGGTGCGCCGGATCGTGACGGAGGATCCCGGCGCGATCCGCTCGGCGGCGGCGAGTCCGACGGCGTCGTCCCCGCGCCCGACGCCCCGCGCAGCCGCCGAGGCGGCCGACTGCAGGCGTCCCTGTCCGTCGACGACCAGCACGGCCGCGACGAGCAGGGTGAGGACGAGTGCAACGGCGGGCAGCACGACCGCGAACTCGACCGTGACCGAGCCCCGGTCGGAGCGCCGCTCGTGGTCACAGGGACAGGGCACCGCGGACGAGCTCGGTGAGGATGGTCTGCACCTCGCCCGAGCGCATGACGGCGACGAGCACGCCGGCGAACGCCACGGCGGCGAGGATGACGACCGCGTACTCGGCGGTCGCGGACCCCTGGTCGTCCTGCGCGACGGCGCGGAGCCGGTCGACGACGCGGCTGGTGCGACGGATTCGGTTCGGGGTGGTGCTCATGGGTTCGTCCCTTCTGTTGCGGTGATCCCAGCGTGGCGCGTGGCCACCGCACGATCAGCGCCTCGAGCGGCATCTGTGGAGAGGTCATCGCGCACCGACGACGGTGGAGGAGAGGACGCCGACCACGACGGGGACCACTCCGACGAGCACGAACGCGGGCAGGACGCAGACACCGAGCGGCAGCACCAGTCGGACGGCCAGGCGCTCGGCCGCGGCGAGGCCGGCGGCAGCAGCGTCGTCACGGACGTCCTCCGCGGCGCGGCGCAGCAGTCCCGCCGCGGGCACGCCCGCTCGCACGGCCAGGTCGAGGACCTCGCGCAGGCGAGCCACGTCGGCAGCCGGCGGGACGATCCCGTCGGCGGCACGACGGACCGCCTCGCCGGCGGCGATCCACGAACCACCGCCCGAGACGGCCACCGCCCAGGCGTCGAGGACGACCCCGGGCACGCGTCCGTCCGGCGTCGCCGACCGGACGAGCCGCGCGGTCCAGGCGCGCCCGGACAGGACGAGCACGGTGGCGAGCGCCGAGCAGACCCAGCCGAGCGGCGAGCTCGTGAGGACCTGCACGGCTCCGGACCCCCACGCGGCCCCGAGTCCGAGGCCGAACAACGGCAGCGCCAGGACGACGCGGGCACTGGTGCGCGGGCCGGCGAGGGCGACCCGGATCGCCCGGTCCGACGCTGCCGATCGGCGGAGCGCTCCGGCGAGGGCCCCGAGCGTCTCCGCGACGGGGGCGCCGGTCCGGTCCGCGACCCGCAGGACGACGGCGATGTCCGCGGACGCGGGAGCGGTCCCTGCAGGGAGCCTGCCGACGAGCTCCCAGGCCCGCGGCGGCGGGACCCCGGCGGCGACGAGCGTCGCGACCCGGTCCAGGGTGCCGGCCACGCGCGCCGGGTCGAACGGCGCGGGACGCCGGACCCGACGTCCCAGGAGCGACCCCCTGCTCACGGTGCCCCGTCCACCGGGCGCACCCCGAGCCTCCCGTCCGACCCGACGTGGAACGCGCCCACCGCAGCGAGCCGTCGTCCGCCTGCCCGACGCTCGACGTGGAGCACCAGGTCGAACGCGCTGACCGCTTGTCGGGCGAGCGCCTCGACGCCGAGCCCGGCGAGGGCGCCGAGCGCCTCGAGCCGAGCGGCGACGTCAGCGACACCGTTCGCGTGCACGGTGCCGGCACCCCCGTCGTGGCCCGTGTTCAGCGCGGACATGAGCTCGCGGACCTCGGCGCCCCGGCACTCCCCCACGACGATCCGGTCCGGGCGCATCCGCAGGGCCTCACGCACGAGCCGGTCGAGGCCGAGCGCGCCGACGCCCTCGGCGTTCGCCTGCCGCGCTTCGAGTGCGACCACGTGCGGGTGGGCGATGCGCAGCTCGGCGACGTCCTCGACCGTGACGATCCGCTCGTCGGCCGGGACGGCGCCGAGCATCGCGGCGAGCAGGGTGGTCTTGCCGCTGCCGGTGGCACCGGTGACCAGGACGTTGCGGCGCTGGTGCACGGCCGCCTCGACGACGGAGCGCGGAACGTGCTCGAAGGTGCCGGCGCGGTCGAGTGCGGCGAGGGTCGGCCGGTCTGGGTGTGGGAGCCGGATCGAGATCGCCGTGCCACCGACCGAGACCGGGGCGAGCACGTCGTGCACCCGGATCCCGTCGCCGTGCCGGACGTCGGCGCACGGAGTGGTCTCGTCGACGTGGCGTCCGCCGAGCGCCACCAGCCGCGTGGCGAGCTCCCGGGTGCGCGCCTCGCTCAGGCGCGGCGCGGCGGCTTCGAGTCCGCCGCCACGGTCGGTCCAGGTGCCGACGCCGCCGACGACCAGGACGTCGGTGACCCCGGCGTCCGTCACGAGGCCGGCGAGTTCCTCGAACTCGACGACACCGTGCGTTCGACGCCGAAGGGCGGTGGCTGCAGCCGCGGGCGGAACAGGCCCGGCCCCGGGCGGGACAGGCCCGGCCCCGGGCAGAACGGACCCGGCCCCGGGCAGAAACGGTCCGGCCCTGGGCGGAACAGGCCCGGCCCCGGGCAGGAACGGCGTGGCACGGTGACGGTGCATGACGCCAGAGCGTAGGAGGAGAGCCGTTTTCGGCATCCGGTGCCACAACCAGCCTGTGGAGAGGTAAGCGCCGATGGCACCAACGGACCGATTTGTCCCCCGAAACGGAAAGCCGTACCCCACTCGGTGAGGAGCGCCCGGCGCAGCGCGACGACAGACCACACGAGCGGGCGCCGTCGACCACGGGCACCGGGACGGAGTAGCAATTGCTACGAGCCCATCGCGCGCTCCATGCGTGAGCATGTACCGGTCTGTCCACTCGACCGGCGCCCCCGTGCGGATCGCCGCCGATCGTCGGCGGCCGGCGAGCGCTGATCGCTCGAGCCGGACCACGGACAAAAGAAGAGGCGGCACCGGTTGGGGGGAACTGGTGCCGCCTGGACATCGAAGGATTGGGGGGAATCCGATTCGATGCCGCCGGAAACGAGTCCAGCAGGAACTACTGTACCCCACGATCCGCCCCTCGGGGCAACCCCCGACACGACCGCCGGGCGTGCCGCCGCGACCAAGACACGCTGGTGCCCGCCGTCGCGGCCCCGCTGCCCCAGACCCGGGCCCGCCGTCGGGGCCCCGCTCCCCGGACCCGGGCCGCCGCTCGTCACGCAACCGCGCAGCGCACGGGCCGAGGGGTAGTCTCCGTGGCGCACCCTGAGGACGCAACGACGCGAAAGGACATCGATGTCCACTCCGACCCAGACCGACCACCGCGAGGACGACGGCGCCACCTTCCCGCCGACACCCGAGTTCGTCGCCGACGCCGTCGCGCACGAAGACCTGCACGAGGCCGCCGCCGCCGACCGCGAGGCCTTCTGGGCCGAGCAGTCCCGCAGTCTGCTCGACTGGCGCACGCCGTTCACGCAGACCCTCGACTGGTCCGGCGCCCCGTTCGCGAAGTGGTTCGCCGACGGCACGCTCAACGTGGCCGAGAACTGCCTCGACCGGCACGTCCGCGCGGGCAACGGCGACCGGGTGGCGATCCACTTCGAGGGCGCTCCCGGCGACACCCGCCGGATCACCTACGCCGAACTGACCGCCGACGTGCAGCGCGCCGCGAACATGCTCACCGACCTCGGCGTCGGACAGGGCGACCGCGTCGTCGTCTACCTGCCGCTCATCCCCGAGGCCGTCGTGACGATGCTCGCCGTCGCCCGCATCGGCGCCGTGCACTCCGTGGTCTTCGGCGGGTTCAGCGCCGAGAGCCTCCGCGCCCGCATCGAGGACGCCGGCGCGAAGCTCGTCGTCACGGCGGACGGCGGCTGGCGCCGTGGCGCGGTGTCAGCGCTCAAGCCCGCGGTCGACGAGGCGCTCGAGGGCGAGGGCACCGACAGCGTCGAGCACGTCCTGGTCGTCAAGCGCGGCGGCAACGAGATCGCCTGGAACGACCGCGACCTGTGGTGGCACGACGAGGTCGCGAAGGCCGCCCCGGAGCACACGCCCGAAGCCTTCCCCGCCGAGACCCCGCTCTTCATCCTGTACACCTCGGGCACGACCGGGAAGCCGAAGGGCATCGTGCACACCTCCGGCGGCTACCTGACCCAGGCCGCGTACACGCACAAGAACGTGTTCGACATGCACCCGGAGAAGGACGTCTACTGGTGCACCGCCGACATCGGCTGGATCACCGGGCACTCGTACGTCGTCTACGGCCCCCTGGCGAACGGCGTGACGCAGGTGCTCTACGAGGGCACGCCCGACGAGCCGAAGCCCGGCCGCTGGTGGGACATCGTCGACTCCTACGGCGTCACCGTCCTGTACACCGCGCCGACCGCCGTGCGCGCGGCGATGAAGGCCGGCCGCGAGATCCCCGAGGCGCGCAGTCTCGAGACCCTCCGTCTGCTCGGCAGCGTCGGCGAACCGATCAACCCCGAGGCGTGGAACTGGTACCGCCAGGTCATCGGCCACGACCGCACGCCCATCGTCGACACGTGGTGGCAGACCGAGACCGGCGCGATCATGATCTCCGCGCTGCCCGGCGTGACGAAGCTCAAGCCCGGCGCAGCGCAGACGCCGCTGCCCGGCATCGTCGCCGAGATCGTCGACGACGACGGCAACCGCGCCGACCCGGGAGAGAGCGGCTACCTCACGATCACGGAGCCGTGGCCGTCGATGGCGCGCGGCATCTGGGGCGACCCGGACCGCTTCGTCGAAACGTACTGGTCGCGGTTCCCCGGCCGGTACTTCGCCGGCGACGGAGCGCGGCTCGACGGCCAGGGCGACATCTGGATCCAGGGCCGCGTCGACGACGTCATGAACGTCTCCGGGCACCGCCTGTCGACGGCCGAGATCGAGTCCGCCCTGGTCGGGCACGAGGGCGTCGCCGAGGCCGCCGTCGTCGGAGCCGCCGACGAGACCACCGGACAGGCGGTCGTCGCGTACGTCATCCTGACCGCCGAGGCCGCCGCCGACGTCGACCGCGAATCGGCATCGACCGAACTCCGCAACTGGGTGGGCAAGCGCATCGGTGCGATCGCGAAGCCTCGCCAGGTGGTCATCGTCCCCGAGCTGCCGAAGACGCGCTCCGGCAAGATCATGCGGCGTCTGCTCCGCGACGCGGCCGAGGGCCGCCGCATCGGCGACACGACGACGCTGGCCGACCCGACGATCATGGCGACCATCGCGGAACTCATGTAGTCCGTGTCACGCAGGTGGGGCCTCCAGTCCATGTCGGACTGGAGGCCCCACCTGCATTCGCTTCACTGCTGACGGTCCGTCAGGACGTCAGTTCCACCACCAGCTCGACCTCCACAGGAGCGTCCAGCGGGAGCACGGCCACACCCACCGCGCTGCGCGCGTGGACGCCGGCGTCGCCGAAGACCTCGCCGACCAGGGTGGAGGCGCCGTTCGCGACCCCGGGCTGGCCCGTGAAGGACGGCTCCGACGCGACGAACACGGTGACCTTGACGACCCGGGCGACGCGGTCGAGCGACCCGGCGACCGACTCGACGGCGGCCAGGGCGTTGAGCGCGGCCACGCGGGCCTGCGCGGTGGCGGTCTCAGCGTCGACCGACGCTCCGACCTTGCCGGTGACGGGCAGAGCGCCGTCGACGAACGGCAGCTGGCCGGCCGTGTAGACGTACTGGCCGGTGACGACCGCGGGGACGTAGGCGGCGACGGGTGCTGCGACCGGCGGGAGCGTCAGCCCCAGCTCGGCGAGGCGGTCCGCGATGCTCATGCGTCGGCCTTCGGACGCTTGAGGTACGCGACGAGCCCACCCTCGGGGCCGGTGACGATCTGGACCAGCTCCCAGCCCTCGTCCCCGTAGTTGTTGAGGATGGCGGTGGTGTTGTGGATCATCAGGGGCGTGGTGAAGTACTCCCAGCGAGTCATGCGGTTCCTTGCCAGCCTTTCAGTCGTGGGTGTCGTTTAGGCTGCATCCTATGTCTGCCCAGAAGACGTCTGCCTCGCGGACCAAGCCCGTCTCAGCAGTCGGCGCCTTCATCGGATTCGTCGGGTTCAGTGCCCTCGCCGGCCTGCTCGTCACGATCGGGGTCACCCCGGCCATCGCGGTCGCCGGTGTCACGACGACCTCGACGATCGGTGTGTTCGAGTCGCTGCCGGAGTACATCGAGATCGGTGACCTGCCGCAGCGCAACGAGCTGTACGCGTACTCGGGCGGCAAGTCGGTGCACTTCGCGACGCTGTACGACCAGAACCGGCAGGAACTGAAGTTCGACCAGATCAGCGACCAGCTGAAGAACGCGGCCATCGACGGCGAGGACAAGCGCTTCTACAGCCACGGCGGCGTCGACATGACCTCGCTCATCCGCGCCGGCGTGGGCAGCATCGCCGGTGGACTCGGCGACTCGGGCGGTGGGTCGACATTGACCATGCAGCTCGTCCGCAACATCAAGATGAACGAAGCGCTGAACCTCCCCACGAAGAAGGAGCAGCAGAAGGCCTACAACGAGGCCGTCGAGCAGACCATCCCCCGCAAGCTCGAGGAGATGAAGCTCGCGATCGGGCTGGCAAAGAAGTACTCCAAGAAGGAGATCCTCACCGCCTACCTGAACATCGCGTACTTCGGCGACCAGACCTACGGTGTGCAGGCCGCTGCGCAGCACTACTACAACAAGAGTGCGACGAACCTGACCCCGGCCGAGGCCGCCTCGCTGATGGCCATCGTGCAGTACCCCGAGGCGCGCAACCTGTCGACGCCGAAGAAGTACGACGCCAACGTCGCCCGGCGCAACGTCATCCTGCGCTCGATGTACGACCAGAAGAACCTGACCGAGGCCGAGTACCGCACGGCCCGCCTGTCGAAGCCCGCGGACTACGTGCACCTGACGCAGCCCTCGCAGGGCTGCCGGGCATCGGTCGGCGACGGCTCGCAGTTCTTCTGCGACTACGCCAAGAAGGTCGTGCTCGAGATGTCGCAGCTCGGCTCGTCGCAGAAGGCACGCGACACCGCGTGGCGGAACGGCGGCTACAAGATCCAGACGACGCTGAACATCGACCTCAACGCCGAGCAGAAGCAGCTCCTCAACACCTACGACAACAAGGCCGAGACGAACCTGGCCTTGGGCGCGACGCTCAACTCGATCGAGGCCGGCTCCGGCCGCATCGTGACGATGGCGCAGAACAAGGACTTCGACGAGTCGCTGAAGTCGGCACCGACATCGACCTCGTTGAACTACAGCGTCGACTACAAGTACGGCAACTCCGGCGGGTTCCAGACCGGCTCGACGTACAAGCTCTTCACCCTGCTGGATTGGATCAAGACCGGCCACGGGCTCAACGAGACCGTCAGCGGTGCTGAACGTGTGGTCACGCCGTGGACCATCTGCGGTCAGACCGACTACACGAAGTTCGACGTCTCGAATGACGCTCCGGGCGAGGGCGGCAACTGGAGCGTGCTCGGGGCCACCGCTGGCTCGATCAACGGCGCGTTCGCGTCGATGGCCCAGAAGCTCGACCTCTGCGACATCCGGGACATCGCGCAGTCGCTCGGTGTGCACCGCGCTGACGGCGGCGAGCTGCAGTACCAGAACCCGTCGGCCATCCTCGGTACCAACGAGATCGCCCCGATGACGATGGCCGCTGCCTACGCCGCTGTCGCGAACAACGGCATCTACTGCAAGCCGATCGCCATCGACCAGATCACCTCGCCGTCCGGCAAGCAGCTCGGCGGCCAGACGAAGGACTGCCAGCAGGCAGTTGACCCGGCGTTCGCACAGGCTGCGATCTACGCCATGAAGGGCACGATCACCAGCGGTACCGCGCGCGGTGCACAGACGCCGGACGGCACCCAGATGTTCGCCAAGACGGGCACGACCGACGAGGCTGACCAGATCTGGCTCGTCGGCGCGAGTTCACGCGTCGCCACCGCCTACTGGCAGGGCAACACCGACGGCAAGAAGAACAACCTCCGGCACTACAGCAACGGGGTCAACGGCACGTACGCCGGATCCCGCGCCGATGTGTGGCGGCAGGCGATGACCGCGATCAATGCCACCTATCCCGCCGGTGCCTTCACAGACCCGCAGCCCACGGCGATCCGTGGCAACGCCAAGGCACTCCCGAACCTGCAGGGGAAGACCGCTGACGAAGCCCGCGCAGCGATCTCCGGCGCCGGCTTCACCTACGTCGACGGTGGCGCCCGCCCCGGCACCGGCAACCCCGGTTCGGTGTCGTCGACCTCGCCGTCCGCTGGTGCACTCCTGTCCTCCGGTTCGAGCGTGACGGTCTACACCTCGGACGGCTCGCAGGCCAACGTGCCGGAGATCGGCGGTGACTCGCTCGGCGATGCCCGCTCGGCGCTGAACGACGCCGGATTCGGCAACGTCAACGTGTCGGACGACTTCGCGAAGGGCGGCGGGAACAAGACGTGCAAGGTCGCAGCCGTCGAACCCGCGATCGGCGCTGCCGCCGACAAGAACGCCGACGTGAACATCCAGTTGTACGGCGACAAGAACGGCAAGGCGCCCAAGGACTGCAAGTGACCCGGGGTCGCGCCGCGCTCGGGGTCCTCGCAGCCGGCGCGGCCGTCGGCGCCGCCTCGTTCGCCTGGGGCTCGCTCGTCGAGCGTCGACGCTTCGGCATCCGGTGGGAGACCGTCCCGGTCCTCCCGCCGGGGTCGCGTGACGTCACGGTCCTGCACCTGTCCGACATCCACATGGCCCCGTGGCAGGCCGACAAGCAGCAGTGGCTGCGCGACCTGTCCCTGGTGGAGCCGGACTTCATCGTCAACACCGGCGACAACCTCGGGCACCCCACGGCGAACGCGGCCGTGGAGTACGCACTGGAGCCGTTCCGGGGTGTCCCCGGCGTGTTCGCGTACGGGTCGAACGACTTCTTCGGACCGTCGCCGCGCAACCCGCTGAAGTACTTCTCCGGCCCGAGCCGCATGCACAGCGAGGCGAAGCCCGTCGAGCTCGACATCGACCGGCAGACGGCGTTCTTCGAGTCCCTCGGGTGGCTCGACCTGAACGACCACGCCCGCGCCATCGAGCTCCGCGGCTCGCGGTTCGAGCTGTTCGGCACCTCGGACGCACACCGCGACTGGGACCGGCTCGACCTGCTCCCCACGAACGTCGACGAGATGCGCGGCGAGGTGCCCTGGTCCGAAGACGAGGACGGCCCAGCTCCCGTCGCGATCGGAGTCACGCACGCGCCCTACCGCCGCGTGCTCGACGCCTTCGTCACCCAGGGTGCGGACATCATCTTCGCTGGCCACACCCACGGCGGCCAGGTCCAGGTGCCCGGGGTCGGTGCCCTCGTCACGAACAGCGACCTGCCCCGCCGGTACGTCAGCGGGCTGCACAAGTGGGAGCACCGGAACCACTGGTCGTGGCTCGAGGTCTCGGCCGGTCTCGGCACCTCGATCTACGCGCCCGTGCGGTTCTCGTGCCGCCCCGAAGCGGTCGTCGTCACCCTCACCGCCCGCACCTCCTGACGACGCGCCCGGGAGTTCGCCGGATGGTCGTGAGCACCCCCGATCATCGGATAGTATTGTCGGGTTGCTCCGGTACGGAGTGATCACACCGCGGGGTGTGGCGCAGCTTGGTAGCGCGCCTCGTTCGGGACGAGGAGGTCGCAGGTTCAAATCCTGTCACCCCGACACTGTGTTGAGACAGTACGAAGAAGGCCCTGGTTCTCCGGAACCGGGGCCTTCTGCTTTTCCACGGTCGGGCGCTCGGCACTACACCTCCCGACACACGACTCGGCCGCCGCTCCCCCGGCCGCGACGACACGGATAGCCTCGACAGCGATGTCACGCGCCGACCACCTCCGCCCGGTCCTCGAACGGATCGCCGCACAGTTCCCCGAGCTCGCCGACGACCCGGTCCTGACGCAGAACCTCGTCGACAACGTGACGTCGATGATCGCCGAGGCACACGCGCGCTACGCCGCCGGTGCCGAGGACAGCGTGGTGAGCGGCGCGTACCTCGATCCGGAGCACCTGGCCTCCGGCTCCCTGCACGCCGAACAGTCCCAGCACCCCGCCGGCGCGATGCTCGCCGCGGAGATGCTCTTCGACGCCTACTTGCCCGTCTTCGTGGACGAGGTCGGCGCGGTGTCCACCACCGAGGTCCTGCGCGCCACCAGAGCCCTGCACGCGGGCATCTGGAGCCGGTTCCCCGCCGGGGCCGTCGCCTACACGGAAGCGCTGCGCCAGCGCGTCACGACGGCGCACCTGGACTCCCGCACGCAGATCGCCCGTGACCTGCACGACCGCGTGGCGCACGGCATCCTCGCCGGGCTCCAGCGGCTCGACCTGGTGCTGCTGACCGATCCCCCGGCCGGCGAACGGGCCGACCAGCTCGACGACGCCGCCCGGCTCCTGCGCCGAGCACTCGGCGACGTGCAGGACCTCGCGGTGAGCCTGCACGCCCGCGTCGGCGACGCCCTGCTCGACGATGCGCTCGCCCGGCACGCCAGGGACCTGTTCTCCGACGACCACCGTTTGTCGTTCAGCACCATGGGTACGCCCGAGCACCTGCCGAACTGGCAGGCCGAGGAAGCGCTGACGATCCTGCTCGAGGCGCTCACGAACCGCCGGAAGCACGCTCCGCACTCCACCGCCGAGGTGCACTTCGCGTGGACCTCGGCATCCCTCGTCGTGACGGTCTCCGACGACGGCCCGGGCTTCGACCCCGATGCCGACGCCGACGGACGCCTCGGGCAGCAGACCATGCGCGAGCGGGCCGCGGTCATCGGCGCGCGACTCGACGTCGAGAGCACCCCAGGCACCGGCACCGGCACCACCGTCCGCCTGACGATCCCGAGGGGCACGCTGTGACCGTCACGCACGTCGCCATCGTCGACGACCACCAGCTGTTCCGCGAAGGACTGGCCACGATCCTCGCCGCCGTCCCCACGATCCGCGTGGTCGCGCACGGCGAGCGTCCGTCCGACGTCCTCGACTCCCCCGAAGCTGCCGCCATCGACGTCCTGCTCCTCGACGTCGAGCTCGACGGTCCGCCGGCACGCACCACGATCGCCACGGTGTGCCGCACCCGTCCGGACGTCCGCGTGGTGGTGCTCACGATGCACCGCGATGCCGTCCTGCGTCGGACACTGCTCGACGCCGGTGCGGTCGACTTCGTGACGAAGGACACCCCGAGCCGCGAGCTCGTCGACCGCATCGCCCGGGCCGCACACGCCGATGCCGCGCCGGTGACGTTCCCGGTCGACCTGGTCACCGAGGCCCGCGCGGGATCACCACTCAGCGACCGCGAGCTCGAGGTCCTGCGGCTCCTCGCGGCTGCGCGCACCAACGCCGAGATCGCGGCGGACCTGCAGCTCGCGATCGGCACGGTCAAGCGGCACGTCTACAACGTGTTCCGCAAGCTCGACGTCGGTTCGCGGGTCGGCGCCGTGGCTGCGGCGACGCGCCTCGGTCTGCTCACCTGAGGCTCCGCTCCACTTGGTGAGCAGAAATGGTCGGGTGCCCGACGGCGACCCGACCATTTCTGCTCACCAAGCGAACGAACGAGCGAGCTAGACCGACGCCGACGCGCCAGCGCGCACGAGCCGCCCGGCGGCGTGCAGCCCCGCCACCACGTCGAGCGCCTGGTGCCGGTAGCGCGCCTGCGCAGCACCCGGAGCGACGATCACACCGTTCGCCCCGGTGGACTCCACGAGCGCGTTGATCTTGTCCGCGACCTGGTCGGCGGTGCCGTACGCCTGGCGCTCGGTGCGGGCGGCGATGAACCGACGCTCGAGGTCGTTGAACTCGTACGCGCGGGCCTCGTCCATCGAGACCGGCTCGGGCTTCCGTCCGGAGCGCATCCGGATGAACGAGATCATCCCGGGAGCGCTCTGCTCGTCGACGACGGCCGGGTCCTCGTCCGTGACGACCTGCACGCCGATGAGGGCGTTCGGCGTCTGGCGGAACCGCGAGGGCCGGAACGAGTCCCGGTACAACGCGAGCGCCGCCTCGGTGTTGTCCGACGCGAAGTGGTGGGCGAAGGCGAACGAGACGCCGAGCGCCCCGGCCACCTGCGCGCTGTACCCGGAGGAACCGAGCAGCCAGAACTCCGGCACGTCGCCGTAGCCCGGCACCGCGCGGATGCCCGACAACGGGTTGTCCGCGGACATACCGGTGAAGAACCCGATCAGGTCAGCCAGGCGGTCGGGGAAGTCGTCGACGTCGAGCCGGTCGGTGCGGCGCAGCGCCATCGCGGTCGCCCCGTCGGTGCCCGGCGCACGGCCGAGTCCGAGGTCGACGCGGTCGCCGTACAGCGCTCGGAGCGTGCCGAACTGCTCGGCGATGACGAGGGGTGCGTGGTTCGGCAGCATGACGCCGCCGGAGCCGATGCGGATGGTCGAGGTGGCCGCGCCCACGGCGCTCAGCAGCACCGCTGGGGCCGACGAGGTGATGCCGGGCATGCCGTGGTGCTCGGCGACCCAGAACCGCTCGTAGCCGAGCTTCTCGGCGTGGACCGCCATGTCGATCGAGCCCTGCAGGGCTTCGGTGTTGGACTGGCCGTACTCGCGCGTCGCCAGGTCCAGGACGGACAGGTGCAGGGTGTCGTCGCTCATGTGGTCAGCAACGCACGCCGCGGCGCACGCATTCCACGACGAGACCGCCTCCACCACCGGTCCGGACACGCCGTCGTCCGCCGGTCGACCGGTCACCAGGCGTCACCCGGACGTCGCACAAGCGACGGTTCGCGACCGAACGGCGGACGCATGCGGCGCGCCTTGGACGTCAGGCGCGACGGCCGGGAGGCCCGTGGCGGGGCTGCACCGCGCCTCCAGGCCGTCTGCGGTCGCGTCTCGAGCGCCGAGCGGTCACGACCTGCCGCGCGCATCTCGCGGACTGGTAGCGTCCGGTCGCCCGACGGGCGGACCGGCGACTCGACGTGTCCGCTCGGCGAACGCGAGCGGTGTGTGACGATCTGCCGGCAGCGCGGGTCAGGCGCCGTCGAGCCGGCCGCCGGACTCCGTCAGGTAGCAGTTGGCGCAGAGCGACTCGTAGGCGACGTCGACGCCGTCGATGGCGACCTGCGAGCCGTCGAACACGAACCGGCCGTCGACCGTGCGGGCGTTGAAGACGGCCTTGCGACCGCACCGGCAGATCGTCTTGAGCTCTTCGAGCGAGTGCGCGACCTCGAGCAGGCGGGCGCTGCCCGGGAACGCCTCGGTGCGGAAGTCGGTGCGGATGCCGTAGGTGATCACCGGGATCTCGTCGAGGACCGCGATGCGGAGCAGGTCGTCGACCTGCTGCGGAGTGAGGAACTGCGCCTCGTCGACCAGGACGCAGCTGACGGCGCGGACCATGCCGTCGAGGCGGTCGGACTCGGGGTCGACGGCGCCGGCCGCGGCGACCGCGGACCGGACGTCGGCGTCGGGCGCGAAGACCAGGTCGACGGTGCGGGTCACGCCGAGGCGGGACACGATCTCACGGTCGCCCTTGGTGTCCACCGCGGGCTTCGCGAGCAGGACCCGGTGGCCGCGCTCCTCGTAGTTGTAGGCAGCCTGCAGGAGCCCCGTGCTCTTGCCGCTGTTCATCGCGCCGTAGCGGAAGTAGAGCTTCGCCACTACGCGAGGAACCCGTCCTCGGCGGCCCGCCGGATCAGATCGGACTTCTTCGAGGCGGGACGGCCGACCTTGCTGTACTTCTCGCGGACCCGGCGCAGGTAGGTCTTCGCGGTCTCGTACTGCACGTTCATCTGCGCGGCGACCTCGTTGGTCGAGTAGCCGGACACGTACAGCCGGAGCGCTTCTTCCTCGCCGTGGCTGAGCTTCGGACGCTGGTGCGCGGCCGCCCCGGTGGGCAGCGGACGCCACTCGCGCGGCTGCGGGGTCTCGCGTGCGACGCCCATGATCTCGCGGGCGACGTCCATGACCTCACGCATCGGCAGGGACTTCGACAGGAACGCCGCGGCGCCTGCTGCCAGGGCACGGTCGCGAGACTCGCGGCTGTCGACGCTGGAGAGCACGATCACCTTCGCACCGGCGGCGCGGCAGGTGCGGACACGGGCCTCGATCGAGACGGGTTCCTTGAGCTGGAAGTCGAGGAACACCAGGTCGGTCGGGAAGCTGTCGCTGTGGACCATCTCGAGCCAGGTGTGCGCGGTCAGGGCCAGGTCGAAGTCGAACGCGTTCACCGCGATCCAGCTCGACAGGCTGTCCAGCAGCACCTCGTGGTCGTCGAGGATGGCCAACCGCACACGTCGTGCCCCCGGGTTCGGGAGGGACGGGGACCCCTCCGAGAGCCTGTTCGGGTCAGTGCTGGTCATAGGAGAACCTTAGTGCGAGGGCGGACGGACGAACCGCGACGTCGAGGTCGGGGAACGTCACACGGAGGACGGCGAAGTAGGGGTCGAAGGTGCGGTGGATCCCGATGTCGGAGTCGGCCACGGCGAGGTCGAGTTCGAGCAGCACGCGGGCGTCGCGGGCGGGGTCGGTGCGGGCCGGGTCGGTGCGGGCGGGGTCGGTGCGGGCCGGGTCGGTGCGTGCTGCATCGCCGCGGGTGGCCGCGTCGGTGCGGGCCGGGTCGGTGCGTGCTGCATCGCCGCGGGTGGCCGCGTCGTCCTGCCCGTCCTCGCGTCGGAGCGTTGCCCGGAACCCGGCCGGGTCGACGGTCGAGGCACGGAACGCGGCCCGCAGGAACGTCCGCACCACGGAGCGCTGGTCGGCGTCGAGCATCGCGGCGAGCCCGTCCGGGTCGTCGACGACCGGGGCGTCCCCACCCTCGACGCGCACGGCCTGCTCGAACCAGGTGCGGTCCGCGTCGGCGACCATCGCCCGGCGGATGCCGTCGGCGATCAGTCGTGCCCGTTCGCGGTCGGCGTCGGTGATGACCTCGCGCGTGCGCAGCTCGGCGAAGAACGGTGCGACGTCGCGGGCGAGGATCGTCGACCGGTCCTGCTGCACGCTCGCAGCGATGCCGTCCCGCTCCGCACGCTCGACCGAGTAGGAACCGGCCCGGATCTGCACCCGCTCGGCCAGGCCCGCGAACGTCCACGCGAAGACGGCCGACGCAGCGGTCAGCACCAGGGTCGGTGCCGCCGCCAGGAAGGCCGCGACGGCGACGGGGATCTCGTGCGGGAACGTCGCTGCACCGACGCCCCAGGTCGCGGCGTTGATGACGGCGAGCAGGGCGCCGCCGATGGTCAGGTCCGTCCAGGGCCGGTACGGCGCGACCATCACGATGCCGGTCGCCGTGATGAGCGACATGAAGTCGTTCAGCGCGCTGCGGTCGGGTCCCCACTGCGCGGCGACGCTCGTCACCGACGCCAGGCCGAGCAGCCCGACGTGCGCGACGAACGCCCACCGCGGGAACGGTGCGCGGAACGGACTCGAGGCGGTGAACACGACCGCTGCCGACGCCGCGACCAGGATGACGGTGAGCGCGCTGAGGGTGGGGCTGCCCACGACGTCACGGTCGAACACGGACACCAGGAGTGCCCAGACGATGCTGGCGGCGCCGAGCCCGATCGCGAGCGGACGCGACCCCATCGCACCGAGCGGGTCGTACTGCTGCGCGGTCCGACGGGCCTCGGTCGTGGCGCTCACCGGTCGGCTCCGTGCACGCCGCCGACCTCGTCGGGGACCACGGTGCCGACGTGGTCGGTGGCCACGGCGTCGGTCGTGGCGGTGACCGGTCCGAACGGCACCGTCATCATCACGCTCGTCCCCGAACCGAGCGACGACCAGATCTGGACGTCGCCGCCCACCCGCCCGATGCGGTCGCGGACCGAGCCACGCAGGCCCATCCGGTCGGAGCCCGTGGAGTCCTCGTCGAAACCGCGACCGTCGTCGACCACCATCACGGTGCACGACGCACCGTCGTCGAAGACGCTGACCTCGGCCGCGTCGACACCGGCGTGCTTGCGGACGTTGGCCAGACACTGCCCCACGGCGCGGACGAGCGCGGTGACGGCACGCTGGTCGAGCCGGTCGAGGGCGGACGGATCACCGGAAACCGTGACATCGAGACCGGCCGCACGGTGCTCGTCGACCATGACGGCGAACGCGTCGACGGCTGCACCCGGTCGCTGCCGGGCGGCCGGTGCCAGCCACCCCTTGCCGGTCAGGACGGCGACGTCGGCTTCGACGGTCCGTGCCAGGTGCGGGTCCATCGGTCCGTCGGGCGCCAGGGCGATCGCGTTGAGGTGGTTCAGGACGGTGTCGTGCAGGATCGCAGCCGCCTCGGCCTCGACCCCGGCACGGTACGCGGAGACGTGCTCCTCACGCGCCGAGCGCAGCAGCTCCGGCTGCACCCGCTCCGACCGACCGGTGCTCCGGCTCGTGAACAGCACCAGGACGACCACGAAGCCGAGCGTCACCCAGGCGAGCACGAGCGGACGCGGTGGGCCGTCGGCCTGGACGACCGCGATCCACGTCGCCACCCGTCCGGTCAGGAAGCCGAGGAAGGACCACAGCACGACGCGGCTCGGCACCGCGCCGGCACCGCCGACCAGGATGAGCGGGATGACCGCCAACGACAGCAGGTACGAGGTGACCCAGCCCAACGGGACCTGTTGCTGCACGACCATCGCGAACCACCACGCACAGACGCCGCCGACGACCAGGAACGCGACCGCGGAGCGCCAGGTGCCGAACTGCACGTGCACGCCGATCATGCCGAGCATCGGGACGAGCGCCAGGACCGCACTGATCACCTGCACGTCGGGCTCGGACAGCCGGTACAGCAACAGCGCGATCGCCGCCGCCACCAACGATCCGATCGCACCGGCGTGGAAGGCCCGCACCGTCGACCACGCGTTCACTCGCGGAGCGAGGTGCGTGGGGATGCCGAGCACGAGATGGGTCCTTCCGGGTGGCGGGAATGCCGCCCACGATCAAACACCTCGGTGCTGACCGTGTACCCCGAAACAGCGTCCGTTCGGCGACCCGGTCGATGATACCGGCCCCCACCACGCACCGATGTCCCCCGAACGCGCAACCTTCGTTGCTCAGAACAACGTCTGCGTCACGACCGGTCGGAGCAGACGGCGGTCGAAGCCCGGATCCGCGCGCTTGAGCGGCGACGTCGTGGGGATCGACTGTTCCTGCGGCACCGTCGAGGGGTCCGAGAAGCCCATCGACCCCGTCGCCGGGTCCACGCGCCCGAGGCCGACGCCGTGCGCCGCCAGGATTGGTCGAATGCGCTCCGACAGCCAACGGCGGTAGTCCTTCGGCGCGAAGGTGTTGTCGAGGTACATCGCCCGGTAGCGCGCCACCAGGGCGGGCCGTTCGCGTCCGAGCCACTCGAACCACCACGGCTTCACGCCCGGCCGCAGGTGCAGCGCGGAGTACATGACGCTCGTGGCACCGGCCGCCGCCGCCCGACCGACGGCGTCGTCGAGGTGTGCACGGGTGTCGGTGATGTACGGCAGCACGGGCATGAGGAACACCGCGCAGTCGAGCCCGGCGTCGCGGATCGCCCGCACGGTGGCGAGCCGCGCAGCCGTCGTGGGCGTGCCGGGCTCCACCGACTGCTGCAGGTCGTCGTCGTACACGGCGATCGACATCGCGAGGTCGACCGGCACCACCTTCGCCGCCTCGGCCAGGAGCGGCAGGTCACGCCGGAGCAGCGTGCCCTTCGTCAGGATGCTGAACGGCGTGCGGCTGTCCGCCAGCGCCTGGATCACCCCGGGCATCAGTCGGTACCGACCCTCGGCACGCTGGTACGGGTCGGTGTTCGTGCCGAGCGCGATCGGGTGACGGTCCCAGGTGGGCTTGCCGAGCTCACGCCGCAGGACGTCGGCCACGTTCGTCTTCACGACGATCTGCTGGTCGAAGTCGGCTCCGCCGTCGAACTCGAGGTAGGTGTGCGTCGGCCGCGCGAAGCAGTACACGCACGCGTGACTGCACCCCCGGTACGGGTTGATGGTCCACCCGTAGGTGCCGGAGCCGTCGGCGCTCGGCACCCGGTTCAGCGCGCTCTTCGCCAGGACCTCGTGGAACGTGACACCCGCGAACTCGGGCGTCGTCACACTCCGGACGAACCCGCTGTTCGACTCCATGCCCGGCAGTGCGTCGCTCTGCTCGGCATCGATCGCCTGTCCACTCCACCGCATGCCGCCATTCGAACACATGTTCGAACGGGCCGCAAGCCGGAGCTGGTCAGTGGTGCAGGCCGAGCACCTTCGCCGTGCGCTCGAGGGTGGCGTCGGCCAGGGCGGCGTCGTCGCCGAGGTCCTGCCCGTAGGTCGGGACCATCTCGTGGACCGCGTCCTGCCAGCCGTCCCACCGGTCGGGGAAGCACTTCCGGAGCAGGCCGAGCATGATCGGCACGGCGGTCGATGCCCCCGGCGACGCCCCGAGGAGCCCGGCGATCGAACCGTCGGCGGCCGTGATGACCTCGGTGCCGAACTGCAGCACCCCGCCCTTGTACTTGTCCGGCTTGATGACCTGCACCCGCTGGCCCGCGATGATCTTGTGCCAGTTCTCGGGCTCGGCGCTCGGCATGAAGTCGCGCAGCGCGTCGAACTTGGTCTGCTTCGAGGCGAGCAGCTGGCCGATCAGGTAGCGCACCAGGTCGAAGTTGGAGAACGCGACGCTCAGCATCGGGCGCAGGTTGTGCGGTCGGATCGACTTGAACAGGTCGAGCATCGACCCCTGCTTCAGGAACTTCGGGCTGAACCCGGCGTACGGCCCGAACATCAGCGACGCGTTGCCGTCGACGATGCGGGTGTCCAGGTGCGGCACCGACATCGGCGGCGCCCCCACGCTGGCCTTGCCGTAGACCTTGGCTGCGTGCTTCTGCACGACCTCGGGGTCGTCGGTGCGCAGGAACTCGCCGGAGACCGGGAAGCCGCCGTACCCACGGATCTCCGGGATGCCGGACTTCTGCAGCAGCTGCAGGGCCCCACCGCCGGCACCGACGAAGACGAACTTCGCGGCGATCTTCTGCGTCGACCGACCGACCTCGTTCAGGACGTCGAGCGCCCAGCCGTCGAAGTCCTTGCCCCGCGAGATGTTCTTGACCTGGTGGTTCGGTTCGAACTCGAGCCCGTCGAGCTCGAGCTGGTCGAACAACTGCCGGGTGAGCGACCCGAAGTCGACGTCGGAGCCCGCCGCCGAGTAGGTCGCGGCGATCGCCTGGTCCTTCTTGCGACCGGGGATGAGCGCGGGCGCCCACTTGCGGATCTGGGCGGGGTCGTCGGAGAACTCGATCCCGGCGAACAGCGGGTGCCCCCGCATCGCCTCGTAGCGCTTGCGCATGTACTCGACGTTGTCCGCACCCCAGACGAAGGAGATGTGCGGGGTCGGGTTGATGAAGTTGGACGGGTCGGGCAGCGTACCGATCTCGACCAGGTGCGACCAGAACTGCCGCGAGACCTGGAACTGCTCGTTGACCGTGACGGCCTTCGCGATCTCGACGCGACCGTCGGCGAGCTCGGGCGTGTAGTTCAGCTCGCAGAGCGCGGAGTGCCCGGTGCCGGCGTTGTTCCACGGGTTCGAGGACTCCTGCGCGACGGCACCGAGGCGCTCGTACACGCGGATCTTCCACGAAGGCTCGAGCCGGTGGATGATCGCGCCGAGGGTGGCGCTCATGATGCCTCCCCCGACGAGGACGACATCGATCGGGTCCACCTGCTTCACTGCCACCCGTCGATCCTACCGGCGTCGACCGACAGGCCGGTCAGCCGCGCGCGGTGACCGAGTCGCTGCGCGCGGCCGCGCCGCTGAGCGGCGACTCTGCGGCTACGCGGCGACGGTACGACGCGCAACGATCGCCTCGGCGATCTGCACCGCGTTGAGCGCTGCACCCTTCCGCAGGTTGTCGTTGCTGACGAACAGTGCGAGCCCACGCCCCTCGGGCGCGGACTGGTCGGCACGGATGCGCCCGACGAACGCGGGGTCCTGACCGGCGGCCTGCAGCGGCGTCGGCACGTCCGACAGCTCCACGCCCGGTGCGCTCGACAGGATCTCGGTCGCACGCTCGGGCGACAGTGGACTCTCGAACTCGGCGTGCACCGAGATGGAGTGGCCGGTGAAGACCGGCACACGCACGCACGTGCCGGCGACGAGCAGGTCGGGGAGCTCGAGGATCTTGCGGCTCTCGTTGCGGAGCTTCTTCTCTTCGTCGGTCTCCCCCAGGCCGTCCTCGACGATGCTGCCGGCGAGCGGCACGACGTCGAAGGCGATCGGGCGGACGTACTTGACCGGCTCGGGGAACGTCACCGCGGAACCGTCGTGGGTGAGCGCTGCGGTGTCCTGCTCGAGGGCGGCACGCGCCTGGCCGAGGAGTTCCTCGACGCCGGCGAGCCCGGAGCCGGAGACGGCCTGGTAGGTCGTGGCGACCAGACGGCGGAGCCCGGCCTCGGTGTCCAACACCTTGAGTACCGGCATGATCGCCATGGTGGTGCAGTTGGGGTTCGCGATGATCCCCTTGGGGGCCTGGTCGATCGCGTGCGGGTTGACCTCGCTCACGACGAGCGGGACCTCGGGGTCCATGCGCCAGGCGCTCGAGTTGTCGACGACGAGCGCCCCGGCTGCGGCGAACTTCGGCGCGAGGGCCCGCGAGGCGGTGGCACCGGCCGAGAACAGGGCGATGTCGATGCCCGACGGGTCGGCCAGCTCGGAGTCCTCGACCACGATCTGCTCGCCGCGGAACGGCAGGGTCGTGCCGGCGGACCGGGCGCTCGCGAAGAACCGGACCTGGTCGGCCGGGAACGCGCGCTCTTCGAGCAGACGACGCATCACGGCGCCGACCTGTCCGGTGGCGCCGACGACGGCGACGGTGAGGGTGCTCATGCGGTGCTCCTGGTTCAGCGGGTCAGCGTGGGTCAGCGGCCGGTGCCGGCGTGGACGACGGCTTCGGCCTCGGCGTCGAGGTCGAACGCGTTGTGCACGACCCGCATCGCCTCGTTGAGGGTGTCGGCACGGGTGACGACCGAGATGCGGATCTCCGAGGTGGAGATCATCTCGATGTTGATCGACGCGTCGTGCAGCGCGCGGAAGAGCTTCGCCGAGACGCCGGCGTTCGTGCGCATGCCGGCACCGACCAGGGCGAGCTTGCCGATCTGGTCGTCGTACTGGATGCTCTCGTAGCCGATGTCGGACTTCGCGACCTCGAGCGCCGTGAGCACGGTCTGGCCCTGGTCCTTCGGCAGGGTGAACGAGATGTCCGTCCGCCCGGTCGACGCCGCCGACACGTTCTGGACGATCATGTCGATGTTCGCCCCGGCGCGTGCGACGTTGGTGAAGATCTCGGCGGCCTTGCCCGGCTGGTCCGGGACGCCCACGACGGTGATCTTCCCCTCGGAGAGGTCTCCGGCGATCCCGGTGATGATCGGTTCTTCCACGGTTTCCCCCTCGGCAGGGTTGTAGACGATGGTGCCCTCGGTGTTGTTGAACGAGGACCGGACGTGCAGGGTGACGCCGTGCCGGCGGGCGTACTCGACGGCACGGATGTAGAGGACCTTGGCGCCGGACGCCGCGAGCTCGAGCATCTCCTCGCTCGTGATGCGGTCGACCTTGCGGGCCTTCGGCACGACACGAGGGTCGGCGGTGAAGATGCCGTCGACGTCGGTGTAGATCTCGCAGACGTCGGCGTCGAGCGCGGCGGCGAGGGCGACGGCCGTCGTGTCCGAGCCGCCCCGGCCGAGCGTGGTGATCTCGCCCGTCGTGCGGTTGAACCCCTGGAACCCCGCGACGATCGCGACGTGGCCGGAGTCGAGCGCCTCGCGCACGCGCTTCGGGGTGACGTCGACGATGCGCGCCTTGCCGTGCTGCGCGTCGGTGAGCATGCCCGCCTGGCTGCCGGTGTACGACGAGGCTTCGACCCCGAGGCTCTTGATCGCCATCGCGAGCAGCGCCATCGAGATGCGCTCCCCCGCGGTCAGGAGCATGTCGAGTTCACGGCCGGCGGGGATCGGGGTGACCGAGTGCGCCAGGTCGACGAGCTCGTCGGTGGTGTCGCCCATCGCCGAGACCGCCACGACGACGTCGTTGCCGGCCTTCTTCGTCTCGACGATCCGCTTCGCCACGCGCTTGATGCTCTCGGCGTCCGCGACGGAGGATCCACCGAACTTCTGCACGATCAAGGCCACTGGCTGGTACTCCCGGAGACGGCGACACCGCGAGGTCACGCGGTCTCACAATGGTAGTCGGTGTTTCGAGGATGTTGCGTGCGAGCCGCCCCAGACGCAACGATCCTGCGTGGGGCTCAGCCGCCGACGACGCGACGGCCCTCGAACGCACGGCCGAGCGTGACCTCGTCGGCGTACTCGAGGTCGCCGCCGACCGGCAGGCCCGAGGCCAGCCGGGTCGTCCGGATGCCCATCGGGACGAGCAGCCGGCTCAGGTAGGTCGCCGTCGCCTCGCCCTCGAGGTTGGGGTCGGTCGCGATGATGACCTCTTCGACCGTGCCGTCGGCCAGGCGCGTCATGAGCTGCTGGATCCGCAGGTCGTCCGGGCCGATGCCGTCGATCGGGCTGATCGCGCCACCGAGCACGTGGTAGAGCCCGCGGAACTCACGGGTGCGTTCGATCGCCGCGACGTCCTTCGCCTCTTCCACCACGCAGATCGTGGCCGGCGACCGGCGCGGGTCGCGGCAGATGCTGCACTGGACGTTCTCGGTGACGTTGCCGCAGATCTCGCAGAAGCGCACGCGCTCCTTGACGTCCGCCAGCAGCTCGGACAGCCGCGACGGGTCGAACGACTCGGTCTGCAGGATGTGGAACGCGATGCGTTGCGCCGACTTCGGGCCGATGCCCGGCAGGCGACCGAACTCGTCGATGAGGTCCTGGACGATCCCGTCGTACATCAGGCACCATCCTGGTGGAGAGCGGTCTCCTCGATGAACTGGGCATTGAGGATCTCACGCACGACGGCCTCGCCGTAGCGACCGGCGACCGGCGCACGACGCGCCGGTGGTGCGGTCCGCGGCGCGGCCGGCGGGGCGGTCTGCGCGCGCGGGGCGGTCTGCGCGCGCGGGGCGGTCGGCGCCTGCGCGGGCGCTGCAGCGGATCGGCCGTGACCGGGGTCCGGGAACGGCGCGCCGTCGTCGTACGGTTCGTCGTCCAGCGGGTAGTCGTCGACGGGCACGCCCGGTACGACGGGTCCTCCGGGAGGCGCGGCGACCGTCGACGACGCCGCCTGCGGTCCGACGTCGGTCGGCTCCACCCCCTGCGGTGCGGTGGCACCGGCGGGTTGCGCTGGCGCCTCGGACCGGGGCTGCTGCGGGTCGACGGACTCCGCCGGGGCGACGGGCGCGGCGGCCGGAGCGGTGCCGAAGGGGGCCGCCCAGCCGGGTTCGACGGACTCGGGCACGGCGTCGGCGGTGGGGTCGCTCGCGGGGATCGTCGCGACCGCCCAGTCGGTGACGGGTGCGCCGGACGGTGCGGGCGCCTGCGCCGGGGCGGGTGCCTGCGCCGGGGCGGGTGCCGACGCAGCAGCGGGAGCCGACGCCGACGCCGGAGCGGGTGCCTGCGCCGGACGGGGCTCCGGCTCGGTGGCGGCGGGACCGGACTCCGGCGTGGACGCCGCGGGTTCGGGTGCCGCCGTCGTGTCGGGCGCTGCGGAGGCGGCGGCCTCAGCAGGGGCGGCCGGACCGTCCCCGGTGGCTGCAGCGGCCTCGGAGGCCGGGGCCGGGGCCGACGTCGGAGCGGGCGCGGCGGACTGCGGCGCCGACGACGTCTGCGGCTGCGGCTGCGACTGCGGCTGCGCCTGCTCAGCGGGCTGGCTCGCCGGCGCCGGACGGCCGGCCGGGGCGGACGGCTGCTGCGTGGGGACCGGGGTGCGCTGTTGACCAGGCCCCCCGGGACCGCGGGCGACGAACTTCACGCGGAGCCCGATGACGTCCATGATCGCGGCGCGGAGCAGTTCGCTCACACTGGCCGAGGGGTCGGACATCTCCTTGAACGAGGCGACGTCCTGCTGGCTCGGGAAGGTCAGGGTCAGCACGTCGTCGCGCAGCGCGGTCACCTGTGCGGTGACGACCACCGACCACGCCGACCGCTTGGCGTGCTGCACGTGCTCGACGATCTGCGGCCAGGCGTCGCGCATCTGCTGGAAGCCCACGGCGCCGACGGTCCGGACCGCCGGCTCGTCACCGATCGTCGTGCCCTGGCCCGTGGACGAAGCACTGACTTGTTCGGTGGTCGGAGCAGCGGGCTCGGGAGCGCTCGGGACGGCTGCAGCCCAGGAGGCTGCGGCGTCACGTGCCGCACTTCCGGCGTCGGACTGAGCCGCCGCAGCCGCGTTCGCCGACGCCGCGGCGGGCTCCTGCTGCGCCGCTGGGGCCTGCTGGACGGCCGGGGCCTGCTGGGCGGCGGGGATCTGCTGCGCTGCGGGCTCCTGCCGACGCGGTGCCGCAGCCGACGACGGGGCCGGTGCGGGCGCCGTGCTGGTGGCGGCCGGCTGGGTGGACCCCGGCGCCGCGACTGCGCCGGACGGTGCCTGGTGTCCGCCGGCGTCCCCGACACCGACGCGGCGCTCGAGCCGCTCGACCCGGGCGAGGGCACCGCGCTGGGTGTCGTCGGCCTCGGGCACGAGCATGCGCGCCGTCATGAGCTCGAGGTGCAGCCGGGGCGAGGTCGCTCCGGTCATGTCGGTCAGCGCCTTGTTCGCGATGTCCGCGCCACGGGACAGCCCGGTGGCACCGAAGACACCGGCCTGCCGGGTCATGGTGTCGAGCTCGTCCGGCGAGACACCGCGCAGGACCGCTGCGGCGCTCTCGTTCGTCGCCGCGACGACGATCAGGTCGCGCAAGCGCTCGAGCAGGTCCTCGACGAACCGACGCGGGTCCTGACCGGTCTGAACGACCCGGTCGATCGCAGCGAAGGCGGAGGCCGGGTCGGCCACGGCGAGGGCGTCCACGACGTCGTCGAGCAGCGCGGCGTCGGTGTAGCCGAGCAGGGCGACCGCGCGTTCGTAGGCGATCGCGCCGTCTTCGCTGCCGGCGATGAGCTGGTCGAGCAGGGACAGGGTGTCGCGGACGGAACCGCCGCCGGCGCGCACGACCAGGGGCAGGACGCCGGGTGCGACCGTCACGGACTCCTGCGTGCAGAGCTGCTCGATGTACTCGAGCATGACGGCGGGCGGCACGAGCCGGAACGGGTAGTGGTGGGTGCGCGACCGGATGGTGCCGATGACCTTCTCCGGCTCGGTCGTCGCGAAGATGAACTTGACGTGCTCCGGCGGTTCTTCGACCAGCTTGAGCAGCGCGTTGAACCCCTGCGGGGTGACCATGTGCGCTTCGTCGAGGATGAAGATCTTGTAGCGGTCGCGCGCGGGGGCGAACACGGCGCGGTCACGGAGGTCTCGCGCGTCGTCGACACCGTTGTGGCTCGCGGCGTCGATCTCGATGACGTCGAGCGAGCCGCTGCCGTCACGGGCGAGCTCGACACAGCTCGGGCAGACGCCGCACGGAGTGTCGGTCGGCCCCTCGGCACAGTTGAGGCACCGCGCCAGGATGCGGGCCGAGGTCGTCTTGCCGCAGCCGCGCGGGCCACTGAACAGGTAGGCGTGGTTGACGCGGTTGGTGCGGAGCGCCGTGCGGAGCGGGTCGGTGACCTGCGACTGCCCGATCAGCTCGGCGAAGTTCTCGGGCCGGTAACGGCGATACAGGGCGGTGACCACGCGACCAGGGTAGCCGGGACGACCGACACCCGCGTGCCCCTCCACAGGTCCACGGGCACTGGACCGGACCGCCTGCCCAGAGTGGGCCGAGCGCACGGACGGCACCGCGCCTCCCGGCCGACTCGGGGTCGGACAGGAGGCGCGGTGCGTGACGCTGCTCGGGCTCAGCCGCGGCTGCGGCGGCGGGCACCCCTGGCCAGGCGGGAGAGCCCCAGCAGCAGGAACCCGAGGACCACGAGTCCGGCTGCCGTCCCGGCGATCGGGGCGACCTCCGCGCCGGTCCAGGCGAGTCCGCCGGGGCCGGTGCCGGGCCCGGTGCCGGCACCCGTGCCGTTGCCCGGGTTGCCGGGCGCACCGGGCGTTCCCGGGGTCCCGGGCATGCCCGGCAGGCCGGGCGTCCCCGGGGTCCCGGGCGTTCCCGGGGTGCCGGGCGTTCCCGGGGTGCCGGGCGTCCCGGGGTCACCCGGGGTCCCGGGGTCACCCGGGGTCCCGGGCTCACCCGGCGTCACCGTGGCGGCGTCCACCACCACGCTGATCGTCTGGACGGCCGAGGTCGCACCCGCCACCGTCTGGGTGATCCGGAGGGCGTGCGGACCGACCGCGAGCCGCACCGTCACCGACCAGGCGCCGGTCTCGTCCGCCGTCGTGGTGACCGGTGTCCCGTCGTCGGCGACGACCGTGACGGTCGCTCCCGGCTCGGCGGTGCCGGTGACCAGCCAGTCGACGTACCCGGCGGCCGAGGCCGTCTGGTGCGCACCCGGCGTGGGCGACGTGACCGCGAGCGGGTCCACGGCGTCGACGACGATCGGCACCTCGGGTGCGGCGGTCGTCGTGCCGTTCACGGACTGGGTCGCACGGATCGTCCACTCGCCCTCGGGCACGCGGTCGAACGTGACGCTCCAGTCACCGTCCGCGTCGGCGGTCGTGGTGCGCACCTGGCCGTTCGACAGGGTGACCGTCACCGCCGCCCCCGGGGTCGCGTGCCCGGTCACCGTGAAGGAACCGGTGTCGCCGGGACCGTTCGCGGGGATGAGCTGACCCGGGGTCGGGCTGGTGATCGTGATGTCGGTCGCCTGGGCGACCACGACGGTGACGGCGCTGGTCACCGGGGCGGAGGTCCGACCGCCGACCGTCTGCGTCACCGACACCGTGTGCTCCCCTGCCGGCACGCCACCGACCGTGACCGTCCACGACCCGTCGTCGCCGGCGGTCGTCGTCGCGGTCCGTCCGTCGATGTCGACCGTGATCGTCGCCCCGGGCTCGGCCGTGCCGCTCACCGGGATCGACGCGGTCGTGCCGGTCGTCGGGACCACTTGTCCGTCGGTCGGGCTCGTCACGGTGACCGGGGTCGCCGCGGTCACCCGGAAGCCGACCTCCGGTGCGTCCGTCGTGGCGCCGTCGACCGTCTGGCTGGCGGCGATCGTGTGCGGACCGGTGCCGACGCCCGGGACGGTGACCGCCCAGTCGCCGTCGTCGTCCGCGGTCGTCGTGACCGCGGTGCCGTCGTCGATGCGCACCGAGACCGCGGCGTTCGGCGCCGAGGTGCCGACCACGCGGACGTCCGTCCGTCCGCCGAGCACGCGGTACGCGGTGCCGTCGGCTGGAGCCGTGACGACGATCGCGTCCGCCTCGGCGACCACGACGGTGACGTCGCGCTCGACCGGGGACGACGTGGTCCCGTTCACGACCTGGGTGACCGACACGGTGTGGTCACCGGCCGGCACGCCGGTCAGGCTCGTCGACCAGCGGCCGTCGGACCCGACCCGCACCGTCACCGGGTCGTCGTCGTCCAGGACGATCCGGACGTCGGCGCCGGGCTGGCCCTGGCCGCTGACCGGGACGGTCGCGGTCGGGTCGGAGTCCGGCACGGTGAAGGTCGCGTCGTCGGCCGGGGCGGTCACCGTCAGGGCGGCACCGGGGGCCACCGTGAAGGTGCTCCGGACCTGCTCGGACGTGGAGCCGTCGACCGTCTGGGTCGCGCGGATCGTGTGCTCCCCGACGTCCAGGCCGGGCAGCGCGAGGGTCCAGGTGCCCGCGTCGGTCGCGGTCACGGTCGTGGGGTCGCCCCCGTCGATCGTGACGCGGACCCGTGCACCGGGCTCGGCCGCACCGCCCGCGGTGAGGGCGACGACCGAGTCACGCTGCGCGACCCGCACCGTCGAACCGTCCGCCGGGGTGGCGATCGTGATCGGGGCGGCGACGAGGACGCGGATGCGGACCGTCACCGGAGCCGACTCCGTGTCGCCCACGCGCTGGGTGACGCTCACGGTCCGGTTGCCGGCCGGCACCCCGGGGACGGTGACGCTCCAGGCGCCGTCGTCGTCCGCGGTGGTCGACTCGCTGCGGCCGCCGCCGAGGTCGACCACGACGGTCGCTCCGGGCTGCGCGGTGCCGCTGACGTCGACCGCGGTGGTCGCGTCCTCACCGGCGACCGTGTACTCCTGGCCGACGGTCGGGTCGTCGATCACGACGGGGGCGCCCGGCACGATCTCGAAGGTGGTCGAGGCCGGTGTGGTCGAGGTGGAGCCGTCGACGGTCTGGGTCACCTCGACGGTGTGCTCGCCGACTGCGAGGTCGGGGACGTCGACCGTCCACGAGCCGTCGTCGCCCGCGGTGACCTCGAGCGGGTCGCGGTCGTCGACCGTGACCGTCACGGTGGAGCCCGGCTCGGCGTCGCCGGCGACCGTCACGGTCGTCGTGGCGTCGTCGTCGGCGACCGTGATCGGGTCGTCGCCCGGCTGCCGGATCGTGAGCGCGGCGGCGGCCACGACCGACACCGGTCGTTCGACCGCGGCGCTCGTGGTGCCGTTGACCGACTGCGTGACCGAGGCCGTCCACGAGCCGGTCGGCACGCCGTCGACCGTGGTCGACCACCGTCCCTGCTGGTCGACCCGTGCCGTCGCGCTGCCGCCGTCGCCCAGGTCGACCGTGACGGTCGCGCCGGGCTGGCCGGTGCCGGCGAAGTCGACGTCGGTGGTGGCGTCGCCGTCGGCGACCGTGACGGCGGTGGCACCGGCGGGCGTCGAGACGACGAGCGGGGAACCGGCACGGACCGACACCGCCGCCGTGACCGGCGTCGACGTCTGGCCGCCGACGACCTGGGTCGCGGTGACGCGGTGGTCGCCCACGGGCACGTCCGCGAACGTCGCCTGCCAGGCGCCGTCGTCGTCGGCCCTGACCGTCTGGGTCTCGCCCGTGGAGAGTCGCACCGTGACCTCGGCGTCGGCCTGCGCGAGGCCGCTCGCCGCGACGTCGGCGGTGCCCGCCGCGTCCGCGACCGTCAGGACGTCGCCGTCCTCGGGGGTCGCGATGGTCAGGGCCGTCCCTGCCCGCACCGTGACGGTCTGGGTCGGACTGGAGGCAGTGGTCCCGCCCACGGTCTGGGTCGCGGTGAGCGTCGGGGTACCGACACCGACCCCGCCGAACGTGACCGTCCAGTCACCGTCGCCGTTCGCGGTGGTGGTCTGCGTGCTGCCGCCGAGCCGCACCGTGACCGGCGCGTCCGGCTCCGCCGTCCCCGAGACGACGACGTCACGCGTCGCGTCCGCGTCCGGCACGAGCAGGACGTCGTCGGCGTCGGGCGACGTGACCGACACCGCGTCGGCGGCCTCGATCGTGATCGTGCGCTGGGCTGGTGCCGAGGTGCGCGGGTCGGACACGGTGCCCGGGAGCGTCTGCGTCACCGACACGGGGTGCGGTCCGACGCCGAGGTCCGGGAACGTCACCGACCAGGTCCCGTCGGCCGCGATCGTGTCCAGCTGGTCGTCCGCGCCGGCGGTCGACGCGGTGACCCGGGCTCCGGGCTGACCGGTGCCGGAGACGGTGACGTCGCGCTCGACGTCCGGACCGGCCACGGTGATCGGGTCGGTGCTCGGAGCCGTGATGGTCAGGGCGTTCGCCGTGACGACCTGGAAGGTCGTCGGGATGGCGCTCGTGACGACGTCTTCGATCTCCTGGCTCGCCGTCACCGTGTACACGCCCGTGGGGGCGAGGCCGGTGGCGTCGACGGCCCACGCGCCGTCGGCGTCCGCGGTCGTGGTGAACTGCGTGCCCGGTCCGACCGAGACGGAGACGGCGGCCAGCGGTTCGGCCGAGCCCGTGATCCGGACCGTCGCGGTGGCGTCGTCGTCGACCACGACGAAGCGGGTGCCGCTCGCCGGGGTGTCGATCACGATCGCGTTGCCCGGCACGACGGTGAAGTCCCGCGTGACGACGGGACCGTCGGTGCCGTTCACGGTCTGGACCGCGGTGACGGTGTGGTCGCCGATGCCGAGCTGGGTGCTCGGGACCGCCCAGTTGCCGGCCGTGTCCGCGACCACCTCGACGGCGTCCGCGTCGTCGATCGTCACGGCGACGGTCGCACCCGGCTCGGCGGTCCCCCGGACGACGACGTTCGCCTGTCCGCCGGTGCCCGCCGGGATCTCCTGCGCGTCGCCCGGTGCCTCGATGACCAGGGCGTCGCCGGCCTCGACCGTGAAGTCGCGGTCGATCGGCGCCGAGGTCGCTCCGCCGACGGTCTGCGTGACCGAGGCGGTGTGGTCGCCCGTGCCGACGTCCGACAGGGTCACCGACCAGGTGCCCTGCGCGTTCGCGGTCGTGGCGACCGCGTCGCCTCCGTCCAGGACGACCTCGATGTCTGCGTTCGCCTGCGCGGTCCCCCGCACCGTGACGTCCACCACCGAGTCGTCGGTCGCGACCGTGACGGTCGCGTCCCGCACCGGGGCGGTCACGGCGAGCGGAGCGCCCGCCTGCACGGTGACGACCTGACGGACGGCGGGCGAGGTCGTGCCGTTCACCGTCTGCGTCGCCGCGATCGTGTACCGACCGACCGGGACGTCCTGGACGGTGACGGTCCACGAGCCGTCGTCCTCGGCCGTGGTCGTCGCGGTGCGCCCGGAACCGAGCGAGACCCGGACCTCGGCTCCGCCCTCGGCCGTGCCGGTCAGCTCGAGGTCGGCCGTGGTGTCCGCGTCGAGGACCGTGACCACGTCACCGTCGTCGGGCGAGGTGATCGTGATGGGGTCACCGGCCGCGACGGTGAAGGTCGAGGTCACCGCTGCCGAGGTCGTGCCGTCGACGGTCTGCCGGGCCGTGACCGTGCGGTCGCCGGTCGGGACGCCCACGAAGGTCGCCGTCCAGTCGCCGTCGTCGTCCGCGTCCACCGTGGTGGTGAACGAGCCGCCGATGCCGACCGCGACCCGCGCGTTCGGGGCGGCGGAGCCGGAGACCGTGACCGGGGTCGTCGACGTGGCGTCCGCGACGGTGATCGTGCTGCCGTCGGCCGGTTCGTCGATGGTCAGCCCCGGAGCCGCCGTCACCGTGAAGTCGCGCTCGACCGGGCTGCTCGTGGTGCCACCGACCGTCTGGGTCACCTGCGCCGTGCGGTCACCCGCGGGGACACCGGTGACGCTCGTCGACCACGTGCCGCCGGCGTTCGCCGTGGTGGTCGCGGTCAGGCCGTCGCCGAGGTCCACGTCCACGCGGGCCCCTGGCTGCGCGCTGCCCGAGAACGGGATGGACCGGGTGTCGCCCGCGAGCGGGAAGTCCTGGTCCGCCGTCGGGGTGTCGATCGTCAGGCCCGCGGCGGCCACGACGCGGAACGCCCGGGTGACGGGGTTCGAGGTCGTGTCGCCGACCGTCTGGGTCACGCTCGCGGTCTGGTCGCCCACGGGGACACCGGGCACCGTGACGCTCCACGCGCCGCTGCCGTTCGCGGTGGTGGTCGCCGTGCGGCCGCCGCCGAGGTCGACGTCGATCCGCGCGTTCGCGGTCGCCGTGCCCGTCAGGGTGACCGGCGTGGTCGTCCCGGTGGTCGTGAAGGTCTGACCGGCCGTCGGGGTCGTGATGGTCAGTGCCTGCTGTGCGACGACCGAGAAGGTCTGGGTCGCGGAGCCCGCCGCCGCCCCGTTGACCGTCTGGTTCGCCGTGGCCGTGTGGTCGCCGACCGGGACGTTCGGGATCGAGGTCGTCCACGTGCCGTTCGCCGCCACGGTGGCCGTGCCGGTGCGTCCGCCGCCGAGGCTCACGGCGATGGTCGCGCCCGGCTCACCGGCACCGCTGACGGTGATGCTCCGGGTGGACGAGGCCGAGGGGACGCTGAACTGCTGGTTCGCCGTCGGGGCTGTGATGGTCGGCGGAGCGATGGCCGTCGCCCGGACCGTCGAGGTGGCGAGGTCGACGGTGGCGACGTTCGCGCCGGGCAGCACCGAGAGCCGGAGGGCGTGCACGCTGCGCGACCCCGGGTCGTACCCGCGCTGGTCGCGGAAGCCGGTGGTGGTGTCCTGTGCGTTCACGGTCAGGTCGATCACCTGGCGGAGCAGCAGCACGACGGGGCGCAGCAGCGTGGACACCGCGGTGGTCGTCGCGGTGAGCGTGGTGCCGAGGGTCGTCAGGGCCGTGCCGGTGACGAGCGGCCGCACGATGGTCTGCAATGCCGGGACCACGATGGAGTTCACGGCGGGGGCGAGCAGGTTCCCGAGGACGGTCAGCCCGAGCGGGCCCCCGGTCGCGGTGACGGTGGCGTTCGCCGGGGCGGTGCCGGCCAGGGCGCCGAGCGTGGTGTCCGCCCGGAGCGCGAGGGCGGTGAGCGGGACGCCGGCCAGGTTGACGTTGGCGGTGACGTTGACGGCCACCGCGGTCGAGTTGATCGTGTTCACGACGGCGGTCTGCAGCGCCGTCGGCAGCTGGGTGCCGAGGATCGTCGTGATGCTCTGGTTGATCGAGCTGACGGCCGCTTCGGTCAGCACCGGGGTGTTCGCCGGCTGGTTGTTCAGTGTCGTCAGCTTGTCGAGGTCGACGGTGATCGCGCCGGTCGCCGGCGTGATCGTCACCGCGCCGTCCGTCAGCGGCTGTGCGAGCACCTGCTCGAGCGTGCCGTCGAGGTTGAGGTTCACGGAGGCGGTCACGTTCGTGCCGTTGAGGTTGACGAGTCCGAGGGCCGTGGACCGGAGCAGCCGCTGGAGCTCGGCGGTCAGCGCCGTCGTCGTGCCGGACAGGGCGCCGTTCGCCCCGACCGTGGTGTTCACGGAGTTCGAGAGCGTGCGCAGGTCGGTCCGCAGCGACGTCGTCAGGCCCGCGACCGCAGGGCTGGTGAGGTTCAGGTTCGCGCCGGCGATGCGGTAGTCGGTCGTGGTGCCGACCGTGGCGCCGCGCGTGGACTGGATGCGGGACGCCAGGGCACCGATCTGCAGCTGCGCGTTCGACAGCACCGTGGTGTCCGCGCCCACCCGCGAGAACAGCGGGTTCAGGTTCAGGGTGCTGGCCCCGGTGCCGAGTCCCGTGCCGACCCCGATGCCGCCGTCGTTGGTCAGCAGGCCGGACGACGCCGTGGCCCCCGATGCCGAGGTGGTGGCGTACTGCCCGTTGACCCCGAGCGTGAGGATGCCGTTGGTGCCGAGCAGGTCGATGTCGTTGCCCAGGTCCACGCCCACCGCGTTCAGGGCAGTGAGGTTCAGCGGCTGGTTCGTCGTGCCGCCGCCCGTGGTCACCCCGCGTGCGGAGTACGCACCACCGAGCTGGGCGATGTCGTCGACGTTGACGATCCCGGAGCCGCTGAGCAGGACGCCCTCGCCCTCGGCGACGTCGGTCTGTGCCGCCGCCGCCGGTTGGATCGCCACGGTGGCGGCGACGAGCGCCGTCACCGTGGCGATGACACTGCCGCGCAGGAGGAGACGCCGATCGTCCGATGCTCGTCGTCGAGCTCGGTCGCCAGCATCGATGATCCGTCGTGTCCAGTTGTTCGCTGCGGTCGGTACCCGGGTACCGCGCTGCGACGCGTGCCTGCGCATGCGTGTCTCTCATCCTGGCGGGCGCACCCGCCACCTGATCCTCGGATCTCCCCCGCTGGTGAGGCGGTGGAGTCAGGAACCCTGGTTGGGGATTCCTGAGGCAGATCTTTACACACGATCAGGTTGCTGTCCGCAACCCGTTACGAAACAGACATGTGGAGACAGAAAAGACTCCCCACGCACCCGCGCAGGAGACGGACACAGCCCCGGCTACCCTGCGGAGACAGAAAAGACTCCCCACGCACCCGCCAGAGCCCGGCTACCCTTGCTGCGTTTCCGCCCTGGGGGAGTTCACCTGGATGGCGTCACGTGAGGAGCCGCCGACAACTCTACCGGATGCGACCGGGCAGGATTGACACATGAAGATCGCCATCGCCGGAGGACACGGCCAGATCGCACTGCTCCTCGCCCGCCAGATCACCGACGCCGGACACGACGCCGTCGCGATCGTCCGCAACCCTGCACACGTCGCCGACGTGGAGCAGCAGGGTGCCACGGCGATCGTCGCGGACCTCGAACAGCTCGGCGACGACGACCTGGCACTGCGCCTCCGCGGGGTCGACGCCGTGGTGTTCGCCGCCGGCGCCGGGCCGAACAGCGGTGCGGAGCGCAAGCTCACCGTCGACCGGGACGGCGCGATCCTGCTCGCGGATGCCGCTGAGCGCGCGTGCATCGACCGCTACGTGATGGTGTCGGCGATGGCGGCGGACACCTACGACGCCGAGGCCGCGGTGGTCCCTGCGAAGGACGACGCCGCCGTCTTCCAGGTCTACCTCCGAGCGAAGGCCGAGGCCGACGCGAACCTGCGCGCCCGACGGCTGCGGTGGACGATCGTGCGTCCGGGAGGCCTGCTCGACACGCCGCCGCAGGGAACGGTCGACGTCGGGCGCACCGTGCCGCGCGGCTCGATCCCCCGTGCCGACGTCGCCACGGTCGTGCTGCACGCGCTGCTCGACGACTCGGCCGTCGGGGTCCAGTTCGAGGTCACGAGCGGGAACACGCCGATCCCCGCGGCCCTCGACGCCCTGTCCTGAGGCGCGCGCGCCGTCCGCACCGTGCGCACCTCCTCACCCCGTGCGAGCTTGCACGCTCCGTGCCGCGCCACAAGTGCGCACCCAGCCACCAACCCCGCACCAGCCCACGCAGGCCGCACCGTGCGGTGACCGCGACCCAGCACCGGACGGGAGGCACGGCGCCAGCCCGCCCCGCGCCTCCCGTCCGCACCGTGCGCACCTCGTCACGCCGTGCGAGCTTGCACGCTCCGTGCCGCGCCACAAGCGCGCACCCAGCCACCAACCCCGCACCAGCCCAGCCAGGCCGCACCGTGCTGGCGCCAGGCAGCGCAGCGCGCCCCGCGCAGCGCGCCCCGCGTCAGAGCGCGACCGCAGCCGACTGTCGGGCGATCTCCAGTTCCTCGTTCGTCGGGATCACGAGCACCGCGACGCGTGAGGTGTCCGTGGAGATGACCCGGGCCTCCCGGGATCCCAGCTCGTTGCGGTCCGCGTCGATCTCGATGCCCAGGTGCTCGAGCCCGGCGAGCACGCGCCGGCGCAGCAGCGCGTTGTTCTCGCCGACGCCGGCGGTGAAGACCACCGCGTCGAGCCCGCCGAGCTGCGCCGTGTAGGCGCCGACGTAGCGACGGATGCGGTGGCGGTACACGGCGAGCGCCGCTTCGGCGACCTCGTCACCGTTGAGGGCGGCGTCCTGGACGTCGCGCATGTCGCCGTTGCCGGTCAGGCCGAGCAGCCCGGACTGCTTGTTGAGCATGGTGTCGAGTTCGTCGAAGGACAGCCCGGCCTCGCGGTGCAGGTGCAGCAGGACGGCGGGGTCGAGGTCGCCGGAGCGGGTGCCCATGACGAGGCCCTCGAGTGGCGTGAGGCCCATCGACGTCTCGATCGACTTCCCGCCGTCGATCGCTGCGGCCGAGGCTCCGTTGCCCAGGTGCAGCACGATGGTCTTCAGCTCGGACAGCGGGCGGTCGAGGAAGACCGCGGCCTGCTCGGAGACGTACTTGTGGCTCGTGCCGTGCATGCCGTAGCGGCGGATGGAGTACTTCGCCGCCAGGTCGGCCGGGATCGCGTAGGTGTAGGCGTGCGGCGGCATGGTCTGGTGGAACGCGGTGTCGAACACGGCGACGTGCGGCACGTCGGAGAACACCTGCTTCGCGGCCCGGATCCCCTCGAGGTTCGCCGGGTTGTGCAGCGGCGCGAGGCTGTTGAGCGCCTCGATCTGTCGTTCGACGTCGTCCGTCACCACGGTCGCGCGGCCGAAGGTGGTGCCGCCGTGCACGACGCGGTGGCCGACGACGGCCGGCGGGTGTTCCTCGAACGACGGACCGACCTTGGCGAACGCATCGATCATCGCCTGGAACCCGGCGGCGTGGTCCGGCACGGACGCTGCGTCGTTCGACGACGACTCCCCCGTCAGCGCGTTGGTGTGCTTCCACGCGCCGGCCGACTCGCCGATGCGTTCCACGAGCCCGGAGGCGAGCGTGCGCTCCCCCTCGAGTTCGATGAGCTGGTACTTGAACGAACTCGATCCGGAGTTCACGACGAGGGCTGCGGTCACGGGTGGTGTCGCTTTCTGCTCATGGCCTGGTCGGCCGGACGGGAGGCGCGGTGTGCGTCGCGCAGGTCAGGCCGCGTCGGACGCGGTGCCGGCCTGGATCGCGGTGATCGCGACGGTGTTCACGATGTCGCTGACGAGGGCGCCGCGGGAGAGGTCGTTGATCGGCTTGCGCAGTCCCTGCAGGACGGGCCCGATGGCGACCGCACCGGCGGAGCGCTGCACGGCCTTGTACGTGTTGTTGCCCGTGTTGAGGTCCGGGAAGATGAAGACGGTCGCCTTGCCGGCCACCGGGGAGTCCGGCATCTTCGTGCTCGCGACCGTCGGGTCGGCAGCGGCGTCGTACTGGATCGGGCCCTCGACGAGCAGGTCAGGGCGGCGTTCGCGGACGAAGGCGGTGCCGGCACGGACCTTGTCGACGTCGGCGCCGGTGCCGCTGTCGCCGGTCGAGTAGCTGAGCATCGCGACGCGGGGGTCGATGCCGAACTGGGTCGCCGTCTCGGCCGACGAGATCGCGATGTCGGCGAGCTGCTCGCTCGTCGGGTCCGGGATCACCGCGCAGTCGCCGTAGACCAGGACACGGTCGGCGAGCGCCATCAGGAACACGCTCGACACGATCGAGGTGTCCGGACGGGTCTTGATGATCTCGAAGGACGGCCGGATGGTGTGCGCGGTGGTGTGCTTCGCACCGGAGACCATGCCGTCGGCGAGTCCGAGCTGCACCATCATCGTGCCGAAGTACGAGACGTCGGTGACGGTGTCGCGCGCGAGCTCGATCGACATGCCCTTGTGCGCCCGGAGGCGGGTGTACTCCTCGGCGAAGCGTTCGCGGAGCTCGGGGTCGAACGGCGACACGAGTTGGGCGGCGTCGAGGTCGAGTCCGAGCTCGGTCGCGCGGGTGCGGATCGCGGCGGGGTCGCCGAGGATCGTCAGCTCGCAGACCTGGCGGGCGAGCAGCGTCGACGCCGCGCGGAGGATGCGGTCGTCCTCGCCCTCGGGCAGCACGATGTGCTTGCCGTAGCCCCGTGCCCGGTCGAGCAGGCCGTGCTCGAACATGAGCGGCGTGACGACGCCGGACGGCGTGAGCTGCAGGCGGTCGCGCAGGGACTCGGCGTCGACGTGCTGCTCGAACAGGGCGAGCGCGAGGTCGGCCTTGCGGGGCGAGTCCGCCGCCAGGCGCCCGCGGGTCTGCGTGATGCGGAGGGCGGTGTCGTACGTGCCCAGGTCGTTCTGCGCGATCGGCAGCGAGCTCGACAGGCCCTCGAGCAGCCGGGAGATCTGCGGTGCGGTCTCGAACCCGCCGTTCAGGATCACGCCGGCCAGGCTCGGGAACGTGTCCGACTGGTTCGCCAGCAGGGTCGCGATGAGGACGTCGCTGCGGTCGCCCGGGACCACGACGATGCCGCCCTCGATCAGGCGGGGCAGGACGTTCTCCATGCTCATGCCGGCGACGACGGTGCCGAGTGCCTCGCGGTCGAGCAGGGCGTCGTCCCCGCGCACCAGGGTCGCGTCGGTCGCCTGCAGCAGCGCGCGGACGGTCGGGGCGACGAGGACGCGGTCCTCCGGGATCGCCCACACGGGCACGTCCGGGTGGTCGTCGTGCACGGCCCGCTCGACACTCGCCACGATCGCGGCGAGGGCCTCCGGGTCGGCGCGGTTCACGACGACGCCGAACAGCTGCGCGTGTGCCGCCCGCAGTTCGCTCGTCGTGACGTCCGCGACCTGCGCCATCCCCTCGGGCGTGCGGGCACCGCGCTCGGCGGCGTCACGACCACCGAGGACGAGGAGCACCGGGGCACCGAGGTTCGCGGCGACCTTCGCGTTGAACGACAGCTCGGTGGGGCTGCCGACGTCGGTGTAGTCGGACCCGAGCACGACCACCGCGTCGCACTGCCGCTCCACCTGGGCGAAGCGGTTCACGATGGTGCCGAGCGCTGCGTCCGGATCCGCGTGGACGTCGTCGTAGGTGACCCCCACGGCGTCGTCGTACGAGATCCCGACCGCGGTGTGCTGCAGCAGCAGTTCGAGCACGTAGTCGGGTTCGGCGACCGAGCGGGCGACGGGGCGGAACACGCCGACGCGGCCGACGGAGCGCGCGAGGGTCTCGAGGACACCGAGGGCGACGGTGCTCTTGCCCGTGTGCCCTTCTGCTGACGTGATGTAGATGCGGGTCGACACGCGCTCCAGGGTAGTCGCCGCACATGTCACGACAACTGGGAGCACGGGCCTCGACGACACACGGTCGTGAGCACCCCTGGGAACCTGTACCATTGGGTGTCGCCGTCGCGAGACGGCACAAGGAGAATTCGCCTAGTGGCCTATGGCGCACGCTTGGAAAGCGTGTTGGGTGCAAGCCCTCGGGGGTTCGAATCCCCCATTCTCCGCCAGCAAGGCCCCGCACCGAGTGCGGGGCCTTCATCGTTCCGGGCGGTGCGCATCGTGGTCGCGCCGGCTGGTCCCCCACGCGGCGGACCCACCTGTCCCCTGTTCGCCAAGGACTGGCCGTCAAACGCCGATCCGGGGTGGAACGGGCTGTCCCCGGTCCCCGTCGTGCACCTATGCTTGCCGGAGCGGACGACTCCGGGACGAGTCGACCGCGGTGCATCGAGCGGCAGGGGCGTCGCTCGCAGGGCGGCCGATTCGGCGTGCCCGGGAGACCCGAGGGTTCAGGAGAAGCGCATGGGGGACATGACGGTGCCAGCGACGCCGCACCTCCGTGCCACCGTGTACGACGTCGTCCTCCGCCCCCGTCGGTCCCTGGTCCGTTCGACTGCGCTGAGCATCGTGTTCTCGGCCGTGCCGCTCGCCGTCGCCCTGGTCTGGGTGTCGTTCCCGTTCCGGACGTGGGCGATGGTCGCGACCGTGGTCGTCGCGCTGGCGGTCTTCGTGGGCGTCGTCTTCGTCCGACTGAGCACGGCGTACATCGGCATCGACCCTGACGGCCTGACGATCCGGGGCGTGGTCACCGCGCACCGTCGGATCCCCCGCGACCGCGTGCACAGTCTGGTGCTCGCCACCACCTACGGCAGCTCGGTCGACCGCACCATGCGCGAACTCGTGGCGTTCGACGCGACGGGTGCGCACCTGTTCCGCATCCGTGCCGACGTGTGGGGCGACGACGGGCTCGCCCAGGTCGTCGACGCCCTGGGCGTCCAGGTGACGGAAGAGGCACGTCCGGTCTCGGCCCGGGTCTTCGCGAAGCGCTACCCCTCGAGCCGCGCGTGGTACGAACAGCGGCCGGCCTACCTGCTCGTCGGCGGCGTGGCAGCACTCGTCGTCCTGGGTCTGCTCGTCGTCGAGTTCACCGGCCTGCTCGGTCGCTGACACTCGGAGCTGCTGGACGTCACCGACGTCGGCGCAGCGTCGAGAAGATCCCCTGCACGACCTCCTTCGCGATCGTGCCGCCGAGCCGTGACCCGAGCAGGTCCGACAGCGGGTCGTCCGCCTTCCGTGAGGTCGTCGTCCGCGTGCTCCGCCCCGACCGGCCCGAACGCCGCGACGCCGCAGCCCGCTCGGCCTTCTCGAACTCGCGCTGCGTCCGCTCGTACTCCTTCTGCGCAGCAGCCCGCTCGCGTTCCTCCTGCTTGGCCTGCGCCGCGGCTTCCTTGGCCGCGGTCGCCGCCGCCCGCGCGGCTTCCTTCTCGGCCTCGGCCGCCGCGAGGGCTGCGTCCTTCTGCGCGTCCGCCGCCGCGGCCTCGGCAGCAGCTGCCTCCATCCGACGCGCGAGCATCTCGTGCGCCGAGTCCGGGTCCACCCGGGTGCCGTACGTCGCGAGCAACGGCGATGCCTGCACCCGCGACAGCATCTCGGCGGCGGGCATCGGGTCCATCGACCCCTGCGGCGCGCGCAACCGGGTCCACGCGACCGGCGTCGGCGCACCCTTCTCGTTCATGACGGTGACGATCGCCTCGCCGGTCGCCAGCGAGGTCAGCACCTCGCCCAGGTCGTAGTCGCTCGACGGGTAGGTCGACACCGTCGCCCGGAGCGCCTTCGCGTCGTCGGGGGTGTGCGCCCGCAGCTGGTGCTGGATGCGCGACCCGAGCTGCGCCAGGACGTCGTTCGGCACGTCCTTCGGGGTCTGGGTCACGAAGAAGATCCCGACGCCCTTCGACCGGATCAACCGCACGGTCCGCACGATCTGGTCCGTGAAGTCCTTCGACGCCCCGCTGAACAGCAGGTGCGCCTCGTCGAAGAAGAACACCAGCTTCGGCTTGTCCTGGTCGCCGACCTCTGGCAGTTCGTTGAACAGGTCGGCCAAGAGCCACATCAGGAACGTCGAGAAGACCTCGGGCTGGTCCTGCACGCCCGGGACCTCGAGCAGGCTCACGATGCCCCGGCCGTCCGCCGCCGTGCGCAGGAACACCTGCGTGTCGATCTCGGGCTCGCCGAAGAACTGGTCGGCACCCTTGTCGGCGAACGTGATGAGCTCGCGCAGGATCACCCCGGCGGTCTGCTTCGACAGACCACCGAGCTCGGCGAGCTCGCCCTTGCCCTGGTCGCCCACCAGGAACGTCAGCACGCTCCGCAGGTCGGCCAGGTCGACGAGCGGCAACCCGGCCTGCTCGGCGTAGTGGAACACCAGTCCGAGCGAGGACTCCTGGGTGTCGTTCAGGCCGAGCACCTTCGACAGCAGCAACGGCCCGAACCCGGACACCGTCGCACGGATCGGCACGCCCGTGCCCTGACCACCGAGCGAGAAGAGCTCCGCCTGGCTCGCGACGCCCTGCCACTGCTGGCCGATGCCCGCGGTGCGCGCGAGCAGTTTCTCGTTCCCCTGCCCGACCACCGCGAGCCCGGAGAGGTCGCCCTTGATGTCGGCCGCGAAGACCGGCACGCCGTTCGCCGCGATCTGTTCGGCGAGGACCTGCAGCGTGCGGGTCTTGCCGGTGCCGGTCGCACCGGCGACCAGCCCGTGCCGGTTCAGCATGCCGAGCGGGATGCGGACCTGGACGTCGGGCTGCGCCTCGCCGTTCACCAGGGCACCGAGTTCGAGCGCCTGCCCCTCGACGGTGTAGCCGGTGCGGATCGCGGCGACGGCGTCCGGCCCGAGCGGGGCTGCGCCACTGCCGGGAGGCGCGGTGCCGGCCGCCGGGGCGTCCGCCGGTGCCGGGACGGCCGCGTCGGGAGCCGCCGTCGCGTCGTCCGGGACGGCTGCGGTGGGTCCTGCGGTGGTGGGCTCTGGACCGGGTGGGGTGGCGGAGGCGGGCTCCGCGTCGGGGGCGAGCCGGGCCTCCTGTCCGGCGAGTGCGGCGGCGAGCTCCTCGGCCCGCTGCACGGCTTCGTCGGCCAGCCGGCGTGCCTCGTCCGCTGCCTGCCTGGCGGCCTCGGCCGCTGCCCGTGCCTGCTCCACCGCGTCGCTCATGGGCACAGCCTATGGACGCGCGGGGGCCGCTGTCCGGCTGATCCGGGCAGCTGTGGAGAACGCGTCAGTGCGTGAGCTCGGGGACCGTCCGGGGCCGCACCACGAACCACAGGATCAGGATGGCCATCACCGAGGTCGAGGCCATCACGATCGCCATCGGGGTCGCGGTGGTGATGCCGAGCCAACCGACGATCGGCGAGATCAGGCCGGCGACGCCGAAGTTCAGGGCGCCGAGCAGCGACGCCGCCGTCCCGGCCTCCTTGCCGTGCGCAGCAAGGCCGATGACCTGGACGAGGGGGAACGAGAACCCGCAGGCCGCGATGAAGAACCACAGGGGCACGAGCACGCCCACGAGCCCCGCACCGAGCTGGTCGAGCACGATGATCGCGATCGACGCCAGGAACAGGGTCGCCGTCGAGCACGCCAGGATCCACTGCGGCCCGACGCGCTGCGCCAACCGCGCGGAGATCTGCACACCGAGCACGACGCCCACCGAGTTCACCGCGAAGAGCAGCCCGTACTGCTGGGCGTCGAGTCCGTAGACACCCTGGAACAGGAACGGCGACGAGCTGAGGTACGAGAACAACCCGCTGAACACCATCGCCCCGATGAGCGCGACCCCCACGAAGATCCGGTCGGAGAACAGCGCCTTGTACCGCTGACCGATCGTGGAGTGGCCGGCCTCGCGGCGACGGGCCGGGGGCAGGGTCTCGACGATGAGCAGGATCGACGCGATCACCACGGCCAGGCCGTAGCAGGCGAGGAAGACGAAGATGCCGCGCCAGCTGGTGAACTGGAGCATCTGCGAGCCGATGAGCGGCGCGAGGATCGGCGCCAGCCCGTTCACCATCGCCAGGCGGGACAGCATCCGGACGAGCGGCTTGCCGCCGAACAGGTCGCGGACGGTGGCCATCGCGACGACACCGCCGGCGGCAGCACCCATGCCCTGGAGCACGCGGAACACCGCGAGGAACTCGATGTCGGGAGCGGTCGCCGCGCCGATCGACGCGGCGATGTGCACCGTCGTCGCGATGATGAGCGGCAGCCGGCGGCCGACCTTGTCGCTCCACGGGCCGACGAGCAGCTGCCCGAACGCGAACCCGAGCGTCGTCGCCGTGAGCGTCAGCTGCACGGCGCCGTCGGTGACGCCGAACTGCTCCTTGATCGCCGGGAACGCCGGCAGGTACAGGTCGATCGTGAACGGCCCGAGCGCCGTCAGGGCGCCCAGGACGAAGACGTAGACGAGTCGCTGCCCACGGGAGAGTGAGTCTCCGGGGTGCAGGACGACCCGGAGCGAACCGGTGGTGGCGGGCGCGGTCACGAGCAGGAGTCCTTCGGCGGTGAGGGGCGGGGAGGTGATCGCGGCGTCGATCGAATCGATTCGTCCGCGGAACCATCCTACGGGCCGCAGGAGCGCTCCCGACGCCGTCGGCTCGGATTGCCCGCGTGTTGCCACCCGCCGTCCGCGTGCCGATCCCGTGCCATGCGGTACCGTCGGACTGCTCGGGGGCCTCCGGGTGAACCGGATCAGAAGGGGGTGGGCGTCATGGTGGATGCCCGGATCCTGCACACGACCGCCGCCCTGCGCGAAGCGATCCTGCGACTGGCGGCCGACCGCCCCGTCTCCGAGATCACCGTCGCGGACGTCACCCGTGCCGCCGGCATCAACCGCGCGACGTTCTACTCGCACGCGGTCTCCCCCGGATCGCTGCTCGCCGACGTGCTGACGCCGGAGCTCGACCGCATCCGGCAGGACGACGCCGACGACCGACGGGCCGCAGCCGCCCGCGGAGCCGACGCGGCCGAGCTCGCGACCATCACACGGCGGGGCATCAACGCGGTCGTCGAGCACGTGACCACCCACCGCGACATCTACGCCAAGGCACTGCCGGACCCGAACGACGCGTCACTGCACCGGCTGCTCGTGGGCCACTTCACCGAGTCGAGTGCCCTTCACATCCGCGAACTCGACGCCGACCGCCGCCCGGAGCTCCTCGACGACGTGGCCGCCGGCTACGTCGCGCAGGGCTTCGTCGGAGCGATCGAAGCGTGGCTCGCCGGACCCCGACGGTCGCGGAAGGCGCTGGTCGAGACGATCACGCTGTCGTTCCCGGCCTGGTGGAGCTGAGCTGAGCCGCCTGGTGGAGCTGAGCTGAGCCGCCTGGTGGCACGGCGCTGACCGGCCTGGTGGCACGGCGCTGACCGGCCTGGTGGCGCGACGCGGCTCGGCTCACTCGGCGTCGGTCGAGTCGCCGTCGCTCGGTTCGGTCTCCGGCTTCTCGCCGCGCTGCAACGACTGCACGACCTCGACCGCGGTGGCCGCCAGGTCCGCTTCATCCGCCGCTGCGGGCACCCGGTAGTCGGCCGACACACCGTCGCCGCCGGTACCGCTCGCCGGCAGCGGATCACCCAGGGACACCACCACGACACCGGCGTCGTGCGCGGTCTGGATCACCCCGGTGAGCGCGGACGGCCGAGCCGCGTGCACGAGCAGGGCCTTGGCGCCCTTGCGGACGAGCTGGGCGACCGCGGTCCGCTGGGACGCCGCCGCACCGGACGCGGGTGCGACCCGGACGTCGGGACGGAACCCGGCATCGGACAGGCCGGTCCGCAGGTCCTCGCCCAGGGCCGCGTCGTCGTCGACCAGCACGACGCCGATGACGGCCTGCTTGTCGAAGCCGCCGTCGGAGCTGGTCAGGTCCGTGCTCTGCACCGGCGTGGGCGCAGCGGAGGTCGTGCCCTGGCAGCCGGCCAACGCGAGGGCGGCCGTCAGGACGACGGCTGCAGCGACGATGCGCACCACGGGTGTCTCCTCTTCGGTCCGGTCTTCCACGCTACCCGGCTGCGCGGTCCGGCGACGCCGACGACACCGGCGCGGGGACGGGTCCGAGCCGCCGGACCGCGGCGATCGCCAGTGCGGCGAAGCAGATCATCGCCGCGAAGACCAGTGGGAAGGACACCGCGCCCTCGGCGCCGCCGGTCGCGGTGAACAGCAGCCCGGTGACCGCCAGGCCGATGACGCTGCCCGCGGCGTCGGCGATGGTGAGCGCCGAGCTCGCGAAGCCGTCGTCGCCCTCGCCCGAGAACCGCAGGGTGAGCATCGACGTCCGCGGGTAGATCGCCCCCATGCCCGCGCCGCCGACGAACCAGCCGGCGACGAGCACCCACCACGGCAGGTCGAGCGTCGCCACCGCGAAGGCCGCCAGCAGGCTCACCAGGACGAGCACGAGTCCGACACCGAAGGTCCGACGTGCGGCCAGGCGCTGCTCCCCCAGCCGACCGTGCGCCCAACTCGAGGCCGCCCAGCTGAGCGCGGCGACGGTCAGCGCGAGCCCCGCTGCCGATGCGGACAGGCCGTGCTTCGCCTGCAGCAGGAACGGCACGTACGCCTCGCTGCCGAAGAACGACGCCGCCACGAGCCCGCGCAGCAGCACCACCGACGGCAGTCCGGCAGCGGCGCGGAAGGTGCCGGTCGGCAGCAGCGGGCGCAGCGCGAACCACGTCCCGACCAGGCCGACCACGACCGCGGCCACCATCCCCCACGGGGTCAGGTCCGGCGCGACGTTGAGCAGCAGGATCGACACGGCCGCGGCGACCGACCACCCGATCCGGATCCGCTGCCACGGCGGCCGCAGCTCGACCGCCGGTGCCTGCAGCCGTCCGAGCGTCGGCACGAGCACGGTGAACGCACCCACGGCGATCACGAGCGCCCCCGCGAAGACCCAGTGCCAGTTCCAGGTGTCGGTGACGATGCCGGCGATCGCCGGGCCGATGAGCGCCGGGACCACCCACGCGGCCGCGAACCCGGCGAACACCGGTCCGTGCAGCTCGGCGGGGAAGATCCGGGCGACGAGCACGTACAGCACGACGTCGATCGCGCCGGCACCGAAGCCCTCGACCAGTCGACCGACGAGGAAGACCTCCATCGTCGGCGCGAGCATGACCACGGCGGTCCCGACGGCGAACAGCAGCGCGGAGACCCAGGCGACGATCCGGCCGCCCGCGCGGTCGGTCCAGTTGCCGGCGAGCACCATGCCGGGCACCCCGGCCGCGAGCGGTGCCGCGAAGGCCAGGGCGTACAGGGCCTCGCCGTCCAGGTCGCGACTGATCACCGGCATGATCGTCGTCATCGCCAGGTTCTGGAACGCCGCGACGCCCACGATGGCGACCATGCCGATCGTCGCGAGGGCGTACCGCCCGCTCAGCAGGCCCGTCCTCGTCGCCGTGGTGCTCACCCGCTCATCGTAGGGGCGAGGGGCGACACCGCCGACGTCGCGGGGCGCGGACCACGCGCGATGCGCGTCAGCGCCTGCTGCAGGTCCGCGTCAGCGCGTCAGCGCCAGCTGCAGATCCGCGATCAGGTCACCCGCGTCCTCGATGCCGACGGACAGCCGCACCACGTTCTCGGGCACCGCGAGCTCCGTGCCCTTCACCGAGGCGTGCGTCATCTCGCTCGGGTACCCGATGAGCGACTCCACACCCCCGAGCGACTCGGCCAGCGCGAACAGCTCCGTGGACTCCGCGAAGCGTCGGGCCGCGTCCGGGCCGCCCGACAGTGCGACGGACAGCATCCCGCCGAACCCGCGCATCTGACGCGCGGCGATGTCGTGCCCCGGGTGGTCGGTGAGCCCCGGGTAGTAGACGCGCTCGATGCCCGACGCTGCGACGAGCGCCTCGGCGACGGCCTGCGCGTTCGTGGAGTGCCGCTCCATCCGGACCGCCAGTGTCTTGATGCCGCGGGTGGTCAGGAAGGCGTCGAACGGCGACGAGATCGCACCGGCGCCGAACTGCAGGAACTGCACCTTCGCTGCGAGCTCCTGGTCGGCGAGCACGACGGCCCCACCGACGACGTCGGAGTGGCCACCCAGGTACTTCGTCGTCGAGTACACGACGACGTCGGCACCGAGCGACAGCGGCTGCTGCAGGTACGGCGACGCGAAGGTGTTGTCCACGACGACGAGTGCACCGGCCTCGTGCCCGAGGGTCGCGAGTCCGGCGATGTCGGCGATCTTCATGAGCGGGTTGGTCGGCGTCTCGACCCAGAGCACGGTGTCCTCTGGGGCGCCCTGCAGCGCGGCCCGGACCTGGTCGAGCTCGCTCATGTCGACGACGACGAGCTCGACGCCCCACGGCACGTGCAGTCGGCTGACCAGACGGTGGGTCCCGCCGTACACGTCGTTCCCCATCACGACGCGGGCCCCGGGACGGAGCGCCGCCCGGAGCAGGGCGTCCTCGGCGGCGAGACCGGACGCGAACGAGTACGCGGCGACGCCGCCGTCCAGGTCGGCGAGCAGCGTCTGCAGGGAGTCGCGCGTCGGGTTGCCGGCGCGGGAGTACTCGTAGCCGTTCCGCATCCCGCCGATGCCGTCCTGCACGTAGGTGGACGTCAGGTGGATCGGCGGGATGACGGCGCCGGTGGGGCCGTCGGGCTCCTGGCCGGCGTGGACGGCGCGGGTGCTGAACTCGGTCATGCTGGCTGCGTTCCTTACTCGGAGAGGTAGGTCAGGAGGTCGTGGCGGGTCAGGACCGTGACCGGCTTGCCGTCCTCGACGACGAGCAGGGCGTCCACCGTCTCGAGGGCTCGACGCGCTGCGGACACGGACTCGCCCACGCCGATCAACGGGAGCGGCTCGCCCACGAAACCGGTCAGGGCGTCCGTCATCTTCGCGGCACCGGTGAAGACCTGTTCGAGCAGGTCCTTCTCGGCGACGGCGCCGATGACCTCGCCGATGACGACCGGCGGTTCCGCGCTGAGCACGGGCATCTGGGACACCCCGTACTTGGTCATGATGTCGACGACCTCGCGCACGGTGTCCGCCGGGTGCGCGTGCACCAGGTCGGGCAGACGGCCGTCCTTGCCGGCGATGAGCGACCCGACGGTGCGCGCCTCGTCGGTCTCGGCGAAGCCGTACGAGCGCATCCACCGGTCGTTGAAGATCTTGCCGAGGTAACCGCGACCGCCGTCGGGCAGCAGCACCACGACGACGTCGTCCTCGGTCAGGTCGCGGGCGGCCCGCAGCGCTGCGACGACCGCCATCCCGCTGGACCCGCCCACGAGCAGGCCCTCTTCCCGCGCCAGGCGGCGGGTCATCGCGAACGAGTCGGCGTCCGACACCGCGATGATCTCGTCCGGCACCTCGGGGTCGTACGCGGTCGGCCAGAAGTCCTCGCCCACACCCTCGACCAGGTACGGCCGGCCGGTGCCGCCGGAGTAGACCGAGCCCTCGGGGTCGGCCCCCACGATGCGGACACGGCCGTCGGACGCCTCCTTCAGGAAGCGCCCGGTGCCCGAGATGGTGCCACCCGTCCCGACGCCCGCGACGAAGTGGGTGATCTGCTGCTCGGTGTCGCGCCAGATCTCCGGACCGGTGGTCTCGTAGTGGCTGCGCGGCCCGTTCGGGTTGGCGTACTGGTTCGGCTTGTAGGCGCCGGGGATCTCGCGGACGAGCCGGTCGGACACCGAGTAGTACGACTCTGGGTGCTCCGGCGGCACCGCGGTCGGCGTGACGACGATCTCGGCGCCGTACGCGGTCAGGACGTTGCGCTTGTCCTCGCCGACCTTGTCCGGCAGCACGAACACGCACCGGTAGCCGCGCTGCTGGGCGACGAGGGCCAGCCCGACCCCGGTGTTGCCCGAGGTGGGTTCGACGATCGTCCCGCCGGGCCGCAGGTCGCCGGAGGCCTCGGCCGCGTCGATGATGCGCGTGGCGATGCGGTCCTTCGACGACCCGCCGGGGTTGAGGTACTCGACCTTCACCAGGACGGTCGCGCGCACCCCCTCGGTGACGCGGTTGAGCTTGACGAGCGGGGTGTCGCCGACGAGGTCGACCACGGAGTTCGCGTAACGCACGGGCCCGAGTCTAGGACGCCGTCACTGCGTTCTGCTGGGATGCGACGTGCGCGGACACCGCTGCGGACACCTCGGCGCGTCGACGGTCGATCACGTCGCCCATGTCGCGCGCCAGCGCCGGGGTGGACCGGACGATCTGGTCGAGCGCCGTGGCGGGGATGACCAGCACCGAGACCTCGGTGAGCGCCGTTGCGGTCGTGAGCAGCGCCTCCCGGGTCAACGCCGTCTGTCCGACGTAGTCGCCGGCCTCGACGCGGGTCGCCGGCAACTCGGCGTCCTCGAACGGGACCCGCAGGTCCACGCTGCCGGACAGGACGAACCGGACCGAGTCCGGCACGGTCCCCACCCGGTGGATGACCTCGCCGGCGGCGTAACGCTCCAGGCGCACCACCGGGGCGAGTGCGACGCTGTCGTCCCCGCTCAGGTACAGCGTCGCGGCGATGGCCGCGAGCGCCTCGTCGCGGCGGGCGTCCGTCACGAAGTCGTCGGTGGTGTCGCCGTCGAGCCCGAGTCCGGCGCGACGAGCGGCGTACCAGAGCCACATCCGGAACTGGGCGAGCGCGTCGGCTTCCTGGGACGGGCCGCGCACCTGGAACGACACCGTGTACGCCGCACCGCCCGCCGGCACCGCCTTCGGTCGCGTCCCGGTGTACAGCTGCGGGAGACCGCTGGCGACCCGCTCGAGCAGGGCGACCACGGCGGCGGGTGGGTCGTCCGTCGTGAACGTGACGTCGGTCGACACCGGGAACGTGCCACCGGTGCGGCTGAGGTTCGTGAACGACGCCCCGGCCAGCGATCCGATCGGGGTGATCAGGATGCCCTCGCCGGTGTCGACGTGCACCGATCGCCAGTTGACCTCGACCACCCGGCCGCGCGTGCCGCCGATGTCGAGCCAGTCGCCGAGGCGGAACGGCTGTTCGAACAGCAGGAACAGGCCGGCGACGATGGGCCCGACGGCGGTCTGCAACGCCAGGGCGATCACGAACGACCCGACCCCGAGCGCCGTGAAGATGCCGCCGATGTCGGTCCCCCACACGATGCGGAACACCACCGCGAGGCCGATCGCCACCAGGATGACGCGGGCGATGTCGACGAAGATCGACGGGATCTTCTCGCGCCACGTCCCCTTCCGGGCGTTCGTGAACATCAGGATGTTCAGCCCGTTCAGCACGAAGACGATCAGCAGGAAGCCGAGCACGGTCGCGATGACCTGGCTGACCACCGGCCGACCCGGGTCGACCGCGTCGGTCACCTGCACCGACAGGACCAGGATCGCGATGACCGGGACGACGGCGTTGCGCAGCAGCGCGACGACCTTCGACATCGGGTTGTGCCGGCGCTCGAGGCTCGACTGCACCTCGGTCAACAGGAGCAGCAGGAGCGGCAACCCGACGATCACGCTGATCGACGGCCAGAACCACGCCTGCTCCCAGAAGGCGATCACGACGCCACCCGCTCGAGCTTCCAGACCTTCTGCGGTCCGGTCTGGGTCTGCACCGTCGCGACGTCCTGCACGCCACTGCGGTCACCGAGCTTGTCGATCACCCGCTGCGTCGCGTACACCCCGGGCGCGGGCGCGATGCCCTGGACCCGGTACGCCAGGCTGACGGCATCGCCCCACATGTCGTAGACGATGCTGGAACGACCGACCAGACCGCTCGTCACCTGGCCGGTGTCGATGCCCGCGCGCAGCCCGACCTTCGAACCGTGCTGGGCGTTGAACCGCTCGAGCGCACCCTGTGCTTCCTCCGCCCAGTCGACCACCCGCCGGACGTTGTCGACGCGGGGCACGCTCAGACCGCAGCTGGCCAGGTAGCCGCTGCGCGTCGTGCGCACCCGCTCGATGCCGTGCCGACCAGCGGCCTCGTCGAGGGACCGCCACAGGTCGTTGAGCAGCGACAGCGACTCCTCCGCCGTCAGGCCGGCGGCGAAGTCGTCGTACCCGATGATGTCCGCGTAGACCACCGCGACGTCCTGGTGGTCCGAGGCGATGGTCTCGTCGCCCTGCTTGTACCGCCGGGCGACCTCCTCCGGCATGAGCGTCAGGAGCAGGGTGTCGTTCTGCCGCCGCTGCTCGTCGAGCAGGTCCTGCTTCACCTGCAGGCTCCGGCTCATGTCGTTGAAGGCGAGCCCGAGGTCACCGATCTCGTCGCCGGCCTTCGTCTTCACCTCGACGCCGAGATCGCCGCTGCTGACCCGGTTCACCGCGGTCTGCAGTCGGCGGATGGGGCGGACGAAGACCTGGGCCAGCAGCAGCGACAGCAGGCTCACCAGGACGATGATGGCGACCAGGGACAACCCGATGTTCCGGGCGAAGTCGTTCACCGGCGCGAAGGCCTCGGCGGTGTCCATCTGCGCCACGACCACCCAGCGCAGGCCGTCCACCTCGAGCGGCGCGTACGCGGACAACACCTCCTTGCCCCGGTAGTCGTTCGAGATCACCGTGCCCGACTTGCCCTGCAGCGCCCGGCTGACCGGGGTGGTGTTGACCTCTTGCAGGAGCACCGACCCCTTCACGGCGATCTGTCGCGCGGCCGTGCCGGGTGCGGTCCCCGCGGCGATCACGTCGCGCTGGTACTGCTTCGGGTGCTCGAGCAGCTGGCGCGGGTAGGACCGCATCAGGTGGTCGGCCCCCACCAGGTACGACTCCCCCGTGTCGCCGAGCCCGTCGTCGGCCCAGTCCTGGTTGCCCGTCATGACCTGGTTGATGAGGTCCACGGGCACCTGCACGGCCATCACACCGATGATCTTGCCGTCCTCCCCCACCGGGGACATCACCCACAGCGTCGGCACGTTGAGGCTCGGTGCGTACCGGGCGAAGTCCGTGACCACGAAGTCGTCCGCACTGGTCAGCTGCAGCGCCTGCTCGTACCCGCTCGCCAGGTTCGAGTCCCGGTACGGGCCGTCCCGCAGGTTGGAACCGAGGTCCGCCCCGGAGTAGGTCGAGTACGTCACGTCGCCGTCGGTGTCCATGAGGAGCAGGTCCTCGTAGCCGGCGGACTCGACCGCCTGGCGGAAGTACGGCTGGTACTCGGCGTGCGCCTCGGACCACTTGCTGCCGTCACCGGCGTCGTCGAGTTGCGCGGCCTTGTCGTAGTCGTCGAAGGGCGCCGTGTACCGGGCCTGCAGGTACGCCTGCGGATCGGTCGTCGGCGCGAACTGGTCCGGGTTCGCCGAGCCGCCACTCCGGGCGTCGAGCTGCGGGACGAAGGTGTCCGCGTACCAGGCGTCGACCTTCGTGTGGTCGGCGTCGGACACCGGACGGTCGCGCAGGTCGTCCCACCCGGCCGAGAACGCCTTCGTCGCGCCGATCACGCTCCCGTTGCGGGTCTGGGCGACGACCGTCTGCGTGAACTGGTCGAACGACCGCTTCAGCTCGGTGATCCGGGCCTCGCGCAGCGACGTCACCTGGTTGAGCGCTGCGTTCTCGAGCGAGGCACGACCGTTCAGGTACCCGACGACGCCGACCACCAGCGCCGCGATGATGCTCACGGCGAGCAGCATCACCAGGAGCTTCGACTGGATGTCGAGTGAGCCGCTCGTCAGGAACGCCCGGAGCTTGCCCTTCCTGCGCGGTGCGTCCTCGACGACGCGAGGACCGCCCGTCTGCGCGTCCGTCGCCGGGGGGATCGGGTCGGGACCGGGGCTGCTGGTGTCGGACGTCGGTGGGACTGCAGTCACTTCGAACTCCGCTCAGGAGGGCAGGGTGCACGCGTGCGCGTCAACCACAGGTACCACGCGAGCAACACTCGTGTCAGGTATCCGACGTTCGTTGCGGCTTCGTGACCTCGGTGGTCGCGTTCGCGACACCTGTCGCGGTGCGGGCTCGAGACGGCGGGGTGGAGACGGCGGGGTGGAGACGGCGGGCTGGAGACGCGGGCGGTCGGACGGGAGGCGCGCTGCGGGCCGGTCACGGGCCTCCCGTCCGCCGTCGGGTCACCTGTCCGTTCCGCGCACGCGCCGCGCACGCTGGCACCGGTCGGTCTGTGCGCGCCGGCGCCGGCGCCGGCCGGCCGGCTCAGCGCTCGACGGTGTCTGCCGGGGTGTTCTGCTGCCGGTGCAGGAGCGCGTAGGTGCCTTCGAGCGCGAGGAGTTCGTCGTGCGTGCCCTGCTCGACGATCCGCCCGTGGTCGAGCACGAAGATGACGTCGGCGTCCCGGATCGTCGACAGCCGGTGCGCGATCGAGATGGTGGTGCGCCCCGCGGCGGCGGTGTCGAGCGCGGTCTGCACCACGCGCTCCGAGATCGAGTCGAGCGCGCTCGTGGCCTCGTCGAGCACGAGCACGGGAGGGTCCTTCAGGAGCACCCGCGCGATCGCGATCCGCTGCTTCTCGCCGCCGGACAGCCGGTACCCGCGCTCCCCCACGACGGTGTCGTAGCCGTCCGGGAACGAGGCGATCGTGTCGTGGATGTTCGCCGCCCGCGCCGCCCGTTCGACCTCGTCGTCGGTGGCGTCCGGCTTGGCGTAGCGCAGGTTGTCGCCGATCGTCGCGTGGAACAGGTACGTCTCCTGGCTGACGATCCCCACGTGGCGCATGAGGTCCTCGTGCACGAGGTCGCGGACGTCCTGTCCGGCGAACCGCACGGAACCCTCGGTCGCCTCGTACAACCGTGGCACCAGGTACGACACGGTGGTCTTGCCCGCGCCCGATGGACCGACGAAGGCGGCGAACTGCCCGGGTCGGAGGTCGAACGAGACCCCGCGGAGCGTCGGCTTGTCGGCCTCGCCGTCCGGGTACGTGAACGTCACGTCGTCGAACGCGACGTGACCGACCATGGTGTCATCGACGGGCTTCGCCGTGGGCGAGTCGGTGATCGCGGGCTTCAGGTCGAAGTACTCGAAGATCCGAGCGAACAGCGCTCCGGAGGTCTGCAGGTCGAGCACCACCCGGAGCAGTCCGACCGTCGGGAACAGCAAGCGCGACTGCACCGTCGTGAACGCGACGATGGTGCCGGCGGTGATCGGGACGTCGCCGATGATCAGCCAGGCCGCGACGAGGTAGATGATCGCCGGGATGATCGACAGGAAGATCTGCACGATCGCGAAGAACCACTGCCCGGACATCTGCTGGCGGACCTGCAACTGGATCTGGTTGCGGTTCTCGTCCCCGTAGCGGCGGGTCTCACTGCGCTGCTGGTTGAAGCTCTTGGCCAGCAGGATGCCGGAGACGCTCAGCGCCTCTTGCGTGATCGCCGTCATGTCGGACAGCGACTCCTGCGTCTGCCCGGCGATGCGGGCACGGACCTGCCCGACCCGACGCTGCGCGATGACGAGCAACGGGAGCAGCACGACCGCGACCAGGGTCATCTGCCAGCTCAGCAGCAGCATGGCGACGATGGCGGCGATGACCGTGACGGTGTTGCCGAGCACCGACGAGATCGTGTTGTTCAGCACGCTCGCGACGCCGCCGACGTCGTTCTGCAGGCGGGACTGGATGACCCCGGTCTTCGTGCGGGTGAAGAACGCGAGTTCCATGCGCTGCAGGTGCCCGAACAGGCGCATCCGCATGGCACCCATGACCTTGTTGCCGACCGTCGCCGTCAGGTAGGTCTGCCAGACGCCCACCCCGGCGCTCGCGATCCAGAGGAACACCATCGCCGACACGAGCTCGACCAGCACCGGGACGTCGGGGCTGCCGGAGGGTGGGAACAGGCCCCGGTCGAACGCCTGCTGCGTCAACAGCGGCGGGATCACCGAGATCGCCGCGCCGATCAGGACGAGGACGACCGTCAGGATGATCGACCTGCGGTGCGGGACGAACAGCCCGGCGATCCGCTTCACCAGGTGCGGGATCTTCGGCGCTTCGGCGTTGGCGGCCTTCTGCGCACGGAAGTCACCGCTGGAGATCCGGCCGCCGCCGCGCGGACCACCGCCACCGCCGCCCCCGCGCATCCCGCCGCCCATGCTCATGCAGCAACCGTATCCCCGCGGTCGGACATCGGCGCGCGCTCGACGACCGCCGTTCCGCGGTGCAGTCCGACGGCCGTATTTGACCCCGTTCAGGGGGCGTGCGAGCATGTGCCGTCCCCGCCCCCGCACCACCGAGGTCCCATGACGTCCGCGCCGTCCCGTCCCACGTCCCTCCGCCAGCAGCTCGCCCGCCGCAAGCCGATCGAGCAACTGCAGTCCGAGGCGGCCGTCGGCGTCAACGGCGAACCGCTCCGCCGGTCGCTCGGTATCTGGCACCTGACGATGATCAGCGTCGGCGCGACCCTCGGGACCGGCATCCTCGTGGTGCTCGGCACGGCCGTGCCGCTCGCGGGTCCTGCCGTGTGGATCTCCTTCGTCGTCGCGGGGATCGCGGCCCTGCTCTCGGCACTGTCCTACGCCGAGATGGCCGGAGCCGTCCCGACTTCGGGGTCGAGCTACTCGTACACCTACGCCACCATGGGCGAGGGCATCGCGTGGGTCTGCGGGTGGTGCCTCGTCCTCGAGTACGCCGTCTCGGTGGCCGCGGTCGCGGTCGGCGCGAGCGAGTACGTGGACGAGACCCTGCGCGTGTTCGGGTTGCACCTGCCGACAGCACTGTCCGCGCCTCCGGGCGACGGCGGCGTCGTGAACCTGCCGGCGGCCGTCCTGGTCCTGCTCGCCACCGTCGTCCTGATCCCCGGTGCCCGCGAGAGCGCCTGGGTGAACACCGTCATGGTCGTCGTGAAGATCGCTCTGCTCGTGTTCTTCGTGGTCGTCGCCTTCACGGCCTTCCAGGCGCAGAACTTCGAGCCGCTCGCGCCGATGGGTGCCGCTGGAGTGACCGCCGCGGCGTCCAGGCTCTTCTTCTCGTACATCGGTTTCGACGCCGCCTCCACCGCCGGCGAAGAGGCGAAGAACCCGCGCCGCGACCTCCCCCGGGCGATCATCGGTTCGATCGCGCTCATCACGGCGCTCTACATCCTCGTCGCCATCGCCGCGATCGGTGCCCGTTCGTGGACGGACTTCTCGTCGTCCGAGGCCTCGCTCGTCCGCATCGTGGTCGACGTCACGGGTCAGCCGCTCGTCGCGCTGGTGTTCTCGATCGGCGCGGTGATCGCGATCGCGAGCGTGGTGCTGACCGTGCTCTACGGCCAGACGCGGATCCTGCTCACCATGGCCCGCGACGGCCTCGTCCCGAAGGTCTTCGGTCGGGTCTCCCGGCGCACCGGCACCCCCATCGCGAACACGTTGATCATCGGCATCGCGGTCACGATCGTCGCCGCCCTGGTCCCCCTGGGCGAGCTCGCCGACGCCACCAGCATCGGCACCCTCGTCGCGTTCGCGCTCGTCAACGTGTCGGTCATCGTGCTCCGTCGCTCGCAGCCCGACCTCGAGCGCTCGTACCGCGTGCCGCTGTTCCCCGTCGTGCCGATCCTCGGCGCCCTGAGCTGCGTGCTCCTGGCGGTGTTCCTCGGCGCAACGACGTGGATCGCCTTCGGCATCTGGATGGTCGTCGGCGCCGTGCTCTACCTGGCCTACGGCCGCCGTCACAGCACCTTGCGCTGACCCGCGCCGCCCTCCGGCCCGCGCCGCCCCCCTCCGCCAAAGCGACAGGGTGCCGCCAACTGTTCGCGGACATCTGTCGCTCTGCCAGGAGGCCCGGCTCGTCTCCGCCAAGAAGTGTCGCTCTGGCAGCACGGAGGGTCTGAACTCCGCACTCCCGCGCGCGATCGCCATCAGCGGCACGGCACGCCGTGCTGTCGGAACAGCGACCGGAGCCGTTCCGGTGCCACGACGTGCTCCCAGTAGACGCGGACGAAGCCGTTCACCTCTGATCGGCCCCGGACACGGTCTTCACGCTGCTTCTCGGCCCACACGGCTTCAGCGCCGGTCTGCCCTCTGAGCGTCCCGGGGTCCTCGTACTTCTGTCGACCGTCGAACTCCACGACGATGCCCTGGCGTGGCAACCAGAAGTCCACACGGTCGACACGGCCGTCCGGTGAGCGGAACTCGTGCTGCGGTTCCCAGTCCGGACAGTGCAACTCGGCGGCGCGGACCGCCAAGTACGACTCCCCGACCGACTCGTGGCGCACATCACAGATCGCCAGGGCCTGCTCGAGCCGCACCGCACCCCACGGACCTCCGGCAACGCACAGACGCTCGAGCTCCCCGCGTTCGACACCGCTCCGCAACGCGTGGTCCAGCCCGACGACGGCATCGGCGAGGGTGCCACGCCGAGCGTTCTCGACGGTGGTCTGCGCCAGAGCGGTGAACGGAACACCGTGGAACAGCTTCCCCGATCGTTCGGGCGCACCGGCATGGACGGTCAGGCCCACCCGGTGCTGGTCGTGCTCGAGCCCGGCGTCGACGACCTGGACACGATCGGGCCACGGATCGAGTCGTGGCAGACCGAACACCGCAGCAGCCGAGTCGAGCGCGAACACCGCGTCGGACCGGAGCAACGGGATGACGGCCCGCATCCGGACGAGGTGTCGAGAGCGACCGTCCAGAGCCTCCCACTGCGCACGTTCGACGTAGACGCCATGCCGGACGCGCACGAGCTCGCCAGCCCGCTGCCGTCGCTGGAGATGGCGGGCGCCAGCCCGGTCGAGGTCGTTCGTGCGGAGGATCTCGATGGCGTTGGCGGGATGCATGACAGCACACTGTCGCTCCAGACGACCGGTCTCAGGAGCCTGAGCCGATCTGTGGACAACCGCCGCGCCTCCCGGCGGTCAACAGTGTCCTGCCAAAGCGACAGATCTCAGCAGTCCCCGACTGAATGTGCTGCCATCGCGACAGAATCCCGCGAACAGTTGGCGCCACTCTGTCGCTTTGGCGCAAGCGCCACTCGGGCCGTACCCGCACCGCACGCACCACACCCCCGGCACGCACGAAGGCCGCCACCCCGAGGGGCAGCGGCCTTCGTGAACCGAACGGTCGAGACTACGCGAGCTCGATCGTGGCGCCAGCGGCCTCGAGGGTCGCCTTCGCCTTCTCGGCGGTCTCCTTGTTCGCACCCTCGAGGATCTTGGCGTCGGCGGTCTCGACGAGCGCCTTGGCCTCACCGAGGCCGAGCGACGTCAGGCCACGGACCTCCTTGATGACCTGGATCTTCTTGTCACCAGCGGACTTGAGGATGACGTCGAACTCGGTCTTCTCCTCAGCGGCCTCGGCCGGGGCAGCGGCGGCCGGAGCGGCAGCAGCAGCCGGGGCAGCAGCGGTGACCTCGAAGACCTCTTCGAACTTCTTCACGAAGTCCGAGAGCTCGATGAGCGTGAGCTCCTTGAAGGCCTCGATGAGCTCGTCCTGCGAAAGCTTCGCCATGATTTTCTCCTACTACTCAGTAATACGTGTGGTTGTGGAACGCGAGCCTGATCAGGCCGCGGACTCCTGCTTCTCGCGAAGGGCGTCCACGGTGCGGACGGCCTGCGAGAGGGGGGCCTGGAACAGGTACGCAGCACCGAACAGCGAGGCCTTGAAGGCGCCGGCGAGCTTGCCGAGCAGAACTTCACGGGACTCGAGGTCGGCGAGCTTGTCCACCTCGGTCGCGGTGAGCGGGTTACCGTCGAAGTAACCGCCCTTCACCACGAGCTCGGGGTTCGCCTTGGCGAATGCACGCAGCGACTTCGCGACGGCGACGGTGTCACCGTGGACGAAGGCGAGAGCGGACGGACCGGCGAGTTCCTCGTCGAACGAGGAGATGCCGGCGTTGTTCGCCGCGATCTTGGTCAGCGTGTTCTTCACCACGGCGTACGTGGCGTGCTCACGGATCGAGTTGCGGAGCTCCTTGAGCTGCGCGACCGTGAGACCGCGGTACTCGGTGAGCAGAACGGCGTTCGAGCTACGGAAGGACTCCGTGAGCTCGGCGACCGCAGCTTCCTTGTTCGCCATGGTTCTCCTTGGGGTTTCTTGCCGGTAGCCCCAGGTCCACGAACGAAAAAAGCTCCGGCGCAGAGGCTCGGAGCTGCTCTCACCAGATGGTGGGAGTGGTTCGGAACACCTGCGCGGGATGCCTCACGAGTGAGGACCTTCGGTCACGATGTTCACAACCACGTTGCGAGCAGCACGACATCCGGCGGTCTTTGGCTTCGAGAACAGTAGCAGATGCCGTGGACGAGACCAAACACCGGTCTGGAGGCGCGGTGCGGGCCCGCCCCGCGCCTCCCCAGCGTCAGTGGGTCGCGTCCACCGCAGCGGGCGTCCCCGACCAATCAGCGGACACCGCAGCAGCGGCCGACGCGGCCGACTCCGACTCCGACGCGGCCGCCGGGTCCACCGGCAGGTGCACCGTGAACACGGTGTCGCCCGGCACGCTCGCCACCTCGACGCTGCCGCCGTGCGCCTGCACGACCGCGTCCACGATCGCGAGCCCGAGCCCGGTCGACCCCACGGTGCGCGACCGGGAGCTGTCGGCACGGGCGAACCGCTCGAACAGCTTCGGCAGGAACTCCGGGTCGATGCCCTGGCCGGTGTCCCGCACGGTCAGGTCCACGCCGGGGCCGGACGGCGACGGCGCGAGACCCACGATGATGCGGGTGCCCTCTGGTGTGTGGGTCCTGGCGTTGGTGACGAGGTTCACGATCACCTGGTGCAGGCGCGCGGCGTCCCCCACGACCACGACGGGTGAGGACGGCACGTCGATCTCGATGACGTGCTCCGGCGATGCTGCGTGGGCGTCGTTGACGGCGTCGAGCACGAGGCCGGTCAGGTCGACCTCGTCGAACTGGATCTCGCGCCCCTCGTCGAGGCGGGCGAGGAGCAGCAGGTCCTCGACCATCGACGTCATCCGGATCGACTCGGACTCGATGCGGCTCATGGCGTAGACGACGTCCTTCGGCAGGTCACCACCCATCCGACGGGTGAGCTCGGCGTACCCACGCACGGAGGCGAGTGGGGTGCGGAGCTCGTGCGAGGCGTCCGCGACGAACTGCCGGACCTTCTGCTCCGAGCGTTCCCGGGCCTGCATCGCGCTGCCGATGTGCCCGAGCATCCGGTTGAAGGCGCTGCCGACCCGGCCCACCTCGGTGCGGGGGTCGGTGTCGGGCACGCGGACGCCGTCCAGGGCGTCACTGCGGTCGAGGGGCATCCGGGCCACGGTCGAGGCGGTCTCGGCGACGCGCTCGAGCGGGCGCAGCGAACGCCGGACCACGACGGCGGCGACGATCGACGCGGCGAGCAGCGCGGTGCCGACGACGATGACGACCACCCAGAACAGCGACCAGACGCTGGCGTAGACCGGGGCCATCGGCAGTCCGACGACCAGGACGGCGGGACCGACGGTGACGGCGGTGAGCCGGTAGCGCCCGATGTCCGAACCGAGGTCGACGGTCTCCGGGTCGCCGCCCACGCGCACCTGGCCGAGGGCCGTGGCACTCGACTGCGTGATGGAGCTCGGTCGCCCGTAGTCGTCGAGGACGTTCGCGATGACGACCTGCCCGTCCACGAAGTAGGCGGTCAGGGTCCCCGCGGCCTGCCCCGACGGACGGGACAGGTCGATGCTCGGCTGCCCGCTCTGGTTCTGCTCGAGGTAGCGCTGCGCACGGTGGGTGGCGCTGGTGATCTGCTTGTCGATCGCACCCGTCTGGATCGAGGAGAGCGCGATGATGCTCACCGCCCCGATCACCGCGCTGACGGCGACGACGAGGGCGACGATGCTCAGGACGAGCCGACGCCGGAGGGTCACGAGGTGGGCTTGATGACGTACCCGACGCCGCGCACCGTGTGGATCATCGGGGTCTCACCGGCGTCGATCTTCTTGCGCAGGTAGGAGATGTAGATCTCGACGACCGAGGACTTGCCGCCGAAGTCGTACGACCACACGCGGTCCAGGATCTGCGCCTTCGACAGCACGCGACGGGGGTTGCGCATCAGGAAGCGGAGGAGCTCGAACTCGGTGGCGGTCAGCTCGATCGGCCGGCCGGCACGGTGCACCTCGTACGACTCCTCGTCGAGCACCAGGTCGCCGACCACGATGCGGGAGTCGCCGGCCTCGGAGATCGAGATCTGCGAGCGGCGGATGAGGCCTCGCAGTCGCGCCACGACCTCTTCGAGGGAGAACGGCTTGGTGACGTAGTCGTCGCCGCCGGCGGTGAGCCCGGTCACGCGGTCCTCGACGGAGTCCTTCGCGGTGAGGAACAGCACCGGGGTGTCGTCGTTGTTCTGCCGCAGCCGGCTGAGCACCTGCAGGCCGTCGAGGTCCGGCATCATCACGTCGAGCACCATCGCGTCGGGCTTGAACTCCCGCGCCGTCGTCAGGGCGTCCTGCCCGCCGTTCGCGCTCTTCACGTCCCAGCCCTCGTAGCGGAGCGCCATGGACAACAGGTCGGTGAGGCTGGCTTCGTCGTCGACGACCAGGATGCGCAACGGGGTTCCGTCGGCACGCGTGAGGCGCGGGGCTGCTGCAGGCTGGGAGATGGTCACGTCTTCGAGTATCGAGGAATTCCTATGAGCTGTCTGTGGACCGCCCCTCCGCGCTCTGTGGATCGCTCCGAGGGCACTCGGCCGCTCCTTCGTAGGTTGGGGGGATGCTGCGATCCTCCGCTTGGCCACCGTCCGCCAGGCACGTCGACACCGCGGGGATCGAGGAGACGGCCGGGAGGCCCGGCTCGAGCCCGGCAGAGCGTCTGACGGCCGCGCGCACACTCGCCGCCACCACCCCGCTCCTGTCCGCGGGGACCGCCGGCGGCTTCCTCGCCACACTCGCCGCCGTCGCCGCGGGCGACGTCGCGACCGCCCGCACCGTCGAACCCCACCTCGACGCGCTCGGCATCCTGCAGCAGGCCGACGTGCCGGTCCCCGCCGACTCGACCTGGGGCGTCTTCGCTGCCGAGGGGCCGGGACTCCGCCTCGAGGCCGCGCTCCAGGACGACGGCACGGCGCTCCTCACCGGCACGAAGCCGTGGTGCTCCCTCGCGTCGACGCTGTCGCACGCGCTGGTGACCGCGCACGCCGGCGACGACCGTGTCCTCGTCGCGGTGGACCTGCGGCAGGACGGCGTCACCGCGCACGACGAGGCCTGGGTCGCCCGGGGCATGCCCGACGTGCCGAGCGGCCCGGTGGACTTCGACGGTGCCACGGCACGGCTCGTCGGTGCACCCGGTTGGTACCTGCGGCGACCGGGCTTCGCGTGGGGCGGCATCGGCGTCGCCGCGTGCTGGTGGGGCGGTGCGGTGGGCCTCGGCCGGGTCCTGCGCGCGCTGGCTGCGGCCCACCCGCAGTCCGAACTGCTGCAGGCCGCGCTCGGTGCGACCGTGCTCGACCTCGCGGACGCCGAGGACGCCCTCGCCGACGCCGCCGCACGGATCGACCGGTCCGGGGAGCCCGACGCCGCCGAGGTCGACTGGCCGCTGCTCGCCCAGACGGTGCGCTCCCGGGTGCGTCGGGCGGTGGACGCCGTGCGTGAGCGGGTCGTCGCCACCGTCGGACCGGCTCCCCTGACCTCGGACCCCGCGGTCGCGGCGCGGGTCGCCGACCTCGAGCTCTACGTGCTGCAGGACCACGGGGCCCGCGACCTCGCCCGGATCGGCCGCATCGTGACGGAGCGCGGCGGTGTCGCGTGGTGAGCTTCGACCACCGCGAGCCGGGCACCGACCCCGCGGCGTGGACACCGTTCCTCGACACACTGTCGGCCACACCCCTCGACCTGGACGGCATCGGCTCCGTGGTGGTCCTCGCGCCGCACCCCGACGACGAGACCCTCGGTGCCGGCGGGCTCATCGCGACCGCAGCCGACGCGGGACTCCCCACCCACGTCGTGCTCCTCACCCGCGGCGAGCGCTCGCACCCGGACTCCCCCACCACGACGGCGTCGGAGCTGGCCATCGTGCGCGACGACGAGTTCACCCGGGCCCTCGCCACGCTGCACCCCGGGGCGACGGCGTCGTCGGTCGGGATCCCCGACGGCGGGACGCGGGAGCACCGGGACGAGGTCACCGACGCCCTGCGGCGAGCGCTCGACGACGCGGTGCGGCCGACGCTCGTGGTGGCGCCGTGGCGCGGGGACGGTCACCGGGACCACCGCATCGCTGGTGAGGTCGCCGAAGCGGTCACCGCCGAGGCCGACGAGGTGTCGCTGCTGACGTACCCGATCTGGGCGTGGCACTGGGACGACCCGTCTGCGTCCGCACAGCCGTGGGACCGAGCTACGGTCCTGCCGTTGGCCGACGCCGTCCGGAAGCGAAAGCGCGCCGCCCTCGACGCCTACGCCTCGCAGGTCCGCCCGCTGTCCGGTGCCGCCGGGGACGAGGCGATCATCGACGACCGGCACGCCGCGCACCACCTGCGGTCGACCGAGTGGTTCTTCACGCCCGAGCCGACGGCATCGCGCTCGCGGGAGTCGTTCGACGCGCACTACGAGCGGAAGCCGGAGGGCTGGGACTTCGAGCGCTCCTGGTACGAACGCCGCAAGCGGGCGGTGACGCTCGCCGCGCTCCCCCGCGAGCGGTACCGGTCCGCGCTCGAGCTCGGCTGCGCCACGGGCGTCCTCACCGCAGCGCTCGCCGAACGGGCCGACGCCGTGCTCGGCACCGACATCTCGGCAGCGCCGCTGGCCCGGGCTGCCGTCCGTGCGCCGGGGGCCCGGTTCGTGCAGGCCTCGCTGCCCGCCGAGTGGCCGACGGGTCGGTGGGACCTCGTCGTGATGTCCGAGGTGGGCTACTACCTGTCCCCCGCCGACCTCGACGAGACGATCGACCGGGTGCTGGCGTCGCTCGACGACGACGGCGTGCTGGTCTCCTGCCACTGGCGCCACCCCGACGACGAGGCGGTGTCGAGCGGTGACGCGGTGGACGCCCGGCTCGCGGAACGGTGGCCACGACCGGCGCTCGTCCGCCACGTCGAACCGGACTTCGTGCTGAGCGTGCTGCCCGGCCCCGGCGTGGTGTCGGTCGCACGGGCCGAGGGACTCGTCCGGTGACCGCGCCCTCCGGCGTCACGCGGATCGACGTCGTGCTGCCCGCCCACGACGAGGAAGACCGCATCGCCGCCTGCCTCGACGCCCTGCTCGCCGCCCGCGCCCGACTCGCCGAGGAGCACCCCGACGTGGCGGTCTCGGTGACGGTCGTGCTCGACGGCTGCACCGACGACACGGCGACGGTCGTCGAGCGCTTCCCCGTCGACGTCGTCGCGACCGCCCACGTCGGCGTCGGTCGGGCGCGCACCATCGGGGCCACGCACGCGCTCCGGCAGCATCCTGCCGACCCGGCGTCCCGCTGGCTCGCCCACACCGACGCGGACTCGCGGGTGCCGGAGGGCTGGCTGGTCCAGCAGGCCGACGCCCTCCGGTCCGGGGCGCACGTGCTCGTCGGCGCCGTCGTCCCCGACCCGGACGACCTGGACCCCGTCGTGCTCGCCCGGTGGACGCAGGCGCACCCGCCCGGTGCCGCGCTCGGGCACGTGCACGGCGCGAACCTCGGCGTGCTGGCATCGGCGTACCTGGCGCTCGGCGGGTTCGACCCCGTCCCCGAGCACGAGGACGTCCGGCTCGTCGAGCGGGCGCACGCGATGGGGTTCCGCGTCGATGCGACGGTCGACCTGCCGGTGGTGACGAGCGGTCGGTTCGCCGGCCGGACGCCCGGCGGCTACGCGGAGCACCTGCGCCGGGAGTACGGCGACGCGAGCTGAGGGCCCCTTAGACAGCTCATAGGCTGCCGATGGGGCGGCCACTGACCGGCTGCCTACGTTCTCCTCCGTCGGCCCCGCCGTGCGCTCTGCGCGGCCGGTGACCCCAGCCGGCCACCACCGAGGAGAACCATGTTCCTGACGTACCTCAGGCGCGAACTCACGAACCGCAAGAAGCAGACCGTCATCATCGCGATCGGCATGGCGTTGGCCATCGCCCTCGTGGTCATCGTGTCCTCGATCGCGGGCGGCGTGAAGGCGGCCCAGTCCAGCGTCCTGCAGTCCGTGTACGGCGTCGGCACCGACATCACCGTCACGAAGACGACGACCCCGAGCGCGTCGGGCTCCGGTCGGCCGAGCTTCGACTTCGGCAGCCAGAGCGGTGACGACAGCGACAGCAGCGGTTCGACCGACCTGTCGCAGTCACGGCTCGCCGTCGCCCGTGGCACGAGCACGCTCAGCGCCGCGAACCTCACGACCGTGACGGGCACCGACGGCGTCAAGGCGGCGACCGGTGTCCTGACCCTCGAGAACAGCACGTTCTCGGGGCAGGTCCAGCAGTCGACCGACGGCAGCAGCACGGACAGCAGCAGCTCCGACAGCAGCAGCACGGACAGCTCCACCCAGCAGGGCCCGCCGAGCGGCGACTCCGGCCAGGGCGGCGGCTTCGGCGGCGGCTCGTTCAACGTCGACTCGTTCACCGTGACCGGCATCCCGGTCTCCGGCGACGCCGTCGGCCCCCTGACCAGCACCGAGCTCACCAAGGGCCGCACGTTCACCGCGAAGGACGCGGGCAAGGACGTCGTCGTGCTGGACGCGTCCTACGCGAAGAGCGAGTCGAAGGCGGTCGGCGACACCGTCGACATCGGCGGCACCGACTTCGAGGTGATCGGCATCGTCACCTCGACCGGCTCGTCGTCAACGACCGGCTCGAACACCTACATCCCCCTCGACACCGCGCAGGCGCTGGCGGACCTCGACGGCAAGGTCACCTCGATCTACGTGTCCGCCGAGTCCTCGTCGGACGTCAGCGCGATCAAGACCGCCCTGCAGCAGAAGCTCACCACCGCCACGGTCTCGACCGAGTCCGACCTGGCGTCGAGTGTCTCCGGTTCGCTGAGCACCGCGTCGAGCCTCGTCTCGAACCTCGGCACCTGGCTGTCGATCGTGGTGCTGGCGGCGGCGTTCCTCATCGCGATCCTCTTCACGATCTCCGGCGTCACGAGGCGCACCCGCGAGTTCGGCACCCTCAAGGCCATCGGATGGTCGAACGGCCGCATCACCCGGCAGGTCGCCGGCGAGTCCCTCGTGCAGGGCCTCATCGGCGGTGTCCTCGGCGCAGCAGCCGGTCTGATCGGCATCCTCGTGGTGAACATCATCAGCCCGACCATCTCGGCGAGCGCCTCGAGCACGACCGGTGGCGGCGGCGCAGGTGGCGGCGGTGGCATGCCCGGTGGCGCGGCGACCGCGGCCGCGGGCAGCGGCACGACGGGCGGCGCCCCGGCCGGCGGCTTCGGCGGCGGCGCGAGCACCGCGTCGACGACCGACGTGGCGCTGCACGCCCCGGTGACCGTCGAGGTGATCCTGCTGGCGATCGGCCTCGCGATCCTCGGTGGCCTCATCGCCGGCGCACTCGGCGGCTGGCGCGCGAGCAAGCTCCGTCCGGCCGAGGCCCTGCGGAGCGTGGCCTGATGCCCGGCCCCGCCACCGGCGCGGTGCCGACCGCCGGACCCGCACCGACCCCGAGCACGCGACCAGAAGGAGTGACCGTGACCAGCACCGACACCGCACCCGGCAAGGCGGAGGCGAGCCGCGCCTCCAGTCCGATGTACCGGCTGACCAACGTCAGCAAGACGTACAAGCAGAAGAACCGCACCGTCACCGCCCTGACGAACGTGGACCTGACGATCCCGCAGGGACAGCTCGTGGCGATCCAGGGGCCGACCGGCGGCGGAAAGTCGACGCTGCTGCAGATGCTCGGAGCGCTCGACCGGCCGACGGCCGGCTCGATCCACCTCGGCGGCGACCGCGACGTGGCGAAGCTCGGCGACCGTGCGCTGACCGACCTGCGGGCGACGGAGATCGGCTTCGTGTTCCAGAGCTTCAACCTCATCCCGACGCTGACGGCGCTCGAGAACGTCGAGACGGCGTTCGCGGGGTCGCTCGCGAACCGAGCACGCTCGGAGATCCGCGAGCGGGCCACGGCGGCGCTCCGCGAGGTCGGGCTCGGCGAGCGGATGGAGCACCTGCCGGCCGAGCTCTCCGGCGGGCAGCAGCAGCGCGTCGCGATCGCCCGTGCCCTGGTGAAGAACCCGAGCGTGCTGCTGGCGGACGAGCCGACCGGCGCGCTCGACGAGGGCACCCGCGACGAGATCATGGGGCTCATCGAGAAGCAGTGGAAGGAACGCGGGCTGACGGTCGTCATCGTCACGCACGACTCGTGGGTGGCGAAGCGGGCCGAGCGTCGCCTGCACCTCAAGCAGGGGCAGGTGCGCGAGGTCTGAGGTGACCCGAGTCTCGCGGCGGGCGACAGTCCTCGTTGCCACGAGCCCGAGGACTGTCGCTCAGACCGAGTCTCGACCCACGGGGTAGTCGCAGTAGGCGAACCAGCGCGAGTCCGGGGACCACGGCGGGACGTTGACCGTGCCCTGGCCGCCGTCGAGCACGACGAGGGTCTCCGGCACCGGCATGATCCGGGCGCCGCGGACGAGCACCCCGGGCAGCCGCCGCAGTTCCACGCGGTGGTCGGCCGGGTGGCCCTGCACCCCCGGCTCGTAGGACAGGTAGAGCAGGTGCTCCCCGTCCGGCGAGACGTGCGGGAACCAGTTCACCCGGTCGTCGTTCGTGATCCGGACCGGGTCGGTCGCCCCCGGCCAGAGCGCGACGAGCTGCGCGGTGCCCGGCGTGAACCGCTCCGAGTTCCACACGAGCATCTCGCCCGCGAACGAGACGCCGTCGTCGGGGTGCTCGTCGCGGGTCAGGAACGTCGGTTCGCCGGTGGCGGGGTCGACGAGTGCGACGTCGGTGGTCCAGACGCCCGCCTCGGTGCGCTCCCCGACGATCGCCGCGAGGGTCTCCCCATCCGGGGCGATGCCGTGCAGGTAGAACTTCCGGACGACCGGCAGCGCGGTGGTGACGTCGGTGAGGGTCGCGGCCGCTCCCCCGGCCGGTACGGGCGCCCGGTACAGGTCCCCGTCGCGGCCGCTCACCACGACCGACTTGCCCGAGGGGTCGAGCACGTGGTCGTTGTTGATCTCGGGGACGCCGGGCATCGGCACCGGAACGAGGGCGGTCTCGTCGAGCACCGTGCCGCCGTCGGGGCGCGGCAGCAGCCAGAGGTCGCCGTTCCCGTTCAGCACGAGGGTGCCGTCGTCGAGCACGTTCGGCGCCTCGACGAGCACCGTCCTCGACTCGAACACCAGCCGCGATGTCCGCGACGCCACGTCGTACACGTGCACCCGGCTGGTCTGTCCTGGCAGCAGCTGCCGCCCGCGCGCTCCACTCATGCGCCCCATCCTGCCCGGGCGGCACGGACCGGTACGCGAAAGCGACAGATTCCCGGCGATGTTCGCCGGGAATCTGTCGCTTTCGCGGAGCTGGAGCTGGAGCTGGAGCTGGGGTCGAGCCAGCTGCCTACTTCACCGCACCGGCGGTCAGGCCGGCCACGAACTGGCGCTGCACGATGAGGAACGCGATGACCACGGGGATGGACACGACCAGGGACGCGGCCATGATCTGGTTCCAGTACACGTTCGTCTGCGTGGAGTACTGCTGCAGACCGACCGCCAGGGTCTGCCCGTCGCCGTTGGTCATGACCGAGGCGAAGAGCACCTCGCCCCAGGCCGTCATGAACGAGTAGATGCCGACCGCGACCAGACCCGGACGGGCCGAGGGCAGGATGACCCGGAACAGGGCACCCATCGGGCCGGAACCGTCGACCATCGCGGCCTCGTCGAGCTCACGCGGGATGGTCTCGAAGTAGCCGGCGAGCATCCAGATCGAGAACGGGAGCGTGAAGGTCAGGTACGTGATGATCAGGCCGGTCCAGCTGCCGACGAGCTGGATGCCGAGCGAGTTCCCGAGGTTCGTGAAGATGAGGAACAGCGGGAGCAGGAACAGCACGCCGGGGAACATCTGGGTGGAGAGCACCGCGGTGGTGAAGGTGCTCTTGCCCTTGAAGTTCCAGCGCGAGACACCGTAGGCGGCGAACGTCGCGATGATCAGCGAGAACACCGTGGCGACCGTGCAGACCACGAGCGAGTTCACGAAGTACTTGCCGAGCGGCACCGTCGACCACATGTCGATGAACGGCTGGATGGTGATGTTGGTCGGGATCCACGTGAAGTCGTTCTGCACGTCACCGAGCGGCTTGATGGCCGTGGTGATCATCACGTAGAGGGGCACGACCGTGAACAGGGTCAGGATGACCAGGGTCACGACCTTGAAGGACTTGGCGCCGAATGTCTCACGCACGGACGGACCTCCGGTTGGTCACGGCGAGGTAGATGCCGGTGACGATGAGCAGGAAGATGAGGAGCAGGACGCTCATCGCGGCACCGGAGCCGAAGTTCCAGGTGATGAAGGACGCGTTGTAGATGTGGAAGCTCAGCAGGTCCGCGGCCGGGGGCTGCGCGGTCGAGCCGAACAGCACGAACGGCGTGTTGAAGTCGTTGAAGGTCCAGAGGAACATCACGAGCACGAGCGTCACGTTGACCGGGCGGACCATCGGTAGCGTGATCGAGCGCCACTGCCGGAACGGCTTCGCACCGTCGACCGAGGCGGCCTCGTACACGTCGTTCGGCACGGACTGCAGGCCGGCCATCAGCATCAGGAAGGCGAAGGGCCAGGTCTTCCAGATCGCCACGACGACGACGGAGACGAAGGCGTTCGAGCCGATCAGCCAGAACGGGCCGGTGCCGTTGAACAGGTGCAACTGGTCGACCAGGACGTGGTTCACGGCGCCGGAGTCACGCTGGAACATGAACTTCCAGGTGATGATGCCGGCGTACATCGGCAGCGCGTACGGCACCAGGAACAGGGTGCGGAACAGCCCGCGGCCCCTGAACGGCTTCTGCAGTGCGACCGCGGCGGCCATGCCGAAGGTCCAGGAGAGGCCGACGACGAGCACCGTGAAGCCGCAGGTGATCAGGAAGGAGTGCAGGACGCCCTTGCCGATCGCCTGGTCGAAGTCGACGACGACCGAGTAGTTGTGCAGTCCCGCGAAGGGTGCAGCGCCCCAGTTGGCGATGAAGTACTTGGTGAGCTGGATGAACGAGATCCAGATGCCGGTGAGCATCGGGACGATGTGGATGAGCAGCTCGAACAGGATGGCCGGCGCGACGAGCGCGTAGGGCAGCCAGTTGGTCTTGCGCTTGCGACCTGGCGGACGGCCCGACAGCGTCGAGCCCTTCGTGTGCGTCAGGTCGATGCGCTCCGCATCGGGCAGGACCGTCGTGGACATGGGCGGGGGCCTTTCGGCAGGAGGGGGTTCGGGTGCTTCGCACTCCGGTCCGTGGCAGCGGACGGGAGGCACGGCGTGCGTGAGACGGGACGCTCACTGCCGGCGGATGGCCGGCTCTGGGGCTGTGGGGCCGGTGACGACCTGCCCCGGCGCGTCCGGCTGTGGACGCGAGGGGTGGAGGCCCGGGGGCGTCCTTGCGGACGCGCCCCGGGCCTCCTGGCTGGATCAGCCGTTCGCCTGGGACACCTGGTCCTGGGCGGTCTGCAGCGCGGTCTTGATGTCGCTGTCGGACACGGAGCCGCCGGTGGCGATCTTGGCGAACATGTCGTTCATCGCCTTGCCGACGGTGGACTCGAACTGGTCCTCGGCGGGGACCAGCGGGAGGGGCTTGGCCTTGTTGTTGTAGATGTCGAGGAACGTCTTCGTCTGCTCGTCGGTGACCGAGTCAGCCGCGGCGGCGAGCACCGGGAGGGCCGAGTACGGCTTGTCGAGCGTGGTCTGCGTGTCCGCGCTCGTCATGTACTTGACGAACTTGAGCGCGCCGTCCTTGTTCTTCGTGTTCTTGAAGATCGACAGGTTGATGCCGGCCGGGAACGACGCGATGTCCGCGCCGTCAGCGGTGGTCGGGAACGGCACGACGCCGAACTCGTCCGTCTTCATGCCCTGCGAGGTGATCGTCGCGTTCGCGTTGTTCTGCGTCAGCATCATCGCGGCCTTGCCGTTCGCGAAGTCCGAGACGGCCTGCGTGCCGTTGTCGTACTGCGCGTTCGAGGTGTTGACGACCTTGTCGGACTGCATCAGGTCGAGGTAGCGCTTGATGCCGTCGACGTTCGCCTTGTCGGTGAAGGTCGGCTTGCCGTCCTTGTCGAACCACTCGCCACCGTTCTGCGCCGAGGTGATGAACGCGAAGTGCGAGTTCTCGGTGTACGAACCACCGGCGATGGTGAAGCCGTACTTGCCGCCGGTCGTGAGCTTCTTGGCGTCCGCCGTGAGGTCTTCCCACGTGGTCGGTGCCTCGAGGCCGGCGTCCTTGAACATGGACTTGTTGTAGTACAGGCCGTACGCGAGGCCGTAGAGCGGGACGCTCGTGACGGTCTTGCCGGGGGCGCCACCGGTGGAGAGCGCGACCTTGCCGAACTTGTCGGCACCGCCGATCGCCTTCATCTCGGAGTCGCCGTACTCCTGGAACGCACCGGTCGCCTGGAGCGAGGTGGCCCAGGTGTTGCCGATGTTGACGACGTCCGGGCCCTGGCCCGAGGTGACGGCGGTCTGGATCTTCGTCTGCAGGTCGTTCCAGCCGATGACCTGGAGGTCGACCTTGATCCCGGTCTCCTTCGTGAACTTCTTGAGGACGGGGGTCAGCACCTCCTTGTCGTTCTGGAGCGACGTGCCCTGGTTGGACGCCCAGTAGGTGAGCGTCTTGGAGTCGCCGGAGGAACCGGACGATCCGGAGGAGCAGGCTGCGAGGCCGGTCACGGTGAGTGCGGCGGCCGCGGTGATGGCCAGTGCGCGGATGGCAGTGCGCATGACTCTCTACTTTCTCGTCGTTGAGATGGTGCAGGGATGGTGCAGGGGTGGTGCGGGATGGATCTTCGGGTGCTGCTGTGGTGTGCGGGGCGGATCCGGGCCGGTCAGGCCAGGGTCTGCTCCGCGGGGTCCCAACCCTCTGGGAGGGTCTGGGAGGGCGACACGGTGCTCTCGACGAGCACCGCCTCGCCACGTTCTGCCGCCTCGGCGATGGAGACCATCACGTCGAGGACGTGGAAGGCGAGGGCACCGGGGACCCGGTTCTCGTCGCCTGCGCGGAGCGAGCGGGCGAGGTCGACCACGCCGGTGCCGCGCGAGTAGGTGGAGCCGACCGCGGGGATCGTCTCGGGCTCCTCGGCGCCGAGCGCGTACAGCTCGGTGTCGCCGTCGAAGTTGTTCGGGTCCGGGAACACGACGGTGCCGGTCTCGCCCGCGATCTCGACGACGCCCGTGCGACCGCGGTCCGACTCGAACGAGAAGACGCTCTGCGCGCTCCCGCCGTCCTCGAACTCGATCAGCGCGGAGTGGTTCGTCGGGACGTCGACGGGGAACTCGGTGCCCGCCTTCGGGCCGGAGCCGATCGTGCGCGTGGCGCGGGACCTCGACGCCGTCGCCGTGACCTTCTTCACCGGACCGAACGTCTGCACCAGGGTGGTGATGTAGTACGGGCCGATGTCGAACAGCGGGCCGGCACCGTACGCGAAGAGGAACTCGGGGCTCGGGTGCCAGGACTCCGGGCCGGGGCTCTGGAAGAGCGTCAGGCCGTTGAGCGGCTTGCCGATGCGGCCGTCGCGGATGGTGCGGAGCGCGGTCTGCAGGCCGGCACCGAGGAAGGTGTCGGGTGCGACGCTGACGGTCTTGCCCGCGGCGCGTGCGGCGTCACGGAGTTCGGTCGCGCTCTCGCGGTCGAGGGCGTAGGGCTTCTCGCCCCACACGTGCTTGCCGGCGGCGAGGACCTGCAGGGCGACCTCGACGTGGGCGGCCGGGATCGTGAGGTTGACGACGATCTCGATGTCGTCGTCGGCCAGGAGCTCCTCGACGGTGCCCGACCCGGCGACGCCCCACTTCTCGGCCTGGGCGGCTGCGCGCGGCAGGTCGATGTCGGCGATGAAGCGCACCTCGACGTCGGGGAAGACGGTGAGGTTCGACAGGTACTGGTCGGAGATGACCCCGGCGCCGATGACGCCGACGCCGACGCGGCCGGTCCGGGTGCTGCTGTCGAGGGCGGTGGACGCCGTGGTGTCGGTCATGCGCGGGCCCCCTCGAGGAACGTGTAGGAGTCGGCGACCGCCTGGAAGACGTCGCCCTCGTGGCCGTCGAGCTCGACGACGTGGAGTGCGTCGGGTGCGGCGGCGAGGATCTCGCGGATCGGCATGATGCCGTTGCCGACGGCGACCTGCTTGTCGTCGTCGTGGGAGCCGTCGCCGTCCTTGACGTGCAGGAACTCGATCTTGTCGCCGTACTTGCCGATGATCGCCACCGGGTCGTCACCGCCGACCTTGACCCAGTAGGTGTCGAGCTCGAGCACGACGTCGTCGGACAGCGCGTCGGCGAAGACCTCGTAGGCGCTGACGCCGTCGATGCGGTTCGAGAACTCGAACGCGTGGTTGTGGTAGCCGAGGACCAGGCCGTGGTCGGCCGCGCGGGGTGCGAGGGCGCTCAGTTCGCGGGCGATGGCCTCGACGTCCTCGCGGGTGGTCCAGCGGGCCTCGTCGATGTGCGGGTCGATCAGGGTGCCGAGTCCGACGGTGACGCTCGCGTGGAAGATCCGCTCGAGGTCCTGCTCGCCGGCGTCCAGCAGTCGTGCGTGTCCGCTCGGGGCGGCGAGGCCGGCGTCGCGGAGCGCGGCGGCGAGTTCGTCGGCGTTGTCGACGAAGCCGAAGGCCTCGACGTTCGTGTAGCCGATGTCGGCGATGCGCTGGAGCGTGCCGGGCAGGTCGGCCGAGAGGGCGTCGCGGACGGTGTAGAGCTGAACCGAGATCGGTTGGGTCACCAGGGGTTCTCCTCGTCGAGATGGTGCGGTCGTCACTGACCGAGCGTCACACTATGACCACTTCTGTCGGCGGTCAAGCAGAAGTTCGTGGAAGGTCGACGAACTTCGTTGCGTGGCGCGTTCGATGTGTGCTTCACTCCCCCCATGGTCGACTTGACTCGGACGGCAGCGTCGCCTCCGGTCGGGACGAGCGAGCTCTTCCAGATCCTCCGCGACGGCGTGCCGCGGACCCGGGCCGAGCTCGCCGCACTGACAGGACTCGCACGCTCCACCATCGGCGTGCGCCTGGACTCCCTCATCGAGGTCGGTCTCGTCGGCCCCGTCGACACCGCCGTCTCCACCGGAGGACGGCCGCCGGCCCAGGTGGCGCTGAAGCCCCGCGCCCGGCTCGTGATCGCCGCCGACCTCGGCGCCTCGCACGGCCGTGTCGCCGTCACGGACCTGGTCGCTGCCCCGCTCGCCACCCGCGAAACGCGCATCGACATCGCCGCCGGCCCGGTGGAGACCCTGTCGTGGCTGGTCGCCACCATCGACGAGCTGCTCGACGAGGTCGGCCGCGCCCGACAGGACGTCATCGCCATCGGCATCGGCGTGCCCGGTCCGGTGGAGTTCTCGACCGGACGCCCGGCGAACCCCCCGATCATGCCCGGGTGGGACGGCTTCGACGTGCCGTCGTGGCTCCGCCAGCACATCGCGGCGCACGTCCTGCTCGACAACGACGTGAACATCGCGGCCCTCGGCGAACGGGAGCACGGCTGGCCCGACGTCGACCACCTGTTGTTCGTCAAGGTCGCCACCGGCATCGGGTCCGGCATCGTGTCGGACGGCGAACTGCAACGCGGCGCCCAGGGCACCGCCGGTGACATCGGCCACGTGCGGGTGTCCCGTGCCGGCGACGTCCCCTGCCACTGCGGCAACACCGGGTGCCTCGAGGCGGTTGCGTCCGGTCCGGCGATCGCCCGTGCCCTGCGTGCGAAGGGGCACGACGCCCACACTGGCGCCGACGTGCTGGACCTGGTGAACCGCACCGACCTCGACGCCATCTACGCCGTCCGACAGGCGGGCCGCGACATCGGCGAGGTGCTCGCCACGTGCGTCTCGCTCATGAACCCGTCGGTGATCGTCCTGGGCGGCTCGATCACGCAGGCTGGTGAGCACCTGCTCGCCGGCGTCCGCGAGGTCGTCTACTCGCGGTCGATGCCGCTCGCCACCGAGCACCTCGTCATCGCCCAGTCGCGTGCGGGGTCGCTCGCCGCGCTGCAGGGCGCAGCGGCGCTCGCGATCGGCTACGCGCTCTCCCCCGCCGGGGTCGACGAGCTGGTCGCCTACGCCGAGGGGCGTGAGCTGGTCTCCTGACGTGTGCGCTGCGCCTCGTGAGCGCGTCGGATTCGGTCTTGCCGGTGGTCGGGGGGAGAATCGACGGGTGACGATCGTGCAGCCCACCCTGTGGGGCGACCTGGACCCCGGACTGGAGGAGCTGTCTGCCTCCGCCACGCCGGCTGCGGTCCCCGGGCGCGACGCGTTCACCGCCCTGCGCGGCCACACCGAGCGGATCGTCGCGCACTCCTCGGACCGCTTCGCCTGGCTCCGCGCCCGCGCCGCGGGCATCACCGCGACCGACGTCGCTCGGCTCGCCTCGCTGCACGCGGTCGAGGCCGTCGTCACCGAGAAGCGCTACGGCTCACGGTTCTCCGGCAACGCGTTCACCGAGCACGGCAAGGACCGCGAGCCCCACATCGCCGCCTGGGTCGCGGCCACGCACGGCATCCAGCCCTCGGCGCACCTGTTCCACGCCGCCGCGAACCGGGCGCACCTCGCGACCCCCGACGGCGTCGGTGTCCAGGGCTCGCGGGTGGTGCTCGCCGAGATCAAGACCACCGCGAAGGGCTGGCGGAGCATCCCCCGGCACTACCTGCGGCAGATCTGGTGGCAGCAGTACGTGCTCGGTGCCGACCGCACCCTGTTCGTCTGGGAGCGCCACGACGGCTTCGTCCCCGTCGCCGACGAGCCCGAGTGCCGCTGGGTCGACCGTGACGACGACCAGATCCGCGGACTCGTGCAGCTCGCCGACCTGGTGCTCGACAAGCTGCGCGACTTCCGCTCGTAGCCCGTCAGCTCAGACCTTGACGAGTCTCAGCCGGCTCATCCCCACGACCAGGACGCCGAGCAACCCGATCGAGACGCCCACGCCGACGCAGTAGATCGCCACGACGCCGTACCCCTGCGCGGGGTCGAGGAACGGGTACGGCACCCAGCCGTCGGTCGCGCCCCGGATCAGGATGACGATCGTCCACACCGCCGGGTAGACCAGGAACCACCAGACGTGGCGGAGGAGCAGCTTCGACCGGTCGGAGAACAGCAGCCAGTCGAGGACCGCGTACGCGGGGATGACCTTGTGCAGCACGTCGTTCGACCACTGGACGCTCGCCGACACGTCGACGTTCGTCAGCAGGGTGTTGTAGACGATCCCGGTCGTGGCGATGTAGACCGTGCCGGCGCCCCGGAGCAGACTCACCCGCAGGTCCCCACGCTTGCGGCGGGCCGAGGCGACGAGGGTCACCGCCAGGGCCACGGCGATGATGACGTTCGACTGGATCGTGAAGTAGCCGAAGAAGTTCCACGGGTTGTAGACGTCCGTCTTCGAGCTGACGAGCCACTGGGCGACGATCGCGACGACGACGGCGATGACGGCGATCAACCGGAGCGAGTTCACGAGGGTGCGCACGAGACCACGCTACCGGGACGCGCGCCCCTGCACGCGAAACGGGCCCGCACCGTTGCCGGTGCGGGCCCTTCTGCGAGTCAGTGACTCGGAGTCAGTGGACTCAGATGCTGTTGACGTCCAGCGGGATGCCAGGGCCGAAGGTCGTCGAGACGGCGCCCTTCATGACGTAACGGCCCTTCGAGGAGCTCGGCTTGAGGCGGTTGATCTCCTCGAGCGCGGTCGAGATGTTCTCGTCGAGCTGCTCCGGCGTGAACGAGGCCTTGCCGACGACGAAGTGCACGTTGGCGTGCTTGTCGACGCGGAACTCGATCTTGCCGCCCTTGATGTCGTTGACGGCCTGCGCCACGTTCGGGGTCACGGTGCCGGTCTTCGGGTTCGGCATGAGGCCACGCGGGCCGAGCACCTTGCCGAGACGACCGACCTTGCCCATGAGCTCGGGCGTCGCGACGGCGGAGTCGAAGGACGTGTAGCCCTCGGCGACCTTCGCGATGAGCTCGTCGCCACCGACCTCGTCGGCGCCGGCTGCGATCGCGGCCTCGGCCGCTGCACCCGTCGCGAACACGATGACGCGGGCGGTCTTGCCCGTGCCGTGCGGCAGGATGACCGTGCCGCGGACCATCTGGTCCGCCTTGCGCGGGTCGACGCCGAGCTTCAGTGCGACCTCGACCGTGGAGTCGGTCTTCGCAGAGCCGGTCTCCTTGGCCAGGGCGACTGCCTCGGTCGGGGTGTAGAACTTGTCGGCCTCGATCTTCGCGGCCGCGGCTTCGTAGGCCTTGGACTTCTTCGCCATGGTGGTCTCCTTGCGAGATACGTGGTTGACGAGCCGGCGCGGCTCTCCCACGGAAAGGTGTCTGGGTGTGGGCCGGAGCCCGATCGGTGCTTAGGCCTCGACCGTGATGCCCATCGAGCGTGCGGTGCCGGCGATGATCTTCGCGGCCTGCTCGATGTCGTTGGCGTTCAGGTCGGCCTGCTTGGTCTCGGCGATCTGACGGACCTGGTCCATCGAGATCTTCGCGACCTTGACCGTGTGCGGGGTCGCGGACCCCTTCTGCACACCAGCAGCCTTCTTGATGAGCTCAGCGGCCGGCGGGGTCTTGAGGACGAACGTGAACGAACGGTCCTCGTAGACGGTGATCTCGACCGGCACGACGTTGCCACGCTGCGACTCGGTCGCCGCGTTGTACGCCTTGCAGAACTCCATGATGTTGACGCCGTGCTGACCGAGTGCCGGACCGATCGGCGGGGCCGGGTTGGCGGCTCCCGCGTTGATCTGCAGCTTGATCAGGCCCGTGACCTTCTTCTTCGGTGCCATGACTTGTCTTCCTCCTGGAATCGAACGCACGGGGATCCGTGCACTCTCCCGCTGGTCCGGCCGTTCCGGACCGCGGTGAAGGCCCACACGCACGAGGCGTGCGGGCCCAAACTCGATGAGTCTACCCGAATGGGGAGACCTGGACTAGAGCTTCGTGACCTGGTCGAAGCTGAGTTCGACCGGGGTCTCGCGCTCGAACAGCGAGACGAGGACGGTGAGCTTGCCGCTCTCCGGCTTGATCTCGGAGATCGAACCCGGCAGGCCCGCGAACGAGCCTTCCTTGATGGTGATCGTCTCGCCGACCTCGAAGTCGACCTCGGCAGCGGGCTGCGCCTGCAGGGAACCGCCGGACTTCGAGCCACCCTTGGTCGGGGCGGCCTCGGCGACCTGCACGAGGGACTTGAGCATGCCGAACGCCTCGTCGAAACGGAGCGGCGTCGGGTTGTGGGCGTTGCCGACGAAGCCGGTGACACCGGGGGTGTGCCGGACGACGGACCACGAGTCCTCGTTGAGGTCCATGCGGACGAGCACGTACGAGGGGATCCGGACGCGGGTGACCAGCTTGCGCTGCCCGTTCTTGATCTCGACGACGTCCTCCATCGGGACCTCGACCTGGTAGATCGACTCCTCCATCGACATCGACACCATGCGGTTCTCGATGTTCGACTTCACGCGGCGCTCGAAGCCCGCGTAGGAGTGGATGACGTACCACTTGCCCGGCTTCATCCGCAGCTCGACCTTGAAGGCCTCGTACGGGTCGACCTCGGCCTCTTCGGCGTCGTCGTCTTCGGCGTCGATCGCTTCGTCGGCGGCGAGGGTCTCGTTCGCCTCTTCGGCGGTCTCGGACTCGAGTTCGATCTCTTCCTCGTCCTCGACGGCCTCCACCGCGGCCTCGGCCTCGTCGGTGGAGTCGATCTCGAGGGCGTCCTCGACGACGGCGTCGGCCTCGGGGTCCTTGGACTCCTGCAGTGCCGTCAGCTCCTCGTCGATGCCGAGGGACTCGTCGTCCTCGGACTCGACGGAGATCGCGCGCTCCTCGGCGGACTCGGCGGAGCGCTCCTCGCCGGTCTCGACGTCGCCTTCCTGGTTCTCCTCGACCTCGGAGGACTGCTCGGCAGCCGTCGCGAGGTCGATGTCGTCGCGGGAGTAGTCAGACACAGTCGATTCTTTCCGTTCGGTGGTGCGGGTCGGGATGGCGGACGGTCCTGGTCACGATCGGCACCGTCTCGGGCGACCGTACTCCAGTGGACTGCCGCACTCGGCAGTCGACGTCCGGGTCAGGCCGTGGGCCCGTTGCCGAAGACGTACCCGACGCCGAGACCGAACACGAAGTCGAGGATCGACACCAGGATCATCATCACGACGACGAAGACGAGCACGACCAGCGTGTAGCTGAAGAGCTCCTTGCGGGTCGGCGTCACGACCTTGCGCAGTTCGCCGATCACCTGACGGATGAAGAGCACGATGGCAGCGATCGGACCCCGGCGCTCGGCCCGGTCCTGCTTCGCCTTGGCGACGACGTCGTCCGCCGTCGTCTCCATGTCTTTGCTCGCCAACTTCTACCCTTCCAGAGTTGCAGGGCGGACAGGACTCGAACCTGCAACCTGCGGTTTTGGAGACCGCTGCTCTACCAATTGAGCCACCGCCCTTCAGAGCACGTCCGTCACCGATCGTGTTCCGGTGGTCGAGTGTACGGGAGTCCGTCACACGGTGTCCACTTGGCCCCCTCCACGGCGTGCCGCGCCGATAGGCTGGCACCCGTGAGCACCGCAGCCCCCGGCCCCGAGTCCACCGCAACCCCCGCCGCCGCGCCGACCGATCGGCCGCGCATCGCGTCCCGCATCGCGGCGATCGCCGAGTCCGCGACGCTCAAGGTCGACGCGAAGGCCAAGGCCCTGAAGGCCGCGGGCCGACCCGTCATCTCCTTCGCCGCCGGCGAGCCCGACTTCGCCACGCCCGACCACGTGGTCGTCGCCGCGGTCGAGGCCGCACAGGACCCGAAGAACCACCGGTACACGCCGGCGACCGGTCTGCCGGAGCTGAAGCAGGCCATCGCCGAGAAGACCGCACGCGAGTCCGGCATCACCGTCGACCCGTCGCGGGTGATCGTCACCAACGGCGGCAAGCAGGCCGTCTACCAGGCGTTCCAGACGATCGTCGACGCCGGCGACGAGGTCCTGCTCCCCGCCCCGTACTGGACCACCTACCCCGAGGCCATCCGCCTGGCCGGTGGCGAGCCGGTCGAGGTCTTCGCCGGCAGCGACCAGGGCTACCTCGTCACCGTCGAGCAGCTCGAGGCCGCGCGCACCCCGAAGACGAAGGCGCTGCTGTTCTGCTCGCCGTCGAACCCGACGGGCGCCGTCTACACCGCCGAGCAGACCACGGCCATCGGCGAGTGGGCACTCGAGCACGGCATCTGGGTGATCAGCGACGAGATCTACCAGGACCTCGTGTACGACGGACTCCGCTTCACCGGCATCCTCGACGCCGTGCCGGCCCTCGCCGACACCACGATCCTGGTCAACGGCGTCGCGAAGACCTACGCGATGACCGGCTGGCGCGTCGGCTGGTTCATCGGTCCCGCCGACGCGGTCAAGGCCGCGTCGAACCTGCAGTCGCACCTGTCGTCGAACGTGTCGAACGTGTCCCAGCGCGCCGCGATCGCCGCGCTCACCGGGCCGCAGGAGCCGGTGGCGGCCATGCGCGAGGCCTTCGACCGCCGTCGCCAGGCCATCGTCGCCGGGCTCAACGCGATCCCGGGCTTCGTCACGCCGACCCCGCAGGGCGCCTTCTACGTCTACCCCGACGTCACCGCACTGCTCGGTCGCGAGTGGGCGGGCTCGACCCCGACGACGACCCTCGAGCTGGCCGACCTGATCCTCGAGCACGCCGAGGTCGCGGTCGTCCCGGGCGAGGCCTTCGGTCCGTCCGGCTACCTGCGCCTGTCGTACGCGCTCGGCGACGACGACATCGCCGAGGGTGTGGCCCGCCTGGCGAAGTTCTTCGCGTAGTCCCCGCGCCCACGACACCCCGCAGAACGCAGAACGGGCCGCCTCGTCGAGGTGGCCCGTTCTGCGTTCCGGGAGGCCCGTGGCCGGGTCGTGCCCGTGCCCGTGCGCTCAGTCGAGCAGGTCCCCCACCACGACGGGCTCCGGCACGAGCGACACCCCGAAGCGGTTCAGGACCGTGACCTGCACGTACCGCGCGAGCTCGGCCACCTGGGCCGCCGTCGCGCCGCCACGGTTGGTCAGGGCCAGGGTGTGCTTCGACGAGATCGCCGCGCGCGACCCCGGCACGGCGTAGCCACGGTGCACCCCCGCGTGCTCGATGAGCCAGGCGGCGCTGAGCTTGACGTCGTCGCCGGCCGGCCACCGTGGCGCGTCGGCGGGGAGGGTCTCGGCGAAGGCCGCGGACACGATCGGGTTCGTGAAGAACGACCCGGCGCTCCAGGTGTCCCGGTCGTCGGCGTCGAGCACCATGCCCTTCGAGGCGCGGAGGCGCAGGACCTCGTCACGGACCGTCGTGGGTTCCACGAGGGCACCGAGGTCGACCCCGAGCGAACCGGCGAGCTGGGCGTACCGCACCGGCACGCCGTGCTCCCCCGCCGTGCCGAGCCGGAACTCGACCGTCAGCACGACACCGCGGCGTCCGTGCTTGAGGGTTGACGTGCGGTAGCCGAGCGCCAGCTCGGCCGCGGGCACCCACGTGCGCTCCCCCGTGGCCGCATCGAGGAACTCGACCCGGGTGAGCACGTCGGAGAGCTCGACCCCGTAGGCGCCGATGTTCTGCACGGGGGCGGCGCCGACGGTGCCCGGGATGCCGCTGAGGGCCTCCAGGCCGGTCCAGCCGTTCGCGACGGTGGTGGCGACGAACGCGTCCCAGGGTTCGCCGGCGGCGACGCGGACGGTGACGCCGTCGGCGTCCGTGTCGGCGTCCACCCCCGTGGTGCGGACCAGGACGACGGTGCCGTCGAAGCCGGAGTCGGCGACCAGCACGTTGCTGCCGCCGCCGAGGACCAGCCACTCGTGGTCGTCCCATGCGGTGCGCGTGTGGGCAACGAGCTCGTCGGTCGTCGTGGCCGTGAGCAGCCGCGCGGCCGCCCCACCGACGCCGAGCGTCGTGAGGTCGGCGAGCACCGGCTCGTGCACGGTCAGCGGAACGCCACCGTGACCTGCGCCTTGCCGAGCACGGTCTGCCCGCCGGCGGTCACGGTGAGGTCGATGCGCTTCGGTCGGCCGTCGTCGTCGACGGTTCCGACCTTGGCGACGATGCCGATGGTCGCGCCCTGCTCCGGGTCCACGACGACGGGGCGGGTGAAGCGGACGCCGTAGCCCGCGACCCAACCGCTGTCACCGAGCCACTCGGAGACCGGCTGCACGGCGAGGCCCATCGTGAGCATGCCGTGCGCGAGGACGCCGGGCAGACCGACCGAGGCGGCGACGTCGTCGCGGTAGTGGATCGGGTTGAAGTCACCGGAGGCGCCGGCGTAGCGGACGAGCGAGTCGCGGGTGACGTGCACCTCGCGCTCGGCGACGACCGTGCCGACCTCGATCGCGGTGGCGGGTGCGGCGGTCATGCGTCGTCTCCTCGGACCACGAGGGTGGACGTCGCCGTGACGACGTGCTCCCCCGAGGCGTCGTTCATGGTGCTCTGGGCCGTGACCATCGCGTTGCCGCCGAGCGTCTTGACGCTCGTGACGGTCAGGGTCGCGGTGAGTTCGTCACCGGCCACGATGGGCCGGTCGTAGGTGAAGGACTGCTCGCCGTGGACGACACGGGAGAAGTCGATGCCGGCGTCCGGCTCGGCGAGCAGCTGCGCGAGCGTGGCTTCCTGCACGACGACCGCGAAGGTCGGCGGGGCGACGACGTCGGCGTACCCGGCGGCGCGGGCCGCGTCGGGTTCGTGGTGGACGGGGTTGGTCGCGAACACCGCGCGCGAGAACTCGCGCACCTTCTCGCGACCGACCAGGTAGGGCTGGGCCGGCGGGAACGTCCTGCCGACGAGCTCGGGGTTCACTGACACGTCGGCAGTCTACCGACGCCCGTCCGGGGGCCTGTCGATGCTGAGGATGCATCGGCTAGGCTTGCCGGGCCGGTTCGGGGGAATCGGCGGTCCGGTCGCGACACCGGATCAGGGGACGGGGGAGCAACCATGGACACCAGGACCGAGTTCGCCGTGCACACGGGCGACCGGTGCACCGCGATGGAGGTCGCCGGCGCGGCACTCCGCACGGCGGGACACCACGTCGAGTCGACCGGCGGGACCCTCACCGCGACGACCGGCAACCGGCTGCTGACGATCCTGCTCGGCGCGCTCGTGCACCCGTCCCGCGAGTTCCGCCGCTACGAGCTGTCGACGACCGTCACCGGGGCGTCCACCACGATCACGCTGCGGCACCGCGGACACGGCACGGCCGTCTCCGGCGGCAGCATCGGCGCGAGCCGGCGACGAGCCGCCTGGCACGAGGTGAACGCGGCGATCGAGCGCGCGCTGCGCGCGGCCGGCGTGCTGCAGACGCGGACCGACACCGGGTCGCACTCCGCGCTGTAGGGCCGGCCCCAGGGCGGACGGGAGGCCCGGTGTGCGTCCGCCACGTGCCTCCTGGCACGCACCTGGTCCAGCGCACAGCCGAAGTGCGTCCGCACCGCTGTGCACGCAGCCCGGGAACAACGCAGCCCGGGAACGACGAAAGCCCGGCGAACAGATCGCCGGGCTTGCTGTAGCGAGGGCGGGACTTGAACCCGCGACCCCACGATTATGAGTCGTGTGCTCTAACCAACTGAGCTACCCCGCCAGAGATCCGGAGCGACACGCGCACCGGGTCGGAGCCCCGAGTCAGGATTGAACTGACGACCCCCTCCTTACCATGGAGGTGCTCTACCACTGAGCTATCGGGGCGATGTGCCGCGAACGGCACCACACGAGGATAGCAGACCTCCGACGCTGCTCCGGAACCGGGCGAGACGCCCGGGCGTGCCGCGTCGGCGACCGCTAGTTCGCGTTGGTCTGGAGCCACGCCAGCGGGTCCACGGGGACCCCGTCGACGTGCACTTCGAGGTGCAGGTGCGGGCCCGTGGAGTTGCCCGTGCTGCCCACGAGACCGAGCTCGTCGCCGACCTCGATCTGCTGACCGGTGACCACCTTGAAGGAGTTGTCCTCCATGTGGCCGTACACGCTGACGAACTGCTTGCCGTCGACGTCGTGCTCCACCCAGACGTCGTTGCCGAAGCCGCCGTCGTTCGCCTGGACCTTGATGACGGTGCCGGCGGCGATGACCCGGATCGGGGTGCCCTCGCCGGGAGCGAAGTCGACGCCCATGTGGTTCGTCGAGCAGAACGAGCAGCCCGCGACCTGACGACCGCCGAAGCCGGAGGTGATCGGGACGCCGGTGAGGAACGGCCACTGGATCGTGCCGGTCGGGTCGTTGGTGAAGCTCGAGGCGTCGACGTTCTTGTACTGCGTGGCGTCCGACACCGTGTACTGGTCGCGGCTCGTCGATCCGTCGGCTGCGGCGCTGACGCTCATCGACTGGGTCGCACCGCTCGCCGTCGACCGGGCCGCGGTCGAGCCGGTCTCCGGCACGTAGAGCGCCTGGGCGGGCAGTGACGTCGAGACGACGAGGCCGGCGACGAAGAGGAGCGCACCGACGGCCGTCACGCGCGAGGCCGCACGGCGGAACGAGGCGCCCTGCTTCCGGGCAGCAGCAGCCGGGGCGGGCGCGGCAGCGGTGCGGCTGGCCGCGATGTGCCGGGTGGCGCGGTCGACCTGCACGGCCGGTGCGGCACGGCCGGTCCGCCGACGGGACGCCGGGACCTGGCCGATGACACGGCGGGGCTGGGGCGCGATGGACTCCGCTGCAGCCGTCGCGGTGCGCGGCGCCGTGGCGCGGACGTCCGGCGACGTGGGAGCCGGCGGCGTCGTGATGCGGGAGGCCGGACGGACCGCCGACTCGGGCAGCGCGGGCGACACCGGCGCGAGGTCGATCGGCGACACGGGAGCCGCGGCCGACGACGGTGTGGTCAGCCCGACGACCTCGTCGAACGACGGGCCCGCGGCACGGTCGGGTGCGACGTCCTGCGCGTGGTCCTGCGTGACGGGAGCGCCCTTCGCAGCCGCTCGCTCCGCCTCGATCCGTGCTCGTCGGGTCAGGTGGACGACCGGGGTGGCGGCGTCGACGGGACCGGTGGGGACGGACGTCAGTGGGGAGTGGGGCATGCGTGCGGTGGCGATCCTGATCGGGGAAGGGGCGCGCTCGTTGGTAACGAGCAGATAACGGGACCTGAGCACGGTAGCAAACGTCGTCGCACGTCGCCAGTCGTGGTCATGTCCACCGGGCACCCCCAGACCGAGGGACCGACGGACCTCAGACGCCGAGCGCCTCGGCTTCCAGCCCGCGCAGCAGCGCCTCGAGGTCGTCGGCCACCGCGGGGCTCGCGAACAGGAAGGAACGGGTGCCGCCGGCCTCCCAGATGCGGACCGACGCTCCGGCCTCGCGCGCGACGACGGAGCCGCCGGCCATGTCCCACGGGTTGATCCCGCGCTCGTAGTAGGCGTCGACGACCCCGGCTCCTACCGCGCAGCAGTCGAGCGACGCCGCTCCCCCGCGCCGGATGTCCCGCACCTCGCCGATGAGTCCGGCGAGCACCGCCACCTGCTCGCGGCGCCGGTCGGCCGTGTACCCGAAGCCCGTCGCCACGAGTGTCTCGGCGAGCGAGGCCGGAGCGCTGACGGACAGGGGGACGCCGTCGCGGGTGGCGCCCTGTCCGGCGGCGGCACGGAACACCACCCCGGTCGCGGGGGCCACCACGATGCCGGCGATCGGCTCCCACGTCATCGGGTCGGCGGAGCCCCGCACGACGCCGATGCTCACGCCGTACTCGGCGCTGCCGTACAGGTAGTTCACCGTGCCGTCGATCGGGTCGACGACCCAGGTGATGCCCGACTCCCCCGACGCCGAGCCGGACTCCTCGCCGTGGAACGCGTCGTCCGGCCGGGCCTCGGCGATCCGGGCGCGGATGAGCGCCTCGACCTCGCGGTCCGCCGCCGTGACCACGTCGACGATGCTCGACTTCCGGTCGGCGACCTCGACGCCCTCGGCCCGTCGTCGTGCGGCGAGCGTGGCCGCTTCGCGCGCGATCGTCTCGGCGAGGTCGGCGAACTGGGACGGTGTGCAGTCGGATGCCATGCACCGATCCTGCCAGGGACGACGAAAGCCCCGTCCGGGTCGGACGGGGCTTCGCGATGGTGGCAAGTGAGGGATTCGAACCCCCGAAGGCTACGCCGGCTGATTTACAGTCAGATCCCTTTGGCCGCTTGGGTAACTTGCCATGCGCACCCAGCCGGTGTGATCACCAACCGAAGGCGCGCACAAAAGCATAGCGGATCCGGAACGGTGGTCGTGACCACCGCGAGCCGACCGCCGGAGCCGAACCGGCCCTCCCGTCCGCCGTTAGGCTGTCCGGCATGGCAGACAGTTCCTTCGACGTGGTCAGCAAGGTCGACAAGATGGAGGCGGAGAACGCCCTCAACCAGGCGGCCAAGGAGATCGAGCAGCGGTACGACTTCAAGGGCGCGGACGCGTCGGTCGCCTTCAGCGGCGAGGACGTCCTCATCAAGGCGAACTCGGAAGAGCGCGCGAAGGCCGTCCTCGACGTCCTGCAGAGCAAGGCGATCAAGCGCAACATCAGCCTGAAGAGCCTCGACGCCGGCGACCCCTACCCCTCGGGCAAGGAGTACCGCATCGAGGTGAAGTTCAAGAACGGCATCGAGCAGGACGTCGCGAAGAAGATCGGCGCGTTCCTGCGCGCCAACGCCCCGAAGACCGTGAAGAGCCAGATCCAGGGCGACGAACTGCGGGTCTCCTCGAAGAGCCGCGACGACCTCCAGAACACGATCCAGCTCCTCAAGGGTGAAGAGTTCGACGTCCCGTTGCAGTACATCAACTTCCGCTGACGTCCGTGGAGCACTGGCTCACCGTCGCGATCACGGTCCTGGCCGTCCTGCTGGACCTGGCGATCCGCGTCTTCTCGATCATCTACGTCCCGATCAACCGGAAGCCGCAGACGGCGACCGCCTGGTTGCTCGCGATCTTCCTCATCCCCTACATCGGCTTCATCGTCTTCCTCGTCATCGGGTCGACGAAACTGCCGCGTGCACGGCGTGAGAAGCAGACCGAGATCAACGCGTACATCCTCGAACAGACCGAGGGCATCGAACGCGTGCGCCGTGACCACCCGTGGCCGCTGTGGCTCGAGAGCATCACCACGCTGAACCGCGAACTCGGCGCGATGCCGCTGGTCGGCGGCAACTCGGCGGAGCTCTACCCCGACTCCGAGGAGTCGATCGCGGAGATGACCCGGGCGATCGACCAGTCGCGCCGGTTCGTGCACGTCGAGTTCTACATCGCCACGCTCGACGACACCACGCGACCGTTCTTCGACGCGCTCGCCCGTGCACAGGCCCGCGGCGTCACCGTCCGGTTCCTGCTCGACCACTGGGCCAGCCGCGGCTACCCCGGGTACAAGGACACGCTGGCGTTCATGGACCGCGCCGGCATCGAGTGGCACCTCATGCTCCCGCTGCTGCCACTGCAGGGGAAGTTCCAGCGCCCCGACCTGCGCAACCACCGGAAGATCATGGTCATCGACGGCTCGGTCGCGTTCACCGGGTCGCAGAACCTGATCGACCCCTCGTACGACATCAAGTCGCACATCGAGAAGGGCATGGTCTACAAGGACCTGTTCGCCCGGTTCGAGGGACCGGTCGTCGCGGGGTTGAACGCACTGTTCGTCACCGACTGGTACAGCGAGACCGACGAACTGCTGCTCCGTGAGAGCGACCCCGTCCAGCGGGCCGACCGCGGCGACGCCCTCGACTGCCAGGTCGTGCCGTCCGGGCCCGGGTTCGACGGCGAGAACAACCTGCGCCTGTTCAACGCACTGCTCTACTCGGCGCAGAAGAAGGTGTCGATCACCTCGCCGTACTTCGTGCCGGACGACTCGATGCTCTACGCCATCACGACGACCGCCCAGCGCGGCGTCGAGGTCGAGCTCTTCGTCGGCGAGATGGGCGACCACGCCATGACGTGGCACGCGCAGCGCTCGTACTACGAGGGACTCCTCCGCGCCGGCGTGCGGATCTGGCTGTACCGGGCACCGACGATCCTGCACGCCAAGCACTTCACCATCGACGACGAGGTGTCGGTGATCGGGTCGAGCAACATGGACATGCGCTCGTTCAGCCTGAACCTCGAGGTCTCCGTGATGGTCCGGGGCCACCGCTTCGTCGACGCCCTGCGCAAGGTGCAGGACGCCTACAAGGAGCACAGCTTCGAGCTCACGCTCGACGAGTGGGTCGACCGTCCGCGCCGGTCCAAGGTGCTCGACAACGTCGCGCGGCTCACGGCAGCGCTGCAGTAGCGGACGACCGGGAGGCGCGGCTCGGCCCCGGCAGGGGCGCTCAGCGCATCGGGACGGTGGACGCCAGGGCCGCGACGGCCCGCTCGAGCGGGCCGCGGCCGAGGAACCGGCGCCAGACCATCGCGAACACGACCGAGCCCAGCGCGAACCAGCCCCACGCCTCGGCCGACTCCGGGTACTCGGGAAGCATCGCGATCACCAGGAGGTGTCCCGAGTAGATCGTCAGGGGCATCGACCCGACGGCGGCGAGCGGGAACGCGATCCGCTCGGCGACCCGCCCGCGCCCGTCGAACACCAGGGTGCAGAGGGCGATGACCGCCACCGCCACCCCCGCGGTGCCGATCACGTCGACCGTCGTCGACGAGTGGTCGCGCGGTGACAGGAAGAGCTGGGCGAGGGCCTCGGCCGGCGTGCTGCCCTCGGCGGCGTACGGGACGCCCGGGAACGCGAACGCGGCCCCGGCCGGCAGCGGCGCCAGCACCGTGCCGACGACGTACGCGGTGGCGGCGACCAGTGCGCCGGATGCGAGGAGCGCGACCTGCCGGCGGCGTGGGCCCAGACCGGACCTGGCGACGGCGAGACCGACCAGGACGTACGCCAGGAAGGTGACCACGGGGTAAACCAGGCCGAGCTGCTGTCCGACCATGCCCGAATCGGCGTAGGCCGGTGCGGTCGCGACGGCGACGATCGGCGACAGTACGGCGCAGGCGCCCGCGATGGCGAGGAGCCACGCCGGGCGGACCCGGAGCACCGGGATCACCAGCAGGAACAGCACCCCGTACGTCGGCAGGATGACGTAGACCGGGGTGTCCAACGCGATGAGCACGAACCCGATGCCGACGACGGCCGCGGCGCGGACCGCCAGGCGCGCCCGGACCCGCCCGATCGTCGGGGGTCCTGGCGGAGTCGTGCGACCGCTCGTCAGCCCGATCGACACCCCCGCGAGGACGGCGAACAGCGTGGACGGGCGCCCGTGCGCCACCGCGGACCACGTCGAGGGATCGGACCAGTCGAGCTGGTCCGCGATGCCGCCGATGTGCGCGGCCATCATGCCGAGCAACGCGACGGCCCGCGCGACGTCGACGCCCTGCAGTCGCACGCCGGACACGGACGCGCCCCGGACCGCGGTGGGCGGGACGGGGCGCGTGTCGGTCATCGGTGTCAGTTCGTGGGCACGTCGACGCGACCGAGGGACACGTCGATCATCTCGTCGCGGGGCACGACCTTGATGCGCTCACGGCCCTCGGCAGCACCGAGCGCGAGCTCGTGGGTGTCCAGGTGGTGCCAGCCCTCGAGGTCGGTGTACTCGACGCCACGCTCGCGGAGCAGGGCCGGGATCGCACCCTCGGAGGGGTCCTCCGGCGTCCACCAGCTCGCCTGGTCGTTGACGATGTGCTGCACGGTCTCCATGGCGTCGGACTTCGTGTGCCCGATGAGCCCGACCGGACCGCGCTTGATCCACCCGGTGGCGTAGACGCCCGGGATCTGCTGGTTGTCGTCGTCGAGGACCTGGCCCTCGTGGTTCGGGATGACGCCGTGGCGCTCGTCGAACGGCAGCCCGGGCAGCGGGGAACCGAAGTAGCCGACGGCGCGGTAGGCCGCCTGGATCGGGATCTCACGGATCTCGCCCGTGCCCTCGACACCGCCCTCGCCGTTCGGCCGGGTGCGCTCGTACCGGATCGCGGTGAGGTTGCCCTGCTCGTCGCCGACGAACTCGGTCGGCTTCGCGTAGAAGTGCAGGTGCAGCCGCCGGCTCGCCTGGCCGGTCTCGCGGGTGCGCCACTGCTCGAGCACCCGGTTGATGACCATGACCTGCTTGTTCGTGGCGATCGCGGTCTTCGACGCCTCGTCGTGGTCGAAGTCCTCGTCGTAGACGACCATGTCGACGTCACGGACCTCGCCGAGCTCGCGGAGCTCGAGCGGCGTGAACTTGACCTGGGCGGGACCACGGCGGCCGAAGACGTGGACGTCCGTGACGGGCGACGCCTTGAGGCCCTCGTACACGTTCGCCGGGATCTCGGTCGGCAGCAGGTCGTCGGCGTGCTTCGCGAGGATGCGGGAGACGTCGAGCGCGACGTTGCCGACCCCGATCACCGCGACGCTCTCCGCGGTCAGCGGCCAGGTGCGCGGGAAGTCGGGGTGGCCGTCGAACCAGCTGACGAAGTCGGCGGCACCGTAGGAGCCCCGGAGGTCGACGCCGGGGACGTCGAGGTCGGCGTCCTTGATCGCGCCCGTCGAGAAGACGACCGCGTTGTAGTGCTTCTTGAGGTCCTCGAGGGTGATGTCCTCGCCGAAGCGGACGTTGCCGAACAGCCGGACGACACCGCGGTCGAGTACGTCGCGCAGGGCGTTGACGATGCCCTTGATCCGCGGGTGGTCGGGTGCGACGCCGTAGCGAACGAGTCCGTACGGCGCGGGGAGCTGCTCGAACAGGTCGATCGACACGTCGTGTCCGTGGGCCTCGCGCAGCAGGATGTCCGCGGCGTAGATGCCGGCGGGTCCGGCGCCGACGATGGCGATTCGGAGGGTGGGCACTGATCGTCTCCAGTTCGTTCGGGTGGGGTGCTCCCGGTGGTGCGTCCCGCGCGGCGACCGTGGGGTCGTCCGGTCGCGGGTGGTGTTCAGCGGCTGCGGTCGACGACGGAGTCGGCGAAGCGGGTGAGTGCCCGCTTGACGGTGCCGTCGGGCAGCGGGGCGAGGGCGTCCACGGCTTCGCGGGCCCAGCGGACCGCGACCGTGCGCGTCGACGCGGTCGCTTCGTGGTCACGCAGAGCGGCGACGGCCGACTGGTACGGCACGGAGCCGACCGCGTCGTCCGGGGCGCCGTTCACGTCGCGCTCGATGCGCAGGACGAGGTTCTGCCCCGCCGGGTCGGTCGCCGCGTGCCGACGCAGGTGCAGCATCGGCAGCGTGTCGACGCCGGCTCGGAGGTCGTTGCCGGCGATCTTGCCGGTCTTGTCCGTCGCCGGTGCCAGGTCGATGACGTCGTCGACGAGCTGGAAGGCGACGCCCACCTTCTCGCCGAAGGTCCCGACGGCGTCGAGGTAGGCACGGTCGGCGCCGGAGAACATGACACCGGCGCGGGCGGCGGTCGCGATGAGCGAGCCGGTCTTGTCGCTGAGCACCTGGATGTAGTGCTCGACCGGGTCGTCGTCGGGCTGCGGGCCGGTGGTCTCGTGCAGCTGCCCCATGCAGAGGCGCTGGAAGGTCTCGGCCTGCATCCGGATGCCGTCGGTGCCCAGGTCGGCGGTGATGAGGCTGGCGCGGGCGAAGAGCAGGTCGCCGGTCAGGATCGCGACGTTGTTGCCGTACGTGATCTGCGCTGCGGGGACCCCGCGGCGGACGGGCGCTTCGTCCATGACGTCGTCGTGGTAGAGCGACGCCAGGTGGGTCGTCTCGATGCTGACGGCGGCCTTGACCACGGCGTCGGTCACCCCGTCGCCGAGCTGCGCGATGAGCAGCGTCAGCGTCGGACGGATCCGCTTGCCGCCCGCGGACAGCAGGTAGCGGCTCGTGGTGTCGGCGAGGGTGTCCGTGGACCGCATGGCGTCCTCGAGCCCCTGCTCGACGAGTTCGAGACCGTCGTCGACGGCGGCGATGAAGCGGCGGTCGGCGGGCGTGGCGAACAACCGCTCGCCGATGCCCAGCGAGGCGCGGAGGCTCGGCGCGCGACGTGCGACCGGGACGCTCGGATTCAAGTGCTGCTCCGTCTTCGGGGGATGGTGACCGGTCAGTCGTCGGCCGGGTCGACGCGCGGCTGCTCGCCGGTGGTCTGGTGGTCGCGGCGTGCCTTCGCACGACGGGCCGCGGACTCGCGCACCGTGTCGGCGACGGGCTTGCGACCACGGTGCAGTGCGACGATACCGGCCGTGAGGTTCCGGTAGGCGACCACGGAGAAGCCGACGCCGCGCAGCCACTGGGTGAGGACCTGCTGGTCCGGCCACGCGTCGATCGACTCGGCGAGGTAGCGGTAGGCGGCGGGGTTGCTGCTCGAGAGCTTCGCGATGCCCGGGAGCACGCGCTTCAGGTAGGTGCCGTAGCCGAGGCGCAGCAGCGCACGCGGCGGGGTCGAGAACTCGCAGATGACCACTCGGCCGCCGGGCTTGAGGACCCGCAGCATCTCGGCGAGCGCCTGCTTCGGGTCGTTCACGTTGCGCAGCCCGAACGAGATCGTGACGGCGTCGAACGTGTCGTCGTCGAAGGGCAGGTGCTCGGCATCGCCCTCGACGAAGGTGATCTCGGGGTGCCGCTCGCGACCGACCGCGATCATGCCGGCGGAGAGGTCGAGCGCGCTGACCTCGGCCCCCTTCTTCGCGAAGGCCGCGGCACTCGTCCCGGTGCCCGCGGCGATGTCGAGGACCTTCTCGCCGGGCTGGGGGTCGACCGCCCGCACCGTGGCGACACGCCACAGCGGTGCGTTGCCCGCCGACAGGATGTCGTTCGTGAGGTCGTACTTGGCCGCGACGTCGTCGAACATCGCCGCCACCTCGTCCGGCCGCTTGTTCAGGTCCGCTCTGCTCACCCGACCAATCCTAGAGGTCCCGACCGTACGTTCACCGGACTCGCAGCAACGGCCCACTCGTCGAGCGCGCGGCCAGGTGGTCCACCGACCGCGCGTAGCATCGGAGCCGTGACCCGAACCACCACGGCGGCGCCCCCGCTGACGGTCTCCACCCGGATCCTCGACGACCCGGGCACCGTCCTCCGCCACACCCTGCGCGACCGTCCCCTGGCCTTCGTCCGGAACGGTGACGGCATCGTCGGCATCGGGGAGGCGCTGCGGTTCACGTTCACCGGCCCCGACCGGATGCGCGACGCCGCCGCGGTCTGGCGCACCGTCGTGGAGTCGGCCGTCGTCGACGACCCGGTGCAGCTGCGCGGCTCCGGCCTGGTCGCGTTCGGCTCCTTCGCCTTCGCCGACGACTCCGCCGACGAGAGCGTCCTGATCGTCCCGCGCGTGGTCATCGGCCGTCGGCGCGGCAAGGCCTGGCTCACGGCGATCGACACGACCGTCGGCGCCGAGCCGCTCACGTTCACGCGGACCTCGGTGCCGGTCCCCCACGTCGGACCACACGTCTCCGTCGCGCTGCACCCCGGCCGGATCGACGAGGCCGCCTACGCCGCGAACGTCGCCGAGGCCGTGCGACGCATCGCCGCCGGGAGCGCGCAGAAGGTCGTCCTCGCCCGCGACCTCGTCGGCGAGATGCCAGCGGACGCCGACCACCGCGCCCTGCTGCTCGACCTCGCCGCCGCCTACCCGCAGTGCGTCACCTTCGCGGTCGACGGCCTGGTCGGTGCGACCCCCGAGACGCTCGCCCGCACCGACGGCACCCGGTTGACGGCGCGGGTGCTGGCCGGCAGCGCCGCACGCGGCGAAGACGAGGTGTCGGACCGTGCCGCTGCCGAAGCCCTTGCCGCCAGCGCGAAGGACGTCGAGGAGCACGCGTTCGCGATCGACAGCCTGCTCGCTTCGCTCCGCCCGCTCGTGACCGAGTTGCGCGCCGACCCCGAGCCGTTCCGGCTGCAGCTGCCGAACCTGTGGCACCTGGCGACCGACGTGCAGGCGACCCTGCCGCCGGACACCACCTCGCTCGACGTCGCCGACGCCCTGCACCCGACGGCCGCCGTCGCGGGCACCCCCACCGACGTGGCCGTCCGGCTCGTCGCCGAGCTCGAGGGCGTCGACCGCGGTCGCTACGCCGGCCCGGTGGGCTGGATGAGCGCCACCGGCGACGGTGAGTGGATGCTGGCGCTCCGCAGCGCCCGGATCGACGACGACGGCACCGTCCGGGCCTGGGCGGGTGCGGGCGTCGTCGCGGGGTCGGAACCGGCGCGCGAGGTCGCCGAGACCGCCCTGAAGTTCCGACCGGTCACCGACGCGCTGGCCTGAGCGCCGCGTCAGTCGGCCAGCGGGACCTCGATCACGACCCGCTCGGCCGGGTCGGTGAGCACCCGCTCGAGGTCGCCCCACGTCTCCGCGCGGCGGTACTCCCAACCGAGGCCGGTCACGACCCGTTCGACGTCGACGTGCTGCGGGGTCGACATCATCCGGCGCATGTCCTCTGGTGGAGTGGTGCGTGCCACCTCGAGCCCGCGGAAGATCGCGCCGCCGTGGTCGTTGCCGACGACGACCTGGACCCGGTGCGTGCGCTCCTCTGTCCCGGTGACGAACGCCCCGAGGTCGTGCAGCAGGGTCAGGTCGCCGAGCAGCACGCGCGTGGTGCCGACCGACGCCGACGACTGTTCGAGGGCCGCGGCGATCCCGAGCGCCGTCGACACGGTGCCGTCGATGCCGGCGAGCCCACGGTTCGCGTGCACCCGGATCTTCTTGCCGAGCACGCGCCCGTCGGCGACGCGGATGATCTGCGAGGCGCCGAACACGAGCCGGTCGTGCGGCCACGTCACGCCCCACACGGCGTCGGCGAGCATCGCGCGGTCGACGGGTCGGCGGCGGAGGGCGACCTCGTCGCGCAGGAACTTGTTGCGCTCGGCACGGTCCGGGGACCGCTTGGCGCCGAGGTCGGGTCCGGCGTCACCATCGCCCAACAGCTGACGGCTCGCGCCGACCCAGCGGCCGACCCACGCACGGTGCTCCGGCCGGGTCCGGCCCGTCACGCGGACGTCGGACACGAAGGTGGTGTCGGAGGGCCGGGAGGCGCGGGCTGGGTCGAAGGGGTCGGCCGCGTGTCCGCGGACCACGAACGTCTCGACCCCCTGCCGCTGCAGGAGCGCCGGGACCTCGCGACTGAGGGTGGGGTGGCCGAGCACGACGGCACGACGGACCGCTCCGCCGAAGTCCTGGTCGCGCAGGAGTTCGCGGTAGGTGACGACGAGGTTCCGGCCGAACCGTGCGCCGCTGGAGACCTCGGCGAGCAGGGGCGCCCCGAGCTCCCACGCGATGCGCTCGGCGTCCTCGCCGGCGTCGTGCCCGGCGATGACGACCGTGCCCGGCTCATCGTCCGGCGACAGCTCGGCCACCGGGAGTCCGCCGTGCGCACGACGGGTGGCGAACGCGGTGTCGACCTCGTCGTCGGAGACGCCCTGCACGCGCTCGGCGTCGAGGCCGGCGGACAGGGGTTCACGGAACGCGACGTTGAGCTGCGCTGGCCCCGGTTGTCCGGTGTGTCCGGCGGCCGCGGCGACTGCCTGGCGGGCGAGGTCGCGGAGCGCTGCACGCACCGAGGCGTCGGCTCCGTGCGCAGAGGGCGCCTCGACGTCGCGGACGAAGGCGACCGCGTCGCCGAACATCCCCGGCTGGACGGTGGTCTGGTTGCTGCCGATGCCGCGGAGCTCGTCCGGCCGGTCGGCGCTCAGCACGATCATCGGCACACCGGAGTGGTGCGCTTCGAGGACGGCAGGGTGCAGGTTGGCGACGGCGGTGCCCGAGGTCGTCACGACGGCGGCCGGTCGACCGGACTCCACCGCGAGCCCGAGGGCGAAGAACCCGGCGGTGCGCTCGTCGAGCCGGACGTGGACGGTCAGGCCGCCGGCTCGCTCGAGGGCGACGGCCGCGAGCGCCAGGGCCTGGGATCGCGAGCCCGGACTGACGACGACATCGGTGACGCCGGCGCGGACGAGTTCCTGCAGCAGCGTCAGGGCAGCGTCCGTCGCCGGACTGCCCGATCCGGCGGGACCGTCAGCGATCGGTGCGGCCGTCGTCGTCTCGGTCGTGGAACTGGTCTTCGAGGTCTCGGAGGGTCGCGTCGTCCTGGTCCTTGTCCGTGAGGGTGTCCCCCGGAACGGGCGTGGTGCCGAGGAAGTCCGGGTCGTCTTCGGGTCCACGGTACCGGGCTGTCGTGCCCGGGGACGCCGGCGAGCGGCCGAGCAGGAACCAGAGCACCCCACCGAGGACGGGGAGGACGATCACGAGGAGGATCCAGACACCCCGCCTGAGGGATCGGACACGTTCGCGGGGCATCGTCGCGCAGTCGATGGCCGCGTACACCGTGAAGGCGACAGCGGCGACGACGACGATCAACCACAAGCGGACCATGCCCAGGAGTCTAGGTCGCGAGCCTGTGACGACCCTGCCGGTCGGCCGTCCGTAGACTCGCAGGGTGAAAGCGTGGCTCCTGTACACCCTGGCCCGGCTCGGCATCTTCGCGGCGGCGCTCGTGCTCCTCCGGCTCCTGACCCCGATGCCCTGGTACTGGGCGACGATCATCGCCGCCCTCGTCGGGCTGCTGGTGTCCTACATCGCGCTCGCCGGACTCCGCACCAAGGTCGCCCTGAGCCTGGCGAACCGCCGCGGTGGCCCGGAGCGCGATGCGGACACCGACTTCGAGGACGACTTCGTCGACGCGGCGGACACCGACGCCGCGGACACGCCGACCGTGCGCCCGGTGTCGGACGCCGACCGGCACGCCGCGCGCCGGGACACCGACGCGGAGTAGTCCGGCGGAGTCCTACGGCTGGACGGCGAGCGTGATGCCGAGCACGACGCCGAAGACCAGCGAGGCGAACGACGACAGCTGCAGTGCCGTGATGAGTTCACGGGGCTTGCGGGACGACACCCCGATCGCGAGCGCCGGCAGGGCCAGCAGCAGCGAGAAGTACGTGAAGCCCGTGCGGAAGTAGAGCAGGACGAACCAGAGCAGCACGACGTACGGCAGCAGCAGGAACAGGCCGTACAGCACCCGTGCCACCGGTCGTCCGACGACGACGGCCAGGGTGCGCTTGCCGGCGAGACGGTCCTCGTCGATGTCGCGGATGTTGTTCACCATCAGGACCGCGCAGGCGAAGAACCCGGCGGCGACCGCGGCGGCCCACCCGCTCGTGGTGGCCTGGCCGATGAGCACGTACTGGGTGCCGAGCACGGCGACGAGTCCGAAGAACACGAAGACGAAGACCTCGCCGAGCGCGTTGTACCCGTAGGGCTTCTTGCCGCCGGTGTAGAACCACGCGGCGACGATGGCCGCGGCGCCGACGAGCAGCAGCCACCACAGCTGGGTGAGCACCACGATGACGATCCCGGCGACGGCAGCCAGCCCGAAGAACGTCAGCGCGACGGTCAGCACCGTGCCGGGCTTCGCGAGGCCGGCCCCCGTCAGTCGAGCGGGGCCGACGCGGTACTCGTCGGTGCCGCGGACCCCGTCGGAGTAGTCGTTGCTGTAGTTCACGCCGATCTGCAGGAACAGTGCCACCGCGAGGGCGAGCAGCGCGATGGCGAGGTGCCCGTCCTGCGCCAGGAACGCGCCGAAGTCGCCCGTGGTGCCGCTGTCGACGAAGCCCACGGTGGTGCCGAGCACCACGGGGACGACGCCGAGCGTCAGCGTGCGGAGTCGTGCCCCGCCGATCCAGTCCCGCGCGGTCGCCCGGCGCTTCGAGCGGACCGGGGTCGCAGCCTTCGCCGGGTTGCCCGAGCGGCCCTGCTTGTGCGTCGTGTTCTTCGTTCGTGCCACGACCACCGATCCTATCCGCGCCGCGTCGCACTGCACCGCGGTGCCGACGCGCGGGCCTACGAGGACGCCAGGTCCTGGATCGCCCGCCGGTCGGGTTTGCCGGACGCGAGCATCGGCAGCCGGTCGACCACCACCACCGCGGCCGGACGTGCGGCTCGGCCGAGGGCGTCGCCCACGTGGGACCGGACGGTGTCGAGGTCGAGCGGTCGCTCGGTGACCACGACCGGCACCTCGCCCCACTCCCCCGAGGCCCGTCGGGTGACGACTGCGCCGTGCTGGTCGGGCAGGTCGCGCACGAGCCGCTCCACCGCGCCGAGCCGGACCTTCTCGCCGCCGGAGATCACCACGTCGTCGAGGCGTCCGAGCACCCGGACCACCCCGTCCGACACCGTGGCGGCGTCCCCCGTGCGGTACCAGCGCAGGCCGTCGCGCTCGCCGAACGTCGCGGCCGTGCGGTCCTCGTCGCCGAGGTACCCCTCGGCGAGCATCGGACCCGCCAACTGGAGCTCGTCGTCCACCACCGCGGTGCGGACGGTCCCGAACGGCACGCCGTCGTACACGCAGCCGCCGCTCGTCTCGCTGGCGCCGTAGGTCGTCACGATGCGCACGCCTGCGGCGACCGCTCGCTCGCGGAGCGCCGCCGGGGTCGCCTGCCCGCCGACGAGGACCGCGTCGAACCTGCCCAACGCAGCCGTCGCGCGGTCGTCGTCGAGCACGCGGGCGAGCTGCACGGGGACGAGCGACGTGTAGCGACGGGGCGCCGCAGGGCCGGTGACGAGCTGGTCCGCGGCGTCCGCGAACGCCGTGGCGTCGAAGTGCCCCGGTGCCACGACGACCGGCGTCGTCCCCGCGGCGATCGAGCGGGTCAGGACGTTGAGGCCCGCGATGTAGTGCGTGGGCAGCGCCAGCACCCAGCTGCCCGGTCCGCCGAGCGCTGCGTCCGCCGCTGCGGCACCGGCGAGGAGCGCCTCGGACGAGAGGGCCACGCGCTTGCCGGTGCCGGTGGACCCGCTCGTCTCGACCACCAGGGCGACCCGCTGCCGGACCTCGGCCGGTGGCAGGGTCGGCAGCGCCGGTGCTCCCTCGGCGACGGGGAGCAGCGCGGGGCCGCCGGCGAGCGCTGCCTCCAGGCCGCGGAGCACCGCCAGCGGATCCGACGTGCCCAGCGCGACCAGCGGACGGCTCATGCCGGCACCGCCGGGCTCAGTAGTGCCACGGGAACGACGTCCACTCGGGGGCGCGCTTCTCGAGGAACGAGTCGCGGCCCTCGACGGCCTCGTCGGTGCCGTAGGCGAGCCGCGTCGCCTCGCCCGCGAAGACCTGCTGCCCGACCATGCCGTCGTCGACGGCGTTGAACGCGTACTTGAGCATCCGGATCGCCGTCGGGGACTTGCCGAGGACGATCTCGCCCCAGCGGATCGCCTCGCGCTCGAGGTCCTCGTGCGGGACGACCGCGTTCACCGCACCCATCTCGTACGCACGTTGCGCCGAGTACTCCTGCGCGAGGAAGAAGACCTCGCGCGCGAACTTCTGGCCGATCTGCTTGGCGTAGTAGGCGCTGCCGTACCCGCCGTCGAACGACCCGACGTCGGCGTCGGTCTGCTTGAACCTGCCGTGCTCGGCGCTCGCGATGGTCAGGTCGCAGATCGCGTGCAGCGAGTGCCCGCCGCCGGCTGCCCAGCCGGGGACCACGGCGATGACGACCTTGGGCATCATGCGGATCAGGCGCTGCACCTCGAGGATGTGCAGTCGTCCCATCGACGCCTGCGCGGCGGCGGGGTCGACTCCTTCGGGCGGCGCACCCTCGTCGCCGACGTACTGGTAGCCGCTGCGCCCCCGGATGCGCTGGTCGCCGCCGGAGCAGAACGCCCAGCCGCCGTCCTTCGGGCTCGGACCGTTGCCGGTCAGCAGGACGACGCCGACGCGGGGGTCCTGGCGGGCGTCGTCGAGCGCCCGGTAGAGCTCGTCGACGGTGCGCGGACGGAAGGCGTTCCGCACCTCGGGCCGGTCGAACGCGACCCGGACGATCCCCTTCGAGACGTGCTTGTGGTACGTGATGTCCGTGAACTGCTCCGCGATCGGAGCCGCGGTCCAGACGTCGGGGTCGAACAGGTCGGAGACGGGAGCAGCCATGCCCCCAACGTACCGCCGCCGTCAGGCGCCCATGCCGGTCAGGACCTCGGGCGCGACGAACACCAGGATCACGATGAGGATCACCGGGTTGGCGAAGAAGGCCACCACGACACCGATCGCCCCGTACCACCGGCCGAGGCCACCGACGGCCGCGACGAAGCCGAGCACCGCCGCGATGAGGGTCAGGAACACCACGACGAAGCAGATCCCGAACGCGAACTCGGTGTCACCGCCCATGAAGACCGCGAAGGCGCTGGCGTCCACCGCAGCGGACACCACCGCGAGGCCGAGGGCGATCTTGCCGACGATCGGGCTGCGGCGCTTCCGACCCGCCGTCTGGCGGACGTCGACGGTGTTCTGCTGCATGAGCCGCGCGAACTCGTCGGTGTCGCGACCGGGGCGCTGCGCACGCTGCTGCGGTTCCCGCGCCACCGCGCCTCCCTCGTTCCGGACGGTTCGATCCGGGTCGTGACCAGTGCCGACCGAGGCCGACCGATGCATGCTAATGCCCTGCCCTGGCGGTCCCCTCCGAGGAACCGGCAGGTGCCCTGGGTGCGGTGGGAGGATGGCCGACGTGCTCCCCGACCTCGCCGAACTCACCGCCGACGCGCACGTGGTCGCCCTGCCCATGCGGGTGCGGTTCCGCGGCATCACCACGCGCGAGGCGCTCGTCCTCCGCGGCCCCTCGGGCTGGACCGAGTTCTCACCCTTCGTCGAGTACGACGACACCGAGGCCGCCGCGTGGCTCCGGGGCGCGATCGACTTCGGCTGGACCGAGCACGAGGCCGCCGCCGACTCGGTGCCGGTGAACGCCACGGTGCCGGCGATCGCCCCGGACCAGGTCGCCGCACTGCTCGCGCGCTACCCCGGGTGCACCACCGCCAAGGTCAAGGTCGCCGAACCCGGTACCACCGTCGACGACGACGTCGCCCGGGTCGCCGAGGTCCGACGGGTGATGGGCCCCGGGGCCGCCGTCCGGGTGGACGCCAACGGACTGTGGAGCGTCGACCAGGCCACCGAGGCGCTCGAACGCCTCGCTCCCTTCGACCTGCAGTACGCCGAGCAGCCCTGTCGGACCGTGCCGGAGCTCGCCGCGCTGCGGGCACGGATCGACGGCCTCGGGGTGCGGATCGCCGCGGACGAGAGCGTTCGCAAGGCCGCTGACCCCCTCGCCGTCGCACGAGCCGGAGCGGCCGACGTCCTGGTCGTCAAGGCACAACCGCTCGGGGGCGTCACCGCGGCGCGTACGGTCATCGCCGAGGCCGGGTTGCCGTGCGTGGTCTCCAGCGCGCTCGACACCTCGGTGGGGCTCGGCATGGGCGCGTTCCTCGCCGCGGCTGCGATGTCCCCGGGGTACGCCGCCGGGCTCGGGACCGCCGCGATGTTCGCGTCCGACGTCACCGCGGACCCGCTGCTGCCGGTCGGGGGCCGCGTGCCGGTGCGACGGGTCGCGGTGTCGGCGGACCTGCTCGACCGGAACGCCGCGTCGCCGGAGCGGACGGCATGGTGGCTCGCGCGGGTGGCGCGAGTGCACGCCGTACTTGCCGCCGCGTAGACCCGTCTCCCTGGCCCTGCACGCGACCGGACGACGGACGGGAGGCACGGTGCCAGCTGGCACCGTGCCTCCCGTCCGGTCCTGGTCGCGACCAGAGCCGCGTCAGTGACGCGCGTCGCTCACAGGCCCGAGTAGCTGTGCAGGCCCTTGAAGAAGACGTTCACGACCGAGAAGTTGAACATCACGGCGGCGAAGCCGATGAGCGCCAGCCACGACGACCGCGCACCGCGCCAGCCGCGGGTCGCACGGGCGTGGATGTACCCGGCGTAGACGACCCAGATGATGAAGGTCCAGACCTCCTTGGTGTCCCAACCCCAGTACCGGCCCCAGGCACGCTCCGCCCAGACCGCACCGGCGATCAGGGTGAAGGTCCAGAGGACGAAGCCGACGAGCAGGACGCGGTAGGTCAGGACCTCGAGGCGGTCGGCGTCCGGCAGGGTCGCCATGAAGCGGAGCTTGCCCGAGGCGGTCCGGCCCTGGCGGTACGTCTGCACGAGCTGCGCCACCGCGAGCCCCGCACCGAGCGCGAAGAACCCGGTGCCCGCGATCGCCACGAAGACGTGGATGACGAGCCAGTACGACTGCAGCGCCGGCTGCAGCGGCACGACGGGGACCCAGTAGTTCACCGTCGCGATGCCGAGCAGGATGATCGTCAGCCCGGTGATGAAGACGCCGAGGAACTTCAGGTTCTGCCAGAACTGCACGAGCAGGAAGATGAGCGTGATGAGCGCCGTGCCGGTGAGCGAGAACTCGAACATGTTGCCCCACGGCACACGGTCGGCCGCGATGCCGCGCAGGACCACCGATGCGACGTGCAGCACCAGCGCGAGGATCGTCATGGCCATGCCGACGCGCTCGAACTTCGTGCCGCGCGCGGCCGAGCCGCCGGCGTTCGCCGGGGGTGCCGCGACCGGTTCGAGCACGACGGTGCCGCCCCGGACGGTGGCGACGGTCTTCGTCGAGCGGGCCGCGCCCACCGAGGCGGTCGCCGCAGCGTCGTCCGAGTCCGCACCAGCGTCCTTCGCCGCTGCCGTCACCTCGCCGGAGCGTTTCGCCATGTCCAGCGCGAACGAGATGAACGCGATGACGTAGACCGCCATCGCGGAGTACGTCAGCACGACCGAGTAGGTCGCGAGGTTCGTGGTCATGTCGTTCACTGGGGCATCCTAACTCCGAGGTCCGACGTGTGGCGCTGTGCGATGTCCGCGACGGCCCGTTCGAGGTTGGGGTCCTCACCGCGGGCGAGGCCCGCGTACTCCAAGTCGTACTCGCCGTGCTCTGCGCCCTTGCGGGGGACGACCTTCACCCACACGCGTCGGCGCGGGACGAAGAGCGACGTGAGCAGCCCGAGCGTCGAGAGCAGCGCGAAGGCGGCGACCCACGCCTGCGACGGGTCGTGGTGCACGTCGAGCGACACGTAGCGCTTGACGCCGTCGAAGGTGATCGACCCGGCACCGTTCGGCAGCTTCTTGGTCTGCCCGGGCTCGAGCGCGATGCTCGCCGTGTCGGACTGACGGCCGGCGATCTGCGTGAGGCCCTTGGTGTCGAGCGTGTAGACGCTCTGCGGCACGCCGCTGTCGAGGCCGAGGTCGCCGGTGTAGACCTGCAGCGTCAGCAGCGGGTTCTGCGTGTCCGGGTAGGCGCTCGTGTACGCACCCGAGGCGAGCTTCGACGCCGTCGGGTAGAAGAACCCGACCATGCCGAGCTGGTCCGGCAGCGCGTCCGGCACCTTGATGACGCCGGTGGACGTGTAGTTGGCGTCCTCGGGCAGGAACGGCACGACGTCCTGGAACGCCACGTTGCCCTCGCCGTCGCGCACCGTGACGTTCATCGCGTAGCCGTTGCCGAGCAGGTAGACGTTGGTGCCGCCCACGTGCAGCGGGTCGTTCACGCCCAGGCGGCTGGTCGTCGACTCGCCGCCCTTCTCCTTGCTCGTCACGGTCGCCGAGTAGTCGAGCGCCTGGCCGAGGGCGTCGAGGTTGCGCTCCTCGTACTTCGTGACGAACTTGTCGAGCGTCAGGTTGTAGCCCTTGAGGTCGGTCTGCTGGAACCAGCGACCCGGGTTGAACGAGTCGTAGGAGCCGAGGACGTTCGAGAACGTCTGCCCCTCGACCAGCAGCCGCTGGCCGGTGAACCCGAACCCGCCGCCGACACCGACGGCCAGCAGGACACCGACGAGCGCCGCGTGGAACACCAGGTTGCCGGTCTCGCGCAGGTAGCCGCGCTCCGCGCTCACCGAGTCACCGAAGCGCTCGACGCGGTACCCGGAGCGCTTCAGGATCGCCATCGCGCGCGTCACCGCGTGCTCGCTGGACGGGAGGCCCGTGGTCACGTCGATCCCGGTGGTGCCGTCGATCATCGCGTCGGGCTGCACCGCCACGGTGCGGAAGCCCGCCAGTCGTGTCAGGCGGACGGGGGTCCGGGGCGGACGGGTGCGGAGCGCCTGCCAGTGGTGCTTCGTGCGCGGCACGATGCAGCCGATCAGGGAGACGAACAGCAGCAGGTAGATCGCCGAGAACCACACCGAGGTGTAGGTGTCGAAGACCTGCAGCTTGTCGAGGATCGGGTAGAGCGTGGCGTGGTCGGCCTTGTACTGGACGACACCGTTCGGGTCGGCGGTGCGCTGCGGCACGAGCGAGCCCGGGATCGCCGCGAGGGCGAGCAGCATGAGCAGGAACAGCGCGGTGCGCATGCTCGTGAGCTGTCGCCAGAAGAACCGGAGGGTGCCGACGAAGCCGAGCTTCGGCTGGTTGATGCCGGCGTCGCCGGGTCCGGAGCCGTCGACGTGGTCGGACGGTCGCTGCGGGTCCGACGCGGTGTCGGCGCCCGTCGCTTCGGTTTCGGGATCAGACCGCGGGGACAAAGCTCTGGATCACCGCCCCGACGCTCGACATGACGGCCGACCAGATTCCGGTGACCATGAGCAGACCGATGACGATCAGGATCGCTCCTCCGATGATGTTGACGGTGCGCATGTGCCGCTTCACGGCGCGGATCGCACCGGTCGCCCAGCCGGCCCCGAGGGCGACGAGGACGAACGGGATGCCGAGGCCCAGGCAGTACGCGACGCCGAGCCACATGCCCTGCCAGGCACTGCCCGACTGCACACTGAGCAGGTTGATGGCGGCGAGGGTCGGGCCGAGGCACGGGGTCCAGCCGAGGCCGAACACGATGCCGAGCAGCGGGGCGCCGACGAGTCCGGTCGCGGGTGTCCAGCTCGGCTTGATGGTGCGCTGCATGAACGTGAACCGGCCGACGAACACCAGCCCCATCGCGATGACGACGACGCCCAGGATCTGCGTGATGAGGTCGCGCCACCGCACGAGCCAGAACCCGAGCGCGCCGAACACCGTCGTGTACGCGACGAAGACCGCCGTGAAGCCGAGGATGAACAGGAGCACGCCGAGCACGACCCGCCCTCGGCGCTGCCCGCCCTCGGCGATCCCACCGACGTACCCGAGGTAGCCGGGCACGAGCGGGAGCACACAGGGCGACAGGAACGAGACGAGCCCCGCGAGCGCCGCCACGGGCAGCGCGACGGCCATCTGGCCGCTGAGGATCGCCTCGGCGAAGGGGTTGGAGGCCACGGGTCAGGAGGCCTTGCCGGCGTCGACTTCGTCGCTGATCAGGGTCTTCAGGATGCTCGTGCCGTCGACGGCGCCGAGCACCCGGGCAGCCACGCGGCCCTTGGTGTCGAGGACGATCGTGGCCGGCACGGCGTTCGGGGCGATCTGACCGGACAGGGCGAGCTGCATCGTGCCGGTCTTCTGGTCGAGGACCGTCGGGTAGTCGACGCCGAAGGTGCGCTCGAAGGCGGCTGCGGTCGCTGCCTCGTCGCGGACGTTGACGCCGATGAACGCGACGTCGTCGGCACCGGCGTAGGACTCGTGCACCTCGTTGAGGTACTTCGCCTCGGCGCGGCACGGCGGGCAGCTCGCGTACCAGAAGTTCAGGACGACGACCTTGCCCTTGAGGTCCTTCGACGAGACGGTGTCGCCGTCGGAGTCCTTCGCCTCGAAGTCGACCGCGTCGGACCGCTTGTCGGCGGTGACCTCGGTCACCGCGCCGTCGCCGGAGATGTAGTTCTGGGTGGTGCCGTTGCCGTACTGCTTGGCGAGGCCACCGTTGTCCGACGAGCACCCGGACAGGACGAGCGCCGCGGCGACCGCCGTCGCTGCGAGGACCGCGAACCGCTTGCTGATGACGCTCACACTGCTCCTTCGTCGATGGCGGTCGCGCGCAGCTCCTGCGCGGGATCCGTGTACCCGACCTCGGTGAACCGACCGGTCGACGTGGCGGGCACCCGTTCGACGGTCGTGATGCTCGACAGGTCGCAGCGGCGCTTGCGTGGGTCGTGCCAGAGCGACTCCCCCGCGAGCTTCCGGTGGACCGTCCAGATCGGCAGCTGGTGGCTGACCAGGACGACGTCGCCGCCGTCCACGCTCTCCCACGCCGTGGTCATCGCGGCGAGCATGCGGTTCGCGATCGACTCGTACGCCTCGCCCCAGCTCGGCCGGAACGGGTTCGCGATCCAGGGCCACTCCGCCGGACGGCCGAGCGAACGCTTCGTGAAGCCCGGGGGCTGCCCCTCGTACCGGTTCGTCGGCTCGATCAGGCGCTCGTCCAGCGTGACGTCGAGCCCGTACGCAGCCGACCACGGCGCCGCGGACTCCTGCGTGCGCTGCAGCGGCGAGGCGACGATCCGGCGCACGTCGACACCGGCGTCCTTCCACGCGGTCGCCGAGGCGAGGGCCATCTGCTTGCCGAGGTCGCTCAGTCCGAAGCCCGGGAGCCGCCCGTACAGGACGCGGTCGGGGTTGTGCACCTCACCGTGCCGGACGAGGTGGAGTCGGGTGGCGGGCATGGGTTCCAGTGTAGGTCGCCCACCGGTGCTCACCGGCCCCACAGCCGATTCACCGGATGCGGAAGCGCTCAGCCGAGCTCGCCCGACAACCGCCCGTGGATGGCCACCGACCCGGTGTTGAGGCCCACGACCTCGACCGTGGACCCGTGCTTGGCGAACCGCTGCTCGACGCCGTCCAGTGCCGCGACCGTCGAGGCGTCGAAGACGTGCGCGTCGGACAGGTCGATGACCACGTGCTCCGGGTCCTCGGCGTAGGAGAACCGCGTGACGACGTCGTTCGACGACGCGAAGAACAGGGCGCCGCGCACCCGGTACCGCACGGTGTGCTCGTCGACCGGCTCGCGGACGACGGTGACGACGTGGGCCGCCCGGCGAGCGAAGACCAGTGCTGCGACGACGACCCCGACGAGCACGCCGGTCGCGAGGTTCTCGGTCACGACGACCACCACGACGGTGATGAGCATGACGGCGGTCTCCCCGAGGGGCATCCGCCGCAGGGTGCGCGGACGGATGCTGTGCCAGTCGAAGGTCGCCACGCACACCATGAGCATCACGGCGGTCAGCGCGGCCATCGGGATCTCGGCCACGAGGTCGTGCAGCACGATCGTCAGGACGAGTACGGAAGCACCGGCGACGAAGGTCGAGATCCGGGTCCGTGCGCCCGCGGTCTTCACGTTGATGACCGTCTGGCCGATCATCGCGCAACCACCCGTCCCGCCGAAGAACGCCGACGCGATGTTGGCGACGCCCTGCCCCCAGGACTCCCGCCACTTGCTCGAGCCGGTCTCGGTGATGGAGTCGACGAGCTGCGCGGTCAACAGGGTCTCGATGAGGCCGACGATCGCGACGCCGAACGCGTACGGCGCGATGATCTGCAGCGTCTCGAAGGAGAACGGGGTGACGATGCCGTTGAACCCGGGTAGTGCGGTGGGCAGTTCGCCCTCGTCGCCGACCGTGGGGACGACGACGCTGAAGAGCATCGTGATGCCGGTGATCACGACGACCGCGATGAGCGGCGCGGGCACCGCCTTGGTCAGGAACGGGAAGCCGACGATGATCGCGATGCCGAGGGCGGTGAGCGGCCAGACGACGAACGGGACGTCGGGGCCGAGCAGGTTGGGCAGCTGCGCGGTGAAGATGAGGATGGCCAACGCGTTGACGAACGCCACGTTGACGCTGCGCGGGATGAAGCGCATCAGGCGCGCGACCCCGAGGAACCCGAGCACGAGCTGGAACACGCCGCCGAGGACGATCGCGGGCACGAGGTACTCGATGCCGTGTTCGCGGACGAGCGGCGCGATGACCAGGGCCACCGAACCGGCCGCGGCGGACACCATCGCCGGACGGCCGCCGACGATCGAGATGACGACCGCGATGATGACGCTCGAGAACAGGCCCACCGCGGGGTCGACCCCGGCGACGACGGAGAACGAGATCGCCTCGGGGATGAGCGCGAGCGCGGTGACGACACCGGCGAGGACCTCGCGGGTGAGCATGCGGGGTGAGCGGAGGGCGGTGAGGACGCTCGGGGCCGCCGGCGCGTGTGTGATCACGGACATCGATCGGAACTCTACCCTCACGTGAGGGTAGAGTTGTGCACCGTGAGCACCACCGACACCCCGGACACGATGCACATCGGCGAGCTGGCGGACCGTGCCGGCATGTCCCTGCGGACGATCCGCCACTACGACGAGGTCGGGCTGCTCGTGCCGAGCGGCCGCACCACGGGCGGGTTCCGGGTCTACACCGCGCAGGACCTGGACCGGCTGCTCGTGATCCGCCGCATGAAGCCACTCGGGTTCACGCTCGACGAGATGGCGGACCTGCTGCGGGTCGTCGATGCGCTGGCGGCGAAGGACCCCGACGACGAGCCCGCGCTGGCTGCACGCCTCGACGAGTACCTCGACGATGCCCGGGCCCGGCACGCCAAGCTCGTCGAGCGCGCCGGCATGGCCGAGGAGTTCATCGGCACCCTGGGGTCACTCCGCGCTTCGCTTCCCTGAGCGCTCGTACCGCGCGAGCCATCGCCGCTCAGCCTCGGCTGCTTCTTCCGGGGAGTACTCCAGACGTGCCTCCACCCGCTCGAACATGGCGATCATCTTCCGCGCCTTCCGCTTCGGGTACGCGTCGAGGATGACCTGGTTGAGCCGGACCTGCGCACGCCGGCGTTCCTCACCGGTCATGTGCATGAACATGCGTTGCATCGCGTTCCTCTTCTCCGAGTGTTCGTACCAGGACACTCACACCTGGATCGTCGACCCGTCCATGAATCTGCATGTCGTACATCGCGCCCGCGACCATCCGTCCGATCTCGGCCTTGCCGACGTCGTCGGACGACACCATCTCCGCTGCCCAGACAACCTGTTGCCAGACGTACGCTCGCTCGATCGCACGGTGCTCTCGCCGCCACCGCATGAACGACCAGACCGTTGCCGTCGTGGTGCCTCCGAGCGCCAACAACGACGCGACGATCGTCGCGATCGCCGCAGGCGGCCAGGTCGCGAGCTCCCCCGTCCCCGTCCCCACCCGGTCCCCCCTCTCGTCTCGCGACCCGGCCACGTCGAGAACGCTACGGACCCACGCGACGCCCCACGGGCCTCCCGGTCAGACCTGTGGACGACGCCGGAAGCGAGCCGCCCTGTGGAGGGGAACACCCTGCGGACCGACGCCGCCGGACGCAGACGGTTAGACTCGACCACCGTGATCGAACGCACCCGCATCGCCGACCTCGCTGCCCTCCCCGACGGCCCCGTCTCCGTGGCCGGATGGGTCGAGACCGTCCGAGACCAGAAGAAGGTGCAGTTCGTCGTCCTCCGCGACGAATCCGGCGCCGTCCAGCTCGTGAACCCCGCCACGCGCGAGGCCGAGGACGGTGACGACGCCGCCCAGGCCGCGCTCGCCACCACCACCGAGATCTCGGCCCTCGCCCACGGCACCTTCATCCACGCCACCGGCACCCTGAAGCACGACGAGCGCGTCAAGCTCGGCGGGCTCGAGGTCAAGGTCGGCACGCTCGAGGTGGTGAGCGCCGCGATCCCGGAGACCCCGATCGCCGACGACTCGTCGCTCGACAAGCGGCTCGACTGGCGCTTCCTCGATCTGCGCAACCGCAAGCAGAACCTCATCTTCCGCATCCAGACGACCCTGGAGCACGCGTTCCGCACCTACTGGGTGGACCGCGACTACATCGAGATCCACACCCCGAAGCTGATGGCGTCGGCGTCCGAGTCGCGCGCCGAGCTCTTCCAGCTCGAGTACTTCGAGACGACCGCCTACCTGGCGCAGTCGCCGCAGAACTTCAAGCAGATGGCCCAGCCGGCCGGCTTCGGCGCCGTGTTCGAGATCGCCGACGCGTTCCGCGCGGACCCCTCCTTCACGAGCCGCCACGCGACCGAGTTCACGAGCGTCGACGCCGAGTTCTCGTGGATCGAGTCCCACGAAGACGTCATGGCGATGCACGAAGAAGTCCTGGTCGCCGGCATCACCGCGGTCAAGGAGAAGCACGGCAAGGACATCGAGGAGGTCTTCGGCTTCGAGCTGCAGGTCCCCGCGACGCCGTTCCCCCGCGTGACCCTGGCCGAGGCCCGGAAGATCGTGGCCGACAGCGGCCACGACGTCGTCCGCGCCGACGGCGACCTGGACCCCGAGGGTGAGCGCCGCGTCGCCGCCTGGGCGAAGGAGCACCACGGTTCGGAGTTCGTGTTCGTCACCGAGTACGACGCCTCGATCCGGCCGTACTACCACATGCGCAAGCCGGGCGACCCCTCGCTCACGAACAGCTACGACCTCATCTTCAACGGCGCGGAGATCTCCACGGGCGCACAGCGCGAGCACCGCGTCGACGTGCTCGAGGCGCAGGCCGTCGAGAAGGGCCTCGACCCCGAGGAGCTCGGCTGGTACCTCGACTTCTTCCGCTACGGCGTGCCGCCGCACGGTGGGTTCGGCATGGGCCTTGCGCGCGTGCTCATGCTCATGTTGGGTGAGCCGTCCATCCGTGAGGTCACGTACCTCTTCCGTGGACCGACGCGCCTGACGCCGTAGTCACGTCGCGCGGCGCCCCGCGCGAGCGCACGTCGCGCGGCGCCCCGCGCGAGCGCACATGGTGAACAGGAATGGTCGCCTCCCGATGCGGGAGGCGACCATTTCTGCTCACGAAGCGCCGCAGCGCACGCAGCGCCGGGGGCGGGACGGGAGGCCCGGCTCAGCTCTGCCAGTCGATGGCAGCCCGCCCCGTGACCAGTCCACGGATCTCGGCTGCGGCAGCCTGGTGGTCCGGGTGCACCTGGTACTCGTCGAGTCCGGCGAGGTCGTCGAACGACGCGACGACGGCGACGTCGCTGTTCTTCTCCGGGTAAGCGACGTTCTCGACGACCTCGAGCGAACGGATCGACCCGATGGTGCCGGTCAGGCCGGTCAGGAGTTCGCGGATCCGGGCGATGGTCGCGGCGCGGTCGAGGTCTTCGCGCAGGGTCCAGGCGACGACGTGGGAGATCATGCGGGGGAACCGGCCTTCTCGAGGGCACGTGCGAGCCGGTCGGCGTCGACGTGCCAGTTGCTGTGGACGCGCCCGTCGACCAGCACGACGGGGATGTCCTCCGCGTACTCCTGGCGAAGGGCGTCGTCGTCGAGGATCGAGCGTTCCTGCAGGGTCACGCCGGGGTGTTCGGCGACGACGCGTTCGACCACGGGCCGTGCGTCGTCGCAGAGGTGGCATCCGGGCTTCGTCAGGAACGTCACTGCGGGCATGGCTCCAGCGTAGCCCGCGGTCCGCGTCCCCTGGGGAATGCGAAAGCCCCGGCGAACCGGGGCTTGACGCTGCAGGCTCGGGGCCTACTTCTTGTTGCGACGCTGGTGGCGCGTCTTGCGAAGCAGCTTGCGGTGCTTCTTCTTCGCCATGCGCTTGCGACGCTTCTTGATGACAGAACCCATGTGGACCTCGCTCGGACTGTGCTGATGTATCGGACACCGGGCCGTCGAGACCGCGGAAAATCAACCCGGCCGAGTCTACCGGAGGGCTGACGCGATGTCGAACGCGCCCGGAACGGACGGGTGTGCGCTCAGCCGACGTCTGCGATGCCGCCGCGCAGCACGTCGGCGACGGCTGACTCGGGGACACGGAAGGACCGGCCGAAACGGATGGCGGGGAGCTCACCGGCGTGGACCATGCGGTACACGGTCATCTTCGAGACACGCATCATCTCGGCGACCTCAGCGACGGTGAGGAAGCGCACGTCGTCGAAACTGCCGGTCATGATCCGCCTTCGGTGGCTCGCACGCGATCCGCGCACGGGTTTGGTGTGACCTGTGTGGTCACTGGCAACTGTAGAGGCGCGTGCGACCCAGTGTCCAGGCTCAGTCTTCGTCGCCGCGGCGAGTGAAGCGCTTGCGGCTGCGGTCGACGACACGCTCCCAGCCCTGCTGCGCACCGGAGATCGCCGCGGTGGCCCGGTAGGACGCCTCGGCCATGACACGCCCGAGCTCGGTCCCGACCTCGACGGTGGTCTTGCCGGCAGCACCGTTCCGGCGGACGGACACGGGCTGACCGTCGGGGGTCCAGGCCGTGGTCGCGGGCATGCCGTCGGCGTCGACCGCGCCGGTGAACGGCAAGACCCAGTCCTCCAGCGACACGAGCGGTTCCGGGTCGAGCCGGTAGAAGCGGTGCTGCCCTTCTTCACGGCTGGTGACGAGTCCGATGTCGCGCAGGACCCGGAGGTGCTTCGACACCGTCGGCTGGCTGACGCCCAGTCGTTCGACCAGTTGCCCGACGCTGAGTTCCCCGCCGGTGACGTCCGATCCGTACGCGGCGAGGAGGGTCCCGAGCAGCTCGCGCCTCGTGGGGTCCGCCACGACGGAGAAGATGTCGGCCATGCGGGCAAGGCTAGCCGGGGCACCACGGATGTACCATGACGAACCGTCCCGGCCCATGTCCTCGGAGGCATACGATGCTCGACCGTACCGAGCCGCTCCCGCGGCACGTGACCGTCACCCGACGACGCGGCGGACGGATCGCGACGGTCCTGCGCTCGTCGCCGTCACGTCTGGCGATCCTGGTGTTCGTCGCCCTCATCTTCGTGTTCACATCGCTGTTCATGACCCCGTGGGCGGCAGCCGACGGGACCGGCACGCACTTCTCCGACGCGCTGTTCACGGCGGCGTCGGTGGTCTGCGTCACGGGCCTCGCGACCGTCGACATGGCCACGCACTGGTCGGTGTTCGGCAAGGTCCTCGTGGTGATCGGGACGCAGATCGGTGCGGTGGGCGTCCTGACCTTCGCGTCGATCCTCGGGCTCTTCGTGACCCGCAAGCTCGGGCTCCGCGCGAAGCTGATGGCCGCCGGCGACTCGAACCCGCTCCGCACCCACCACGGGGCGGTCCCCGAGGGGCAGGCCGTCCGCCTCGGCGAGGTCGGCACCCTGCTCGCCACGGTCGCGGTGAGCACCCTGTCGATCGAGATCGTCCTCGGCTTGCTGCTGCTGCCGTCCGTGCTGATCGCCGGCATCCCGTTCTGGACCGCGGTCGGTGACTCCTTCTACTACGCCGCCATGGCGTTCACGAACACCGGCTTCTCACCGAACGCGGACGGCCTCGACCCGTTCGCCCACGACTACTGGTTCCTGACGCTCCTGATGATCGGTGTCGTCGCGGGGTCGATCGGCTTCCCGGTCATCCGCACCCTGACGAAGCAGCTCCGCACGCCGCGCCGCTGGCCCATCCACGTCAAGCTCACGCTGGCCACGAGCGCCGTCCTGCTCATCGGCGGTGCGATCGTCTACACCGCGCTCGAGGCGTCGAACCCGACGACCTTCGGCGAGGAAGGGGCCGGCCGGACCGCGTTCCAGGCCCTCTTCCTGTCGACGATGACGCGGTCCGGTGGCTTCTCGCTCGTCGACTTCGACCAGCTGAACGGCTCGAGCCTGCTCGTCACCGACATGCTCATGTTCATCGGCGGCGGGTCGGCCTCGACCGCCGGCGGCATCAAGGTCACGACGCTCGCCGTGCTGTTCCTCGCCGCGGTCGCCGAGGCCCGGGGGCGGCAGAGCATGGAGGCGTTCGGCCGCCGCATCCCGAGCGACGTGCTGCGGGTCGCGGTCGCCATCGTGCTCTGGGGGGCGACGATCGTGGCCGTCGCGACCGTGGTGCTCCTGCAGATCACGGACGATTCGCTCGACCGTGTCCTGTTCGAGGTGATCTCGGCGTTCTCCACCAGTGGGCTGTCCTCGGGTGTCTCCGCGAACCTGCCCGAGTCCGGCAAGTACGTCCTGGCCGCCACCATGTTCCTCGGCCGGGTCGGTACAGTGACCATCGCCGCAGCCCTGGCCGCGAGTCAGAGCCGGCAACTGTTCCGCCGTCCCGAGGAGAGGCCGATCGTTGGCTGACCGAACCCGTCCCCCGCACCCGATGGGTGCGATCAGTCACGACGCACCCGTGCTCGTCATCGGCCTCGGCCGGTTCGGCGCCGCCACCGCCGGTCAGCTCGAACGGCAGGACCGCGAGGTGCTGGTCGTCGACACCGACCCGGGCCTGGTGCAGAAGTGGTCGGACCGGGTCACGCACGCCGTGCAGGCCGATGCGACGGACATCGACGCCCTGCGCCAGATCGGTGCGCAGGACTTCGCGATCGCGGTCGTCGGCACGGGCAGCGACCTGGAGTCGAGCGTGCTGATCACCGCGAACCTGGTCGACCTCGGTATCCCACAGATCTGGGCGAAGGCCATCAGCCGGTCGCACGGCACGATCCTGTCCCGCATCGGCGCGAACCACGTCGTCTACCCGGAGCGCGAGGCCGGCGAGCGCACGGCGCACCTGGTGTCCGGGCGCATGCTCGACTTCATCGAGTTCGACGACGACTTCGCGGTGGTGAAGATGTTCCCGCCGCGGGCGGTGCGCGGCAAGGACCTCGCGACCACGGTGATCCGCACGCGGTTCGGCCTGACGGTGCTCGGCATCAAGCCGCCGGGCAGCCCGTTCGTGCCTGCGACGCCGGAGAGCATCATCGGCGAGAACGACGTGATCATCGTCTCGGGGTCCGAGACGGACCTGGAGCGCTTCGCCGCCTACGAGTAGTCCCGACCGCGGCTACGACGCCGCGATCTCCTCCGCGCGAGCGATCGCCGCGCGCGACGCGCGCAGGAACGTGTCGGCCAGGTCGGCGTCCTGCAGCACCGCGACGGCCCGCTCGGTGGTGCCCTTCGGGCTCGTGACGGCACGCCGCAGGTCTGCGGGTCCGCGATCCGACCGGTCGAGCAGCTCGACGGCACCCCGGAGCGTGCCCTGCACCATCGCGGCCGCCTGCTCGGGGGCGAAGCCCAGCGCCTCCGCGGCACGCTGCCACTCCTCGACGAGCAGGAAGACGTAGGCCGGGCCCGAGCCGGACACCGCCGACAGGGCGTCGAGCTGCGCCTCGGGCACCTCGAGCACCCGTCCTGACGCCGTGAACACCGACGACGCGAGCGCGACGGCCTCGGCGTCCGCCGATGCCCCGGCGCTGATCCCGGTGACGCCGTGGCCGACGCCGATCGGCGTGTTCGGCAGCGCTCGGACGACGCGGACCCCGGCCGGCACCCGCGCCTCCATGCTCGCGGTGGTGGTGCCGACCGCCACGCTGACCAGCACCGCACCGGGCTCCAGGTCGGCGGCGACCTCGTCGAGCAGGTCCGCGATCACGTACGGCTTCACACCGACGACGACGAGTGCCGCGCCACGGACGGCCGAGCGGTTCGCGTCGGGGTCGGTGTCGCTCGCGGTGGCGTCGAGCCCGCGCTCCCGGTGGGCGGCCGCCGACGCCTCGGACTTCGTCGTGAGGGTCACGGTCGCCGGGTCGAGTCCGGCGGCGAGCAGGCCGTCGAGGACCGAGCCGGACATGGAGCCGACGCCGAGCAGGGCGGTACGGGGCAGGTCGATCGTCATGCTCCCGACCCTACCGACCGGCCTCGCCTAGGATCGTCTTCCAGATCGGGAGAAGGGTACAGCTGTGAGCGCTTCAGGAGGCACGAAGGCGATCCTCGCCGCACTCGGTGCGAACGTCGGCATCGCGATCGTGAAGTTCGTCGCGGCGGCGATCAGCGGGTCCGCGTCGATGCTGGCCGAGGGCGTGCACTCCCTGGCCGACTCCGCGAACCAGCTCCTCCTGCTGCTCGGTGGTCGCCGGGCGCGCCGCGCCGCCGACGAGGAGCACCCGTTCGGCTACGGCCGCGAGCGCTACGTCTACGCCTTCGTCGTCTCGATCATCCTGTTCTCCGTCGGCGGCGTCTTCTCGCTCTACGAGGGCATCGAGAAGCTCGCCCACCCGCACCCGCTCGAGAACTGGTGGCTGCCGCTCGTCGTGCTCGTCATCGCGATCGGGCTCGAGGGCTTCTCGCTCCGCACCGCGCTGAAGGAGGCCCGGCCGCAGAAGGGCACGCTCAGCTGGGTCCAGTTCGTCCGCCGCGCCAAGGCCCCGGAGCTGCCCGTCGTCATGCTCGAGGACACCGCGGCACTGCTCGGCCTGGTGTTCGCACTCTTCGGCGTCGGGCTGACCGCGATCACCGGCAACGGCGTCTTCGACGCGATCGGCACGATCTTCATCGCCGCCCTGCTCATCGCCGTCGCGGTCGTCCTGGGCATCGAGACGAAGAGCCTCCTCGTCGGGGAAGGCGCGACCGCCGCCGACGTCGAGCGGATCAAGCACGCGGTGCTCGACGGCCCGGAGGTCGACTCGATCATCCACATCAAGACCCTGTACCTGGGCCCGGACGAGCTGATGGTCGGCGTGAAGGTCGCCGTCGACGGCGACCGCCGCCTGGGGGACGTCGCCGCGGGCATCGACACGGTCGAGCAGCGGGTGCGCTCCGCGGTGCCGATCGCCCGGGTCATCTACGTCGAGCCCGACGTGCTCCGCACCGGTCCGCGCCCGCCGACCGAGGCGATCGTCATCCTCGCCGCTGACTGAAGAACGCGTCGAGCAGCGCGGCGCACTCGCGTTCGAGCACGCCGCCGACGACCTCGGAACGATGCGGCAGCCGACGGTCCCTGGCGATGTCGTAGACGCTGCCGGTCGCGCCCGCCTTCGGGTCCCAGGCGCCGAACACGACGCGCGGCACACGCGCGGCCAGGATCGCCCCGGCGCACATCGGGCACGGCTCGAGGGTCACGACGAGCGTGTGCTCGTCGAGGTGCCAGTCCCCCGTGACCGCGGCGGCCGCGCGGAGCGCGAGCACCTCGGCGTGGGCGGTCGGGTCCTGCAGCGCCTCGCGCTCGTTCCGGCCGACGGCGACGACGACGCCGTCGCGGTCGAGCACCACCGCGCCCACGGGCACGTCGCCGGTCGCCAGGCAGGCCCGGGCCTCGTCGAGCGCGCGCTCCATCGCCGGGACGAACGGACGGGCAGCGGGCGCTTCCACGGGACCTCCAGGTGGTCGGCAGCACGGTAGGCTCGACCCTATGCGAGTCCACGTCGCCGACCACCCGCTCATCACCCACAAGCTCTCGGTGCTCCGCGACCGGACCACACCCTCCCCCACGTTCCGCGCCCTGACCGAAGAGCTCGTCACGCTCCTCGCGTACGAGGCCACGCGGAACGTCCGAGTCACCGCGACGCCGATCGACACCCCCGTGGCGCACACCATGGGCGTCTCGATCGCCAAGCCGCGTCCGCTCGTCGTCCCGATCCTGCGTGCCGGCCTCGGCATGCTCGAGGGCATGGTCAAGCTCGTGCCGACGGCCGAGGTCGGGTTCCTCGGCATGGCCCGCAACGAGGAGACGCTCGAGCCGCAGACCTACGCCGAGCGCCTGCCCGACGACCTGTCCGGCCGTCAGTGCTTCGTGCTCGACCCGATGCTGGCCACCGGCGGGACCCTCGCCGCTGCCATCGACTTCCTGTTCGCACGCGGTGCCGAGGAGATCACCTGCGTGTGCATCCTCGGTGCGCCGGAGGGGCTCGCCATGGTCGAAGAGGCCGTCGGCGACCGCAACGTCTCGATCGTCCTCGGTGCCCTCGACGAGAAGCTCGACGAGAACGGGTACATCGTCCCCGGTCTCGGCGACGCCGGCGACCGCCTCTACGGTCTGGCCGAGTAGGCAGTCGACGTCACCGACGATCGACGGGAGGCCCGTGGCGACACCGCCACGGGCCTCCCGTCGTCCGTCAGCCCGGTCCACCGCCACCGGTGCGCGGAACGCACCGTCTGCTCGGACGGTTGACACCACCTTGGTATACCGCCGATACTCGTCCCATGACTGCAACCGTGTCCACCCGCGTCCTCTCCGAGGTCCAGGGGACTGCCGGCATGATGATGCCGGTCGCCGTCATGCGTTGTCGAATGTGTGCCTGATCGGCACCCGTTCCAGCCGGATCCCCCGCGACACCACCCCGGTCGCGAGCGTGTGATCCCCGGGTGACGGACACCGTCGGCGACGCGCACCACGTCACGAGGTCTGTCTCCCGTTCCCCCGGGTCCGCCCCGGTCCGCAGCAGGACCGCAGGGCACATCGGCATCCAGCCGTACCCGGGTCGACGCATTCGACACCGCCGCCAGCGCCACACGCGCACCGGCCACATCGCCCGGAGAACCACCATGTCGCTCACCATCGCCCAGCCCCGCACCGCGCTCCGCACCGCCGCTCCGGCGCCGACCGACCTCGGGACGGTCACCCCGATCCGTCCGCGTCCCGCGACACCGGCCACGACCGGACAGACGAGCGTGCCGACCAGCCCGGTCGTCGCACCGCAGCGCAACCGCTCCCTGCCCGAGGGCACCGAGGCCCGTGGCTTCGCGCTCTACGTCGGGATCGACGAGGCGAAGGCGGCAGCGGCCGGCACGACGCTCGCAGCCGTCGTCGAGCAGCTGAAGGCACTGACCGCGCAGCTGGTGCCGAACTCGGAGACCTACGCGGCCGTCGCCGTCGCCGCGGAGCAGTCCGGTGGCCGTGACGTCGACGTCGTCCGACTGGCCCTGCAGGACCGGTCCGCGGTCGCCGCCCGCAAGCAGGCCGAGAAGCCCGAGCCGGAGGAGACCGGGGTCGTCATCGACATCTCCCGCAAGCGCGTCACGCTCGACGGCGACGCAGCACCCCTGACCTACAAGGAGTTCGAACTCCTGCAGTTCCTGGTGCTGCGCGAGGGCCAGACGGTGGACCGCTCGGCCATCATCGACGGCCTGTGGTCGGACGGCGAGGACGAGACCCCGAACGAGCGCACCATCGACGTGCACGTGCGTCGTCTCCGCTCCAAGCTCGGCGCGTTCGAGGAGATCGTCCGCACCGTCCGCGGCGTGGGCTACCGGTTCGACCGGCACGCCGACGTGGCCGTGCGCTACGCCTCGACGCCGTCGCCCGACCTCTTCTGATCCTGATCGGTCGCTCTTGGTGAACTCGCAGCGAACGACGCACGGGGAGGCTAGCGCGCCGTTACCGCTTCGTTATACAGTCGGTGGTGCAGACGGTGTTTGCTGTGGCACCGCCTGCGGAATGTGATTGCAGGAAACTCTTGGTGCAAGGGAGAGGGCCGGTCGCTCGGAAGAGCGGCCGGCCCTCGTGCATGTCGGAGCGCATGCATGTCGAACCCGCGCCTGTCGGGGGCCGTCGGTAGTGTGGACGGACCGTCCGACCAGAGGGGAGCGCCATCGTGAGCGAGTCACGCCGCAGCGAGAAGGCGACCGCCGTCGCTGCCTGGGAATCACTGTTCCGCGCCCAGGTCACCGTGATGCGGAGCCTCAACGCGGACTTCCCCGGCGGCGAGATCTCCTTCAACGAGTACGACGTCTGCTTCAACCTGTCGACGCAGCCCGGTCGACGCTGCCGCATGCGTGACCTCACCGGCCACCTGCTCCTCACCCAGCCGAGCGTGAGCCGTCTGGTCGATCGCCTGCTCGCCCGCGGGATCGTCGAGAAGCAGCCGGATCCGTCCGATGCCCGCGGCGTCATCGTGGCCCTCACCCCGCACGGGTTCGACGTCTACCGCCAGGTGGCCGTGCAGCACGCGGCGAGCATCGCGCAGCAGGTCGGCGCCGGACTGTCCGACGCCGAACTCCGCACGCTCACCGAGCTCTGCACGAAGCTGCGCCTCGCGGTCGGCACCGCCCCGGGCCGACGGGCCGTCGCGCGGTCGGTCTCCGAGTCGGACCCGGCAGCGGTGTGACCGGCGCACTGGTCTGGCTCCGCGACGACCTGCGGCTGGCCGACAACCCCGCACTTCGTGCCGCGATCGACCACGGCGGCGACGTCACGGTGGTCTACGTCCTCGACGACGAATCCCCCGGCATCCGTCCCGCGGGCGCGGCGAGCCGTTGGTGGCTCCACCACTCGCTCACCGCGCTGGACGGCGAACTGCGTGACCGTGACTCGCGGCTGGTGCTGCGACGGGGTGCGGCCGCCGCGGTGATCGACACCCTCGTCGCCGACACCGGTGCCGACGCCGTGTTCTGGAACCGTCGGTACGGTCCGGCCGAGCGCGAGGTCGACGCCGGCATCAAGAGCGCCCTGCACGACCGCGGCATCGAGGCGCACAGCTTCGCGGCGAGCCTGCTCTGGGAACCGTGGACCGTCCGCACCGGACAGGGCGAGCCGTACAAGGTGTTCACCCCGTTCTGGCGCGCTGCCCAGGCGATGCCGGAACCACGGCACCCGCTCCCGAAGCCCCGCGACCTGCCCGCCCCTGCCCGCGTCGCGAGCGACGACCTGAGCCAGTGGGACCTCCTGCCGACCCGCCCCGACTGGGCCGGCGGACTCCGCGATGCCTGGGAGCCCGGCGAGCACGGCGCACACCAGCGGCTCGAGCACTTCGTCACCCATGCGCTCGAGGACTACGACCAGCGCGACGAACCCGCCATGGCCGCCACGAGCGACCTGTCCCCGCACCTGCGCTGGGGCGAGGTCAGCCCGTACCAGGTGTGGCACCGGCTGCACGGAGCGCTCGAGCCCGAGCAGCGCCAGAACGCCTCCGCCTTCCTGCGACAGCTGGCCTGGCGCGAGTTCAACTGGAACGAGTACTTCCACTGCGAGGACATCACGACGGTGAACGTGCGTCGTGAGTTCGACGCGTTCCCGTGGCGGGACGCCCCCGATGCCGAGGTCGACCGGTGGCGCACCGGGACGACCGGGTTCGACCTCGTCGACGCCGGTATGCGCGAGCTGTGGCACTCCGGCGCCATGCACAACCGTGTCCGGTTGGCGACCGCGAGCTTCCTCGTCAAGAACCTGCTCGTCGACTGGCGGGTGGGCGAGCAGTGGTTCTGGGACACCCTCGTCGACGCCGACTCCGCCAACAACGCCGCGAACTGGCAGTGGGTCGCCGGGTCGGGCTTCGACGCGGCGCCGTACTTCCGGGTGTTCAACCCCGACCGGCAGCTCGAGCGCTTCGACCCGCACCGCGAGTACGTGCACCGGTGGGTGCCGTCGGAGGAGCTCCGGCCCGAGCCGATGGTCGACCTCAAGGCGACCCGGCAGCGCGCGCTCGACGCGTACGCCGAGATGCGTCGGTCATGAGCCCGTGGGACACCGCCGTCGCGCAGGTCGACGCGCTCTTCTGTGACCGTGTCGACCGTGGCGTCGCGCCGAGCAGTGCGTGGGGTGTGTTCGACCGGACGGGTCTCGTCACTTCCGGGGGCCACGGCGACCGCGGCGACGGGCAGCGGCCGGACGCCGACACCGTCTACCGGATCGCATCGTGCACGAAGAGCGTCACCGCGGCGACGCTGCTGACGCTGGTGTCCGACGGCCGACTGGACCTCGACGCGCCGATCACCGCGTTCGTCCCGGCGTTCGGCGCGGTGCCCCTGCCCACACCGGACTCCCCCGTGCCGACCGTGCGGATGCTGCTGACCATGTCGGCCGGCTTCCCCACCGACGACCCCTGGGCGGACCGGCAGGAGTCGATCAGCGACGCCGAGCTCGACGACGTCCTGCGCGGCGGTCTGCTGTTCGACTCCGTGCCCGGCACCCGGTTCGCGTACTCGAACCTCGGCTACGCGCTGCTCGGTCGGGTCGTCGCCGTCGTCACCGGCCGTCCGTTCACCCAGGCAGCACATGACACCGTGCTCCGACCGCTCGGTCTCGACCACACGGTGTTCAGCGCGGCCGAGGCGCAGGGACCGGTCGTCACCGGGTTCCGCCCGCACGACGGCGACTGGGAGCCCCTGCCGATGACCGGCCCGGGTGCGTTCTCGTCGATCGGCGGACTGTTCTCCACCGTCCGCGACCTCGCACGGTGGGCCACGCACCTCGGGTCGGCGTCCTCCGATGCTCCGGAACCCGGCCCGGTCTCCCCCGCCGACCGCCGGCTCATGCAGCAGGCGATGCGGGTCGTGCCGTCGTCCGTCGTCCCCGGCTCGTCACGCGCCACGGCCTACGGCTTCGGACTGTTCGTCGAACAGGACGACCGGTTCGGCGAACTCGTCTCGCACTCCGGCGGCTACCCGGGGTTCTCGGCACACATGCGCTGGTCCGCGCAGACGGGTCTCGGTGTCGTCGCGTTCGAGAACGCCACGCAGGCGAAGGTCTCCACCGCTGCCCAGCAGGCACACGACCTGCTCCTGGACGCAACGCGTCCGGCGGCGTCCGACGGGCACGGCGACACGACGACCGGACCGGTGCGCCGCCCCGGCGCCGAGCCGACCATCCGGGCGACGCGAGCCGCGCAGGTTGCCGTGACGGGCCTCCTGGCCGACTGGCAGGACGACGGAGCGGACGTGGTCTGCACGCCGAACGTGGCGATGGACGTCCCCTACGACCGACGCCGGCGGGCGATCGCGGCGGCGGTGGCCGAGGTGGGTGCCGACCTGACCGCCGCTCCCGTCGCGGAGCAGTCGTCGACGCCGTCGCACCTGCGGTGGTGGCTGCCCGGCACCTGCGGGCGGTTGCGCGTCGAGATCCGGCTCGCCCCTGGAGCGGCAGGACGGGTCCAGACCCTCACCGTCGTGGCGGAGCCCGCCGAGCACTGACACACCGGACCCCACGCGACGGGCCGGCCAAGTCCGTGTCGGTGCCGGTCTGGCGACTGCCCGTCACACCGGTGGACGACCACCCACGAACCCGAGTGCTCGGGCCGCGACGCGGGTGCCCTCACGTGCAGCCGCTCCGACGCGCACGGGATCGGTCGCCCAGGCACGCACGAAGCCCGCGGCGAACGCGTCACCGGCGCCGACCGTGTCGACGACCGTGGCCGGCGTCGCGGGGACGCGGTGCACGCTCCGTCCGCGTCGCCCCACCAGCACGCCGTCGGCGCCCACCGTGACCACCACGAGCGGCACGTGCTCGGTGAGTCGCCGCACCGCGTCGTCGAGGTCGGTCGTCCCGGTCAGTTCGAGGGCCTCCTGCCGGCCGGGGAAGAGGACGTCGACGCCGACGAGGGCCTCGAGGAAGGCGGGGGCACCGACCGACCGGACGATCGCTGCCGAGGACGGGTCGAGCGACACCCGGGCAGATCCCGTCCGGGCGCGGGCGACCAGGGACGCGATGCGGTCGGCGCCACCACCGAGCATCGCGTGCCCGGTCAGGTGCACGATGTCCGCGCGTCGGGCCACGGCCTCGGGGACGTCGGCAGCCGTGAGCTTCCCGCTCGCGGCCGGGTCGGACATCGCCGTGCGGCCGCTGTCGTTGCGCACGGACACCACGACCCCGGTGGAGGTCATCGCGTCGTAGCGCAGGTGCGGGCGGACACCGGCGTCCTCCAACGAGCGCTCGTGCCGGTAGACGTCGTCGACGCCGACCCGCGCGACGAGGTCCACCTCGGCACCGAGCCAGCCGAGCCAGGCGGCGGTGTTGCCGGCGGCACCCGTCGGTCGGTGGCGGATCACGGCGGCGGGGTCGTGCACCCCGATGGTGTGCGCGGTCGTCTGCACGAGCACCCCGTCCAGGACGTCGCCGATGACCAGGAACCGTTTTCCGGCGCCACGACGGCGGCCCGCGACCACCCGTCCGGCACGGGTCCCCTCGGGCTGCGACACGGGCACGGAGGCCTCTTGCGGCATGGACATCTGCCCCAGTGTACGGGGAACCGAGTAAAGCTCCGTTTTCGGGACCGCACGGACCCTCGTCGTGGTGGCCAATCGCACTGCCCGACCGGTAACATACGCAATGCCACCATGTGGCGGGTCCTGTGCCCGCCGCCGACGATCCGACGGAGATGCCATGCCCCGGAAGCCCGACCCGACGCTCAAGCCGGCGATCCTCGAGAAGGTCACCCTGCACCTGCTGGACACCAAGCTCGAGGACGTCTCGGTCCGCAGCCTCGGGCGCATCCTGGGCACCAGTGCGTACCCGATCGTCTACCACTTCGGCTCCCGCGACGCCCTCATCGACTCGGTCGTCGTGCACCTGGCGGACACGGTCTGCCACGCTGCGCTCGATCCCGCTGCAGACCGCTCCGCCCTCGCTGACTACTTGGTGACCAGCTTCGGTCGCCTCGACGACCCGCACCGAGCACTCGCGGCCCGGCTCACCTTCGAGCTCGGGTCCGTCGAGGCGATGGACGGCCGGGTCCAGCAACGCGGTCTGCACCGGGACCACGTGGCAGCGGTCGCCGCGTGGTGCCTCGCACACGGCTACGACGCCGAGGCCGCCGAGCGCGTCGCACGCGACGCCGTGACGACTGCCCGCGGTGCCCAGTGGACCGCGATCGTCGACCGCGAGCGCGCCGACACCGACGCCGCGCTCCGGGCGATCGCCGACCGGCTCGCCGCCGGCGCGGCAGTCACCGCGGCGTGATGCACGAACGGGAGGCACGGTGCCAGCTGGCACCGTGCCTCCCGTTCGTCCGTCGGTCGCGTCACGCGACCCGCGATCGGTGGATCAGAGCGTCACGAACGACTGCGACTTCGCGTTGGCGAAGCGCGCCGCGACGTTCTCCCAGTCGACGATGTTCCAGACGGCCTTCACGTAGTCCGCCTTGACGTTGAGGTAGTCGAGGTAGAAGGCGTGCTCCCACATGTCGAGCAGGAAGATCGGCACGAGGCCGAACGGCACGTTGGCCTGCTGGTCGAACAGCTGGAACGTGGTCAGCTTCTGGCCGACGGTGTCCCAGGCCAGGACGGCCCAGCCGGAGCCCTGGATGCCGTTCGCGACGGCGGCGAACTGCGCCTTGAAGGTGTCGAACGAGCCGAAGAACTCGTCGATCGCCGCGGCGAGCTCACCCTCGGGGACCTTCGTGTCCGGGCCGAGGTTGGTCCAGAAGATCGAGTGGTTGACGTGGCCACCGAGGTGGAACGCCAGGTCCTTCTCGAGCTTGTTGATCGCACCGAAGTTGCCCGACTCGCGCGCTTCACCGAGCTGCTGCAGCGCGGTGTTCGCTCCGGTCACGTAGGCCTGGTGGTGCTTGTCGTGGTGCAGCTGCATGATCTTGCCGCTGATGTGCGGCTCGAGTGCGGCGTAGTCGTACGGCAGCTCCGGCAGGGTGTACTCAGCCATGTGAGGTCCTTTCGATCAGTGGGTTGCGGATGGGATTCCGCGGCTCACGAGAGCCGGGAACGATCGGTGAGGGAGTGGAATTCCCGGTTGTGGTAGACCAGCGGCTCGCCGTGCTCGAGGCCGACGACGATGTCGAGGACCTCGGCGACGACGACGGTCGAGCTGCCGATCGGGGTCGTGGAGAGCGGGCGGCACCGCAGCGCGCTCGCGGCACTGGGCAGGTAGCGGTCACCCGAGGGCAGGGTGCCCCAGATCGGGTCGTCAGCGGTCGGGCTGCCGGTCGAGGCGAACCGCCGGGCGAGCGCCACGCTGAGCGAGTCGACCAGGTGCACGACGAAGACCGGAGCGCCGAGCACGACCCCGGCGGACCCGGAGTTCGTGGACAGCGAGAAGACGAGGACCGGCGGGTCCACAGCCACGCTCGCGACGCTCGAGGCGGTGAGTCCGGTCGGACCGTCCGGCCCCTCGGCGGTGATGACGGCGACGCCGGCCGGGTGCCCGCGGAACGCGGACTTGTACGCTTCGGCGATGTTCGCCGGGGCTTCGTCGGGCATGGTGTTCGTCGTCGTTCCTTCGCGCGGGGGTGTGCCGTCACTGGGCGGGCATGTCCCAACGTATGACCTGAACCATGGTTGAGGTCAACGATTCACAGGTTCGACGGCTCCCGGGCGCGCCGTGGCGATGACTTCGTGAGCAGAAATGGTCGGGTCGCGTGGCGCAACCCGACCATTTCCGCTCACGAAGCGGCGCGCGTCAGCGGCTCACGAAGCGGCGCGCGTCAGCGACGCTTGAGCATGACGACGGCACCCGCGGCAGCGATCACCATGAGCACCGCGGCGACGCCGGCCGTGATCGTCACGCCGGAGTCGAACGCCGCCCGCGCCGACTCGAGGAGCGCCTGGCCGGCGCCGCCGCCGAGGGACGACGCGGCGGACACCGCACCGCCGAGCGTCTCCTGGGCAGCGGTGTGCGCCGTCGAGCTCAGGCCGCCCGGCACCACGACGTGCGCCCGGTAGGTGCTCGCCAGGATCGTGCCGAGGACGGCCGTGCCGAGGACCGCACCGATCTCGTACGCCGTCTCGGACATCGCGGACGCCGCACCGGCCTTGTCCGCCGGAGCGGTCGAGATGATGAGGTCGTTCGTGACGGTCTCGGACGCGCCGATCCCGATGCCGAGCAGCACGAACGCGAACGCCAGTGCCGCGATCGACGCGTGGTGTCCGAGGACCGCCACGAGGGCGTACGCCGCGGCCGAGAACAGCAGGGACACCGACACGACCCAGCGCGGTGCGACCCGTGCGACGACCGGCACCACCGCGAGGCCGGCGACGATCGTGAGCACCGATCCGGGGATCAGCACGACGCCGGAGGCGAACGGGTCGAGCCCCGCCACGAGCTGCAGGTGCTGCGCGATGAAGAACAGGAAGCCGGTCAGCGAGAACATCGCCATCAGGTTCATGAGCACGCTGCCGGTGAACGCCGTGCTGCGGAACAGGCGCAGGTCGAGCATCGGCGTACGGGACCGCAGCTGTCGGCGGACGAACGCGATACCGCACACGACGCCGACGGCGAGCATCGCGACGGCGAACCCGCGCTCCTCCGGGTGCACGAACGACTTGATCGCCCAGGCGATCGGCGCCAGCGCACCGAGGGACAGGAACATGCTCGGCACGTCGACCGGCCCGGGCATCGGGTCGCGCGACTCCGGCACGCAGAACGGGACGCCGACGAGCATGAGCACGAGGATCGGCACCGCGACCAGGAAGACGCTGCCCCAGTGGAAGTGCGCGAGCAGCGTGCCACCGACGAGCGGACCGAGGGCGTTGCCGGCCGCGAACATGGTCGACCAGACGGCCAGCGCCATCCGCCGCTCCCCCGCGTCGACGAAGACGTTGCGGATGATCGAGAGCGTCGCGGGCATGAGCATCGCCCCGAACACCCCCATCGCGATCCGTGCGGCGACGAGCATCCAGGCGTCGGTCGCGAAGGCCGCGGCGACGGAGAACAGCGCGAAGCCGGTGGCCCCGATCACCAGGATCCGACGGCGGCCGATGCGGTCACCGATGCTGCCCATCACGACGAGCAGCCCGGCCAGGACGAGCGGGTACGCGTCGACGATCCAGAGCTGCGTGGTGGCGTCCGGGTTGAGCGCACGACTGATCGACGGCAGCGCGAAGCTCAGCACGGTGTTGTCCACCGAGATGAGCAGGACCGGCAGCATCAGCACGGCGAGCGCGAGGAACCGTCGGGCGCGGCTGCCGGTGACGCGGGTGGCGATGGGGCTGGTGAGCAGTGCGGACACGGCGGACTCCTGGGACTTCGAGCCGGACCTGGTCGACGGCGGGCGGTGCGTGGGGCAGACGAGACGGGACGCGGGATGGACACGCGCCCCGTCAGGACTCCGTCAGTGTACCGTCTGGACGGTGATGGTTGCAAATGCAACCATCAAGCGGACGGGAGGCCCGTGGCGGGCGCGCCACGGGCCTCCCGTCCGACGGCTGGTCCCGCCCAGGGCGGGAGGCTGGGGCGACGGCACGACCTGCGTCCGGTGCCGGGGTTCCGGTGCCGGGGTTCCGGTGCCGGGGTTCCGGTGCCGGGGTTCCACAACACGCCGCGTGGTCTCCGCCCGGGTTCCGATGTCGGGCGGCCTGAGCGCCGACATGCCGAGATTTCGGAACCTCGGGGGCAGGCTGGGCCGGCGGGGCGGGGCTGGGCGGGCGGGCGGGGCGTGCGGGCCGGCCGTCGTCAGGCGGAGTCGCGGACCAGCAGGCTGTGGCGCACGGTGCGCTGCACTGCGGCGCCGTGCCGTGGCAGCTCACCGGCGAGCATGCCGAGCGCGAGCGTGAGGGCCTCGCGCGCGACGGCGTCGAGGTCGACCGCCAGGGTCGTCAGCATCGGCGACACCAGAGCGCCGAGCGGCAGGCCGTCGACGCCGACGACCCGGACCTCACCGGGGACGTCGACGCCCGCGCGGCGGCAGGCCTGCAGCACGCCGAGCGCCATCACGTCGTTGAAGGCCAGGATCGCGTCGAGTCGGCGCTTCCGAGCCAGGATCCGCACCGTCTCGTCGGCACCGCACTCGGCGGTGCCGTGCGGCGCGTGCACGAGCTCCGGCAGGTAGCCGCGGCGGCGCAGCGCGTCCAGCATGAGCAGGCCGCGCGCGCTCGTGTGGTCCGGCGACGAGTTGTCGAGCACGACGGGGTGCCGCACCCCGGTCGCCACCAGGTGGTCGGCAAGGGCCTCGATCGCGTCGGCGGGGTCGATCCACACCGCTGCCGTGGGCGGGTCGGAGGACGGGTCGAGCTCGACCATCGGCACGTTGCCGAGGAGCTCGCTCCACCGGTGCCGGCGCGAGCCGAGGTAACCGATGACCACGTCGGTCTGCGCACCGAGCGCCTGGACCATCCGGTCGGCGTCGCTCGCCAGGTCGACGTCGGCGAGCATGACGTTCCACCCCTGCTCGGCGGCGAGCCGGAACACGGCGGACGCGAGCTGGGGCGTGTACGGGTTCCGCAGGTCGTTCACGACGAGCCCGAGCTGGTGGTCGCCGCCGGTCACCAGCCCGCGGCCGAACCGCGACGGCCGGTAGTCGAGCGACGCTGCGACGGCGAGCACCCGTTCCTTCGTGGTCGCGCTGATGCCGGACATGCCGTTCATCGCGCGGGTGACGGTCTGCCGGGACACCCCGGCGGCCGCGGCGACGTCGATGATCGTCGCGCGGCCGCCGGAGTGCGGGCCGTCCGGTGGCGACTGGGTCAGTCGCGGAGGTCCAGCCATGCCACCTGTTCCGGGGTGAGGTCGACGGAGAGGCCCGTCATGGACGATCGGGCTTCCGCGATCGTACGCGGTCCGAAGAGCGGGAACGTCGGGAACGGCTGGTTGAGCACGTACGCCAGGGCGATCGCCGTGGCGGGGACGCCGAACCGGTCGCCGAGCTCCCGCGCGCGACGGAGCCGCTCGAAGTTCTCGTCGCTGTAGTAGCAGCGGACGAGCTCGGCATCGCTGGTGTCCTCCGGCGTCGCACGGCCGGTGAAGAAGCCGCGGGCCTGCGACGACCACGGCAGCAGCGGGACCTGACGCTCCTCGAGCCACGCCTTCGACGCGGCGTCGGTCGCGTGCTCGCAGCCGTCCCACGGCACGTCGTAGGCCTCGGCCAGGCCGAAGTGGTTGCTGAGGACCTCGAACTCGTGCTTCCCGTTCGCCCGTGCGTAGGCGTTGGCCTCGTCGAAGCGTGCCGGCGTCCAGTTCGACCCGCCGTACACGCGGATGCGGCCAGCGCGGCGGTGCTCGTCGAGGACGTCGACGAACTCCCCCACCGGGATGTCCGGGTTGTCGCGGTGCATCATGTAGATGTCCGCGTAGTCGGTGCCCTGGCGCTCGAGGCTCTCGAGCAGCTGCTTCGTCAGGGACTCCGGGTCGCAGAACGGCGTGTGCGCACCCTTCGTGATGACGACAACGTCCTCGCGGATGCCGCGGTTCTGGATCCACTTGCCGAGCCGACCCTCGAGCACACCGCCGCCGTAGATGTAGCCGGTGTCGAAGACGTTGCCGCCCTGCTCGACGAACAGGTCGAAGATCGCGCTGGCGTGGGCGAGGTCGGGCTGGTTGTCGACGCCCATCACCAGGCGCGACAGCCGCTTGCCGACACCCGGGATCTCGCCGTACTGCATGGGGTTGCCGTCCTGCACCCGGAGCGGCCGACCGCTCACGGTGGGGATGTCGGCGGACTCAGCCTCGAACGGGTAGCGCAGGCCGATCGCGGCGCGCCACTTGTCGAGGGTGCGGGCGGTCGCGAGCGACTCGTCGATCGTCATCTGTGCTGCCTCGACCGCACCGGCACGCAGGGCGTCGGTGGTGGCGTCGGCCTCACGTGCGTAGGGGTGCTCGCCGGCGAAGGACAGCGTGCGCGGATCCTCGTCGACGGTGTGCACCTCGATCGTCGGGTCGGCGCCGAGGGTCCACGGGTCGGCGAGCAGGAGGCGACCGCGCGTGCCGTACACCGCGACCGCGTTGTCGTCCTGCACGAAAACCCCGGTGCGGACGGACGCCGTGATGCCGCCGCGGTAGGTCAGCTGCGCGACGGTCCACTCGTCGACACCGGTCGGCCCGAGGGTGCCGGTGGCGGTGAGCTCCGTCGGCTCGGCGACGGCGACCCCGGTCGCGGCCTGCACGATCGCGGCAGCCATCGTCACCGGGTACCCGCCGACGTCGAGGATCCCGCCGCCGGCCGTGTCGACGTCGAACAGTCGGCCGGTCCGCTCACCGGTCCGGAACGCGAACGAGGCGTCGATGTGCGTGACCTCGCCGATCACGCCGTCCCGCACGAGGTCGAGCAGTGCGGCGGTCTGCGGGTGGAAGCGGTACATGAACGCCTCGACCAGCGGCAGACCGGCCTGCCGTGCGGCGTCGGCGAGCGCCATGGCGGTGCCGTGGTTCGGGGCGAGGGGCTTCTCGCACAGGACGGCCTTGCCGGCCTCGAGCGCGGCGAGGACGAGCCGCGCGTGCCCGGTGTGCACGGTCGAGACGTAGACGGCGTCGACGCGCGGGTCGGCGAGGACCTCGTCGTAGGTCGCAGCGGAGACGTCGGCGAACCCGAGCTGCGCGGCTTCGTCGGCGAAGGTCTGCGCCCGCTCGGTGGACGAGCTGCCGGCGGCCACCAGGGCACCACCGCTCGCGGGCAGCTGGGAGAGGAAGCGGCGGGCGATGCCCCCGGGGCCGAGGACGGCCCAGCCGGGGCGGTCGGCGACCGTCGGAGTCGGGGTGCTGGCGGTGTTCGCGGTCTGCGCTGACATGCGGATCCTTGTCGTCTCGTGAACCTTCACGGTCACGACGACGCTAGTGCCACACGCCCGGCGGATCAATGCGGAAGTGCTTGACACGGCGTGTCTCACAGAGGATGCTCTGGACCACTTCGTGAGCGTTCACGGTCGAACGCTCCGGGGACCCGGTATCGCTGTTTCCAACCCGATCTCAACGACGAGAGCAGGTAGTTTCGTGACGTCATCTCCATCGATCAGTCTCAGCAGGCGGGGGTTCCTCGCCGGCGCAGGTGCCCTCGGAGCCCTCGCCACCACCGCCTTGTTGGCCGGGTGCTCCACGAGCACCGCCATCTCCAAGGACCCTGACGAACTCGTCCTCTGGTACTGGAACCGGTCGCTCGACCCGAAGTTCCTGCGGCAGGCCGCCGGGGGGATCGCCGGGCAGGGGTCCAAGCGGCTCCGCCCCGACCTGATCGGCGGCGCCTCGTACGACACCAAGTTCCGGACGGCACTCGCCGGGAACGCGTTCATCCCCGACGTCCTCATGGTCAACTCGAACTGCTGGCTGTACTTCCCCGACGAAGACCTGTTCACCGACTTCGACGACCACGGCGGCGCGGCGAAGCGGGACGAGTACTACGACTGGAAGAGCGCGCTCGGCCGGACGCCGAGCGGCCGGCAGTGCTTCTGGCCCGTCGACACCGGACCGACCGGCCTCTTCTACCGGCAGGACGTCCTGGCGAAGGCCGGGCTGCCGACCGACCCGGACGAGGTCTCCGACGCGATCGCGACGTGGGACGGGTTCCGCTCCTTCGGCGCGAAGATCCGGAAGGGTGCGGACGCCGCGACGGTCATCACCGCAAACCAGCTCTTCAACCAGTACATCTACGCCAGCCCCACGCGGTACTTCGACCGCGACGACCAGCCGGTCTTCGAGCAGGACGACAGCTCGGTGCGGCAGGCGTGGGAGAACGCCGTCGCCTGCGTCCGTTCCGGCCTCACCGGCAACCTGCAGTCCGGCACTGACCAGAACGCCGGGTGGGTGTCCGGCCGGGTCGCAGGACAGATCGAGGGAGCGTGGTGGACGCAGGTCATCCACGACACTGCTCCCGACGCCGCCGGTACGTGGCGGGTCGCCCGGCAACCGGATCGCCCGGGCAACAGCGGCGGGTCGTTCCTCGCCGTCCCGAAGACCTCGAAGGACCCGGCCGCGGCCGCCGCGTTCGCGCAGTGGATCACCTCGCCCGAGGTGCAGTCGCACACGTACAACGACATCCAGCTGTTCCCCTCCACCCCGGCGTCGTTCGATAACGGGATCATGCGGAAGCCCGGCGACTACTTCGGCGACCAGGACCCGCTGGCGTTCTTCAACGCCTCGGCGATGGACGTCCCGGTGACGTACATCTCCAACTCCGAACGGTTCATCGGTGCGTTCGCGACCGAGATCACGAACGTCGAAGCCGGGGGCAAGGACCCGGACCGCGCCTGGCAGGACGCCGTCGACCAGACCAACCGGGTCCTCGACAAGCGGGGGGTCCGCGCATGAGCACCAAGCAGGCACCACCGACCACGAGCATCCCCGCGGTCGTCGGGACCCCGACGTCCTCCATCACCACCGCAGCGACCGGCAAACGGTACGGGTTCCGCCGGTTCTGGCCGCAGTACGTCGCGATCGCGCCGTTCTACGTGCTCTTCCTGGTGTTCGGGCTGTTCCCGATCGTGTTCTCGATCGTGCTGTCGTTCACCGACTGGGACGGGGTCGGCTCCCCCGCGTTCGTCGGTCTGGCCCAGTACCAGTACCTGCTCGGCGACCCGCGGTTCTGGAACGCCGTCGGCAACACGTTCCTCATCTGGGTCATGTCGACGATCCCGATGCTGTTCCTCGCGCTCGTGCTCGCGTTCCTGCTGCACGGCAACATCCGGGCGAAGGGCTTCTACCGCGTCGCGTTCTTCGTGCCGAACGTCACGAGCATGGTCGCGATGGCGATCGTGTTCGGCTCGGTGTTCTCCGACGGCTTCGGCCTGGTGAACGCGGCACTGCGCGCACTCGGCGCGGACCCGGTCGGGTGGCTGTCGTCGTACTGGGGCATCAAGGTCACCATCTCGGTGATGGTGATCTGGCGCTGGACGGGCTACAACGCGATCATCTACCTGGCCGGACTGCAGTCCATCTCGACCGAGTTGTACGACGCCGCCAAGGTGGACGGCGCGAACGCGTGGCAGATCTTCTCGCGCATCACCGTGCCGCTGCTGCGCCCGGTGATCCTGTTCACCCTCATCACGTCGACGATCGGTGGGCTCGGGCTCTTCACGGAGCCGCAGATCCTGTTCAACGGACAAGCGGTGGGCGGCCCCGACGAGGCCGGCATGACGATCGTGCTCTACCAGTACGAGCAGGCGTTCAACCAGTTCGACTTCGGGTACGGCTCGGCGATCGCCTGGGTGCTGTTCCTGTTCTCCGTGGTGTTCGCGATCATCAACTGGCGTCTGCTCAGTGAACGCGACGGCCTGAAGACCCCACGACGACTCCGCGTGGCCCGCACGGTCCGCACCAGCACGAAGGGGGTCGACGCATGACCGCGACACCGACCACGACGACGACCAACACCGCCGCGGCACTCGGCCGACCGGGGGCCGCAGGGAACGACCGCGGCCGCGGGTTCCGCCGCGGCTGGCTCGGGACCGCCGTCACGCACCTCTGCCTGATCATCGGGGTGCTGCTGTCGATCTTCCCGTTCTGGTGGCTCCTCGTGATGTCGACGTCGACGAACGCCGAGATCTTCGGCTACCCGCCGTCGCTCTGGTTCGGGGACAACGCCCTCGCGAACGTGGCGTCCGTCTTCAGCAACGTGGACATGCTGCGGGCACTCCTGAACACCGTGCTCGTGGCCGGCAGCACCGCCGTCCTGGTCATGCTGTTCGACTCGCTCGCTGCGTTCGCGTTCGCGAAGTACGAGTTCCCGTTCAAGCGCACGCTCTTCACCGTCATGCTCGCCACGTTCCTGGTGCCCGGCAGCCTGTCGCTGGTGCCGAGCTTCGTGCTCATGGCGAACCTCGGGTGGATCGGTGGTCTGCAGGCGCTCATCATCCCGGGGGCGGCGAACGCGTTCGGCATCTTCCTGCTCCGGCAGTTCGCCACCTCGTCGATCCCGAACGAGGTCATCGACTCGGCCCGGGTGGACGGAGCGGGTTTCTTCCGCACCTGGTGGTCGGTGGCGGTCCCGATGCTCCGCGGCGGGCTCGCGTTCCTCGGCATCTTCACCTTCATCACCGCCTGGAACGACTACGTCTGGCCGCTCATCGTCCTCATCGACCCGAAGGGACAGACCCTGCAGGTGGCCCTGGCCGGACTGAGCTCGGTGAACGCGACCGACCTCGGGGCGGTGATGGCCGGCGCCGTGATCAGCGTGTTCCCGCTCATCGGCGTGTTCATCATCGGCTCGCGCCACTTCATCGCCAACATCGCCGCCGGAGCGCTGAAGGGCTGACGGGCCGAGTGCCCCGACCGGCAGGGTGCAGGCGTCGCGGGACGGCCCGCGACGCCTGCACCTGCTCGTGCACAACTCCTCCTAGACTCGTGCCCATGGCCAGTGCCCGCGACCGCGTCCTCGACAGCTTCGTCGCCATCGTGTGCGAAGACGGCGAACGTCCCGCGACGCTCGACGCCGTCGCCGCCCGCGCCGGTGTCTCCAAGGGCGGGCTGCTGTACCACTTCGGCTCCAAGGCGGCCCTGGTCGAGGGGCTGTGCGAGCGTCTCTCCGACCTGTCCGCGATCGACGTCGAGCGCATGGCCGAGGCCGAGGACGGTGCCGCCCGCTACTTCGTCCGAAACTGCCTGTTCGTCGGCAGCGAGCTCGACCTCGCGCTCCTCGCCGCGAGCCGCCTGCAGCAGGCCGGCTACGAAGAAGCGGGCCGGACCCTCGACGACACCGAGAACGCGTGGCTCGTGACCCTCGTCGACGCCCTCCACGACGAGCCCACCGCCCAGGCGGTCAAGCTCCTCGGCGACGGCCTGTACCACCAGGCCTCCCTCGGTGCCGCGAGCGACGGTCGACCGAAGCGCAGCACCGTCGACATGGAGGCGCTCCTCGCCGTCGTGGACCGTCTGATCGCGACGAAGCCCGGCGCGTGAACGACCATCCCCGTTCCTGGGGATAGACTTGGCGACGTTCCACTCGTCGACACCCGGAGGTATCCCGTGGGCCGCGTCATCGCCGCTGTTTTCTCGATCCTGCTGCTGCTGGTGTCGATGTACCTGTTCGGGTTCGCGTTCCAGGTCGACTCAGGCCAGGCGTTCATCTTCATGGGTGGCCTCATCCTGATGACCCTCTCCTTCTTCCTGCCGATCCACGTGTTCGGCAAGCGGTAACCACTCCGCCGACGCAGAACGGCCCCGCACCTCTCGAGGTGCGGGGCCGTTCCGAGTGCGGGCGCCGTGTGAACCAGCCGCGCTAGGCGAGCACGCGCAGCGAGCGCAGCGTCACCGCGGTCGCGACGGCGGCGTGCACGGCCTCGGCGCCCTTGTCCTCCTTCGAGCCGGGCAGCCCGGCCCGGTCGATGCCCTGCTGCTCGTCGTCCAGGGTCAGCACGCCGAACCCGACGGGCTTGCCGGTGTCGATCGCCACGCGGGTGAGCCCACTCGTGGCGGCGTCGGACACGTACTCGAAGTGCGGGGTGCCGCCCCGGATGATCACGCCGAGCGCGACCGCGGCGTCGAACCCGGCCTCGAGGGCGGTCTTCGCGACGACGGGCAGCTCGAAGCTCCCCGGGACCGGGAACACCGACGCGGTGGCGCCGAGCCGTTCGACCTCGCGCTGCGCCCCGGCGAGGAGGCCCGCCGCGATCGTGTCGTGCCACTGCCCGGCGACGATGGCCACCCGGATCCCGGTGCCGTCGACGTGGTCGCGGTCCGCCGCGCCTGCTCCGCTCATCGTGCTGTTCCTTCCGTGGACAGGGCAGCTGCTGCCGTTGTCCGGTCTGCCGCGTCCAGCCACTCGACGAGCGCGGCGATGGTGATGACGGGTACGCCCTCGCGCGCCCCGAGTGCGACGAGCGCCGGCAGCCGCATCATGCTGCCGTCCTCGTCGACGATCTCGCAGATCGCCGCGGCAGGCCGGAGCCCGGCTGCGGTGACGAGCTCGATCGCGGCTTCGGTGTGTCCCGCACGTTCGCGGACCCCGCCCGGTCGTGCCCGCAGGGGGACGACGTGGCCGGGGCGGTGCAGGTCGTCGCGCACGGAGGTCGGGTCGGCGAGGACCCGCAGCGTGCGCGCTCGGTCGTGGGCGCTGATGCCCGTGGTGACCCCGACGGCTGCGTCGACGGTGACGGTGTACGCGGTGCCGCGGACGTCCTCGTTGTGCTGGACCATCGGCGGCAGGTCGAGGGCGTCGGCGATCTCGACGCTGACGGGCGCGCAGATGAACCCCGACGAGTGCGCCACGGTCCAGGCGATCCACTCCGGCGTCGCGAGCTCGGCGGACAGGATGACGTCGCCCTCGTTCTCGCGGTCCTCGTCGTCGACGACGATCACCGGGCGGCCGGCCGCGACCGACGCGATCGCGAGTTCGATGCTCGACGAGCCGAGCGTCTGCGGGACCGAGGCGACCATCACCGGGCCTCCGATCCGACGGGCTCGAACGAGCCGACGGGCTCGGACGAGCCCGCGGGCTCGAGCGAGCCCGCGGGCTCGAGCGAACCGACCGCGGCGTCGAGCCGCAGCATCCGGCGCACGTGCCGCGCGAGCACATCGGTCTCCACGTTCACCCGGTCCCCCGGCACGCGCAGGCCGAGGGTCGTGGCCTCGAGCGTCTCCGGGATCAGGCTGACCTCGAACCAGGCGGCGTCCGGCGCGGTGTCCTCGGGCGAGACGGCGCTGACGGTGAGCGAGACGCCGTCGAGCGCGATCGACCCCTTGTCGACGACGAGCGGGCTGAGCGCCGGCGCGAGCGAGAACCGCACCCGCCGCCAGCCGTCGCCGTCCGCGGTCTCGAGCACGGTGGCGGTGCCGTCGATGTGGCCCTGCACGATGTGGCCGCCGAGCCGGTCGCCGACCGACGCCGCGCGCTCGAGGTTCAGGCGGTCGCCCACCCGCAACGCTCCGTGCGCGCTCATGTCGAGCGTCTGCTTCATGACGAACGCGGTGAAGGAGTCGGGGGTCTGCTCGACCACGGTGAGGCAGACGCCGCTGGTGGCGATGGAGTCGCCGTGGCTGGCGTCCGCGACCACGATCGGCCCGCGGACGGTGAGCGCGACGGAGTCGCCGTGCTGCTCGACGGCGGTGACGGTGCCGAGTTCCTCGATGATGCCGGTGAACACTGGTGTCCTCTCAACGGGACTCCGGGGGTGTTCGACGATCGTCGGCATCGACGGACGGGTCGTCCCACGCAGGATGGGTCGTCTCGTCCGCCAGCGCGCCTCCCATCCGGACTCTCACCGTCGGTCCCGGAGTTTCACCGAGTCAACCTCTGCCGGGTTCGCACCCGTCATCAGTTCGTGGACTGTCACCACCGGTTCGGAATTGCACCGACCCCGGAGCGCTTGCGTAGTCGGAACGATACCCCAGACCGGTGACCGACGCGTCGGGCCGGAGCGGGGCACGTAACGGGGCGACGCGGCGCACGACCGGGAGCCCGGGGCGGGCCCGCACCGCGCCTCCCGTCCGCCGCCCGGTCGCGTCCACCGCACCGGCCCGTCGACCGTGCCGCCTCAGCCGCGTCCGCGCGCGAGCGCGACCGCCTGCCGCAGGGACAGGTCCGGCAGGTACGCCCGGACGACCGCGAGGCCGATCGACGGCAGCGCGACCGGGTCGGGGTAGGCGAGGACGAGCGGGTGCAAGTCGGGGCCGAACTTCTGCTTGAACCGGAGCAGCGACCGGAAGCCGTAGACCGGTTCGAGGACTCCCCCGACGAGCTCGAGCAGGCTCTGCACGCCGTCGCTCGGTGCAGCGTTCTCGCCCGCCTGCGCGAGCGGTGCCGCCGACAGGCTGAGTCGTTCGACGCCGTCGTCGCGCATCCGTTCGGCGGCGCTCGCGACGAGGAACTCCATCACGCCGTTCGGCGCGGCCTCGGTCCGGCGCATGACGTCGAGGGTCCAGCCGACGACCCGCCCCTCGCGGTGGCTCGGCAACCAGCTCGTCACGGCGAGCACCCGCCCGGTGGCGTCCTGCGCGACGAGCGTCCGGACGGCGGGGTCGCGCATCTCGTCCACCCCGCCGAGCGTGAAGCCCATCTCGGGGAGCTCGCGCTCGGAGACCCACTCCTCCGAGATCGCCTCGATCTGCCGTGCCGTCGACGGCGGCAGGTCCTGCCAGGACGACCAGGTGGCGGTGATGCCCTCGCGGCGGGCCCGGTTCACGGCGGTGCGGACGTCCTGCTTGCGCTTGCCCGTCGTCGTCCACGTGCGGGGGTCGAGGTCGGCGTCCTCGGCGACCGGCAACGTCGACCACCCCTGCGTCGTGAGCAGCTCGGCCGTCCCGGCGTCGATGCCGTAGAAGACCGTCGTCCACCCGTTGTCGTCGCAGTACCGGGCGAAGTCCGTCATCGCGGCGGCGCGGGCATCCGGGTAGCCGAACGGGCCACCCACGGTGACGGCCACCCCACCGTTGCGCCGGAACGCCACCCCGGCGCGCCCGTCGGCCGCGAACCAGTAGGCGTTGCCGCGCCAGGTCGTCATCCACCCGAAGGTGTCGCCGCCGCCGGCGAGCACCAGCGCCCGGGCCCGTTCGCGGTCGGACCGGGAGCCGTCCGCGTCGGTGTCGGGTTCCACTGCGCCGGTGGGCCGGACCGCGGCGAGCGCGACGACGAACCAGAGCACGGGGCCGGCGAGTCCGATCACGATGCGCAGCGCCGTGCCGAGTGAGGGCAGTTGCTCCCAGAAGGTCAGCGGCGAGAGGGGGCCGAGGGCGGCGACGGCGAGCCGGAGCGGGTCCTCGACGTGCTCCGGGGCCGACGCCGCGAACACCGCGACGGTGCCGACCACGACGGCGACCGCCGCGACGACGGTCACCGCGAAGGCGACCACACGCCGCCGTGAGGGCAGCACGGTGAACGACCGGCGCCGGAGCACGAGGACGGCCGCGGTCGCGAGGGGCACCACGATCGACGCACCGACCGACAGCGCCGTGACGAACTCGTCGGCGGTGCCCTGCAGCCCACCGGCCCGCGCCGGCAGCACCCCGTAGGTCACCGCGGCCGCGACCGCCGTCACCACGTCGACCGCCACCACGAGCCAGACGGCGAACCGGCTGCCCCGGAAGAGCCCGAGGCCGCCCACCACGAGGACGAGCAGCGGCGCGATGGCGAGCAGCAGCGTCCACGGGTCCGTCGCCCGGTACGCGAGCAGCGCGCGGAGGCACTGCCCAGCGGCCCCGTCGGTGCCGCAGCCGCTCACGGGGGTGACCGGCCCGGTGCCGAGCACCGCGGCGATCGGCGCGAGCAATCCGATCCGTGCGCGGGAGACGAGCGCCACCACGGGGCCGATCGCCGACACCAGCACGACCGTCCCGAGCAGGACCCGGGTCTCGCGGTGCGAGCTGCGCACCCATCCGCCGCGCTCCGGGGTGCGGCGGAGCAGCTCACCGAGCACCCACCCCGCGGCGGCGGCGAGCACCGCGTACAGGTCGGAGGCGTGTCCGGCGTAGAGCAGGAGCGCGGCCACGACGGCGAGCGCGTTCACCCGGATGCGTCGTCGCCAGAGCGGTCCGGCGAACGCGCTCGCGGTGACGATCGTCCCGACGATCGCGGTCCAGGGGTCGAAGGCCGTCGCCCGCCCGAGCAGCAGGCCGGTGAGGTCGCGGCCGTCCGTGTCGACGAACGCGGTGAGCGCGCCGGCCGCGGTGCCGACGACCGTGGTGACGACGAACGCCAGGGCGGTCCGCCACGACCCCATCAGCCGCTCGGCGGCACCGACGAGGACGACGACGCCGGCGATCGTGGTGAGCAACGCGACCGCGCCGGTGGACGCCGCGAAGATCCGGAAGGGCCCGTACGAGGCCGGGTCGGCACCGTGCAGCACCCGGACGACGATGCCGAAGACCGCGGTCGCGACCACGAGGAACGTGATGGCGGCCGTCACCGGATGCCGGACGAGGGCGGAGCGCACCCCCTCATGGTGGTGCCGGCCGGCCGTTCGGACAACTCCGGGCACGGTGACGAGGGGCGCCGGCGGTGCGACGCCCCTCGGTCACCTGCTGTCAGCGCGTCCCGTCGGTGTCGACCGCCGAGTGCCGGCGACGGAGCACGAGCGTGCCCGCCCCGGCGAGCAGCAGCAGGAGCGCGAACCCGACGGGGACGACCGGCGAGGTCGCTCCCGTGTAGGCGAGCGCGGTCGCGCCGTCACCGGCGGCACTCACCGTGTCGGCCACCGTCCGAGTGACGGCCGAGATCCCGCTGGTCGCGGCGGCCGTGGTGGTCACCACACCCTCCGTGGAGGCCCGGGTCGGCCCGTCCGCGCCGGTGGCACCGGCCGGGGTGGTCACGGTTCCGGGCACGGTGCCGTCGCCGGCGTCCGTCCCGTCACCGGGGGTCGTGCCCGGGTCCGTACCGGGGTCGGTGCCCGGGTCCGTACCGGGGTCCGTGCCGTCGCCCGGGGTCGTGCCCGGGTCCGTACCCGGGTCTGTGCCGTCGCCGGGCGTCGTGCCGGTGCCCGGCGTGGTGGCGGTACCGTCGCCGACGACGCCGATGCCGTTCCCACCGATGGTGATCGGCAGGCTGATCACCGGGACCACCTGGGTGCCGGAGAGCAGGCCACCGTCACCGGAGGTCGCACCCCCGGCGGACGGGGTCGTGCTGCTCGGGGTGGTGCCCGCCGGGGTCGCCCCGCCGGTGCTGGTGCCGTCGCCGACCACGCCGATGCCGTTCCCGCCGATGGTGATCGGGACCGCGACCACCGGGGCCACCTGGGTGCCCGAGGCGGTGCCGTCCGCCCCGTCCGTCGTGCCACCGGCAGCCGGAGCCGGACCGGCAGCCGTGCCGGTGCCCGCGGCGGGCGTCGTGCCCGCCGAGGTGCCGTCACCGAGTAGCCCGATGCCGTTGCCGCCGATCGTGACCGGGACGTCGACCAGTCCGCCGACCTGCGTGCCGGAGAGCAGCCCGTCGTCGCCGGACGTGCTCGGCGTGGTCGTGGCCGGAGCGGCCGGTGCCGGCGTCGCCGCCGGGCCGGACCCCGCAGCGGTGCCGTCCCCGAGCACCCCGATGCCGTTGCCGGACACCGTCACCGGGACCGACACGACCGGGGCGACCTGGGTCCCCGAGGCTGTGCCGTCCTCACCCGAGGTGACCGGTGCCGGAGCAGCGGGCTCGGCCGGTGCTGCCGGGGTGGAGGCCGCCGGGGTGGGCGGCGTCGTGGTCGACGCCGCGTCACCGCCGACGGCGACCGCGTTGCCACCGACCGTGACGGGGACGGTCACGGCGCCGGCGATCTGGGTCCCCGAGCCGGTGCCGTCCGAACCGGACGTGGTCGGAGCAGCGGCGGCAGCCGGAACCGGAGCAGCCGGAGCAGGCGCAGCCGGAGCAGCAGCCGGGGCCGACACCGCGTCGCCACCGACGGCGACGGCGTTGCCACCGACGGAGACCGGGGCGGTCACCGCCGGCGCCACCTGGGTGCCGGAGGCCGTGCCGTCGGCGCCCGAGGTCGTCGGCGCGGGAGCTGGGGCCGGTGCAGGAGCGGCGGCTGGAGCTGCAGGAGCCGCGGGCGCCGCGGCGGGCGAGGTCACCGACGACACCGCGTCGCCGAGCACCCCGAGGGCGTTGCCGGTGAGGGACACCGGAGCGTCCACCGACGGAACCACCTGGGTTCCGGACACGGCGCCGTCCGCTCCGGAGGTCGTGGCAGCGTTCGCCGCTGCCGCCCCTCCGAGCGTGAGGCCGCCGACGAAGAGGGCGAACCAGAGCCCTCTCGAGACGTACTTGTTCATGGTCGTACTCCCTGATCGAGATCGTTGGCCGACCGCGGTCGCGGGTCGGTGTGTGTGCGTGCCTGCCGTGCCGGACAGGCGCACCGATCTCAGTCAGGGGCGACGTCGTGCTCGCCGACGACCGATGCGGGGACCGCGTCGTCGGAGAGCGTGCCGCGAGACCCCGCGGCGAGGGAGACGATGTCGTCGGTCGAGCCGACGATGCCGACGGCTGCGACGCCGCCGGGAGTCGAGGTGGCACTGCCCCCGAGGACGCCCGCGCCGCCCTGGCGGTCGGACGGCGCTCCGTGGCCGTCGCCCGGCTCGGGGACGAGCAGGGCGGTGCCGCCCAGCGTCGCGTCCTGCACGGCACCAGCGACGGGGCCGGCGAGCGGTCCGGTCACGAAGGTGGACGGCGTGGTCACGCCCGACCGGCGTCCGGCGTCAGGAACGGACGCTCCGTCCGCGCCCGTCGACGCGACCGTGGGCACGGACGGGGTCCTCGCCGGGGCGGCCGCCAGCGGCGGTCGCGCGGACGGGACAGCTGAGCCGGGCACGCCGGACGGGGTGGTGCCGACGACGACCGGAGGTGCGGGGACGTCGATGACGGGATCCGTGCCTCCTGGCAGGACGCCACCGACCGACGGGACCACGCCCGCGACGACGTCGGGGACCTGTCCGACGATCGTGCCGACACCGCCGAGGGTGTCGTCGACCAGGCCGGTGACCGGAGCGGTGACCGTGCCGAGGGTGTCGCCGCCGACGACGGGGCCGACCACCGGGACGCTGCCGACCACGTGGTCGACAGTGTCGACGACCGTGGTCACGGGTCGCGCGTCGGCGATCGTCTGCACGGTCCCGGTGACGGGGCGCAGTGCCGTCGCGACGGTGTCGGTGACGGGCCGGGAGGCGGTGCCCACGTGCTCGACGACGCCCTGCACCAGGTGCGTGGCCGGCTCGGCCGCAGGGGCGGTCGTGGCCGGCACCGCGGGCGCGGTCGCCGGAGCGGCGGGGGCCGGAGCTGCGGGAGCCGGAGCTGCTGGGGCGGGGGCGACGGGAGCCGGCGCGGGCGCGGGCGCTGCCGGGGGTGCCGGGGCCGGCTTCGGGGGTGCCGGTGCCGGTGCCGGTGCTGGTGCTGGTGCCTGCTTCGGAGCTGGCGCAACCGCTGCGCGGACGGGGTCCACGACGCCGCCGACGACCTGTCCGACACCGCCGGACACGTCGTGCACGGTCTCGCCGAGCCCGTCGACCACACCGCTGACGATCCCGCGCTGCTGCGTCTGGGCGGGCGGAGTGGACGCGGCCTCGGCAGCCGAGGCCGGACGGGCCCCGAACGCCAGGGACAGCAGCACGAGGGCAGCGAGGGTCCCGACGCCCAGCAGGGCGATCCGGAGCACCGCGAGCCAGGGGGCGCGCGACGTCGTGTCCATGCGCTCACCTCCTGAACTCGGCTGCGCACGTAGAGTGGTTGACCGGCAATGTACGCCGGTCCGCTCCGGAACGCACCCCGTTCTGGAAGAAATTCTCAGGAAAGGCCGTCCGTGGTCTCGATCTTCTCCGCCCCGACCCGCAACCTGGACATCGTCACGCTGCACGAGATCCTCCGCCTGCGACAGGACGTCTTCGTCGTCGAGCAGGGGGCCGCGTACGGCGACATCGACGGGCGTGACCTCGAGCCCGGCACCGTGCAGTTCTGGGCGGGTCAGGGCTCGGTGGACGCCACGCTCCGGCTCCTGCGCGAACCCGACGGCACCGAGCGCATCGGCCGGGTCGTCACGGCGGCGCACGCCCGCGGGCAGGGTCTGTCGGGGCAGCTGATCGAGGCCGCGATCGCCGAGTCCCGCTCCGCGAGCATCGCCCTCGGCGCCCAGTCGCACCTCGAGCAGTGGTACGCCCGCTTCGGGTTCGTGCGCTCCGGGGACGAGTACCTCGAGGACCGGATCCCGCACGTCCCGATGACCCGGCAGCGCTGACCGGACCGGCGCGTCAGGCGCGTCCGCGTGGGCGGGCTCGTCAGGCGCGCCAGCGGCGGAGCTCGTCGAACGAGCGGCCCTGCGTGGACCGGTCGGCGACGAGCCGCTCGAACACGATGTTCGTCTGGGTCGTCGCCACCGACGGGTCGCCGCTGAGCTCGTCGGCGACGAAGTCCCGCAGCTGCTCGGTCGACTCGCACGCGATGTGCACGAGGAAGTCCTTGTCGCCGGCCAGGAACGAGACGTCCTGCACGACGGGCACCCGGAGCAGTCGCTTCGCGAAGTCCCGGAGTTCGTGGCGGGCCGCAGCGTGGACCCGGACGGAGACCATCGCCTCGATCGAGAAGCCGAGGCGCGCGATGTCGACCTCGGCCCGGTAGCCGCGGATCACCCCGGCGTCCTCGAGGGCCCGGACCCGGGTCAGGCACGTCGACGGCGCGATGCCCACCGCGGCGGCGAGCCGGTTGTTCGGGATCCGGGCGTCGCCGGCCAGGGTCCAGAGGATGCGCTCGTCGACCTCGTCGAGGCGCGGGGCGGGGTCGGGACGGCGGGCTGGTCGGTCGGACACGGCTCGACGCTACCGCGACGGTGCGAGCAGGGCGCGGAGCGCGTCGTCGAGTGCCCCGGCCACGACGTCGTCGTCGGCCGACGCGAGCGGCTCCACCGCGGTGGACCGCCGGAGCATCGTCATCCCGAGCACCACCGACAGCGCGATCTCGGCCCGGACGAGCAGTTCCTCGGTGACCTCGCCGCCGACGGCCGTGGCGAGCCGTTCCGCGTACCGGCGGAGGGTCTCGCGGCGGATGGCGTCGGCACCGTCGTCGCCGGAGGACCGGAGCAGCAGCATGAGCTGGAGGGAGTCGTCGTCGGTCGGCGCGCGGACCACGTGCGAGACCAGGCCGGCCAGCGCGCGCTCGAGGCCGCGCTCGACGGGCTGCTCGGCCCCGAGGTCCTGCACCACCCGGTCGAGGCAGGCGCGGAACAGCCCCTCCTTCGACCCGAAGTAGCGGTTGATCAGCGCGACGTTGACCCCGGCGTCGGCGGCGATGTCCCGCACCGTCGTCGCCTTGTACCCGTCGAACGCGAACCGGTGCCGCGCCGCACGCACGAGCAGCAGTCGGGTGGCGGCGGCGTCCTTGCTCATGGGTCGAAGCGTACCGGCCAGAACCGGGATGTAAGCAAGTGTTGACATCGCGTGAGAACTGCGTACCCTCGTCGAGTCAGCAATTGTTTACATCACCCGAGACACGGAGCACGATGACCGACACCATGCAGAGCCCCCGCACGGGCTCGCACCCCACCACCGCCGGACACCGGCCGAACAGCACGGCGATCATCGTCTACCTGTCCCTCGGCGGTCTGTCGTTCGCGGTCCTGCAGTCGCTCGTCGCCCCGGCGCTGTCGACCATCGGACAGGACCTCGGCGCCTCGACGAGCGCGACGAGCTGGGTGCTCACCGCCTACCTGCTCTCCGCGTCGGTGCTCACGCCGATCCTCGGTCGCCTCGGCGACATGATCGGCAAGCGCAAGGTCCTGATCGTCGTGCTGTCGATCCTGCTCGTCGGCGCCGTGCTGGCCGCGCTGGCACCGAACCTCGGCGTCCTCATCGTCGGCCGTGCGCTGCAGGGCGCCGCCGGCGCGGTGATGCCGCTGTCGATCGGCATCGTCCGCGACGAGCTGCCGAAGGAGAAGGTCAGCGTCACGATCGGTCTGCTCTCCGCGATCTTCGGCATCGGCGCTGGCGTCGGCATCGTCGCCGCCGGCCCGATCGTCGAGCATCTGTCGTGGCACTGGCTGTTCTGGCTGCCCGCCGTGCTCGTCGTCATCGCCCTGCTCGGCGCGATCTTCGGCATGCCGGAGTCGCCGGTCCGCAAGCCCGGCCGCCTCGACATGGTCGGCACGTTCGTCCTCGCCGTCTCGCTCGTGTCGATCCTGCTGGCCGTCAGCGAGGGCGAGACCTGGGGCTGGGGTGACGGCAAGACCATCGGCCTGCTGGTCCTCGGCGCCGTGGCACTGGTCGCGTTCGTCCTGGTCGAGCTCCGCGTCGCCGAACCGCTCATCGACGTCCGCCTGTTCGCCGTCCGCGGCGTCTGGACGGCCCACGTCGTCGCGCTCGTCTTCGGCTTCGCGATGTTCGGCACCTTCGTGCTCGTGCCGACCCTGCTGCAGCTGCCGAGCGCACTCGGCTACGGCTTCGGCAAGGACGTCACCCAGGCCGGTCTCTTCCTGCTGCCGACCGTCCTGATGATGATCGTCGCCGGGCCGATCGCCGGCATCCTCGTCCGCAAGGTCGGTCCGAAGCCGCCCATGCTGCTCGGCGGGATCGCCATCGTCGCGGCGTTCCTGCTGCCCGCGATCGCGCACGGTGAGCTCTGGCAGGTCGTCGTCTCCGGCGTCCTGACCGGCATCGGCATCGGCCTGGCCCTCGCCGCGTGCTCGAACGCCATCATCGAGAGCGTCCCCGCGAACCAGACCGGCGAGGCCATCAGCGCCAACACCGTCGTCCGTACGATCGGCTCGAGCGTCGGCACCGCGGTCATCGCGGCGCTCATCACCTCGCACAGCACCCCGCAGGGTCTGCCGACGGACGACGCCTTCACCATCGGGTTCTGGGCGTGCACCGGCGTGGCGGTCCTCGCCGTGCTCGCCGCGCTCGCGGCCCCGTCGATGCGCGCGCGCCGCGCAGCGGCGGCGGCCCGTGGCATCGACGACCTCGAGGAGATCGCCGAGTAGGGCTCTCGGCCCGACCACCCCGGGAGGCCCGTCCTGCGTCGTCGACGCGGGGCGGGCCTCCCGGCGGTCGCGCCCACCGCCACCGGCGGCTCCGCAAGCTGGGAAGCGACCGAGCACGCCGCCGCCGACGTGACGATCATCGGACCGGACGCGTCACAGCAGGTGGACGCGATCACCGCGCCCCGGACAGGAGACCCATGAGCACCACGGACCACGACGACACCACGACCAGCAGCAAGCCGTCCTTCCGCGACACGGTCACCGCCGGCCTGGTGCAGAAGGCGCTGGAACCCGTGCTGCGCGCCGTCCGTGACGAGGTGGCCTCGGCTCGGCGGGAGATCAGCGAACGGGCGAACGGCGCGAAGACCGGGCTGGTGCTCACCGGCGCCGCGGTGGCCTTCGCACTGACCACACTCGTGCTGCTTGCCGGCCTCGTGGTGGCGCTCCTGGCCCTGGCACTGCCGATCTGGGCCGCGACGGGGATCACGTTCATCGTGTTCGCCGTCGTAACCGCGATCCTGTTCGTCGTCGGACTCCGAGGCATCCGACGGGGCGTGCCGCCGGTGCCGAAGGACACCCTCCGCGCAGCGAAGGACCGTGTCACGCACACGGGCGACGCGTCGCCCACGACCGACTGAGCCCCGACAGCGCTCGAGCGCTACATCGCGAGGGTCATGCCGACGACGGCGACCGTCATCGCGAAGACCTCGCCGCTGCGCACGGCCCGGCGGTCCTCCTGCGCCCACTCGTACCGCAGGAGCCACCCGCTGAACGCGCAGTAGCCGATCACGCCGGCACCGAGCACCGCGGACAACGCGATGCCGTGTCCCGCGTGCCCGTCGGCGACGCCGGTCGCGTGGCCCATCAGGAGCATGCCGGCCATCACGACCGCCGACAGCGCGCGGTGCACGTCCATCGGCTCGGCGCGGCGGCCGTCGGCACGGCGTCGGCGCATCACCGGCAGCGGTGCGAGCAACAGCAGGAGCGTCGCCGCGAAGAGCGTCCACACCGCACCCGCGTGCACCACGGGCATGAGCATCGCGACGAGCATCACCGCAGCCGGCACGATCACGCCGGGGCGCGGTCGGTAGCGGTCACCGACGATGCAGCACACCGACGCGAACTGCGGCACGACGAGCATGGCGTCGGCGACGGTCTCGTGCACGGCGGGTCCTCAGCTGCGGCGGCGCGGTGCCGGGCGGGTCAGTCCTCGGCGCGGGCAGCGGCCTTGGCGGCGCGCTCCTGCTTCACACGGGCGTTCTCGACGTGCACGGCGGCCTGCGTCTCGCGCTCACGGACGAGCCACTCGGGCTTCTGCTCGAGCAGCGTCTTGATCTCCGCCGTGGTGAGCGCGTCGTCGATCCCCGCACGGGTCAGCCCCGAGATCGAGATGCCGAGCTTCTGCGCCACGACGGGTCGCGGGTGCGGGCCGTCGCGTCGGAGGTCCTCGAGCCACGTCGGGGGTTCGGTCCGGAGCTCGTCGAAGGCGGTCCGTGTGACGGGAGCGCCCTGGAAGGACTCCGGAGCGGCCGCCAGCAAGATGCCGAGCTTCTTCGCAGCCGTTTCGGGCTTCATGGTCTGTTCCTGCGCCATGCCCCCTAGAGTACGGCCCCTATGCTCGTCTGCATGACCGCGGCACTCACCATCGCATTCGTGCCCGGGGTCTCCCCGGCCAAGTGGGCCCGTGTCTGGCGGGATCGACACCCCTCGATCGAGCTGCGACTGCGGCCGATCGGGTCCGACGACGTCGACGACACGCTCGCCGGCGAGGTCGACATGGTCTTCGCACGCATGCCCGTCTCCGACCAGCACAACGCCATCCCGCTCTGGACTGAGACCGCCGTGGTCGCGATGCCGAAGGACTCCCCCCTCGCCGACCTGGCCGAGGTGGACCTCGCCGACGCCGAGGTGCACGTCGTCGACGCCGGTCCGGTGCCGGCCGACATCGCCGCCGCGCTCGACCTGGTCGAGGCGAACGTCGGCGTGGTCGTGCTCCCCCAGTCGCTCTTCCGCGCGGCGAGCCGCAAGGACCTCGTCGCGCGCCCGCTCTTCGGCGCCCCCGGCACGCAGATCGCGCTGGTCTGGCGTGACGAGGACGCCACCGAGACCACCGAGGAGTTCATCGGCGTGGTGCGCGGACGCACCGCCAACAGTTCGCGGAACCAGCCGACCGGCACCGATCGCGACGTCGAAGAGGCCCTGCGTGCGGCAGGCGGCGGTTCCAAGGCCGGTGGCGGCTCCGACGGGTCGGGCAAGGGCGCAGCAGGCAAGGGCGGGTCGGCCAAGGGCGGAGCGGGTGCCGGAGGCGCCGGCGGCAAGGCGAAGGCCAAGTCGCCCGGCAGCGGCAAGTCCGGCAGCGGCAAGAAGTCGAACACCGGCAAGGGCCCAACCCCCGGCCGCGGGAAGATGCGCGGCAAGCCGAGCCGGGGTTCGAAGGGCAACCGATGACGGACACGCGCCTGCAGGAGATGCCGGCCACGCGCCTCCCGGCCTGGCTCGACCGGACCATGGCCGAGTACGTGGCGTCACGGATGCAGGCGGGCGAGACCCGCGAACAGGCCGAGGCGAACAAGCAGAAGTCGCTCGACCAGTGGTTCCCGGGCGGGTCCCCGGCCGACGGGCACCTGGTGTGGGACGTCCTCGACCAGGACGACACCACGGTCGGGTACCTCTGGATCGGGCCGTTGGCTCCGGGCGGGACCGACTGGTGGGTGTTCGACGTCGAGATCGACGAACCGCACCGTCGTCGCGGATACGCCCGACGTGCGCTCGAGCTCGGCCACCAGGCCGCAGCGGAGCACGGCGCGACGAGCATCGGGCTCAACGTGTTCGGCTACAACACCGGCGCGCAGGACCTGTACGCCTCGCTCGGGTACGAGGTCACGGCGACGCAGATGCAGAAGCCGCTGGCCTGAGGGTTCTGCCGCTGGGTTCAGCCGCGTCGTCGCGGCAGGTGCTTCGTCAGGGCAGCTGCGTCGTCACGGCAGGACGGCAGCCGCTGCGCGGGTGACCCGGTCCCCGCGCGCTGCCTCGGCCGCAGCCCGTGCACGGGCGACCACGACGGCGTCGGCGCGCTCCGCGGAGCCCGCGTCGAACGGCGGCTGCGGGTCGTACTCGATCTGCAGCTGGATCGCCTCGGCCGCTGCCTGCCCCGCGAGCTCGGCCGCCAGCCACAGCGCCATGTCGATGCCCGCACTGACGCCGGCCGCCGTGACGACGGCACCGTCGTCGACGATCCGCTCGTCGACCGGTTGCGCACCGAACGCCTCGAGCATCGGCTTCGACGCCCAGTGGGTCGTCGCACGCTTGCCGGCGAGGAGTCCCGCGGCACCGAGGACGAACGCGCCCGTGCAGACCGAGGTCACCCAGGTGGCGCGCTCGGCCTCGCGCCGGACGAACCCGATGACCTCGGGGTCGAGCATCGCGTCGAAGGCACCGTCACCGCCGGGGACCACGAGGACGTCCGCCGGACCCGCGTCGGCGATGGTCGTCGTCGGGACCAGCGCGAACCCGCAGTCGGTCGGCACCGGGTTGAGCGTCGCCGCCACGTACTCGACGCGTGCGCCGGGCACCCGGGAGAGCACCTGCGCCGGGCCGGTGAAGTCGAGCTGCGTCAGGTCCGGGAAGAGCAGGAAGGCGATCCGAACCTCGGCGGGGTCGTGACCCGGCGCCGTCGCCGCGTCCCCGGCCGTGTCCGGCGCGGGGGCGGGCACGTCGACGGGCACGTCGACGACGTCGGCGTCGACCGGGTGGACAGGACGCACGCGCGGGTTCGGCTGGTCGGTGCTCATGCCGCGACCCTAGCCCGGTGCCCTCGCCGGCGGTGGGGTCGGCGTCCTGGTCAGTTCCAGACGCCCGAGGTCCCGCGCCGGTGGCTGCCGAGCAGGTGCGTGTCGACGATGCCGAGCGCCTCCATCAGGGCGTGCATCGTGGTCGGACCGACGAACGCGAAGCCGCGCTTCCGCAGTGCCTTCGACAGTGCGACGGACTCGTCGGAGGTCGTCGGGACCTGGGCGTACGACTCCGGTTCGGGCGTCGTCGCCGGACGGAACGACCAGACGAAGTCGGACAGCCCGCCGTCCTGCCGCAGGGCGACCGTCGCGTTCGCGTTCGTGATGGTCGCGAGGATCTTCGCCCGGTTCCGGACGATGCCGGCGTCGGCCATCAGCCGAGCGACGTCGTCCTCGCCGAAGCCCGCGACGGTGTCGGGGGCGAAGTCCGCGAACGCCGCACGGAACGCCGGACGCTTCGCCAGGATCGTGCGCCAGGACAGGCCGGACTGGAATGCCTCGAGTGACAGCCGCTCGAACACCCCGCGCTCGTCCCGGACGGGCATGCCCCATTCGGTGTCGTAGTAGTCGCGGAGCAGCTCGTCCGTCGATGCCCACACCGGCCGGGCGAGTCCGTCGTCGCCGATCACCAGGTCGGAGTGGGGCGCGGGCTCGGTGGCTGCGGGCTCGGTGCTCATCGCACCATCCTGGCGTGCGCCGCCGATACCCTCGTTGCCGACCGTGTGGTCACTCGGCCGGCGGGCCGTCCTGGGCGGCCTGCGGGTCCATCCACACGTACTCCCACCGGTGGCCGTCCGGGTCGGTGAAGCTCCGCTGGAACATGAAGCCGAGGTCCATCGGCGCGCGGTCCTCGCTCCCGCCGGCCGCGACGGCGGCGTCGACGATGCGGTGCACCTCGTCCTTCGACCCGGCGGTGAGCGAGTTGATGACCTCGACGGTGCCGGCGTCGGCGATCGTCTTGTCGGTGAAGTCGGCGAACTTCGCGTGGGTGAGCACCATGACGTAGATCGTGTCGCTGATGACGATGCACGCAGCGGTGTCGTCGCTGAACATCGGGTTGATCGAGTAGCCGAGGGCTTCGTAGAACGCCTTCGAACGGTCGAGGTCGGTGACGGGCAGGTTGATGAAGACCATCGTGTCCATAGGGAGGTTCCTTTCGTCACGCTCAACCTGGCCCGTGGCGCGGTGATGCGCAACCGTTCCGTCGCGGTACGGACTGATACGCGATATTCTGGACCGATGCGGGCGTACGTCGATGAATCGGAGCCGGGCGGCGGGCGCGATCACACGACGTACGTCATGGCGGCCGTGGTCATCACGGCATCCGCCTGCGAAGCGGCACGTCTGGACGTGCGGGCAGCGACACCGCGGCGGATGCGGAAGCTGCACTGGTACGAAGCCCTCCCCGGTCAGCGGCTCTCGTGGCTCGACCTCCTCCGACACGCCGTCTCGGTCCTGGTCGTGCGCTACGACGGCGCGGTGGCACGTACCGAACGCCGACGACGGCGCTGCATCGAACGACTCGCGCACGAGCTCGAACTCCGACAGGTCCACCAGGTGATCCTCGAGACTCGGGGGCCGGCTCGCGATGCCGACGACAGAGCGATGTTCGACGCTCTGCGAGACCGGGGCATCGGCAAGGAGCTCCGGTTCGAGCACGCTTCTCCGTCTGATGAACCGCTCCTCGCGCTGGCCGACGTAGCGTGCGGCGGCCATGTCGCGGCGATGCCTGCACCCCACGACCTGTCGAGCGCGCTCATCGTGTCGTGACGCGCTTGCGGCACCGTCGGGAAAACGCAAATCCCCGGGCCCGCGCTGGCTGCAGGACATCCGGGGATCACTTTCGACCGAGCAGCACCCGATCGACATATCAATACTACTGCCGCTCCGCGAGGGCGTCAACCGCCCGCGTTCATCGACTCGGAACGACGAAGCCGCTGTCGTGCGACAGCGGCTTCGTCGCCCCGGGTCGGCTCAGTGGCGCGCGACCGAGGTCAGGCGGACGCGCGGCCCTCGCCTGCGGCCTTCTGGTCGGCCTCGGCCTCGGCCTGGCCGATGATGTCCTCGGCCGGCACCGGGTTCAGGCGGTCCCAGAGGAAGAACAGCAGGCCGCCGACGAGCATCGACAGTCCGACCCACAGGTTGATGTGGATGCCGCCGGTCTTCTCGGGGTCGGTGTCCCAGTGGACGATGCCGACGATCGTCACGATGACGCCGTAGAGCACGAACAGGCCGCCGAGGATGCGGCGCAGGTCGAGACGACGGGTCGAGCGGACGAGGGCGGCCTTCTGCTCCTCGGTCAGCGCGCCGGGGGTGGTGGTGTCACTCATGGTCGGTGATCTCCTTCGCGGATCAGAGGAACGGCAGGTACAGGACGACGCACAGGATCAGTGCGACGGTGCCGAGCAGTGCGGGCGAGCGGTACCAGGCGGTGTCGGTCGCGACGGAGTCGCCGTGCAGGTCGATCTTGCCGATGCCGTAGACCAGACCGCCGAGCTCCTTCTCGTCCTTGGGCGTGGTGAACATCGAGACGACGAACCCGACGATCAGGACGGTCACGAACGAGATGATCGCGCCGTACAGGGTCTCGGCGGTCGCCGTGGCGAACAGGTCCGGGTTCACGAGGTACGCGATCCAGGTGATCGTCGGCGTGACGATGCCGAGCACGTAGCCCCAGAGCGCACCCTGCGTGGTCATCCGCTTCCAGAGCAGACCGAGGATGAAGACGGCGAACAGCGGCGCGTTGAAGAACGAGAACAGCGTCTGCATGTACGTCATGATGTTCGACGCCTGGGCCGCGATGAACGCGGTCGCGATGCCCACCAGGACGCCGACGACGGTGACCCAGCGACCGGTCTTCAGGTAGTGGATGTCCGGCATGTTCGGCTTGATGTAGCGCTGCCAGATGTCGTACGTGAAGACGGTGTTGAACGACGAGACGTTGGCCGCCATGCCGGCCATGAAGGACGCGAGCAGGCCGGTCACCGCGACGCCGAGGACACCGGTCGGCAGGTACATCTGGATGAGCTTCGGGATCGCGTCGTTGTAGGTGAGCGAGCCGTCGGCGAACTGGTTGCCGACGACCGCCGCGGCGATGAGACCGGGGATCACGACGATGGCCGGGATGAACAGCTTCGGGATCGCGGCGATGAGCGGGGTCCGGCGTGCCGCGGACATGTTCTTCGCCGAGAACGCGCGTTGCACCTCGGTGAAGTTGGTGGTCCAGTAGCCGAAGCCGAGGACGAAGCCCAGGCCGAGCACGATCGCGAGCCAGTTGGCGCCGATCGGGTTGGTCACATCACCGAAGCCGGTGCCGGCCCACGCCTGCAGGTGCTGCACGCCCTGGGTCTTCACGATGGCAGACGACAGTCCGTCCCAGCCACCGACGCGGTGCAGACCGACGATCGTCAGCGGGATGAGCCCGGCGATGATCACGAAGAACTGCATGACCTCGTTGTAGATCGCGCTGGAGAGCCCGCCGAGGGTGATGTAGACGAGCACGAAGCCGGCGGACACGACGATGGCCAGCCACTCCGGCCAGCCGAGCATCGCCTCGATGACGATGGCCATGGCGTAGAGGTTGATGCCAGCGATGAGCACGTTCGACACCGCGAACGCGATCGAGTTCACGAGGTGCGGGGCCTTGCCGAACCGGCGGAGCATGAACTCCGGCACCGACCGGACCTTGGAGCCGTAGTAGAAGGGCATCATCACGAGCCCGAGGAACACCATGGCCGGCACCGCGCCGACCAGGTAGTAGTGCAGGGTCGCCATGCCGATCTGGGCACCGTTGGCGGCCATGCCGAGGATCTCGGTCGCACCGAGGTTCGCGGACACGAAGGCCAGGCCCGTGATCCACGCCGGCATCGAGCGCCCGGACAGGAAGAAGTCCATGCTCGTCCGGACCTGTTTGCGGGCGGTGAACCCGATCCCGATGACGACCGCGAAGTACACGATGACCATCAGGTAGTCGACCCAGCCCAAGTCGAGCCGGATCCCTTCGTTCGCTGCAGCGAGAACCATTCAACATCTCCACGTCAGTGTGTTGCAGTCGACAACTCCGCCGACCCGGACGGAGACGTTACACCGAATTGTGACCGTTCACATAGCCGAGGCATGTGTCTGCCGGCGGTACCCCGTGGCCCGCGATCGCTAGGCTCGCCCCATGACCGACCAGGCGCGCATCCTCGTCCTCAACGGACCGAACCTCGACATCCTCGGGCGGCGCGACCCGGAGCAGTACGGCACCGTGACGCTCGCCGAGCTCGAGGCGATCGTGCACACCGAGTCAGCCGTGCACGGGCTGGACGCGGACTTCCGCCAGACGAACCGCGAGGGCGAACTGGTCGAGTGGCTGCACGAGGCCCTCGACGACTTCGCCGCGGTCGTGATCAACCCCGCGGCCTACGCACACACCTCGGTCGCGCTGCACGATGCGGTCGAGGCGCTGTCCGTCCCGGTCGTCGAGGTGCACCTGTCGAACACGTGGAAGCGCGAGCCCTTCCGGCACGTCGACCACGTCGCCACCGCTGCGACGGCGGTCATCGCCGGCGCGGGCGCCGACGGCTACCGCCTGGCGGTCGCACACGTCGCGTCCCTCATCGCCTGACGCCCGTCACGCCGCACGGGCGTCTCTCGCCCCGCCGAGGTTCCGAGATCTCGGAACCTCGGCGCCGCTGCCGCCTCGGAGTGGAACCTCGGCGTCACGCGGACGGCAAGTCGTGGAACCTGGCGGTCGCGCACGTCGCGCCCGTCGCGCGCGCACGTCGCGCCCGACACGTGCGCAAAAGGCGGACGGGAGGCCCGTGGCGGGGCCGTCACGGGCCTCCCGTCCGCCTCGTTGGAACGTTCCCAACGCTGGCTGGACGCGCTAGGTTCACATGTATGGACAAAGTGCGCATCGGACTCGTCGGCTACGGCATCGGAGGGCGGGCATTCCACCGCCCGTTCCTGCTGGACGCGGCAGGCATCGACCTCGTCGGCGTCGTCGCCCGCTCGGCCGCCAAGCGCGAGCAGCTCGCGACCGACCTGCCCGGCGTCACCGTGCACGACTCCCTCGGTGACCTGATCGCCGCAGGCGTCGACGCCGTCGTCGTCACCACTCCCCCGTCCACCCGCCGCGAACTCGTCCTGCAGGCGATCGCCGCCGAGGTCGCCGTCGTCGCGGACAAGCCGTTCGCCCCGGACCCGGCCACCGCGCGCGAGATCCGGCAGGCCGCGGCCGACGCCGGCGTCGTGATCACGCCCTTCCACAACCGCCGCTGGGACACCGACCTCACGACCCTCCGGAGCGTGCTGGACGCCGGACGGGTCGGGACGCCACTGCGCTTCTGGTCCCGCTTCGACATGGTCGAGCGGCACGGCATCGCGACCGGCATCGGCGGCGGCGTGCTCTCCGACATCGGCTCGCACCTGGTCGACCAGGCCGTGTCGTTGTTCGGACCGATCGCCCGGGTGTCCTGCACGCTCGACGTTCGCGATGCCCGCTCGCTCGGCCGTGACCAGGACGGCCAGATCGACGCCGGCTTCACGCTCGCAGCGACGCACGTGTCCGGTGTCGAGTCCGTCCTGACGTCGAACAAGGCCGGGTGGCTGGGTGCACGGCAGCTCCGCCTCGACGGCGTCGACGGGACGTACGAGGCCACGAGCACCGACGTGCAGGCACAGGCAGCCGTGGCGGGTGCGTCACCTGCCGACGACCGGTCGACCTGGGGAGTCGAGCCCTCGCCCGGGACCCTCACGACGGAGTCCGGCACGGTCGACGTCCCGTCGGCGCAGAGCTCCTACACGGACTACTACGAGCGGTTCGCGCGTGCCGTCCGCGGGCTCGGTCCGGTGCCGGTGCCCGTCGACGACGCGGTGCACGTGGTCGAGGTGCTCGACGCGGCGCGCCGGTCGGCGGTGTCGGGCGAGACGGTCACCGTCCCCGCTCCGTAGGCGTTCTTTCCCACGACATCTGCGATGCGAGGTCGATTCGGGCGTACCTGGTGAGAACTCCAGACCAGGTACGCCCGAATCGACCAGGAACGCGCGGGAGAGCGGCGGCCCCGTGTCAGAAGTCCGCGGGGCGCCGCACGTCGGCCAGGCCGGCGGTGGCGAAGCCCCCGCGGATGATCGGGATCGCCCGGCGCACGGCCTGGTCGATGCGGAGTTCGAGGTCGACGTTGCCGATGTCGTAGCCACCTTCGCGCTTGGTGAAGTCGCGCTCGTTGCCGAACACCCCGATCGGCAGCGTCGTCGACTGGAAGAAGCCGAACAGCGGGCGCATCTGGTGCTCGACGAGCAGGGCGTGACGGTCGCTGCCGCCCGTCGCGGTCAGCAGGACCGGGGTGTCGACGAGGTCGTACTGCCCGATCCAGTCGAAGAACAGCTTGAACGCGCCGGAGTAGGCGGCGCGGAACGCCGGGCTGCCGACGACGAGCACGTCGGCGGCCTCGACGGTCTCGAGTGCCGCCCGGGTGCGCTCGGACATCGCCTCGCGCGAGGACGCGGCACCGAGGTCGGCCAGGAGCGGGCCGATCTCGATGGTCTCGGTGCGGGCTCCCTCGATCTCCTGCCCGAGGCGCGCCACCGTGGCCGCGACCAGGGTGGACGTCCTCGAGGGGTCCGAAGGGCTACCGCTGACGCCGACGACCAGTTCTCCACTCATGCGGTCGATGCTCACACGCCTGCCGCCGGGGCGGTCCGCGTGTGACGACATGTGTCGGGTGCCAGGCCCCACGGGTACCGTCCCGCGGCATGCAGACGTTCTTGCCGTACGCCGACTTCCGGGCCTCTGCCGAGGTCCTCGACGACCGACGTCTCGGCAAGCAGCGCGTGGAGACCCTGCAGGTGATGCGGGCGCTGACACTGCCGGGGTACGGCTGGCAGCACCACCCGGTCACCGCGATGTGGCGCGGCTACCGTCCGGCGCTGATGGCGTACCAGGAGGCGACGTGCCGCGTCTGGCTCGACCGCGGGCACGTGGACACCTGCCTGGAGAAGACGCTGCTGGACCTCGGGCGGGTCCCGGAGGACCTGGCGGCGTACGAGCGCGGCGACGTCCCGATCCCGCCGTGGAACGACGACGAGGCCCTGCACGCGTCACACCGCTCGAAGTTGGTGCAGAAGGCGCCGGAGCACTACCGCGCACTGTTCCCGGACGCGCCCGACGACCTCGACTACGTCTGGCCGGGCACGCCGGACGCACCGGGCACGCGGGACGCACCGGGCGCGCCGCACGCCCCGGGCAGCACGGCCGCAGCCGTCACGCCACCGGGATCCACCGCGCACCGTCGCGTCGCGTGACGACGTCGGAGCGGATCTCGACCACGTCGCGGAGGCCGTGCACGGCCCGGTCGCGCACGACCGCTGCCGTGGCGTCGTCGTCGGACTCGAACCGGACGACCGCGCACGGCACACCGCGCAGCAGGCGGACGTCCTGCGCCTCGACCACGGCGTGCTCGGCGACCAGCCGGGCCGCAGCGGGCAGGACGGCGTCGGGCGCGGTGCCGGCGGCGAGCGCGCCGATCGCCAGGGTCACACGGTACGAGGGCATGCTCCGACGGTAGCGGGAGCGGGAGACACCGGGAGCCCGCCGTGGGCTGCAGGGGAACTGACGTCGTTCAGGGGGTCGACGTCGGCCCACGGCGGGTCGCGGTGTGTGGCGGGACGCGACGACAGGGGGAACGTCGCGCCCCGCTCCGGATGTCGATCAGGGGTATCGGCATCCGGTCTGGGGCACCGGCCGGGTCACGGGAGGAGCCGGGCGGTGTCGGACCTCAAGGGTGTTCGGTGTCCTCTCGGTACCGGTCCGTCTCGATCGGTGCGGGCATCGACCGTCGAGCGGCGGCGGGTCGGATCATGGGGAGCAGGGCGCTCCCGACGGTCGCGAGGGCTCCGACGGCGGCGATCAGCCCGAGGGGGGCGGTGCCGAGGTCGTGCTGCGCAGCCAGGGCGAGCGCGACGAGGGTCGCCGGTGCAGGCAGGAGCTGCACCGCTCGGAAGCGGTCGTCCCGTCGTGTCCGGGTCATCATCACGTTTGCCATGTGGACACTCTGGCGCAGATTCCGTGTCCGCATAAGGGGGGACACGACCCCACTCATGGAGTAGAACGTCTAGTACACCGTACGTTCGACACGTCAGCCGAGTGCGCGGACGGTGGCCACGGCGTCCGCGACGGCTCCGACGACGACCGGTACGTCCTCGGCGCCGAGGGAACCGTCGAAGGTGAGTCGGAGCGCGGTGCGAGCGACCTCGTCCGGGATCCCGAGCGCGGTGAGCACGTGCGACGCCTCGGTGCTGCCGGCGGCGCAGGCACTGCCGGACGAGGACACGACGTCGCGCTGTTCCAGCTCGAGCAGCACGGTCTCGCCGTTGACCCCGGGGAAGCAGAACGACGCGTGCCCGGGCAGCCGGTGCGCGCGCGACCCGGTCACGAACGCGCCGGGGACGGCGGCGAGCACCCCGTCGAGCACGGCGTCACGGACGGTCGTCGCGGCGGCGGAGGCAGCAGCAGCACCAGAGGCAGCAGAACCACCGGAGGCAGCAGAACCACCGGCGGCAGCAGCACCGCCGGCAGCCACCAGCCCGAGCGCCGTCGCGACCGCCACCGCGCCGGCGACGTCCTCGGTGCCGGAGCGTCGGCCCCGCTCCTGTCCCCCGCCGTGCAGCAACGGTTCGACGGACACCCCCGACCGGACCGCGAGCACGCCGGTCCCCTTCGGCGCCCCGAGCTTGTGCCCGGACAGCGACAGTGCGTCGACGCCCAGGACGTCGAGCCCGACCGGCAGCCACGGCGCGGACTGCACGGCGTCGGTGTGGAAGCGCGCGCCGACCGCGTGGGCCTCGGCGGCGAGCGCCGGGACGTCCTGCACGGTGCCGATCTCGTTGTCGGCGTGCGCGATCGACACGAGGGTCGTGTCCGGCCGGAGCGCCGCGCGCAGCACCGACGGGTCGACCAGGCCGTCCGACGCGACCGGCAGCACCGTGACGTCGAAGCCGTGGAAGCGTGCCAGGTACGCGCAGCTCTCGAGCACGGCCTCGTGCTCGATCGCGCTGGTGACGACGTGGCGTCCGCGTGGGGCGGCGAGCGCGATCCCCTTGACCGCGGTGTTCGCACCCTCGGTCCCACCCGTGGTGAAGACGACCTCGGCCGGTCGGCAGCCGAGCACGCCGGCGACCGTGGTCCGTGCGGCCGCGAGCCCGCGCGCGGCCTCGTCCCCGACACCGTGCGTCGACGACGGGTTGCCGAACACCCCAGTCAGGTACGGCCACATCGCCTCGAGGACCTCGCGGCGGACGGGGGTCGTGGCCGCCCGGTCCAGGTAGAACACGGTCAGTCCCCGGCCGCCACCGCGATGTCGAGCCCGAGGTCGAGCGCCCGGGCCGAGTGCGTGAGCGCCCCCACCGAGATGACGTCGACCCCGGTCGCGGCGATGGCCGCGACGGTGTCGAGGGACACTCCGCCCGACGCCTCGACGAGTGCGCGACCCGCGACGATGCCGACACCCGTCTCGAGCTCGGCCGGCGTGAAGTTGTCGAGCATGATCGTGTCGACGCCCGCCGCGACGACGGGCTCGATCTGGTCGATGCGGTCCACCTCGACCTCGACGTGCACGGTGTGCCCGAGTCGCTGCCGTGCTGCGGTGATCGCGTCACCGATGCCGATGCCGCCGGCGAGCAGCACGGCCAGGTGGTTGTCCTTGGCCAGCACGGCGTCGGACAGCGACGTGCGGTGGTTGTGCCCGCCGCCGCAGCGCACGGCGTACCGCTCGAGCGCACGGAGCCCTGGCGTGGTCTTCCGGGTGTCGACGATCCGCGCCGAGGTGCCCGCAGCGGCCGCGACGTGGGCCGCGGTGGCGGTGGCGATGCCCGACATGCGCTGCACCAGGTTCAGCGCGACCCGCTCGGCGCGGAGCACCGAACGCGCCGACCCCGTCACGGTGGCGAGCGTGTCGCCGGCGGTGAACGCGGACCCCTCGTCGGCGTGCAGGGTCGCCCGGATCGACGGGTCGACCGCGTGCATGACCGCCACGAAGACGGTCCCGCCGCTCAGTGCTCCGGGTTCACGGGCCGCGAGCGTCGCCGTCGCGGTCGCGTCGGCCGGGATGAGCGTCTCGCTGGTGACGTCGCCCCAGGGCGCGTCCTCTTCCAGCGCGGTCTCGATGACGCGGCGCAGGGCGTGCGGCGGGATGGTGCCGGGGTCGATGGTCATGCGGGAACCTCCTGCGGAACGGCGATGTGTCGAGTGACCGTCTCGGCGACCCAGGCGTACGAGGCCGGGGCTGCTGGATCGGTGTCGGGGTGGTCGGTGCGGGCGTGGGCGCCGCGGGACTCCGTGCGGGTCTCGGCGGCGAGCGCCACCAGCCGTGCCAGGTCGAGCAGTGCGCGGTCTTCGTGCTCGCGCACGCCGCCGGTGGCGGGCGCGGTGAGCGCGTCGAGGTCCCGCCGGGCGCTCGCCAGTCCGTCGGCGTCGCGCAGCAGCCCGACGCGGTCGGTCATGACGGCCTGGACCGCCTGCCGGACGGCACCGACGTCGTGGAGGTGGGTCGCGCCTCCAGGCAGGGTCTGACGGGAGGCGCGGATCACGTCCGCCGCTCGGGGAACGCTGGTGACGCGCAGGTCTGCGTTCCCCCGCAGGCGGAGCAGGCCGGGCCGGGGTCCGGCGACCGCGTCCGCTGCGCGGACCGCGAAGACGAGTCCCTCGAGCAGGGAGTTCGAGGCCAGTCGGTTCGCGCCGTGGACCCCGGTGCAGGCAGCCTCGCCGATGGCCAGCAACCCCGGGAGGCTGGTGCGCCCCTCGGCGTCGGTGGCGATGCCGCCCATCGAGTAGTGGGCCGCCGGGGACACCGGCACACCCTGTCGGGTCCAGTCGAAACCGGCCGCACGGGTGGCCCGGGTGAGTCCGGGGAACCGTCCGGTCAGGAAGTCCGCGCCGAGTCCGGTGGCGTCGAGGAGCACGGGTGCGCCGCCCTGGTCGCGGACGGCGGCGGCGATGCCGCGGGCGACGACGTCGCGCGGAGCGAGCTCGGCGTCCGGGTGCACCGCCGTCATGAAGCGGCGTCCGCGCGCGTCGCGGAGGACGGCTCCCTCGCCACGGACGGCCTCGGAGACGAGCCCGCCGTCCGGCACGGCGAGGCGGGTCGGGTGGAACTGGACGAACTCAAGGTCGGCGACCACCGCTCCGGCACGCCACGCGGCGGCCACGCCGTCCCCCGTCGCCACGAGCGGGTTGGTGGTCTCGCGGTACAGGTGTCCCGCTCCCCCGGAGGCGAGCACGACGGCGTCGGCGTCGATCCGTCGGGGTTCGCCGAGCAGGTCGAGGACGTCGATGCCGACGACGGTGCCGTCGCGGACGACGAGGTCGGTGAGGCAGGTGCGCTCGAGGATCGTGACGTGCTGACGGTGCAGCGCGTCGATGAGCGTGCGCTCGATCGCCGCGCCGGTCGCGTCGCCGGCGGCGTGCACCACGCGCCAGCGTCCGTGCGCGGCTTCGCGCCCGCGGGCCAGGTCGTCGCCGTACCGGTCGAGGGCCGACGGGTCGGTCGAGCGGTCGAACGGCACACCGAGGGCGAGCAGGTCGCGGACCCGGGCCGGCCCGTCGGTGCAGACGACCTCGACGGCGCGCGCGTCCGCGCTGCCGGCCGCCGCGACGTGGGTGTCGGCCTGGTGCAGTGCCGGCGAGTCGTCGGCACCGAGCGCCACCGCCACCCCGCCCTGGGCGTACGCGGTGGCACTGTCGGCGAGCGCGCCCTTCGTCACCAGCGTGACGTCGTGGACGGCGCTGGCACGGATCGCTGCGGTCAGTCCGGCGATGCCGGAGCCGACGATGACGACGTGCACGGTGGTCTCCCTCGGTCGTTCGGGTTCGGGTTCGGGCTCGGGCTCGGGTTCGGGCTCAGCCGCGGGGCTTGGCCGCGAGCATGCGCTCGAGCGCGACCTTGGCGTCGGTCTGGACCTCGGCGGGCACGACGATCTCGTTGAGCACCTCGCCGCGCACCAGGGCCTCGAGCACCCAGGCGAGGTAGCCCGGGTGGATCCGGTACATCGTCGAGCACGGGCAGACGACCGGGTCGAGGCAGAAGATCGTGTGCTGCGGGTACTCAGCGGCGAGCCGGTTCACCATGTTGATCTCGGTGCCGATCGCGAACGTGGTCGGTTCGGTGGCCGCGGCGACGGTCTTCCGGATCAGGTCGGTGCTGCCGGCGTGGTCGGCGGCGTCGACGACGGCCATCGGGCACTCCGGGTGGACGATGACCTGGACACCGGGGTGCTCGCGTCGGGCCTGGTCGATCTGGTCCACGGTGAAGCGGCGGTGCACCGAGCAGAAGCCGTGCCAGAGGATGACCTTCGCCGCTTCGAGGTCGCTCTGCTCGTTGCCACCGAGGGGCTTCCGGGGGTTCCACATCGGCATCAGGTCGGTGCTGATCCCCATGGCCTTGGCGGTGTTGCGACCGAGGTGCTGGTCGGGGAAGAACAGCACGCGCTGCCCGCGCTCGAACGCCCACTCGAGCACCGTCGCGGCGTTCGAGCTGGTGCAGACGATGCCGCCGTTGCGCCCGCAGAACGCCTTGAGGTCGGCAGCGGAGTTCATGTAGGTGACGGGGATGACGGGCACCCGGCCGTCGGCGTCGGGCTCGGTGCCGTAGACGGCGGTCAGCTCGGCCCAGGCGGCCTCGACGCTGTCGATGTCGGCCATGTCCGCCATCGAGCAGCCGGCCGCGAGGTTCGGCAGGATGACGCGCTGGTCGTCGCGGGCCAGGATGTCGGCGGTCTCGGCCATGAAGTGGACGCCGCAGAACACGATGGCCTCGGCGTCGGGCTTCGTCAGCGCCGCGTTGGCGAGCTGGAACGAGTCGCCGAGGAAGTCCGCGTGCCGGACGACCTCGTCGCGCTGGTAGAAGTGCCCGAGGACGACGACCCGGTCGCCGAGCGTCGCCTTCGCCCGCTCGATGCGCTCGTGCAGCTCGTCGGTCGGCGCGGTCTTGTACTCGTCCGGCAGCACGCCCTGCCGCGGTGCGCTCGTCGGGATGACGTCGGTCATCGACGAGCCCGGGCCGTACCCGGGCCGGGAGTCGAAGTCCCACGTGGGCATGGCGAGGTCGGGCGTGCAGGTGCTGCCGCCGGCCTTGCCGTTCGAGATGAGGTCGATGGTCGTCGCGATGGACACGGTGGTTCCTATCGGTTCTGCGGTCGTGTGCCCTGCTGCAGCGGGCCGTTGTCCGCGTAGGCCAGGTCGGGGTTCGAGCGGTACAGCCGGGCCGGACGGTGCCGACCCCCGCTCGTGGTCTCGTCGGTCGGCAGGATCGCGTCGGTCTTCTCGACCTGCCGACGGAAGTTCGCGGGGTCGAGCGCGCGCCCGAGCACCGCCTCGTACACCCCGCGCAGCTCGGCGAGGGTGAACCGGTCCCCCAGGAAGGCCTGGGCGATGCGGGAGTACGACATCTTGGTGCGGAGCCGCCAGAGCGCGTACTCCACGATCCGGTCGTGGTCGAAGGCGAGCGGCGGGTGCTCGTCGGCGAGGAACCAGCGGACGTTCCAGTCGTCCGGCACGACGTTCGCCTCGTCCGGGTGCACGAGCGCCCAGTACACGATCGACACCACCCGGCTCGGTGAGCGGCCGACGTCGCCGAACGCGTAGAGCTGTTCGAGGTAGCGGGGCTGCACGTTCGTCGTCTCGCGCAGTCGGGCCGCGGCGGAGTCCTCGAGTCCCTCGTCGACGCCGACCCAGCCGCCGGGCAGCGCCCACGACCCCTCGAACGGTTCGGCGACCCGGCGCACCAGCGGCATCCACAGCGCCGGCGCCCCGGTGTCGGGGTGCGGGCGCAGCGCGACGATCACGGTCGAGACCGCGACGCGGGTGCCTGCTTCGTCCATGGTGGGCCTTAATGTCATTCTGACTCGAAGTGTTCGGGTTGCGATGACACTATCACCGCTTCGCGGTGTGTTGCGCCCGTGAGGGCCTCCGGGTCGTCACGAACCGGAAACAGATCGTCACGAGGCCGAAAACTCCGGGAGGCCCCGCGTGGATACGGTGAGGATCATGACGACGGTGACGAGGATGCATGCCGTGGTGTCGGGGACCGTCCAGGGGGTCGGGTTCCGGTACTGGACGGCACGGAAGGCCGACGGGCTCGACCTCGTCGGGTACGCCAGGAACCTCTGGGACGGCACCGTCGAGGTCGAGGCCGAGGGGCCGTCGGTCGCGGTCGAGACGTTGATGGAGTGCCTGCGGAGCGGGCCGCCGTCGGCCACCGTGACGGACGTCGAGTTCCGGCCGGTCGTGCCGCACGGCGACGCCGACGGGTTCGCGATCCTGCACTGACCCGGTCGCACCGACCGTTCACGTGCGGATGTCGGTGCGGAGCGGAATAATCGAATCCACTCAGGCGGTTGCCCTGTCTGCGCGTTCTGCGCCACCTCGTTCCACCAGTCGTGATCCACCAGGAGCTCCCGCATGACCCAGGCCGTCGATTCCGCCCCCCGCACGGCAAGCGTCTCGCAACCGACCGCTGCCGAGACCCGTCTCGTGATCGGGCTGCTGCTCGTCTCCGCGTTCGTCGTCATCCTCAACGAGACGATCATGGGCGTGGCGCTGCCGCGGCTCATGGACGACCTCGACATCAGTGCGGCGACCGGGCAGTGGCTGACCACGGGCTTCCTGCTCACCATGGCGGTCGTCATCCCGATCACCGGGTTCCTGCTGCAGCGGTTCAACACCCGCCCCGTCTTCGTCTGGGCGATGGGCCTGTTCTCGGCCGGCACCCTGATCGCCCTGCTCGCACCCGGGTTCACGCTGCTGCTCGTCGGCCGCATCGTCCAGGCCAGCGGCACCGCGATCATGATGCCGCTCCTGATGACGACGGTGCTCACCCTCGTCGACCCGGCCCACCGCGGCCGCATCATGGGCAACATCTCGATCGTCATCTCGGTCGCGCCGGCCATCGGCCCGACGATCTCCGGGCTCATCCTCAACGCGTTCTCGTGGCGCTGGCTGTTCGGCTTCGTCCTGCCGATCGCGATCGCCGCGCTCATCCTCGGCATGGTGAAGGTCCGCAACGTCTCGACGCCCCGCCGGGCACCGCTCGACGTCGTCTCGGTGATCCTGTCCGCGTTCGCGTTCGGTGGGATCGTCTACGGCCTGTCCAGCATCGGCGAGGCCGGCACCACCGGGCTGTTCGTCCCGGTCACCGCGCTCGTCGTCGGTGCCGTCGCCCTGACGGTCTTCATCCTCCGTCAGACCCGACTGCAGCGCACCGACAGCGCCCTGCTCGACCTGCGCACCTTCCAGACCCGCGGCTTCACCGTCCCGATCGTCGCGATGGCGTTGAGCTTCATGGCGATGTTCGGCACGCTCATCCTGCTGCCGATCTACCTGGAGCGCGTCCTCGGGCTCGAGGTCCTGAACGTCGGACTGCTGCTGCTCCCCGGCGGGCTGCTCATGGGGCTCCTCTCCCCCATCGTCGGACGCATCTACGACCGTCGCGGACCGCGCGTGCTGCTCATCCCCGGCTCGATCATCGTCAGCGCGGTGCTCTGGGCGCTCTCCACGGTCGGCGTGGACACCAGCGTGTGGTTCGTCCTCGGGGCGCACGTCGTGCTGAGCATCGGCCTGGCGCTCACCTTCACCCCGCTGTTCACGGCGGCGCTCGGTGGCCTGCCCCCGAAGCTCTACTCGCACGGCAGCGCGGTCCTCGGCACGGCGCAGCAACTCGCCGGAGCCGCCGGCACCGCCCTGTTCGTCACCCTGCTCACGATCGGCGCCGCCACGGCAGCGACCGGCGCGGGTGCGGACGCCGTGGCCGCAGCGACCGCCTCGGGCGTGAAGACCGCGTTCATGGTCGGCGCGGTGATCTCGCTGTTCGGCATCCTGGCATCGGTCTTCGTCACCCGTCCGGCGGTGCCCGAGGGCGCGCCGACGCCCCCGCCCGCGCACTGACCGCGGTGCCGCCCACGGGTCCACGTGGCATCGTGGGCGGCATGCGGTCGACGGCGAGCGAACTGAACTGGTCCGGCACGGTCACCTACACGGCCGAGCAGGTGCTCCGACCGGGCTCGATCGACGAGGCAGCCGAGGTCGTCGCACGCTCCCCGCGGGTGCACGGGCTCGGCACCCGGCACTCGTTCAACGACTCCGCCGACGCCCCGGGGGTCCTGCTCGACCTGACCGCGGTCCCCACCGACCTGGTCGTCGACCCCGAGCGGCGGACGGCGACCCTCGGAGCCGGCACCCGGTACGGCGTCGTCGCGCCCGACCTCGACCGCGCCGGGTTCGCGCTGCACAACATGGGGTCGCTCCCGCACATCTCCGTCGGCGGCGCGGTCGCCACCGGCACCCACGGCTCCGGCACCACCCTCGGCTCGTTGACCACCGCGGTCCGGTCCCTCGAACTGCTCGGCCCGGACGGTTCGCTCCGGACCGTCGACCGCACCGACCCGGCGTTCCCCGGCACCGCCCTGCACCTCGGGCTGTTCGGCATCGTGGCCCGGGTCACGCTCGACCTCGAACCCACGTACCGGATGCGGCAGGACTCGTACGGGCCGTTCCCGTGGAGCACGTTCACCGACCACGTCGCCGCGGTCCACGCGGCCGGGTACTCGGTGTGCGCCTACACGGTGTTCGGCGACGAGATCAGCGAGGCGCTCGTGAAGTCCCGGGTCCCCGACGGCGCCGACGACACCGCCGTGCCGGACGACCTGTTCGGCGCTCCCCGGCTGCCCGGCTCCCCCGGCGACGGCCACCACACGGCCCGCGACGGGTCGGTGGGCCCCTGGTGGGACCGGCTGCCGCACTTCCCCATCGAGTCCGTGCCGAGCCACGGGTCCGAGGTGCAGAGCGAGCACTTCGTCCCGCTCCGGCACGCGGCGGCGGCGCTCGACGCCCTGCGCGGGCTGGCCGACCGCATCCAGCCGCACCTGCACGTGTGCGAGCTCCGGACGATGGCGGCCGATGACCTCTGGCTGAGCCCGACCCAGGGCGAGGACGTGCTCTGCATCGCGTTCACCTGGCAGAAGCACCCGGAGGCGGTCGCTGCGCTGCTGCCCGACCTCGAGGCGCGGCTCGCTCCGTTCGACGGGCGACCGCACTGGGGCAAGATGAGCTCGCTCGACGGCGACGCGATCGCGGAGCTGTACCCGCGGGTGGCGGACGTCCGTGAGCTGATCGCACGAGCCGACCCGGACCGGACGTTCGCATCCGCGTTCGGCGAGCGGGTGCTGCGGGCCTGACCCGCGCCTCCAGTCCGACGCCCCCGCGCCCCGCACCCGCACCCGCGCACGCGCGCACCCCGCGCCCCGGAACCAGGTTCCGGACACAGCACCCCGCGATCGCGCAGTTCCGTGTCCGGAACCTGGTTCCGCGGGCCCTTGCCGACCCTGCCGACCTTGCCGACCCTGCCGACCTCGCGTCCGGGAGGCCCGGTGCCGGTCCGCAGCGTGCGTCAGCGCAGGCGGGTGACCACCTTCGCACCCCCGTCCCAGTGCCGGAGACCGCCCACGGTGAGCACCTCGGGCAGGGGCCCGTCCGCAGCGAGGACCCGGAGCGCCGCCGGCAGGTCGACGTCGCGGATCCGCCGAGCGAGGGTGACGTGCGGCGCCCACCGACCGGGCAGCGACGAGTCGACCGAGCCCGGAGCGGCGGCGTCGACCGCGCGGTGGAAGCGGGCCAGTGGCTCGTCGACGACCACGCCGAGGCCGAGCACGTGCCGACCGGGGCCGGCGGGGAAGAGCAGGACACCGGCGACGCGCAGGGCCTCGGGCACCGCGACGTCGAGGTCTGTCGGGACGGGCAGGGTCTCGCCGGCCACGAGGGTGACGTGCGGGTCGTTCGTCCCCGAGTGGCCGAGGCTCGGCAGCTCCGCGGCGACGAGGGTCTGCCAGAGTGCCCGTACCGCCGCGTCCGAGGGGCCGTCGAGGACGAGTTCGATGCTGCGCACGTACCGAGTGAACCAATGCACCCCGTGACGGCGATGTAACACGGCGGAACGGAACTCGCACCGGGGACCCGCTCCCGTCACACTCGACTCCACGCCGCGGACCACCGCGGCTCCCCCGCACAGCACGGCCCACGAGGAGCACCAGCATGTCCGCAGCCCCCGCACTGCCCGAGAAGCCGAAGGGCAAGCGCCCGATCGGCTGGATCATCGCCGCCGTCATCGTCGTCGTGGCGATCGTCGTCGCCGTCATCGTCGGAGTCGTGCGCTCCGGTGGCGACAGCGGTGGCGCTGCCGCCGGTGACGCTGCGCCGAAGACCGTCACCATCGGTGTCTCGGACAAGTCGCTGCCCTACTGGAACACGTACGTGAAGGCCGCCAAGGAGCAGCTCAACGTCACCGTGAAGCTCCAGAACTTCTCGGACTACTCGCTGCCGAACCCTGCGCTCAAGGACAAGCAGATCGACATCAACCAGTTCCAGCACATCCAGTACCTGGCGAACTACAACGTCACCTCGGACGACGACCTGCAGCCGATCGGCGCGACGGCCGTCTACCCGCTGCCGCTGTACTCGACGAAGGTCTCCGACGTCGCGGACTTCGAGGACGGCGCGAAGGTCGCGATCCCGAACGACGCCATCAACGAGGCCCGTGCGCTCCTGGTCCTGCAGGCCGCCGACCTGCTCGAGCTCAAGGACGGCGGCAACGCCTTCTCGACCACGGCCGACATCACCTCGCACAAGGTCGACGTGCAGACGCTCGACGCCTCGCAGACCGCGAACGCCCTGCAGCAGGGTTCCGTCGAGGGCGCGATCGTCAACGTGAACTACGCCACCTCGGCCGGGCTCGACACCAAGGACGCGATCTTCCAGGACGACCCGAAGAGCGCCTCGGCTGCCCCGTACGTGAACGTCTTCGCCGTCCGCGACGCCGACAAGACCAACAAGACGTACCTCGACCTGGCGAAGCTGTTCCAGGACGACGCCGTGCAGAAGGTCTTCGCGAAGGACTACCCGGACGCCGTCCCGAGCGACGAGAGCGCCGCCTCGCTGCAGAAGGAGCTCACCACGGTCGAGTCCGACGCGAAGGCGGCAGCGGAGTAGTGCCGGTCCTCGTCGAACTCCGCGGCGTCTCGAAGCACTACCGCCGCGCCGACACCGGCGAGACCGTGGTGGCCGTCGAGGACGTCTCCCTGGACGTGCACCAGGGAGAGGTCCTCGGCGTCATCGGGTACTCCGGTGCCGGCAAGTCCACCCTGGTCCGTCTGGTGAACGCCCTCGAGCTCCCCAGCTCCGGGACCGTCACCGTGGCGGGCAAGGAACTGACGGCGATCCCCGAGCGGGATCGCCGTCTGGCGCGTCGCAACATCGGGATGATCTTCCAGCAGTTCAACCTGTTCCGGTCCCGCACCATCGCCGGCAACGTCGCGTACCCGCTCAAGGTCGCTGGTGTGCCGAAGGAGGAGCGGGACCGTCGCGTGGCCGAGCTGCTCGACTTCGTCGGGCTGCTCGAGCGCGCCCACGCCTACCCGGAGCAGCTGTCCGGCGGTCAGAAGCAGCGCGTCGGCATCGCGCGGGCCCTCGCGGCGTCGCCCGACCTGCTGCTCGCCGACGAGGCCACCAGCGCCCTCGACCCGGAGACCACGTCCGAGGTGCTCGGGCTGCTCCGCCGGGTGAACAAGGAACTCGGCGTGACGATCATCGTCATCACGCACGAGATGGACGCCGTCCGGCAGATCGCCGACCGCGTCGCCGTGATGGAGCAGGGACGCGTCGTCGAGGTCGGGGACGTCTACGACGTGTTCTCCGCGCCGAAGACGGGCGCTGCGCAGCGGTTCGTCCGCACCGCGCTGCACGACCGCCCCTCGGTCGACACGCTCGCTCGCCTGCGCGAACGCCACCCCGGTCGTCTGGTGACCGTGCAGATCACCGACGAGGCCGGGCTGCAGAACCGGATCGACGCGGTGTTCCGGTCCGCAGGGGTCACCGCCGAGCTCGTCTACGGCGGGGTCGGCGAGATCCGCGAGCGCCGGATCGGTTCGCTCACGTACGAGCTGACGGCCGGCGGGGTCGCCGACGCCGGTGCTGGTGCTGGTGCTGGTGCTGGTGCACCGGACGCCATCGATCGCGCCGTCGCCGCCCTGCGCGCCGACGGCGTCACGACCGACGAGGAGGCAGCAGCGTGAACAACTCGTTCCAGAGCCTGATCGACACGTTCGACGTCTTCCTCGCCGCCATGCGCGACACCATCGTGATGTCGCTCGTGTCACTCGTCATCGCCGGCGTCATCGGGCTCGCCCTCGGGCTGCTGCTCTACGCGACCCGGCCGGGCAACCTGCTCGGCAACCGCACCGCGTACACGATCATCAACGTCGTCGTGAACCTGGTCCGGCCGATCCCGTTCGTGATCTTCCTCGCCGCGATCGCCCCGCTGTCGCGCGTCGTGGTGCAGACCACGATCGGCGTGCCCGCGGTGACCTTCGCGATCTCGTTGGCAGCGGCCTTCGCGGTGTCGCGCATCGTCGAGCAGAACCTGCTCGCGGTCGACCCCGGCGTCGTCGAGGCGGCTCGCGCGTCGGGCGCTCACCCGATCTCGATCCTGCTGACCGTCCTGATCCCCGAGGGCCTCGGGCCGCTCATCCTCGGCTACACGTTCATCTACATCGGCATCGTCGACATGACGGCGCAGGGTGCGTTGATCGGTGGCGGTGGACTCGGTGAGTACGCGATCACCTACGGATCGCAGCGGTACGACTGGTGGATCGTGTACGTGTCGGTGGCGGCGATCGTCGTCATCGTGCAGCTCGGCCAGTTCGTCGGCAACCGGCTGGCGCGCGCGACCCTGCGTCGCTGACGGGTCGCGACTCCCCGCTCACGTCCGCCGAGTGGTCACGACGTGTCGCTCGGCGGAACGCTGGCCGACAGTTCGTGACCACGCGACGGCGGGCGCGGCGCGTTTCGCCGCCTCGCCACGTGCTGTGGCCGCAACCGACTGGAGGCCCGGCGCCGGTACACGAGACCGGCACCAGGCCTCCAGTGCGTTGCCGGCTCCACCGGCGCGCCCAGCGTCGCCCGCCGAGCAGTCACGACTTCCCGCCGTCGCCCGCCGAGTGGTCACGACGTGTCGTCTGCCGGACCGCCGGCCGACACTTGCTGACCAGTCGACGACATGCCCGCGGGTCAGGCGGCCGGGGACTCCACGGTCTCGATCGTGCCGGTCGCTCCGGGGTGCTCGTAGTGCGCGCGCACCAGGATCGGACGGTGGTCGGAGATGCCCGCTGGCAGGGTCTCGACGCCGGCGATGTGCAGCCCGACGCTCGTCGCGAAGTCGAAGTGGCCCGTGAACTTGCGGTACCGCAGGTACGTCGGCTGGTCGGACAGCGACAGTGCGAACCCGCCCTGCTCGATCTTCCGACGCAGGTTCGTCTGGAACCAGGGGTAGTTGAAGTCACCGACCATGACCGCGGGGACGTCCTTCGCGAGCTCGCGGAGGAACTGGTGCGCCGCCTCGATCTGCTTGCGTCGCAGGGAGTTCGTCGCGGTCAGCGGCGAGGCGTGGAACGAGGCGACGACGACCTCGGCATCAGCCTCGGTGTCGCGCAGGTGCATCGCGATGAGCCGTTCGTGCGCGGGTGCGAGGACCCGGTCGTGCAGGGACTTCTGCAGCGAGTGGATGCTGAAGTCCTGCACCTCGAAGCGGTCGTCGCGCTTGTAGATGGCGAGTCCGAGGCGGTTCGTGCGGGTCGACGCGGCGAGCGAGAGCCCACCGATCGACGGGGCGAGGTCGTTGCTGTCGCACTCCTGCACGCAGAGGACGTCGGCGTCGGAGGCCTCGGCCAGGGCGGCGAGTTCACCGTTCGCAGTGTGTTCCCGGAGGTTGTAGCTGACGACCCGGAGGGCAGTGGGCGGCACGCCTGCGTCGGTGGCGATCGTGCTCTGCTGTTCTGGCGCGGCCATGCTGCCTTCCTGTCCGGGTGGTCCGGGTCACCCTGCCGCGGCAACCGTACTCGGCGTTCGCAAACGGATGCTGAGACTGTAACGCCTGTCGGGTTTCGCGCGTGTGACCGTGACGGAAACGGACAGTCGCGGGCCGCGCGCAGGGCTGCGTGGAACCGCCCGGGTCAGGCGCGGACCCGGCGGGCGGGGCGGACGGTGTCCCCCGCTGTGCGGCTCATCAGGATGCCCTCGACGCACGCGACGGCGAGCAGCGCCGCGATGACCCAGAACGCGACGGAGTACGGGCCGTCGCCACCGAGCCCGCCGGCCGCGCGGATCACGACCGCGGCGACGGCGACGCCGAACCCGGCGGCGGTCTGCTGCAGCGTCGACGAGAGCGTGTTCGCCGGGGTCATGTCGGCCTGCTCGACGTCGGCGAAGGCGATGGTGTTGTACGCCGTGAAGCCGACGGAGCGGGCGGCACCGCTGACGACGAGCAGGACCGCGAGCAGCCAGAACGGGGTGTCCTCGGTCATGAACGCCATCGCGACCACGGTCAGCGCCGCGATCGCACTCGACACGATGATCACCGGGCGGTAGCCGAACCAGCGCAGGAACGGCGTCGTCATCGGCTTGATGCCGAGGTTGCCGACGAAGACCCACAGCACGGCGGACCCGGCGAGCACGGCGCTCCAGCCCCAGGCGTCCTGGAACAGCAGCGGGAGCACGAACGGCACCGCGGAGACCGCGAGGCGGAACAGGCTGCCGCCGGCGTGCGACACCCGGAACGTCTCGAGCCGGAACGCCTCGAGTCCCATGATCGGGTGCGGTGCCCGGCGGAAGTGCCGGATCGCGAACCAGCAGCAGACGGCGCCGACGACACCGGACACCACGACGGCCAGGACCGGGATGACGTCGAGCGCGAGCAACGACGCCATCACGACGAGCGACCCGAGGCCGAAGCACGCGAGCAGCGACCCGAACCAGTCGAACGGGACACGCTGCGCGGCGCGCTCCTGCGGGACGAGCACGAGCGCGGCGACGAACGCGATGACGCCGAGCGGGATGTTGATCAGGAAGATCCAGTGCCACGTCAGGGTGTCGACGAGCACGCCGCCGATGAACGGGGCGATGATCGGCGCGGCGAGGGCGGGCCAGGTGAGGATCGCGATGGCCGTGACGAGCTGCTCGCGGCCGGCGCTCCGGAGCACCACGAGCCGGCCGACGGGCACCATGAGCGCACCGCCGAGCCCCTGCAGGATGCGCCAGAGCGTCAGGTCGACGAGGCCGGTCGACATCGCGCAGAGTGCCGATGCGATCGTGAAGAGCGCGATCGCGCCCGCGAAGACGGTGCGGGACCCGATCCGGTCGGTGAGCCAGCCGGACACGGGGATGAAGACCGCCAGGGTGACCAGGTACGCGGTGATCGCGACGCCCACGGCGGCCGAGTCGACGCCGAGGTCGCGCCCCATCGCAGGCGCCGCCGTCGCCAGGATCGTGCCGTCGAGGAGCTCCATGAAGAAGGTCCCCGCCACGAGCACGGCGACCGCCGTGCTGCCCGTCCGCCGTCTGGGTGTCGTCATCGTCGTCGCCATGTCGCGTCAAAGGCTATGCCCGGTGCCGGGTCGCGGGGGGATCGTGTCAGGAGGTTCCGCGATCGTGTTGTGCATTGCAGAATGATGCGCACCAGCGCGTTGCCCTGCGGGTCCGCCGAGCGGGAGCGTGGAGGCTGCGCGACGACAGGAGGCTCACCGATGACCGACGCCGACACGACGACCCGGACCGTGACCACGAAGGGCGCCTGGGACCCGGCAGCGGGCACTCCGCACCACGTCCTCGACCACGCCCACCTGCCCGTGATGACGCTGCGCGAGTCCGCCCTGGCGAACAACACCGCCGTCATGCAGGCCTACGTCGACCGCCACGGGCTGCTGTTCGCGCCGCACATGAAGACGCACATGGCACCGGACCTCGCCGCACGGCAGATCGACGCCGGGGCATGGGGAGTCACGGTCGCGTCGGTCCAGCAGGCGATGGTCGCGTGGGAGCACGGGGTGCACCGGATCCTGGTCGCGAACGAGGTCCTCGACCCCGCCGGCCTCGCGTGGCTCGCGTCCCGGCGCACGGTCGACCCGGACGCCGACGTCCTCTGCTACGTCGACTCCGCCGCAGGCGTCGCCGCCGCCGTCGCCGCGCAGGGCACCGTCGCCGGCGAGCTGCACGTCCTGGTCGAACTCGGGTTCCCGGGCGGACGCACCGGGGTCCGCTCCCCCGACGACGCGCGTGCCCTCGCGCTGCTCGCCCACGACGCCGGACTCGTGCTCCGCGGTGTCTCCGGGTACGAGGGCGGGCTGCCCGGCGTCGACGCTGCACGCGAGTACGTCGCCGGCGTGCTCGACGTCGCCGAGGACGTCCGCGGGCTCGTCGACGGTCGCGAGCTCCTCAGCATGGGCGGCAGCGCCTGGTTCGACGCCGTCGTGGACGCCGTGGCAGACCGCACCGACGACCTCGACGTGCTGCTGCGGTCGGGTGCGTACCTGACCCACGACGACGGCTTCTACGCCGAGCGCACGCCGTTCGGCCGGCACCCGGCCGAGGGCTCGCTCGTCGCCGCGATCGAGGTCTGGGGACGCGTGACGTCCTGCCCGGAGCCCGGGCTCGCGTTCGTCGCCGTGGGCAAGCGCGACATCTCCTTCGACGAAGGGCTGCCGGTGGTGCGGTCGGTGCGGTCGGTACGGCCGACCCTGCCAGGAGGCCCGGCGGGCGCCACACAGGTCGTCCCGCCGCCCGGGGCGGTCACCGTCACCCGCCTCGACGACCAGCACTGCTACCTCGCGCTGGCGGACGGTGCCCCCGAGCTGACGCCCGGCGACGTCGTCGTGTTCGGCATCTCGCACCCCTGCACGGTGTTCGACAAGTGGCGGCAGGTGCACGTCCTGGCCGACGACGACACCGTGCTCCGGACGATCGCGACGTGGTTCTGATGCGCGCGACCACCGCGGCCCCGGTGCCGACGGACGGCGACGGTCCTGCCCGGAACGCCGCACTGTCCCTGCGTCGCGGGCTCCGCCTGCTCGACTGCATCGCCGACCGGACCCGCAGCGGCGCGGTGTCCGTCAGCCTGTCCGTGCTGGCCGCCGAGCTCGGCACCTCGAAGTCGACGGTGCTCCGCCTGACGGCCCCGATGCTCGAGAACGACCTGCTGCGCCGCACCCCGGACGCCGGGTTCACGCTCGGCCTCGGCGCCCTGCTGCTCGGGCAGAGCTACCTCGAGGGGATCGACCTGCGCTCCGCCGCTGCCCCGTTCCTGCGTCGGACGGCGGAGCAGACCGGGCTGACGTGCCACCTCGTCGTGCCGGACGGCACCGACATCGTCTACGTCGACAAGGTCGAGACCCGCGGCACCGTCCGCATGGGCTCCCGGATCGGGAACCGCCTGCCGATGCGGAACACGGCGTCCGGCAAGGCGATCGTCGCGTTCGGTGAACCGGAGCTGCTCGACCGGGTGCTCGCCGAACCGGCCCAGGTCATGACGGAGCACACCATCACCGACGACGACCGCTGGCGGCACGAGGTCGACCGCACGCACGGACGGGGGTACGGCATCGACGACCGCGAGAACGAGCCGGACATCCGGTGCGTCGCCGCCCCGGTGTTCGACCACGCGAACCAGGTGGTCGGCGCGATGAGCATCTCCGGGCTGGCCTCGCGGTTCCCCGCGGCAGCGGTCCGCGAACTCGGCGACGGCGTCGTCCGGACCGCCCACGAGATCTCCGTCGCGCTCGGGTCCTCGTCGGCGCAGCTCGCCCTCGCGCGGGGTGCCCGGTGACAGGCTCGGTGCTGACGTTCGGCGAGACGATGCTGCTGCTGACCGGGCGCGACGTCGGCGCGGTGCCGGACCTCGAGCACATGCGGGTGGACACCGGCGGCGCCGAGAGCAACGTCGCGATCGGCCTGGTCCGCGCCGGGGTGCCGGCAACGTGGATCGGTCGCGTCGGCACGGACCCCGCCGGCGACCGGGTCGCCGCCGACATCGGTGGAGAGGGCGTCGACGTCCTCGCGGTCCCCGACGCCGAGCGATCCACCGGCATCATGATGAAGGAGCGGCTGCTCGACGGCCGCACCCGGGTGACCTACCACCGCCGTGGTTCGGCCGGCTCGGCGTTGGCCGCGACGGACCTGCCCCGCAGCGTCGTCGAGACCGCTGCGCTCGTGCACGTCACCGGGATCACCCTCGCGCTCTCCGAGTCCGCACACGACACCGTGACCGCAGCGCTCGACCGGGCCGCCGCCGCCGGTGTGCCGGTGTCGTTCGACGTCAACCACCGGCCGAAGCTCATCGGCGCCGACGCTGCACGAGACCGGTACCGAGCCGTCGCAGCACGGTCCGCCGTGGTGTTCGCCGGCGACGACGAGGCCCGACTCGTGCTCGACCGCGACGAACAGGACGACGACGAGGAGTCACTCGCGCACGACCTCGCCGCGCTGGCACGGGGCCGCGCGGTCGTGAAGCTCGGCTCCCGCGGCGCCGTGGCGTCGATCGACGGCGTGTTCGTCCGTCGGCCCGCGACCCCGGTGCGCGTCGTCGACCCGGTCGGTGCCGGTGACGCGTTCGTCGCGGGCTGGCTCGCGGCGAGCATGGGCGGAGCGGACGCCGCCGAGGCGCTCGACCGGGCCGCCGACGCCGGCGCCCTCGCCTGCACCGTCGAGAGCGACTGGCGCCGACCGGACCCGGCCGCGTTGCACCACGCCCCGGACCCGTCGGACACCGACCACACCGTGCACGACCACGTCGACCGCTGACACCGCGTCCGCCGACACCGTGTCCGCCGAACACCACCACACGAGGAAGCGCACCATGACGAACGACACCACGAGCACCGAGCAGCACGCCGGCGCACGGCACCGCCACCAGGCCGGACCGGCGATCGCGATCCTCCGCGGCGGCACCGGCGACCACGTCGAGGACGTCATCGCCACCCTGGTCGAGTCCGGCGTGACGGCGATCGAGATCACCACGAACACCCCACGCTGGCGCGAGGGCATCGCCTGGGCGGTCGAGCGGTACGGTTCCGCGGCCTCCATCGGCGTCGGCACGGTGCTCGACGTCCGCCAGCTCGACGAGGCCGCCGCCGCCGGCGCCTCGTTCGCCGTCAGTCCCCACCTCGACGCCGAACTCGGCGAGCGCGCGCACGAGCGTGGCCTCGGCTGGTACCCCGGTGCCGCGACCCCGACCGAGATCGTCCACGCGTGGCGGCTCGGTGCCCGCGCGGTGAAGGTGTTCCCGGCGGCGCAGCTCGGCGGCCCCGCGTTCCTGAAGCAGGTCCTGGCACCGCTCGACTTCGTCGACGTCATCCCGACCGGGGGCATCGGTGTCGACGACGCCCCGGACTACCTGGCCGCCGGCGCGGTCGCCGTCGGACTCGGGTCCCCGCTCGTCGGCGACGCCCTGACCTCGGGCGACCTCGACGCCCTGCGGGAGCGGGCCGGCCGGCTCGTCGCGGCGCTCGACCGATGACCACCGGCGATCCCGAGCACCTGACGGGCTCCGAGCAGCCCACCGGCGAGCAGTCCGCCGGCGGCGTCGTCCTGCTGCGCGGCGGGTCGGTCCTCGGTGCGGACGGGGCCCCGGTGCGCGCCGACGTCCTCGTCACCGACGCCGTCATCCGCGCCGTCGGTGCCGACCTGGACGCCCCTGCCGACGCGCACGTGATCGACTGCGACGGACGCCTGGTGCTGCCGGGCTTCGTGGACGCGCACTCGCACGCCGGGTCGCTCGTGTTCGACGAGGGCGTGCAGCTCGCGCTCCTGCGCCAGGGTGTGACCACGATCGTGACCGGACAGGACGGCGTCGGACCGGCGCCGGGTGACGGTTCGTACGCCGACACGTACTTCGCCGCCATCGACGGCCCGCACCCGACGTACCGCGGTGGCGGGGTCGACGGCCTGCTGACGACTTACGACGGAACGACCCCGATCAACGTCGCGACGCTCGTGCCCGCCGGCACGGTCCGGCACGAGGTCATGGGCGACGACCCCGGGCCGGCGGACAGCGCGCAGCTGGCCGCGATGCGGGAGCTCGTGCGCGACGGCCTCGCGGACGGTGCGGTCGGCCTGGCGACGGGGCTTGACTACGTCCCCGGCCTGTTCGCCGGCACTGCAGAACTCGCTGCGCTCTGCACCGAGGTCGCTGCCGTCGACGGCCTCTACGTGTCACACATGCGCGGTGGTTACGAGGGGAACGCCCGCGCCGGCCTCGACGAGATCGCCGACATCGTCCGCGCGTCGGGCGTCCGCGCACACGTCTCCCACCTGCACGCGCCCGTCGACCTCGCGGTGACGGCACTGGCCGAACTCGAGGCCGAGGGCGCCCCGATGTCGTTCGACGCCTACCCGTACTCGCGCGGCTGCACGATCCTGTCGATGCTGCTGCTGCCCGCGGCCCTCGCCCGCCCCGGCACCGAGGACCTCGCCCACGCGATCGCCAACGACGAGGGTCGTGCCGCGGTCCGGGCGGCCGTGCTCGACCGCGTGCTGTCCCGCGCCGACCTCGGCACTGGCTGGGCGGAGCAGATCACGCTGTCGCACGTGCCCGCCGCCGAGTTCCACGCGCTGCAGGGCCGCACCCTCGCCGACGCCGCCGAGGCGACCGGGACGGATCCGGTGGACCTGGCCATCGACGTCCTGGTCGACTCGGCACTGCAGGTCACCGCCGTGATGCGCGTGCCCCGTCCCCGGACTGCCGACGACCTGGCGCCGCTCTTCCGACTGCCCGGGCACACGGCCGGTTCCGACGGCATCTTCGTGGGCACCCACCCGCACCCACGCGCGTACGGCACGTTCGCACGCTACCTGCAGGACTTCGCCCGCACGGGGCTCCTGACGTGGCTCGAGGCCTCGCGGCACCTGTCCGCCACTGCGGTCGAGCGACTCGGTCTCGGTCGACGGGGCGCAGTCACCGTCGGGGCGGTCGCCGACCTGGTGGTCGTGGATCCCGATCGGGTCGCGGCGCGGTCGTCCTACGACGAACCGATGCGCCTGGCCGAGGGCATCGACGACGTCCTCGTCGCCGGCGTCCCCGTGCTGGCCGAAGGCGCCCTGACGCACGCGACCCCCGGTGCCGGGCTGCGGCGCCACCCGGGTCGGATCGACCACGGGCAGGGAGCAGCGGGCACCGGGGGTCGGTGACCCAGCGCGGCGAGGCGCCTCGGTGAGGCTTCACACAGCCTGCGCCGACGTCACGAAGCGCTCGGCAGCACCGCCACGACGTCGATCTCGACCAGGATGTTCGCCAGGTGCGACTGCACGGTGGTGCGGACCGGGTACGGCTGCGAGAAGTGCTTCGCGTACTCCTCGTTGAAGGCCGGGAAGTCGCGGTCGGAGTGCTCGAGGTGCACCGTGGACTTCACGACGTCGTCGAGGGTGGCACCGTGCTCGGCCAGGACCGCTGCGACGTTGGCCAGCACCTGCGCGGTCTGACCGGCCACGTCGTCGGCGATCGCACCCGTGGCGGGGTCCTGCGGGCCGAACCCGGCGGTGTAGATGAAGCCGTTGGCGACGATGCCCTGGCTGTAGGGCCCGGCGGGCTTCGGTGCGTTGTCGGTCACGATGGCGGTCTTCGGCGCGGTGGGGTTCGGCACGGTTGCTCCTGTGGTTCGTCGGTCGTGGGGCTCCAGGCTAGGCGGAAGGCCGCTTCGAAAGCCGACCACCCGACCAGCGCATTCCGCATTGCAGAACGCGGGGCGGGCCTCCCGTCCGGGGTGCCGCACCGACCACCCAGGTGGAGGGCGACTACCCTGGCCGGGTGCCGTCCTCCCTGCCCGAACGCCGCCGAGCGCGCACGGGCTCGCGCCGAGCACGCGCATGAGCCGGCTCGACGGCGCGGTCACCGGGACCGCCGCGACCGGACGGCGCCGCGCACTCGACACCGTGACCTCCCTGCCGGCGTGGGCAGCCGTGCTGCTCGTCTGGACCGGCGGCCGGATCGTGTCGACGCTGTGGCTGGCACTCGCGTACCCGCTCATCGGACGGGCGATGCCGGACAACGCCATCTGGGGCAACGGGCACGGCTTCACGGCGTTCCTCACCGCCTGGGACGGCCAGTACTACGAGCAGATCTCGCTGCACGGGTACCCCGACGTGCTGCCGCTCGACGCCGTCGGCAACGTGGCACAGAACGCCTGGGCCTTCCTGCCGGCGTTCCCGTTCACGATCCGGATGCTCACCGCATCGACCGGGCTGCCGTTCACCGTCGGCGCCCCGCTCATCTCCGTGCTGGCCGGTCTGCTGGCGACCTACCTGCTGCACCGCCTGGTCCGGGACCGTGCGGGCAACGCCGCCGCGATGTGGGCGGTGTTCTTCTTCACGTGCGGGCCACTGTCGTTCCTGTTGCAGGTCGGCTACGCGGAGAGCATGTTCCTCGCGCTCACGTTCGGCGCACTGCTCGCCCTGGAGCGTCGCCGGTACGGGCTTCTCACCGTGCTCGGGGTCGCCGCTGCTTTCACCCGTCCGGGTGCGTTGGCCGTCCCGCTCGTGCTCGGGGTCATCGCCCTGGTGCGGTGGGTCCGGGCTCGCCGCGAGACCGGGCGGGTGCTCGACACCTTCCCGCTCCGCGAGCAGCTGCAGGTCGTGGCCGCCGGTGCCGTGATGGTGGCGGCGGGCCTCGCGTGGCCGGTCATCGCGTCGCACGTGACCGGCACGCCGAACGCCTACCTCGAGACCGAGATGTCGTGGTGGGTGAACTTCATCGGCCGCGTGGACTTCGTGCCCTTGTCGCCGTGGTTCCTCATCGCCGGGCGCTGGCTCGGCGTCGGCGGGATCCTGATCGTGGTGTTCCTGCTCGTCGGGTTCCCGATCTGGCTGCTCCGCCGGTCGACGAAGCGGCTCGGGTCGACGACCGTGCTGTACTCGGCCGCCTACGCGCTCTACATCTTCGCGGTGTCGCTGCCGATGGCCTCGACCCCGCGGCTGCTCATGCCCCTGGCGCCGTTGTTCGGCTCGCCGGAGCTCGTCGCGAAGCCGTGGATGCGGTGGACGTTCGTCACCGCGGCGCTGGCCGGGCAGCCGGTGCTCGTCGCGGTGCTCTGGCTGCTCGGGCCTCCGTAGCGAGGACGGGGACGCCGGCAGCGGCCCGACGACAGCTCCGACTCCGAACGACGAGACCGACGTCGTACGACATCGGTCCCGTCGTTCGGAGTCGGTTCGAGCCGAGACGAGCCCGCCCCGCCCCTACAGCTCGACGGTCCCGTGGTCCCCGGTGTCCGGCTGGCTCTGCTTGCCGAGTGCGGCCTTGAGCGTCTGCACGAGGCTGCCGACCGGGCCGGTGTCCTGCGTCCAGTACTCGACCGAGTCGCCCGACACGGTGAGGAGTCGGATCGAGGGGTCGTCGCGGCCGTCCGGGAACCAGGCCTCGGCGAACGGTGACCACAGCTCGTCGATCACGGCACTGTCCTGCGTCACCGTGGCGGTGCCGGCGATGGACAGGTAGCCGCCCTGCGACTCGATGGAGACGTTGACGTGCGGGTTCCTGGCGATGTCGTCGACCTTCTCGCTGCCGTCCTGCACCAGGAAGCGGAGGGTCCCGTTGAACGCCTTGTCCTGCACGGCGAGGGGCCGGGCGTGCAGCTGGCCGTCCTCGCTCACCGTCGTCAACAGGGCCGTGTGGGCGCCGTGGACGATGTCCGAGATGGCGGCGCGCTGGTCGGTCTGCGTGTCGGTCATGATGCTCCTTTGCGTCGTGCGCCCCACCCGTCCCGACGTTCGACCGCGGGTCCGGCGGGGCCGTACCGTTCCCGCCAGTGTGCCCCTCGACGCTGGGCGCGTCCGGCACACGGCAGCACCACCCCGACCGGGAGGCCCGCGCCGACTCCCCCGGACACGTCCGGCCACGCAGGTGGCCGGTCCGCAGTGCCCGCACCCGGTCCGGCGCGCTCCATGCGTCCGCACACAGCGACACTCCACCAGTCGATCACCGCGTGCATCGTCGGAACATGCACACGCACCGGATGCATGCGCAACGAGCGACAGTCCACGAGTCGATCCGGTGGTGGATCGTCGGAAGATGCACCCGTACGGAACGCGTCAGGCGGGCTCGCGGATGGTGGTCTCGACGTCGACGACCTGCGGCACCCGCGGCATCGACGCGAAGCCGAACGCCACGGGCGGGTCGAGCGGTACCAAGGTGCCGAGGGGCTCCCCCGCCCAGGTCCCGCGCACGCCGGTGACGTCGTGCGCGCCGGTCACGCCGTAGTACTCGCGGCGTCCGTTCCCCGCCGAGCCGGCGGTGCCGGATCCGGGCGCGACGAGCCGGGCGATCGGGTCGATCGCGGCGAGCCACCGCGGGTCGCGGGCGATCGGCTTCGGCACGACGCGCAGCACCCGGCCGAGCGGTGAGATCGTGCCGACGTCGACCGAGACCTGCAGGGCGCCGGCGTCGAGCTCCAGGCCACGGGCCGTCCGTCGGGCCCGGACGTCGACCACGGACACGGTGTCGAACCGGTAGGTGCCGGAGACGTAGGCGGCGACGATCTCGTCCGGCGCGAGCAGCACGCTGGTGCCGTCGGGTAGCTCGAGGAACACGTCGGTGAACGCCCCGAACGGCGAGCGGTCCCACATCCCGACGACGATCCGGACGCCCGAGGTGGTGCCGACGCCCATGATCCGGCCGCGGAACCGGCGCTCGACGGGTGGGGTGCTGGGGCGTGACGGCATGCCGTGGACCGTACCCGGCGCGCCCGTGAGCCGGGCCGACGGAACCGACCCGCGCCTCCCGGCCGACGGGTGCGCGAAAGCGACAGATCGCCGCGAACGTTCCGCGACGATCTGTCGCTTTCGCGGGGTAGGCCCGCCCGGCCGACCGCCTACGGGACGGGGACGGGCTCGGCGAGCAGCTCGCGCACGCGCGGCGCGACCTGGGTGCCGTACAGCTCGATGGACCGCAGCATGTCCTCGTGCGGCAGACGACCGGTCGCGTACCGCATGTCGAACCGCGAGGCACCGAGGATCCGCATGTTCCGGGCGATCTTCCGCGCAACGGTCTCCGGCGACCCGACGTACAGCGAGCCACCGGCGGACAGGCCCGCGTGGTACCCGGCGACGTCGAGGGGCGGCCAGCCGCGCTCCCGGCCGAGCTGGTCGGTGACGGCCTTGTGGTACGGCCAGTAGCGCTCGGCGGCTTCCTCGTCGGTCGCCGCGACGAAGCCCGGCGAGTGCATCGCGATGGGCTGCTGCGGCAGGTCGAGCTGGGCGAGCGCCTGACGGTACAGCCGCGAGAACGGGGCGAACTGCGCCGGCTGCCCGCCGATGATGGCGAGGAACAGCGGCAGGCCGTACGACGCCGCACGGATCACCGACTGCGGGGAACCGCCGACGCCGATCCAGGTGGGGATGGCACCGTGCTCGAGCTTCGGGAAGACGTCCTGGTCGACCAGGCTCGCGCGCTTCGTGCCGGACCAGGTGACGGCGTCGCCGCCGCGCAGGGCCGCCCAGAGCTGCAGCTTCTCCTCGAACAGGACCTCGTAGTCGGAGAGCTCGTGGCCGAACAGCGGGAACGACTCGGTGAAGGAACCGCGCCCGAGGATGACCTCGGCACGGCCGTCCGAGATCGCGTCGACGGTGGCGAAGCGCTCGTAGACGCGCACGGGGTCGTCGGACGACAGCACCGTGACGGCGGAGCCCATCCGGATGCGGGAGGTTGAGGCGGCGATCGCGGCGAGGACGACCTCGGGTGCGCTCACCACGAAGTCGGCGCGGTGGTGCTCGCCGACGCCGATGAAGTCGATGCCGACCTGGTCGGCGAGGACGGCCTGGGCCACGACGTCGCGGATGCTCTGCGCGTCGGACTTGAGGCTGCCGTCGGCGAGTTCGGTGACGTCGCCGAAGGTGTCGATGCCGAGCTCCAAGCGTCCGATCCGCTCGGGTGCGGGCGGCGGGACGTCCGAGGGGCGGTCGGTGCCGAATGCGTTGCTCATGGTTCCTCCTGGTCGCACTTCCATGCGTTTGCATCAAACTAGCACGGTCGCGCCGTGATGGCCAGGCCTGCGGGCCGGCACGGCCAGCGCCCGCGTGTACGGTCGCCCGCATGCCGAAGCTCCCTGACCAGACCGGACGCAGGATCGTCGTCACCGGCTCCAACAGTGGCACCGGGAAGGAAGCCGCGACCCGTCTCGCGGCCGCCGGCGCGAGCGTCGTGCTCGCCGTGCGCACGACCGCGAAGGGCGATGCCGCCGCGGCCGAGATCCGTGCAGCCCACCCGAACGCCGACGTCGAGGTGCGCGAACTCGACCTCGCGGACCTGGCGAGCGTGCGCCGCTTCGCCGACGGCATCGTCGGCGAGGACCGTCCGATCGACGTCCTGGTGAACAACGCTGGCGTCATGGCGCCGCCGCAGCGCTTCGAGACGGTCGACGGGTTCGAGCTGCAGTTCGGCACGAACTTCCTCGGTCCGTTCGCGCTGACGAACCTGCTGCTGCCCTCGCTGCTGCGTGCCGAGGCACCGCGGGTCGCGACAATGTCGAGCCTCGCCGCGATCCCCGGCCGGATCCGCTTCGGCGACCTGCAGTGGGAACGCGGGTACAACGGCTGGCGCGCCTACGGCCAGTCCAAGCTCGCCGACCTGCTCCTCGCGCTGCACCTGCACCGACTGACCGTCGAGGCGGACGTCCCCCTCGTCAGCACCGCGGCGCACCCCGGCTACACCCGCACGAACCTGCAGTCGGCCGGGCGCTCGCTCGGACGCGCGAAGCCGGTGCGGCCCAGCAACCGCGCGCTCCCCTTCACGCAGGCGGTCGAGCAGGGCACCGAGCCGCTGCTCTACGCCGCGGTCGGCCCGAACGCGGTCGGCGGCGCCTACTACGGCCCGGCCGGCCCCTTCGGCCTGACCGGACCGACGACCGCCGTCTCGATCCCCGGGTCGGCACGGAGCGCCGACCTCGCCCGCTCGCTCTGGGCCGTCGCCGAGGACCTCACCGGGACGCGTCCGCCCCTCTGAGCGCGGGGCGCCGCTCGCACGGTGCGAGGGCGCTGCGGTCTGGTGCGAGGTTCCGCACTCGGTGCGACGGACCGCGGCTCGCACTGAGTACGGAACCCCGCACGGTGCGCGGGCGCGGGGCGCGGCCGGGAGGCCCGTGGCGCGTCCGGTGCGCCGCCCGCGTCAGGCGCGGTGCAGCTCCACGGACCCGTCCAGCCGACCGGGTTCGGTCAGGCGGGCGTGCTGCAGGACGGTGCGGTCCGGACCGATCGCCGCGGCGACGATCGACAGCGTCGTCATGTGCCCCTCGGCCTCGTGCGCGTCGCGGAGGATCGCGTCGGGGTGGTCGCTCGGCAGCGCTGCGGACTCCGCCAGGACACCGAACCAGCCGCTCCACCCGTCTCCGGCGTCGTCGCCGGCGTCCACCGTCCGGAGTTCGTCGAAGGGTCCGAGCACCGGTGGCCCGACCGGGGCGTCCGCGGCGCGGAAGGCCTCGAGCCACCGCCCGATGCGCGGCGCCGCCGGGTCGTCCGGCTCGCCGTGCGTCACCATGTGCACGCCGGGGCCGAGCTCGGTCGTGCGGACCCGTGTGCCGTCCCAGGTCAGGACCGCGGCGCCGTCGGCCGTCGCCCGCACCAGGTTGAACGCGCGGGTGGTCGGCAGCGTGCCGTCGTGTCCGGGCAAGACGTCGTCGGCGACGGCGTCGACCGGCACCACGCCGCGGGTCGTCCACGTGCCGTCGACACTCGGCACCGGTTCGCCGCGGTTGAGCACCACCGCCAGTCCGGCGCGGTCCGAGGCGGCGAGCCACGCACCGCCGGCAGCACGGTCGCGCACACCGCGGACCCCGGGGTCGCGATCGGGCCACCACGCAGCAGGCGGGTCCCACGGACGCTCGGGTGACTCGTCCCGCAGGGCGAGCACGGTGACGGGCCACGCGGACCCGGGGTCGACGCGGACGACGACGGTGCACATGCCGTCGATCCTCGCACGTGCCCCCGGTAGCGTGAGCGGCGTGAACGCAGCAGCAGAGCGCACCCTGACCGTCATCGTGGGGATCACCGGGGGCATCGCCGCCTACAAGGCCGTCGGCGTGGTCCGCGACCTCGTCAAGCGCGGGCACGAGGTGCACGTCGTCCCCACCGAGGGGGCGCTGCGCTTCGTCGGACTGCCGACGCTCGAGGCACTCAGCCGCAACCCCGTCACCACGAGCGTCTGGGACGACGTCTCCGAGGTCCGCCACGTCGCCCTCGGCCGTCGCGCGGACCTGGTCGTGGTGGCCCCGGCGACCGCGGACTCCCTGGCACGGATGGCGAACGGCCTGGCGAGCGACCTGCTCGGCACGACGCTGCTCGCCACCGACGCCCCGGTCGTCGTCGCTCCGGCGATGCACCCGCAGATGTGGGAACACCCCGCGACCCGGGCCAACGTCGCCGTCCTGCGCGAACGGGGTGTGCACCTGGTCGGACCGGTGGTCGGCGCCTTGACGGGCGACGACGCCGGCATCGGCCGGATGGCGGAACCCGAGGACATCGTCGCCGCGGCGCTCGCCGTGCTGGACGACCCGGCCGGTGCAGGCGCGGGGCGTCGCGCCGGCACCGACGGGGGGACGCAGTCCGGCGCCGGGGCCCGTGGCGAGCAGGGCGACCTGTCCGGTGTCCGCGTGGTCGTCAGCGCGGGGGGCACCCGCGAGCCGTTCGACCCCGTGCGGTTCGTCGGCAACCGGTCGAGTGGTCGGCAGGGCCTGGCGATCGCCGCCGACGCAGCGGCGCGCGGCGCCGTCGTCACCGTCGTCGCCGCGAACGTCGAGGCCGGCCTGACCGCGGGCATCGACGCGACCGTCGTGCCGGTGGGGTCAGCGCTCGAGCTTGCCGAGGCCGTGCACGCCGCGGCGGTCGATGCCGACGTCGTCGTGATGACCGCTGCCGTCGCCGACTACCGGCCGGCCGAGGTCCTCGCCGAGAAGCTCAAGAAGGACGCGCAGGGCGAGCGGATGACGCTCGAGCTGGTGCGGAACCCCGACGTGCTCGCCGACCTGGTGGCGGCGCGGCGCACCGGGCAGGTCATCGTCGGGTTCGCCGCCGAGACCGAACCCGACCGCGACGCCCGCATCGCACTCGGCCGCGCGAAGATCGCCCGCAAGCCCGCCGACCTGCTCGTCGTGAACCACGTCGGCTGGTCGGCCGGGTTCGAGCGCGAGGAGAACGCAATCGAGGTCCTGGTGCCGGGCGGCGAGGTGGTCCGCGAGACCTCGGGCACGAAGGCCGAGGTGGCGGCGGCGGTCCTCGACCTCGTCGCGACCGCACTGACCTGATTCCGAGGACGGGCGAGCACGATGGGGGCATGCGACGACGTGAGCGGATCAAACGAGCCACCCGGACTGCCACACTGCTCGCGGTGCTGCTCGGCGGGGCCGGCGTCACCCACTTCCTGCAGCCGCGCCACTACGACCGGATCGTGCCGGACACACTGCCACCGCGGCTGACGACGGTCGCGTCCGGCGTGGCCGAACTCGGCATCGCCGCCGGGCTCGCGTTCCCGGCCACTCGCCGGGCCTCGGGGTGGGCTGCAGCTGCCCTGTTCGCCGCGGTCTTCCCCGCGAACGTGAAGATGGCGAACGACCTGCTCGACAGCCCGCGGTCGACCCGGGCGATGCGCCTCGTCTCCGTGCTGCGGCTCCCGCTGCAGGCCCCGCTCGTCCTGTGGGCCGTGCGCGTCGGTCGGCACGCACCGAAGCGGTGACCCAGCCGTCCTGGACCCGTGCGGCCGCACCACTGCTGCACCGGCCGGTGACCCAGCACGCGTGGGACGACATCGTCTTCGCGCACTGGCGACACGACCCGGGCTCGCTGGCGCGACTCGTCCCGCGGGGAACGCGTCCCGACGTGGTCGACGGCAGCGCCTGGGTGGGACTGACGGCCTACGTCTTCCACGAGACGCGGGTGCCGCCGTTCCCCTCCGCCGGCCGCCTCGGCCGCATGACCGAGGTCACCATCGAGGTCCTGACCGTGGACGACCAGGGCCGACGTGGGGTCGCGTACCGCACCGTGGACACCGCGAACGTGCCGGCGATCGTGGCCGCACACGCGCTGCTCGGCGTCCCGTACACCTTCGCGCACGCCCGGTCGCGCCGCCGCGGCGAGGTCGTCGCGCACCGGTCGGTCCGGCACCCCGCACGTGCCCTGCACCCGGTGCGCTGGGCGCGGTCGCTGCGGCAGGAACGTCCCTCGGGCACGGCCAGACCTCGGCACGCGGCCTCGATCCGGGTCACCGCCGGTGACGTCGTCGACACGCCCCTGGCCGCCGAACTCACCACCCGCGCCGGCGTCCACGCCCGGTACCTGGCCCAGACGCTGTTCTGGCAGCGACAGCACCCGCCGCTGACCGTACGGGCCGCGCACCTCGACCGGCTCGAGGGGGACCTGCCCGACGCAGTCGGCATGCCGGGGCTGTTCGACCGGGCACCCGACTCGCTGCTCGTCGTCGACGGCACCACGGTGCGGTACGCCTGGGGTGGGGTCGTGCGGTGAGCGACCACGCCACGGACGATGCCGCCCAGGACGACCTCGACCGCCCCGTGACACGCGCTGAGCCGAGCGGAACGCCGGTCTCATATCAGGTACGTTGATCGGTGCGCGTGCACTGACCGCGCCCCGATCGAAGGAGAACGCATGCCGGTCCCCCGCAGCGCCCCGACCGAGCACCAGCTGCTCCGCGACACCGTCCGGCACAAGATCCACGACGCGATCATGGACGGCACGCTCGTCCCCGGCGAGCGGCTCAACGACGACGAGCTCATCGCCTGGCTCGGCGTCTCCCGCACCCCGATCCGCGAGGCGCTGAGCCAGCTCTCCCGCGCCGGCCTCATCGAGATGGCGCCGAACCGGTACACGCGCGTGACGACGCCGAACCCCGCCGAGGTCATCGAGGCGATGCAGACCCTCGGGGTGCTGTTCGGTGGTGTCGTCCGCCTCGCGGTCCCGCGCCTCGGCGCGGGTGCACGGAAGAAGATCCTCGCGCAGCTCGACAAGACGATCGCCGAGCTCGAGTCGCACGACGTCCCCGCCGTCAACCACGACTCGCTCGACGTGTTCGCGCTCTACGTCGCCGAGTGCGGCAACGAGAACCTGCAGCGCGTGTGCCGCGACACCATGGACGGTCTGGCCTTCCGCCTGCGCCTGCCGAACCTCGACGAGCTCGTCGACTGGGACCGCATGACCGCGGACTTCCGTCGGCTGCGCACCGCGACCGAGTCCGGCGACAACGTCGCCGCGGAGCTCGCGACCGAGGCGATCCACCAGCTGCCGGGCGAGAAGCACTGAGTCCGGCTGTACCGCCGTACAGGAACCCGCCCGTCTCGCGCACGCGAGGCGGGCGGTCCGCGTTCCACGGGCCTCCCGGACACCCCGTCCTGGCCCGCGACCGACGCGCACGACGCTCCCAGACTGCGGATCCGGCGAGCCGATAGCATCGCTGGCGACCATCCGATCGCCCACCCGGAGCAGCACATGAGTCCTCGATCGACGGACCGTACCGAGGTCGCCGCACGTCTGGCCGCGGCGGTCGGACGGATCAACCGGCGAGCACGGACGGACTCGGCCTCGCTCGGGTACGGGATCGTGTCCGCACTCGCCACCATCCAGCGCGAAGGACCCCTGCGCCCGGGCGACCTGTCGCGGATCGAGGTGGTCACGAAGCCCACGATGACCCGCATCCTGACCGAGCTCGAACAGCGTGGCTTCATCGAGCGCGAAGCGGACCCGAGGGACGGCCGCGCCTTCATGGTCTCGGCCACCGACGAGGGCATCGCCGCGGTCGAACGAGCACGCTCGGACCGCACCGGGATCGTCGCCGAGCTCATCGCCGAGCTCGGCGAGTCCGACGTCACCGCGATCGCCGGAGCGCTCGACGCCCTCGAACGCGTCGCCCAGGGCGACCGCACCCAGGAACCTCACACGTTCTAGGTCCGAACCGGCCGTTACCGAACCGTTACCAACGGGTGGACGGACGGTTCTGCCAGCGATCCTGGACGCGTCATCCAGTCTGACGAGTCATCGTGTCGGCTTCGCCCGACGGCGGCCTCCCCAGGGCCGGTCGCGGCGGACGGACGGGCCCCACACCACCGTCCGGTCCTCCCCGGTTCGCCGGACTCCCCTGCTGCGCGCACCTCGACGCACGCAGCATCGCTCACCGTCCCCGACGTGCCGCGCAGCCCGGAGTCCCGCACCACGAACCGCCCGACCACCGGAACCGATGCCAGGACACACCCCCGACCTCCCCACCACCACCGCCTCGACCCGACGTGAGGCCCTGAACTCCCCCAGCCGGCGTGTGCGCCGCGCCCTCCGCCACCGTGCGCTCCGACACCGTGCGACGTTGATCGTCGGCGGCGCCGCGGTCCTCGCCGTCGCCGGCGGTGCCCTCACGATCGGCACCCAGCCCGCCATCGGCGAAGCGCTCGGCATGCCGACCGGCACCGCGAGCGCGACCGCGACCGCGACAGCCCAGCCCGCCCTGCGCGGCACCGCCCTCGACCGTGCCCAGGCAGCGGCGACCATCTCGACCGCGAAGACCGTGATGACGACGGCGAACGCCAAGACCGACACGGCCTCGCTCGAGCAGCACATCGACGCGCTCAGTGACTACCCGGAGCTGTCCGGCGCCGCGCTCACGACGCGCATCTCGTCGACCGTCGAGTCGACCGCGCACGTCGCGCAGGCCAGCGCCACGCAGGACAAGCGCGACGTCGACGCGAAGGCAGCAGCCGTCGCGAAGGCCGCCGCCGAGAAGCGGGCCGCCGCAGCAGCAGCGGAGGCCGCGCAGAAGCTGGCGGCGGGCAACACCGTCGCAGGCGCCAAGGCGACGGCGACCTCGCTGGCGTCGTCCGAGTACGGCTGGGGCTCCGACCAGTTCCAGTGCCTCGACAACCTGTGGACCAAGGAGTCGGGCTGGAACTACCAGGCCGTCAACGCCAACGGCGGGGCGACCGGCATCCCGCAGGCGCTGCCCGGTTCGAAGATGGCGACCATCGGCTCCGACTGGCAGACCAATGCCACGACCCAGATCAAGTGGGGCCTGCAGTACATCAGCGCCGCGTACGGCACCCCGTGCTCGGCGTGGGCGCACTCGCAAGCGAGCAACTTCTACTGAGCGGCGCGGGCCGGCCGCCTGCTGGCCCACGCACCTGCACGTCGAACGGCCCCGGGTACCGCCCGGGGCCGTTCGTCCTGTAGGCATGCCGGGTGACGACGATCGGACTGCGCCGGATGGCGCCCCGCGACCCCGCCGAGGGACACCGTGCCGCGAGCCCCCTGGAACTGCTGTTCGACCTGGTGTTCGTCGTCGCGGTGGGCTTCGCCGCCACCAACCTGCACGAGATCGAGACCGAGGGGCACGTCAGCTCCGCTGTGGTGGCGTACGCCATGGTGTTCTTCGCCATCTGGTGGGCGTGGCTGAACTTCAGCTGGTTCGCGACCTCGTTCGACACCGACGACTGGCTCTACCGCGTCACGACGTTCGTGCAGATGGCCGGCGTGCTCGTGCTCGCCGCCGGGGTGCAAGCCGCCATGACCGAGGGCGACTTCACGGTGCCGGTGATCGGCTACGTGGTGATGCGCCTGGCGATGGTGGCGCAGTGGCTCCGCGTCGCCGTGTCGTCCTCGCGGTACCGCCGCACCGCACTCCGGTACGCCGTGGGCATCGTCGTCGTCCAGGTGCTCTGGGTCGGCATGCTCGCGCTGCCGCAGGGATCGACGGTGTGGGCGTTCCCCGTCCTCGTCCTGCTCGAGGTCCTCGTCCCACCGATCGCAGAGGGCACGGGCGAGACGACGCCGTGGCACACGCACCACATCGCCGAGCGGTACGCGCTGTTCACCCTCATCGTGCTGGGCGAAGGACTCGTCGCCTCGGCGAACGCGGTCATCGACGGCATCGCCCAGGCCGACCACCTCGCGTCGCTGCTCGTGCTGGCCGCCGCCGGGCTCGTCATCGTCGCCGGACTGTGGTGGATCTACTTCTCGCGTGAGCAGCACGACCACATCCGGAACCTGCCGAGCGCGCTCGTGTTCGGCTACGGCCACTACTTCGTCTTCGCCGCCGCGGGTGCGCTGCCGGCCGGGATCGAGGTCGCGGTCAGCGCGGACGCCGGCGAGGCCGACCTGTCGCACGCCACGGTGGCTGCGACCGTGGCCGTCCCGGTCGCGCTGTTCGTGCTCGCGATCTGGGCGCTCGCACTCCGGCCGTCACTGTCCGCCGGGTGGAACGCGATCGTCGTCGTGCTCGCCGTCGCGATCCTCGCGACGATCGTGGTGCCCGACGTCTCCCTCGTCGCGACCGCGCTGCTCGTCGCCGCGATCGTCGTGGTGCTCGAGGTCGCCGAGCGGCGGCCGGGGACGCGCCGCGTGCGCTGAGGACGCGACCGGGGGTCGGACGGGAGGCCCGTGGCGGTGCCGCCACGGGCCTCCCGTCCGTCAGTGGGCCGGGTTCACCCCACCCGCGCGACCCGCACGTCGACCCGCGTGAGCGCCAGGCCGTGCGCCGACGCCGTCGTCAGGGCGACGTCGTGCACGGCGCGGGCGACCTCGGGCGCGGGACGGTGTCCGTCGGTGCCGATGACGACCCGCAGGACGCCGTCGTCGACCACGACACGTGCGGGGGTCGCGCTGGACGCCATGCCGCGGACGGCACTGACCGTGCTGGCCACGGTCGGGCGGGCGCGGTAGAGGTCGGTGACGCCGGGGACGTCGACCACGGCCTGTTCGACCGCGGCGAGGGTGTCGTCGGTGGTGCTCATCGGGTCCCCTCGGTGTCGATGTCGATGTCGGTGTCGGTGTCGGTGTCGGTGTGCGGGTCGTCGGCGTCGGGCTGCGGTTCGAGCAGGTCGCGGACCACCACGTCGATCGACTCGACGACCAGGTCGGTCTGCTCGGCCAGCGCCTGGGCGACCCCGGTGCGGACCAGGTCCGCCGTCGCGACGATCGACGGGCCGGACATGATCGCGACCTCGACGACCACGCGGATCGGTGCGGCGAGTTCGGTGACGTCGCCCTCGAGCCGGCACCGGGCGACGAGGACGCCGGGAACACCGTCGCCGGTCCGGCGGATGAGCGATCGGATGGCTCCCTCGGTCATCACCGGGCGCTCCGACTCGGACTGCGCGCGGAGCGGGACGTCCCGTCCGGAGCGGGACTCCAACGAGATGTTGGCGAGCACGCCGCCGATCCACGACTCGTCGGCCGGGGCTTCGTCGCGGGCGGCGGCCTCGAGGGAGCCGAGCGACGCGTGCCGCACGCGCAGGATCGCCGCGAGGGCGTTCTGGCACGCGGGTGAGCCGTCGATGGTGGGGTCCGGCGGCTGCATGCCGGCGTCCAGGTAGTCGGCGAGCTCGTCGATGGAGTGGCCGTCGAGGTCGTCGAGTTCGAGTGCGTCGAGGTCGCTCATCGCCATCCCTCCATGAGTCGGATCATGTTCTTCCTCGCTCGGGACAGGAGTCCGCGGACCGTCGAGGGAGGCAGGTCGAGTTCTGCGGCGATGTCGTCGTAGCTGTACTCGAGCACCTCCTTCATGATCCAGCAGCGTCGTTGGGCTTCGGGTAGTTCAGCGAGCGCCGTCTCCGCCGCTTCCTCGCGCGAGCGGGCCTCGGCGACCCGGTCGGGCGCGTCGTCGGCGGGTGCGGCGACCTCGAGTTCGGTGACGTCGTCGTGGAACCGGCGGGCCCGGATGCGGTCCAGGCACTTCCGGCTGAGGATCCGCATCAGCCAGGACTTCACCTTGGCGTGGTTCTCGAGACGGTCCAGGCGGTCCCACGCGGTGATGAAGGTCTCCTGCACGACGTCGTCGAGTTCGTCGGTCGATCCCAGCGTCCGACGGGCGTAGGCGCGCAGGAGCGGTGTGTAGCGGCGGATCAGGACCTCGAAGGCCCGGACGTCGCCATCGGACGACCGGCCGGCGAGGACCGCGTCGTCGAGCTCGGCGAGGGACTGGTGGTGCACGCTTTCCTTCTACTGGTCGGGGCTGGGAACGAGGTCGGTCGCTGATGGGACGCGCGAGGACGGCGGATCGTCACACTTCTCGTCACACTTGCGCCAGAGTTGTGGCATGTCGCTCGTCACCGCCGTCTGCCGCGTCGACCGCCTGCTGCCCGACTCCGGCACGATCGGCGTCACCGCCATCGACAAGCGTCCGGTCGACGGCAAGGTCCGGGTCCGACCGCTCGGGCTGTACGCCGACGTCCAGGCTGACCGGAAGCACCACGGTGGCGAGGACCAGGCCGTGTACGCCTACGCCGACGAGGACGCCGCGTACTTCGCCGCGTCGCTGGAGCGCGAGATCCCGCCGGGCCTGTTCGGCGAGAACCTGCGGACGACGGGTGTCGACGTCACCGGGGCCGTGACGGGCGAGCGGTGGCGCATCGGCGAGACGCTGGAGCTCGAGGTGACGATCCCGCGGATCCCGTGCGGCACGTTCGCGCGCCGGATGGGCGTCGACAAGTGGGTCCGGCGGTTCACCGAGGAAGGCCGTCCGGGCGCGTACCTGCGGGTCGTGAAGTCTGGCCCGGTGGCAGCAGGCGACCCGGTCGTCGTGACGTACCGGCCGGAGCACGGCGTGACGATCGGCGAGGTCTTCGCGGGGCTGACCCCCGAGCGTGCCCGTGCCGTGCTCGAGTCCGGGGAGCGACTCGCGCCGAAGGTCGTCCGCGACGTCTCGAAGGTGCTCGCCCGGTCCTCGGCAGCCGCCAGCTCCTCGGCAGCCGCCAGCTCCTGATCAGTCGCCGCGCGTCGGGTCGAGGGGCCGCTTCGCTCGGGGCAACCCGGCGACGACCAGGTCGTAGGCGTTCGCGACGAGGTCCTCGACCAGGGTCTCGTCGATGCCGTCACCGGGAGCGAGCGTGATCCAGTGCCGCTTGTTCATGTGCCACCCCGGTGTGATCTCGGCGTGGTCGCGAACGAGTGCTGCCCCGTGCGGCGGCGCGCACTTCAGGTTGACGATCGGCACACCCCGGAGCTCGCTCGTCATCACGAACATCTTGTCGACCACCTTGTAGACGACGGCGCCCTCGCCGAAGGGCTCGGTCTCGAACACCGCGGGCAGGCCCATCGCGGTGCGACTCGCGATCTCGTGCAACTGCGCGCCGTCCATGCACCCAGCATGCCCCAGACGCCCGACACCGCGGCTCGCGGACCGGACCTGTTCGGGGGCATGTCATGAGCGTCGTTCACATCGTAGGATCAGGTCGCCGCGTACCCGACGCGGCGGTCGCTCCGTCGATCACCCACTCGTTCCAGGGGGAACCCGTGCGCATCATCCGTACCCTCGGCATCGCCGCCGCAACCGCAGTCCTCGCCACCACCGTCGTCGTCGGTGGGGCCTCCACCGCGCAGGCCGCCCCGAAGACCTACGCCAACTGCACCGCGGTGCACAAGGTGTACTCGGGCGGCATCGCGAAGAAGTCGGTCACGAAGAACAAGGTCACTTCGAATGGCAAGGTGACCTACCGCGCCCTCAAGGGGACGGTGAAGAAGGACGACGCCCTGTACAAGGCGAACAAGAAGATGGACCGCGACGCCGACGGCATCGCCTGCGAGAAGAGCTGACGCGCCGACGCGCCGAAGCACTGGCCCTCGGACGCCCCGTCACCGCGACGGGGCGTTCAGAGCGTCGGCACGCCCTCGTGCCCGGACCTCGGACGGGCGGTCCCGGCGACCCCGGTGACGACCGACCCCGCGGGGACGTCCTTCGTCACCACGGTGTTCGCACCGACGACGGAGTCCTGCCCGATGCTGATCGCCCCGATGAGGGACGATCCCGCGCCGAGCACGACGCGGTCGCCGACGACCGGATGCCGGCGGGCCCCTGGGCCGTGGTCGCCACCGCGCCCGCCCAGGGTCACCCCGTGGAACAGCACGACGTCGTCCCCGATCACCGCGGTCTCCCCGATCACGACGCCCATGCCGTGGTCGATGAAGAACCGACGGCCGATGCGGGCGCCAGGGTGGATCTCGATGCCCGTCACCGACCGTGCTGCCTGGCCGATGACCCGTGCGACGAACCGCGATCCGGGCAGGCCCCTGGCGAGCCAGAGCCGGTGCGTCACGCGGTAGGTCCAGATGGCGTGCAGCCCGGAGTAGACGATCGCGTTCTCGAGGTCACCACGGGCGGCGGGGTCGCCGCGGCGTGCTGCGGCCAGGTCCTCCCGGACCGTCCGCAGCACGCCTCGTCGGACGGAACGACTCACGCAGTGAGTCCCTCGAAGAGCACCGTCGACAGGTAGCGCTCCCCGGTGTCGCAGACGATCGCGACGACGCGCTTGCCGGCGTTCTCGGGTCGCGCTGCGATCTCGAGCGCGGCGTGGATGATCGCGCCGGACGAGATGCCGGCGAGGATGCCCTCGTCGGTCGCGAGCGCCCGCGCCACACGCAGGGCGTCGTCGAGCTCGACGTCGAACACCTCGTCGATGACGGACTGGTCGAGGACCTCGGGGATGAAGTTCGCACCGATGCCCGCGATCTTGTGCGGTCCGGCCTTGCCCTCGGTCAGGAGCGGGGAGTCCTTCGGCTCGACCGCGACGATCTGCACGCCGGGCACGCGCTCCTTGAGCACCTGGCCGACACCCGTGATCGTGCCACCGGTCCCGACGCCGGCGACGAACACGTCGACGTGCTCCTCGGTGTCGCGCAGGATCTCCTCAGCGGTGGTCTTCCGGTGGATCGCGGCGTTCGCGGCGGTCTCGAACTGGTGGGCGAGGATCGCGCCGGGCGTCTCGTCGACGATCGCGGCGGCGCGTTCGACCGCGCCCTTCATGCCCTCGGGACCGGGGGTGAGCACGATCTCGGCACCGTAGGCGCGCATCACTGCACGACGCTCGACGCTCATCGTCTCCGGCATCGTGATGATCACCTTGTACCCGCGGGCCGCACCGACGAGCGCGAGGGCGATGCCGGTGTTGCCCGACGACCCCTCGACGATGGTGCCGCCCGGCTGCAGGTCGCCGGACTGCTCGGCCGCGTCGATGATCGCGACGCCGAGGCGGTCCTTCACGCTGGCGCCGGGGTTGTAGAACTCGAGCTTGGCCAGCACCTCGGCGCCGCCCGCCTTCGGCAGCCGGTTCAGCTTGACGAGCGGGGTGTTGCCGAACGCCTGGGAGATGTTGTCGTAGATCGTGCCGCTCATCCGGTCCGTCCTCATCGGGTCAGGTCGCGCATCGCTCTTCCTGGAGGCGCGGTGTGCGCCCGATCCTAGCGACCGGACCCCAGGTGGTCCTGTCCACGGCGTCGGGCCCCCGTTGCCGTGTGGCCCACCTGGGCGTACGGTGCCGGGCAACGACGAGGAGGTCGCCATGTCCAAGCTGCAGCAACCCGAGGTCGCACCGCCCGTGGTCGACCGTGCCGCGTTCGACGAGGCACTCGCCACCCAGGTCCGCGACGAGAAGGAACTCACCCGGCACGGCGACCGTGTGTCCGCCGCCCGCCGCCGACTCCCGATGGTCCAGGTGGAGGACTACGAGTTCCAGGGCGCCGACCGCCCGGTCCGGCTCTCCGAGCTGTTCGACGGCCGCTACCTGCTCCTCGTGCAGAACGTGATGTTCGCGCCCGACTGGGACGACGGCTGCCCGAGCTGCACCTGGGCCGTGGACAACCTGCCGGCGAACACGGGTCGGCTCGACGACGAGGGCATCGCGTTCGCCATGGTCTCGCAGGCTCCGATCGAGAAGCTCGAGCGCTGGCGAGAGCTGCGCGGCTGGCCGCACCGGTGGGTGTCGTCGGGCGCCACGAGCTACCACGACGACTGGGGCTGGACCCTGCACCACGACGACTACGACGGTCCGGTGCCGGGCTACTCGTACTACCTGCTGCGCGACGGCGTGCCCTACCTGACGTACGCCACCGGATCGCGTGGGACCGAGGCGATCCTGCCCGTCGCGCACATCATGGACCGCACCGCGTACGGCCGCCAGCAGGACTGGGAGGACAGCCCCCAGGGCTGGCCGCAGTACCCCACCTACGGCTGACTCCGGCGCTCCATCTCGATTGGTCCGCAGCTTGTGGACCTATTGACGATGTCTCAGCGCAGGAACGCCGTCCGCGCGAACCGCTCGTCGGTCGCTTCGAGCACCCGCAGCACGTTGCCGCCGGCGAGCGCCCGCAGGTCGTCCGCTCCCCACCCGCGCCGCTGCAGCTCGGCGGCGAGCACCGGGTACCGGGACACGTCTCGCAGGTCCGGCGGCAGCACCGGGGTGCCGTCGTAGTCCCCGCCGAGGCCGATGTGCGCTGCGCCGGCGAGGTCGCGGGCGCGCTCGACGTGGTCCGCCACGTCCGACACCGTCACGAGCGGCGGCTCCCCCACCGAGCCGGCGTCCTCCCAGTCCGCCCAGTCGCGTGAGACGAACTTCGGCACGAACGTGATCATCACGATGCCGCCGTTGTCCGACAACCGGGCGAGCACGTCGTCCGGTACGTTCCGCGGGTGGTCGTCGACCGCGACGGTGGACGAGTGGCTGAAGACGACGGGCTGCGTGGCGACGTCGAGGGTGTCCCGCATGGTGGCCGGTGCGGTGTGCGACAGGTCGACGAGCATGCCGATCCGCTCCATCTCGGCCACCACCTGGCGGCCGCGATCGGTCAGCCCGCCGTGCGGACGCGAGCCCGTCGCCGAGTCGGCCCAGGGGGTGTCGTCGTTGTGCGTGAGCGTCATGTAGCGGACGCCGAGTCGGGCGAAGACGCGGAGCACCGCCAGGTCGTCGCCGATGGAGTGCCCGCCCTCGGCGCCGAGCAGCGACGCGATCCGACCGGACTCGACCGCCGCCCGCACCTCGGCCGCCGTCCGGGCGAGTGCGAGCGACTCCGGGTACCGCTCGATGATCCGGTGCGCCAGGTCGATCTGCTGCAGCGTCGTCCGCACGGGGTCCGGTTCGTCGACGGGCACGAAGACCGACCAGAACTGGCCGACGACCCCACCGGCGCGGAGCTTCGGCAGGTCGGTGTGCAGCGAGTCGACCTCGGTGTCGATGCCCTCGACCCCGGAGTCGTGGGCCTCGCGGCGCTCCCACGGCAGGTCGTTGTGGCCGTCGATGACCGGGAACGGGATCGCGTCGAACGTCATGCCCCGACGCTACCGCGCACGTCCCCGTGGCTAGGCTCGGTGCGTGGACCCCGTCACCCTCCGGACCGATCGCCTGGTGCTCTCCCTGCCGGAACCGTCCGATGCGGAGGACGTCATCAGGTACGCGAACGACCCCGACGTCGTCGCCTACACGCCGGTACCGGTGCCGTACGGCCACGCCGAGGCGCACCACTGGATCACCGACGTCGTGCGCGCTGGCTGGTCCACGGACTCCCGCTACGAGTTCGGCATCCGGCGGGCCGACGACCTCCGACTCCTCGGGACGATCGGACTGTTCGGGTTCGTCGACGGCGCGGCCGAGGTCGGCTACGCCGTGCACCCGGACGGTCGCGGCCACGGCTTCGTGACCGAGGCCGCAGCCGCCGTCCTGGCGTGGGCGTTCGCGCCGTCGCCCGACGGACTCGCGCTCGTCCGCGTGCAGTGGCGGGCGATCGCGGCGAACGCCCCGTCCGCGGCGATCGCGCAGCGGCTCGGGCTCCGCTACGAGGGACGGCTCCGGTCCGGCGTGTTCCACCGCGGACGACGCCACGACCAGCTCATCGCGGCTGCTCTGCGCGATGACGACCGCTCGACGCCGACGGTCTGGCCAGCCTCGTGACGGTGACGTTCCGCGTGGTGACCGAGCTCGCGGCACCGCCGGAGCGCGCGTTCGCGCTGTCGCTCGACATCGGCGCGCACGAGCGGTCGATGGCTGCGACCGACGAACGCGCCGTCGCCGGCACGACGTCCGGCACGATCGGCCTGGGCGAGTCCGTCACCTGGCGCGCGCGGCACTTCGGGATCGTCTGGCGGATGACGAGTCGGATCACTGCTCTGGAGGCTCCGCACCGCTTCGTCGATGAACAGGTGCGTGGGCCGTTCGCCCGCTTCCACCACGAGCACCGGTTCGAGCCGTCGGCCGGCAGCACGCGCATGGTCGACACCATCACGTTCCGCGCACCGTTCGGCCCGCTCGGTCGTCTGGCCGAGGTCGTCGCCCTCGAGCGCTACCTGCCGCGGCTCATCCGTGAGCGCAACGCGTCGCTCGCCACCGAGCTGCACGCCGACGGCCCCGACAGCCCCGACGGTCAGGGCGCTGCGAGCTCCCCCAGCGCGTCGTAGGCACTCGCCACCGCGTCGACCCGCGCGCGGCCGGCCGGTCCCGAGGCTTCGTACACGTCGTTCGCGATGGCCGCGACGACCGCGAACAGGGCCGCCATCGAGTCGAACGCCGCCGGTGAGTCGACCGGGCACAGGATCGCGGTGTTCGCCGGTGCCGCGATGACGGCTGCGGTCGGATCGCCCAGCACGACGACGTCGGCGCCGGTCGACACGCAGTGCCGCACGATCCGGTCGACCCCGGCGGTGTGCCGACGCACGGTCACCAGGACGACGAGGTCACGGCGGTCGAGGTCGGCGACCTCTTCGCCGAGCCGCTGCCCCGGTGCCGGACCGACCCGGACGTCGGAGCGGACCTGGGCGAGCTGCGCGCGGAGCTGCAGCGCCACCGGGTAGGCGCCGCGCTCCCCGAACACGAGCACGCGATGAGCGCGGACGATGCGGCGAGCGAGTCGCGGACGATCGGCACGGGCCAGCGAGGCGAACGCCGCGTCGAGGTTGCGGGCCTCGACGGCGCGCTGGTCGACGTGGGCGGCGTCTTCCGCAACCCACGGCAGGCCGGAGCCGCGTGCGGACATCAGGTTCTGCCGGACCTCGGCCGCGTCCTGGAACCCGAGCGACCGGACGAGCCGGGACACCGTGGCCTTCGACGTGCCCGACTCGGCGGCGAGCTCGGCCGAGGTCCCGACGAGCAGGAGTTCCGGGTCGTGCCGGACCATCGCGGCGACGCGTCGTTCGGCGGGCGAGAGCTGCTCCCAGACGGAGTCGATGCGGGCGCGGACGTCCGGTCCGGCGGTGCTCATGCCCGGGCCACCCGCTCCACCGCGACGGCGAGCGCGTCGAGCCCGAGCGCGATGTCGGGCGTCGAGACGAACTCGTCCGGGTGGTGGCTGATGCCGTCCGGGTTGCGCAGGAACAGCATCGCGACGTCGGTGACGAGCCCGAGCGACATGGCGTCGTGTCCGGCCCGCGAGAACAGCTCCATCGGCGCGGCCTCACCCGTCGACTCGATGCCGGCGCGGACGGCGTCCATCAGCCGCGGCGCGCAGAACACCGCCGGCGCGCGGTGCACCTCGGTCGGCGTGACGCTGACCCCGCGTCGTTCCCCGATCAGCGAGAACGCCTTCGTGAGCTCGTCCCACACCGCGTCGCGGCCGTCGTCGAACTCGCCGCGCAGGTCCACCGAGAACCGTGCGAGGCCGGGGACCACGTTCACCGCGCCCGGTTCGACGGTCATCGTGCCGACGGTGCCGACGTGGTGCGACGCCCGGCAGATCCGCTCGACGGCCAAGGCGGCCTCGGCCGCGGCGAGCAGCGCGTCGTGGCGGCGCTCGTACGGCGTGCCGCCGGCGTGCCGGGCCTCGCCGACGGCCTCGACCGAGAAGCGTCGGGCGCTCGCGATGCTCGTGACGACGCCGAGCGCCTGACCGGCCTGCTCGAGGTACGGGCCCTGTTCGATGTGCGCCTCGAGGTACCCGGCGAGCGTCTTCGGGTCGGCCGCCGCGTCACCCACCCGGGCCGGGTCGAGCCCGAACCGGGTGAAGGCCTCGCGCAGGGTCACGCCGTCGCCGTCCGCCAGGTCCCACCAGGACTCATCCCACACCCCGGCGACGGCGGACGACCCGAGCAGGGCCTTGCCGAAGCGGGTCCCCTCTTCGTCGGAGAACGCGATGACCTCGAGCGCGACGGGCAGCGGTCCCGCGGCGGTCAGTCGCGCAGCGGTGCGGATGGCCATCAGGACCCCGACGATCCCGTCGTAGCGGCCGGCGTCCACCACGGTGTCGAGGTGCGAGCCGAGCAGCAGCACGGGGGCGTCGGGGGCCGCACCGTGGACCCGTCCGTGCAGGTTGCCGGCGGCGTCCTGCCAGGTGGTGAGTCCGGCGTCCTGCATCCACCCGGCGACGATCCCGTTGACGCGGGCGTGCTCGGGCGACAGGTACACGCGGGTGATCCGGCCGGTCTCCTCGGTGACCAGGGCCAGCTCGTCGCACCAGCGCGCCACGAGCTCGGCGTCGGCGGTGCCCAGGGCGGTGGCGGTCACGACCGGGGCCGCGCTCACGCCAGCACCCCGACCGGCGCACCGGCGAAGACGTCGAGGGCCGCGTCGACCCCACCGCCGTGCGGGACGGCGTGCCCCGCCCGGCGGAGCGCGTGCTCGAGGGCGGCGAGGGTCGTCACGACGGTGTCCTTGCGGGCGTTGTAGCCCATGGTGCCGATGCGCCAGACCTTGCCGTGCAGCGGTCCGAACGAGGTGCCGATCTCGATGCCGTGGTCGTCGAGCATCGAACCACGGACCTGGTCGCCGACGACGTCGGACGGGATCTCCACCGCGACGACGTTGTGCATCTTGTGTGCGACGTCACCGAACACCCCGAGCCCGAGCGCCTGGACGCCCTGCAGCATCGCGCGGCCCGCGACTTCGTGGCGTGCGATCGCCTGCTCGCGCCCTTCGTCGAGCAGGATGCGGGCGCACTCGTTGGCGGCGTAGAGCATCGACGCGGCCTCGGTGTGGTGGTTCAGTCGCCGCGGACCCCAGTAGTCCAGGATCATGGCGAGGTCGAGGTAGTTCGAGCGGATCGGCTCGTCGGCGACGTCGTCACCGGGTTCGCGGATGCCCGCCTCGACACTGCGGCGCTCGTCGAGCACGGCGGTCGCACGCGGCGAGACGGTGACCGGCGCGCTGCCGGACGGCCCGCCGAGGCACTTCTGGAGGCCGGCACTGACGGCGTCGATGCCCCAGGCGTCGACCTCGAGCGGGTTGCCGCCGACGGTCGCCGTGGCGTCGGTGTAGAACAGCACGCCGTGCCGCTCGCAGATCGCGCCCAGTTCGTCGAGCGGCTGGTTCATCGTGGTGGAGGTGTCGCCCTGCACGATCGCCAGCACCTTCGGCCGGACACGGACGATGGCGTCCTCGATCGCGGACGGCGTGAACACCTGACCCCACGCGGTCTCGATGGTGTGGACCTCGGCCCCGGCACGGCCCGCGATCTCGGCGAGCAGGTGCCCGAACCGGCCGAACACCGGCACGAGCACGCGATCCCCGGGCGCGAGGAGCGACACGAGCACCGCCTCGATCCCGGCGCGCGAGGTGCCGTCGACGAGCACGGTGGCGTCGTTCGTGGTGCCGAACACACCGCGGTAGAGCTCCTGGGTGTCGTTCATGGCGGAGGTCATCCACGGGTCGTACTGCCCGACGAGCGGGGTCGACAGGGCGCGGAGCACACGCGGGTCGGCGGTGATCGGGCCGGGGCCCATGAGGAGGCGGGCTGGCGGGTTCACGGGGTGCATGGTTGGTCCTTCCGTTCCGGTCACGAGCGTACCGGAACGATCGTTACAGACGTGTTTCGGTGACCCGGGCATCCGCGGTCACGGGAGCCGCGACGAGCTGCCCCTCGACGGCGGTGACGCCGGACGCGGTGGACGCCACCACGCGCCCGCGCAGCCAGGTCTCGGTGACGCGGCCACGGGCCTCCAGGCCGGCGAACGCGGAGACCGGGTTGCGGTGTGCCAGGCCGGCCACGTCGATGACCGCCGTGGCGGACGGGTCGAACACGGCGAAGTGGGCCAGCGCGCCGGGGGCGATGACCCCGCGGTCGGGGAAGCCGACGAGTGCTGCCGGACCGGTCGTGAACAGCGGCAACAGCACCTCGAGCGGGATGCCGCGGCGGAGGGCCTCGGTCCAGACGGCTCGGAAGCCGACCTGCAGGCCGGCGATCCCGCCCCAGGCGAGTCCCCAGTCGTCGACCTTGAGGTCGGCGGTCGACGGCGAGTGGTCCGACACGACCATGTCGATCGTGCCGTCGAGCACGCCGGCCCACAGGGCGTCACGGTTCGCGTCGTCACGGATCGGCGGGCAGCACTTGTACTCGGTCGCGCCGTCGGGGATGGACCCCGCTTCGAACGACAGGTAGTGCGGGCAGGTCTCGACCGTGATCCGGACGCCGTCGTCCTTCGCGGCGCGGATCATCGGGATCGCACCGGCGTCGGACAGGTGCAGGATGTGGACCCGCGCGCCGGTGGCCCGTGCGCCGTCGATGACCCGCGCGATGGCGGACCGCTCGGCGTCGACCGGGCGGGTGGCGAGGAAGTCCTCGTAGTGGCCGCCGAGCGCGGCGTGGTCGACCAGGAACTCGGGGTCCTCGGCGTGCACGATGAGCAGGGCGTCGATCCGGGCGACCTCCTCGATCGCGGCGCGCAGTTGGTCGGCGTCCAGGTGCGGGAACTCGTCGACCCCGGACGGCGCGGTGAAGCACTTGAACCCGAAGACGCCCGCGTCGTGCAGTGCGCCGAGCGAGCCGACGTTGTCGGGGACCGCCCCGCCCCAGAACCCGACGTCGACGGCGACCCGCCCCTCGGCACTCGCCCGCTTCACGGCGAGCGCCTCGACCGTCGTCGTCGCGGGGATCGAGTTGAGCGGCATGTCGATGATGGTCGTGACCCCGCCGAGGGCGGCGGCCCGGGTCGCGGACGCGAACCCCTCCCACTCGGTGCGTCCGGGTTCGTTGACGTGCACGTGGGTGTCGACGAGGCCGGGCAGCAGGACCTGGTCGTCCGGCACGGTGCGGTCGTCGAGCGTCCGGACCTCGGCGTCGACCGGCAGGACGCCGTCGACGCGGCCGTCGCGCACGACGACCGCTGCGGGCCGGAAGCCTCCGTCGATCCAGGCGCGATCTGCGCGCAGGACGAGGTCCGCGACGGTGTCGGTGTCGACGTCGGTGCGGGACTCGGTGCTGCCGTCGGCCGGGAGGCCCGTCATGCGCCCGCCCCGACCGTCGCGCCCGCCGCCGGCTGGCGTTCGAAGCCCGCCAGCAGACCCGACATCGCCTTCGTCGGCGGGGTGGCGTACTCGCCGTGCTTGCCCGTCGAGAGCCCGAGCCGCACGAGCGACTCGGCGAGCACGGTCGCCGCGGCGACGCCGTCGACGACCGGTGCCCCGATCGCCCGCGAGACCTCGGCGCAGAAGTCCGCCATCCCCGCGCAGCCGAGCACGACCGCGTCGGCTCCGCCGGCGATGACGGCCCGGCACTCCTCGATCACCAGGGCGCGTGCGCCCGAAGCGGGGTCGTCGAGCTCGAGCACCGCGACCTCGCACGCCCGGATCTCGGTGACGAGCGACGCGAAGCCGTAGCGCTCGGCGAGCTCGTGGGCCCGTCCGGTCGTCCGCGCCAGGGTCGTCACGACGCCGAACCGGCGCCCGAGCATCGCCGCTGCGTGGAAGCCCGCCTCGGCGATCCCGATGACCGGCCCGGCGGCGAGCTCCCGCGCGGCGTCGAGGCCCGGGTCGCCGAAGCAGGCGACGACGTAGGCGTCCACGCCGTCCTGCTCCCCGAGCGCGATCTGCTCGAGGAGCCCCGGCACCGCGAGCGCCTCTTCGTAGTGGCTCTCGATCGACGCCGGGCCCATCGTGGGGTTCACCGCCTCGACGATGGTGCCCGGGCCGGCGACCGCGGTGGCGGCGACGCCGATCGAGCGGGTCATCGAGGCGGTGGTGTTCGGGTTGACGACGCGGATGCGCATCGGGGTCCTTCCGGTGGTGCGGGCGGTGCGGGTGTCGCTGGTGGTGCGTGTGTCGATGGTGGTGCGGTGTCGCTGCGGCGTCTCAGGCTCGTCCGACGGCGGCGCCGTCGTCGACCGTCGGGTCGTCCGAGGCGAGCTCCGGCATGCTCGGCCGGACCCGCTCGAGGCCCCAGAAGACCACGAGTCCCAGGCCGCAGCCGATGAACCAGCTGTAGTTGTTCAGCCCCGGCAGGATCCCGAGCGCGGGCGGCAGGACCGCACTGGCGACCGAGACCACCCCGGTGACGACGAGGGTACCGATGGCGTTCGGGTTGAAGCCGCCGCGGTACCAGTACCGGGCTGAGGTGTCCTTCGTGTACATGTCGTCGACGGCGATGCGCTGCTTCCCGACGATGTAGTACCCGGCGATCAGGATGCCGAACAGCGGACCGATGAGGGCGCCGAGCACCCCGAGCGTGTACAGGATTGCCTGGTCGTTGCCGTACCAGTTCCACGGGGTCAGCAGCACGGAGCCGACCGCGGCGATCATGCCGCCGGCTCGCCACGAGATCTTGCGTGGAGCGACGTTCGAGAAGTCGAACGCGGGGCTGATGAAGTTCGCGACGATGTTGATGCCGACCGTCGCCGTGACGAAGGTCAGGCCGCCGAGCAGGATCGCGAACGGGGCGCCGATCGCCTGCACGGTCTCGATCGGGTCGGTGATGAGCTTGCCGAAGACCGGCACGGTCGCACTCGCACACAGCACGGTGAGCACCGAGAAGAACAGGAAGTTGATCGGCAGGCCCCAGAAGTTGCCCCGCTTGACGGCCGCGAAGGACTTGCCGTAGCGCGAGAAGTCACCGAAGTTGAGCATCGGGCCGGAGAAGTAGCTGACCACCAGGGCGACCGCGGAGAGCATGACCGGGATCGACGCGCCGAACGAGAGCGGCTCCCCCACCGACAGCGTGAACGAGATGTTGCCGATGCCGGCCTGGCTGACGAGGTAGATCGCCAGCGCGATCATCACGACGTACACCGCCGGGCCCGCCCAGTCGATGAACTTCTTGATGGCCTCCATGCCCATCCAGAACAGGGCCCCCTGTGCGACCCACAGGATCGCGTACGAGATCCACCCGAGCGCCGACAGCCCCAGGAACGAGTGGTCGAGCAGCCCGGCCGAGGCGGGGATGAACTTCAGGAAGATGATGTTGAGCGACTGCGCGGCGAGGAACGTCTGCACGCCGTACCAGGCCATCGCGATCAGCCCGCGGATGATCGCGGGCACGTTCGCCCCGAGCACCCCGAACACCGCACGGTTGATGACCGGGTAGGGCACGCCAGTGCGCTGCGACGGCTTGGCGACGAGGTTGGCGAAGACCTGCACGATCAGGATGCCGACCACCAGGGCGATGAGCACCTGCCAGCTCGCGATGCCCAGTGCGAAGAGCGACCCGGCGGTGACGTAGCCGCCGACCGAGTGCACGTCGGACATCCAGAAGGCGAAGAAGTTGTAGCTCGTCCAGCTCTGCTTGCGCAGCGGGGCGAGGTCCTCGTTCGTGAGCGCCGGGTCGTACCCGGGCTTGACGACGCCGGCACCAGCGGGTGCGGCGGTCGTGGTGGGGGCGTGGGGCGCTGCGACGGGTGTCACGAGATCGGTAGCCATGGCGTCCTCCGAGGGAGTGGGGTGGGGAGGCGGTGATCGCCTCCACCACAGAAGTTAGGGAGCCTCTTCGCGCCCGCCGTTTCCCTCGTGTAACGGTCGTGTGTCGTGGTCGCTGTCCTGAAACGCTCGTTCCACACCAGAACGTGCACAGACATGTGCACGATGATGGCCGCATGCCCGACACCATCCGTTACGTCGCGATCGGCGACAGCTTCTCGGAGGGCATCGGCGACGCCGGCGCCGTACCGTTCCCCGGCTGGACCGGCCGACTCGCGAGCGGCATGGCCCGTGCGCACGACGCAGACGTCCGGTACGCCAACCTCGCGGTCCGCGGGCGCCTGCTCGCCGGGGTCCTCGGAGAGCAGCTCGACGCGGCTCTCGCACTCGACCCCGCACCGACGCTGATCACGTTCTGCGCGGGCGGCAACGACCTGCTGCGGCCACGGTTCGACGCCCACGCCCTCATCGCACCACTCGAAGCGGCGGTCGACACGGTCCTGGGCCGCGGGGTCCGGCTGGCGCTGCTGAGCCCCGCCGACCCGAGCGCACGACTCCCCCTCGGACGCCTCATCAACGCGCGCGGCGACGCCTGGGCGGACGCCCTCGCCGACCTCGCCGACCGGTACGACCTGCCCTTCGTCGACGTGTCCCGTGATCCGCACCTGCGCCGTGCCGAGTTCTGGTCCGAGGACCGGCTGCACATGAACGACACCGGCCACCAGCGCGTCGCGGACCTCGCCCTGCACGCGATCGAGGACGGACCGGCACCGATCGAGCCGGCGTCCGAACAGACCGGCCGCACCCGACTCTCCGAGGAACTCCGCTACTACCGCGAGCACGTCCTGCCCTGGGTACAGCGCCGCGTCACCCGGCGGTCCTCGGGCGACGGACGCTCGGCAACCTACCCGGCGTGGACCCCCGTCGACTGATCACGCACGATCGCGGCGGTTCTCCGCACGCGTCCCGCGCTCCGCTTGTCCTCCCCCGCGAACAGCCGTTCTACTCGGGTGATCCACGTCCGAGCCGAACTCAGGGGAGACGGCACCATGCACACTGCGCCACGCCCATCCGGCACCACCGCGACACGTCCTGCAACCGTCACCACCCCGACGGGCACCCCCAGCACCGCACACGGCATCGACCACATCGGCCTCACCGTGCCCGACATCGACCAGGCCACCGACTTCTTCGTCCTGGGACTCGACGCCGTCCCCCTGTACGACCGGTTCCTCCGGAGCGAACCGCTCCGCGGTGAACCCGACGTCCAGCGGCGCCTCGGCATCCCGAAGACCATGGCCCAGGGGGCACTGCGTATGCTCGCGCTGCCGAACGGGCCGGGACTCGAGCTCTTCGAGTACCACGGCCCCGACCAGCGCCCGGCCGTCCGCGCGAGCGACCTCGGCTGGCAGCACGTGGCGTTCTACGTCGACGACATCGACCACGCGCTGTCGCACATCGAGACGGCGGGCGGCCAGCGGTACGCCGACCCGCGTGACCTCGGCGGCAACGAGGGTGGGTTCGGCAACCGGTTCGTGTACGTCGGAACGCCGTGGGGATCGACGATCGAGCTGATCACCTACCCGAGTCGGCAGTCGTACGAGGACCACGCCCCGCGACCGAAGTGGCGCGTCTGACGGTTCAGCGCGCCGGGGCCGTCGCGATGTACGTCCGCGTCGGCCCGCCCGTCAGGGCGTGCGGGAACTCGACCCCGTTCGCCCGGAACCCGCCGGCTTCGTAGAGCCGCAGCGCTCGCTCGTTGCCGGCGAGTGCGTGCAGGACCACCGCGGGGTGTCCCGCCGCCGACGCCGCGTCGACCGACGCGGCCAGGAGCGCACGCCCGACACCCCGCGCCTGCACGTCCGGGCGGACGGCGAGCAGCGACAGGTAGGCGGCGTCGGACGGGTCGGTCGACCGCCCGGACCCCGGCGCCGTCACGAGCGCGAAGCCGTCGATCGCACCGGCCGCTCCGACAGCGACGAGCAGGGCGACCCGAGGCACGGCGAACTTCGACGCCGCGCGGGCTCGCACCGCCTCGGATTCCGGCACGCCGTCCCGTGCCGCGACCGCTGCGACCCACAGGTCGACACACGCCGACACTTCGTCCGGGGCCGCTGGACGCACGGACACGGACGGTTCGATCACCCGGTCAGCCTACGACCGCGCTGCTGCCGATCCTGAACGACGCCCCACGGTGCTCGTCGGGCAGCCGGTCACCGCGGCCGTGCAGCTTGTGCCGCAGCGAACCGGGCTCGTAGCCGGTCGGGTACGCCCCGCGCGCCCGGAGTTCGGGGATGACGAACTCGATGACGTCCTCCCACGTGCCCGGCGTCACCGCGTACGCCAAGTTGAAGCCGTCGACGTCGGTGAGCTCCTGGATCTCCTGCAGGCGGTCGGCGATGGTCGCTCCCCCGCCGACGGCGACCGGCCCGAGCCCGCCGATCGCGGTGTGCCGGGCGAGGTCGCGGATCGTCCACGAGCTGCCGTCCTCACCGGTCGCCGCCGCGATGTTGGCCGCAGCCGACTGGATCGCGTTCGACTCGACATCGCCGAGGGGCTCGTCGAGGTCCCACTGCGACAGGTCGACGCCCATCCAGCCGGAGTTGAGCACCAGCGCACCGAGCTCCGACGCGTACGACAGGTAGTCCTCGTACTTCGCCTGGGCCAGCTCGTCGGTGGCGTCCGTGATCACGGTGAGCAGTGTGTAGACGCGAGCGGCGTAGCGGTCGCGACCAGCTGCCTCCAGGGCGTCACGGACCTTCGCGACGGTCGACGCGAGCTGCTCGACGGTCGGTGCGCCCACGAAGACGGCTTCGGCGTTCTCCGCGGCGAAGCGGATGCCGCGCGGCGACGCGCCCGCCTGGTAGATGACGGGCGATCGCTGCACCGACGGCTCGGACAGGTGGATGCCCGGCACGTCGAAGTGCTTGCCGTGGTGCTCGATCGGGTGCACCTTCGCCGGGTCGGTGAAGACGCCGGACGCGCGGTCGGCGACGACGGCGTCGTCCTCCCACGAGCCCTCCCACAGCTTGTAGAGGACCTCGAGGTACTCGTCGGCCACGTCGTAGCGGTCGTCGTGCGACAGCTGGTCGGTCTGGCCCATGTTCCGTGCGGCGCTCGGCAGGTACCCGGTGACGACGTTCCAGCCGACGCGCCCCTTGGTCAGGTGGTCGAGCGTGGAGATCCGCCGGGCGAACGGGTACGGGTGCTCGTACGCCGTGCCCGCCGTGATCCCGAAGCCGAGGTGCTCGGTCACCGACGCCATCGCCGACACCAGCAGGATCGGGTCGTTGACCGGCACCTGCGAGCCCGTGCGGAGCGCGGCCTCGTTCGAGTCGCCGTACACGTCGTACGTGCCCAGCACGTCGGCGATGAAGATGCCGTCGAACGCGCCGCCCTCGAGCGTCTTCGCCAGGTCCGTCCAGTACGTCAGGTCGCGGTAGTCCCGCGATCGGTCGCGCGGGTGCCGCCACAGCCCGGAGGACTGGTGCGCGACGCAGTTCATGTCGAACGCGTTGAAGCGGATCTGCCGGGGTTCGCTAGTGCTGGTCACGCTTGGCGACGCTACGTGCGGGGTCTGCGTCCGTCATCCATCGTGACGAAGCGTGACGGCCGCAGCTCAGGCGCGGTCGTGGAGCGTGACCTGGTAGCCGTCCGGGTCGGCGAACGTGAACGTCCGGCCGAACGGGCCGTCGATCGGTGCCGAGACGATCGTGTGGCCGTCGGTCACCAGGGCGTCGTGGATGGCCTGCACGTCGGTCGCGTGCAGCCAGATCGCCGCGCCGATGCCCGGCTGCGACACCGCGTCGAGGTCGGTGCCGGGGACGACGTCCCGCAGCGCGAACGCGATCGGCGTCGTCTCGAACACGACGGCGTGCGGCGGGCCGGCCTGCGAGCGGACGAGACCGAGGTACTGCTCGTAGAACGCTTGGGACGCCGTCAGGTCGCGGGTCTGCAGGGAGATGAAGTCGGGGCCGGTGACGGGCATGTGGTGCTCCTTCGGTTCATGTCAGTCTTCTGACACGGAGCAATCTATGTCAGACTCCTGACATGAGTCAAGACGGTATCGACCTCGAGACGTCCCTCGGGTACCTGCTCAAGGAAGCCGCGAGCGCGCTCCGCGCCGCGATGGAGGCCGTGCTGCGCCCACTCGGCATGACGATGACGCACTACTCGTGCCTCGAACTCCTGGCACAGCGGCCCGGGCTGTCGAACTCCGAGCTCGCACGCGGCGCCTTCGTCACGCGGCAGTCGATGAACGTGCTGCTGCAGGCCCTGGAACGGGACGGCTTCGTGACGCGGGCCACCGAGGCACCGGTGGGCAAGGCACTCCCGACGCGGTTGACGGCGAGCGGCCGGGCGAGCCTCGAGCTCGCGAGCGCGGCTGTCCGCGGCGTCGAGGTCCGGATGCTCGACGGGTTGTCGGACGAGCAGCAGGTGGCGGCGCGGGGGGCGTTGCGCAGCATGGTGCGCTCACTCCGCCGCACCAGCGACGACGAGGCCGGCACGGTCTGACGACGCGCTACCCTTCGACCGGTATTGATGTATCTCTCGAAGGGAACTGTTCGTGCACGAGGACTTCACCGGCCTGTACCTGTCGAGCCTCTGGCTCAGCGTCGCGACGCTCGCCGGCGGGTACGCGCGGACCCGGAACCGATCGGCGTGGACCTGGTTCCTCCTGACGCTGCTGTTCGGCCCGCTCGAGGTGCTGCTGCTCGTCACGTGGCCGGCGCGCCCGCCCGGCCGGACCGACCCCGCGCGGACCGATGCGTCCGCATCGGCACCGGACACGGGCGGTTCCGAGGAGTAGCCCTGACGCAGAAGCGCGCAGGACCAGATCCTCTCAGGGAAGGGCGGACACCATGGCGCTGCAGGACGACGTCGTCACCGACGTCGGCGGGGATCGACGACTACGGACCGCGCTGCTGATCGTCGGCATCGTGGCGGTCCTCGTCGGTGTCGCCTCACTCGTGCTCCCGCACGCGACGCTGTTCGCGGTCGCGTGGGTGTTCGGCATCTACCTGCTGGTGTCCGGCCTGTCGATGATCGTCCGTGCGTTCGCCCGCGGGATCGGCACCGGCCGCCGCATCGGCTTGGTCGTCCTCGGTGCGCTGATCCTCGCCGGGGGCATCGTGGCGCTCGTCGCCCCGCCAGTCGGGGTGCGGTGGATCGCGTTCGTGATCGGCTTCGCCTGGCTGGTCGAGGGCATCACGCTGCTCTACGCCCCGACACCGACGAACCGTGCCCTGACGATCGGCGCCGCGGTGCTCAGCATCGTCATCGGCGTGCTCGTCATCAACCTGCCGTCCATCGGGGCAGCGCTGGCCGTCGTCGCCATCGCGGGCTTCCTGATCCTGTTCGGCATCGTGCAGATCGCCCTCGGGGTCACCGTCGGACGCGCTGACCGATCCGCCACGACCGCTGGTCGAGCGGCCTGAGCACGGCCGCTGCGCAGGGGCCCGTCACGGGATCGGCGCCGACGACTCCTAGGCTCGACGGGTGGACGTCACCCTGCGGAACAGCATCCCCGAGGACATCGAGTGGCTCGTGGAGCTGCGTGCGCAGGTCCTCCGTGCCGACCTGGAGCGTCTCGGCCGCTTCGACGCGGTCCGGGTTCGCGGGCGGATGCGTGATGCCTTCGCGCCCGAGCACACGCGGGTCGTCGTGGTCGACGGGCGTGATCGCGGCTCGATCACCGTGCGGCCGGACGCCGACACCCGGTGGATCGAGCACTTCTACCTCGCGCCGGACGTCCAGGGCCGAGGCGTGGGCTCGGTGGTGCTCCGGAGCGTCCTCGACGAACCACACGCCGGACCCGCGCGACTCAACGTCCTGCAGGGCAGCGCCGCGCGCCGGCTCTACGAACGGCACGGTTTCGTCGTCGACGCCGAGGACGACGTCGACGTCTTCATGACGCATCGTCACGTCTGAGCGAGACGAGTACCGCCCCTGACCAGGCCCTACAGCACCTTCGCGTACCAGCGGTCGGAGTACGGGTCGTCGTTGAACGGTGCCACCCGCACGAAGCCGAGCCGTTCGTAGAGCGCGCACGCCTCGGCGAGCTCAGCCCGGGTGTCCAGTCGCAGGGACGCGATCCCCCGCGCACGACACTCCGCCTCGAGCCGGCGCAGCAGCGCCGACCCCACGCCCTGCCCACGGTGGCTCGGCAGCGTGAACACCTTGGTGAGCTCCGCCACGTCGTCGAGGAACCGGGCGCCGGCACACGCGATCGGCCGTCCACCGTCGGACGCCACCAGGAACACGCCGCTGTCCCCCTGCAGGTCGTCGTACGGCTCGTCGGCCAGTGCGAGATCGACCTCGGCAGGCGTTGCGTCGCGCCCGTACCAGCGCGAGGCCACCTCGGTCAGGTACGTCCGCACCATCAGGTCGGACTCCGCCCCTCCGGGGCGGCGCACCTCGACGATCACCGCTGTCCTCCGTTCGTCGCTTCGGACGCTCGAGACGCTCCCGGCGACGGACGGGAGGCGCGGGGCGGGCCCGCACCGGGCCTCCTGGCCGTCACGTGGTCGCGATCGCGAGCCGCACCCGGCTCAGCGGGACGCCGTCGCCTCACGCGCAGCGGCTTCCGCCGCGACCCAGGCGAGCATGCCGCACTTGACCCGCATGACGAACTTCGAGACGCCGTGGAAGGCGATGAGGTCCTCGAGGACGTCCTCGTCGGGCTCGCCGATGCCGCGGGAGCGCATCATCGTGCGGAACTCGTCGGTCAGTGCGAGGAGCTCCGGGACCGTGCGGCCCACGGCCATGTCGGTGAGGACCGATGCCGAGGCCATCGAGATCGAGCAGCCGTCGCCCTGCCAGGCGAGACCGGCGATGCGGTCGGTGCCCGGTTCGAGACGGATGCGGACGGTGATCTCGTCGCCGCACGTGGGGTTGCGCTCGAAGTGCGAGGCGTCGGCGTCGGGCAGGTCGCCGTCGCCGTGCCGGGCCTTGGCGTGGTCGAGGATGACCTGCTGGTACAGGCTGTCGAGGGAGTTCATACGGTCGCTCCGAAGTAGCCGCGGACCTCGCCGACGGCCGCGATGAACCGGTCCACGTCGTGCTCGGTCGTGTAGACGTAGGTGCTCGCGCGGCTGGTGGCGACCAGGCCGAGTCGGCGGTGCAGGGGTTGGGCGCAGTGGTGCCCCGAGCGGACGGCGATGCCCTGCGCGTCGAGGTACTGCGACACGTCGTGGGCGTGCACACCGTCGACGTCGAACGACACCAGGCCCGATCGCGGGACGCCGACCGGCGGACCGACCACGCGGATGCCGGGGACGGCGGCCAGGCCGTCGAGCATGCGCCGGGCGAGGTGCTCCTCGTGCGCGCGGACACGCTCCATGCCGATGCCCTGCAGGTAGCGGACGGCCTCGGCCAGGGCGACGGCCTGCGAGACGGGCTGCGTGCCGGCCTCGAACCGCTCGGGTGCCGGCATGAACTCCGACGCCTCCATGGTCACGGTGGTGATCATGGACCCGCCGGTGCGGAACGGAGGCAGCGCGTTCAACAGCTCGCTGCGGCCCCAGAGCACGCCGATGCCGTTCGGGCCGAGCATCTTGTGCCCGGAGAACGCGGCGAAGTCGACGCCGAGCTCCTGCACGTCGAGCGGCCGGTGCGGCGCGGACTGGCAGGCGTCGAGGACGACCAGTGCGCCGCGGGCGTGGGCGAGACCGACGATCTGCTCGACGGGGGCGACCATGCCGGTGACGTTCGAGACGTGCGCGAACGCGACGACCTTGGTGTGGTCGGTGATCAGGGCCGCGGCATCCTCGGCGGTCCAGGTGCCGTCGTCGGCGACCGGGACCCAGCGGAGCGTCGCACCGGTCAGCGCGGCGAGTTCCTGCCAGGGCACGAGGTTCGCGTGGTGCTCGGCCTCGGTGACCAGGATCTCGTCGCCCGGTCCGATGCGGAAGCGAGCGGCGTCGACCCCGCCCCGGCCACGGCTGGCGTTCGCGATGCCGTAGGCAACGAGGTTGAGGGCGTCGGTGGCGTTCGCGGTCCACACGACCTCGCTCGGACCGGCAGCGCCGATGAAGTCGGCGACGGTGGCACGGGCGTCCTCGTAGGCATCGGTGCTCAGGGCCGCGAGCGTGTGCGCGCCGCGGTGCACGGCGGCGTTGTCGTGCTCGAGGAACCGGCGCTCGGCGTCGAGGACCTGGGTCGGGCGTTCCGCCGTCGCCCCGGAGTCCAGGTACGCCAACGGTTGCCCGTTCACGTCCTGCGCGAGGATCGGGAAGTCCGACTTGATCGTCTCGACCTCGGCCTCGGTGAGCGGCTGGTTCGGCGCCACGACTGTCACGTCTCGTCCTCCTGGTGTTGCTGTCCGGAGCAACCCGTCAATGGTGGCCGTTGTTCCCGACGGCGTCCAGTCGGCACGGGAACGGCCCAGGACCACGCCGGGTCCTGGGCCGTCGCACGGTGGGGCTACTCGTTGCCGATCTTCTTGTCCGCAGCGTCGCGGGCACCGTCGATCTTGTCGTCGTACTTGCCGCCGGTGGCCTTCTTGACCGCGTCGGCGACGCCCCCGAGGACCTTGTCGCTGATGTCCTCGGCCTTCTCGCTCTTCAGGGCGTCCTGGACCTTGTTGTCCTTCAGGAAGTCCTGGGCCTTCTTCGTGATGTCGTCGAACCCCGCCATGGCCTGCTCCTCAGCTCGGTGCGGAGCCCGTCGCTCCGTCATGCCGCAGATCGTAGGCCGCAGAACCGACGTCTGTCCCGGAACGTGACGAAGTGTTCACACCATCTGGGCGCTGCGTCGACGTGCCAGGACGTACCCGACCGCGACCGCCCCGGACACCGCGAGCAGCGACGGGATGAGGATGTCGGTGCCCTCCTGGGTGAACTCGACCACCAGGACGAGCGCCGTGAACGGGGCCCGCATCGTGGTCGCCAGGAACGCCGCGGCGCCGACGAACGCGAAGGCCGCCAGGCCCGGGCCGTCAGCCGGCCAGAGCAGGAGCCACGCGCCCCCGAGGCCGCCGCCGATCGCCGAACCGATCGCGATCGATGGTGTCAGGGTGCCGCCGACCGCGCCGGCACCGATCGTGGCCGACGTGGTGATCGTGCGGACGACGCCGAGCAGCAGGAGCAGCACGATCGGCGCCAGGCCGGCGACGGTGTCGTCGTCGAGCGAGGCGTTCATCGCGACGATGCCCAGCGCCCGCCCGTTGCCGAGGATCTCGGGGAACGGCACCGCGATGAGCCCGACCATCGCGAACACCACCGGCAGCACGACGAGCAGGTGCCAGCCCTTGGGCGCGATGCCCTGCAGCCGGTTGGTGAGCTTCACGAACCCGACGCCCGCCAGGCCGAGGACGGGCCCGACGATGATCGCCCAGACGAGCAGCGACGGCGACATGTGCATCGCCGGCACGTGGTAGAGCACCTCGTCCGGGATCACGAGCCGGGCGACGAACGCGGCGACGGCACTCGTGGCGAACGCGGGCAGGGCCGTGGCGAAGCTGATCTCGCCGAGCAGGACCTCGACGGCGAACAGCGCACCGCCGAGCGGGACGTCGTACACCGCGGCGAGGCCCGCTGCCGCTCCGCAGGCGACCAGGATCTTCGTCTCGCGCGGGGTGAGACCGGCACGACGGGTGACGAGTTGGGAGAGCCAGGCGCCGACCTCGCGCGGGGCGACCTCCTTGCCGATCGAGGCGCCGAGCCCGACCGCCAGGATCTGCACGCCGGCGTTCGCCAGGGTCGCGAGTGCGGGCATCCGCTTGCCGCCGACCGCCGCGGTGACCGACACGATCGGACGCCCCCAGCGTCGGAGCGCCCACCAGGCGAAGCCCGTCAGGACACCGGCGGCCACGAGGGCGAGGAACCGGTTCAGCGCCGACGGTGCGTCCGCCGCCTCGAGGTGCCCACCGAAGCCGTACCCGAAGGCCACGAACTGGATGAGCTGCAGCGCGAGCCACACGGCGATGCCGGCGATGCCGCCGGAGACGCCCACCAGGGCGGTGACGACGGCGAGCTTGAGCGCCCAGACGGGGGTCGCGTGTCCGGAGCGCGGCATGTCGGAAACCCTAGCGGCTCCGATCACCGGCACCGGGCCTCCCGGTCATCCCGCCTGTCGTCAGACGGCCGTCAGACGGAACGGGACCACGCAGTCGGCGGGCATGAGCGGCGGGTGCAGGCCGACCGTGCCGAGCACCCGACCGCTGAACACCCGTGCGCCGCTCCACCAGTCCGGCCGGACGATCCCGTGCCCGTCACCGACCACGATCGGGTCGACGCGGTACGAGACGTCCGGGTCGAGGTCGCGGAAGGTGACCCGACCGGTGCCGGACACCTCAGACCGCCCGATGCTCGCCAGGAAGAAGACGGCCTGCTGCCGGTCCGGCGTGACCGTGCCGTACACGAGCCGGGAGTCGTCGACCTCGTCCATGCGCACCAGGTCGCCGCCGTGCAGCAGCCCGCGCAGCTCCTTGTACAGCGCGATCCACTCGGCCAGCGACGCCGACTCCTCCGCCGTCGCCTCGGTGAGGTCCCACTCGATGCCCAGGTGCCCGACGAGCGCGGTGCCGGCCCGGAAGGCCAGGTCGTGGACGCGGCCCGTCGAGTGGTTCCTGCCGCTCGCGATGTGCGCGCCGAGGAGTTCCGGGGGCAGGAGCTGCTGCGTCCACCGGTGCATCTGCTGCCGCTCGAGGGGGTCGATGTCGTCGGACACCCAGACGCGGTCGGTGTGCTCGATCACGCCGAGGTCGACCCGGGCGCCGCCCGACGCGCACGACTCGATCTCGAGCGTCGGGAAGCGCTCCTTCAGGGTCGCCATCAGCCGGTACGTCGCCAGGGTCTGCTCGTGCACCGCCGCGCCGCCACCGGGGAACCCGGCCTCCACCAGGTCGCGGTTGTGGTCCCACTTGACGTACTCGATGCCGTACTCGCCGATGATCGCCGTCATCCGCTCGAGCACGTACTCGTACGCCTCGGGGATCGCCAGGTCGAGCACCTGCTGGTCGCGGGACCGCATCGGCAGTCGGCCGTCCGCCTGCATGATCCACTCCGGGTGGGCGCGGGCGAGGTCGCTGTCCTCGTTCACCATCTCGGGTTCGAACCACAGGCCGAACTCCATGCCGAGGGCCCGGACACGGTCCACGATCGGCCCGAGCCCGTCGGGCCAGACGTCCTCGTCGACGTACCAGTCACCGAGCCCGAGGTGGTCGTTCCGGCGGCCGCGGAACCACCCGTCGTCGAGCACGTACCGCTCGACCCCGAGGGCCGCGGCGCGCTCCGCCAGGTCGGTCAGCCGGGCGAGGTCGTGGTCGAAGTACACGGCCTCCCAGACGTTGATCGTCATCGGCCGCGGCGTCGTCGGGTGCTGCGGCCGGCTGCGGAGCCACCGGTGGAAGCGTCGGGCCTGGTCGTCGAGCCCGTCACCGTGGGTGAACCACACCCACGGCCCCTCGTACGTCTCGCCCGTGCCGAGCCGGACCTCGCCCGGCAGCAGCAGTTCGCCGCCGCCGATCACCTGGCGCCCGGTCGACAGGCGTTCGGCGTGGTGCCGGTGGTTCCCGCTCCACCCGGTGTGCACGCCCCAGACCTGCCCGCGGGCGAAGCCGAAGCCGGGCTCCCCCACCGTCAGGACGGTCGCGGCGTCGGCGCCGGTCCGGCCCTTGCGGCTCTCACGCTGGTGGGTGCCGACGACGAGTTCACGGCGTTGCGGGGTGCGTTCCTTGCCCCACCGACCGGCGAAGTCCAGGACCTCGCGCGCACCGGACGGGATCGGCATCGCCACCGTCAGGTCGTCCACCGTGTAGACGCCGTCGGCGGTGTTCGTGACGGCAGCCCGGGCACGGACGAGTCCGGAGACGAGCACCTCGATCGTCAGCCGGACGGCGAGCCCCGCGGTGTCGTCGGCAGCCTCGGCCGTGACGGTCGTGTCGGTGACGTCGAGCGCCCGCACGGTGAACGCCGGCGACCAGTCGTGGCCGTCGCGGTGTCCGGCCAGGCCGGGTCGTCCGCTCCACCCGCGGTTCGGCTCGGGCAGCACGGCGACACGGACGGGGTCGTCCATCTCGTTCTGGGCCACGGGGGCGACGTCCGCGTCGGCGAGTGCGACGAGCGCGTCGTCGTCGAGTGGCCCGAGGGCTGCTCCCCAGTGGACCACCGCGGGCAGCGCGTGGTCACGGCAGTCGAGGACGAGGGAGACGCCCCCGGCGGTCAGGTGGACGAGGTCGGACGAGGTCACGGCCCCAGTCTTCCTCAGAACCAGCGCTTGACCTTGAACACGACCCACAGGATCGCGGCGAACAGGACCATCCCGACGATCGACAGCGGGTAGCCCCAGGTCCACGTCAGCTCGGGCATGTGCGTGAAGTTCATGCCGTAGATGGCGGCGATGAGCGTCGGGGCGAACAGGATCGCCGCCCAGCCGGAGATCCGCTTCGTGTCGTCGTTCTGCTTCTGCGCCGCCAGGGTCGAGTCGACCGTCAGGGCGTTCTGCAGCAGCTGCCGGAACGTGTCCAGCCGCTCCACCGTGCGGATGGCGTGGTCGAGGACGTCGCGGAACCGGCGCTGCATCTCGATCGGCAGGTGGTACTTCTCGGCGCCGCGGTGCAGGTTCTCGATGACGTGGATGAGCGGTCGGGCCGCACGCTGGAAGTCGACGACCTCGCCGAACAGTTCGTAGATGCGCCGCGAGACCCCGGCCTCGCCCGCGAACAGCTGGTCCTCGATCTGGTTGATGTCCTCTTCCAGCCCGTCGATCACCGGCACGTAGCCGTCGACGATCGTGTCCATGAGCGCCCAGAGCTGCGCCTGCGGTCCGACCGTCACCAGGCCGGGCTTGCCGCTCATCCGCTGCAGCGCTCGCGGGACGGTCGGCTTGCCGCGCGGGTCGGCCTTCACCACGACGAGGAAGAAGTCCTCGCCGACGAAGGCGTGCACCTCGCCGAACGCCACCTCTTCCTGCCCGTCGTTGTAGAGCGCGGGCTTGAGGACCACGAAGAGCGTCGAGCCGTACCGCTCGAGCTTCGGTCGCTGGTGCCCCTCGGCGGAGTCCTCGACCGCGAGCTCGTGCAGGCCGAGCGCGACCGCGACGTCGCCGAGCTCCTGCGCGTCCGGTTGGTACAGCACGATGCACGCGCTCGCGCCCTGCTCGTCGAGCATCCGGAAGGTGTCGTCCAGCGACGGACTCGCCATCGGGGCGATCCGGTCGACGTACACGGTGTTCATCTCGACGCTCACGCGACCACCGTACGCAGGTGACCGGCTTTCGGACGGGAGGCCCGTGGCGGGCCCGCCACGGGCCTCCAGTCCGCCGTCCCCCACAGGCTGAACGCACGCTGCGCGCCCGACAGGACCGCCCGCCTACGGTGCAGGTCATCAGCATGCTGACGAAGGGAACGGTCATGAAGAGGATCTGGAAGCGCATCGCAGTCGCCGTGAGTGCCGTCGTGGCGGTCGTCGGAGCGTTCGTCGGGTCCGGCGCCGCCGGCGGGACACCGATCCAGGACGCTGCCGGCGGAGCACTGTCGGCGTCGTCGACCGCCATCGCACCGGACGGCCCGGCGTTCTCGATCTGGAGCGTCGTCTACGTCGGCCTCATCGCCTACGCGATCCGCCAGCTCTTCCGCACGTCGGACGATGACCGGCACGCGAAGCTGGCGGTGCCGGCGATCCTGTCGCTGCTGCTCAACGCGGCGTGGATCCTGTCGGTGCAGTTCGGGTTCCTGTGGGCGAGCGAACCGATCATCGTGGCCCTGCTCGCGGTGCTGGTCTGGACGTTCACGATCCTGCGGCGGACGAAGCCCTCCGGTGTCGTCGAGGCGATCGTCACCGACGGCACGTTCGGCCTCTACCTCGGGTGGGTGTGCGTCGCGACGGCAGCGAACACGGCCGCGGTGCTGACGGCAGCGGGCTTCCGGGGCTTCGAACTCGGGCAGGACGTCTGGGGTGTGCTCATCGCAGCGGTGGCCGGGCTCGTCGGGCTGCTGCTGGCGGTGTGGGGTCGGGGTCGCCTGGCGCCGATGCTCTCCCTGGCCTGGGGGCTGGCGTGGGTGGCGGTCGCGCGGCTCGACGGTCCGCTGGTGTCGACGCCGACCGCCGTGGCCGCGGTGGTCGCAGCCGCCGCGGTCGTGGTGGTGACGGTCGCCGTGCGGGCGCGTGCGGGTTGGTCCGGCGCGCGTGGCTTGGCGGCGCGCACGGCCTAGCCAACATTCGCGCTCAGCGACAGTTCACGGCCGCGAGGCTGCGTGAACTGTCGCTGAGCGCGAAACAACGCGCGCCAGCGCCGGGCCCGCAGGCGGCCGGGGCCTACCGCGCGGACGCCACGAACCCGTGCGCGGACGCCACGGCCTCGTTCGTGACCTCGCCGGCGTGCACGTTCAGGCCGAGGGCGAGCGACGGGTCGGCGGCCAGCGCGGCCTCCCACCCGCGGTCGGCGATCGCGACGGCGTACGGCAGCGTCGCGTTCGTCAGCGAGATCGTGCTCGTGCGCGGGACGGCACCGGGCATGTTCGCCACGCAGTAGTACACGGTGTCGTGCACCGCGAACGTCGGGTCGTCGTGGGTGGTCGGGTGCGAGCCCTCGAAGCAGCCGCCCTGGTCGATCGCGATGTCGACGAGCACCGATCCCGGCCGCATGTCCGCGACCATGGCATCGGTGACGAGCTTCGGCGCGGACGCCCCGGGGATGAGCACGGAACCGATCACCAGGTCGGCGTCCCGCAGGGCTTCCGCGATGGCGTGCGCCGACGACCGCAGCGTCGTGATCCGCCCGTCGAACCGGGCGTCGAGCGCGCGCAGCCGGGGCAGGCTGATGTCGAAGACCGTCACGTCGGCCCCCATGCCGAGCGCCATCGTCGCCGCGTGCTCGCCCGCGACCCCGCCGCCGATCACGACGACGCGGCCCTTCGGCGTGCCGGGCACCCCACCGAGCAGCAGTCCGCGTCCGCCGTTCGTGCGCATCAGGTTGTAGGCGCCGACCTGGGCGGACAGCCGTCCGGCGACCTCGGACATCGGCGACAGCAGGGGCAGCGAGCGGTCCGGCAGCTGCACGGTCTCGTAGGCGATCGCGGTGGCCCCGGAGTCGATGAGTGCATCGGTCAGCGGGCGGTCGGCCGCCAGGTGCAGGTACGTGAAGAGCACCTGTCCCGGACGGATGAGCGGGTACTCGGACGCCACCGGCTCCTTGACCTTCAGGATCAGCTCGGCGCGCGCCCAGACCTCGGCGGCGGTGTCGACGATCTCGGCGCCCGCGGTGCGGTACTCGTCGTCGGGGAACGCCGACCCGGTGCCGGCGCCGGCCTGCACCAGGACCTGGTGGCCGTGCAGCGCCAGCTCCGCGGCACCCGCCGGGGTGGCCGCCACGCGGTACTCGTTGTTCTTGATCTCGGTGGGGACGCCGATGCGCATCGCAGACTCCTTCGTGGGTGGTGCTCTCGTCCACACCATTCAGCGCCGGATTCGTTGCGGTGACGTTACGGCCGAAGATCCTGACGACACACGGCGCATCCGTGCGATGAGATTCGGCGATCAGCCGCTCAGAAGACCTTGCCCGGGTTCAGGATGCCTGCCGGGTCGAACACCCGTCGGATCCCCCGCTGCAGCTCGAGCACGTCGTCCCCGAGCTCGTCACCGATCCACCGACGCTTCAACACCCCCACGCCGTGCTCGCCCGTCAGGGTGCCGCCCAACTCGATCGCGGCACGGAACATCGCATCAGCGGCGTCCCAGACCTGAGCCGGCACCTCGTCGCCGTCGAAGACGAAGTTCGGGTGCAGGTTGCCGTCACCGGCGTGCGCCACGGTCGGGATCGGGACGCCGTGTTCGCGGCCGATGGCCTCGACACGGGCGAACATCTCGGCGAGCCGGCTGCGCGGCACCGCGACGTCCTCGATGAGCACCCGGCCTCGCGACTCCATCGCGGCGTGGAAAGACCGACGGATCGTCAGCAGGCGCTCGCGTTCCGCCGCCGACCCGGCCAGGTGCACGGTCCCGCCCTCGGCCTGGAGGCGCGGCACGGCTCCCAGCGCGGCCTCGGTCGCGCCCGGGCCGTCGAACTCCACGAGCAGGAAGACCCCGCCCGCCGCGGTGCTCCCCACCGTCTCCACGATCACCTCGGGTCCCAGGTACGCCGCGATCCCCTCGAGGGCGAGGACGTCCAGCAGCTCGACCGTCGACGGCCGATCCGCTCCCGCCACGACGGCCGCTGCCGCGGCCGCCGCCTGCTGCACGGACGGGTAGACGGCCCCGAGGGTCGCGGGCTCCCCCGCCGGGATCGGGACGAGTCGGACCGTGGCGCCGACGATGACGCCGAGCGTGCCCTCGGACCCGACGAGCAACGCCGTCAGGTCGAGGCCGGTCACCCCCTTCACGGTGCGGTGGCCGGTCGACACGAGCCGGCCGTCCGCCAGCACGACGTCGAGTCCGAGTACGGCCTCGCGCGTGACGCCGTACTTCACGCACCGCAGACCACCGGCGTTCGTGGCGATGTTCCCGCCGACGCTCGCGATCGCCGCACTCGCGGGGTCCGGTGCGAAGCGCAGCCCGTGCTCGGCGACGGCGGCGTTCAGCGCACCGTTGAGCACCCCGGGTTCGACGACGGCGAGTTCGTCCTCGACGGACACCTCGACGATGCGGTCCATCCGCGCGACGCTGAGCACCACCGTGCCCTCGGTGCCGTTCGCGCCACCCGCCAGACCGGTGCCGGCGCCGCGCGGGACGACGGGGACGCCCAGGGCCGAGCAGGTCCGGAGCGTCGCCTGCACGTGTTCGACGGTGCGGGCCTCGACGACGGCGACCGGACCGCCGGGTGCGATCCAGCCGGACTTGTCGGTCCGCGCGGCGTCGAGCACGCCCGGTTCGGTCCGGACGACGGTGCCGTCGGGGTCGTGCAGGGCGGAGCGGAGCTCGGTGACGACGGTGTCCATGTCGTCACGCTACCGCCGCCGGGTGGACTCCCCGGCTCGGTGCCCCCACGGCGGTCAGCGCGTACGGAGCGACTCGCTCGGCAGCTCGCCGAAGCGGGCACGGTACGTCGCCGAGAACCGCCCGAGGTGCCCGAAGCCCCACGACCGGGCGATCTCGGCGACCGAGGTCTCGTCGCGCGCACCCCCGAGCAGGTCCGCCCGCGCACCGTCGAGCCGCACCTCGCGCAGCAGGTCGCCGGGCGTCTGGTCGAGGTGCCGTCGCAGGGACTGCTGCAGCCCGCGCGGGCTGAGCCCCGCCGCCGCGGCGATCTCCGGTGTGCCGATGGGTTCGCGGGCGTGCTCGTGCACGAAGTCGAGCGCGCGGCGGACGCGGCCGTGCTCCGGACCGCCGCCGGCCACGGTCGAGCGCCAGCGGTCGCGCTGCGGGAACGCACGGATCGCAGCGGTCGCGAACGCCTCGGCGATGTCGCGCTGCGCGATCGGGTCGAGGTCGCGGTCGACGTCGAGCCACGTCGACGAGTGCGTCCGGACCACGTCCTGCCACGCGGCCGTGCCCGCAGCCGTCGGGCGCTGCATCGGCTCGAAGGCGAAGTCGTCCTCGCCGACCAGCGCCCGGACGAAGTCGCGGTCCAGGTGCACGAGGTTCAGCGCGATGTCGCGGTGGTGCAGGGAGTACGGCTCGGCGAACGGCAGCACGACGGGCACGCCGGCTTCGAGCGCCCAGGTCTCGCCGCCGCAGGTGATCCGGCTGGAACCGCTCCGCATCCAGGCCACCAGGAACTCGTCGTCGACCTGGCTCTCGCTGCGCAGGTCGACCATGAACCGCGACGACCGTAGCGACATCCGGTCGTCGCCGACTCCGGCGAAGTCCCAGTGCGCGGTGGGGCGGGTGCGCCGGACCGCGGGTGCCCGGAAGTCGTAGTCGCGCCCGAAGAACGCGAGCGCCTGGTCGACGTCCGTGCCGACCACGCGACGGGAGTACCGGCCGCCCGGTCGGTCCATCGAGATCACCATGGCCGAGAACGTACCCGGCACCCCCGACAGAACCGGGTCACATCCTGACTCAGGGCTGCAGGATCGCCTGCCCGACGCTCTCGTCCAGGATCAGGTCCGTGACGAGCCCGGACGCCAGCGCACCCCGCAACGACGCGGCCTTCGACCGGCCCGCGACGACGCAGACCCGACGCGGAGCGCGCTTGATGGTGTCGAGGTCCGGCCCGCCGGCGCGCGCGTTCACGCCGATGTCCCGCCACGACCCGTCGGCCCGGTAGAACACGGTCGAGACGTCCCCGACGACCTGCGCCTTCGTCAGCTCGTCGCGGTCCGCGGGGTCGAGGTAGCCGCCGGAGTACACGTGCGACGGCACCGGGGCCTGCGGGGCGCCCACACCGAACACGACCAGGTCCATCCGCTCGTGCAGGTCGAGCACACGGCGGATCGAGCGCTCGCGGAACAGCGCCTCCTTCGTGGCGGGGTCGTCGAAGAACGCGGGCACCGGGAACTGCTGCACGAACGCGCCGTACGCCTCGCCGAACCGCCGCAGGATCTCCGAGGCGTAGACGATGCCCGTGGTCCGGGTGTTCGCGGCGCCGTTGATCTGCACGATCGTCGAGCCGTGGGTGGTCTTCGGCACGAGGTACCGGCTGACCGCGCTCACCGTCGAGCCCCACGAGATCCCGATCACCATGTTCGACTCGACGTACTGCGTCAGGATCCGCGCGGCGGACAGGGCGACCCGCTCCAGCCGGTCGACGTCGCTCGTGTGGTCCGGCACCGGGACGACGTGCGCGTGCACCCCGAACCGCGAGCGGATGCTGCGGCTCAGCGCGGCCGCCTGGTCCAGGGGTGAGCGGATCTGGATGTCGACGAGACCGGTGTCCCTGGCGTACTTCAGCAGGCGCGACACCGAGGACCGCGAGGTCGCGAGTTCGTCCGCGATGGCGTCCATCGTCAGGTCCTGCAGGTAGTACAGGTGGGCGGCGCGCAGCGCCTGCTGCGTGCGCATGGGCTGAGCCGCATCGCTCATGGTGCTCCGATCTGTCGAACGCAACCATGCACGGACGTGCAGGGCCTCTGCAACCCCTGTCGTGCCTCCCGGCCCCCGGATCGGAGCGCACGACACGTGTGCTGCACGTTCGTGCACGCAAGTTGCCCGACCTCCCAAACCGGCGCACGATCGATCCTGACCACGAGAACAGACGAAGGAAGCGACGAACCATGTCGAAGAAGACACAGCCCCGGAACACGGTGACCGCCCTCACCGAGCGCCCGAACGCGCAGGTCCTCGTCGTCGGCGGCGGCATCAACGGCATCGCCACGTTCCGCGACCTCGCGCTGCAGGGCGTCGACGTCGCCCTGGTCGAGCGCGGCGACTACGCCTCCGGTGCGTCCGCCGCGTCGAGCCACATGATCCACGGCGGCATCCGCTACCTCGAGAACGGCGAGTTCCGCCTGGTGCGCGAGAGCGTCCAGGAGCGCAACGGCCTCATCCGCATCGCCCCGCACTACGTCAAGCCGCTGCAGACGACGATGCCGATCTTCTCGACGTTCTCCGGCATCATGAACGCCCCGCTGCGCATGCTGACGCACAAGCAGCGCTCCACCAAGGAGCGCGGCGCGATGCTCATCAAGATCGGCATGACGATCTACGACTCCTTCTCGCGCGACGGCGGCTCCGTCCCGAAGCACGTCTTCCGCACCAAGAAGGCCGCGCTCGAGGACATGCCCGCACTCAACAAGGACCTCAAGTACACGGGTACCTACTACGACGCGAGCGTGCACGAGCCCGAGCGCCTGGCCCTCGACGTGCTCAAGGACGGCATCGCCGCCGGCACCGGGACCGGCTCCGCGGCGACCGCCCGCGCGACCAACTACGTCGAGGCCGCCGGCACCCGCGACGGCGGCGTGCTGCTCCGCGACCGCGAGACCGGCGAGGAGTTCGTCTTCTCCGCCGAGGTCGTCGTCAACGCCTCCGGCCCCTGGACCGACCTGACGAACGAGGCGTTCGGCGGCGAGACGAAGTTCATGGGCGGCACGAAGGGCTCGCACATCGTCGTCCAGAACGACGAGCTGCTCGAGGCCACCAAGGGCCGCGAGCTGTTCTTCGAGAACGACGACGGACGCATCGTCCTCATCTACCCGCTCAAGGGCCGGGTCCTCATCGGCACGACCGACATCGACGCCGACCCCTCGAAGCCGGTCACGACCACCGACGAGGAGATCGACTACTTCTTCGGGCTCGTGAAGCACGTGTTCCCGCAGATCGACGTCACCCGCGACCACATCGTCTACAGCTACTCCGGCATCCGCCCGCTCCCCCGCCACGAGGACACCGCCCCCGGCTTCGTCTCGCGTGACTACCGGATCGTGGACACCCAGATCGCCGGGCTGCCGAAGTCGACCGTGCTGTCGCTCGTCGGCGGCAAGTGGACGACGTTCCGCGCCCTCGCCGCGCACCTGTCGACCGAGGCCACCACGAAGCTCGGGATGACCCGCAAGGTCGACACCACCGGCATGGCGATCGGCGGTGGCAAGGAGTTCCCGACCACCGACGCGCAGCGCGCCCTGTGGATCACCTCGCACCGTGACGGTCTGGACGAGTCCCTGGTCGAAGGCCTGCTGGAGCGCTACGGCACCCGTGCCGCCGAGGTCGTGGACGTCCTGACCGACGGCCCCGTCGAGGCGCTCGAGTCCGACCCGTCGCTCACCCGCGCCGAGGTCGCGTACTTCGCCGAGCACGAGCAGGCCGTCCACCTGGTCGACGTGGTGCTGCGCCGCACGAACCTCGCGTTCGTCGGCGGTGTCACGATCGATCTGCTCGACGAGCTGGCCGACGTGCTCGCCGGGGCGCTCGACTGGACGCCCGAGGAGCGCGCGGACGAGGTCCAGCGCACGCTCGACGTGCTGCGCGAGGCGCACCGCGTGATCGTGCCGCTGACGTCCGCAACGGCACAGGCGTCGGCGTCGCAGCTCGCGTAGTCGACGCGACCGCATTCGGACGGGAGGCCCGGTACCAGCTGGTACCGGGCCTCCCGTCCGTCATGGGGTTGCGTTCTCGTGCGTCAGTAGCGCTCGCCGGTCGGGTCCAGCGCGGTGCGGTCGATGAGCTGGTCACCACCGATCGGCTCGCCCTCCCAGTCGACCAGGTGCCAGCCGTCGGCGAAGGACCCCTCGAGCTCGACGATGCCGGTGTTCTCCAGGTGGCGCTTGGTGCCGAAGTGGTCCGGGGTGTTGTCGGCGGCCGCGCTCGCCCAGGTACGGATCGCCGCACCGTGACTCACCGCCGCCGCCACGCCGACGCCGGTGGCCTCGATCTGCCGCACGGCGTCGTCGTACCGCTCGAAGAACTCGAGCCCGCTCTCCGCCCCCGGCATCCGGGTCGTGCGGTCCCCGCCGGACCAGCCGTGCACCGTCGAGATGTACAGCTGCACGGACACCTTGTCGCTCTTGCCCTGGGTGTCCCCGGCCTCGATCTCACGCAGACCGGGCAGCACGACGGGCTCGAGCCCGAGCGACGCCGCCAGGGGCGCCGCGGTGATCTGCGTCCGGACCATGGTGGAGGCGAAGAGCCGCTCGATCCCCCGGTCGGCCAGGGCTGCCGGCAGGGCATCCGCCTGCTGCTGGCCGAGCTCGGTCAGTCCGGGTCCGGGCACCACGGCGTCGAGGACACCGTTCACGTTCGCGGGGGTCTGGCCGTGGCGGATGAGCAGCAGTCGCATGGATCCACCCTACGGACCACCGCCGACGTCAGCCCTGGCGGGTGTTCCAGCGGGGGTTCTGCTTGTTGATGACGTAGGCCCGGCCGCGGCGACGGACGACCTGCGAGCCGGGGATCTTCTTCAGTGCCTTGAGCGAGTTGCGGACCTTCATGGTTCTCCTCCGTCGGCGCTCTCTTGTTGAGAACGGTTTTCAGGTAGGGTACCCGACATGCGTGCTGCTGCCATCACCCTCGTCACCGCCCTCCACGAGGCCGACGCCGACCGCGTCGCCGCCCGGATCACCACCGGGCACCGGATGCACGTGGACGGGAGCGCGTTCGCAGCGGCCCGCGCGGTCGCCGAGCGGGCTGACCACCTCGACCGCGCCTGCGGCCCCGACGCCGACCACGGCCTCGTCGTCACCCTGCGACCCGGCTCCGACGCCCGCGCCGTGGGCATGATGCTCGCGAACGCCGCCCGGAGCGAGACCGGCGACGACCGGGTGCTCCGACACGTGGTCGGGGTACTGCGTGCCGACGACATCGCCCACCTGCTGTGGTCCGACGTCGACGACGCGTTCGTGGCCGCCGACCGGGTGGCGTCCCTCGTCGAGTACGCGACCGTCATCGCGCTCGACCGTCTCGCGCCACTGTCCCTGCGCCGCCGTCGCGCACTGGTCGCACTGCTGCACCGGCTCGCACCGCAGGCCGTGATCGTGGCGCTGCCCGCACTCCGGACCGCGCGCGACCTGCCCGCGTCGAACGGCGGGGCCGCTCGGGTCCTGGCCTCGGGCGCCGGGTGGATGCGCGCCCTGTCGAGCGGAGCCGACACCGGCCGGGACGCCCGCGACGACCTGGTCGCGATGCGCTACCGGGAGCCGCTGCCGTTCCACCCCGGGCGACTGGCCACCGTGATCGAGCGAGACCTGGCCGCCGGTAGCTCGGGCCGGGTGCTCCGCTCGAAGGGGTTCTTCCGGCTGGCGTCACGCCCGGACCACGTCGGCTCGTGGTCGAGCTTCGGGGCGATGCTCGCGCTCGACCCCACCGCGAACCCGTCGTGGGACGCCGACGCCCCGATCGGGCAGGCGCTGTGGTTCGTCGGCGAGCGGCTCGACGTGCGGGCGATCGAACGTGCCCTCGACGAGGCGCTGCTCACGCCGCCGGAGCTGCTGGCCGGGCCGGATCTGTGGCGCGGGTGGGCGGACCCGTTCCCCGTGTGGCCGGCGGTGGACCCGGCGTCGGAGCACCGGCACGAGTGAGGCGAGTGCGCGCGGGTGCGTGCGTGCGCATCTTCCGACAGGACACGAGTCGATCGACGCGTGGATCGTCGCAGCATGCGCATGCATCCGGTGCGTGCGCATCTTCCGACAGAACACGAGTCGATCGACGCGTGGAACGTCGCAGCATGCGCACGCACAGACGGGAGGCGCGGTGCAGGTCGGACCTGCACCGCGCCTCCCGTCCGTGGTCGCGTCGCGAGCGCCCCCCAGTGTCAGCGCGCCGGCACGGCCTCGGCCTCGGCGGCGTCGCCCGCGGCCCGGGCGGCAGCGTCCTGCGCGGCGAACGGCAGGTCCCCCAGGTCCAGGTTCGGGTTCGTGTCCTGCGTGAGCACGAGTTCCTTCGCCTCAGCCTCGGTCTCCACCGCCGGCATCGAACCCGGCAGCGGACGGCGCGAGGACTCCTTCATGCAGAAGACGCCGATCGCGCCGACGACGCTCATCGCCATCAGGAAGTACGCCGGGGCGAGTTCGTCCCCGGTCACGGTCAGCAGCGCCTGCACGATCAGAGGCGTGGTCCCACCGAAGACCGCGATGGCGATGTTGTAGGCGAAACCCATGCCGCCGTACCGCGTCGAGGTCGGGAACAGCGCCGGCAGCGACGCCGCCTGGTTCGACACCCACAGCGCGGTCATCAGTGCGAGCAGCCCGAGTCCGGCCAGCGTGGACCACTGCGCACCGTGCCCGATCAGCATGAACGCCGGCACGACGAGCACCACGGTCGTCGCGGCACCGATCCACATCACGACGCGTCGACCGAGCTTGTCGGACAGCTTGCCGGTGAGCGGGAGCATGACCGCCAGCAGCAGGAGCACCGGGATCGTCAGCAGTGTGCCGTCGAGCGGCGAGTACCCGAGCGAGTCGGTCAGGTAGGTCGGCATGTACGAGGTCAGGGCGTACCCGACGGTGTTCGACGCCGCGACGAGCATGATCGCGATGACGATCGGCCGCCAGTGGTCCCGGACCATCACGAGCACGTTCGCGGGACGCTCTCCGTCGAAGGACGCGCGGGTCTCGGACGCGGCCTCCTGCGCCGCCTGGGTCGCCTGGAACACCGGCGACTCCTCGATGCGCAGACGGAACCAGATCGCGACGACGCCGATCACACCGGCCGCCAGGAACGGGAAGCGCCAGCCGTAGGCGACCATCGCGTCCTCGCCGAGGGTGATCTGCAGCACCGAGACCACGGTCGCTCCGAGCGCGAAGCCCAGGTAGCTGCCGAAGTCCAGGATGCTCGCGAAGAACCCGCGGCGACGGTCCGGGGCGTACTCGGTCACGAAGGTCGTCGCACCGGCGTACTCACCGCCGGTGGAGAACCCCTGCGCCAGCTTCAGCACGACCAGCACGATCGGTGCGAACACCCCGATCGTCGCGTAGGCGGGCAGCGCTCCGATGAGGAACGTCGACGCCGCCATCATGATGAGCGTCGTCGCGAGCACCTTCTGGCGCCCGATGCGGTCGCCGAGACGGCCGAAGACGATGCCGCCGAGCGGACGGGCGATGTACGTCGCAGCGAAGACACCGAGGCTGAACAGGATCTGCACGGCGGGCTCGGCGGTCGGCAGGAAGACCTTCCCCATCGTGACCGCCAGGTAGCCGTAGACGCCGACGTCGTACCACTCCATCGTGTTGCCGACGACCATGCCGCTCACCGCGCGGCGCATCATGCTCTTGTCGACCACGGTGACGTCGCTCTCGCGCAGACGTCGGTGCGGCCGGGTCGGGGTATGGCTGGGATCGGAGCCCATGTCTCTCCTCGAGGATCGTGACGAGCCGGCAGGGACCGGCTCGGGCCGGTGGAGACCGGCTCAGGAACAGCGAGCGACGTTACCGAGCGACCGAAATGTCATTGGCCGGTGATTCCCAGGCAGCGGCGTGTCACCCGAACGGGGGGAGGGCCCGATCCGCATGCGCCTGCGGATCCGGAAGGCTGAGTAACGAGGACATAACATCGGCGCATGGCGATCGAACCCGAGACGAAGAGCTGGACCTGGGTCATCGAGGGCACCTGCCCCGAGTGCGGCTACGACGGCACCACGGTGTCGATCCGCGACGTGCCGGGGATCATCGACGCGAACACGACCGCGTGGCCGACCGAACTCGGCCGGGATGACGTGCGCGAGCGTCCCGACGACCACACCTGGTCGGCACTCGAGTACGGCGCCCACGTGCGCGACGTGCACCGGAAGATGACCGAGCGGCTCGCCCTGATGCTCACAGAGGACGCCCCGACGTTCCCGAACTGGGACCAGGACGCCACCGCGGTCCAGGACCGGTACGGCGAGCAGGACCCGGCCGTCGTCGTCCGGGAGCTCGGCGAGGCCGCACACCGGGCAGCGCGGGCGTTCGACGAGGTCCGTGACGACCAGCTCGAGCGCACCGGACTGCGGTCGGACGGCAGCGCCTTCACCGTCGCGAGCCTCGCCACCTACTACGCGCACGACCCCGTCCACCACCTGTGGGACGTGCGGCGCACGCACTAGGTTCGGGCGTACCTGCCCGAATCGGGCGTACCTGCCGGAATCGGGCGTACCTGCCGGAATCGGGCGTACCTGCCGGAATCGGGCGTACCTGCCGGAATCGGGCGTACCTGCCACGAAGAAACGACCAGGTATGCCCGAAAGCGCCTTCCATCGCGCCCGTTCTGGGAAGGAGCGCGCACCTGCCAGGCGTCGAGCAGACCGCTCAGGCGAGCGCGTCGAGCAGGGCGCGGGCCGTCGCGGCGTCCGACACCAGCTCGTTGACGAGCCCCCCGCGCACCGCGCCGACGATGCTGCCGACCTTGGCACTGCCGACGGCGACGCCGACGGCGTGCGGCACACCGGACAGGACCTCGCGCGAGGTCCGGACCATCCGGTCGCTGCCGGGGAACTCGATGGGCGAACCGTCCGCGGCGTAGAAGTTGAGGCAGACGTCACCAGCAGCGTGGTCGAACGCGGCGTCCTCGACGGGGACGCCCCGCGCCAGGGCGTCGCGCGTCGGGGTCGGCGCCCCGATGCCGAGGATCGCGCCCTTCGCCCGGCCCCAGAGCCCGACGACGTGCTGGAAGGCCGGGTCCTCGTCGAGCGAGGACCGCATCGCGGGCGACGGCAGCGCCTGCGCGAACAGGAAGGCGGGGATCGCTCCGGAGTGCTCCGCAGCGGTCCGGGTGATCTCGTTCGTCTGGAACCACGGCATCGGGTCGGCCTGCCCGCCCACCGTCGGGACGAGCTGCACGCCGGGCAGGCTCGGCATGCCGGCGTGTGCGACGTCGTACACCGTGCGGCCCGACGACATCAGGACGGCGTCGCCGGGGACGAGTCCCATGCCCTCGACCGCTGCGGCCAGGGGCGCGGCGAGGTCGGCGCCGAGCGTGGCGGTGTGCGTGACGGCGGCCAGGTGCACCGCTCGGATGCCGAGCACGACCTGCAGCCGTTCGGCGAGCGCGACGGTCTCGTCCTGGAACGGGTCGACGACCTCGATGCGGACGAGACCGGCCTTGCGCGCCTCGGCCACGAGCCGCGACACCGTCGGACGCGAGACACCCAGGCGCGAGGCGATCTCGACCTGGGTGGCGTCCTCGAGGTAGTACATCCGCGCCGCCTGGTACACGGTGTCGAGCGGGAACCGGGTCCGGGCACCCTCGGCGGCAGGGTTCTCGGCGGACATGCGCCGATCGTATCCCCGGCACACCTCAGCGGATCGTGAACCCGCCGTCCACCCGGAGGTCGGCGCCGTTCACCATCGCGCTCGACTCCCCCGCCAGGAACAGCACCGCGGCGGCGATCTCGTCGGGGGTGGCGAAGCGGCCGGTGGGGATCTCGTCCTGGTGCCGGATGCCGTTCTCGTTCGCCCACGCGGCACGGCCGAGGTCGGTGAGCACGACGGTCGGCGACACGGTGTTGACGGTGACGCCCCGCCCGCCCCACTCGAGTGCGAGCACCCGGGTGAGTCCGATGACGCCCGCCTTCGAGGCGCAGTAGGCGGCGTGCCCGTCGATGCCGACGTGCGCGGCCTGCGAGGCGATGTTCACCACGCGCCCGTACCCGGCGGCGAGCATGTGCCGACCGACGGCCTGGGCGACGCGGAAGGTGCCGGTCAGGTTGACGTCGATCGTCCTCGACCAGGTCTCGGCGGACAGTTCGTCCGCCGGAGCGAGTGCGGCGATCCCGGCGCAGTTGACGAGCACGTCGATGCGGCCGAAGTGCGCGATGACGTCGGCGACGGTGCGCGCCACGGACGTCTCGTCCGTCACGTCGCAGCCGAACCCGGCATGGAGGCCCGCGGCCGGCAGGTCGGCCGCCGCCGTCGTGGCGCCGTCCGCACGGACGTCGACGATCGCGACCCGGGCACCCCGTGCGGCGAGTGCCCGGGCGATGGCGTGCCCGATGCCGGAGGCGCCGCCGGTCACCACTGCGGTGCGGCCGGTGAAGTCGTTCGTCAGGTCGACGGTGTCCGGGCCCGGGCGCAGGGCTGCGGCGAAGTCGGTGGTGGTGCTGGTCGTCATGTTCGCTCCTTTGCGTCGGGTCGAACCTAGCAGAAATTGTGTTCTGGACAAACGTTCTGCGAGGTGTACAGTCGTCGCCGAAGCCATCCAACGAAGGAGCAGCGCATGTCGACGACGACCGAGAACGCGGCCACGACCGCCACCACGACCATCCCCACGACGATGCGAGCCGTCGTCGTCCACGGCCCGGGCGACTACCGGCTCGAGGAACGCCCCGTGCCGACGCCCGGTCCCGGCGAGCTCCTGCTCCGCACCGACGCCGTCGGCATCTGCGCGAGCGACCTGAAGTGCTACCACGGCGCCGCGAAGTTCTGGGGTGACGAGAACCGCGCCGCCTGGGCCGAGACGGACCGCATCCCCGGGCACGAGTTCGTCGGGACGATCGTGTCCGGCGACGACGACACCCTGGCGAAGCGGAAGGTCTCGCTCGGCGACCGCATCGCGTGCGAGCAGATCGTGCCGTGCTGGGAGTGCCGCTACTGCCTCGAAGGCGCGTACTGGATGTGCAACGTCCACGACATGTTCGGCTTCAAGGGCTACGACGGCGCGATGGCCGAGTACGTGCTCGTCCCCGCCAAGGCCCTGACCCACCCCGTGTCGAGCGCTCTGCCCGGTCAGGTCGCCGCGTTCGCCGAGCCGCTGTCCTGCGCGTTCCACGCCGTCGAGCGGGGCGACATCAAGTTCGGCGACACCGTCGTGATCGCCGGCGCCGGACCGATCGGCCTCTCCGCCATCGCCGGTGCTCGACAGAAGAACCCGCTCCGGATCATCGCGCTCGACGTGGTCGAGGCGAAGCTCGAGCTGGCACGCAAGGTCGGCGCGGACCTGACGATCAACATCGCCGAGGACGACGCGGTCGCCCGGGTCAAGGAGCTCACCGACGGCTACGGCGCCGACGTCTACATCGAGGCGACCGGCCACCCGTCGGCGGTGCCCCAGGGCCTCAACCTGCTGCGCAAGCTCGGCACCTTCGTCGAGTACTCGGTGTTCAAGGACGCCGTCTCCGTCGACTGGTCGATCATCTCGGACGACAAGGAGCTCGACGTCCGGGGCGCCCACCTCGGCCCGCACACCTGGCCGGCGGCGATCAAGCTGCTCGAGGCCGAGACCCTGCCGATGTCGGAGATCTGCACGCACCAGTTCCCGCTCGAGCGGTTCCAAGAGGCCCTCGACCTGGTCGGCGACTCCGCCGGCGCGAGCGTCAAGGTCTCGATCCTCCCGTCCCTGCAGGCCTGAGCCCGCCGACCCTTGGAGTCAGCAAGCATGTCAACGACGACACAGCGCGCCACCGGTGCGCCCACGACCCCTCGCGCCGAGGGCCGCCTCGACCGGATGGGGATCCCCCGCCCGCTCGCCCTCGGGTTCGTCGCCGTCCTGGTCTTCATGACCGGGAACGGCGTCGAGTCGAACTTCATCACCCCGCACATGGTCGCGGTCCTCGGCAGTCCCGAGGCCACCGTCGCGACGATCGTGACCTTCTACAGCCTCGCCGCCCTGATCGGCAGCTACGTCTCCGGCGCCCTCTCCGACCTGATCGGGCCGCGCCGGGTGATGATCCTCGGGTTCGCCGTCTGGGTCGTCTTCGAGGTGCTCTTCCTGCTCGCGCTGAACATCGGCAGCGTGCCGTTCGCGGCCGTCGCCTACGCCGTCCGGGGCTTCGGCTACCCGCTCTTCGCCTTCGCGTTCCTGGTCTGGGTGAACATCACCACCCCGGTCGAGCGGAACGGTTCGGCGGTCGGCTGGTTCTACGTCGCCTTCACGGGTGGCCTGCCGACGCTCGGTTCCCTCTTCGCGATCGGCGCCATCCCGGTGTTCGGCGGCGGCACGATCGGTGAGACCGGCGCGATGGTCGCCTCGATCGGCCTGGTCGTGATCGGGTTCCTCATCATGCTGTTCGGCGTCCGGCTGCCGAACGGGTTCTCCCGCATCGCCCCGGCCGGCGAGAGCGCCTGGCAGGTGCTGACGAGCGGCATCCGCCTGACCGTCACCCGGCCGAAGATCCTGATGGGCTTCCTGGTCCGTCTGATCAACACCGCGCCCGAGTTCGGCATGTTCGTCGTCCTGCCCGCCGTCATCGCGAACGAGCGCGGGTGGGGCCAGAGCCGCTGGCTGCTCATGACCGTGTGCGTCTACGCGACGAACATCCTGGTGAACGCGCTGTTCGGCTGGGTCGGCGACAAGATCGGCTGGCAGCGCACCGTCAAGTGGTTCGGCATCGTCGGGTCCGCCCTCGGCCTCATCGCCTGGTGGTACGTCCCACAGCTCGTCCCCGCCGGGTCGGACTGGGGCTACGTGCTCTCCGTCGTCGCCGGCTGCGTGTTCGGCTGCCTGCTCGCCGGCTTCGTGCCGATGGGCGCGATCATGCCGGCGCTCGCCCCCGAGCACAAGGGCGCCGCGATGGCGATGTACACGACGGCGGCCGGCGGCGCGGCGTTCCTCGGCACCGGTGTGGTCGCCGCGGTCTTCGCGCTCGGCGGTGGCGGTCAGGCCGCGACCTGGACGTTCGTCGGCCTGTACGCCTGCGCGTTCGTGATGATCCACTTCCTCGAGGTGCCGCAGGGCACCCGCACCTCCCACTGAAGGACTCGAGCATGACCACGATCCACGACGCCCCCGACGAGTTCGCCGAGGACCAGCTCGCCGGCTGGCTCGCGCTCTACGCCGACCGCGTCCGCGGCGTCCACGGCGGCGTCGTCACCCTGCCCACCGACGGCGCCGACCCCCAGGTCGCGGTGGTCGTCGGCGGCGGTTCCGGCCACTACCCCGCGTTCTGCGGGATCGTCGGCCCGGGGTTCGCCACCGGCGCCGTCGTCGGCAACGTCTTCACCTCGCCGTCCACCGCGCAGGTGTACTCGGTCGCCAAGGCGGCCGACCAGGGGAAGGGCGTCGTCCTGTCGTTCGGCAACTACGCCGGTGACACGATGAACTTCGGGCTCGCCGCCGAGCGGCTGCGTGCCGAGGGCATCGACACCCGGATCGTCGTGGTCACGGACGACATCGCGAGCGCCGACGAGGAGTCGAAGCGTCGTGGCATCGCCGGGGACTTCTCGGTCTTCAAGGCGATGGGTGCCGCAGCCGCCGCGGGCGCGGACCTCGACGAGGTCGAACGCCTCGGCAATGCATCGAACGCCGCCACCCGCACGATCGGTGTCGCGTTCTCCGGGTGCACCATGCCCGGCGCCACCGAGCCGCTCTTCACCGTGCCCGACGGCCACCTCGGACTCGGGCTCGGCATCCACGGTGAACCCGGCATCGAGGACGTCCCACTGCTCCGCGCCACCGACCTCGCGGCGCTGCTCGTCGAACGACTCCTCGCCGACCGACCGGCGAACGCGGGCACCCGGGTCGCCCCGATCCTCAACGGCCTCGGCGACACCAAGTACGAGGAACTGTTCCTGCTCTGGGGACGCGTCCTCCCGCTGCTGCGGGACGCCGGCCTCGAGATCGTCGAACCCGAGGTCGGCGAACTCGTCACGAGCCTCGACATGGGCGGCTGCTCGCTGACCCTCCAGTGGCTCGACGACGAGCTCGACCCCCTGTGGCGTGCCGACACCTACACGCCCGCGTACCGCAAGGCGGCCGCGCCGATCGCAGCGTTGCTGCCGGCCGACGCGGTGGGCGACGCCGAGGACGAGGCGACGGTCGTGCCGGACGCGAGTGATGCCTCCCGGCAGGCCGCGCAGACGGCACGCGACGCGATCGAGGCGATCGACGCGCTCCTGCGGGAGCACGAGGAGGAGCTCGGCCGCATCGACGCCGTCGCCGGCGACGGCGACCACGGACGCGGCATGGTCAAGGGGATCGGCGCGGCTCGGAAGGCAGTCGACCGGGTCGGCCAGGAGGCAGGGGTCGCCTTCGTCCTCGGACGCGCCGGTGACGCGTGGGCCGAGTTCGCGGGCGGCACCTCGGGAGTCCTGTGGGGTGCGGCACTCGAGGCCTTCGGACGGTCGCTGCGCGACGACCGCTCCGCGTACGAGGCGTCCGACGTCGTGGAGGCCGCACAGGCCTTCGCCGACTCGATCGTCCACCTGGGCGGGGCGTCCCGCGGGGACAAGACGCTGCTCGACGCACTGCTGCCGTTCGTGGATGCACTGCGGACCTCGGTGTCGGCTGGTTCCTCGCTCACCGACGCGTGGCAGGCTGCAGCGGAAGTCGCTCGTGACGAGGCCGACAAGACAGCCGACCTCACGCCGAAGGTCGGGCGTGCCCGGCCGCTGGCGGAGAAGAGCCTGGGGACACCCGACGCGGGTGCCACCTCGATGGGGATGATCCTCACGCGGGTCGGCGAGGTCCTCGCTGCCCGTGCGAACGAACTGGAAGGAACACACGCATGACGTACCGTCTCGTGATCGGCTCGGACGATGCCGGGTTCGACTACAAGGAGATCATCAAGCAGGACCTGCAGGCCGACCCGCGGGTGGCGTCGGTCGTCGACGTCGGCGTCGACGCGGACGGGCACACCGCGTACCCGCACGTGGCCGTCGACGCAGCGCGACTCGTCGCGTCGGGTGAGGCCGACCGCGCGATCCTGATCTGCGGCACCGGACTCGGCGTCGCGATCGCGGCGAACAAGGTCCCGGGCATCCGCGCCGTCACCGCGCACGACTCGTTCAGCGTCGAGCGTTCGGTCCTGTCGAACGACGCCCAGGTCCTCTGCATGGGCCAGCGGGTCGTCGGCGTCGAGGTCGCCCGCCGGATGGCGAAGGAGTGGTTGGGCTACGAGTTCGACCGGACGAGCGCGAGCGCCTCGAAGGTCCAGGCCATCTGCGAGTACGACGGCAGCGCGCCCGCCGGCGTCGACGCCCAGGCGTAGGCGCGGCGGCACTCCCGCGGAACCAGGTTCCGGACACAGCACCGTGCATCTGCGCGGTGCTGTGTCCGTTGCGCGGTGTCGAACGGTCAGCTGCGCGCGGCTAGCCGGTGCACGACGGCCTTCGTCGCCTCGTAGAGCTCGCGGTAGTCGCGGTACCCGGGCTCGTAGGCCGCCGTCGCGACGGGGTCCGGCTCGATGACCGTGGCCGGCGGGTTCCACTGCCGGATGTCGACGTCGGCCACGAGCTGCGCCGCCAAGAACGCCGACCCGTACGACGCTCCCACGGTCACCGACGGCACCGTCTGCCGCAGCCCGGTCACGTCGCTCACGATCGTCGGCCAGAGCCGTCCGAGCAACCCGCCGCCGGCCCCGACGAGCTCGCGGACCTCGACCCCGGCCGCACGCAGTACCTCGATGTTGTGCCGGACCGCGTAGGCCGTCGCCTCGAGCGTCGCCCGGTAGATGTCCCCACGCGTGTGCCGCACCGTCAGCCCGGCGATCACCCCGCGCGCGTCCGGATCGGCGATGGGCGTCCGCTCCCCCGCGAAGTACGGCAGCATCAGCAGCCCGTTCGCGCCGATGCCCGCACACCGAGCCTCTTCGAGCATCGTCGGCCACTCGCCGTCGACCAGCCGACGCAGCCAGTCGGTGATCGCCCCGGAGGTCGCCATCCCACCCGACACGCTCGGCTGTCCCGGGTGCGTCCCGACCGTCGTCCACATGCCCGGCACCGGCGTCGGCTCGGCGGTCGGCGCGATCATGAACATCGTGGTGCCGTACTGCAGGAACATCCGGCCCGGCACGGACTCCCCGACGCTCACGCCCTCCGCCCATGCGTCGATGGTGCCGGCCGTCACGGGGATACCGACCGGGAGGCCCGTGGCCGCGGCCGCCTCGCGCGTCACCACGCCCGCCTGGTCGCCGGACCACAGCAGCCGCGGCAGGGGCAGGCCGGGCGCGAGCTGCTCGCACCACTCGGTGATCCAGGTGTTCTCGTGGACGTCGTAGAGCGGGGTGGTCTGGCTGGCCGAGTGGTGGTCGAGGACGTACTCCCCCGTCAGCAGCTCCACCACGCGTGACGCCGGCATCGTGAACCGGACCGCCCGCTCCCAGACGTCGGGCTCGTGGCGGGCGACCCACGCGAGCTTCGCGCCGGCGGCCTGGGTGCTCAGTCCGGAGCCACACCGGGCGCGGATCGTGTCCTCGCCCCCGAGCTCCGCCGTGACCTCGTCGAGCAGGTCGGCCGTCCGGGTGTCGATGCCGTACAGGACCGCCGGGCGCAGCGGATCACCCGCGTCGTCGGTCAGCAGGACGCAGGGGCCGATGCCGCTCACGCCCACGGCCTGCACGTCGGCATCCGGGACGAGCGCGAGGAGCTCGTGCGTCAACGTCGTGAACTCGTCCCACCACACGGCCGCGTCCATCTCGACCAGGCCCTGGGCAGGACGGTCGACGTCGTGCCGACGGCTCACCTCGGCGATCACGGTGCCGTCGAACCGGGCCAGCAGCGCCTTCGTGCTCGACGTCCCGATGTCCAGACCGAGCACTGCCCGCATGCCGCCTCCTTCGCCGCCACGCGACCGCCGTCGGTCGCGTCCCGAGTCTACGAACCTTCCGCGGGCCGCCAGATCGACTCCAGACCCCAACTCTCCGGCGCGCCGAGATCCGCAGCGCGCGGTCGAAGTCCATCAGGGAACGGGCGTGCTCGATCTACGCTCCGGTTCGGTACGTCTCACGCAGCGTGATGTGCCCCGCGACTTCGCATCCACGATCAACGGAGTCCGGCTGTCGGAGCGGGTGGAGGTAGCCCCGTCAGGCGGTAGTAACCGACTCTGCTCGACCTGCTGATCCAGCGTGAGCCAGGGCTTCGAGTACTCGACCACCACACCCCCAGGTGAAAAGAAAATCAGCCCGGGCCGAATGGCGACGGGCTGATCGTGATGGGTCCGATCATACCGGAGGTTGACGACGCGGTGGGGTCCGATGAACGAGTGTGGACAACATGTTCTCCCCAGTCGAGACGCCCAGCGTCCTGTCGGGGGCCGGACGTACCGTACTCACGACTCCGATGCTCCACGAGGGGAACCCGATGAAGAAGTCAGCCTGGCTGCCAGCAGTCATCGCGCCGGTGGTCGTCGCCGGCGCCGTCGCCGCCCCGATGATCGCGAACGCGGCGAACGACCCGATCGCGGGGACGAACCCGACCGCGGCCGACGTCATCGCCAGCATCGCGAAGTCCTCGGACGCGCAGTACTCCGGCAAGCTCTCGCAGTCGAGCGACCTCGGACTCCCCGAACTGCCGACCGGTTCCGGCGGCTCCTCGCTCGAGGGCGACGCCTCGGACGTGCTCGGGCTGCTCACCTCGTCGCACACCGCCCGCGTGTACGTCGACGGCGCTGACAAGCAGCGCGTGCAGTTGACGCAGCAGCTCGCCGAGCAGGACGTGGTCCGCAACGGGTCCGAGGTCTGGACCTGGGACTCGAAGGAGCGCACGGCCACGCACGTGACCCTGCCCTCCGACACCGCGAAGGACCTGCAGGACGGCGCCACCACGCCGACCGACATCGCCGAGCAGGCCATCGACGCCATCACCCCCAGCACCACGGTCTCGAAGCCGACCGAGGTCAGCGTCGCGGGTCACGACGCCTGGCAGATCACGCTGACGCCGAAGTCCTCCGACACCCTGGTCGGCACCGTCCGACTGGCGGTCGACCAGCAGACCGGGCTGCCGCTGCGCGCGACGATCCAGGCCGCCGGGCAGGACGACCCCGCGGTGCAGGTCGGGTTCACGAGCCTCGACTACGGCGCACCGGCCGCGCGGCTCTTCGACTTCACACCCCCGTCGAACGCGAAGGTCACCGAGAAGGACCTGTCCGACGCCGAGCACGGTGCGCACGCGAAGGGCGACCACGCCCGCGGTGCGCACGACGGTGACGAGCCGACCTTCACGGGCGAGGGCTGGGGCACGATCGCCGAGCTCCCCGCCGGCACGGTGGACCAGTCGTCCCTCGGCGACGAGGCATCGGGCCTGCTCGGCCAGCTCACGAAGGCCGTCGACGGCGGCCGTGCCGTCCAGACCTCGCTCGTGTCGGTCTACCTGACCGACGACGGCCGGGTCCTCGCCGGCGCCGTGCCGGTGTCGTCGCTGGTCGCCGCCGCGAAGTGAGCACACCGGAACCCGCGCACACGACGGAACCGGCCGCCGTGGACGCGACCCGTCCGACCACGGGCACCGACCTCGCGATCCGCACCACGGGCCTCCAGAAGGTCTTCCGCAAGCAGCGCGCCGTCGACGGCATCGACCTGTCGGTGCCGCGCGGCGCGGTGTTCGGGTTCCTCGGGCCGAACGGCTCCGGCAAGACGACGACGATCCGGATGCTGCTCGGGCTGTCGAGCGCGACCGGCGGCACGATCGAGGTGCTCGGCCAGTCGATGCCGAAGGCGCTCCACCAGGTGCTGCCGCGCGTCGGTGCCCTGGTCGAGGGTCCGGCCTTCTACCCGTACCTGTCCGGGCGCGCGAACCTGCAGCGCTTCGACGCGGCCGACCCCACGTCGGACCCGCGCACCCGCAAGGCCCGCGTGGCCAGCGCCCTCGACCGTGTCGGCCTGACGCACGCGGCGGACAAGAAGGCGCACGCGTACTCGCTCGGCATGAAGCAGCGATTGGGCCTGGCGAACGCACTGCTCTCCCCGCGCGACCTGCTGGTGCTCGACGAACCGACGAACGGCCTCGACCCGCAGGGCACGCGCGAGGTCCGCAACCTCATCCGGTCCCTGGCGGACGACGGCACGACGGTGTTCGTGTCGAGCCACCTGCTCGCCGAGATCGAGCAGGTCTGCACCCACGCCGCGGTGATGCGCACCGGCAAGCTCGTGGCACAGGGCGAACTCGACGAACTGCGGTCCGCCGGAGCCCGCACCGTGACCGTCCGCACGCCCGACATCGGGCAGGCCGGCAGCGTGCTGACCCGGCTCGGGCTCGTCCCCCGGCACGACGGCGGCGCGGACGTCCTGGTCGCCGACCTGCCGCACGAGCTGCTGCCCGAGACCATCACCGCCGAACTCGTCCGCGCCGACGTCCGCGTCCGTGGGCTGACGGTGGGCGGCGGCACGCTCGAGGACCTGTTCGTCGCGCTCACCGGAGAGGGCTTCGATGTCGCTGCCTGACACTGCCCGTGCACTGCCCGACGCCGAGGCCGATGCCGAGGCCCCGCGCCGCCAGCGTCCCTTCGCCCTGCTCGGCTCCGAACTCGCGCTGGTGTTCCGCCGCCGCCGCACGTGGGCGATGCTCGGGGCCCTCGCGCTCGTCCCCGTCCTGATCGCGGTCGCCGTGAAGCTGACGACCGACGGTGACGACGGCGGCCCGGCGTTCCTCGGCGACATCACCAACAACGGCCTGTTCGTGGCGTTCACCGCGTTGACGGTGTCGATCCCGCTGTTCCTGCCGCTCACGGTCGGCGTCGTCGCGGGCGACACCGTCGCGGGCGAGGCCAGCCACGGCACCATCCGCTACCTGCTCGTCGCACCGACCGGCCGGGTGCGGTTCATCCTGGTCAAGTTCGCCGGCGCGGTCGCGTTCTGCCTGGCGGCCACGTTGCTCGTGGTGCTCGTCGGTGCGGCGATCGGTGCCGTGCTGTTCCCGATCGGTCCGGTCACCCTGCTGTCCGGTACCCAGGTCGGCGGAGCGTCGTACGCCGGTCGGGCACTGCTCCTCGCCCTGTACGTGGCGATGTCGATGCTCGGACTCGTGGCGATCGGCATGTTCGCGTCGACGCTGACGAACGTGCCGGTCGGGGCGATGGCCGCGACGGTGGTGCTGGCCGGGGCCTCCCAGGTCCTCGACCAGCTCCCCCAGCTCGACTGGCTGCACCCGTACCTGTTCTCGCACCAGTGGCTGGGGTTCGGCGACCTGCTCCGCGACCCGATCTCGTTCGACTCGTTCGGGTCGAACGCACTGCTGCAGCTCGGCTACGTCGTCGTGTTCGGCGCGCTGGCGTACAGCCGGTTCGCCTCGAAGGACATCCTGAGCTGAGCCCGACCGCCGAGCCCGACCGCCGTCAGCTCGCCGGGCTCGCTGAGCCGCCCGCCATCGTCTCCGCCTCCGAGCCGCGCGCATCCGCGTAGCGGTCCCGCAGGTCGCGGGCCTTCTCGGAGCGGTACCAGTCGAGCCGTGCTCCGGTCTCGACCGTCTGCATCCCGATGACGACCTTGCCGCGTGACTTCATCTCGGCGAGGTCCTCGTACGCCTCGACGATGTACTCGAACGGGTAGAACCCCGAGATGAGCACCTGGAAGCGGCGCTCCTGCAGGGCCTTCGCCAACGTGGTCAGGAGTTCACGGGTCTCCTCGTCCTCTGCCGGGGCGCGCAGGAACCGGAGCTCGATGTCGCGGCGTTCGTCCGACGACACGAAGCGCTCGTCCCCGACCCCGAGGCGTTCCGCCAGGAGCTCGGCGTTGCTCTCGCCGTGATTGTCGATGAAGGCGGTGATCGGCCGGCCGTCCGCGATCGCTCGGATGCGGTCTTCCTCGCCCTCGCCGTACACGACCGGCAGCGTGCCGATCTGCCGCAGGTAGTCGTGGTTGCGCGCACTGCCGAGGGTGATCACGGTCGCACCGGCGTCGTGCGCCAGCTGGCTCTCGATGTGGCCGACACCGCCCGCTGCAGCGGTGATGACGACGGTGTCGTCCGGCCCGAGGCGGAGCGATCGCACCACCGACACCGCCGTGCACCCGGCCAGGTACAGGCCACCGGCGACCTCCCACCCGACGTACTCGGGCTTCTTGATGACGGCACCACGCGGCACCACGATCCAGTTCGCGTGCGAGCCGCCCTGGGGCGCGTGCCCCATGACCTCGTCTCCCACCCGCAGGTCCTTCACGCCGTCACCCCGCGCCCGGACGATACCGGCGAAGTCGACGCCCTGCCGTGCCGGGAACTCGAGCTCGATGTGGTCCCGGAGCTTCCCCTCGCGCAGGAAGCGCTCGATGTGGTTCAGCCCGGCGGCGACGATCTCGACGACGATCTCGCCGGGGCCGGCCGTCGGCTTCTCCTGCGGGACGAGCTCGACCACGCTGAAGTCGCCGTACCGGTCGTACTGGACTGCCTTGCCGTTCCGCATGGGTGCTCCTTCGCTGGCGTGTGCCTCCGGCCTACTCGGTTTCCCCGCGTGCAGCCCGAGCAGGCGGGGTACCGGCCGTGGGCGGTACCGACGAGCGGACGGGAGGCCCGTGGCGGCGCCGCCACGGGCCTCCCGTCCGTCGGTCGCGCACGTCCAGTACGCCTCGCGCGCCCGGTGCGCGTCGCGCGCTCACTGCACGCCAGCCGCTCGGTGCTTTCCGGCTGCCGCTCAGTGCTTGCCGGCTGCCGCTCAGTGCTTGCCGGCTGCCGCGATGACGGACGCGACGGTCTCGGCGTCGAGGTGGAACGCGAGCGGGTCGGTGTCGGGGCGTGGGACGCGCAGCGGCGTCGACCAGACGGAGCCGTCCTCGGCGACGTCCACGACGAGGGCGCCGCTGTCGGCGTACGCGGATTCCTGGTCGTAGGCGCCGGTGACGTCCGTGTCGTTCGCGACCCCGGGGGCGACGAGGACCGGGACGCCGGCCAGCGAGCCGGCGAAGTGGTGGTGGTAGTGCCCGCCCAGGACCACGCGGACGTCGGAACTCCGGATCACGTCGGCGAGCGCCTCGGGGTTCTGCAGCCGGAGCGCCTCGTGCAGCTCGGTCGGGGCCGGCAGGGGCGGGTGGTGCAGGACGACGACCGTGCCGTGCGGGGCGTGGTCCCCGGCGAGCGCGGTGCGGAGCCGTTCGAGGCTCGCGTCGCTGAGCTCGCCGTAGCCGGCACCCGGCACGCTCGTGTCGACCGTGACGATCCTCCGGCCGGCGACGAGGGACTGCCCCCACACCGGCACCGTCGGCGGGTGGTACTCCATCGTGTGCATGACGGGGCGGCCGCCCTCGCCGAGGACGTGGCCGTTGGACAGCACCTGGCGGAAGCCCTCGCGCAGGTCGTGGTTGCCCGGGACCGCGACGAGGGCGGCTCCGTGGCGTTCGGCCCATCCGCCGACCCGCTCGAGGACGGCGGCGTAGGACTCGGGGCTGCCGTCCTCGGACACGTCGCCCGAGATGACGACGAGGCCGATGCCGGGCACTCCGTCGACGTGGGTGAGCACGCCGTCCAGCGCTGCGGTGGTGTCGACGGACCCGTGGTGCAGGGCGCCGTCGCCGGTCAGGTGGGTGTCGGAGAGGTGGAGGACGCGGAGGGTTCCTGCTGCGGGCGGCTGCATGGGGTCCACGGTAGCCACGGGGGCGATGGGTGGGCTGGGCGGGGCGGGGTCGGGTCGGGGGCGGGCGGGCGCTTCGTGAGCAGGAATGGTCGGGTCGGGGCGTCAGACTCGACCGTTTCTGCTCACGAAGTGACTCGTGCCGGGGCCGGCGACGTGCTGCGTGCCGTCGGGCAGGACGACGTCCGCGCCGGAACCGGGCGGCACCGTCACGGTGAGGGACACGGTGCCGTCATCGGCGGTCCACGCCACCGCGGCGTCGCCGTACGGGGTCCGCACCGTGCACGATGCCGACCCGACCGGGCCGCACACCGCGGGCGCCACGGTGAACCGCCGCCACCCGGCCTCGGTCGGCCGGATCCCCGCGACCCACCCGGTGAGCCAGTCGTCGACCGTCCCGAGGAAGTAGTGACCGTGCGACCGTGCCGCCAGGTCCCAGTGCTCGAACATCGACGTCGCCCCGGCCTCGCGCCAGGCGCCCCACGACGGCGGCGAGGTCTGTCGGGCGACGGCCAGCGCGAGGTCCGCGTAGCCGGCGTCGGTCAGGACGGGCAGCAGCCACTTCGTCCCGATCGCCCCGGTGTCCAGGTGGTCGCCGCGGGCCCGGACGTCGGCGGCGAGCGCCGCGGCCACGGCTCCCCGGTCGGACGGGGCGCGCACGACGTCGAACGCGAGGGCGAGCACCTGATGGGACTGTCGGAATCCCTCGTCGCGTTCGCCCCGGACCGCGCCGTCGTGCAGGAACGCCTCGGTGAACGCCGCGCGGACGTCCTCTGCGGCCGTTCGTGCCCAGGACCCGTCGCGCCCGAGCACGTCGTCGATCGCGGCGACGGTGTCGAGGATCCGGACGAGGAACGCGGTGGCCGGCACGCGGGAGTCCTCGGGTGGGTTTCCGCCGCCGGGGCTCGTGCCGGGGGCGACCCAGTCCCCGAGGATCGTGTCGGCGATCCCCCCGAGCGACCGTTCGGCCTCGAAGCGCGCGTACTGCTCGATGACGTCGACGTGCTGCTCCAGCACGGCGGGGTCGCCCGTGTGGCGGTACACGTCCCACGGCACGGTGACGAGCGCTGCGTGCCACACGGGTGCACGGGTGTCGACGCCGAACACGCCGGCGTTGGGGGCGATCAGCGCGGGTGGGTGCCCCGGTGCGACGGTCTCCGCGAGGTCACCGACCCACTTCGTGAGCACCGCCGCGGTGTCGAGGTTCGTCAGGAACATGTCCGCGCCGACCGCTGCGTCGCCGGTCCACCCGTTCTTCTCGTACTTCGGGGTGTCGGTCGGGTACCCGTGCAGGTTGTTCTCCATCGTGTGCACGGTCGCGTCGTGCACCCACTGCAGCAGGGCGTCGTCGGTCCGGAAGTCCGCGCGCCGTGCGACGTCGGTGCGCACCACCCGGGCGACGACGTCGGACGGAGCGGGACCGGACGCGTCCGGCCAGCCGGAGAGCTGCACGAACCGGAACCCCTTGTACGAGAATCGCGGCTCCCACCACCCGCCACGGTCGTCGAGGGTGACCTCGTCGGTCTGGACCCCGTCGGCGAAGTAGTGGTTGTCGTCGTCGGCGTTCGGCAGTCCGTCAGCGCGCAGCCGTTCGCCCGAGCGGATCCGGACCGTCCGCCCCGCGGCACCGGCCGGCAACCGCAGACCGACCCAACCGGCGATCACCCGCGGGAAGGCCACGACCCACTCCCCCGGTGCGGCTTCGGTGACCGAGGTGGCCGCGAACTCCTCGACGATCCGGATCGGCTGCTCACGTCGCGCCTCGAGCGCCCCGGCCGGGCCGGGGACCACGGTGGCCGGTTGCGGGACCGCTGCCAGCGACCCGCCGACGCGACGGCGCAGGTCCGCCAGCTCGCCGCCGTACAGGTCGTCCAGGAGGATCGTGCCGGCCCGCGCGGTCCAGTCCGGTCCGGTGGGCAGCACCTCCACCGCGCCGCCGTCACGCTCGATCCGGAGCACCGCACGGACCGAGGGCTCCGCGTGCCACGGCGCCCGTTCCCACGCCCAGACGTTCGCGTTCGTCATGCCGTGGAAGCCGCGGCCGAGTTCGAGACCGACCTCGTGCGCGTTGCCGTCGCCGAGCGCCGCCGTCAGGTCGTGCACGACCACCTGGACCCGGCGGTCCCAGTGCGTCGTGGTCGGCGCCAGGACCTCGTCGGTGGCGAGCGCCCCGTCGACGCGCACGTCGGCGTGGCCCCCGGCGGCGAGGGCGAGCAGTACCCGTTCGATCGGCGGTCCGGCCGGCACACCGATCGAGAGCACCGGTGCGGCGAAGCTGCCGTCCGCGCTGCGTTCGCGCGGACTCCGGCCGTCGTCGACGGCGTCACGCGCGGCGGCTCCGGCGCTGGCCGGGCCTCCGATCCAGCGTGCTCCGGACCACTCGGCGGCGGCGAGCGGTGCCGGGGTGAACCGGCCACGTACCACGGCGACGCCCGTGGCGGACTCCACCCGGGCCTCCCAAGCGTGTTCGGTCCACGCGGTGAACCGCAGGTCGGACGGCGAACGCAACCAGGGCGTCGGCGTCTCCGTGCGGCCGGAGTCCCAGACGACGCGGTCGGCGTCCCGGACCACCACCTGCGCAGCGGTCTGGGTCTCGTCGGGACGCCAGGCGAACCGCAGGCCGCACTGTGCGGTCCCGATCGGGTCGTGTTGGCCGTCGACGTCGTGGTCCAGGAGCTCCATCGCACCTCCAAGGTCGGATGAAACGATTCAGGACGATCCGGGCGCTGTCAACCCGTGCGGCATCAAGGTCGGATGCGGTCGGTGCCGTAGCGACTCGGCGGGACTCCGAACGCGTCACGGAACGCCCGCGAGAAGTACAGCGGGTCGGCGAACCCGACTGCGGCGGCGACCTCGCCGACCCGGAGTCCGCTCGTCAACAGCAGTTCGGCTGCCTCTCGCATCCGGGTCTCGCGCACCCAGCTCGACACCGACGACCCGAGGTGCGCGGCGAACAGCCGGCCGGCCGTCGACTCACTGCAGTCGCCAGCGGTGGCGATCTCGGCGACGGTCATCGGGCGCTGCAGGTTCCGGAGCACGAAGTCCGTCATCCGGTCGAGCGCGACCGGAACCGTCTCGTGTTCGTCGTCGCGTGCGGCGCGGGTCTCGGCGAGCACGACCGCCCCGAGCGCGCGGAACACCGACTCGTCGAACGGGCCGTCGGCGAACCGTTCGACGACGTACCGGCCGAGCGACCCGAGGCGACGCGCGACACTGCTGCGCCCGGGCCAGAGGATCGGGAGGTCCACGCCGTCGGGATCGTCGAAGCGTGCGGAGTCGTCCAGCACCTGGTCACCGGGCGCGTGCGCGACCTCCGGCACGACCGGCCGACCGTGCGCATGGCGCGGGACGACGTGCACCGTCCCCAACCGGAACGGCGAGCGGTCGTCGGCGCGGTAGGCGACGTCGTGGCTCCACGGCAGCCGGAGGACGTCGCCGGCGGTCAGGTGGAACCGCTGCCCGGTGGACTCGACCACCCCGCTCCCGCTCAGCACCCAGAGGCAGCACACGCTGTGCACCCACAGGTGGTGGATCTGCTCACCCGGGCGGAAGCGGTACCAGTTCGCCGCGACGACGACGGGGCCGGCGGCAGCGCGTTCGTCCATGCGGACACTGTACGCATCGGTGCAGGTGGACCAGCGTTGACCGGATCGTCCAGGTTCTGCCCGCGGAACCCATGCCGCCGCCACCTGGTCCGAACGTAGCGTCGGTGCACCGGTCGACGGCGATCGGTGACAGGAGGACGACCATGCGGATCACCGCGGACACGGACATCTGCGTCGGAGCCGGGCAGTGCGCCCTGGTCGCCGGAGCACTCTTCGACCAGGACGACGACGGCATCGTGGAGCTGCTCGACGAGCACCCGGGCGCCGCCGACGAACCAGCAGCCCGACGAGCGGCGGCGCTCTGCCCCGCACACGCGATCACCCTGCAGGACTGACCGTGCACGTGGTCGTCGTCGGCGCCTCGGTCGCCGGTCTGACGGTCGCCGAGGCGCTCCGGGCCGAGGACCACAGCGGGCCGGTGACCGTGGTCGGCGACGAGCCCCACGTGCCGTACGGTCGCCCACCGCTCTCGAAGCAGGTCCTGACCGGAGCGTGGGATGCCGATCGCGCGGCGCTCCGGACCGCCGCGGAGCTCGACGCCCTCGACGTCACGATCCGCAGTTGTGTCCGAGCCACCGGCCTCGAGCCGTCGGCGCACCGACTGCTGACCGATGCCGGCCCGATCGCGTACGACGTGCTCGTCGTGGCCACGGGGGCGACCGCGGTCCGACCCGCAGTACCGGGCGCCGAACGCGTGCACCTGCTGCGGACGCTCGACGACGCCGTGCGGCTGCGTGCCGCGTGGACGTCCGCCGAGCGGGTCGTGGTCATCGGCAGCGGGGTGCTCGCGTCCGAGATCGCCTCGGCGGCCCGGGGCAGCGAGCGCGCGGTCACGATGGTCGGACGTCGTGGCGGGCTGTCGTTCGGGACGGTCGGGCTCGCGCTGTCCGATCGGCTCACCGCGCTGCACCGGGCCGCGGGCGTCACGGTCGAACCGAGCGCCGGGGCACGGGCGGTCGAGGCCACGCGGACCGACGGCACGGGGCGCGGCGGCACGGGGCGCGGCGGCACGGCGGTCGTGCTCGGCGACGGTCGGCGCGTGCCGGCCGACGTGGTCGTGGCCGCGACCGGCGGACGTCCGAACACGGCCTGGCTCGCTGGCTCCGGGCTGGTCGTCGACGACGGCATCTGCTGCGATGCACGCGGGGTCGCGGCTCCCGACGTCTTCGCGATCGGCGACGTGGCGCGGTGGGCGGCGCCCGGGGTCTTGCCGGCACCCGCTCCCGCGTCCGGCACGTCGCTGCCGCCCCGTGTCGAGCACCAGACCAACGCGATCGAGCAGGCCCTGTCCGTCGCCGCGACCATCACCGGCCGCGACGACCAGACCGAGCGCGTGCCGTTCTTCTGGTCCGAGGTGCACGGCGTGCTCGTGCAGGCAGCCGGCACCTTCGACCCCGCCGCCCCGCTCGAACCGTGGGACGACGACCCGGCCGTCCTCGTGCAGCGCTCCGGCGACCACGGCAGTGCCGGCGACCACGGTGGTACCGGCGACCGCGGCGGCGCCCGCGACCGCGCGACCACGGGCGTCGTCGGCTGGGGAGCACCGCGGTCCTTCCGACGCGCACGACGGCTCCTGGCGGCCGGCATCCCGACACCCACCCGATGACCCGCACCGCACCGACCTGGAGGTCCCCGTGACCACTTCGACCGAACCCGCCGCCTGCCCGTTCGCGCACGCGCGCACCCTGCCCGTGGACGGCACGCCGCTCGCCCCGTCGCCGACGATCGCCGCGTGGCGCGCATCCGACGCCGCGGTACCGCTCGAGTACCAGGACGGCCACGTCGGCATGGTGGTGACCCGGTGGGAGGCCGCGCGAGCGGTGCTCGGCGACCCGCGCTTCAGCCAGCTGCCCCACCGCATGCCGCGGAGCGACGCTGCACCGGCCCACGACGCAGCGCACGCAACCACGGCACCACCATCGGACACGCTCGACGACGCCGCACGCCGGTCGATCGACGCCGCCAACCTGCTCGCCCTGGACGGCGACGCCCACCAGCGCATGCGCCGCGGTGTGACCAGCCGGTTCTCGGTGAAGCAGGTCCGTGGTCGCGAGCCCTGGGTGCACGACACGGTGGCCGGCCAGCTCGAGGCATTCCGGGCGCTCGGCCCCGGTGCCGACGTGTTCGCCGACTTCGCCCAGCCGATCGCCGCACGGACGCACTGCCGGGTGATCGGGGTGCCGGACGACCTGGTGCCGCAGTTCCGGGAACTGTTCGTCGACCAGGTGACGACGACCACCACCCAGCAGCGGTTCGACCACATCCGGACGGTCCTCGACCGACGGACGGGCGATCCCGGCGACGACGTCGTGAGCGACCTGCTCGCCTCGGACTTCGAGCGGTACGAGGTCGAGGGGCTCGTGTTCCAGCTCATGAGCGCGGGACACGACTCCGTCGCCTACCTGATCGCCACCGCCACGGTCGCGTTGCTCACGAACCCCGACCAGCTGGCCCTGCTCCGCGACGACCAGGACCGCATCGCGCCGGCCATCGAGGAGTTCATGCGCACCGGTGCGATGTTCCTCACGCTCTTCCCGCGCACCGCGACCGAGGACGTCGTGCTCGACGACCAGCTCATCCCAGCCGGCACGACGCTGTCGGTCTCGCCCGTCGGTGCGAACCGGGATCCGGAACGGTTCCCGGACCCCGATCGCCTGGACGTCGAGCGGGACGCCTTCGGGCACCTCGGGTTCGGGCACGGTCCGCACGGGTGCGTCGGTCAGCAGCTCGCGCGGCTCGAGATCCGGCAGGCGCTCACGCAAATGCTCGCCGGCCTGCCCGGGCTCCGACTGCTCGACGCCGACCAGCTCCACCCGCTGCCGTTCGCGAACCCCGTCGCCACGTACGAGGCGGGAGCGGTCCATGTCACGTGGGACCAGGAGACCGCGGGGACCGCGGGGACCGGCCCGAAAACCGATTCTCGTTCAATTTATCCATCGATCTGAATTAATGCTGGCGCTCCGGCCCGGAGCGTCGTACATTTGTCGCCAGCCGCCCGGTGAAACGATTCACCTCCACCGGACGGTGTGCCGATTGTCAACGAAGATGACCGGAGGGACTCGATGTCGAGCCGACCACCACACCCACCCACCAGGCCCGCGCCACGCGACGTGTCGCGTCGGGCGTTCCTCGCAGCGATCGCCGCCGGCACAGCGACGATCGGGCTCGCGGGGTGCACCGTGATCAGCGGCGGCGCGGTCGCCGCCGACCAGCAGGGCATCCGCCTCAGCAAGGACCCGGCACCGGGCCGCGACCACGTCATCGAGCTCTACAACATCTGGGGCGGCACCCTCGGCAACGCCTGGGTGCTGCTCGGGGAGCTCTACGAGAAGTCGCAGTCGCACACCGGCGTCCGGGTCACGTACGCGCCGCTGTCCGGCAACACCCAGATCCGTCTGCAGACCGCGATCGCCGCGGGCACCCCGCCCGACCTGGCCTTCTGCACGCCCGAGGAGTACCCGCAGTTCGCCGGGTACGGCGTCGTCACGAAGCTCGACGGCTACATGGCGAAGGCCGGCCTCGGCGAAGCCGACTACGCCCCGGCGGTGTGGAAGCAGATGACCGCGACCGACGGCATCTACGCGCACCCGATCCTGGTCGACGTCAACTTCCCGCTGTTCTGGAACAAGAAGGTCTTCGCCGACGCCGGCCTCGACCCCGAGACGCCGCCGACGACCATCGACGAGCTCGACCGGTTCTCGGACAAGATCCTGCGGAAGGACGGCCGGCGGATCACCCGCATCGGCACGATCCCGTGGGACTACTACGGCTTCAGCAACTCGATGTTCACGCTCGGCTTCGCCTTCGGCGGCAAGTTCATGAGCGACGACAACCAGGTGGCGACCCCGGACGACGACAACATCGTGCAGGGGCTGCAGTGGATGTGCGACTACGCGAAGAAGGTCGGCGGCGCCAGCCAGCTCGCCGTCACCGCTCCGTCGCAGACCCTGCCGTCCATCGCGAGCGGCAACGTCGGCATGGCGCCGATGACCACGACCGACAGCTCGAACGTCTACAAGCAGGGTGACGCGTCCAAGGTCGAGCTCGGCGCCGCACTGTTCCCCTACGCCGAGGGGCTCGGCTCCCCCGGCAGTGCCACCTGGCTCGGCGGCTACGACCTCTTCATCCCGAAGGAGTCGAAGGAGCACGACGCCGCGTGGGACTTCCTGCAGTTCGCGACCACGTCCGACGAGGGCACCCAGGCGAACTTCACGAACGGCACCCTGCTACCCGGCTACACGAAGTCCCCGGTCCTGCAGGAGTTCCGCGACGACCCGACGGTCGCGATCTACCGCGAGGGCCTGCTGTCCGCGCGGAACATCCGACCGACGATCCCGGTCGCCAGCACCTACGCGACGGCACTCGACGTCGCCGTCAGCAGTGCCATCTACGGCAAGACGACCCCCGAGCGCGCCATGAAGAGCGTCGCCGCGCAGGTCAACTCCGCCCTCGACGAGTTCCGGAAGGAGCACCCGTGACCGTCACACGGAGCATCACGACCAGCGGACCACGGTCGCGCGACAAGGGGTCCAGCTGGCTCACCCACTGGATCCCCCGCACCCGCGCGCAGCGACAGACGTTCCTGTGGGGGCTCTTCTTCACCGCGCCGGCGATCATCGGCCTCGTCGCCTTCACGGGTGGCCCGATCATCACCAGCGCCGTGAACAGCTTCACGAACGCCAACCTGCTCGGCGGCAGCCGCGACTGGATCGGCTGGGACAACTACCGCACGCTCTTCGCCGACGGCCAGTGGTGGCTGTCGCTCGGCAACACGCTCTTCATCACGGTGATCTCCGTCCCGCTCGGCATCGCCGTCGCGCTCGGCCTGGCACTGCTGCTGAACTGGCGGGTGCGGGGCCTCGGCTTCTACCGCGTGGTCTTCTTCGTCCCGTCCATCGTGCCGATCGTCGCCAGTGCGGTGATCTGGGCGTACGTCCTCAACCCGCAGTACGGCGTCATCAACAACGTGCTCGGCCTGTTCGGCATCCAGGGCCCCGGTTGGCTCTCGGACCCGGACTGGTCCAAGCCCGCGCTGATCCTGTTCGGGCTGTGGGGCGTCGGCAACCTCGTGGTGATCCTGCTCGCCGGCCTGCAGGGCGTGCCGCAGGACCTGCTCGAGCAGGCGTCCCTCGACGGCGCCGGCACCTGGCAGCAGTTCCGCAACGTGACGCTGCCGTTCATCAGCCCGCAGCTGCTGTTCGCGACCATCACGGGCCTGATCGCCGGGTTCCAGTACTTCACGCAGGCGTTCGTGATGACGGGCGGGTACGGCGATCCAGCCGGCTCGACCCTGGTGTCCGGCGTCTACCTGTACCAGTCCGCGTTCTACCACTACCAACTCGGCTACTCGAGCGCGGTCGGCTGGGTGCTCTTCGTGATCATCGCCGCCGTCTCGATCCTGGCGTACCGGATCATCGGCCGGCGCGTCTACTACGGAGGTGAGGCACGATGACCGCCATCGACAGTCCGACCGGCGCGGCCGCGGCCGCCCTCGAGCCGGGGCAACCCGGCCGCCCCGGCACCGCGGAGCCCAGCCGACCGGTCCGGAAGCACCGCAAGCGCACCTGGCCGCAGGTCGCCGAGTCGATCGCGAAGCACTCCGTCCTGATCGTGCTGAGCGTCGTCTTCCTGATGCCCCTGTTCTGGATGGTGACGGGCGCGTTCAAGACCCAGGCGGACATCGGTGCGTTCCCGGTGAAGTGGTTCCCGGACACCATCACGACCGGCAACTTCTCGTACGGCCTCGCCACGTTCCCGCTGCTGCAGTACTTCTGGAACACGCTCGTGATCTGCGTGCCCTCGATGATCGGCGCCGCACTGTCGAGCGCGATGGTCGGCTACGGCGTCTCGAAGATCCGGTGGCCGTGGCGGAACGGGATCTTCACGATCCTGATCGCGACGATGATGGTGCCGTTCTACGTCACGATGGTGCCGCTGTTCGTGGCCTACCGTGACATCGGCTGGACGGGCACGTACCTGCCGCTCATCGTGCCGACGTTCTTCGGCATCCCGTTCTTCATCTTCCTGATGCGCCAGTTCTTCCTCGGCATCCCCGAAGCGCTGTCGGACGCCGCACGCATCGACGGCGCCGGCGAGCTGCGTGTGTTCTTCCAGGTGATCCTGCCGCTCTGCAAGCCCGCGCTGGCGGCCGTGATGCTCTTCCAGTTCCTGGCGTCCTGGAGCGACCTGCTCGGCCCGCTCCTGTACCTGACGAAGTCGAGCCAGTACACCCTGTCCCTCGGCCTGACGTTCTTCCAGGGCGCGCAGGGCGACACCGCGGTCGGCCCCCTCATGGCCGTCTCGACCATCATCCTCATCCCCATCGTGGTGCTGTTCTTCTTCGCCCAGAAGACCTTCATCCAGGGCATCACGATGTCCGGCATCAAGGACTGACGAAAGGAACCGCATGACCGACACGACGACCTCCACCGCCCGCCGTATGGCCGGCTCCCACCCGACCGGGAGGCCCGCCACCGGCCCGCAGGACACGGTCGCCCCGTCGGGGCTCCGCGTCGAACACCTCCGCGAACCCCTCGGGATCGGCTCACCGACTCCGCGCCTGTCGTGGCTCGTACCCGACGCCCCCGCGGGCTGGTCCCCGACCGGAGCCGACGTCGAACTCGTCTCGCGGTCGGAGGGCGACGACACCGGTTCCTCCGCCCGGGTCGACGGCTCCGGCGTCCTCGTCGCGTGGCCGTTCGCACCGCTGGCGTCCCGCGAGCGCGCGGTCTGGCGCGTCCGTGTGGTGGGCGACGACGGCACCGGAGCCGAGCACGCGACGGGCTGGAGCGAGCCCCTGGAGGTCGAGGCGGGCCTCCTGGCCGACAGCGACTGGACCGCCTCGTTCGTCGCCGCGCCCTGGCGGGAGAACACCCGTGTCGACCAGGCACCGCCGGTGCTCCGGCGACAGGTCCCGCTGCGCGGACCGGTACGCCGGGCGCGGCTCGCGGTCGCGAGCCTCGGCCTGCACGAGGTGACCATCGACGGGGTGCACGTCGGCGACGCCGAGCTCGCGCCGGGGTGGACGTCGTACGGACACCGCGTGCGGTACCTCGTGCACGACGTCACCGGACACCTGTCGCAGGGCGGCGACGTCGTCCTCGGCGCGCGCCTGGCGGACGGCTGGTACCGCGGCCGGATCACCTGGGACGACCGCATGCGGAACGTCTACGGCGACCGCCTCGCACTCATCGCTCAACTCGAGGTGGAGTACGAGGACGGCACGGCCGAGACCTTCGGCACCGATGACTCCTGGCGCGCCGCACGCGCCGGGATCCTGCTCTCCGGCCTCTACGACGGAGAGAAGTGGGATGGCGGAGTCGAGCCCGACGGTTGGCAGGCCGTCGGGTTCGACGACTCCGACTGGGACCCGGTCGAGGTCCTCGACCGCCCGTCCGCCTCGCTCGTCGCCGCCGACGGCCCCGTCGTCCGGGTGACCGAGGAGATCGAACCGACGTGGTCACGGCGTTGGGACGCCGGCGCGATCCAGCTCGACTTCGGGCAGAACCTGCCGGGCCGCCTGCGGATCCGGAACCACGCGGTCGGACCGTTCGGCGTCACGATCCGGCACGCCGAGGTCATGCAGGACGACGAGCTCGCCACCAGGCCACTGCGCACCGCGAAGGCCACCGACGTCTTCTACTCCGGGCCGTCCGACGACGGCACCGGCACGTGGCACCCGCGGTTCACGGTGCACGGGTTCCGCTACGCCGAGGTCGAGGGATGGCCGTCCGCGACGCTCGAGCCCGGGGACATCGTCGCCGAGGTCCTGCACTCGGACATGCGCCGCACCGGGTGGTTCCACTGCTCGGATCCGCGACTCGAACGGTTCCACGAGAACGTCGTCTGGTCGATGCGCGGCAACTTCGTCGACATCCCGACCGACTGCCCGCAGCGCGACGAACGGCTCGGCTGGTCCGGCGACCTGCAGGTGTTCACGCCCACCGCGGCGTTCCTGTACGACTGCGCCGGCGTCCTGCGGTCGTGGCTGCGGGACCTCGCGCTCGAGCAGCGACCGGACGGCGGCGTGCCGCACTACGTGCCGACGCTGCCGGGCGCCGACCCCGAGGGCAACCACGCCGCCGTGTGGGGCGACGTGGCGGTGCTCACACCCTGGGAGCTGTACCGGGCGTACGGCGACGTCGGGCTGCTCGAGGACCAGTGGGCCTCCGCCAAGGCCTGGGTCGACGGGGTGCACGCGACCTCGGACGAGTCGTTGGTGCGCGTCGACGGCTTCGAGTTCGGCGACTGGCTCGACCCGCTCGCCCCGCCGGAGGACGCCGCGGCTGCGAAGGCCGACAAGTACTGCCTGGCGACGGCGTACTCGTACCGATCGACGTCGGTGCTGGCGGCGTGGGCGGGGGTGCTCGGGGACCAGTCCTCGTCCGACCACTACGCGGCGCTCGCCTCACGGATCCGGGACGCATGGCGCGAACGGTTCCTGTCCGACGCCGGCGAGGTGCTCGATGACTCGCAGGCGTCCAGCGCGCTCGCGATCGTGTTCGGGCTCGTCGACGCCTCGGGGCCGGTCGGTGAACGGCTCGCCGCCCTGGTGCGCGCGAACGGACACCGGATCGGCACCGGGTTCGCGGGCACCCCCGTGGTCTGCGACGCGCTGCTGCAGGCCGGACACCTCGACGACGCCTACGCGATGCTGCTGCAGGACGAGTGCCCGTCGTGGCTCTACCCGGTGGCGCAGGGCGCGACGACGATCTGGGAGCGCTGGGACTCGTTGCTGCCGGACGGCCGTGTGAACTCCGGCGGGATGACGTCGTTCAACCACTACGCCCTCGGGTCGGTCGCGGACTTCATGCACCGGGTGGTGGCCGGCATCGCGCTCGCGTCCCCCGGCTACGGGGACATCCTGTTCGCCCCGCGCCCCGGTGGTGGGTTGACCTCGGCGGGGGCAGCGCTCGACACCCCGCACGGACGGGCGGCGATCGACTGGGAGGTCGTGGACGGCACGCTGTCGGTCACGGTCACCGTGCCGGTCGGCGCGACCGCGGTGCTCGACCTGCCCGGCGCTCCGGCGACGCCGCTGGCCCACGGCACGTGGCAGGCCTCGGTTCCCGTGTAGCGCGGGCGGGCGCTTCGTGAGCAGGAATGGTCGGGTCGGGGCGTCAGACTCGACCATTTCTGCTCACGAAGTCATCCGGGCACGCATTCGCGCTTAGTCCGGCAGCACCACGTCCGGGATGTCCCGCAGGAAGATCTCGATCGTCTTCGGGCCGACCCCCTTGAGCGCACCGAGTCGGTCGCGCAGGTCCTTCCGCGACGCCGCGGTCTTCACCAGGTGCGACACGGACCCCTCGTCGGCGTCGAGCGTGTGCATCGTCTCGTGCAGGGCATCGGTCATCTGGTAGTCGAACCGCGCGTAGCCGCCCTCGTCCAGGACCCGGCGCAGCTGCTCGCGTCCGGCGCCCGCGAACTTCCCCGGGCTGGTGAACCCGTGGTCGATGAGGACGCGGTAGGTCTCCGCCGCCTGCTCCTGCCGGATGGGCCGGCCGAAGAGCATGCTGGCGAGGAACCACCGGTAGAGCTGTTGGGGCTTGCCGTCGGACAGGTCGATCCCGAGGTCCGCGGCGTGGGTCACGTCGGCCATGGACCGGACGCTACCCGCTCCCCGCTCCCCCGCTCCTCACTCGGCGGCGGCGGCCAGCTGGTCCTCCAGGTTGAACACCTCGGGCAGCACCCGCGCGGTCTGGTCCGCCCGACCCGCGGCACCGTCGAACAGGTCCTGCATGTGCGCCTCCCATGCGCTCGCGACCTCGGAGGCCGCGAGCGACGCGTCGGCATCGGCCACCGAGTCGGTCTCGTAGTAGCCGATCAGCAGGCCGTCGTCGTCGAGGAACAGGGAGTAGTTCCGCCGCCCCGCCGTGGCGATCGCCCGGAGCATCGCCGGCCAGACCGCGGCGTGCCGCTCGCGGTAGGCGTCCAGGTGCTCGGCCTGCACCTGCAGTCGGAAGCAGACGCGGGTCATCGGTCGGCCTCGGCGCGGCGACGCTGTTCGGCGTCCTGCACGGCGCGCTCGTCGGCGGTGCGCACGGTACCGGTGACGGTGGTCACGGTGCCGTACCGCTCGGCCTCGATCGCCTCGAGCGTCTTGCCCTGCGTGCGCGGCGCCCAGATGGTGCCGACCAGGAACGACATCGCGAGGAGCCCCAGGATGAGTCCACCGAGTGCACGGAGTCCGATGTCGGACAGCAGCAGCGGGAACCAGATGCTCAGCAGACCGACCATGACCCGCGCGGCGAGGAAGAGCACGCCCTGCGCACTGGCCCGGTACCGGGTGGCGAAGAGCTCGCTCGTCCAGAGGCCGTAGAACGCCTGGGCACCGATGCCCGACGAGATGCCCCACGCCACGGCGAAGAACAGCAGCGTGCCGAGGTTCGCCGGCGCGTAGATCAGGACGGCCCAGGCGACGATCGCGAGCACCGCGCCGAGGGCGAACAGCAACCGTCGACTGACCCGGTCGCCGTAGCGCATGAAGCCGAAGTAGGTCGCGGCGACGGTGCAGCCCCACACCAGGATCTGCAGGCCGTACTGCTCGGTGACGCTCGTGACCCCGGTGGCCGAGTACACCCGCGGCTGGAAGATGCCGGCCTGCCCGGCGACGGTGTTCCAGAGCGCGTAGACGCCGAACAGGAACAGCATCGCGGTCAGGTTCCGGCGCCGGCTGAACAGCTGGGTGATCCCGTGGAAGAAGTTCGCGGTGCCGGTCGCGGCGCGCTCGTCCTTCCAGATCGCCGACTCCGGCAGCCCGCGGCGGAGCCACCAGACGACGGCGGCGACGACGAACAGGTGCGCGAAGATGAGCCGGCTGCCGAGCAGCCCGAGGGGTGCGGCGGCGATGGCCAACCCGAAGCCGACCATCGGGCCGATCGACCAGGCGAGCTGCGCGGTGCCGACGTGGGCCGCACGCTTGTCCGCTGGTGCCTGCTCGGCGATGTAGGTCCAGCTCGCCGGCACCCCGGCGCCGACCGCGATGCCGGTCAGGATGAAGCCGACCAACAGCATGCCGTAGCTGCCGGCGAAGACCGCGAGCAGGATGCCGAGCATGTACAGCAGCAGGTCGTAGGTGTAGATGAACTTCCGGCCGTAGCGGTCGCACAGCGGTCCGCCGATGATGGCGCCGGCGGCCGCGCCGAACGCGTTCGCCGACAGGCTCGCCAGCAGACCGACCTCGAGGTCGCCGACGTGGAACTGCGCCTGCCACAGGCTGAGGCTCGTGGCGATCGCGATGATCGACCCCGACTCGATGTAGTTCGACATGGCGACCGAGACGGTCGCCTTCCAGCCCGTGGTGCTCCGGGCTCCGATTCGGACCGCCATTGGTCCTCCGTTCGCGTGTTCGCCAGTGAATCGTTTCAACGGGACAGCGAGACGATAGTGCGCCCCGGCGGGCGTTGGCAAGTCCGTGCTTTGCGCGTCCGCGTGCGGCGCGCCCGCGTCCGCACGGTGCGCGGTCGCTCACTCGGTGCGAGGTTGCCCGCTCCGTGCGGCGCTGCAAGCGCGCACCGAGCGGCCAACCTCGCACGTGGCGGCGCAGCACGCACGGTGCGACGCCGGAGCTGAGCACGCACGGGGCGCGGCCGCACCCACGATCTCGCACCGTGCGGTGGACCTGCCCACCCACCGGACGGGAGGCCCGGGTCCAGCCCGCACCGCGCCTCCCGTCCGCCGTTTTCCACAGATCACGGCGCGCACCACCCGGAAGCGCAGGTGCGATGCCAGGATGGCCACATGGCGGTCAGTGTGCGAGAGGTGGCAGCGCTCGCCGGCGTGTCCCTGGGGACGGTGTCGAACGTCCTGAACCGTCCCGACAAGGTGGCCCCGACCACCGTCGACCGGGTGCAGTCCGCCATCGCCGCGCTCGGGTTCGTCCGCAACGACTCCGCACGCCAGCTCCGGGCCGGCCGCAGCTCCACCGTCGGCCTGATCGTGCTCGACGGCGGCAACCCGTTCTTCACCGACGTCGCGCGCGGCGCCGAAGACGCCGCGATGGACAAGGGCCTGGCCGTCCTGATCGGCAACTCCGACGAGTCCACCGACCGCGAGCGCACCTACGTCGACCTGTTCGAGGAACGCCGCGTCGCCGGCCTGCTCATCTCCCCCGCCGGTGACGACCTGTCCCGCCTCGCCCGCCTGCGCGACCAGGGCACCGCCGTCGTGCTCGTCGACCGCCGCGCCGACGACGAGCACTTCGCCTCGGTGTCGGTGGACGACGTCGCGGGCGGTCGCATCGCGGTCGAGCACCTCGCGGCCATCGGGCGGACGCGCATCGCGTTCGTCGGTGGCCCGTCCAGCATCCGCCAGGTTGCCGACCGGCACGCCGGCGCACTGTCGGCGGCCCGGGCAGCGGGCATCGAGCTCGAGGTCCTGCCGACCGCGTCACTGTCGGTGCTCGAAGGGCGTCGTATCGGCGAAGAACTCCAGGCACGCCCCCGCGCCGAACGGCCGGACGCGGTGTTCGCGGCGAACGACCTGCTCGCGGTCGGCCTCGAACAGGCGTTCATCATGCGCGGCACGATCGCGGTGCCGGACGAGATCGCGATCGTGGGCTACGACGACATCGCCTTCGCCGAGGCAGCCGTCGTCCCGTTGACCTCGGTGCGCCAGCCTGCACAGGACCTCGGGCGCCAGGCGATCGAGCTGTTGACGAAGCAGGTCGAGCTCGGGCAGGGAATCGACCTCGAGCACGTCGAGTTCACGCCGGAGCTCGTGGTCCGGCAGTCCTCTGTCGCCGACGCGTAGCCGACCGCCTCGCGTCTGCCCACCAGCCTGCCCGGCTCTGCGGCACGGACCGGCCGCCGCCGCGGCCTACGATCGGAGCATGGTGCATGTCCCCCGGCGCGACGGCCCGCCGAGCGTGCACCACGTCGCAGCTCGCGCCGGCGTCTCGCTGGCGACGGTCTCGAACGTCCTGAACCACCCCGAGCGGGTCGCCGAGTCCACGGCCGCACGCGTGCACGACGCGATCGCCGAACTCGGGTACACGCCGAACCGCAACGCCCGGGCACTGGTGTCCGGCAGCACCCGGGCGATCGGTCTCGTGGTCGCCTCGCTCCGCAACTCGCTGTTCACCGACGTGGTGAGCGGCGCGCACACGACCGCCCGCGAACGCCGGCGCACCCTGCTCGTCGCCAGCAGCGAGAACGACCTCGAGGCGCAGGGCGAACACCTCGCGTTCCTCGAGAGCACCCGGGTGTCCGGCATCCTGCTGGCCTCGATGACGGAGTCCCGCGCACAGGTCGAGGCGGCGAAGCAGCACGGCCTGCCCGTCGTCTACGTCAACTACGAACCGACCGAGGTGGACGCCTGCTCGGTGGTCGTCGACAACGAGCAGGCCGGGTACGTGGCCGCGCAGCACCTCATCGAGCAGGGCTGCCGACGCATCGGCTTCGTGAGCGCCCGGCCCGACCTGCAGCCGGTGGCCCGTCGCCGCGCGGGGCTCCTCCGCGCGATCGCGGAACACCCCGGAGTCGAACTCGTCGACGTCGACGCCGGTGACATCGACCCGCCCGGCGGCACCGACGCCGGCGCGCGGATCGCCGCGATGCCGGTCGCCGAACGGCCCGACGGCGTCCTGGGCGTCACGGACCTGCTCGCGATGGCCGTCGTCTCCGAGCTCCGAGCCGCCGGCATCCGCGTGCCGGAGGACATCCCGGTGTCGGGGTGCGACCACAACTCGGTCGCGTGGGGTGGCGCGGTGCCGTTGACCTCGGTCACCATGCACGGCGAGGAGATGGGCGCGACCGCCGTGGCCCTGCTGCTCGAGGAGCTCTCCGACCCGATGCACGTCCACCGCACCGTGGTGCTCGGCAGCGAGCTCGTCCCCCGCGAGAGCACGCTCGGCCGCGCCGGTGCAGCGGCCGCGCGGGCCACGGCGCCGAGCGACCCGCGCCGCACCGAGGCCTGAGCGCCCGAAAGCGACAGTCCTGCGGCACGGGACGCCGTCTGGTCCGGCAAAGCGACAGATCCACGCGAACAGTTCGCGGCACAGTGTCGCTTTCGCGGGTGGGGCGGAGGAAGGGCGGGCGAAGCAGGCCGGGCAACGCGGACCGCGCGCACCAGGCATGCGCGTTCCCGTAACGAAATCGGCACAGCGATTGACACGCTTCAATCCACGTGGTTCCATCCTGATTGAAACGTTCTAAACAGCAGCAACCGGAGCCCACGACGACGCGGGATCCGGGTCCGTTTCACCCGGGGTACCCCGCCCCGGGCCTTACGAGGAGGTAAGGAATGTCAGCTCGTTCCCTGACCACGAGGACGCTCACCAAGCGCGCCGTCGTCAAACGGCTCGTCGCCATCGGCGGCGCCACGGTCCTGATCGGCGGGCTCGCGGCGTGTTCGTCCGGCGGTTCCGCCGACGAAGGCGGCGGCAAGGTGCAGATCACCTACCAGGCCGACAACTCACCCGCGACCGCAGCCACCGCGAAGCCGCTCATCGAGGCGTTCGAGAAGGCCAACCCCGACATCACGGTCAAGTTCGACACCCGCCCGCAGGGCACCGACGGCGACAACCTGGTGAAGACCCAGCTGTCGACCGGCGAGATGGCCGACGTCTTCAACTACAACTCCGGTTCGCTCATGCAGGCCCTGAACCCGGACAACACCCTGGTGGACCTGTCCGACGAGAGCTGGACGAAGGACGTCGACGAGCAGTTCACCAAGGTCGTCAGCACCGACAAGGGCGTCTACGGCGCTCCGTTCGGCACGAGCTTCGGCGGCGGCGTCATGTACAACAAGAAGGTCTACGCCGACCTCGGACTCAGCGTCCCCACCACGTGGGACGAGTTCATCAGCAACAGCGAGAAGATCAAGGACGCCGGCAAGGTCGCCCCGATCATCCAGACGTACGGCGACACCTGGACCAGCCAGCTGTTCGTGCTCGGCGACTTCGCCAACATCACGGCGCAGGACAAGGACTGGGCGGAGAACTACACCGCGAACAAGGAGTCCTACGCCAAGGACCCCGCACTCGCCGGCTTCGACCACCTCGCCGAGGGCAAGGACAAGGACCTCTACAACGAGGACTACGCCTCGGCCACGCAGGCGAACGGCCTGAAGATGCTCGCCGACGGCACCGGGGCGCAGTACCCGATGCTGACGAACGCGATCTCGACCCTGCAGCAGGACAGCCCCGACGCGGTCGCGGACATCGGAGCGTTCGCGCTGCCGGCCGAGGACGCCGACGACACGAACCTGACCATCTGGGAGCCGAACGGCCTGTACATCCCGAAGACCACCGAGGGTGACGAGCTCGCCGCCGCGAAGAAGTTCATCGCCTTCGCGAACTCGGCCGACGGCTGCAAGGTGCAGAACGACACCGGAACCCCCGGTGGCCCGTACGTCATCTCGACCTGCTCGCTGCCCGACGACGTGCCCCCGATGATCGACGACCTGCAGAAGTACCTGGACGACGGCAAGGCGAGCCCGGCGCTCGAGTTCCTGTCCCCGATCAAGGGCCCGAACCTCGAGAAGATCTGCGTGCAGGTCGGCTCCGGCATCACCAACGCGGCCAAGGGTGCTGACCAGTACGACGACGACGTCGTCCAGCAGGCACAGCAGCTCGGCATCAAGGGCTGGTGACACGGTGACCGCGACACTCACGACGGCACTCGAGCCGGCGAAGACCCGAGCGGGCTCCGGCGGGACCGGTCCCGCGCGCAAGCGGATGCGCTCGTTCTACCCCGCCTGGTTCTTCATCCCCGCGATCGCGCTGTACGTCGTGTTCTTCGCGGTCCCCACCTTCGCCGGGTTCTACTTCTCCCTCACCCGCTGGACGCTGTTCGACCAGACCTTCATCGGTTTCGACAACTTCGTCCGGTTCTTCCAGGACCCGCAGCTCGTCTCCGGGTTCGTGCACACGTTCCAGTACGGCTTCGTGACGAGCGCGGCGAAGGTGGTCATCGGACTCGCCCTCGCCCTGCTCCTCACGTCGCCCGTGCTGGGGCGCGGCTACCTGCGGGCGGTCGTGTTCTTCCCGGTGCTCGTGTCGACGATCGGCATCGGCATCACGTTCAAGGCGCTGATGGACCCGTTCCACGGGATCATCAACGGCGTCCTCGGCTCGGTCGGCCTCCCGACTCCGGGGTGGCTGACCGACCCGGCCCTCGCCCTCTGGAGCGTCGCCGCGGTGGACGTCTGGAAGGGCGTCGGCATCGCGACGCTCATCTTCATCGCCGGCATCGTGGCGATCCCGCAGGAGTACTTCGAGGCCGCACGGGTCGACGGCGCGAGCGCGTGGTCGATCTTCCGGAACATCACCCTGCCACTGTCGCGTCCCGCGATGGGCACCGTCATCATCCTGTCGCTGATCGGCGGGCTGCGGTCCTTCGACCTGATCTGGGCGATGACCGGCGGTGGGCCAGGGTTCACCAGTGACGTCATCGCGAGCGTCATCTACAAGCAGTACCAGGCCGGGTTCTACGGCCTGTCGACCGCCGGCAACGTGGTCCTGTTCGTGGTCGTGACAGCGATCATGGTCCCGATCTCGTGGCTCCTGAACCGCAAGGAGGCGGACCTGTGACCGCCATCGTCGACCAGCGGCTGACCCCGGCCGCTCCCCGCGGACGCCACCCGGGCCGGACCCGCCGGTGGGTCATCGGCTCGATCGCCATCGTCGTCAGCTTCGTGGTGTTCCTGGTGCCGTTCGTCTTCGTCCTGCTGCAGGCCATGAAGAACCCGGCCGAGGCGAACCAGCTCGGCTTCAGCCTGCCGACCGAGTGGCAGCTCTGGCAGAACCTGCAGGCCGTGTTCGGATCCGGTGACGGCGTGATCGTCCGCGCGTTCCTGAACAGTGCGGTCCTGACCGTGGGCAGCGTGATCGTGATGGTCGTGTTCTCCGCGATGGTCGGGTACGTGCTGCAGCGTCGTCCGAGCAAGTGGAACGGCGTGATCAACTTCTTCGTCCTGGCGGGCCTCATCGTCCCGCCCGCGATCGTCCCGACGATCTGGGTGCTCCAGGGGCTCAACCTGTTCAAGACCATGGGCGGGATGATCCTCATCGAGGCGACCTTCGGCCTGTCGTTCTGCATCCTGCTCTTCCGGGCGTTCGTGGCGACGATCCCGAAGGAGCTCGACGAGGCAGCCGTCCTCGACGGCGCCGGACCGATCCGTCTGTTCTTCGGCGTCGTGCTGCCGCTGCTCAAGCCGGTCATCATCACGGTCGTGCTCGTGCAGTCCGTCACGGTGTTCAACGACTTCACGAACCCGCTGTACTTCCTGCCGGGGTCCGAGAACGCCACGGTGCAGCAGACGCTCTACTCGTTCCAGAGCCAGTCGGTCAGCCAGCTCAACCTGCTGTTCACCGACGTCCTGCTCATCACGATCCCGCCGCTGATCCTCTACGTCTTCTTCAACCGCCAGATCGTCGCCGGCATGACCAGCGGCGCCGTCAAGGGCTGACCCCACGACCCCCGCACCGGTCGACGACGACCGGTCGCGTGAAAGGACACACCACATGACCGCCTGGACCGCACCGTTCATCACGAGCGACGCCGACCTCGGGAGCGCACCGATCCTGCGCCGTGAGTTCGCCCTCGACGACGGCCACGGCGCCGTCACCGGAGCGACCCTCGACGTCAGCGCCCTCGGCGTCGTCGAGGCGTGGCTCGGTGGCGAACGCGTCTCCGACCACCTGCTCGAACCGGGGTGGACGAGCTACGAGTGGCGCATCCGCGTCGTCTCGCACGACGTCACGGCGCACCTGACCGGCACCGGCTCGGGCGAGGCGGCAGTCCTCGCACTCGTCCTCGGCAAGGGCTGGGCCGCCGGGCGCCTCGCGTGGGGTGGTGGCGGCGGCTGGTACGCCGACGAGCCCGCCGGGTTCGCCGAGCTCCGCATCACCTTCGCCGACGGCCACGAACAGCTCGTCGCCACCGACACGGACTGGCAGGCGCTGTCCAGCGCGATCACCGCCGATCAGCTGTACGACGGCGAGGACATCGACGCCCGACTCCGCGACGGCTCCTTCCTGACGCCCGGCGAGGTCACCACACCGAGCGTCGACGGCCACGAGGGACGCACCAGCGCCGTGCGCACCGTCGACATCGGCGAGCGCGAACTCGTCGCCGACACCGTGCCGCCGGTCCGACCCCTCGCCGAGATCGCCCCCGTCGAGGTCTGGACGAGCCCGTCCGGCGCGACGCTGATCGACTTCGGCGTGAACCTGGTGGGCTGGCTCCGCGTGGTCGCCTCTGGGCCCGCGGGCACGGTGCTGACCCTGAAGCACGCCGAGGTGCTCGAACACGACGAGCTCGGCACCCGCCCGCTGCGCACCGCGAAGGCGACGGACCACTTCACCTTGAGCGGCGGCGAGGACCACTTCGAGCCCCGCTTCACCTTCCACGGCTTCCGGTACGCCCAGGTCGACGGCTGGACCGGCACGCTCGACGAACTCCGCGCGGCCGTCACCGCGGTGCAGGTCGGCTCCGACCTGACCCGGACGGGCACGTTCGAGTCCAGCCACGAGCTGCTCAACACGTTCCACGACAACGTCATCCGGGGCATGCAGGGCAACTTCCTGAGCGTCCCGACCGACTGCCCGCAGCGTGACGAGCGCCTCGGCTGGACGGGCGACATCGCGGCGTTCGCGCCGACGGCGTCGTACCTGTTCGACACCCGCGCGTTCCTGGGCGACTGGCTCCGCGACGTGTGGCTCGAGCAGCAGCACGCCGACGGTGTCATCCCGTTCGTGGTGCCGGACGTGCTCAAGTACTCCCCCGCCGAGGACTTCGGCACCCCGGACGCCACCGCCATCTGGTCGGACGCAGGCGTGTGGGTGCCGTGGACCCTGTACCAGGCGTACGGCGACACCGCGGTGCTCGAGGAGCAGCTCGACTCGATGACGGCGCACCTCCGCCGCATCAAGGGCCACCTGTCACCCGAGGGCCTGTGGGACACCGTCTTCCAGTTCGGCGACTGGCTCGACCCGGACGCCCCGCCGGAGGACGCCGCCAAGGCGAAGGCCGACCCGGGCGTCGTCGCGACGGCGTGCGCGTACCGCAGCGCGACCCTGGTGGCGCAGGCGGCGCGGTTGACGGGCCACGAGGCGGAGGCGACGGAAGCCGAGGAGCTGGCCACGGGCCTCCAGGCCGCGTTCCGTCAGCACTACGTGACCGACGGCCGCATCCGGAGCGACTGCACCACCGTCTACGCGCTCGCGATCGTGTTCGGCATCCTCGACGAGGACGACGAGCGCCGTGCGGGCGACCGCCTGGCGGAGCTGGCCGAGCAGTCCGGGTACCGGATCTCGACGGGCTTCGCGGGTACGCCGTTCATCACCGACGCACTGACGCAGACCGGCCACCTCGACGACGCGTACCGGCTGCTGCTGCAGACGGAGTGCCCGTCGTGGCTGTACCCGGTGACGATGGGTGCGACGACGGTCTGGGAGCGTTGGGACTCGATGCTGCCGGACGGCACCATCAACCCGGGTGAGATGACCTCGTTCAACCACTACGCACTCGGTGCCGTGGCGGACTGGATGCACCGGGTGGTGGGCGGTCTGTCGGCGCTCGAACCGGGGTACGCCTCCGTGCTCATCGCACCGCAGCCGGGCGGTGGCCTGACGTGGGCGTCGACGTCGCTCGACTCCGTGCACGGGCACATTGCGGTGCGGTGGGAGCTCGTCGACGGCGAGCTGCTCGTCCGTGCACAGGTGCCGGAGGGCGTCACCGCAGTGGTGCGCTTACCGGGTGCTGCGGAGCAGCGGCTCGGCGCCGGGTCGCACGAGCTGCGCGCGCCGGCTGCTGTGCCGGCGGCGTAGCGCGGGGAGCGGACGGTGGGCTGGTCACGGTGGGTGCGCGGGACGCCTGACGGCGCTCACCCGGCGTCGCGCCCCCGGGCGGTCTTCGCGCCCCGACTCTTCGGGGCGCGAAGACCGCAACGGGGCGCGCAGCCCGCGCCCGTCCCGCGCCCCGTGCGCGCATCGCGCCCGCGCCCGTCCCGCGTCGCGCCCCCGTGCGGTCATCGCGCCCCGACTCTCCGGGGCGCGAAGACCGCAACGGGGTGCGCGACGCAACACACCCCACACGGTTGCGGCAGCCCGCCGCGACCCGTACTGTATGAAACGATTCAATCGCACACGAGGAAGTGACACGATGACATCGACCCCGACCTTCACCGGCATCGCCGACCAGCTCGCACGACAGCAGATCGAGCTGCCCAGCTGGGCCTTCGGCAACTCCGGCACCCGCTTCAAGGTGTTCAGCACGCCTGGCACCCCGCGCGACCCGTACGAGAAGATCTCCGACGCCGCCCAGGTGCACAAGTACACGGGCCTCGCACCGACCGTGGCACTGCACATCCCGTGGGACCTCGTCGACGACTTCAGCGACCTCAAGCGGCACGCCGAAGAGCACGGGGTGTCGCTCGGCACCGTGAACTCGAACACGTTCCAGGACGACGACTACAAGTTCGGCGCCCTGACCCACGTCGACGAGTCGATCCGGCAGAAGGCGATCGACCACCACCTGCGCTGCATCGACGTGATGGACGCCACCGGCAGCCGCGACCTGAAGATCTGGCTCGCCGAGGGCTCGAACTACCCCGGGCAGGAGGACATGCGCTCCCGCCAGGACCGCCTGCACGAGTCGCTCAGCACGATCTACGACCGCCTCGGTGCCGACCAGCGCCTGGTGCTCGAGTACAAGTTCTTCGAGCCGTCGTTCTACCACACCGACGTGCCGGACTGGGGCACGAGCTACGTGCAGACGTCCGCGCTCGGCGACAAGGCGATGGTCTGCCTCGACACCGGCCACCACGCCCCCGGCACGAACATCGAGTTCATCGTGATGCAGCTCCTGCGCCTCGGCAAGCTCGGCAGCTTCGACTTCAACTCGCGGTTCTACGCCGACGACGACCTGATCGTGGGCGCAGCGGACCCGTTCCAGCTGTTCCGCATCCTGGTCGAGGTCATCCGCGGCGGCGGCTACGACAACCACGACGTCGCGTTCATGCTCGACCAGTGCCACAACATCGAGGACAAGATCCCCGGTCAGATCCGCTCCGTGCTCAACGTGCAGGAGATGACGGCCCGGGCACTGCTCCTCGACCGCGTGGCCCTGACCGCAGCGCAGGAGGCCCACGACGTCCTCGGCGCGAACGAGGTCTTCATGGACGCGTACCAGACCGACGTCCGGGCGGACCTCGCCGCGTGGCGCGAATCCCGCGGTCTGCCGGCGAACCCGATGCGCGCGTACCTGGACTCCGGGTACCAGCAGTCGATCGCCGAGGACCGCGTCGGTGGCGTCCAGGCCGGCTGGGGCGCGTAGACAGATGACGATCAACGACCTGGAGGCTCGGGTGGACCCCGCAACGCACGGCACCGACGCAGACACCACGATCAGTGCGCTCATCGCGCGCTCGAACGCGCTCGGCTCGGATCCGCGGATCACGAACTACGCCGGCGGGAACACCTCGGCGAAGGGCACCGACACCGACCCGGTCACGGGCGAGCCGGTGGAGCTGCTCTGGGTGAAGGGCTCCGGGGGCGACCTCGGCACCCTCACCCCGGCGGGCCTCGCGGTCCTGCGCGTCGACCGCGTCCGTGCCCTCCAGGACATGTACGCATCAGAAACAGGCCCGGGAGTGGAGCGCGAGGACGAGATGGTCGCCGCGTTCGACTACACGCTGCACGGCAAGGGCGGTGCCGCCCCGTCCATCGACACGGCGATGCACGCCCTGGTCGACGCCGCGCACGTCGACCACCTGCACCCGGACGCCGGCATCGCCATCGCGACGGCGGCGGACGGACCGGCTCTGACGTCGACGATCTTCGGCGACAGGGTGGTGTGGGTGCCGTGGCGCCGACCCGGGTTCCAGCTCGGGCTCGACATCGCCGCGATCAAGCGGGACAACCCCCAGGCGATCGGCACGATCCTCGGCGGCCACGGGATCACGGCTTGGGGCGAGACGAGCGAGGAGGCCGAGGCGAACTCGCGCTGGATCATCGACACCGCCGAGCAGTTCATCGCGGAGCACGGGAAGGCCGACCCGTTCGGCGGATCCCGAGCAGGCTTCGAGGCGCTGCCGACCGAGGAACGCCACGCACGCGCCGCCGCCCTCGCACCGACGATCCGCGGCATCGCCGGGCACGACAAGCCGGTGGTGGGGCACTTCACCGACAGCGATGTCGTGCTCGAGTTCCTGGCGTCGTCGCGCGCCGAGGAGCTCGCCGCGCTCGGCACGAGCTGCCCCGACCACTTCCTGCGCACCAAGGTGAAGCCCCTCATCCTCGACCTGCCCGCCACCGCGAGCGTCGACGAGCAGACCGCCCGCCTGCACGAACTCCACGAGCAGTACCGCGCGGACTACCAGGCCTACTACGACCGCCACGCGAACCCGGACTCCCCCGCGATCCGCGGCGCCGACCCCCTCATCGTGCTGGTGCCCGGCGTCGGGATGTTCTCCTACGGCAAGGACGCCCAGACCGCCCGCGTCGCCGGGGAGTTCTACGTCAACGCGATCAACGTCATGCGCGGCGCCGAGTCGCTGAGCACCTACGCCCCCATCGACGAGGCCGAGAAGTTCCGCATCGAGTACTGGGCCCTCGAAGAGGCGAAGCTGCAGCGGATGCCGGCCCCCAAGAAGCTCGCCACCCGCATCGCCCTGGTCACCGGAGCCGCGAGCGGCATCGGCAAGGCGATCGCGAAGCGCCTGGCCGCCGAGGGTGCCGCGGTCGTCATCGCCGACCTCGACCTGACGAAGGCGCAAGACGCTGCGGCCGAGATCGGGAACACGGACAGGGCCATCGGCGTCGCGGCGAACGTGACGTCCGCAGCGGAGATCGAGCAGGCCATCCAAGAGACGCTGCTGCACTTCGGCGGCCTCGACCTCGTCGTGAACAACGCCGGACTGTCGCTCAGCAAGAGCCTGCTCGAGACCACCGAACAGGACTGGGACCTGCAGCACGACGTCATGGCGAAGGGGTCGTTCCTGGTGTCCAAGGCGGCAGCGAAGGTCCTCATCGAGCAGGGCCTCGGCGGCGACATCGTCTACATCTCGTCGAAGAACTCGGTGTTCGCCGGTCCGAACAACATCGCGTACTCGGCGACCAAGGCCGACCAGGCGCACCAGGTCCGGTTGTTGGCGGCGGAGCTCGGCGAGCACGGCGTCCGCGTCAACGGGATCAACCCCGACGGCGTCGTCCGTGGCTCGGGGATCTTCGCGAGCGGCTGGGGAGCGAACCGCGCGAAGACCTACGGCATCGAGGAGCAGGACCTCGGCGCGTTCTACGCCCAGCGCACCATCCTCAAGCGCGAGGTCGTCCCGGAGAACGTCGCGAACGCCGTCTACGCCATCTGCACCGACGACTTCTCGCACACGACCGGGTTGCACGTGCCCGTCGACGCGGGTGTCGCCGCCGCGTTCCTGCGCTGATGTCCGACAAGAGGTAAGAGCATGTCCACCAGCGGCACCGTCGCCGCCGTCGACCTCGGGGCCACCAGCGGCCGGGTGATCCTCGGGCACGTCGACACCGACGGCGTCCGGATGGAGCACGTCGCCCGGTTCCCGAACGGCCCCGTGACCCTGCACGAGCACGACCGCGAGGCCCTGCACTGGGACGTCGTCGAGCTCCACCGACAGGTGACCGACGGCCTCCGTCAGGCGTTCGCCACGCACCCGGCGATCGTGAGCATCGGCATCGACTCGTGGGCGGTGGACTACGGCCTGCTGCGCGACGGTCGGCTGCTCGGGCTGCCGTACCACTACCGCGACGAGCGGCACGAGGGCGGCGTCGACCGCGTGCACCGACGGATGGACGCGGCCGAGCTGTACGCCCGGAACGGTCTGCAGCACCTGCCCTTCAACACGGTGTTCCAGTTCGCTGCCGACCCGTCGCTGCAGCTCGCGCAGCGGGCGCTGCTCGTCCCCGACCTGCTCGGCTACTGGCTCACCGGTGTCGAGGCGGCCGAGCGCACGAACGCGTCGACGACCGGGGTCCTGAACGCGACGACCCGCGGGTGGGACCCGGCGTTGCGGGCTGCTGCGGGCCTCCCGGCCGGCCTCCTGCCCACCCTGCGTGACCCGGGCGACCGACTCGGGCCGCTGCTGCCGTCCGTCGCCGACGCCGTCGGCGGGCAGGCACCCGTCACGCTCGTCGGCTCGCACGACACGGCCTCCGCCGTCGTCGCGGTCCCCGCGACCGAACCGGACTTCGCGTACATCTCGTCGGGCACCTGGTCGCTCGTCGGCGTCGAGCTCGACGCACCCGTCCTGTCGGACGCGGCGCGCGACGCGAACTGCACCAACGAGGGCGGGGTCGACGGCCGTGTCCGGTTCCTGAAGAACGTGTCCGGACTGTGGTTGTTGTCCGAGAGCGTCCGCACCTGGGAACGTGACGGCGCGAGCATCGACCTGGAGGCCCTGCTCGCCTCCGCCGCGGCCGTCACGGCCCCGGTCCCCGTCTTCGACCCCGCCGACGAGTCGTTCACGGCGCCCGGCGACATGCCCGCGCGCATCGCCGCCTGGTGCGACGACCACGGGCTGAGCGCGCCCGCGTCGCGGGCCGAGTTCGTGCGCTCGATCCTCGAGTCGCTGGCCGCCGCGTACGCGGAGACACTTGCGACGATCAGCACCATCACGGGCAAAGACGTCCGACAGGTGCACATCGTCGGCGGCGGATCGCAGAACCGGCTGCTCTGCCAGCTGACGGCCGACCGCACCGGGCTGCCCGTCCTGGCCGGGCCCGTCGAGGCGACAGCACTCGGCAACATCCTGGTGCAGGCGCGGGCAGCCGGACTCGGCGGCCTGCGCGGCGCATCGCTCGAGGCCCTGCGCGCAACGATTGCCCGCACCGTCGAGCCCGTCCGGTACACCCCGCGTTCCTCCGACGCTTCCCTCCGCCAATCCACCTCGAGACGTAGGATGTCTGTATGACCTCGACCGACGACCAGCACCGCGTCGACCCCGCCACGGGCGCACCGGCAGCCACCCCGGGCGCACCGTCGGCCCGGCGGACCCCGATCAAGCGGCAGCTGCCGACCGTGCGGGACCTCGCACCGCTCATGCAGTTCAAGAAGCCTTCGCTGCCGGGTCGGCGTCAGCGCCTCGAACAGGCCCTGACGATCTGGGACCTGCGCGACATCGCCGCCCGCCGCACGCCGAAGGCCGCGTTCGACTACACCGAGGGCGCCGCCGAGGCCGAGATCTCGCTCGCGCGCGCCCGCCAGGCGTTCGAGGACATCGAGTTCACACCCGCGATCCTGCGCGACGTGTCGTCCGTGGACACCTCGCGCTCGGTGCTGGGTGCGCCGGTCGCGTACCCGTTCGGCATCGCTCCCACCGGGTTCACGCGCATGATGCAGACCGAGGGTGAGCGTGCCGGTGCCCGGGCAGCCGGACGCGCGGGCATCCCGTTCTCGCTCTCCACCATGGGCACCACCGCCATCGAGGACGTCCGCGACGCCAACCCGAACGGCCGCAACTGGTTCCAGCTGTACATGTGGAAGGACCGCGAGAAGTCGATGGCGCTGGTCTCCCGCGCCGAGAAGGCCGGGTTCGACACGCTGCTCGTCACCGTGGACGTGCCCGTCGCCGGCGCGCGTCTGCGGGACAAGCGCAACGGCTTCTCGATCCCGCCGCAGCTGAGCGCCCGGACCGTGCTGAACGCCATCCCGCGACCGTGGTGGTGGTTCGACTTCCTGACCACCGAGCCGCTGGCGTTCGCGTCGCTCGACCGGTGGTCCGGCACCGTCGGGGAGCTCCTCGACCACATGTTCGACCCGACCGTCACCTACGAGGACCTCGCCTGGATCCGCGACCAGTGGAAGGGCAAGGTCGTCGTCAAGGGCGTGCAGTCCCTGGCCGACGCCCGTCGTCTGGCGGACATGGGCGTCGACGGGATCACGCTGTCGAACCACGGCGGACGCCAGCTCGACCGGGCACCCGTGCCGTTCCACCTGCTGCCCTCCGTGGTGAAGGAGGTCGGCATGGACACCGAGGTGCACCTCGACACCGGCATCATGTCCGGCGCGGACATCGTCGCCGCCGTGGCGCTCGGTGCGAAGTTCACCATGGTCGGTCGGGCGTACCTGTACGGGCTGATGGCGGGCGGCGAGGCCGGTGTCGACCGGATGATCCAGATCCTGTCGGAGCAGATCGAGCGCACGATGCGGCTGCTCGGGGTCACGTCGCTCGACGAGCTCGAGCCCGGTCACGTGACGCAGCTGCAGCGCTTGCAGCCGGTGCCGCGCGGCTGAGGCGGCGAGCAGCGGGCTGCCCGCCGTTCACCGCGCGTTCGAGTGCCGATTCGGGCGATTACCCCCGAACGGGGCACAAATGATGCAAGATGTCCGTGGACGCGTCACCGAACCCCTCGGCATCCTGCCCCCTGGCGCGCCGTCCCCTCCCCGCATCCTGCGCCCGAGCACCACGAGGAGCCCGACATCTCGACCCGAAGCACGTGCACGCCCATGCGCGGCACGACCCCCGCGACCACCACGCCCACCACCCTCACCACCGAACGGCACACCCGATGAGCCGCCGTCGCGCGATCCTGGCGGCAGCGACCGCCGGTTGCCTGGCACTCGGAGTCCCCACCGCCTCCGCCGCCTCCGCTGACAGCTGGTGGGGCTGGGGCGGACACCGCCACGGGCAGCACGCCCCGGTGACCCCCACGCCCACCCCCTCGGACACTGCGACCCCGGCCCCGTCCGACGACGAGGAGTCGGACACGACGCCGACGGAGACGCCCGCGCCGACCGCCGAGGCCGCGCCGATCGAGGACACCACCCCGACCGCAGAACCCGAGGCGGCTGCGCCCACCGACGACGCCGAAGCCGCGGAGTCGGACGCCGACGACGCGGCCGAACCGCAGAACGAGGTCGCCGACACCTCCGCTGCGCCGGCCGCCTCGTTCGTCGAGGACTTCACCACCGACGCCGTCACCGGCCTCGTCTCGCGGCTCTACCCGCAGTCGTGGCAGCCCTACCCCGACGGCACCTCCGGCATCTACGCGCCGAGCAAGACCGTCTCGGTGCACGACGGCGTGATGGACGTCGCCCTCGGCACCGGAGCGGGCGCGGCCGGCACGTTCGGCTCCTCCGCCGGAGCCTGGGACCACGTCGGCGGCTCGTTCTCCGTCCGCGCCAAGGCAACCGGTGGCGACGGCAACGGCGCGGCGTTCATGCTGTGGCCGACGTCGGGCACCTGGTCCGACGGCGAGATCGACTTCCCCGAGGGCAACTTCGAGGACAGCCCCTCGGCCTTCCACCACTCGATGACCCCGGGCAAGGAAGCCGACCGCGTCCAGATCGGCACCGGCGTCTCGTGGCGCGACTGGCACACCTACACGGTGGACTGGGTGCCCGGACAGTCGGTCACCTACAGCGTCGACGGCAAGGTCCTCGACACGATCACCCACGACGTCCCGACGACCCCGCACCGCTTCATGTTCCAGGTCGGCAACTGGGGCGACCAGGGCAACCTGCTCATCGACTGGGTCTCCACCACGGAGTGAGCGTTCGGCCCACAGAGTGAGCAGAAGACGTCGGGTCCACCAGGGACCCGACGTCTTCTGCTCACTGGGTCCTCGCTCGCAGGGTGACCGACAGGCCGACGGAGGCCGACTTCAGTCCTCGGACTGGTAACGAACTGCGCCATCGGTGGACTGGTACGGGATCGAGAAGCTCGAGCAGATCACGCCGTTCTCGTAGTCGTCCTTGACCGTGTCCATGAAGGCGTACGCCTCGTCGTCTGTGGCGAAGACGCCCAGGACCGTGTTGTCCGGTGACTCGTCGTGCTGGACGATCCAGACCTCCCCGCCGGCGAAGGGCTTCGGGCGTCGGAAGACGCGTGGCCCCGGGCTCCGTCTACTCACGATGGAGAGTGTAGGTGCGCGCTGTCCGTTGGCCGATCCTCAGTGCACACCACGGCTGGTGGAAGTCCGGCGCATCCACGGCGGAGAGCCCGCCGCGATCGCGGCGCAGCCTGAGTGGGACACTGCCGGAGTGATCAAGAACATCCAGGTGGAGCTGAACATCCATGGCCAGCGGGGCTCTTCGGAGCACGTGACACAACTCCTGGGTGTCAGGCCCGACGAGCAGTACGAGATCGGCGACCACAAGGGTGAGGGGCCCCGCGTGTTCGACGTATCGATGTGGAACGTGTTCAGCGTCGTTCACATCGACGAGATCCGCGCCGACCACGGGCAGGACCCTTGGGGGCGTGTGCAGTGGGTCCTGCAGCTGTTGCCAGAGAACGCGGCGGACCTTTTCGCGCGTCTGCGCGAGGAGGGCTACGTGGTCAGCCTGTCAGTGTCCCTCATCACCGACCACAAGGAGAACACCTTCGTTGTGCCGGCGGAGGTGTTGCGCCAGGTGGGAGCCGCTGGGCTCGATCTCGAACTGACACCCGTGTCGACCGAGCACATGGAGATCTCGTACCGCGACGTCTGGTGAGTCCCGGCGCCGTCAGTTCATCCGTGCGTCAGCGCGGCCGGCGCCACGTGATCACGTACCGCCACAGCGGGTGTCGGCGGTACTCGGACCCCATCAGGACCGCATGCGCGATGTGCTGGACCTGGGCGTACGAATGCGGTGGCGGCCAGCACGTCGGCGCGGAGTGCTCCCAGTAACCGCGCCGCCATGAGGACCAACGATGCTGCGCGACACCCGCCACCCCGAGCACGTGATCACGCAGCCGGGTGGGCTTCGCGAGTCCGACGACCACCAGGGCGCCACCTGGCGCCGTGAGGTCTGCGAGCCGCGCAAGCCCGGCTGACAGGTCCGGCAGGTGGTGCACCGTCGCGACCGAGGCCACCACGTCGAACTGCTGACCGAAGTCGTGTCCCATCACGTCACCGTGCAGCCAGTGGATCCCGGTGTCGGCGTTCGCGGTGCGGGTGGCGCGCAGGACGTCCGCATCCAGGTCGATCGCCGTGACGTCGAGCCCCGCGTCGTACAGGTCACGGGCGAGCAGACCGTCGCCGGTCCCGACGTCCAGGGCGGTGTGCGCCCCGTCCGGCACGGCATCGAGCACCCGGGCGTGGAAGTGCGTGTTGTGGTTCCAGCGTCGATCCGGACTCGGGGCGCGCTGGGTCACGGGCTGCTGGACTGCTGGACGGTCCAGGTTCCGCGCAGGGTGGCCAGCAGGTGGTCGATGTTCCGCAGTGCCCGTCGGGTCTCCCAGACGGAGTACGCGCACATCCCCATGAACAGCACCAGGATCGCCCACCAGAACGGGCTGATCGTCAGAGCTGCCCACACCGAGAAGGCCGCGAAGACGACGACCATGATCGGGACGATGACCCGGTTGTTCCGGTACCGCTTACGGGTCGACTCGAGCTCGCGGGTCCACACGACGTGGTCGACGTCGTCCGGCAGGTCTCCGGAGCGCACCGCTCGCTGGATCGCGGCAGCACCCTCGGTGCCACCCGCTCGGCGGCGACGGTAGGCGATGAGGAAGCCGAAGAACACCGTCATCAAGACGGCGGAGAAGAGCGATCCGATCGCGCGAGCGGCCAGACTGCCACCGTCGGGGTTCGAAGCCAGACCGATGGCGAAGTACAGTCCGCCGACCAGGACGAACACGATGGGCAGCAGTGCCGGCAGCGGGAGTCGTCGAAAGCGGTCCACGGTGTCTCCTCGTCGAATGTTCGAGTGGTCCTCGGTTCCTCCACCATGCCGACGGTGCCCGGGAGTCGGCTGAGCCTTCCCGCTCGAGTATTAGTTAGGTTAGCCTTACCTACATGGCACGGACGAACATGCAGGCGACCCGCACGAAGCCGGAACGCGTCGAGCTCCTCACCCTGCACGTCGTGCGGACCGAACGGATCTCGCCGTCCTTCATCCGCGTGGTGTTCGGCGGCGACGACCTGAGCCGATTCACCCACATGGGCTACGACCAGTGGTTCCGCCTGTTCCTGCCGGTGGACGGCGGTGACCTCACGCGGGCCCCGCAGAAGCTCGACACCGTGAGCTACCTGAAGTTCCTGACGATGGCGAAGGCGAGCCGACCGATCCTCCGCAGCTACACCGTGCGGAGCCTCCGCCGACTGCACCACGGCGACGAGCTCGACGTCGACCTCGTGGTGCACGGCAGTGGCGACGACCACGCACCGACCGGACCGACCGCGGCTGGGTGGGCACTCGGCGCACAGCCCGGCGACGTGGCCGGGCTCATCGACGAGGGCATCGGCTTCGACCGGGACGCCCTCGGTCGTCCGATCGTGATCGTCGCGGACGAGAGCGCCCTGCCCGCTGCAGCCGGGATCCTCGAGTCGCTCCCCCGTTCGACCAAGGGCACCGCGATCCTCGAGGTCCCGACGGACGCCGACGTGCGGACCATCGATGCCCCGACCGGCATCGACGTGACGTGGATCACCCGCGAACCCGGTCGACGTCCCGGAGCCGCGGCGCTCGACGCGGTCACCCGATCGTCGGTGAGCCCCGACCACGCTGCCTGGGTCGCCGGCGAGCAGTCCCTCGCCGGCGGAGCGCGACGCCACTGGGTCAGCGCGGGCATCCCGAAGGAGCGGATCGCCTTCACCGGGTACTGGCGAGCGGGCCGGTCCGGCTGACTGCGTTCGGGCACCTCCGGCAACTTCGTGAGCAGGAATGGTCGAGTGCCGATTCCCGACCCGACCATTTCTGCTCACGAAGCACGGCACACGGCGCACGGCCACCAGCGCCGCGCGCCTAGGGTGGGCGGGTGATGGGCGACGAGGGGCGAGCACGGGCGGCACTCGCGACCGTCGCAGCGAACGGGTGGGCGGATGCCGGGCCCGTGGCGGGCGAACTCACCGGTTCGGCCACCCCGCGGCACGCCGCCGTCCTGATGCTCTTCGGCGCGCTTGACCGCACCCCCAGCGACCGCCCGGCCGTCGCCGCCGACGTCCCGCGCGACCTGGACGTCCTGCTGCTCGCGCGTGCCACGACCCTGCGCGCGCACCCGGGCGAGGTCGCGTTCCCCGGCGGACGGATCGACCCGGGCGACGCCGACGCCGTCGCCGCAGCCCTCCGCGAAGCACACGAGGAGACCGGGCTGGACCCGACGGGCGTCGAGGTCCTCGGCACGCTGCCCGCGGTGCCGCTGGCGTTCTCGAACCACCTGGTGCGCCCGGTGCTGGGGTGGTGGCGCGAGCCGTCTCCGATCCGGGTCGTCGACGAGCGCGAGTCGGCCGCGGTGTTCCGGGTCCCCGTGGCGGACCTGCTCGACCCGGCGAACCGCGGGGTCACGGTGATCCGACGCGGTGGTCAGGAGTGGCGCGGGCCGGGCTTCACCGTCGATGCGGAGCACGGCGACCACGACGACGACCACCTGGTGTGGGGGTTCACCGCGATGCTGCTGGATGCGCTGTTCGACCGGCTCGGGTGGACCGAGGACTGGGATCGGGAGCGGGAACTGCCGCTCGATCGTCGACACTGAGCCGGTCGGTACCGCCCAGGGGGAACGACAGCGGGTCGGCACGGACCGCGTCCACCGCGTGGGCGACGGCCCCGATGACGACGACGTCGCCGCCGAGCGTCGACGCCACCAGGTCGGGCACGGGGTCGAAGTGCCAGCCGTCGAGCAGCGCGCGGGCACGGTCGATGACGGCGACCGCCGGCTGGGCGATCGCACCGGCGACCACCACGCGGTCGATGTCGAGCAGGCTGGCGAGCAGGACGCAGACGCGGGCCAGTCGGTCGCCGAGGCGGTCGACGATCGCCAGCGCCACGGTGTCGCCGTCCTGCGCCGCGCGGAACACGGCGGAGGCACCGGCGTCCACCGCGAGCGGACTGCCCGGCCGGACCTCGCCCGCAGCGACGGCCTCGGCGACCAGCGTCCGCGCCGTCGCGCCGATGCCGTCCGACGACCCGACCCCCTGGACGATGTCGAGCACGCGCATCTCCCCCGCGCCGCCGTGGGCACCGCGGAGCAGCACACCGTCGACCACGAGGCCGCTGCCGAACCGCTCGCCGGAGAGCAGTGCGGCGAACGAGGCGTCCCCCGAGGACGGCCGCTCGGCGAGCGCGGCGAGGTTCGCGTCGTTCTCGACGACGACGCGGCCGTGCGGGACGGCGCCGGCGAAGCCCGGGTTCATCCGGTCCCAGAAGCCGCCGTCGTCCGGCGATGCCCCGCCGGCGTCGACCGGCGCGGGGATGCCGACGACGGTGACCAGGACGCGGGAGCGGTCGGCTCCGGCGGCGGCGAGCGCGTCGTCCACGGTGTCGGCGAGGACTGCGAGCCGGACGGGGACCTCGAGTCCCGACTCACCGAGGGCCCCCTCGGCGCGACCGAGCACGGTGCCGCGCAGGTCGGCGACGATGGCGGTGACCCGGTGCTGTCCGGCGTCCACGCCGACGACGACCCCGGCGGCGGTGTCGAGTTCGTAGCGACGGGCGGGCCGCCCGATCCGGTACTCCCCGGCGGCACGGGCGTCGTCGAGCTCGTGGAGCCAGCCGAGCCGGACGAGTTCCTCGCACGCGGCCAGCACGGTCGAGCGGGTCAGGCCGGTGGCGTCGATGGCTTCGGTCGCGGTGAAGGCGCCAGCGTCGAAGGCGTGCGCGAGCAGTGTCTCGGCGCTCGTTCGACGGGGTGGCGGCATGCCGCGACCTTATCGCGCAACGAGTTCCTTGCGTAATTAGATTTTGTCGCTAGATTTAGTCTCGCGGTCGGCATCGGAGCCGATCGCAGGACGGAACGGCAGGGCTGCCGGGTCCGGACGGACGGAGACGACGTGCAACCACACGCCACGACCAGGACGGCGGCATCGGTGAGCCGACGCTCGTTCCTGCTCGGAGCCGGCGGCATCGGAGCGGGCCTCGCGCTCGCCGGGTGCGCCCCGATCGGGTCCTCGAGCGCCAAGCCGGAGACCATCACGTTCTACGTCTCGAAGCCCGAGGTCATCGGGTACTTCGACGGCGTCATCGCGCAGTTCCACGACAGCCAGTCGAAGGTGCGGGTCGTCCGCGACTCGACCTCGAGCATGTCCGCGAACTTCGTCCGGAACCGGCCGCCGGACCTCGGCTGCTGGAACTACAACTTCTCGGTCGTGCCGTTCGTCGAGCACGGAGCCCTGACGGACCTCTCCGACCTGTCGCAGGCCGACACGATCAACCCGGACCTGTGGCCGCTCATGCAGCAGACCGCCGACTACCCGGGTCGCAAGAGCGCCCTGCCGTACTCGGTGACCGCCGCCTCGGTGATCTACAACAAGGCACTGTTCGCCGAGCAGGGGCTCGAGGTGCCGACGACGTGGAGCGAGTTCGCCGATCTCTGCAAGCGGCTGCAGCAGGCCGGCATCGCCCCGATCTACGGGACGTTCAAGGACAACTGGACGATCGCGCAGGGCATGTTCGACTACACGGTCGGCGGTGCGATCGACACCCCGAAGACGTTCGACGCACTGCGACGCGAGGGCACGAGCGTCGGCAAGGACTCGTCGGTGTCGTTCGAGAAGGACCTCCGGACGCCGATGGAACGCATGACCCAGCTGCGCGCATGGCACCAGGACGGTGCCGCCAGCCGCGGGTACGGCGACGGCAACCTCGCGTTCGCACAGGGCAAGGCCGCGATGTACCTGCAGGGGCCGTGGGCGCTCGGCGAGATCGCCAAGACGAACAAGGACATGGACCTCGGCACCTTCCCGCTGCCCGTCACCGACGACGCCGCGGACAACAAGGTGCGGGTGAACGTCGACCTGGCGCTCTGGATCCCCGAGGCGTCCCGGAAGCAGGAGGCCGCCCGCGAGTTCCTGACGTTCCTGATGCAGTCGAAGGTCAACGACAAGTACAACGCCGACAACAACGGCTTCGGTGTCCGCAAGGACGCTCCCCCGGCGTCGAACCCGGCGCTGACCGGCATGCAGTCGTACTACGACGACGCCGCCTTCTACCTCGGTGCGTCGCAGCTCATCCCCGCCGAGATCCCGGTCGCGAACTACGCGCAGTCGATCGCCTTCGGCGGCGACCCGCAGCGCCAGCTCCGCACCCTCGACGCCGACTGGGCGCGTCTCGCGCTCCGCACGGCCGCGTAAGGAGACGTCCCATGGCAACCACCACCACCGAAGCCATCACGACGGCGGACCGCCGCCGACGTGGCGGAGCCGCCCCGGGCCTCCAGTCCGTCACCCACAAGCGGAAGCGGATCGAACCGCTCTTCCTCGCCTTCCTGCTCCCCACCCTGCTGCTCTTCACGCTCGCCATCACGCTGCCGGCCGTGATGGGCATCGTGCTCAGCTTCACGAACTCCGTCGGCTTCGGTGAGTTCCGCTTCATCGGGCTCACGAACTACGTCGCGGTGTTCTCCGACCCCGCGATCCTGCAGGCGTACCTGTTCACCCTCGGGTTCTCGCTCGTCACCGTGATCGTCGTCAACGCGGTCGCGTTCCTGCTCGCCATCGCGCTGACGTCGAAGATCCGCGGCAAGATCGCCCTCCGCGCGGTGTTCGTGCTGCCGATGGTGATCTCGGGCATCGTCATCGCGTACGTGTTCTCGTTCCTGTTCGCGAACAGCCTGCCGGCCCTGGCCAGTGCGATCGGCTTCGGTCCGCTCGAGCAGAGCATCCTGGCGAACCCCGACCTGGCGTGGGTCGCCATCGTGATCGTCACCGCGTGGCAGGCGATCCCGTCGACGCTCCTCATCTACATCGCCGGGGTGCTGTCCATCCCCGGCGAGGTCTACGAGGCAGCTGCCCTCGACGGCGCGAGCGCGTGGCGGCAGCTGATCTCGATCACCGCACCGCTGACGGCCGGCTACATCCTGATCAACCTCGTGATCGGGTTCAAGAACTTCCTGAACTCGTACGACATCATCGTCGGCCTGACCGACGGTGGCCCCGGCACCTCGACCACGAGCGTCGCGATGTCGATCTTCAAGGGCTTCAACGGCGGCGACTACGCCTACCAGATGGCCAACGCCACGATCTTCTTCATCATCGCGGTCGTCATCGCCGTGATCCAGCTGCGGGCGACCCGCGGGAAGGCAGCGCTCTGATGACCATCCAGACACCCCTCCGTCCGGGGACGACGAAGACGGGCAGCATCAGATCGGTCGACGCCGACCGGACCGCCGGCCGCCGCGGCGGCAACGCCAACTGGCCCGTCACCGTCGTCCTCGTGCTCTGCGCGCTCTCGATCCTGGTGCCGCTCTACGTCACCCTGACGATGGCGTTCAAGACGACCGGCCAGGCCGTCGACGGCAACGCGTTCTCGCTGCCGGCTCCGTTCAGCGTCGACGGCTTCGTGCAGGCGTGGGAGCTCACCGACTTCCCGCGGGCGTTCGGTGTCTCGGTGCTCGTCGCCGCGATCACCGTCGTCGGCACGATCCTGCTCGCGTCGTTCACCGCGTTCGCGATCGCCCGGAACTGGGACCGTCGGCTGTTCCGCTGGTCGTTCTTCTACCTGCTCGCCGCGATGTTCCTGCCGTTCCCGGTGCTCGCGCTGTCGCAGGTGAAGCTCACCGGGCTCGCCCACCTGGACAACCCGTTCGGCGTCGCGCTGCTGCACGTCATGTTCCAGCTGTCGTTCAGCGTGCTGCTCTTCACCGCGTTCCTGCGGTCGATCCCGGCCGAGCTCGAGGAGAGCGCCCGCATCGACGGCGCGAGCACGGGCCAGGTGTTCTGGCGGCTCGTGTTCCCGCTGCTGGCACCGATGAGCGCCACCGTCGGCATCTTCGCGTTCCTGGCGTCGTGGAACGACTTCGTGATGCCGTCGCTGATCACCTCGGACCCGGCGTTGCAGACCCTGCCGGTGCTGCAGCAGATGTTCCAGACCCAGTTCAGCAACAACTACAACGTGTCGTTCGCCTCGTACCTGATGGCGATGGCCCCGGCGATCATCGTCTACCTCGTCACGCAGCGATGGGTGATGGCCGGTGTGACCCAGGGCGCCATCAAGTGAGCAAGACGACCGACCCGGCCGGTACGACCGAACCGACCGACACCGCCACGAACCACGAAAGGCCCGTCGTGACCGACACCCTCGCCCAGCCCGCCACCACTGCCACCGACGAGACCTGGTGGCGCCAGGCGAGCGTCTACCAGATCTACCCGCGCTCCTTCGCGGACGCGAACGGCGACGGCATCGGCGACCTGCCCGGCATCACCGAGCGCGTGCCGTACCTGGCGTCGCTCGGCGTCGAGGCCGTCTGGCTCAGCCCGTTCTACCCGTCCGCCCTCGCCGACGGCGGCTACGACGTCGACGACTACCGCGACGTCGACCCGAAGCTCGGCACGCTCGACGACTTCGACCGGATGGTCGAGGCGCTGCACGCCGCCGGCATCCGGGTGATCGTGGACGTGGTGCCGAACCACACGAGCGACCGGCACGAGTGGTTCCGCGAGGCGCTCGCCGCGCCGAAGGGCTCCCCCGCCCGCGACCGCTACGTCTTCCGCGACGGCACCGGGCCGTCCGGCGAACAGGCTCCGGCCGACTGGATCTCGATCTTCGGCGGCCCGGCCTGGACCGCGGTCGGCGACGGCCAGTGGTACCTGCACTCCTTCGCCAAGGAGCAGCCCGACCTGAACTGGGCGAACCGCGAGGTCCGCGACGACTTCCTGCACACCCTGCGCTTCTGGTCGGACCGCGGCGTCGACGGCTTCCGCATCGACGTCGCCCACGGGCTCGCGAAGGACCTGCCGTCCGGAGCCCTGCCGACCTGGGCGGAGCTCGCCGAGATCCCGAAGGACGGCTCGCACCCGCTGTGGGACCGCGACGACGTGCACGAGATCTACGCCGAGTGGCGGACCGTGTTCAACGAGTACACCCCGGCGCGCACTGCGGTCGCCGAGGCCTGGGTCGCCGCCGACCGCCGCGCCCGGTACGCCAGCGCCGACGGTCTGGGGCAGGCGTTCAACTTCGACCTGCTCGAGGCCGACTTCGACGCCGGTTCGTTCAAGGAGATCATCGAGTTCAACCTCGGCCTGGCCGAGCAGTCCGGCTCGTCGACCACGTGGGTGTTCTCGAACCACGACGTCGTCCGGCACGCCACCCGCTACGCGCTGCCGGCGCGGAACGGCTCCCCCGACAAGCAGGGCGGCAAGTGGCTGCTCGCCGGTGGGTCGCAGGACGCGCTGGACCGCTCGCTCGGGCTGCGCCGCGCGCAGGCGGCGACCCTGCTCGAGCTCGCACTGCCCGGCTCCGCCTACCTGTACCAGGGCGAGGAGCTCGGTCTGCACGAGGTCGGCGACATCCCCGACGCCGACCGCCAGGACCCCGCGTTCTTCCGCAACCCGGGCGTCGACGTCGGCCGCGACGGCTGCCGTGTCCCGATCCCGTGGACCCGGTCCGGCCCGTCGTTCGGCTTCGGCTCCGGCTCCGCGCACCTGCCGCAGCCGGCGTGGTTCGCGGACGCCAGCGTCGAGGCCGAGGACACCGACCCCGACTCGACCCTGAGCCTGTACCGGAAGGCCCTCGGGCTGCGCGGCCAGCTGCAGTCCGAGGAGCACCTGGAGTGGCTCGAGACCGGCCGCGACGACGTGCTCGCGTTCCGACGCCCGAACGGCTGGACGAGCGTGACGGTGTTCGGTGACGAGCCCTACGAACTCCCCGCCGGCGAGCTGCTGCTCGCCTCGGCACCGGTGGCAGACGGTGCCCTCACGGGCGTGGGGACGGCCTGGTTGCGTTCCTGACGCAGGGTGCGCGTCGTGGACGCGACCAGGTGACGGACGGGAGGCGCGGTGCAGGCAGGCACCGGGCCTCCCGTCCGCCGTGGGGTCACCATCTCGGGCCGCGACCGGCATCCGAGACGTCAGCCGCTGACGGTAGGGTCGCCGCATGAGCGGGGCGACGATCAGCGTGCAGGACTTCGTCATGCGGTTCGGGGACCGGAACGTGGTCGACGGACTGTCGTTCGACGTCGCCGCCGGCGAGACGTTCGGCCTGCTCGGCAGCAACGGCTCCGGCAAGACCACGACGATCCGCGCCCTGCTCGGCATCACCACCCCGACCGCGGGCACCCTGACCATCGACGGCCAGCCCTACCGGCCCGCCACCGGTGGCATCGGGTACCTGCCCGAAGAGCGCGGGCTCTACCGCAAGGAATCCGTCATCGACGTGATGTCCTACTTCGGACGGCTCCGCGGGCTCCGAGGTCCCGAGGCGACGGCCTGGAGCATGGACTACCTGGCACGCGTGGGCCTGGCCGACCGCGCCAAGCTCCGCGTCGACAAGCTCTCCGGCGGGCAGCAGCAGAAGGTGCAGCTCGGCATCACGATCATGGACCGGCCGCGGCTGCTCATCCTCGACGAACCGACGAAGGGCCTCGACCCCGTGAACCGACGGCTGCTGCTCGACCTGGTCGACGAACGCAAGGCCGACGGCGCGACCGTCATCCTCGTGACCCACCACATGGACGAGGTCGAGCGGCTCTGCGACCGGATCCTGCTGCTCAAGGACGGCACCGCCGCCGCCTACGGGTCGATCCCCGACGTGCAGGACGCCTTCGGCGGCGCCGTCGCCCGGGTCGGCCTCGACGGACCGGTCCCCCGCTCGCCGCTGTACAAGCTCGCGCGGCACGAGGGCCACGTCGCCTACCTCGTGCCGACGTCGGCCGCAGCACCGGACGGTGCCGACATCCTCGCGGCGCTGGTGGCGGACGGTGTCCGTGTCACCGCGTTCGAGATGCGTCGGATCCCCCTCGACGAGATCTTCGTGCAGGTCTACGGCCACGACGCGCTCGCCGCCGCGGGGGCAGCAGCGTGAGCCGCCTCGGGACCGTCGTCCGGTTCGAGTTCGTCCGCGCGGTCAAGAAGCCCGCGTTCTGGATCGGCACGCTCGCGCTGCCGGTCGTCATCGTCATCGTGTCCCTGCTCGTCGGCATCGGACAGGCCGCCGGCACCGACTCGGTCGTCTCGGGCTCGTCGGCCACGAAGACCCCGTTCCGCTACGTCGACCACTCCGGGCTGGTGTCCGAGTCCGTCGCGGCGAAGTGGGGCGGATCGCCGTCCACCGACGCCGACGCCGACCGCGCCGCCGTGCGCTCCGGGGACCTCGACGCCTTCATCTCGTTCCCGTCCTCCCCCTCGACCTCGCCGATCACCGTCGACGCCGCCGACCGCGGCCTGTTCGCGAACGGTGGCTACTCGTCGCTCGCCGAACGGGTGCTCGAGCAGAGCGTCGCCGCGACCGTCGACGACCCCGAGACCGTCGAGCTCCTGCGCTCCCCACCGGCCACCGACGTCACGACCTACGCCGACGGGCAGGTCGCGCCGGGTTGGCTGTCGATCGTTCCGCCGTTCCTGTACGTCGCCGCCTTCTTCGGACTCGTCATCCTGCTCGCGGCACGCATGGTGACCGTCGTGGTCGAGGAGAAGGAGAACCGCATCTCCGAGATGATCCTGACCGCCGTCACCGCCGGCGACCTGATCCGCGGCAAGGTGATCGCGATGCTGCTCGTCGGGTTCGTGCAGGTCGGGGTGTTCGTCATCCCAGGGCTGGTCGGGATGCTCGCCGTCCTGCCACTCGTCGCCTCGCAGCTCGGCGGGCTGACGATCGACCCGCGGCGGATGCTCGTCGGTGCCCTGCTGCTCGTCGGCGGCGTGCTGTTGGCGTCCGGGCTGTTCGTCGCTGTCGGTGCCGCGGTGCCGTCGATCAAGGACGCCTCGGCACTGCAGTCGGCGGCGATCTTCGCCCTGATCATCCCGCTCTACGCGGCGTTCTTCGTGATGACCACCCCGACGTCGCCCGTCGCCGCGTTCTTCACCTACTTCCCGACGTTCACGCCCGTCACCGCCATGGTGCGGAACGCCGTCGGCTCGCTGAGCGTCGTCGAGTCGGTGGTCTGCATCGTCGAGGTGTTCGTCGCCGCCGGGCTGCTGCTGTGGTTCGCCGAGTACCTGTTCCGGCACTCGGTCGCGCAGTACGGGTCGAAGGTGACGCTGCGGCAGATCGTGTCGTGGCGGCGGCGGTCGGTCTCCCGCTAGGGACGGCTCTGGGGTTCCCGCTCGGGCTCGCGAGCGGTCTGCTGGTGTTCCGCCGGTCGCTGGCGCTGTGGCGTCTCGCGCTCGGGGACGTCGGCGTCGAGGTCCCACGACGGCAACTCGTGCTGCTTCCAGCCCTGTCGGAGCGTCCGGACCGACCGGTCGAACTCCACCATGACGTCGATGTGGGGCCGGACGAGCATCTGGATCTGCAGTCCCTCGTACACCGCGAGCAGCTGCGTGGCCGCCTGGTACGACGGGATCGCCGATTCCTCGGCACCGTTGTCGAAGTCGCGCTGCAGACCGTTGCTGAGCTGCTCGACGTACTCGTCGAAGCGCTTGCGGAACAGCTCGGCGAAGCCGGACTCCGAGCTCGCGACGGTGATCACGCCCGCGAGGACGCGGACGAGCCCCGGGTCGGCGACGTCCTCGGCCAGGGTCAGCCGGACGTGGTCGATCGTGCACGCCGGCGGGGTCTTCCGACGGGTGCCACGCAGCTGCGTCCACCGGTCGTACGTCACCAGCAACAGGGCTTCCCACGCGGGGAACAACCGCTCCACGGTCTCGAGCGGGATGCCCGCGACCTCGGCCACCACCGAGGCGTCGACCGCGTCGAAGGAGTGCAGCCGGTAGGCGCGGATCGCTCCGCGGACGGTGCGCTCGGCGAGGGACTCATCGTCCTCGACGCGTTCGCCGTGCAGGGGTTCCATCCGACCATCCCATCGTGTGCGGTACCCCATTGTCTCGTCCCAGACCGGGGGCCGTCACATCCACGCCGGGTCGGCGTGGACCGGCTCGGCGTGGGCGGGCCGTTCAGCCGGGTCGTCAGCCGACTCGTCAGCCGACCGTGACGGGGTTCGCCGGGGGCTTCACCCGCTGCTTCGCCCAGACGAAGAACCCGGTCAGCGTGAAGACGCCGTAGAAGACGTACATGAGACCCGACGCGTAGTACCCGGCCGAGAACAGGAGCGGGACACCGACCAGGTCGACCGCGACCCAGATGAGCCAGAACTCGACCCAGCCCTTCGCCATGCCGTAGGTGGCGAGCAGCGAGCCGACGAAGATCCACGCGTCACTCCACACCGGCTCGTACGACCCGAGGGCACGGAACACCGGGGTGAGCAGGGCGGTCCCACCGACCATGCCGACGACCAGCATGATCCGAGTCCGCCACGATGCCCAGTGCGGTTCGATCACGGTGGACGTGTCGTCGGGGCGGTGGGTCCAGCGGTACCAGCCGTAGATGCTCACGATGATGAACATCACCTGGCGGCCGGCCTGGCCGAGCAGGTTGACGGGGTTCGGGGTGTCGAACAGTGCGCCCATGAAGACGGTGAACAGGAGCGCGTTGCCGACCAGCCCGACGGGCCAGGCCCAGACCTTGCGGCGCATCCCGCCGAGCGCACTGAGCAGCCCGAAGACGTTGCCGATCACCTCGCGCCAGAGCACCGTCTGGTCGCCGATGACGATCTGCGCGTCGAACAGCCAGCGCACGATGCCCATGGGCCCTCCTCGTTTCCGGTCGGTGCAACGGTCGGGGGACGTCCGGCATTCCGGCGGTGATCGGGGTACAAACATGTCCTCCACAGGGTGGACAAAAATCACCCCCGTTTTGGGTCCATGCGAAAGCATGTTCCCACTTGTCCGCACTTTGGGGGACGAGTACCGTCGTCACCAGAGCGAGTCCAGCCCGCCCGAGCAGCAGATCTGCGCTCCGGAGCCCGGCGACCGCTCTCGGCAAAGGTCAGCCGCGACCCCTCACCCGCGAGGTCGATGACACCGTCCCACCGGCACGACGACCCGAATCACGAGCCGGTGGAATCCAGTGCGCCCCGAACGCACAGAACGGACCCGCCACCATGCACAAGATCGTCACCGGTGCCATCGCCGGCGCAGCCGGCATCGCCCTCCTCCTCGGTGGAGCAGGCACCTTCGCCCTCTGGAACGCCAGTGCGTCCAGCGCCGCGTCCTCGGTGAGTTCCGGCACGCTGACCCTCAGCGCGAACAACGACGGCGCCTGGACGGACATCACGAACGGCCGCTCGGCCGCGATCAACCCCACCACCGCCCTGATGGTGCCGGGCAACACGTTCCAGTTCACGCAGACGCTGAACATCGGTGCGACCGGCCAGGACCTCAAGGCGAACCTGACCTACGCCAGCCAGTCGATCACCGGTGACTCCGCACTCCTCGCCGCGACGCAGAAGAACCTGGCCGTGACGTCCTCGAGCGCCACCGTCGTGCAGTCCACGTCGAACGCGAACACCTTCGTCGTCTCGCCGTCGGCGTCGACCTCGACCGTCAAGGTCGTCTTCACGATCACGCTGCCGTCCTCGGCGACGACCGGGCAGAACGGGTCGATCAACGTCGGCGCCCTGGCCTTCACGCTCACCCAGACCGCGATCGGTTCCTGATCCACCGATCGCACTGACGCGGGCCACGACCGGCCCCTGATCCGCCGGTCGTGGCCCGTGCTGGGCCCTTGTGGCCCGTCTGGGCCCTTGTGGCCCGTCTGGGCCCTTGTGGCCCGCACCAGCAGAGGCTCACGAGCACCAGGGGACGCACATGACCGGGACACCGAGGACGACGGGCCGCCACCGCGCGGCACGACGCCACCGGTGGATCCCGCCCGTCGCGCTCGCCCTGGTCGTCGCCGTCGCCACGGCGCTCCTCGGCGTCGGCGGGACCTACGCCCTCTGGAACGGCACCGCCAGCACCGCGGCCACCACCGTGAAGTCCGCGACCGCGACGATCACCGTCGGCACCCTGTCGACGATGAACACCACCGTCCTCGGACCGGGTACCGGAGTCACCGGCACCTTCGCCGTGAAGAACACCGGTTCGATCCCACTGTCGATGCGCGTCGCCACGACGTCCACGAACGTCGCCTACGCGACGAACGCGTCGTCGGCGGCCGTCCTCGGCGAGCTGACGCTCCGTCTGACCAACGTGTCATCGGCTGCGGCCTGCACCGCCGGGCTGTCCGGCGCGAGCGGCCGTCTCGCCGCCTTCGACACCGGTAGCGGTTCGTTCACGCTCCAGCCCGGTGCGAGCACCGTCGGCTGTGTCGAGCTGGTCCTCGACGCCGACGCGCCGCAGAGCGTGTCCGGCGCCGTCACCGACTTCACCCTCACCGTCACCGGAACGCAGGTCTCCGCATGAACCGCCGTCTCCGGCTCGTCGTCGCCGTGCTGCTCACCGCCGTGTTCGTCGGCGGTGGGTCGAGCGCCGCCTGGGCACTGTGGAGTGCGTCCGGCACCACGGCCTCGAGCGTCACGATCGGCAAGGTCTCCGCGTCGATCGCCGGCACGAGCGCGCTGACCACCACCTTCTCGTCCACGGTGACGTCGGTCACGAAGCCGATCACGCTCACCAACTCGGGCTCCATCGCCGGCACCGCGACGACCACCGTGTCCGTCGTCTCCGGCAGCTCGACGGCGCTCGCGCAGGCGGTCACCGTCGTCGCGTGGCCCGCCGCCACGACCGCGGCGTGCACGACGAACACCGCGGTCGGCAGCGGCTCGGTCACCGGCACTTGGGCGTCACTGCCGAGCATGACGTCCAAGCTCGCCGCCGGCGCCTCGGCCATCTGGTGCACCCGCAGCACGCCCAAGTCCTCGGCGCCGGCATCCGCCACGGCCAACGTGAACGTGAACCTCACCGTGGCGAGCGGCAGTTGGACGTCGGGCGTCGTGCAGGGAGGCTTCTACTTGAACACCTCCGCAGCGGAAGCAGCGCTGACCTGCAACGACCACAGCGGCAACTACGTCGACGTCACCTGGGACGCCGCAGGCCGCCCCAAGGAGACCTGGTACGCCGCCTACGTCGGGACCACGCCGGTCGGACAGAAGGCCCAGGACTACTCGGCGTTCATCACCATCGCCCCGAGCGACATCCCGGCGAGCGCGGGTACCTCCGGCACGCTCACCGTCACCGTCAAGGTCCTCGACAGCGCCGGCAACCCGACCTCGACCGTCGCCGGGAGCGGCCCGGTCACGCTCTTCACGCAGAACAACGGCGCGGCGATCCGGTGCGGCGCGTGACCCGCGCGGCGGCTCGTCCCGAACGTGCGGAGCGCTCCGGTGGGCGTGCGGTCGTGCACGCCGTCGTCCTCGGTCTCAGCACCGGGCTGCTCCTGCTCGTCGCGGCCCTCGCCGTCGTGCTCATCGTCGTCCCCAAGGCCACCGGGTCGATGCCGCTGACGGTCCTGACCCAGTCGATGGAGCCGACGCTGCCCCCGGGCACCCTGCTCGTCGTCCGTCCCACCGCCGTCGACGACATCGAGGTGGGCGACGTCGTCACCTACCAGATCGTCTCCGGCCAGCCGGCCGTCATCAGCCACCGCGTGACCTCGGTGTCCTCGTCGTCGAACGGGGCGCGCACGTTCGTCCTCAAGGGCGACAACAACGCGAAGGCCGACCCGCACCCCGTCACCGCCGCACAGATCCGGGGCGTGGTCTGGTACAGCATCCCCGAGGTCGGTGTCGTCAACCAGCTCGTCAACGGCTCGCGGAGCTGGCTCATCCCGACCGTCGCCGGCGTCCTGCTGGCGTACGGCGGCGCGATGATCACCATCGGCACGGTCACGGCCGCGCGCCGTCGACGTGGGGCGTCCGGGCGCGGGCGACGTGCGACGGCCGGTCACGGGCGCCGCAGGGCATCGCACCGGGGCTCGGGGCAGGCCCCGGTCTAGGCTCGGTGGACGTGACCGACGGAGTGCAGCGAGCGAGGGAACTGCTCGACGACGCCGCACGACGGCTCCGTGCCGCCGGGGTGCCGGACGAGGCGCTCGGCGAGTACGCGCAGCCGAAGGCGGTGCTCGGCATCCGCCGCGAAGCGACCATGCGGCCCCTCGGTCGCGTGTGGCGGGTCGGTGCACTGCTGATCGGGTCGTCGCTCGAATCGGGCGGCCGGGTCTGGGCCACCGGGGCGATCACCCGGGTCACCGATCCGGGCCGGGCGCAGTTCCAGTCGGTCTCGGCCGAGGTCCGTCGGGCCTACCGTGCTGCTGCGGCGAAGGGGCACTTCGCGGCCGGCGACACCGTCAACCACGGCGCAACGGCGATCGCGTTGGACGGAACGCTCGTCGGCTCGACCGGGGTGCTCTTCGTCGAGGACGACGTGCCGCTCGTCCGCTGGTCACCGGCTGCCGGCTCCGCCGTCCCGCTCGCCGACTACCTGGCCGACCGCGTCGGGTTGCTCGTCGAACCGCCCCGGGGTGCGACCGACTGACCCGCTATCGTGACGGCATGGACGGACAGCAGCCGCGCGAACGACGCAACCCCTGGTGGGCGGTGCTGCTCGTCTTCATGTTCGGGGGCGTGCTGTCGCTGGTCGCCGGTCGGATGCTCCCCTGGCAGGACCAGGACCGCCAGGACCCCGACTACTGAGGCAAGGCGGCGGCCCGAGCATCGATGCGGTGCGTCAGCCGCTCGGGCTTCAGCGCACGCCCCTGGGCGGCGGGTTCACGTCGTCGTCGGAGCGGGCGCTGCGGCGGAAGGCTCGGCGCAACCACGTGATCGCGGCACCGACGATGACCGTGACGATCATGCCGACTGCGATCACGCCGGTCGACCCGGCCCCGTAGTTCGACCACGGCAGTCCGAGCGCCCACTGCGCCGCGGGGCCGACCACGAGCAGCACGGCGGCTGGAACGACGACGACGAGCAACGCTCGGGTGCCGCTCCAGGCCGGGTTGCGGAGCACCATGATGCCGGCCAGCGCCGCGACCGCCAGGGCGCCGTAGAACCAAGAAGCGCCGGACATGCGCCAACCGTCGTACGCGAACCAGTCCTGGACCGCGCGGACTGTCTGTGCCCACGTGTGCCGATCCGGCCCGCCACGCCCCGAGGCCAGGGGCAACGGCCAACCGATGACGGCGAGGAGACCCGTGATCGCGCTCCCCACGCCGAGCAGCACCATCCAGAACCGCGGCCCGACGGCGGGCTCGACGTCGAAGTCGGGGATGCTCACGCGGAAGACGCTACCGGGCAGGAGGCGAGATCAGACCGCACCGCGTGCGTTCAGTCGGACTCGTCGTGCCGGTACGGCCCCGATGCGCCGGCGAAGAAGACGACCTGGGCGCGAAGGCCGACATCGGCTTGGATGCGCGCTGCCGTCCTGAGCCCGACGGCGCGGGTCTCGGCATCACCGAACGGCGTCCCGACTCGTTCGGTGAGGGCACGCCAGTGCACGATCGCCTTGGCGGTGCCATCACCAGTACCCGCGGCGCGTGCCGACCGGACGTCCCGCTCCCCGTCACGCACGAACTCGACATCGGTTCCGGGCCGTGCACTCGGCAGCACGACGGCAGTACCCGCCTCGGCCACCGTGTCGATGCCGGCGCCGGCTCCGCACCAGACATGGGCTTCGTCGCCGAGCTCGAGCTGCACACGGCTCGCGAGCACGAACGCTTCGACGCGATGAGCGTCACGGACCGCTCCGGAAGGCCAGTCGAAGTCGGGCTCCCCGAGGGAATCGAAGACGTCGTTCCACGCCCTGAGGTCGTCCCGCAGCGGCGCGCTGAGCCCGAGTGCTCCCGCATCTGCCTCACCGATGCGCTCGCGAGACCCTCGGAACCAGAGCGGGGAGTCGTCGACCATGTACTCGGCCATCACGAGGACGATCGCGCTCACCACTCGCCCAGCGTACGACGCCAGAACGGGAGGGTACGGGAGCGGCCGGCGTGCACGACACTGTGATCGACATGATTGCTTCGTCTGTGCACGACCACCTTCGCCGCGGCCGATGGAGCAGCATCATCGGGCTGACGCTCGTGATCGTGGTGTCGCTCACCGCCTGGTCCGGCCGTGCGACGCCGGTCGACGACGTCGAGGTCGCTTCCGCCTGGATGGAGAACGTCCAGGATCGGTGGGCGGACCAGCCCGGCGAACTCGGCGCTGGTGCCGGGACCAACGACGCGTCGAGTCGGCTGTCCCTGGGCGTCGCAGACGGCGGCGAGCGCGCACACGTCCGCGTGTCCGTCGCCTGCCAGGGACACGGAACCGTCCGCATCGCCGTCTGGGGTGGTCGCATCGCCGACGGCGCTGACACCGGCAGGGAGCTCGCGGCGCGCTCGGTCCAGTGCGGCCACGACGAAGACCTCTACGTCGTGACCTCGGCCGACTCGATCACCATCGGGCCCACGTCGGGCGACTCGACCGTCAGCTGGTACGCCGCCGCCTACGCCGACCTCGCAGCGCAGACGCACTGAGCGGAGCTAGCGGACGGCATCCCACCCTGCCGGCATCTGCGGAGCGGACCAGTTCGGGTCCGGCACCCACCGCGACCAGTCGGTCTCGAACGGGAACGAGCCCGCGTGCACGGCCGCGGTGGCATCCTCGCCGGTGCGTTCGATCATCGCGCGGTCCGCTTCCGTGACCAGGCCCTCGTCCCTGTAGAACGCGAGTTCGTCTTCGTCCTTATACCGAATCGACCAGCGGCCCGCATCGTCTCGGGTCGCGATGACGTCGAGGGTCCAGTCCTGGCTGTCGAAGCCGACGGAGGTACGCACCCACGGCAGCTCGAGGTTGATGTACCAGTCCGGCAGCCACTGCGTCCCATCGTGCCAGCGCCACACCGACCACGCTGCGCCCTTCAGGTGCACGCGGACCACGGTCGCTCCGAACCAGCTGTCCTCGACGTAGGAGCCGTCCCAGTCCGAGGGGAGGACGAGCCGCGCGTTCGGTCCGCTGCCGGTACCGGCCCGGCGACGGACCGCGGAACCGAGCGGACTCGCGACCACCGCGACGTCGTCGTCATCGACGAGGACTCGACCCGCGACGGCGAAGGCGACGGCTCGACCGTGCGAACCGAGCGCGTGCAGACTGCGGAGGACCACGGATTCACCGGAGCGGAACGGTTCGCTCCGCACGTCGTTCGCAACATCGTCGTGCATCCGGTGATGCTCTCACAGGAGTTCTCGGTCACCGCACCCTGCATCACGATCCGGTGTCGAGCTCCGTGCTCTCCCCCGCGCTCTGTCAGGATGCCGCTCATGGGGGACCACAGAACGACCGCATCGGTGACCGGGGCGCTGCTCGCGCTGATCGTGCTGACGGGCTGCGCGGTCGAGAGCAGCACGGCCTCGAGCGGCCCGTCGACGAGCAGCACGCAGGCCGGCGCCACGGCCGGAGAGCCGACGGGCGCCGCGGGCACGTACGCCGCTTCCGGGGACGGCGCCGGCCCCGGCGCCGACAGCCCACCGCAGTACGGGCTCAACAAGCGGCACCACGACCGCACCGACCTGAGCGCGGAGTCGGCGGCAGCGCTCGACGTCGCACGTGCTCAGGTGGAGCGGGAGCTCGCCGCGCAGTCGACCCCGGTCCTGCAGCCCGCGGTCGAGGAGATCCTCGACGGCGTCGGAGCACCGAACCGCTGGATCGTGACGACGCAGACCGGCGAGAAGGTGCTGTTCGAAGCACAGGTCGAGATGTCCGGGTGCCTGATCGGCGAGGTCCAGCGCGACGGCAGGGCCGACGTCACGGCCGCGGGCTGGGTCCTCGACGGCGGATGCCACGCCCTCGACGGGCACTGAACGGTCCGACCGGCACCGAGCGCTCCGACGAGCGCTGCGCCCCGACAGAACCTAATCTGGTCGGATGCTCTCCCGACGCGACGCCGCCGTTCGACTCGACATCACCCTCGAGATGGCGACCCACCACGGAATCCCCTCGCGTCTCAGCGAAGCCGAACTCGACGCGATCGAACAGGATCCGCCCGCCTGGCTCGCGCAGTCCCGGGCGAACCGCACGGGTGCCAAGAAGGTCTGGGTCCGCCTCGAGTGCGTCGTCTGCGCGTTCGCCGAAGAAGCGCGGCCGAAGAAGTGGTGGCCCGAGTGGGACTACCTGATGTGCGACTACCACGAGCCGTACCAGGCGCCGGAACCGACTGCGGGGCTCACCCGGCGTGAGGTCGAGGGCATCGGCAGCCGGTTCATCGCCCTCGTCGACGAACGCCCCTGACTGACAGCTCCACCCCACTCGCTGGGTACGGTCCACCCATGCCCTCCGAACGTCGTCGCCTGGTCCTCCCCGGCCAGTACGGGCCCCTGTTCGACGACGGTGGCCCGGCCCTCGTCGTCGAGGCACGCGAGTTCTTCACCGCTCGCCCCGTCCACCGGGCGAAGGCCCACCTCTGGTTGAGTGCCCTGCGCCACCGCGTCCACGAACTCGGTGACCGTGCCGAGCACGTCCAGGTCGACACCCTCCGCGAAGCGTTGACCGGCCGCGACGACCTCGAGGCGATCGATCCGCCGTCCCGCACCCTCCGCGCGCAGATCCGGCACTGGGGCCGGGGCACCGTGATCCTTCCGAGCCGCGGGTTCGTGACCGACGAGGACGAGTTCGCGGAGTGGGCGGCGCAGGGCACGGGTCGGTTCCGCATGGAAGACCACTACGAGCGTGTCCGGCGCCGTGAGGGCTGGCTGCTGCGCGACGGCAAGCCGATCGGTGGGAAGTTCAGCCTCGACGACCAGAACCGCCAGCCGCCGCCGAAGGGCGCGACGACCCTCGGGCTGCCCGAGCCCTGGTGGCCGGACGAGGACGACATCGACGACCAGGTGCGGCACGACCTGGACCGGTGGGAGCGGGACGGCACCGCCCGGTTCGTCGGCCGCGACGACACCCGTCGCTTCGCGGTGACGGCGGACGAGGCGCAGCGTGCCCTGGACGACTTCGTCGCGGTGCGCCTCGGCGACTTCGGGCCGTTCGAGGACGCCACGTTGACGAACGACTGGACGATGGCGCACTCGCTCCTCAGCGTGCCGATGAACCTCGGGGTGCTCGATCCGCGGCAGGCGATCGACGCCGCCCTCGAAGCGCACCGCACCGAGGCCGCCCCGCTCGCCAGCGTCGAGGGCTTCGTCCGCCAGGTCGCCGGATGGCGCGACTACGTCTGGCACCTCTACTGGTGGTTCGGGGACGACTACGGCGCATCGGAGAACGCCCTCGGCGCGCACGGACGACTCCCCGACTGGTGGCGGGAACTCGACGCGTCGGAGATCGACGCCGTCTGCGTGCGGACCGCGATCGAGGGCCTGCACGACCACGGCTGGCTGCACCACATCCAGCGCCTCATGGTGCTCGGCAACTGGGCACTGCAGCGCGGCTACGACCCGGTGCACCTGACCGAGTGGTTCACCGACGTGTTCGTCGACGGCACCGACTGGGTGATGCCGGCGAACATCATCGGCATGTCCCAGCACGCCGACGGCGGGATGGTCGCCACGAAGCCGTACACGTCGGGCGGTCGCTACATCGACCGGATGTCGGACCACTGCGGAGGCTGCCGCTTCGACCCGACGAAGCGGGTCGGCGACGACGCGTGCCCGTTCACCGCCGGGTACTGGGCGTTCCTCGCGCGCACCGAGCCGGCACTCCGTGACAACCACCGGATGGCCCGCCCGCTGCAGCAGATGCGGTCGCTGGCGGACCTCGACGAGGTCGTCGTGCAGGAGGCCCGTCGCACCTTGCCGTGACGTCACCCGGTCCCGATAGGGTCGTGAGCGTGAGCAACGAGGCATTCGACGACCGCTACGAGCTGCGCGAGTTCGCGCCCGGGACGGATGACGAGGGGGCACCGAACGCCGAGACCGGATCGTGGATGCAGGCCGTCGGCCTCGGGTTCCACGAAGCCGATCCGGACGCCGAAGGTGCAGCCCGTATGGCGTCCCACTTCATCGCCGACGAGGAGACCTTCCTGGGCGTCTACGTCCGGAAGCCCTTCCCCGGTTCCGTCGACGAGACCTGGCCCGCCGGCACCTTCACGTGGTTCCGCAAGGCGCTGAGCTGGGGCGACGGGTCGTCCGTCGACACGCAGGCCATCTCCGCGGTCACGGTCCGGCCCACCGAGCGTCGCCGCGGCATCCTGCGCCGCATGATGACGCACGCGCTCGAGCGCGGTGTCGCCGAGGGCTACGCCGTGGCGTCCCTGACCGCGTCCGAGGGCACGATCTACCGCCGCTTCGGCTTCGGCAGCGCGATCCGCGAGCGCGCGGTGCGCGTGCGACGCGAACGCGCACTCCCCCTCCTCGCCCCGACGTCGGGCTCGGTGTCCGTCGTCACGCCGCAGTGGCTCGCCGACGGCCCCGGCAAGGCGGTCTTCGAGCGCTTCCACACCCGCACGCCCGGCTCGATGGTCCGCAACGCGGGCACCTGGCCGGTCGTCTTCGGACTGCTCGGCAACGACGGCCAGAAGGCGAAGGACGTCCGTGCGGCGGTGCACCGCGCCGAGGGCACGGACGAGATCGACGGGTACGTCACCTGGCGCGTCAAGGAAGACGGGTCCTCCGACACCGCACTCGAGATCGTCGACCTGGTCTACGCGAACGACCAGGCGTACACGGCGCTGTGGGAGTTCGTGCTGTCGATCGACCTGAACGACGTCGTGAAGTACAACCGCTCGCGCCTCGACGACCCGATCGTCGCGGCCCTCGGCGACAACCGTGCGTACGACGTCGACCACGAAGAGGACCACGTCTGGCTGCGCGTCCTCGACGTGGCCGCCGTGCTCGAGTCGCGGCCGTTCGCCGTCGACGGCTCGCTGACCCTCGCGGTCACCGATGCGCTCGGCCACACGACCGGCACGTACCGGCTGGACGTCCAGGAGGCCCGTGGCAGCGTCACGCGCATCGCCGACGACGCCGACGTGGCCGGTTCCGACGTCCAGCTCGACGTGGCAGAGCTCGGTGCGCTGCTCATCGGTTCGGTCTCGCCGGTCACCCTGGCGGCCGCCGGCCTGGTCCGCGCTGCGGATCCCGCGTCGGTCGAGCTGCTGCGCGCGATGCTCCTGCCCCCGCGGACCCCGCACGGCATCACCTACTTCTGATCAGCGTCACTCGGGCGCCCGGTCCGAACGCTCTGCGGTCGGGCCGGGCGCGTTCGGCGTAGCCTCCGCGCCATGAGCGACGACGCGGTGGTCGAGTGGCTGCTCGACTCGGACCCGGCGGTCCGGTGGCAGGTCGAGCGTGACCTGACCGGTGCGCCGTCGGCGGTGTGGCAGCAGACCCGGGCGCGGGTCGCGACCGAGGGCCTCGGGGCGGCGATGCTCGCGCACCAGGACCCCGACGGGCAGTGGGCCGGCGGCGCGTACTTCCCGGCGGACTTCGACTTCGACGGTCCCGAGGCGGACGAGCCCGGGCAGCCCTACACGGCGACGACCTGGTCGCTGAACGCCCTGCGCGACTGGGGGCTCGACTCCGCGGTCCTCGGGGACACGGCCGCCCGGCTCGCGACGAACAGCCGCTGGGAGTACGAGGACCTGCCCTACTGGAGCGGCGAGGTCGACTGCTGCATCAACGCCTTCACCCTGGCGAACGGCGCCTGGCTCGGTGCCGACGTCGGGCAGCTGGCGGACTGGTTCCTCGACCACCAGCTCGACGACGGCGGCTGGAACTGCGAGTGGATCGAGGGGTCGACGGTGTCGTCGTTCCACTCGACCCTCAACGTGATCGAGGGGCTCCTGCAGCACGAGCAGCTGACCGGCGGCACCCACCCCCGCGCGGCGGAACTCCGAGCGGCTCGACTCCGCGGCACCGAGTACCTGCTCGAACGACGGCTGCTGTTCCGGAAGCACGACGGCGAGCTCGTCGGGCCGTGGGCGACCCGGTTCGCGTACCCGCTGCGCTGGATCTACTCGGCGCTCCGGGTCACCGACCACCTGCGGGTTGCTGCGCTGCAGGACGGTACCGCGCCGGACGCCCGGGCGGCCGAGGCGATCGAGGTCGTCCGTGCCGCCAGGAACGACGACGGGACGTGGACCCAGGGAACGCGGCCGCCGGGTCGGCAGTGGTTCGAGGTCGACGTCCCCGAGGGCGAGCCGTCGAAGTGGCTCACGCTCCACGGCACCCGCGTGCTGCGCTGGTGGGACGCCACCTGAGCTACGCCCGGCGCCGCACCCGCGGGTCGACGAACGCGTAGACCACGTCGACGATCACGTTCGCCGTGACGATCAACAGCGCCGAGAACAACGTGAAGCCCACGACGACCTGCAGGTCGAGGGTGTGCACGGCGTCGATGAGCAGCGCGCCGAGGCCCTGCATCGAGAACACCTTCTCGGTGATGACCGCACCGCCGAGCAGCGACCCGAGGTCGAGCCCGAACAGCGTCACCACCGGCAGGATCGCGGTGCGCAGTCCGTGCCGCACGACGACCTGGCGCTCGCGCAGGCCCTTGGCCCGAGCGGTCCGCACGAAGTCCTGCGACATCGACTCGAGCATCTCGCCACGGGTCAGGCGCGCGTAGATCGCGGCGCTGATGAACGCGAGCACGCACCACGGCAGGATCAGGTGGGTGAACCAGCCGACCGGGTCGTCGGTGAACGCGACGTACCCGCTCGTCGGCAGGATGCCGAGCACGAACCCGAACAGCAGGATGCCGAGCAACCCGATCAGGTACGCCGGCGACGAGACCCCGGCGACCGCGACGGTCATCACGGCCCGGTCGACGAACGTGCCGCGACGGAGCGCCGAGACCGCTCCGCCGAACACCCCGGCGACGAGCCACAGCACGGCGGCGCCGACGGCGATCGACGCGGTGACGGGCAGGCGGGACAGGATCAGGTCGGTGACGCTCTCGTGCAGCTGGAACGAGTACCCGAAGCACGGTGCGGCGCAGGTGATCACGGACGTGCCGCTCCCGAACGTGCGGCCGGTGAAGATCCCCGCCAGGTAGGCGCCGAACTGCGCCAGCCACGGCTTGTCGGTCCCCAGGAACGCCTGCACCTCGCGCAGCCGGTCCGGCGTGCACGGTTTGTCGCAGATCGCCCTCGCGGGGTTCGTCGGCAGCAGCATGAACAGTGCGTAGGTGATCGCGGCGACGACGAGCAGCACGACGGCTGCACCGAGGACGCGGATCGCGATGAAGCGGAACGTGCTCACCGGCGTGCTCCTCTCGGGTCGAGGGCGTCACGCAGCGCGTCGCCGAGCACGTTGAACGCGAGGGTGATGAGGAACAGTGCCACTCCGGGGAACACGAGGTACATCGGGTCGGTCTGCACCCAGCCGACGGCGTCGCCGATGCTGCGGCCCCACGACGGCGTCGGCGGGGTCACGCCGACCGCCAGGAACGACAGCGCGGCCTCGGCGCCGATCATCGACGGGATCGAGATCGTCGCGTAGACGGTGATCGTCGCCGCGAGGTTCGGCAGCAGCTGGGTGCGGATGACGTGCCACCGGCCGGCGCCCATCGCCGTGGAGGCGACGACGTAGTTCCGACTGACGAGCGACAGTGTCTGGCCGCGGACCACGCGGGCGACGGACGGCCAGCCGAAGAACCCGATGACGAGCACGACCAGGACGGGCTTCGGGAACGACGTCGGCACGATCGCGGTCAGGGCGATCATGAAGACGAGCGACGGGAAGCCGAAGATCACGTCGACCACGCGGGAGAGCACGCGGTCGTACCAGCCGCCGAAGAAGCCGGTGGTGACGCCGACGAGCACCCCGATGACGATCGACAGGAAGGTCGCGGCGAGCCCGATGCCGAGCGACGTCCGGGCACCGTACGTCACGATCGCGAACAGGTCGCGACCGGTCAGCGGCTCGACGCCGAACCAGTGCTCGGCGCTGATCCCCCCGCCGAAGCCCTTCGGCGCCCCGAACGAGTTGAGCGCGTCGATGTCGTACCCGTAGGGGTCCTGCCCGGTGACGGCACTGATGAGCGGCGCCGCGACGGCGACCGCGAGGAACACGACGATGACGACCGCCGAGGTCACGGCCCAGCGGTCCTGCCGGATGCGGCGCACCACGGCGCGGAAGCCGGTGGTGCGTCCGGACGAGGCCACGGGGCGCTCGACGACGTTGGCGGTCACGAGGACACTCCTTCCCAGGCGCGCCAGGCTTCGCGGCGGGCCGCCTGTCGCACGGGATCGGCGACGGGCGCCGCTGCGAGCAGCATGCGCGTGTAGTCCTGCTGCGGGTCGTCGAGCACGGCGTCCGTGGTCCCCCGCTCGACCACGCGACCGTCGTGCAGGACGACGACCTCGTCAGCGAGCTGCCGGACGACCGCGAGGTCGTGGCTGATGAGGAGCATGCCGAACCCGAACTCGTCCTGCAGCTGCGCGAGCAGGTCGAGCACGGCCGCCTGCACGGTGACGTCGAGTGCCGAGGTGGGCTCGTCGGCGATGACGAGCGCCGGACGGAGCGCCAAGGCCCGCGCGACGGCGACGCGCTGGCGCTGCCCGCCGGAGAGCTGGTGCGGGAACCGCTCGGCCCACGACGGGTCGAGCTGCACGGCGGTCAGCAGTTCACGGACGCGTTCCGCACGATCGGCCGCCGAGGCCGTCGCGTGCACGAGCAACGGCTCGGCGATGCTCCAGCCGATGGTCTGCCGCGGGTTGAGCGACGACGCCGGATCCTGGAAGACGATGCCGACGCGGCTGCGGAGCTCGCGGAGCCGTCGGCCCCTGGCGGTCCGCAGGTCGCTGCCGTCGACCTCGACCGAGCCCTCGACGACGGGCACCAGCCCCGCCAGCGCGCGGCCGATGGTCGACTTGCCGGACCCGGACTCCCCGACCAGCCCGACGGTCTCGCCGGCCCGCAGGTCCAGGTCGATGCCCGACACGGTCGGTCCGCCGCGGCGCGAGTACCGCACGGCGACGTCGCGCAGCTGCGCGACCGTCATCCGGGAGGCGCGACTCGCCTCACCGAGACTCGCTTCCGCCGGACCGAGACTCGCGTCTGACGACACGGCGCGCGTCCCGGGGGCCGCGTCCTGTCGTCCAGGCCGAGTCTCGGGGTCCGCAGCCGGCGTGGCGGACGCGGGACGGGCCTCCAGGCTGGGGACGGCGGCGAGGAGCTCGCGCGTGTAGTCGGCGGACGGGTGTGCGAAGACCTCCGCAACCGTCCCGTGCTCGACGGGGTCGCCGCGGCGCATCACCAGGAGCTCGTCCGCGACGTCCGCCACCACACCCATGTCGTGCGTGATGAGCAGGACGGCCAAGGAGCGCTCGCGACCGAGTCGGCGGAGCAGGTCGAGGATCCCGGCCTGCACCGTGACGTCCAGCGCGGTCGTCGGCTCGTCGGCGATCAGCGCGACCGCGTCCCCGGCCAGGGCCATCGCGATCATGGCGCGCTGCAACTGCCCGCCGGACAGTTCGTGCGGGTAGGCCTTGCGGATCCGCTCGGGGTCGGTGAGGCCGGCGGCACGCAGCAGCTCGTCGACGCGCGCGGAGACCGCTGCACGGTCGAGGTCCGTCGGGTGCGCCCGGATCGCCTCGGCGACCTGCGTGCCGATGGACAGCACCGGCGTGAACGAGTTCATCGGTTCCTGGAACACGACGCCGATGCCGGCGCCGCGAACGGCACGGAGCGTGTCGTCGGAGGCGCCGACGAGCTCCTCGCCACGGAACCGGACGCTGCCGGAGACCCGCGCCTCGGGCGGCAGCAGGCCGAGCACGCTCATGGCGCTGACGGACTTGCCGGAGCCGGACTCCCCCACGAGGGCGAGCACACGACCGGGGGTCAGGGTGAAGGAGACGTCACGGACGACGGGCTCCGCGTCGCCGAACGCGACGTGGAGCCCCTCGACCTCGAGCAGCGGCGAACTCACTTCGCGAGCGAGACCTTGAGGTAGTTCGGGTACGCCGGGAAGTCCGCGATCTGGAAGTTCTGCACGTTCGAACCGGCCAGGAACGACTGCTTCGCGTAGGTCAGCGGGACGATCGGCGCGTCGGCCATGATCTTCTTGTCCGCTTCGACCCACAGCTTCTGCGCGTCCTGCTGGTCGACGGTGGCGCTGGCCTTCTTGATCAGCGCGTCGACCTCGGGGTTGCTGTACTTCGAGACGTTGTAGCCGCCGCCACCGATCTGCGACGAGTCGTAGAGCGGCTGGATGTTGGCGTTCGCGCTCGGGAAGTCCGGCTGCCAGCTGAACAGCGCCAGGTCGAAGTCGGTGCCGTCGGTCGTCGCGGTGTAGAACGAGTCCGCGTCGAGCGGCTTCAGCGTGACGGTGATGCCGGCGCGCTTGAGGCCGGACTGCAGCGCCTGCGCCTGGGCGAGGTAGGTCGGGTCGTTCTGGGTCGCCAGGGTCAGCTTGAGGTCGGACACGCCCGCGTCCTTGAGGAGCTGCTTCGCCTTCGCGACGTCACCGTTCGCGCCGGGCTTGTACAGGTCGTAGTCCTCGCGGCCCGCGATGCCCGGGGTGATGAGGGTCGTGGCGTACGAACCGGCGAGCGCGCCGCCCGCAGCGATCCGGTACGACTTCTTGTCGACGGCGTACTGCAGGGCCTGACGGACCTTGAGGTCCTTGAGCGATCCCTTCTGGGTGTTGATCGCCATGTAGTTGATCGGGCCGGCCTTCGACGTGGCGAGGCGGTCCTGGGCGGCGGGGTTGCTCCGCACCTGGTTCAGCTCGGCTGCGCCGAGGTAGCTCGCGCCGAAGGAGTCCTTCGCGTCACCGTTGTCGGCGATCAGCGTCTGCGTGACGGTCGACGGGTCCTGGCTCTCCTTGAAGACGACCTTCGACGGGCCGGCGGTGCGGACGTCGTCGGTCTTCGCGCTCCACTCCTTGTTGCGAACGAGGGTGATCTGCGAGCCCTGGGTGTTCGACTGCACCTGGTACGGCCCGGACGCGACCGGCTTGCTGTCGTACGCACCGGTGTCCGTGCCGTCGCCGTCGGGGACCGGAGCGAACGCCGGCATCGACACGAGCCACGGCCAGTCGCCGTACGCGGCGTTGAGCTTGAAGACGATGGTCGAGTCGTCAGGCGTCTCGATGCTGTCGAGGGTCTTGCCGTCGAACGGGCCCTTGTAGTCCTCGCCACCGACCAGGAGCGACTTGTGGTAGCTCAGGCCACCGGTCAGGGTCGGCGCGAACGAGCGCTCGATGCCCCACTTGATGTCCTTCGTGGTGATCGGCGTGCCGTCCTGGAACTTCAGCCCGTCCTTCAGGTGGTACGTCCAGGTCTTGCCGCCGTCGCTCGAGTCGCCGGTGTTCGTCGCCAGGTCCGGCACCACCTTGGCGGCCTTGCCGGGCTCGACGTCCCACGCCGTCAGCCGGCGGAGCACCAGACCCAAGGTGGTGATGTTCAGGTTCTGGCTCGTCGCCGGGTCGAGGTGCACCGCGGTGGCCGTCGTCAGGATGTTGAGCGTGCCGCCCTTGGCCGTGCCGTCACCGTCGTCGGACGAGCTCCCACCCGAGCAGCCGGTCAGGACCAGGGCTGCTGCTGCGGCGACGGCCGCGGTGATCGTCAGGCGGTTCGGGCGTCTCATGACGGTGGTGCTCCTCGTGGGAAGGGTGGTGGCGACCGTGCTGCAGCCGCTGTGGTTGCACGGACCGGGTCGCCGGGCGGCGTCCATCCTGACACCGCGGCGGTCGCCCGTCCGAATCACACGTGCGACAGACGTCGCACGACGAAACAATCCAAGTGCCGCGCGACGTCCGTCTATTCCCGATGGATCTGCACCGAGTCCACCCGAGGGGCGTGGGTCAGCGGTCGAACAGGCCCCCGAGGAAGTCGTTGCCCAGGTTCGAGGCCTGCTCGCCGAGGCCCGACGCCTGCTCACCGAGGCCGCCGAGGAGCTGCTCACCCTCGCCCGCGATCCCCTCGAAGCCGCCGCCGAGGTCGGCCCCGAGGTCGGCCAGTCCGAGGTCGCCGATGCCGGAGGCGATGCCGTCGAAGTCGACGCCGAGGTTCGCGGCCTCGGCCAGCACGGGCCCGGCGGCGGCGCTCAGCACCGCTCCCCCGGCGACCGCGACACCGATGCCGCCGAGCGCCATCGCGCCGGCGCCGACCGCGGCACCGCCGGCGAAGGCGCCACCACGCCCGCGGCCGTTGCCGTTGCCGTTGCTCGAGCCGCCGAGGACGCGGCGGATCAGGCCCGGACGGCGGACCTCGCCGCGGGTCATCGCGCGCGCCATGCCGCCCGCCGAGTCGTCGCGCAGGTGCTCGTGCGGCGGGAGTTCGGAGTTCAGGCGGTTGCGCACCTGCTGCCGCTGCGCGGGGGTGAGGCGGGCGAAGGCGTCGTGGTGGACCTGCTCGAGCTGGTCCGGTGACGAGGTGCGGAGCAGGTAGTCGTACTTCGCCAGGGCGACCTTGTCCGAGTCGGCCGGGCCGTGCTGCTCCGGCTGCCCGTACTGCTGCTGGCCGTACTGCTGCTGGGGCGCCTGCCCGTACTGCTGCTGGCCGGACTGCCGCTGCTCCGGCTGGCCGTACTGCTGCTGCGGCCGCTGCTGCTGCTGGCCCCGGTCGTCGCCCGTCAGCCGGTCCGCTGCACCGCGGACGACGTCACGCCAGTCGGTCCCGCCAGCGCGCTGCGCTCCGTTGCCGGGCGCACCGTCCCCCTGCCCACGCTTCTGGAGCTGCTTGTCGATGACCTTCGAGGCCATGCCGAGGATGCGGTTGAAGTTCGCCATCCCCCGACCTTTGTGGATGCACATGTGCGCTCCCAGCGACGAACCGGCGGGTCGCCCGCACATCCGGCGGGAAACCGCTGTGAGCAACGACCGGAATGTCACCGGACAGTTCGTCGTAGGCTTGACCCGGTCGCGCCACCGCCGGAGCGCGATCCGGGCGAAAGCACGAAGCCCGGGACTGCGACAACAGTTCCGGGCTTCGATTTGCCTTCCGAGTGGAAAGCCAAGGGATGAACCAACCATCCCGAGTCCAACGCTCGGAACCGATGGTAGCCGAGCACGCTCGGCGACGCATCCCTTGGTCGAAGCTCCTCGTGTCAGCCGGCGACGACACCAGGAGGTCACCGATGTCGAACGACACCGATGATCGGTCCAGGCGTCGGGTGCCCTGGCTGGGGATCGCGAGCTTGCTCGTGACCGTGGTCAGGCTCCTGATCGACCTGTCCCGCAGGGACTGAGGACCCGGGTGTCCCGCATCGCGCTCAACGGTGCGGGACACCTGTCGTCACGCGAGCAGCTGTGCCGCTCGCACGACGAAGGCAGCCGACGCCGCCAACCCGAGGATGACCGCTGCGAGTGATACTCCGAACCCGGTGATCCGTTGCCCGGTGAGCTGCCCGGCGCGTGCCAGACCGATCGCGCCGAAGACGATCCCCAGGATCCCGGGGATCGCGAACACGTTGACGATGAACCCGAGCAGCGCGAGGACCAGCCCGGCGTACCCGAACGGATTCGCTGCACGGGTCGCCCGGTCCTTGGCGATCCGGGCCTTCCGCCCTCGGAGCGGTTGCTCGGTGACGGCCGCGCGGTACTCCGACGGCGCGGGCGGACGCGGTGCCGGCTCCCACTGTGGCGCGGGGACAGCTACAGCAGGTTGGGGTGCGAGTGCTCCCCAACGTGCTCCGTCCCACCACCGTGTGCGGTTCGAGTCTTGCGGGTCCGGGTACCACCCGGCGATCGGCAGCGTCACTGTGCTCCCCTCCGTTGCCTCCGAGGAGGCTACGGAACCGGTGTCGTCACGCGCACGCCCCAGTCGTGGTGCCACGCGGCACGCCCCGTCAGGACAGGACGCGCGCCAGGTACGCGTTGCGGAACCGGCCCGTGGGGTCGACGTCGCGGGCGACCGCAGCGAAGTCCGACAGCCGCGGGTACGCCTCGTGCAGGCGCTCGACGCTCACGCCGGACACCTTGCCCCAGTGCGGCCGCGGGTCGAAGGGCGCGAGCGCTTCCTCGATCCGCGTCACCGCGGCCGCCACGGCTGCGGCGTCCCGGCGGAACGTGAAGTGGATGCCGACCGACTGCCGACCGGACGACGGCGCGAGCCAGGCGGTGTCGGGCGCGATCGTACGGATCTCGGCGGCGATGAGGATCGGCGCGAACACCGACTCGAGCGGACGGAGGGCCTCGAGCGCGGACACTGCCGACGCTGCCGGGATCAAGTACTCGGCCTGGATCTCGGCACCGGTCGACGGCGTGAACGAGGACCGGAAGTGCGGCAGCCGCTCGGCCCACGGCCCGGGGACGCCGCCCTGCTCGGTGACGCCGGCGGGGTCGTTCTCCCCCGGGTGCACGGGGCCGGTGGCTGGCCGCGCTCCGAGGCCGACGAGGTCGACGGTGGGCGAGGGCTCGTCCACGCGGTGCTTCACCCAGACCTGCCGGGCACCGCGGTCGTCGAACGAGGTGAACATCGACACCGAGTAGGCGTCGGACATGACCTGGTCGAAGTGGGCGGACACCGCGTCCCACGGCAGGTCGAGGTGCACCGTCGTGGCGACCTCGAACGTCGGCTCGATCGCGAGCTCCACCGTGGTGACGACACCGAGCGCACCGATGGCCACCCGGTGGGCGTCGAGGGCCCCATCCGGCGAGGACGCATCGACGTGCTCGATCGCGCCGGAAGCGCGGACGACGTCGAGCCCGACCACCGCCTGCGCGAGCGACGGGTTGCGGACGCCGGAGCCGTGCGTGCCCGTGGCGACGGCCCCGGCCGTGGAGATGTGCGGCAGGGACGCGAGGTTCCCGAGTGCCCAGCCACGGGCCTCCAGACCGGCCGCGACCTGACTGTGCGTCATGCCGGCGGCCACACGGACCACACGACGCGACGTGTCGATGTCGAGGACCGGCGGCAGGTCCTGCAGCGACACCTGCACGGCGTCGGTGTCGGCGATCGTGTTGAAGGAGTGCCGTGAGCCGAGCGCCGTCAGGCGCGGGGTCGACGCGACCAGTTCCTGCAACGCGGTCACCGACGTCGGACGCGCCAGACCGGACGCCCGGTAGGTGACGTTGCCCGCCCAGTTCGTCCGCGTGCGCTGCTCTGCGATCACGTCGCTCATCGTACGGTCCGCGTCCCTCAGAAGCCGCGGTCGAGACGGTGCCACGTCTGCTGGAGACGCAGCTCGTCGCGGAAGCCGCGGGCGGTGGTGTGCTCGTCGATGACCAGGAACTCGGTGCCGACCATGGTCGCGAGGTCCTCGACCACCTGCAGACCGACGGCCGTCGTCATCACGGTGTGGTGGGCGGCGCCGGCGGTGAGCCAGGCCTCGGCGGCGACGGGGAACGACGGACGCGGCTCCCAGACGGCACGGCCGACCGGCAACTTGGGCAACGCGGAAGTCGGCGGCACGACGTCGACGACGTTCGCGGTCAAGCGGAAGCCGTCGCGGGTGTCGGAGAGCGCGACCACCACGGCCTCGCCGGAGTCGGCGGTGAAGACCAGGCGGACCGGGTCGTCCTTGCCGCCGATGCCGAGCGGGTGGATCTCGAGCGTCGGCTTCGTGGTGGTGAGCGTGGGCGAGACCTCGAGCATGTGGGCACCGAGGATCTTCTCGGCCCCGGGCGTGAGGTCGTAGGTGTAGTCCTCCATCAGGCTCGCACCACCGGGCAGTCCGGCGCCGGCGACGTTCATCGCACGGACCAGGACGGCCGTCTTCCAGTCGCCCTCGGCGCCGAAGCCGTAGCCGTCCGCCATCAGGCGCTGGACCGCGAGGCCGGGCAGCTGCTTGAGCGTGCCGAGGTCCTCGAAGTTGGTCGTGAAGGCGGCGGAGCCGTTCTGCGCCAGCAGGGTGCGGAGGCCGATCTCGATGGCGGCGCCGTCGCGGAGCGCCGCGTGTCGTTCGCCGCCGGCGCTGCGGAGTGACGGGTCCACGTCGTAGTCGCGCTCGTACGTCGCCACGAGCGCGTCGATCTCTTGGTCCGACGCGGCGGACACCGCTGCCGCCAGCTCGTTCACCGCCCAGGTGTTGACCTGCACGCCGAGCTCGATCTCGGCCTCGGTCTTGTCGCCCTCGGTGACGGCGACGTAGCGCATGTTGTCGCCGAAGCGGGTGAGCTTCAGCTCACGCACGGCTGCGGCACCGGCTGCGGCACGGGTCCAGTTCGACACCCGCTGCTGGACGCGAGGATCCGAGACGTGCCCGACGGCGGTGGCGTGTCGGACACCGAGGCGTGCGAGCGCGTAGCCGAACTCACGGTCGCCGTGCGCGGCCTGGTTGAGGTTCATGAAGTCGAAGTCGATGTCCGCCCACGGCAGCGTGACGTTCGCCTGCGTGTGCAGGTGCAGCAGCGGCTTCGTCAGCGCCTGCAGGCCACCGATCCACATCTTCGCGGGGCTGAAGGTGTGCATCCAGGTGGTGACGCCGATGACCTTGTCGTCGGCGCTCGCCTCGATCAGGGCGCGGCGGATGCCGTCGGCGTCCTTCAGGACCGGCTTCCAGACGAGCTTGACGGGCAGGGCGCCGGCCAGCTCGGCGTGCACGGCCTTGCTCTGCTCCTCCACCTGGCGCAGCGTCTCCTCGCCGTACAGCCCCTGGGAGCCGGTGAGGAACCAGACCTCGTAGCCGTCGAGCGTGGCCTGGGGGTCGACGGTGGTCTCCTGCGTCATTGCATGGCTCCTTCGGGGTTCTGTCCGTAGACGTTCTGGTAGCGATCGAAGAGTCGATCGATGTCTGCTTGCGCGATCGGGACCACGTCCCCGCCCTGCTTCGCGATGTGCACGGTGCGGGCGACGTCCTCGCACATCACGGCGGCCTTGACGGCGTCCTTCGCGTCCTTGCCGATGGTGAAGACGCCGTGGTTCTGCATGAGGACCGCGCGGGATCGGTGGCCGGTCAGCGTCTCGACGATGCCGTGGCCGATGGAGTCGTCGCCGATGATCGCGAACGGCCCGACCGGGATCGGCCCGCCGAACTCGTCGGCCATCGCGGTGATCACGCACGGGATGGGTTCCGCTCGTGCGGCCCACGCCGTCGCGTACGTCGAGTGGGTGTGCACGACACCGCCGACCTCGGGCATGTTCCGGTACACGTGGGCGTGCGCGGCGGTGTCGGAGGACGGGCCGTGCGCGTTGCCCCAGCCGTCGGCCGGCTCGCCGTCGAGGGTGCAGACGACCTGGTTCTCGGGGGTCAGGTCGTCGCTCGAGACGCCGCTCGGCTTGATGACGAACAGGTCGGTGCCGGGCACGCGCTCGGAGACGTTGCCGCCGGTCCAGATCACCAGGCCGTAGCGGACGAGTTCGCCGTGCAGGCGGGCGACGCGTTCCCGGGTGGTCGCGACGGCCCGCTGGGTGGCGGGGTCGGTTGCGCTGGTCATCTGGTCACTTCCTGCTCTGCCGGGAGGCGCGGCTCGACTCCCGCCGTCCCCTCGCCTCGGGTCGTGGTCGCGTCGGCGCCGGGGGCGGCTGCCGCACCGGTTCCGGTCGCGTCTGGTCGGGTCGCCGCTGCCGCCACGGCCTGGACGGGCAGTGCGGCCCGGTAGCGGCCCAGGTAGGTCTGGAAGCCGTCGACGTCGGCCGGCTCGGGCTCGGCCACGTGCACGGCGTCCCCGCCGAACACGGTGTCCGACAGGAAGTCGGCGAGCTGCTGGTCGGTGTGCTCGAGGTAGGCGGCCAGGACGGCGATGCCCCAGGCCCCGCCCTCGCCCGCGGTCTCCTCGAGGGCGATCGGCACCCGCAGTGCCGCGGCGAGCAGACGCTGCGGGGCACCGGGCGTGCGGAAGAGCCCGCCGTGCGCGGTCATCCGGTCGACCTGCACCCGCTCGCCGTGCAGCACGTCCATGCCGATCGCCAGGGTGGCGAACGCGCCGTGCACCTCGGAGCGGACCAGGTTGCCCAGGGTGAAGCGGGCGTCGGGGGTGCGGAGCAGCAGGGGCCGGCCGTCCTCGACGTGGGTGACGGGTTCGCCGGCCAGGTAGTTGAACGAGAGCAGGCCGCCGGCGTCGGGGTCGGTGCTGTCCGCGATCGATTCGGTGAGCAGTGTCGCGTAGACGGTGTCGACGTCGAGGGGCTGCCCGGCCGCTTCGGCGAACCGTCCGAAGACCTTCGCCCAGCTCGCGATCTCGCTGGCGCCGTTGTTGCAGTGCACCATCGCCACGGCGTCGCCCGCCGGGGTGGTCACGACGTCGAGTTCCTCGTGCGAGGTGCTGAGCGGGTGCTCGAGGACCACCATCGCGAAGATGCTCGTGCCGACGCTGACGTTGCCGGTGCGGGGTGCGACGGCGTTCGTCGCGACCATGCCGGTGCCGGCGTCGCCCTCGGGCGGGCAGAGCGGCGCGCCGGGTTCGAGCGTGCCGGTGGGGTCGAGCCACGCGGCGCCCTCGGGGGTCAGCTCACCGGCTTCGGCACCGGCGACGAGGACCTCGGGCAGCAGGGACCGCAGGTCCGGCACACCGATCAGGTCCTGCGCGGTGGCGAGCATCGCATGGTCGAAGTCCTTCGCGCCCGGGTCTCCTGGGCCGCTGTCGACGGGGCCGCCCTCGATCGGGAACACACCGGAGGCATCCCCGACGCCGAGCACGTTCCGTCCGGTGAGTCGTCGGTGCACGTAGCCCGCGAGCGTCGTGATGCCCGCGACCTCGGCCACGTGCGGTTCCTCGTCGAGGACCGCCTGGTACAGGTGTGCGATCGACCAGCGGAGCGGGATGTTGAACGACAGTGCCTCGCTGAGCTGTTCGGCTGCGGGCCCGGTCGAGGTGTTCCGCCAAGTCCGGAACGGCACGAGCAGGTCGCCCGCGGCGTCGAACGCCAGGTAGCCGTGCATCATCGCGCTCACGCCGACCGCGCGGAAGGTGGTCGGACGCACGCCGAACTGCGCTTCGACGTCGGCGACGAGCGCGGCGTACGCGGCTCGGAGACCGGTCTCGACGGCGTCGAGCGAGTAGGTCCAGCGGCCGTCGACGAACTCGTTCTCCCACTCGTGGGAGCCGGCGGCGATGGGGACGAGGTCCTCGTCCACCAGGCATGCCTTGATGCGGGTGGAGCCGAGCTCGATCCCGAGTGTCGTGCGGCCGTTCGCGACCTGCTGGGTGGGGTCGTCGCCCATGCGTTCCTCCAGAACTCCGTCGTCCTCCGTGAGCGCTCACATCCTGGCACGTGAGCGCTCACTCTCGCAACGTCCGGGCGCGCCGCCGGTCTCGCCTCCCCCACCAGTCGAGACACCCCGCTCAGTTCTCCCGGCCGGTCACAAACGGTCGTCCGGATCAACTACAGCCGACCGTTCCTGACCGGTCGACGTCCTACGCGCGACAGGTCGTGACCGCGCGACGAACGAGGGCGACGACGACGTGCGACCCGCTGGCGCCCCACACCCGCGCACGTCCCGACCACCCACCGCCCTGCACCCGCGCACGTCCCGACCACTCACCGCCCCGCGGCCGCGCACGTCCCGACCACCCACCGCCCCGCACTCGCGCGTGTCCTGACCACCCGCTGCCCTTCACCCGCGCACGTCCCGACCACCCACCGCCCCGCACTCGCGCGTGTCCTGACCACCCGCTGCCCTTCACCCGCGCATGCCGGCTCGCCGGACCGTGTCACCCCGAACGGCGGCGCCCGGTACGGTCACGACACCTCGTTGCTTCCCCATCGCGCGGTCACGAACTGTCAGCTGGAGGCGCGCCGAGCGCCGGTTCGTGACCACTCGGGCATGGAGGACGGGGTGTCGTGACCGCTCAGTGCAGACCGCAACGCGAACCGCAACGCGAACCGGAACCGGAACCGGCACCGGCATCGGCGCGCCGGACCACGACCGCCCTACGCGCCGGCGGTGCTCTCGCGGATCACGAGGGCCGGGGTGACCGTCGCCGAGGCCGCCGCACCGCCGTCGATCAGACCGAGCAACGCCTGCCCCGCCACACGCCCGAGCTCCTCGAGCTGCAGGTCCACGGTCGTCAGCGGCGGCCGGGAGGCCAGGGCCATCACGTCCCAGTCGTCGTACCCGGTGACGGCGACGTCCTCGGGGACCGATCGCCCGAGCTCCCGGAGCCGATCGCACACGCCGCGGGCGATCTGGTCGCTGCCGCACACGATCGCGTCGACCTCGGGCGACTGCCGCGCGAGCACGTCGACGGCCTGACGCCCCCACCGCTCCGACCACTCGCCGAACAGCGGTGGCGTGACCAATCGTGACCCGAGCACGGAGGCCGCTCCCGCCACGCGACGTTCGGCGGAACGGTGCCGCGCGGGCCCGGTGACGACGGCGACCCGCTGCCGCCCGAGCGTCAGCACGTGCGAGGCGACGAGCGCGGATCCGGCGGAGTCGTCGAGGGTGATCGACACGTCGTCGGCCGAGGTCGACGGCGTGAACGCGTACACGACCGGGATCGCCACGTCGATCGGCGGTCGCGGGTCGGCGGACCGTCCGGTCACGATGATGCCGTCGACCCCGCGGGCTGCGAGCGAGCGGAGGTAGTGGGCCTCGCGGACGTGGTCGTCGCGGGTGTCGCAGAGCAGGACCGCCATCTGCCCGGCGGACAGGGCGTCCTCGGCACCGAGGAGCACGGGGATCGAGAACCGACCGAAGGAGTCGGTGGTGATCATGCCGACCGTGTAGGTCCGACCGGAGGACAGCGCACGGGCCCGGGCGTCGCCGACGAACCCGAGCTTCTCGGCGGCGTCCTTGACCCGTGCCCGCGTGGAGTCGCGGAGCTGTCCGGTGCCGTTGAGCGCCTTCGACGCCGTGCCGATCGACACCCCGGCGAGCGCGGCGACGTCGGTGATCCGGACGGGCTGCGTGCTGCGGTCGGCACCGGTGCGCTCGAGGGTCACGGCAAGTTCCTTTCCGGATCGCGGGACGTGACGATGAGCATACGCAGAAAACCCAGCACTCCTCTTGCGCGGCGAAGACCAGTGTCGTAACGTCCACCGCAGAAACCGTTTTCCGAAACGCTGCACGAACGGCGGCACCGGGACGGTCCCAGTCACATCGCAAGGAGGCGACATGACCACCACGCTCGCGACCGACAGCCGTGCGCACACCGCGACCCCGGTCCTCCCGACCGCCGACGCGCACCTCACGCTCCGGCCCCTGCCGACGGGCGACGCCCGGATCACCGGCGGCTTCTGGGCACTCCGGCAGGAGCGCAACGGCCGTGACGCGGTCCGCGGCGGGTACGCCCTCCTCGAGACCGCCGGCAACTTCCGGAACCTGCGCATCGCCGCGGGGCTCGAGGAGGGCGAGGCCACCGGCCCGATCTTCATGGACTCGGACGTGACGAAGTGGCTCGAGGCGGTGGCGTGGGAGTACGGCCGCGCCCCGTCCGAGGACCTGCTCGAACTGCAGCGCGAGGTCACCGCCCTGTACGCCCAGGCGCAGGCCGACGACGGCTACCTCGACTCCGTGCAGCAGATCCGTGGGAAGGGCGAGCGGTACACGGACCTCAAGTGGAGCCACGAGATGTACTGCGCCGGGCACCTGTACCAGGCCGCCGTGGCACAGCACCGAGCGACGGGCGACACCGGCCTGCTCGAGGTCGCGATCAAGAACGCCGACCACCTGGTCCGCACGTTCGGCGACGGGACCGCACCGGACGGCACGCCGAAGACCCGCGACGTCGACGGCCACCCCGTCGTCGAGATGGGCCTCGTCGAGCTGTACCGCGAGACCGGCAACCGTGAGTACCTCGACCTGGCGCACTGGTTCGTCGACGCCCGCGGCACGGGCATCATCGAGCGCGCCGGCGGCGAGCCGACGTACTTCTCCGACCGGGTGCCGAGCCGGCAGGCCACGACCGTCGAGGGCCACGCCGTCCGCGCCGTGTACCTGGCAGCCGGCGCCGTCGACGTCGCGATCGAGACCGGCGACACCGAGCTGCTGGCCGCGAGCGAGGGACAGTTCGCGGACATGATGGCGACGAAGGCGTTCATCACCGGCGGGCTCGGGGCGCGCTGGGACTGGGAGGCGTTCGGCGACCCCTACGAGCTGCCGACCGACCGTGGCTACGCCGAGACCTGCGCGGCCATCGGCGGTGTGCAGTGGGCGTGGCGCCTGCTGCTCGCCACGGGCAAGCCGGTCTACGCCGACGCGATCGAGCGCCTGCTGTACAACGCGTTCCTGGCCGGCGTGAGCCTGGCGGGCACCGAGTACTTCTACGTGAACCCCCTGCAGCAGCGGGACCACGCGCACCAGGACGAGAACCGCTCCCCCGCTCACGGGCGCCGAGGCTGGTTCGACTGCGCCTGCTGCCCACCCAACATCATGCGCACGTTCGCGAGCCTGGACGGCTACCTGGCGACCGCGACCGACGGCGGCCTGCAGATCCACCAGTACGCGACGGCGGACCTCGGGCCGGTGTCGGTCGAGACCGGGTACCCGCACGACGGCCGCGTGGTCGTCACGGTCACCGAGGACGGCCCGCTCGCCCTCGGCCTGCGGATCCCGGTCTGGTCGGACACGACGACGGTGCAGGGACCGGACCGTACGGCGCACCCGGAGCCGGGCACGCTGCACGTCGTCGACCGGCACTGGACCGCCGGGGACACGGTCGAGCTCGTCTTCGACACGACGCCGCACCGGTACGTGGCCGACACCCGCATCGACGCCGCCCGCGGTCAGGTCGCCATCGAGCGCGGCCCCCTCGTGTACGCGGTGGAGCAGGCGGACCAGCAGGGTTTCACGGTCGACGACCTGACGGTCGACGCGGTCGCACCGATCACCGAGGAACGTCGCGACGACCTGCTCGACGGCATCGTCACGCTGCGCGTGCCCGGACACGCCCCGGCCGGACACGAGCAGGCATCGTGGCCGTACCAGCGGCTGGACGCGACCCGGTCTGGAGGCGCGGATCACGCCGTGGACGCGACCAGCGTCGACGACGCGGCCGGCTCGCAGGGCGCCACCACGGGCCTCCCGGCCGTCACCGCGACCGCGGTTCCCTACTACGCCTGGGCGAACCGGGGCGCGGCGCCGATGCGCGTGTGGCTCCCGCTGGCGCGGTGACGTGATGGACCGCAGAGCGTTCCTGGTCGGCGGTGTCGCCGGCGGCGCAGCACTCGCCCTGGCAGGGTGCTCCGGCACCCTGCCGAAGGTCGACGCGAAGGTGGCGAGCTTCGGGAAGGACGCGACCGGCACCGTGCACGTCTGGTGCCGGTCCGCGACCCAGGCCGGGCTGACGTCGGCCGTGGCCGGGTTCAACAAGGCGAACCCGAAGCTGCAGGTCGAGCTGACCCCGGTGCCGGACGGTCAGTACGTGACGAAGCTCGCGACGGCCATCCGCGGCGGTGAGCCGCCGGACGTCGTGGACATCGACGACATCAACTCGCAGCTGTTCATCTTCCGCCAGGCGTTCGCCGACCTGACCGACGTGGTGAAGGGCCTCGACTACTTCGACGCGATCTCACCGGGCCACCTGCGACTGCTCGAGTACCGCGACCGGTACTACGGGCTGCCCTACCTGGCGGACAACTCGCAGCTGTTCGTCAACACCGAACTGTTCGACCGGGCCGGGCTCGACGTCGAGGAGTCGACGAAGGACCTCTCCACGCTGCTCGACGCGGCGAAGGCCATCCGGAAGCTCGACGATGACGTCTACGGGTGGTCGATCTCCGGCAACGCCGCCGGCATCATCGGCTTCGTCACCCAGCCGCACGTCTGGGCAACGGGTGTCGACATGATGTCCGGCGAGGTCGGCTCCCAGACGGCGAACATCACCGGCAACGAGGCACTGGAGCGGATGCTCGAGTTCTACCGGCAGCTCTGGAAGGACGGCGCGCTGTCGAAGGCGACCTACTCGGACGCCGGCACCACCTGGGGCGCGGACTTCCGGGCCGGCAAGGTGGGGATCTTCCCGACCTCGTACGGCGCGACCGTGCCCGCGGCCACGAAGGCGATGCGGGCGAAGATGCAGACGGTGCTCATCCCGTCGTGGGACGGCCAGCGGTCGTTCTTCGACGGCGGCGACAACATGTGCATCCCGAACGGGGCGGCGAACCCGTCCGGCGGCTGGGCGTTCATGCAGTACGCGAACGGCCTGCAGCAACAGCAGGCACTGCCCGACGGCGGGTACTTCCCCACCCGTTCCGACGCCGCGACGCCCGAGTACCGGAAGCGGTTCCCCTTGGCGTTCGGCCCGCTCGACGCCATCGACAAGGGCTACGCGCCGCAGACCCTGGCGTACAACCTGCTCAACAACCAGCCGTCGTCACCGTACTTCGCGATGTTCCGCGAGGCCGTGTTCGGCTCGGGCACCGCTGCCGCGATGAAGACGGCGCAGGCGGACTACACCCGCATCCTCGACCAGGTCCAGGCCTGACCGCCGTTCGCTCGTTGCACAGAGAGGTGCAGACATGACCACCATCTCCAACCGACGGACCGGCGCCGGCCGCCCGACCGTCGGCCGCGGCGCCGGCCGCCCGGGCCGCTCGGGTCCGTCCCGCGGATCGCTCACGCACCCGCCGCGCGCCGGCGCCGTGCTCGTCACCCCGGCGATCGTCTTCGTCGCGGTGTTCGTCCTCGCCCCGCTCGTGTTCGCGCTCTACATCTCGTTCACGAACTGGCCCCTGATCGGCCCGTACCGGTTCATCGGGCTGCAGAACTACCTGACGCTGTTCCAGGACCCGACGTTCGTGCACGCCATCGGGTACACGCTGCTGTACACCGCGATCGTGACGGTGCCGATCCTGGTGCTCGGCTACTTCCTGGCGGTGCTCATCCGGGCACGGCGTCGGGGCAGCACCCTGCTGCGGACGGTGTTCTTCCTGCCGTACGTCGTCGGCCTGACGACGCTGTCGTTCATGCTCGTGCTCGAGGCGCAGCCGAACTCCGGAGCCGTCAACATGGTGCTCCGCTGGCTCGGCATCACCGACGGCAGCACCGCCTGGCTCGTCAACGGCCCCCTCGCCACGCTGCTCATCTGCGTGCTCGTGGTCTGGGCGGTGTCCGGGCTGACGATGGTGCTCCTGATGTCGGCCATGCAGGGCATCCCCGACGAGGTGTACGAGTCGGCGCAGCTCGAGGGCGCGTCGTGGTGGCAGACCGAACGGCTCATCACCCTGCCGATGATCCGGTCGACCATCGCCCTCAGCGCCATCATCTCGGTGATCGGCTCGCTGCTCGCGTTCAACCAGTTCTACATCCTGACCCAGGGCGGGCCGGGGACCGAGACCACGACGATCGTCAACGCGATCTACAACCGTGGCTTCGTCAACCTGCAGCTCGGCGCCGCGACCGCCGAGTCGATCGCCCTGGTCGTCGTCATCGCCGCCGTCACGGTGTTCCAGTTCTGGGCACTGCGAGAGAAGGACTGAGCCATGAGCACCACGACCTCCCGTGCCGGACTCGCGGCACCGGACCTGTCCACCCGCACGCTGACCACCACCGGCGACGGGCACCGCCGGCGCCACCACCAGGGCAGCGTCCGGCACCCCCGCGACACCGCCGTCAAGCGCACCCTGTACGTGATCGCCGGCGTCGGGTCGGTGCTCGTCTTCGGTGTCCCGCTGCTGTGGTCGATCCTGCGGGCGTTCCAGTCCGAGGCCGTCATCACGCAGGCCGCCGACCCCGCGACCTTCTTCCAGCTCGGCTGGCAGAACTTCGCGGCCGTCTTCAGCTCGTCGTCGCACCTGCTGACCGGCGTGTTCAACTCGTTGATCGTGTCGATCGCCACGGCGGTGCTGACCGCGGTGATCGCGACGATGGCCGGGTACGGGTTCGCCCGCTTCCGGTTCCGCGGGTCGGCCATCGTGTTCGGTCTGGTGCTGCTGACGATGATGGTGCCGTTCCAGGCGATCCTCACCCCGCTGTACCTCGAGATGAACGCCATGAAGCTCACGAACTCGTTGCTCGGGCTCGTGCTGTTCTACACGACGGTGAACCTGCCGTTCGGGGTGTTCGTGATGCGGAACGCGTTCGAGTCGATCCCGACCGAGCTCGAGGACTCGGCGTTCGTCGACGGGGCCTCACGCTTCCGGGTCGTCGTGTCGGTGCTGCGCCCGCTCCTGCTGCCCGGGGCCGCGACCGCTGCGCTGTACGCGTTCCTGGCGTCGTGGACCGAGTTCCTCGGGGCGCTGACGTTCCTGACGAAGGACTCGCTCTACACGCTGCCGGTGGCGCTGCTCAACCTGCAGACCGGGGCGTACGGGCAGGTGTCGTACGGCAACCTCGTCGCCGGGTCGGTGGTGGCGATGATCCCGTGCATCGCGCTCTACGTCGGACTGCAGCGGTTCTACGTCGCAGGCCTGTCGTCCGGTGCCCTGAAGGGCTGACGGTCGGGTCGGCCCGGCCGGTGCGAGGTTGATCACTCGGTGCGGCGCTCTTTGCTCACACCGAGTGATCAACCTCGCACCATCCTCGCAAGCTCGGCCGCGCTCCGTGCGAGCTACGCCGACCGGCGCACCACGAGCTCGGGCGCCAGCAGGGTCTCGTCGCGGGGCTCGCCCTCGACCAGGGCCCGCACGGTGTCGAGCACCCGCTCCCCCATCGCCCGGAAGTCCTGCCGCACGGTGGTCAGCGGCGGCGTGAAGTGCGCGGCCTCGGGCACGTCGTCGAACCCGACCACCGCGATGTCGTCGGGCACGCGCAGGCCCTCGTCGGCGAAGGCGTGGAGCACCCCGAGCGCCATCTGGTCGTTGCCGGCGAACACCGCGTCGACGGCCGTCACGTCGATGTGCCGCGCGGCCGCGAAGCCGCTCCCCGGGGTCCAGTCGCCGTCGAGCACGACGGGCTCGAGGCCGGCGTCCTGCATGATCCGGACGTACGTGGCACGCCGCACTTCAGACTCCTGCGAGACGGGCGGGCCGGCGATGTGCACGATCCGCCGGTACCCGCGCCCGAACAGGTGTTCCATCACGAGCGACGTCCCGGCGGCCTGGTCGATCGCGACCGCGGCGACGGTCGACGCCGCCGGGGTCCGCACGGCGTCGCGCTGCACGGCGTTGGACACGACGACCGGCACGGTGACCGGCACGGTGAGCGACCCGAGGGCATCGAGCACCCGGTTGTCCGCGGCGACGAGCACGATCGCGGCGACGTCCTGCGCGAGCAGCGTCGTGAGTGCACCGGACAGGTCGGACGGCGTCGGTTCCTCGGGCAGGGTGGAGAGCAGCACGTGGTACCCGGCCGACCGGGCCGCGCGTTCGAAGCCGATCGCGGTGCTCGACGGACCGTACAGCGCGTCGCCGGCGGTGATGATGCCGAGCGCGCGGCTCCGCCCCCCGGCGAGTGCGCGGGCGGCGGCGCGGGGTCGGTAGCCGAGGTCGTGGACGGCGTCGGTGACCTGCGTGCGGAAGGCGTCGCGGACCGTCGGGTCGCCGTTGATCACGCGCGAGACGGTCTGGTGGGAGACGCCCGCACGCTCGGCGACGTCGAAGATCGTCGGAGCCTTCCGGCGTTTGCCGCCCGTGCCCCCTGGGGCGGTCGTGGTCGTCACGAGGCCAACCGTACCGCGCAGTCCGGCCCGCGCGGCAAGATCGCGAAACGGTCAGGTCGAGTTGACACCCCGTTACGAAAGCCCCAGTATGTGAGCGCTCACACGAGCACATCCCTCGGGGCACAGCAGCCCCGGCACCTGAGCGCGTCGAGGACGACGCGAGAGGAACAGAGGTACTTCGATGACGAAGCGCAGGATCATCGCGGGCGTTGCAGCCCTCGGCATCGCGATCGCACTCGCCGGCTGCTCGGCCGGTGGCCGCGCGTCCACCGACGGCGGCGGCAGCAGCAGCGACAACAAGGGCGCCCTCGTCGGCGTCGCCATGCCGACCAAGGTCTCGGAACGCTGGATCAAGGACGGCGACGCCGTCAAGAGCGACCTCGAGAAGGCCGGTTACAAGGTCGACCTCGAGTACGGCGACAACAAGGTCCAGCAGCAGGCCCAGCAGGTCAGCAACATGATCACGAAGGGCGCGAAGGTCCTCATCATCGCGTCGATCGACGGCGGAGCCCTCTCCGACCAGCTCGACGCCGCCGCCAAGGCCGGCATCAAGGTGATCTCCTACGACCGCCTGCTGACGGGCAACAAGAACGTCGACTACTACGTGTCGTTCGACAACGAGAAGGTCGGCGTCGACCAGGCGACGAGCCTGCTCACCGGCCTCGGCGTCCTCGACGACAAGGGCGAGAAGACCGGCGAGAAGGGCCCGTTCAACATCGAGGTCTTCGCCGGCTCGCTCGACGACAACAACGCCAGCTTCTTCTTCAACGGCGCCATGAAGACCCTCAAGCCGTACCTCGAGGACGGCACGCTGAAGATCCAGTCGGGTCAGGACCAGCTCTCGCAGGCCGCCACGCAGCAGTGGGACCCGGCGACCGCCAAGGCCCGCATGCAGAACCTGGTGGCGAAGTCGTACTCGGGCGGCACCACGCTCGACGGCGTGCTCTCGCCGTACGACGGCATCTCGATCGGCATCATCTCGGCGCTGCAGGGTGCCGGCTACGGCACCAGCGACCGTCCGCTGCCGATCGTGACGGGCCAGGACGCCGAGGCGGCCTCGGTCAAGTCGATCATCGCCGGTCAGCAGTACTCGACCATCTACAAGGACACCCGCAAGCTCGCCAAGCAGTCGGTCACCATGGCCGAGGACCTGCTCACCGGTGACAAGCCCGAGGTCAACGACACGAAGAGCTACGACAACAAGGTCAAGGTCGTCCCGACCTTCCTGTTCCAGCCGACGGTCGTCACCAAGGACAACTACAAGGAAGTCCTCGTCGACTCGGGTTACTACACCGAAGCCGACCTGAAGTAGTCGCAACCCACCTGTCGGACAGGAGGCACGGGTCGACCCCGCCCCGTGCCTCCCGTCCGCCCCATCCGCGCGCCACGGCGCGCACCACGGAAGGCGGTCGACGTGACGGACACGATCCTCGAGATGCGTGACATCACCAAGACGTTCCCCGGCGTGAAGGCCCTGCAGGGCGTCTCGATCGAGGTCGAGCGTGGACAGGTCCACGCCATCTGCGGCGAGAACGGCGCCGGCAAGTCGACCCTCATGAAGGTGTTGTCGGGCGTCTACCCGCACGGCTCCTTCGAGGGCGAGATCCTGCTCGACGGCGCACCTGTCTCGTTCGCGAACATCAACGACTCCGAAGCCGCTGGCGTCGTCATCATCCACCAGGAGCTCGCGCTGAGCCCGTTCCTGTCGATCGCCGAGAACATCTTCCTCGGCAACGAGCGGTCCAAGGGCGGCTTCATCGACTGGAACAAGACGAACCTGGCAGCCGCCGAACTCCTGCAGCGCGTCGGTCTCAAGGACAACCCGGTCACGAAGATCGTGGACATCGGTGTCGGCAAGCAGCAGCTCGTCGAGATCGCGAAGGCGCTGTCGAAGAAGGTCAAGCTCCTCATCCTCGACGAGCCCACCGCTGCCCTGAACGACGACGACTCCGCGCACCTGCTCGAGCTCATCCGCTCGCTGCAGGCCGAGGAAATGACGGCGATCATCATCAGCCACAAGCTCAACGAGATCAAGGCGATCGCCGACAAGGTCACGATCATCCGCGACGGCAAGACCATCGAGACGCTCGACATGCACGCCGACGACGTCTCCGAGGACCGCATCATCCGCGGGATGGTCGGCCGCGACCTGTCGAACCGGTACCCCGAGCACGAGCCGAAGATCGGCGAGGAACTCCTGCGGATCGAGGACTGGACGGTCCACCACCCGCTCGACGGGTCGCGCGAGATCATCCACCAGGTCGACCTGAACGTGCGCGCCGGCGAGATCGTCGGCATCGCCGGACTCATGGGCGCCGGGCGGACCGAACTCGCGATGAGCGTGTTCGGCCGGTCGTACGGATCCGGCATCAGCGGCACCGTCTACAAGCGCGGCGAACCGATCAAGACCCACACGGTGTCGCAGGCGATCGACCACGGCATCGCGTACGTCACCGAGGACCGCAAGCGCTACGGCCTGAACCTGATCGACGACATCAAACGGAACATCTCCGGGTCGGCGCTCGGCAAGCTCGCCAGCTGGGGCTTCGTGAACGCGTCCGAGGAGACCACGGTCGCCGGGCAGTTCCTGAAGAACCTCAACATCAAGGCACCGAACGTCGACGTCATCACGGGCAAGCTCTCCGGCGGCAACCAGCAGAAGGTCGTCCTGTCGAAGTGGATGTACACCGACCCGGACGTGCTCATCCTCGACGAGCCGACCCGCGGCATCGACGTCGGTGCGAAGTACGAGATCTACACGATCATCAACAGCCTCGCGGACCAGGGCAAGGGGGTCATCGTGATCTCCTCGGAGCTCCCGGAGCTCCTCGGCATCTGCGACCGCATCTACACACTCTCCGAGGGCACGATCACCGCCGATGTGCCCCGCTCCGAGGCCACCCCAGAGGTCCTCATGCAGTACATGACCCAGGAACGGGAGACCCCTGTCAATGAACGCGCTTAAGTCCGCCGCCGGCTACCTCACCGGGCAGCTCCGACAGATCGGCCTGTTCATCGCGCTGATCGTCATCGTCGTCTTCTTCCAGGTGACGACCAACGGCATCACCCTGGCCCCGATCAACGTCTCGAACCTGATCGTCCAGAACAGCTACATCCTCATCCTCGCCATCGGCATGGTGATGGTCATCATCGCCGGGCACATCGACCTGTCCGTCGGGTCGGTCGTCGCCTTCACCGGCGCCATGGCCGGCGTGATGATCACGCAGTGGCACATCCCGTGGCCGATCGCCGTCGTGCTCTGCCTGGTCGTCGGTGCGCTCGTCGGCGCCTGGCAGGGGTTCTGGATCGCCTACTTCGGGATCCCGGCGTTCATCGTCACCCTGGCCGGCATGCTCGCCTTCCGCGGTGCGGCGCAGATCGTGCTGCACAACCAGCAGATCTCGCCGTTCCCGGACGGGTTCCGTGCCCTCGGCTCCGGCTTCCTGCCGTCGTTCGGCACCACCGGGTACGAGCCGCTCACGATGATCCTCGGCTTCGCCGCCGCGGCGGTCATGGCCGTCACGGCGTTCCGCGGCCGGGCCACCCGCCGCAAGTACCAGCTCGAGAGCGAACCGTTCGCCTGGTTCATCGTGAAGCTCGTCTTCGGCGTCGTGCTGGTCGTCTACGTGGCCCTGCTGCTCGCGAGCTACAACGGCACCCCGATCGTGCTCGTCATCCTCGGCGCACTCGTGGTGATCTACTCGGTCATCATGCGGAGCGCGGTGTTCGGCCGCCACGTCTACGCCATCGGCGGCAACGCCCTGGCCGCGCAGCTGTCCGGCGTGAAGACGAAGCGCGTCACGTTCATGCTGTTCGTCAACATGGGAGTCATCTCGGCCCTGGCCGGCGTGGTCTTCACCGGTCAGCTCAACCTGGCGGCACCCGGTGCGGGCAACGGCTTCGAACTCGACGCCATCGCCGCGGTGTTCATCGGTGGCGCAGCGGTCACCGGCGGCATCGGCACGGTGCCCGGCGCCATCGTCGGTGGTCTCATCATCGGGCTGCTGAACAACGGCATGTCGATCCTCGGGGTCGGCACCGAGTACCAGTCGCTCATCAAGGGCTTGGTCCTGCTCGCCGCCGTCGCGTTCGACGTGTTCAACAAGCGTCGGGCGGCCGCCGCGCGCAAGTAGGGGCGTCCTTCCGGGGTCACCTCCGCGAAAGCGACAGAGTGCTGCGGAACATCCGCGCACTTCTGTCGCTTTCGTGCGTCAGCGGGACAGGACGGCCCAACCCCTGGCCGGGAGGCGCAGGGTCCCGTCCCCGAGATCCGCGCCGCCCGCCTCCACCTGCGTCGCATCCGCCGCGGGCACCTCGACGGGATCGGCCGACAGGTTCAGGGCGGTCACCACGGCCGCGTCCGACGTCGCGGTCCGCAGGACGACCGCCGTGTTCGTCAGGTGCACCACGTCGGTGTGCGCCCGGTGCAACCACGGGTTGCGGCGGCGCAGGGCGATCAGGGCCTCGTACGCGTGCGTCAGGTCCCCCGCTGCGGGTGGTGTGTCCGGAAACTCCGGTCGGACCGCGTCGTCGCCACCCTCGCGTTCCTCCTTCACCCCGGTCCAGCCGTACTCGTCGCCCGCGTAGACGATCGGGGTGCCGGCGACGGTGAACAACACCGCGGCCGCGTGCCCGGCGAACTGCTCCCCCACGGCGCTCGCGATGCGGGTGACGTCGTGGTTGCCGATGAAGGTCGTCGGGGCGAACGTCTCGAGCAGGGCGTCGTGCCGCTCGATCGCGTGCGCCAGCTCGTGGCCGTTGCCGTCCGCGATGCCGTGCCAGATGCCCTGCCACAGTTCGTACTGCGTCAACGAGTCCATGGTCGACTCCCTCGCGATCGCCGCCGCGTCGCCGTGGATCACCTCACCGCTCAACCACGCGTCCGGGAACCGCTCGCGCACCCGCGGCAGCACCCTCGCCCAGAACGCCGGTGGGACCGCGTACGCAGCATCGAGGCGCCAGCCGTCGATCCCGCGCTCCAGCCAGTGCGTCATGATCTGCACGACGAGGTCCTCGGTCGCTCGGCTGTCGTGGTCCAGCGCCACGAGGATGTCGTGTCCCTCGAACAACCCGACGGGAACCGGCTGCCCCGGCGTCCACCCCGACCAGTCGATCGCGAACAGGCCAGCGGTCGCCGCGTCCGGTCCCTCTTCTCCGAGCGCCCGGAACGCCGGGTGTTCACGACCGACGTGGTTGAAGACACCGTCGAGCAGGACCCGGATCCCCCGCTCGTGCGCCGCGGACACCAGGCGGTCGAAGTCGGCGTCGTCGCCGAGTCGGGGGTCGATCCGGGAGTGGTCCACCGTGTCGTAGCCATGGGTGGAGCTCGCGAACACCGGCCCGAGCACCAGGCCGTTCAGGCCGAGGTCCACCACGTGGTCGAGCCAGGGTTCGATGCGGCCGAGACGGTGCTCGACGGCGCGCTCCTCGACCGGCACCCCCGGGCGGACGTCCGCCCCGACGAACCCGAGCGGGTACACGTGCCACCACATGACGTGCGGGACCCAGGCGGGCTCGGGCGGACGGGACGGTGCGGTGTCGGTGCTCACCCCTCGACACTGCCAGCCGCGCCTGTGCTGGGCGCTCCTGTGCTGGGAACGGACAGGGACGACAGGACGAGGATGTGGGCATGGGACGTGCGATCAGGACGGAAGCGGACGCTGCGGCGTCGGAGTCGGCACAGGCCGATCGGACCTGTGCGTCGTGCGGCCGTCGGATGCCGTCGACGGCGGCACCCGAAACCAAGTGGTGTTCCCGCGCCTGCCGCCGCCACGGAGTGGACCGGACGGACCTGGCACTCGAACAGCGCATCGACGAGCTGCTCGCCGCACGGGCACGCACCTCGAGCATCTGCCCGTCCGAGGTCGCTCGGTCGCTCGAACCGGACGACTGGCGCCCGCTCGTGGAGCCCGCCCGTCGAGCGGCCCAGCGCATGATGGCGCGCGGCGAGGTCGAGATCACCCAGGGCGGCTCCGTCGTGGACCCGTCGACCGCGAAGGGCCCGATCCGCATCCGCCGCCCGCGGTGAGGGAACACCTGTCGCGCACCGTCGGTTGGGGACGGGGATGACTGCAACCGGATCGACCGAACCGACCTCCGCCCAGCCCCGAGCCCTCGTCGTGGGAGCGAGCGGCATCACCGGCTCCGCCCTGGTGGGCCACCTGCTCGACCTCGGCTGGGACGTGACCGCGCTGTCCCGCCGACCGCTCCCCCAGCAGGACGTCCGGACCGTCGCCGCGGACCTCCGCGATCCCGACAGCCTCGGCGCCGCGCTGGCCGACGAGCGTCCCACGCACGTGTTCTTCACCGCGTGGCAGCGCCAGGAGACGGAGGCGGAGAACATCCGCGTGAACGGCGGCATGGTCCGCGACCTGCTCGCCGCACTCGCGCACGCCCCGCTGGCGCACGTCGCACTGGTGACCGGGCTGAAGCACTACCTCGGCCCGTTCGAGGCCTACGCCGCGGGCGAGATGCCGGACACGCCCTTCCACGAGGAAGAACCCCGCCTGGACACCCCGAACTTCTACTACGCACAAGAGGACGAGCTGTTCGCCGCCGCCGAGCGCCAGGGCTTCACGTGGTCGGTGCACCGCTCGCACACCGTGATCGGGCACGCCGTCGGCAACGCCATGAACATGGGCCTGACGATCGCGGTGCAGGCGACGCTCGCGAAGGAGCTCGACCTGGACTTCGTGTTCCCGGGCAGCGAGGCGCAGTGGAACGGCCTGACCGACATGACCGAGGCGGGGATCCTCGCCGAGCAGATGGTCTGGGCGGCGACCGCACCCGAGGGTGCCGACGAGGCGTTCAACATCGTGAACGGTGACGTCTTCCGGTGGCGCTGGATGTGGCCGCGCCTCGCGGCGCACCTCGGCGTCGACCCGGCGCGCGTGGTCGGGTACCAGGACGAGCCGCGACCGCTCGAGCAGCAGATGGCGCCGTACGAGTCGGAGTGGGCCGGCATCGCCGAGCGACACGGTCTGGCAGAGGCGGACATCACGCGACTCGCCTCGTGGTGGCACACCGACGCCGACCTCGGTCGCGCGATGGAGGTCGTCACCGACATGGGGAAGAGCCGCGAGGCCGGGTTCACGGCCTTCCGCCGGACCGAACGCGCGTTCGCCGACCTGTTCGCGCGCTACCGGGCCGACCGACTCATCCCCTGAGCCGTCGGCCCGGAACAGCGGGCTACAGCGCGAGCAGGAGCACCACGAGCGTCGCGACCGACAGCACCAGCAGGACGACGGCGCCCTGCAGGTCCTTGTCGTGCGCTCGGAGGTGCGCCACCACGGCGCCGACGAAGTAGACCACCGCGCCGATGGCCGCGGCGATGGCGAGCGGCACCCACCAGATGCCGATGACGAGCCCGGCGGCAGCGGCGACCTCGAGCACCCCGAGGACCGTCATCTGCGCGGGAGTGACGTGGACGGCCTGCATCGAGGCGACGATCTTCGGGTTGCGGACGAGTTTCATGACGCCCGACCCGAGCAGGGCCACGGCGAGGACGAGGGACAGGACGACGGCAGCGATGTGCACGGGGAACTCCAGGTGATGAAACGGATGGTTGTCCCCGTTTCAAACCGGGGACTGCTCCCCGTATTCCCGGCCACGCGATCTAGGCTCGGTGCATGACCCGCCGAGACGTCGCCCGGAACCGTCAGGCGCTCGTCGACGCGGCCCGGTCCGCGTTCACCGACCACGGCCTCCAGGCTGCACTGGAACCGATCGCGGTCGCAGCGGGACTCGGCAACGCGACCCTGTACCGGCACTTCCCGACCCGAGCGGCGCTGTGGGAAGCCGTCCTGGTCGAGCCGATGCACGAGGTGCTCGACCTCGTCGAGCACTGCCGCGAGCTGTCCGCCTCGGACCCGTGGGAGGGCTTCGCGACCTTCGTCCGCGAGACGGCGGCGATCGAGGCGCGCCGCACCGGCTTCAGCGAGCTCATGACCACCGACTACCGCGACGCTCCGGAACTGCTCCGGCTCCGCATCGCCGTGCAGGACGGGATCGACGCCCTCTTCACAGCCGGACAGGCGGCCGCGGTCATCCGCGCCGACGCCACCCTGGCCGACGTCGCACTCCTGCAGCTGTCGATCGCGGAGACGATCCGCACGTTCGGCCGGGTCGCACCCGAGGCGTACCGACGCTGGGTGGACCTGGTGCTCGACGGGTTCCGGGCGGCAGACGTCCCGCGCGGCACGCTGGCCGGACGCCCCCTGCGCGGCGACCAGGTCCGTCGGGCCCTGGCGGAACGCCACCAGCCCGCCGACCGTCAGAAGGCGTAGCGGATCCGACAGGACGGCAGGTGCTCGGCGACGAGCTCGCGGAAGCGCTCGACGAGCTGCCCCTTCATCCCGGACCGGTAGCGGACGTTCACCGCGCCGTTCTGCGACACCTTCTGCTCCTGCAGGTCGGGGCGCCAGAGCAGGTCCTCGGCCTTCGGGTGCCAGCCGAGGTTGACCTCGTGCAGGGGTTGGTTGTGCGTGAGGAAGATCACCTCGGCCGCGATCTGCGCCTTGGCGGCCGGTGACAGTACGTCGTCGACCTGCCGCAGCAGCTCGGTCCAGTCGGACTCCCACGTCGGGGTGACGATGACGGGCGAGAAGTTCAGGTGGACCTCGTAGCCGGCGTCGACGAACTCGTTCACCGCAGCGATCCGCTCGGCGACGGGACTCGTCCGGATGTCGGTGACCTTCGCGGTGTCGTGCGGCATGAGCGAGAACCGGATGCGCGTGCGGCCCATCGGGTCCCAGTCGAGCAACTCGCGGTTGACGTACTTCGTCGCGAAGGACGCCTTCGCGGTCGGGGTCATCCGGAACAGGTCGCACAGGTCACGGACGTTGTCGCTGATCATCGCGTCGACCGAGCAGTCGCTGTTCTCGCCGATGTCGTACACCCACGACTCGGGATCGCACTGGTTCGGCTCGGTCTTCGGCCCCTGCTTCGCGATGTTGCGAGCGACGTGCTTCGTGATCTGGTCGATGTTGGCGAACACCGTGACGGGGTTGCTGTAGCCCTTGCGCCGCGGGACGTAGCAGTACGCACACGCCATCGCACAGCCGTTCGCCGTCGAGGGCGCGATGAAGTCGGCGGAGCGGCCGTTCGGTCGCGTGATCAACGACTTCTTCACGCCGAGCACCAGCGCCTCGGTCTTGATCCGGACCCACCGCTGCACGTTGCGCTCATCGCCGTGCACCTCGGGGATGTTCCAGTGGGACTCCACCGGCACGATCTCGGCGTCCGGCCAGCGCCCGATCACCTCTTGCCCGCGCTGCAGTTCGAGGGCAGCGGGCTCGGCGTAGATCCGACGGACGTCGAGCATCGGGCGGGCGCGGTCGTTGCTCATCGACTCCTGTCTACCGGGGACCACTGACGGTGCAGACTCGGGGCATGACCGCCGAAGCCGACGACCATTACTTCGTGGTGAACGGCCGACGCTGGCGCCGCACCGACCCGGCCCTGCCCGAGGAACTCGCGGCCGCGCTCCGCTCCCACCTGGGGCGCGGGCGCAACGCGGTGAAGACCGCGAAGCGCGCCGGCGACGACGCTGCGCTGACCGCGGCTCGGCACCGGAACGGGCTCGCGAAGCACGGTCTGGGCGAACGCGGCCCGGAGTGGTGGACGCGCCCCGAGGCCGATCGGATCGCCGACGCCGAGCGGGCACTCGCCGATCTGGACGCCCTGCCGTGACGACGATTCGTCCGCCGCGCCTGGATCGCATCCTGAACCTCATCGTGTTCGGCCCGGTGATGATCGGGACAGGAGTCGCACTCGCGAGCGTGGCCTTCGTTCCCGGAGCATCGGCGCGGGTGTTCGTCTTCGTCCTCGGTGTCGCCTTCATCGCCGGTGGGACCTGGGCCACGGCCAGGCTCCGTCGCGTCGCCGTGCACCTGTCCGACGAAACCCTCCGGTACTCCGGCTTCCTGTCGTCGTGGACCGCACCGCGTGCGGGCATCACCGCGGTGCTCGACGACGCGTACGTCGAGTGGCGCGATGATCGCGGGGTCGGCCACCGACGGCAGATCTGGCTGCTGACCCGGGCTTGGGCGGACGACGGCACGAAGTTCGCCCCGCTCTGGCGCTGGCGACACGAGGCGCTCCTCGAGGTGCGGGCGTGGGCAGCGACTCACGAAGTCCGAAACGTCCCATGACGCCCGCGGTGGAAAGCGGAATCGGGCGTACCTGGTCGGAAGTTCCGACCAGGTACGCCCGATTCGACCAGGTACGCGGCGAGCCTCGTCAGCCCTCGGTGTGGCCTAAGGACGGCTCGAGGAGCAGGTGGGCCGTGCGGGATGCCGACGCGTGCAGCTCGAGGACGAGGAGGTCGTTCCGGCCTGAGCGCAGGACCGGGCCGGGGATCGCCAGGGTCTGCTGCGGGCCGCGCGACCAGTACCGGCCGAGGCAGAACCCGTTCACCCAGGCGACACCCTTGCGGAAGCCGTCGAGCGCCAGGTAGCGGTCGTCCACCGCGTCGAGGTCGAACGACCCTGCGGCGAACGTCGGCCCGGCGAGCACCTCGCCGTCCGTCGGCTCCACCGCGGACAGCGCATCGAGGGCGGACGGTGCGATCGGGTCGAGCGCCAACGGTGCCGCGGTCCAGCGCGACAGCGGGACACCGTCGACGGCGACCCCGCCGATCAGGCCCTTCGGTTCGCCGATGCGAATGCCGTAGTCGACCCGGCCCTGGTCCTCGACGAGCAGTTCGAGCGTGCCGGTCACCGCCGGCAGGACGACGGCGCGGTCGTGGTGCTCGCGCTCCAGGACGCCGACGACGACGCCGTCGACGGACACGATCGCGCGGTCGCGGACCTCTTCCCCGATGGTCAGCACTCCGCCGGTCGGCAGGTCGACCTCGGCGCGGTACAGGACGAAGCCGCTGGCCGCACCGAGGGCGTCGAACGTCGGCGGCTCGTCGTGCGCCGACCACGTCGTGAGCGTGGGCAGCAGGGAGCGGAGCGACGCGACGCGGTCGAGGCGGACGGCGACGTCCGTGGCGGGGGCGACCCGGGCCTCCAGGCCGACTCCGTCCGCCGCATCGGACGCGAGTCGACCCGACCCACCCGGCTCCATGGACGCCGGCAGCGGCGGGACGGGCGCGTAGCGCTCGATGACCGCGCGGAAGGCGTGGAACTTCGAGGTGGGCCGACCAGCCTCGTCGAGCGGGGCGTCGTAGTCGTACGACGTCGCTATCGGACGGTAGACGCCCTTGTCGTTCGCGCCGTTGGTGAAGCCGAAGTTCGTGCCACCGTGGAACATGTAGATGTTGACCGAGCCACCGGCGGCGAGCAGGACGTCGAGGTCCGCAGCGCTGTCCGCGGCCGAGGTGGTGTGGTGGTGCTCGCCCCAGCTGTCGAACCAGCCGTCCCAGAACTCCGAGCACATCAGGGGGCCGGTGGGCTGGGCCTGCCGCAGGCGCTCGAGGCGCGCGGCGGACCGCGAGCCGAACGAGCCGGTCTTGTGCAGCGACGGCAGCGAACCGTCCTCGAGCATCGTGCCCATCGGCTGGTCGACGCTCGTGAACGGGACGGTCAGCCCGATGTCGCGGTGCATCTGCTCGAGTGCACGCAGGTACTCGGGGTCGGAGCCGTAGGCGCCGTACTCGTTCTCGACCTGCACCAGGACGATGGGCCCGCCCTGGTCGATCTGCTGAGGGACCAGCACGGGGGCCAGGTGCTGCAGGTACGTCTGGACCGCCGCGAGGAACCCGGGCTCGTTGCGCCGGACGCCCACGGAGCCGTCCGCGAACAACCAGTACGGCAGGCCGCCGTTGGCCCACTCCGCGCAGATGTAGGGGCCGGGGCGGACGATGGCGTGCATCCCCTCGGCAGCGACCAGGTCGAGGAACCGGCCGAGGTCGAGCCCGCCGGTCAGGTCGAAGACCCCGGGCGACGGCGCGTGCGCGTTCCAGGCGACGTAGGTCTCGATGGTGTTGAGGCCCATCAGCTTCGCCTTGCGGATCCGGTCGGCCCACAGGTCGGGGTGTACGCGGAAGTAGTGGATCGCACCGGACAGCACGCGGTGCGGCTCGCCGTCGAGCAGGAAGTCGGTGTCGCCGATGGCGAATCGCATGAGATGACTCTTTCAGACAGCGGGGTCGTGCGGACGATGTCCGCACGACCCCGGGGAGTTGGTGCCGGTGCTACTTGGTCGAGACCGTGAAGCCCTGGTCCTTGCCGTACTTGGCGAGGGCCTTCTGCCAGGCCTCGAGGCCGGCGTCGAGCGAGGTGCCGTTCTCGTACGCCTGACCGACGGTGTCGGCGTAGACGCTGTTCGCGTACACCTGGTACGGCAGGTAGGTGAAGTCGTTGTCCGAGGACTTCGACGCGTCGACGAGCACCTTGTTGATCTGCTGCCCACCGAAGTAGGACGGCTTCTCGTCGAGGAAGGCCGACGAGTCGAGGTCAGCGGTCGTCGAGGGGAACCCACCGGACTTCATGAAGACGCCGGTCGACTCCTTGGACGAGTTCAGCCACTTCAGGAAGCCCGCGGCGAGGGCCGGGTTCTTCGACTGCTTCATGACGACCTCGGCGCTGCCGCCGTTGTTCGCGGTCTGGGCGGTGCCGCCGTCGTAGGTCGGCATCGGGGCGACGCGCCAGTCACCCGAGGCCTGGGCGACGCCGGACTCCAGGTTGCCGGGCATCCAGGCGCCGGTGATCATCGTGGCGATCTCACCGTTGCCGAGCTGCTTGTACCAGTCGTCGGTCCAGCCGACGGTCTTCGACAGCAGGCCCTGCTCGACGAGCTCGTTCCAGGTGCTCGTCCACTTCTTCGAGCCCTCGTCCTGCAGGTTGATGGTCACCTTGTCACCGTCGGTGGTGAACGGGGTACCGCCGGCCTGGGCGATCATGCTCGTGGTGAAGCCGGCGTCGCCGGAGTCGGCCGCGATGTAGGCGTTCGGGTCGGCCTTGTGCAGCTTCTTCGCGGCGGCGACGTACTCGTCCCAGGTCTTCGGCACGGCGATGTCGTGCTTGTCGAAGACCGTCTTGTTGTAGAACAGCGCCATGGGGCCGGAGTCCTGCGGCAGGCCGTAGACCTTGTCGTCGATCGACACCGAGCTCCAGGTGCTCTTCGCGAACTTGTCCTCGAGCGAGTCGAAGCCGTAGCCGGACAGGTCGAGCAGCGAGTCGGACAGGGCGAACTGCGGCAGCGCGAAGTACTCGACCTGGGCGACGTCGGGGGCGCCCGAGCCGGCCTTCACGGTGTTCTGGAGCTTGGTGTACTGGTCGGCGCCGGTGCCGGCGTTGACGAGCTTGACCTTCACCTTGGGGTACTGCTTCTCGAACGCGGCGACCTGGGCCTTGGCGGAGGGGGTCCACGACCAGTAGGTCAGGGTGCCACCGTCCTTCAGTGCCTTGGTGATGTCGTCGGACGAGCCACCGGACGACGAGCCGCCGGTCGCGCAGGCGGCGAGGGCGATCGTGGCGGTGACGCCGATGGCGAGGGCGCTGAGCCCGCGCCGGAGACGCTTGTTCATGGGGGTGCCTTTCACTTCTTCGTGGAGAGGGGGGTAGGGCTGCTGTGTTCCGGACCGGAGGGCGCGTGGCGAGGTCGCCACGGGCCTCCCGTCCGACGGATCAGGCCTTGACGGACCCGGCCGCGAGGCCGGACTGCCAGAAGCGCTGGAGGAAGAGGAACGCGACCACGATCGGGATGATCGTGAGGAGCGATCCCGTGACGACGAGGTTGTAGATCGGCTGCGCACCGGACCCGGTGGCCTGGGCGTTCCACTGGTTCAGGCCGACCGTCAGGGGGTACCACTTCGGGTCGCTCAGCATGATGAGCGGCAGGAAGTAGTTGTTCCAGGTGGCGACGACCGCGAAGAGCAAGACGGTCACGACACCGGGAGCGAGCAGGCGGAGCGCGATGGTGAAGAAGATCCGGAACTCGCCGGCGCCGTCCATGCGGGCGGCCTCGAGGAGCTCGGCGGGGATCGCGTCGACCGCGTAGGTCCAGATCAGGTACATGCCGAACGGGCTGATGAGCGACGGCAGGATGATCGACCACGGGGTGTTGGTCAGGCCGACCTGCGAGAAGAGCAGGAAGGTCGGGACCGCCAGGGCCGTGCCGGGGACCGCGATGGCACCGAGCACGATGGCGAACACTGCGCGGCGTCCGGGGAACTGGAACTTCGCCATGCCGTAGCCGGCGACGGTCGCGAGCAGGGTGGCGCCACCGGCACCGACGACCACGTAGAGCAACGTGTTACCGAACCACTGCAGGAAGATGCCGTCGTTGTACGTGACGGTGTCGACGATGTTCTGCCAGAGGTTGAAGTCCCCGCCGAACCAGAGCCCGAACGTGGAGAGCAGCGACGCCTGCGTCTTCGTGCTGTTCACGAGCAGGTAGAACAGCGGCGCGAACGAGTAGACGACGAAGACGACCATGACCGCGGTCAGCAGGCCGGAACGCTTCGGCTTGCGTCCGTCGACGTGCTGCTCGGCCTTCCGCTCGGCCTTCCGGGAGGCCCGGGTCGAGCGGGTGCGCGGGTCGCGCTGCGTCGTGGTCGCCTCGGTGACCGTGGCCGGTCCGGCGGCGCCGGTCGCGGGGTGCTGGATGGTGCTCATCGGTTCTCCTGGCGGGTTCCGCGGACCTGGACGACGTAGGCGATCACCGCGGTGATCACGCCCATCACGATCGCGACGGTGGCGGAGTAGTTGAACTGCTGGCCGCTGAAGGACAGCGAGTAGGCGTACATGTTCGGGGTGAAGGCGCTGCCGATGACGTTCGGGGCCAGGGTCTTCAGCAGGTTCGGCTCGTTGAAGAGCTGGAAGCTGCCGATGATCGAGAAGATCGTGGCGATGACCATCGGGCCGCGCAGGGCCGGGAGCTTGATCGAGAAGACCGTGCGCAGGGGGCCGGCGCCGTCGAGCTCGGCGGCCTCGTACAGCTCACCGGGGACCGTGCGGAGTGCGGCGTAGAAGATCAGCATGTTGTAGCCGAGGAACTCCCACGTGACCACGTTGCCGATGGAGGTCAGCACCCAGGTGGGGCTGAACGGCTGCAGCAGGTCGATGCCGAGCGCGTCGTTCGCCGCACCGGTCAGGCCGAACTGGTTGCCGTAGATGAAGCCCCAGATCAGGGCCGCGACGACACCGGGGACGGCGTAGGGCAGGAACACCGCGATGCGGAAGAACGACGTGCCCCAGAGCCGTGCGCTGTCGAGTGCGAGGGCGGCGACGAGTGCGAGCCCGAGCATGATCGGCACCTGGACGACCAGGAAGATCGCGACCCGGCCGAACCCGGACCAGAACTTGGCGTCCTGGAAGAGCTGAACGTAGTTGGCGAACCAGACGAACTGGTTGCCGCCGATGAGCTGGTCGCGGAACAGGCTGAGCCAGAGGGCGTAGCCGATCGGGACGATGAGCATGGCGATCAGGACGACCACGAAGGGGCCGACGAACAGCCAACCGGTGTAGCGCCCCCGCGCCTTGGTCCGGCGACCTGCCGGGCGGGGGGCTGCCGGCTGCGCTGCGGCTGCCTCGCCGGGCCGCGCTGCGAGCGTGCTCATGTGACTCCTTCGTCTGCTGCGTTCGGGTGTCCGGTGTCTCGGCCGCGACCCGGGCCCGGTGACGGGCGCTCTGGCGGTCGCAGATGTTGACGTCAACATCGAACGTCAGGACGATAGCATGGCAACGTCAACATGCGCTAGCGTCCGGGAACGCAGACTGCGTGATCCCGCAACGGAAGGAGCTCGAGCCGATGACGACCGAGTCCCCCGCCGGCACCCGCCGCTCCCCCTCGATGGCCGCCGTCGCCGACGCCGCCGGGGTCTCGATGCAGACCGTCTCGCGCGTCGCCCGCGGGTTCGACAACGTCAGCCCGGACACCCGCGACCGCGTGCAGCGCGCCATGGACACCCTGGGCTACCGGCCCAACCGTGCCGCACGGGCTCTCCGATCGGGGCGCTTCCGCACCATCGGCGTGATCATGTTCACGCTCGCGTCCTTCGGCAACATGCGCACGCTCGAGGCGATCGCCGACGCCGCCGGGGCAGCGGACTTCACGATCACGCTGCTGCCGATGGCCTCGCGCACCGAAGAAGGCGTGCGCTCCGCGTTCTCCCGCCTGCACGAACAGGCCGTCGACGGCGTCGTGATCATCATCGAGTCGCACATCATCGACACGGCCGAGGTCGTGCTGCCCGACGGTGTGCCCATGGTCATCATCGACTCCACCGGCAGCACCGACCACCCGGCGATCGACACCGACCAGACCGACGGCGCGCGCCAGGCCACCCAGCACCTGCTCGACCTCGGCCACGAGACCGTCTGGCACGTCGCCGGACCGACCTCGTCGTACTCCGCCGCACGCCGGTTGGCCGCATGGCAGGACACCCTCGAGCGCGCCGGTCGGCTCGTCCCGCCGGTGTTCCACGGCGGCTGGAGCACCGACTCCGGCTACCGCGCCGGCCTGACCATCGCCGCACGCCCGGACATCACCGCCGTCTTCGCCGCCAACGACCAGACCGCGCTCGGAGTGCTCCGCGCCGCGCACGAGCTCGGGCGGTCCGTGCCGTCGTCGCTCAGCGTGGTGGGCTTCGACGACTCCCCCGAGTCCGACTCCTTCTGGCCGCCGCTCACCACCGTGCACCAGTCCTTCGACGAGGTCGGGCGCCGAGCCGTCGCGAACCTGCTCGCCCAGATCGACGGCGAGTCCGTGTCCTCCGCCCCCGATCTGGTGCCCGTGCGCCTGGTGGAGCGGGCGAGCACCGCGCCGCCGCCCGCCGCGCGCTGACGCGCTGCGCTGCGCGCCGCGCTGCGCTGCGCTGCGCGCTGCGCACGTTTCGTGCCCAGCGACACCTCACGCGCGCCGCACCCCGTGAACTGTCGCCCAGCCCGTGATCTCGCGCACGCGCCGGACGGGAGGCCCGGCGCCAGCCCGCCACGGTCCTCCCGTCCGCCAGCCGCGCACGTTTCGTGCCCAGCGACACCTCACGCGCGCCGCGCCCCGTGAACTGTCGCCCGGCCCGTGAAGTCGCGGCCGGCGCCCCGCGCCCCGCACGAACGAGCAGAGGACGTCGGGCGCGAGCGCCCGACGTCCTCTGTGCTCACTCGACGCCCGCCGCAGCGAACGCCGAGGCGTCTCAGCCGATCGACACGGCGGTCCAGGACACGGGCGGCAGCTCGATCGTGATGGTGTCGCCGTCGCGGCTGACCGTCTCGTTCGTGCGGAGCCCGACGCGCTCGGTGGACGAGAGGTCGTTCACGGCGTGGATGTCGTCGTCCCAGACGCCCTCGGCACGGACGTCGCCCGAGGTCGCCAGGCCCGCGAGGTCGATCGTGACGGTGGTCGACTCGGACGGGTGGCGGTTGATGAGGAAGACCGCTGCCTTGCCGTCCCCGGTCACGGTGGCGGCCGAGTCCACGACCGGCACCTCGCCGTACTTGCCGCCGTCGACGGTGTCACCCGAGGCCTTGACCTGCAGCGACGTGCCGTTCGCCAGGCGCGACGTCACCGAGAACGGGAAGAACGTCGTCTGGCGCCAGGCCGGGCCGCCGGGCTCGGTCATGATCGGGCCGATGACGTTGACGAGCTGCGCGAGCGAGGCCGAGGCGACGCGGTCCGCGTGGCGGAGCAGCGAGATGAGCAGCCCACCCACGACGACGGCGTCGGCGACGGTGTAGACGTCCTCGAGCAGGCGTGGGGCAACCGGCCAGTCCTGCGGCCCGAAGGTCTTCTGCTGCTCGTTCCACTTCGTGATCGACCAGACGTTCCACTCGTCGAACGAGATGTCGATGCGCTTGTCGGACTTCTTCTGCGCCTGCACGTGGTCGGCGGCGGTGGTGACCGTCTTGATGAAGTGGTCCATGTTGACGCCGGCGGCGAGGAACGACGGCAGGTCGTCTCCCTCTTCGTAGTAGGCGTGCGCGGAGATGTAGTCCACGTCGTCGTAGGTGTGCTCGAGGACGGTGCGCTCCCACTCGCCGAACGTCGGCATCGACGCTCCGGACGAACCGCAGGCGACCAGCTCGAGGTCGGGCTGGATCTGGCGCATGGCCTTCGCGGTCATGGCGGCGAGCTTGCCGTAGTCGTCGGCGTTCTTGTGGCCGAGCTGCCACGGGCCGTCCATCTCGTTGCCGAGGCACCACATCTTGATGGCGAAGGGCTCCTGGCGACCGTTGGACTTGCGGTACTCGGACAGTGCGGTGCCGGCGTTGATGTTCGCGTACTCGAGCAGCTCGATCGCCTCGGCGGTGCCGCGCGTGCCGAGGTTCACGGCGAGCATGAGCTCCGAACCGACCTGGTCGAGCCAGTGCTGGAACTCGTGCAGGCCGACCTCGTTGGTCTCGGTCGAGTGCCAGGCCAGGTCGAGGCGCTTCGGGCGCTGCTCGACGGGGCCGACGCCGTCCTCCCACTTGTAGCCGGAGACGAAGTTGCCGCCGGGGTAGCGGATGGCGGAGACGCCGAGTTCCTTGACGAGCTCGACGACGTCCTTCCGGAAGCCGTGCTCGTCGGCGGTCTCGTGCGCGGGCTCGTGGATGCCGTCGTAGACGTGGCGGCCGAGGTGCTCGACGAACCCGCCGAACAGGCGACGTCGCACCGGCCCCACGGTGAACGCGGCGTCGAGGACGAGGTGTGTGCGGGGCATGGATCTCCTTCGATCGTGCGAGAGCGGGTACTGCGGGTCGTGCGGTGCGCGTGCTCGGTCCGGCGCCAGGGGTAGCGAAGCGGACCGTCACGAAAGTGAGCGCTCACCTGCCTGAAACGCTACCGGGTTCCACGGCGACGCGAAAGGGGTGGCGGATGATCTTCGCGAGCGCTAATGTGAGCGCTCACGGAGCACCGACCCACGGCTCTCGTGCACGGAGCAGCAGTGTTCCGCGAACGGAGCAGCGATGCTCCGGCGGGAGCACCGACCCTGTTCCCGAGCCCGGCCCATCCCGATGGAGTGATGCCATGCCGAACCGCCCAGCAACACCCGCGTCGCGCCTCTCGCGCCGCGGCTTCCTCGCCGCAGGAGCGGCCGCCGCGACGGTCCTGCCGCTCGCCGCGTGCTCGAGCCCGATCGCAGCCGGCCTGGCCGGCAGTGCACTCAACCCCGAGACGCTCGTCTTCTGGAACCTCTTCGGCGGCGGTGACGGCCTCCGCATGCAGGCGATGGAGGACGGCTACGCGAAGCAGCACGGCGGATCGAGCTCACTGCAGGCCACCACGTTCGCGTGGGGCAACCCGTACTACTCGAAGCTGACACTGGCCACCGTCGGGAACAAGCCGCCGGACGTCGCGGTCGCCCACCTGACCCGCGCGAAGCCACTGTGGGACGGCGACCTGCTCGACCCGATCACGTCCGAGGACCTGGCGAGCGTCGGCCTCAGCGCCGCCGACTTCAACCAGAAGGCCTGGACGGCGCAGAAGACCGACGGCAACAACATCGCCATCCCGCTCGACACCCACCCCTTCGTGCTCTTCTACAACGTTGATGTGTGCAAGAAGGCGGGCCTGCTCGACAGCGACGGCAACCTCAAGGACCTGTCCGGCATGGACACGTTCGAGAGTGCCCTCGCCGCGGTCGCGAAGGTCACCGGCGGCACCGCGCTCAACGTCGCCAACGTCGTGCCGGAGACCGCCACCCCGTGGCGCTTCTTCTGGACGATGTACAACCAGATCAACGACGCGACCCCGTTCATCAGCGACGGCGGCGCGAAGCTCACCGTCAACGAGGACGCCTACAACGAGGTCACCAGCCGCACCCAGAAGTGGGTCAAGCAGGGCTGGATGAACAAGGCGCTCGACTACGCCACGGCACAGTCCCTGATGTTCGATGGCAAGGCCGGCTTCTTCATGCAGGGCGAGTGGGAGATCAGCACGGCGCAGTCCATCAAGGGACTGAAGTTCGGCATGGCCCCGATCCCGCAGCTCTACGACAAGCCCGCGACGCAGGCGGACTCGCACACCTTCGTGCTGCCGAAGAAGGATCGCACGCCGGAGCAGCGCAAGCAGCACATGCTCTTCATCAAGCAGATGCTCGAGCAGAGCCTGACCTGGGCCGAGGGTGGGCACGTCCCCGCCTACATCCCGACCTTCGACAGCAGCGCCTACAAGGAGCTCAAGCCACAGTCGAACTACGCGGCCGCAGCCGAGACCGCCGTGTTCGACGACCCCGCCTGGTACGGCGGCTCCGGCTCGACCTTCGAGGGCACCGTCGGCGCCCAGCTGGCACTCGTGCAGCAGGGCAGCTCGTCGCCTGCACAGGCGCTCAGTGCCATCAAGTCGCAGCTCGCAACCTACCTGAACACCCCGAGCCCGCTGTGACCGGGCACACGACCGCCCGGCTCGTACGCTCCGGGCACACGACCGCCCGGCTCGTACGCTCCGGGCACACGACCCACGCGATCGCCGTGAACACCGCGCGAAAGGCACGATGACGTGACCACAGCACCTGTCCTCGACCGGCCCACGGACGCGGCCACCGCGTCGCGTCCGCGCCGGAACCGCACCTACGGCACCAGCCTCACTCGCGGCCAGGGCCGCAGCGGCTGGCTCTTCCTCGCCCCGTTCGGCCTGTTCTACGCGGCCTTCCTGCTCGGCCCGACGGTCTGGATGATCGTCTCGAGCTTCTTCAACACCTCGACCGTCCGCACGGGCCTCGGCAGCTTCGCCGGGTTCGCGAACTACGCCGAGATGCTCGGACGCTCCGACTTCTGGTCGTCGCTCTGGCACACGCTGCAGTTCACGCTGTACACGACGCCGCCGCTCGTCATCCTGGCGTTCGTCTTCGCCGTGCTGACGAACCGGATGAACCGCGGCCAGTGGTTCTTCCGACTGGCGTTCTTCCTGCCGTTCATCCTGCCGTCGGCGACGATCTCGCTCATCTGGGTGTTCATCTTCACGCCGGCGACCGGCCTGTGGGCGAGCATGCAGTCGGCGATCGGCCTCACCCCGGGCTCCGGCATGCTGTCCAGCCCGAACACCGCGATGATCGGTGTCGCGATCGCCACCGTCTGGTGGACCCTCGGCTTCAACTTCGTGCTCTACCTGGCCGGCCTGCAGGAGATCCCGCGCGAACTGTACGAAGCGGCCGCCGTCGACGGTGCGTCGAACTGGCAGCAGATCAAGTCGATCACGCTGCCGCTGCTCGGCCGCACCACGACGCTGGTCATCCTGTTGCAGATCATCGCGAGCCTGAAGATCTTCGACCAGGTGTACCTGATGACGAACGGCGGACCGGGCATCTCCACCCAGGTCTCGCTGCAGCTCATCACGGGCGTCGGCTTCACCGACAACCGACTCGGTGCCGCCTCGGCAGCGTCGGTGCTCCTGTTCATCGTGATCGTCGCGATCGCGGTCATCCGGCAGCTCGTCGAGCGCGCTGCCGCCAAGCGAGAGATCGGGGCCTGACATGACCGCCACCGAGAGCATCACCACCGGCCGCGCCAAGCTCCGCACCGGCGTCTCGGCCGCCGCCCCCGCGAACGCCGCCAAGATCGGCGTCTCCGGCAAGGGCTTCAACCTGGTCGCCGGGATCATCCTGATCGTCTTCGCGATCATCTGGCTCATCCCCAGCCTGTTCGCCCTGAAGACGTCGCTGTCCGACAACGGCGTCGCCGCCCTCGGCGCGAACTCGATCCTGTCGAACTGGAACCCGACGCTGCACTCCTACGCGGCACTGTTCCAGGCCGGTGACATCTGGAACTGGTACCTCGCCAGCGCCATCACGAGCGTGATCACGGCCGTCCTGACGGTCATGTTCGCCTCGATGGCGGCGTTCGCGCTGTCCCGCCTGGTGTTCCGCGGTCGGAACATCGCGTTCCTGCTCATCATCCTCGGCATCATGATCCCGACGCAGGTCCTGATCATCCCGATCTTCCAGGAGCTCAACGCCGTCGGCCTGCTGAACACCTACTGGTCGGTCATCTTCCCGCAGGTGCCCGCCGTGATCGCGGTGTTCATCTTCAAGCAGTTCTTCGACGGGATCCCGAAGGAGCTGGAGGAAGCGGCACGCATCGACGGTGCCAACATCTGGAAGATCTACTGGTCGGTCATCCTGCCGCTGTCGCGTCCGGTGATCGCCGCGGTGACGATCCTGACCTTCGTCGGTGTCTGGAACAACCTGCTGCTGCCGCTGTTCGTGCTGTCGAACCCGGACCTCATGACGATCCCGGTCGGGCTCGCCACGGTCCAGGGCAGCTTCGGTCAGCGCTACGCGGACATCCAGGCCGGAGCGATCCTGGCGGCGTTGCCGCTGATCATCCTCTACCTGATCTTCCAGCGGCAGATCGTGGAGGGCGTGACGGGTTCCGGCCTCAAGGGCTGACGCAACCCCACGACGGACGGGAGGCCCGGTGCCAGCTGGCACCGGGCCTCCCGTCCGTCGTGCTGGTCGCGTTCCGGGCGTACCTGGCGAGATCGGGCGTACCTGGCGAGAAGTTTCGTGACGGTACGCCCGAAAGCACCAGGCATCGCACACGCCATGGGAAGGAACGGGCACCGCTCAGGCGGAGACGGACTCCTTGGCCTCGTGCTTCCAGAAGCCGGAGAACGTGATGCGCGCCTTCGGCAGACCCGCACGGTGCAGGTGCCGGCGGCCCTCGGTGGCCAGGGTCGACTCGCCGACCACGAAGGCGTACCCGCGATCGTCGACGGGCACGTGCCGCTGCAGTTCGGCGAGCGCCGCGCGGCCCGGGACGGCGTGGTGGTCGACCTCGTCACGGACGATCCACGTGACCGTGACCCCGGCCGGTGCGTCGATCTCGCGGACGTCGCCGGCGGTGGGGACCTCTTGGATGATGCGGCCGACGGCGTTCCGGGGCAGCGACGCGGCGATGCCGAGCACGCCGGGCAGGCCGGTCTCCTCGGCCGCGATGACGATCTCGCTGGTGTCGTTCGGGCAGTCGAAGATGCAGCCCTGGTCGAGCATCGCCAGTTGGTCGCCGGGGCGGGCACCGCAGGCCCAGATCGCGGCACGGCCCTCGGGCTCGCCGTCGGCGTCGGTGTGCACGACGAAGTCGATGTCCATCTCGGCGGTGCCGTCGGGCATCGGGCGGAAGGCGGCGACGGTGTAGTTCGCGCAGTGCGGGCGGACGTCCTCGGGGATGGCCAGGAACGTCGGCCACCACTTCTTGCCGTCGAGGTCCGGCATCCGGAACGCGTCCTGGTCCGGACGCCCGGTGAACAGGCGGAACCAGTGGTCGAAGCCGAGGAACGGGAACTCGTGCAGGTCGTCGCCGGTGACGGTGACACGCTGCATCGACGGCGTCGTGCGCTCGGTCCGCAGGACCCGGGCACGGAAGAGCCGGGGATTCTCGGGCAGGAGCCGCGGAGTCTTCGCCATGAGGCAAGGCTAACCTAAGATGTTCTCCGTGCCAGCCCCCTCCCCTGCCCTGGCTTCCGTCTCGGAGGCCCGCACCGCCGATGCGTCAGCAGCCCTCGGTGTCCACCGCACCGCCGTCCGTCGCCGCGTCCTGGTGATCGCCGCACTGATCGTCGTGCTGGTCCTGGTGGCGGTCGCGAGCATGCTCCTCGGCAGCAACCGGATCGGCGTCGACCGGGTGCTCGACGGCCTCTTCCGGACCGGATCGACCACCGACGAGGCGATCGTCTGGGGCTCCCGGGTCCCGCGCACGCTCATCGGTGCCGCGGTCGGTGCGGCCCTGGGGATCGCGGGGCTCCTGATGCAGGGGCACACGCGCAACCCGCTCGCCGACCCCGGACTGTTCGGGGTCTCGTCGGGCGCCGGGCTCGCCGTCGTCCTCGGCGTCTACGTGTTCGGGGTCACGAGCACCGGCGCGACGGTCTGGTTCGCACTCGGCGGCGCGCTAGTCGCGAGCGTCGTGGTGTTCTCGGTGACCATCGCGGGCAGCGGGACGGCCAGCCCGGTCCCCCTCGCCCTCGCGGGTGCCGCCGTCTCGGCCCTGCTGGGCGCGCTCACCTCGTTCGTCGTCCTGACCGACCAGGACTCGCTCGACGCGTACCGGCTGTGGGTCGTCGGCTCCCTCGCCGCACGGCAGCTCGACATCCTCGGCGCGGTGTGGCCGTTCCTGGTCGCCGGGCTGGTGCTCGCGATCCTGAACGTCCGGGCCCTCGACGCGCTCGGGCTCGGCTCGGACCTGGCCAAGGGCCTGGGCGAGAACGTGCTCGTCGCGCGGCTCGTCGGGCTCGGGGCCATCACGTTGCTCGCAGCCGGAGCGACCGCCGCCGCCGGGCCGATCGGGTTCGTCGGCCTGACGGTGCCGCACGTCGCCCGGGCCCTCGTCGGCACCGGGCACCGGTGGACGCTGCCGGTCTCCGGGCTCGTCGGAGCGGCGCTCGTGCTGCTCGCCGACGTCGTCGGACGCCTGATCGGCGGGTTCTCGGAGGTCGAGGTCGGCATCGTCCTGGCCGTCATCGGCGGCCCCGTCTTCGTCGCCGTCGCCCGTCGCCGATCGCTGGTGTCCCTGTGACGGGCGCAGCGGTCCGTGCGCCCGGCCGGACCGGGGTCCGCATCGGTCCGATCGGCCTCGCCTGGCGCCCGCGGGTGTTCTGGTACACGGCCGCCTCGCTCGGTCTGGTCCTGGTGCTCGTCGTCCTCGGTGTCGCGATCGGCTCGACCTGGATTGCCCCGGGCATCGTGCTCCGCTCCCTGGTCGGGCTCGAGACCGGCCCGGACGGCTTCATCATCACCACACTCCGGCTGCCCCGTGTCCTCACCGGCGCGCTCGTCGGACTGACCCTCGGCGTCGCCGGTGCGCTGACCCAGACCTTCACGCGGAACCCCCTGGGCACCCCGGACATCATCGGCGTGACGTCGGGCGCGAGCGTCGGCGCCGTGGCGGCCATCGTGCTCGGCGGGGGCACGTACTCGGTGTCCTCGATCGTGCTCAGCGGCGGGATCCCGGTGGCCGCGACGATCGGTGCGCTCGTCGCCGCCGCCGTCGTGTACGGGCTCGGTTGGCGCGGTGGGGTGCAGAGCTACCGGCTCATCCTGGTCGGCATCGGCGTGAGCGCGACCCTCGACGCCGTGACGAGCTACCTGCTCGTCCGCGCCAAGATCACCATCGCGACCGCGGCGTCGCAGTGGCTCGTCGGCAGCCTGTCGAGCACCTCGTGGTCGAGCGTCTGGCCGCTGCTCATCGTCGCCGCGGTCGCGGTGCCGATCGCCCTGGCCACGAGTGCGGCGCTCGGCATCGGACAGCTCGGTGACGAGGTCGCGACCGGGGTGGGGCTCGCCGTCCAGCGGCACCGCCTGCTCGTGATCGCCCTGGCCGTCGTGCTCACCGCCGCCGCCGTCGCCGCCGCCGGACCGGTCGGTTTCGTCGCGTTCGTGGTGCCGCAGGTCGGACTCCGGCTGGCCGGGACGAACCGGCCGCCACTGCTGCTCGCCGGTCTGCTCGGCGCCGCGCTGGTCCTCGCGGCGGACCTGCTGTCCCGATCGGCGTTCCCGTGGCAGGTGCCCGTCGGCATCATCACGACCGTGATCGGTGCCCCGTACCTGATCTGGCTCCTCATCCGTCACCGCAAGGAGATGTCCCGATGACTCCCCCGTCGACACCCCCGTCCACCCCGGTCCTCGAAGCCCGCGGCCTGTCCGTCGGCTACGACCGGCACCCCGTGCTGACCGATCTCGACCTGCGCATCGAGCGCGGGACCGTGACGACGTTCCTCGGCGCGAACGGCTGCGGCAAGTCGACCCTGCTCAAGGCCTTCGGGCGCGTGCTGAAGCCGCAGTCCGGCGAGGTCCTGCTCGACGGTGCCCCGATCCGCAAGGAACCGAACCGCCAGGTCGCCCGGAAGCTCGCGATCCTGCCGCAGTCCCCCGTCGCACCCGCGGGCACGAGCGTGCTCGACCTGGTGATGCGCGGCCGCAACCCGCACCAGTCGTGGGCGAAGCCCTGGACCGCGGACGACGCCGACGTGGCGGAGCAGGCCATCGCGGCGACCGGGCTGACCGACGTCGCCCACCGCGACGTCGCGAGCCTGTCGGGTGGCCAGCGACAGCGTGCGTGGATCGCCCTGGTGGTGGCGCAGGAGGCCGACACGTTGCTGCTCGACGAACCGACGACCTACCTGGACCTCGCACACCAGCTCGAGGTCCTGCGCCTGGTGCGCCGACTCAACCGCGAGCAGGGTTCCACCATCGTGATGGTCCTGCACGACCTGTCGCTCGCGGCCCGGTTCTCCGACCGGCTCGTCGTGCTGCACGACGGCGGGGTCGCTGCCGACGGCGCACCGCACGAGGTACTGACCCCCGCGTTGCTCGAGCACGCCTTCGGGCTGCACGCGCGCGTGTTCCCGGACCCCGTGACCGGCGCCCCGATGATCGTGCCCGAGGCCGACGAGCACGACACGTCGCTGCACCGCGAACGCGACATCGCGCTGGCGACGGCGGCAGACTTAGGTTAGCCTCTCCTAACGTGAAGCTCTCCCGACGCGGCTCCTTCCGAGCCACTCTCCTGACCTCCGTGGCCGTCTCGGCCCTCCTCCTCGCCGGCTGCTCGAGCACCGACTCGAACGACTCCGACGGTGACACCGCGGCGCCGAAGGCCTGGTCCTACGAGGACGCCACCGGCACGACCGTCAAGGTCGACCACACGCCGAAGCGCGTCGTCGTGCTGAACGACATCGCGATCTCGTTCATCGAGTACGGCCTGAAGCCGGTCGGCACCTTCGGCCAGCTCACCATGGCGAAGGACGCCCGCTTCGACGACCTGGACACCGACGGCATCACGCAGCTCGGCACCGGGTACGGCGACGTCGACCTCGAGAAGCTCGCCGCGCTGAAGCCCGACCTCGTCGTGACCTCGGTCTACCCGACCGACGAGAAGGGCACGCTCGACGACACGCAGCCCGGCTACGGCTTCAAGGACAACGAGCAGGAGAAGCAGATCGAGGCCATCGCGCCGGTCGTCCAGGTCAAGTGGGGCGGCAAGGGCGAGGACGTCATCGAGAAGATCGCCGACCTGAGCGAGTCGCTCGGTGCGAAGGAGTCGACGATCGAGGCCGCCGAGAAGCGCTTCGACACCGCCGGTGACGAGCTCGAGAAGGTCGCGAAGGAGCAGGACCTGTCGGTCGTCTCCATGTACGCCGACGGTGACGGCGCCTACGTCACCCGCCCGACCGACGAGCCGCTGCTGCAGATGTACTCGTCGTTCGGCGTCGACTTCGTGAACCCGAAGCCGAAGGGCTTCTACTGGGGCATCTACTCGTGGGAGAACGCGGGCCAGATCAAGGCCGACGTCCTGCTGCTGTCGCAGCAGGGCTACCAGGTCGCGGACCTCGAGAAGCAGCCGACCTTCGCCGACAACGCGGCGCTCGAGGCCGGCCAGGTGCACAGCTTCACCTTCCCGGCGCTCGACTACGCCTCGCAGGCCGGCTACATGACGGAGCTCGCGGGCTGGCTCGAGGACAGCAAGAAGCTGTCCTAGAACGCAACCGACGATCAGACGGGAGGCCCGTTGCCAGCTGGCAACGGGCCTCCCGTCTGTCCTATGGTGCGTCTCGGGCACGTGACCCGCTGCTGTCGTCAGCCCGCCGGCAAGGCGGCGTTCACAGCGGTCTGCGCGTCGCGCCAGACCGCTGCGCGGGACCCCGCGTAGGTGCCGCCCTGACCGTTCGAGTAGTACCGCAGGTTGTGCTTCCCGCCGTCGGTGTTGCCCTGCCAGTAGGCGGTGACCGCGCGCGAGCTCCCGCCGATCAGCCAGACCTGGTCGGCTGCGTCGGCCGTCCCGGTCTTGCCGAACAGCGTTGTGCCGTCCGGGGTCTGGCCGCCGCTCGCCGTGCCGCCTCGGAACGCGCCCTGCATGACCTCGAACGCCGTCGCCGCAGTCTGCGGCGAGACGACCTGCGAGCAGGTGCGCGGCTGCCCGCCGAGCTCCGTGCCGTCCGGTGCGGTCACCTGGTCGATGACGACCGGCGCGCAGTACCGACCACCGTTCGCGACGCCCGCGTACGCCGCCGCCATCGTCAGCGGTGCGATGCTCTCGGTACCGAGCAGCGACGCGGGGTTCCACGGCAGCTCGCCGCCGGCGGCCAGGTGCACACCGAGGCGCTTCGCGACGTCGCGGATGTCGCACAGGTCGAGCTGCGCCGCCATCGACTGGTAGGCGGCGTTCACGGACTGGGCCGTGGCCGAGCGGACCGAGTACGGCCCCTTCTGGCCGGGCGAGTCGTTCTTCGGCTGCCAGAAGGCCGTCGTCTGCTCGCCGCACGCCGTCCACGTGTTCTGCGGGTGCGGGGTGCCGTTCAGGACCGTGTCCGGGCTGCGGCCGGCCTCGAGCCATGCCAGCAGGGTGAACATCTTGTAGGTCGAGCCGGTCTGGAAGCCCGTCGAATCTCCGTCGGCCTGGTCGACGGCGTAGTTCAGCGACGTCGCCGTCGGTGGCGCCTGCTCCGACCGGTCGTAGTCGGTGTTCTGCGCCATCGTGAGCACCCGGCCGGTGCCCGCCTCGACGGTGTTCAGCGTCGCGCCCAGCGCCAACCGGGTCTCGGTCTTCGGGTCGTACCGGTCGAGCAGTTCCTTCTGCTTCGCGTTCAGGTCGAGATCGAGCGTCGTCTGGATGCGGTACCCACCCGTCCGCCAAGCATCGGCGCGCTGCTGCTTCGTCGCGCCGAGCTGCGGCAGACGTTCGGCGACGCGCTTGGCGTAGTCGCAGAAGAACTCCGCCCCGGTCTCGACGGCCTCGCACCCCTGCTGCGGTGCGGTGATCCGGACGGAGTCGGCCAGCCGCGACAGCCGTGCCGTGCGGTACTCGTCGGTCGTCAGGTGCCCCTGCTCGTGCATCGAGCGGAGGATCACGTTCCGCCGCGCAGCGTTGTCGCGGTAGTGGTCCGGCGTGGACAGGTCGCGGCGCTCCGGCCACTGCACGATCGCGATGAGCGATGCCGCCTCGGCCGGGGTCAGGTCGGTGGCGGACTTGCCGTAGTAGTGCTGCGCGGCTGACTGCACGCCGTAGGTCTGGTCGCCGAAGTAGGCGATGTTCAGGTACGCCGTCAGGATCTGCTCCTTGGTGTACTTCTTCGCCAGGCCGATCGCGAGCTTCATCTCGGCGAGCTTCCGCTGCGGCGACCGCTTCGTCGCCTCCTTGTAGCCGGCCTTCTGCTCCTCGAGCGTCGGCAGCTCGCTCGCCCGCTGGATCTTGATGTTCCGGACGAGCTGCATCGTGAGCGTCGAGCCACCCGAACCGCCCTCGCCCTGCGACGCGGCGACGCTCACCAGGGAGCGGACCATCGACGTCGCGTCCACACCACCGGTCTCGTAGAACCGCTTGTCCTCACCGTCGACCGCAGCGTGCTTCAGCTGGTCGCTGATCTGGTCGAACGACAGCTCCTGCCGGTCCTGCGCCCACACGTTCGCCAGGTGCACCGGTTCGCCACCGCGGTAGGCCCAGACCTGGTTGCGCTGCGGCAGATCCCCGATCTCGATGTGCTCCGGCAGCGATTCGAACACCCCGATCGCCGACGTCGTGCTCACCCCGGCGACCGCGATCATCGGCGTCACGCCGACCCCGATCATCAACCCGGCGAGCACACTGCCGCCCACGAAGCCGAGCGCGGCTCCCCCTGCACGTCTCATCGTCATCGCTCTGGATCCCCCGTGGTGCATCACCGCACCGATCTGGCGCGGTAGTTCGGGAGCGTCCCAGCCGTTCTCGGGCGGTCGCCGGGACTTCGCCGCGGAACACCGCCGTGTCCGCTGGGAATGCGCCCGTCGTGACGGGATCGTGACGTCAGTGGGTCGAGTGGTCACCTTGCGTCGCCGGGATGGTGCCTGCGAGCAGGTCGAGCACGCCGTCCGGGAACACCGGGACGTCCGTGTCGACGGGTACCCAGCGCACCGGGCCGCCCTCGTCCAGCACCACGAGTTCAGCGTCCAGCGGCACCGCGTCCAGCTCCGCCGACCGGACGGCGAACACGTGGACGTACTCGTGCCCGGGCTGCCCCTCGTACTCGAACAGGTTCTCGAGGACACCGAGCAGCCGGACCTCGTCGAGGGCGACGTCGAGCTCCTCGCGGAACTCGCGACGGAGCGCCTGGACCGCGGTCTCGCCGAACTCGATGCCGCCGCCGACTGCACGGTGAAAGCGCAGGCAGCGCATCTGGTCGAACGACTCGGACAGCAGCACGTGGCCGTCCTTGGTCGGCAGCCCGACCGAGATGTTCCGGATGCTCCCCATCACGCCACTCTGCCACCGGCGCGGGTTCGGTAGGTTCAGACCGTGCACCACATCCGCTCGATCGTCACCCTCGCGATCGTCTTCCTCGGTCTGGGCTTCCTGCTCACCGCCGGTGGTTCCGTCTGGACGATCCTCACTCCGGACGGCACCGGCGTGAACTTCGCCGCGGGGTTCATGTACATGGGCGGCATGGTCGTCGGCATCGCCGGGATCGCACTCGGGGTCGCGGCGCTCGTGGCCGTCGCCCGGGCGGCGAAGCGCGTCGTCCGCTAACCGGCGAGCGCCCCGGCGGCAGCGCCCCACCCGGTGGGGTCGTCCCCCGGCGGGACGAACAGCATCGTGTTCCAGAGCACCAGGACGTCCCACCACGCGAGCTCGTCGGCAGTGAGCGCGCTCACCGAGCGGTAGCCGTCGAGCAGCTGCCGATGGACGGCTTCGGGCACCGGCCCCCAGTCGTGGAAGAGCGTCCCGAGCAGGACGGCCGACCGCGCCAGTTCGACGATGCGGTGGTCGAGCCGCAGGTCCTCGAAGTCGATGACGGCGACGACGTCCGCGTCAGCGCACAGGACGTTCGCCGCCCGGTAGTCCCCGTGCACGATCTGGACCGGCAGGTCGTCGGACGGCGCTGCCGCCAGCAGCCGTCGCAGCGCCACCCGGGCACGGTCCGGCACGTGCGTCGCACCGTCGAGCCAGCCTGCGATCTGCTGCAGGAGCGGGGTCGGCGGCGGGCGCACACCGGCGGCGCGCGCCCGATCGGGGCTGTCGCGCAGGGCGTCGTGGAAGCGGGCCAGCGTCGCACCGGCCGCGTGGACCTGTGCCGGATCGCGGACGTCCAGCAGGGTTCCGCCGATGACGTGCTGGAGCCCCATCGAGACCCCGTCTTCCTCGACCTGTACCCGTCCGTCGGGCGTCGGCACCGGGGCGGAAACGGGCAGGCCGCGCTCCGCGAGCCACGTCGTGAGGTCCGCCGCGAACGCCAAGCGCTCGAACCCCTCCGGTGCGATCGACCACTTCAGGAGCATCCGGCCGCCAGCGGTCGAGACCCAGGCGAGTGCGTTGTGGTCGCTCATCACAATGCGCTCGCAGGCGATGACGCGCACGTTCCACCACCGCTCGAGCGTCCGGATGAGCCAGTCCTCGGCAGCGGCGACGTCGGTGAACCCGAAGCGGCTCCGCAGCACCTGGTCTGGATCGGCTCGTTCCCAGAGCATCTCGAGCGTCATCGCTCCACCCTCGCAGGTCGCGCTACAATCCGGTACCGGTCCACGCACGGAAGCGAGTCGCCATGACCTCCCAGAGCACGAGGGTCCTGCACGTGATGTGCACGGTGTTCCTGTTGGGTGCTTTCCTGTCGGTCGGGATCGGTGGGTGGTCGCTCGCGAACGACACCGGGGGCGGTGCGAACATCGGCGGCGGAATCCTGATGCTGTTCGGCTACCTGCTCGGTCTGATCGGGATCGCGCTCGGCGTCGCCACGCTCGTCGTCGCCACCGTGTCGCGGCGACGGTCACGCACGCGCAGCTGACGCCTCAGCGGCGGCGGGTGCGGAGCCGCTGCACGCCCACCCATCCGGCGACCGCGAAGCAGCCGAGCGCGAGGATGTACGAGACGAGCAGGTCGGCCCATGCGCGCGGGTTGATCGATCCGTCGGGCAACCGCTCCTGGAGTTGGAACGACGTCGGGAACAGCCAGTAGGACGTCGCGTAGACGGTCAGCGCCAGTCCGACGACGACCGAGCCGACGATGATCCACCGAGCGGCGCGCGCTCCGACGGTCACGCGGACGCCCCCTTCACGGATCGTCGCGACGCTGACCGCGGTGGGTTCGCTCGCAGGTGTTCGCTGATGCGTCCGAGGATCCGGGCGAGGTCACTCGAGTCGTCGTCCGTGATCGGTGCGAACAGGAGTCCGTGCACGGTGCCGATGTGGCCGGGGAACACGTCGGCAAGGACTTCGCGCCCCGCGTCGGTGATCGCGACGACGGTGCTGCGTTCGTCGTCCGGCGACGGTGACCTCGTGACGAGGCCGCGCTGTTCGAGCAGTTGCGCCTGGTAGGTCAGCCCGCTGCGGCTGTAGACGACGCCGTCGGCCAGGTCCGTCATGCGCAGGTGCCCCTCCGGAGCGTCCCCCAACCGCGCCAGGAGCTGGAACTGCACGGTGCTCAGCCCGCCGACGTCGCGGAGCTGCTTCTCGACCGCAGGGCGCAGGAGCGCACTCACCTCGGTCAGCGCGAAGTAGGCCCCGAGCTGTGTCGGGGTCAGTGCGGTGGGGGTGTCGCTCATGGAGCCATCCTACCTGTTGCTTCGAGTTCGAAGCAGTGCTAGCGTCTCCGATAAGCGCTTCGAATTCGAAGCAACTCCGAGAGGACATCACCATGAAGGCAGTGCAGTTCCACGAAGTCGGCGGACCCGAGGTCCTCCAGTACGGCGAGGTCGAGCAGCCGACCCCGGCAGCCGGTCAGGTGCGGCTCCGCGTCGCGGCCTCCGCGTACAACGCTGCGGACAACGGCATGCGGGCCGGCTTCCTGCCGATCCCGATCCAGCTGCCGCACATCCCCGGCTACGACGTCTCCGGCACGGTCGACGCGATCGGCGAGGGGGTGACCGAGTTGACCGTGGGCGACGCGGTCATCGCGTTCCTGCCGATGGACCGGGACGGCGGGGCAGCCGAGTCCGTCGTCGCACCCGCTGAGGCCGTCGTGGCAGCACCCACGAGCATCCCACTGGCCGATGCCGCCGCCCTGCCGTCCGTCGCGCTGACGGCATGGCAGGCCCTGTTCGACGACGGCCGGCTCACCGCCGGGCAGCGTCTGCTCGTCGTGGGTGCCGGCGGGGTCGTCGGCAAGTACGCCGTCCAGCTCGCCAAGCGCGCCGGAGCACACGTCATCGCGACCGCCAGCCCCCGCAGTGCCGATGCCGTGCGCGCGGCCGGTGCCGACCAGGTCATCGACCACACCGACGTCGACCTGCTCGACGCCCTCGACGGTCAGGTCGACGTGCTGCTCAACCTGGCGCCGATCGAGCCCGAGCAGTTCGCGGCGGACGTCGCAGCGGTCCGTGACGGCGGGGTCGTCGTGAGCACGACGGCGTTCATGGCCACGCCGGGTGACGAGTCGCGAGGCGTTCGTGCAGCGACTGTGTTCGTCCTGCCGAACCGCGAACGCCTGACGGAGCTCGTCGCGCTCGTGGACGCCGGGGCCCTGACGGTCGAGGTCACGCGGCGCATCCCGCTCGCCGATCTGCCCGCACTGCACGCCGAGGGCGCAGCCGGGAGGATCGTCGGCAAGGTCATCGTCCTGCCCTGACCCGGATCACCGGAGCGGCCAGTGCCCTGGACGATCGAGGTCGTCGGGCAGCACCGTTGACGCATCGCCCTGCGCGGCGTTCACCTGGGGTTGAGTCAAGAACAGCGCGTTCGACAGGTCCGCTCCCCCGAGCCGGGCATCGCGCAGGTCCGCCCCGAGCAGGTCCACGCCCGACAGGTCGCATCCCCGCAGGTCCGCGGCGATCAGGACCGCACCGCGCAGATCGGCGCCGACCAGGACGCGAGATCGCAGGTCGCGGCCGGCCAGGTCAGCCGACGGGTGCAGGTCACCGGCCGAGTCGCCGGCGGCGGGGTACCCACCTCGGGCCTCCGCGCTGACGTCGATCAGGACGGAACGGACCTCGGACCGGAGCGACTCGACGTCCACCGCGAGGACGCCGGACAGCTCGCCGTCGAGGACCTGCTGGATGCGGAGCCGGAGCACGGTCGGTGCTTCCGCTGACCCCAGAGCGGTCGAGCGAGACACCGCCTCGACCAGGTACCAGAGCATCTCGTGGAGCTGCCGGGCGACGGCGAAGGCCCGGAACATCTCGGGCTTCGAGTCCGGCTCGTCGACCCAGCTCGTGCCGTCGAACAGGACCTGCGAGACGTACTGGCCAGCCCCGAAGCAGTCGAAGGTGGTGCACCCGGTGAAGCCCCGCGGACGAAGCGCCTGGTGGATCGTGCAGGAGAAGTCGTCGGCCAGGTTCCGGCACGGGCTCCCTGCGGGCTTGTCAATCGGGAAGTCGCTGGACCGCTGGAACCCGAAGGCGGTGCAGCAGAGGGCGAAGCAGTCACCGCACGAAGCGCGGAGCCCCGAGCGGTCGGCGGAACTGGGTGGGGTCTGGGTCACAGAGCGGGAGAACGTGTCACTGCGGCCAGGCTAGCGGCGCGCGACTGCGCCCGTCCGCAGTCCCGACGCGTACGGTGCACCTGTGACCAGAACCCCGGCAAGACCGCACCGCCTCGTGCTGATCGCCGCCGCCGTCGTGCTGGTGATCGGCATCGTGCTCCTGTTCACACCGTGGGACGGCTTGATCCCCGTGCTCGCCTGGGTGCTGATCGTCGCGTCCATCGCCCTCGGCGCGATCACCCTGTTCTTCGCGAGGGCCCCGCGCAGCTAGGACCGCGGCACGAGACCGTGCTCGTAGGCGAAGATCACCGCGTGCACCCGGTCACGCAGCCCGAGCTTGCCGAGCACCCGCCCGACGTGGGTCTTGACCGTGGACTCGCTCGTCACCAGGTGTGCGGCGATCTCGGGGTTCGACAACCCGCGGGCCATCGCGAGCAGCACCTCGCGCTCCCGCGGGGTCAGGGGCTCCAGCGGGTCCGGACCCGCCGGCCGCTCGTAGGGGAGCACGGAACCGAACAGCTCGAGCATCCGCTGCGTCACCCGCGGTGAGACCGCGGCCTCCCCCGCTGCCACGGACCGGACGGCGTCGAGGAGCTGCGCGGCGCTGACGTCCTTGAGCAGGAACCCGCTCGCCCCGGCACGCAGGCCACCGAACGCGTACTCGTCCAGGTCGAAGGTGGTCAGCACGAGCACCCGGGTCTCGGGGACCTGTTCGACGATCGCGGCCGTCGCCGTGACGCCGTCGACGTGGGGCATCCGGACGTCCATGAGCACGACATCCGGACGCAGAGCACGCACGAGCCGAACTCCCGCACCGCCGTCGCCGGCTTCGCCGACGACCTCGATGTCGGACTGTGCCTCGAGCAGCAGTCGGAACCCCGTCCGGATGAGCTGCTGGTCGTCGACGATCGCCACGCGGATCACCGGTCCTCCGTCCTGACCGGGATCGTCGCCCGGATCTGCCAACCGTCGGTGCCGTCGCGGGAGCCCGCGCGCACCTGCCCACCCAGCGCGCGGATGCGCTCGTCGATCCCGATGAGCCCTCGACCCGACCCCGCTGGGGCGTGGGCCGATCCGCCCGGCCGAGTCGGGCCTCCTGTCCGTCCGTCGTCGGTGACGACCACGGTGACCTCGGTGGCGGACGCTGCCACGCGGACGTCGACGGATCGGACGCGCTGCGCGTGCCGGGCGGTGTTGGTGAGGCCCTCCTGCACGACCCGGTACACGGCGAGCTGCAGGGCATCGTCGTCGGGGACGACGCCGATGCGTTCGAGGGCGACGGGGGTGCCCAGCGCGCGGAACCGGTCGACGAGCTGCGGGACGTCGTGGATGCCCGGTTGCGGCGCGAGCGCGGGTTCGCCGTCGCCTCCGAGCACCCCGAGCATGCGGCGCATGTCGCCCATCGCGCCACGGCCGACGTCGGCGACACCGCGCATGGCAGCGGCAGCGGACCCCGCCGAACCGGTGGGTGCACCGGCTGCCGACCCGGCCGCCGCGCCCTCGGCCAGCCGCACCATCACCGTGAGCGAGTGCGACACGATGTCGTGCATCTCCCGCGCGATCCGGGCCCGCTCCGCGGCGGTGGCGAGCTGCGCCTGCTGGTCGCGCTCCCGGGCCAGCTGGTGCGCGCGGTCGATCAGCGCCTGCGTGTAGCGACGGCGGTTCGACACGTTGACCCCGATCAGGACCGCTGCCAGCAGGAACGTCGTGGGCTGCGGGTACAGGACGTCCGCGAGTCCTCCGGACCCCGGCGCGACCACGAAGACGCGCAGCGCCGTCGCCCCCGCGGCCAGCACGACGGCGACCGCGGCCGTCCACCACCCGGCGGCACGCGACCACCACACGGTCGCGGCATAGACGGTGAAGAGCACCGGCGAGTACCCGGCCTGGGTCCACGTCATCGCGACGACGGACGCGAGCCCGAGCACCGCCGTCACCGCGGGGTGCGTGCGCCGGAGCGGGATGCCGGAGACGGCGATGACCACGAGGACGACGACCGTGACCCGCGCGGCGGGGCTCCCGTCGACCTGCCACGCACTCCGGAACGCGACGACGACCTCGATCGCACCCCAGAAGACCATGAGCAGCGCGTCGGTCATGACCGGGTGGCGCGCCCAGAGCCGCCGGAGCCGGCCGGGTGCGTCGGGCAGGGCGATGCCCCCGGCACCGTCCTGGACGGCACCGGGGGCGAGGTCGGCAGGGGTCACGCGTCCCGCTTCTCGACCAGGGCGAGCGCCGTCACCGAGGCGACGACCACCCAGGCCAGCAGTACCGCGAATCCGCTCCATCCCCCCAAGGCTAGGACGCCGTCGTGCCACCCCGACGTCACCTCGGTGCCGAACTGCATGAGCGGCTGCCCGGCGTTCTGCGGCAGCAGGTTGGTCAGCGTGCCGAGCCAGTCCGCTCCCGTGAACGACTGCACCAGCTGCACGACGACCGGGGCGACCAGCATCAGGCCGAGGACCCCGGCGATCGCGCCGGCTGTGGAACGCAGGACCACACCGACCGCGAAGGCGAGCAGCGCGATGAGCGTCAGGTAGACCGAGGCGCCGAGCAGCGGCATCGCGACGCTCGCGTCCAGCGACGCCTCGACGTTCCGTCCCGCGGCGATCGGCAGGGTGGTGAACGCGGTGGCCCAGACGCTCACGGCACTCGTGACGAAGACGGCCACGGCGAGGACGATCGCCTTCGCCGCCAGTGCGACCGACCGCCGTGGGACCGCCGCGAACGACGAGCGGATCATGCCGGTGCCGTACTCGCCGGTGACGACGAGGGCGCCGATCACCGCGACGATCAGCGACGAGAGCATCGTGCCGCTCGTGCTGTAGAGGACGAGGGCGTTCCGGGCCGCGTCACCCGTGAGCCCCTGACCGCCGTTGTCCGCGAAGGCCGCCAGGAGCACACCGATGCCGATCGGCAGGACGAGCACCAGCAGGAAGCTCCACACCGTCGACCGCAGCGAGCGGAGCTTGATCCACTCCGAGCGCAGGACGCCGGAGAAGTGGACGCCGGACGTGTGGCTGCCGGCTCCGTCGTGCCGGGGCAGGGTGTCGCTCGTGACCGCGCTCACCGGGCCACCTCCGATCGGTACTCGACCTGGTCGTGCGTGAGTTCGAGGTAGGCCTGCTCCAGGCTCGCCTCGGTGGTGGCCAGCTGGTGCAGGACGATCCCCGCAGCACCCGCCGCCTCGCCGATCTGCTCGGCGCCGAGGCCACGGACCTGCAGCGACCCGTCGCCCTCGTAGCCGATGGTGACGTCCGGTCCGGCGATCGCGTCGAGGAGCCGCTCGGGCTCCGGCGTCCGCACGGTGACCGACCGCTCCGTGGCGGCGGCGACCAGGTCCGCGATGTCCATGTCCGCGAGCACCCGCCCGCGACCCATCACGACGATGCGGTCGGCGGTCAGGGCCATCTCGCTCATCAGGTGGCTCGAGATGAACACCGCACGCCCCTCGGCGGCCAGGCTGCGGGCGAGTCGACGCACCCACACGACGCCCTCGGGGTCGAGGCCGTTGACGGGCTCGTCGAGGATCAGCGTCTGCGGATCACCGAGCAGTGCCGCCGCGATCCCGAGCCGCTGCCCCATGCCGAGCGAGAACCCGCCGACGCGCTTCTTCGCGACGTTCTCGAGACCGGTCATCCCGATGACCTCGTGCACCCGGGCCGTCGGGATCCGGTGCGTCGCGGCGAGCGCCGACAGGTGGTCGAAGGCGCTGCGTCCCCTGTGGACCGCCTTGGCCTCGAGCAGTGCGCCGACGCGACGCAGCGGGTCGCGCAGCTCGCGGTAGGGGCGTCCGTCGACGTGGGCGGTGCCCGAGGTCGGCCGGTCGAGTCCGACGACGGCGCGCATCGTGGTGGACTTGCCCGCGCCGTTCGGACCGAGGAAGCCGGTGACGACGCCGGGGCGCACCGTGAAGGACACGTCGTCGACGGCGACCTTCTCGCCGTAGCGCTTGGAGAGGTTCTGGATCTCGATCATGCGGCAACGGTACGGAGACCACCGGGTCCACCACATCGCCGTCGCAGACGATCTCCGCGGAGCGACCGTGGTACCCCGGTACCACCCGCATCGGTGCCGGATACGGTGGGGTCATGGTCGTCCAGCGGTGGCACGAGGACGTCCTCGGGGCGCCCTACGAGCGACTCGAACTGCCGCTCGGCTCCGACTCCGAGGGGCCGGTCGTCGCCACCCTCGTCCGTCGTCGGCACACCCCGACGGACCTGCTGCTGCACGGGCGCGGGCCGCTGCACGGCGCTGACGTGCTGTACGTGCACGGGTGGTCGGACTACTTCTTCCAGACGGAGCTCGCCGAGCGCGTCGAACGGCTCGGTGCCCGCTTCCACGCACTGGACCTGCGGAAGTACGGCCGGAGCCTCCGCCCCCAGCAGACCCCGGGGAACGTCGACGACCTGGCGGTGTACGACGAGGACATCGCCGCAGCGCTCGACGCGGTGTCCGCCGAGCACCCCGGCCCCGGTGAGCGGCGACTCGTGCTGATGGGGCACTCCACCGGCGGTCTGACGCTGTCGCTGTGGGCTGCGCGGCACCCGGAACTCGTCGACGGGATCATCCTGAACAGTCCCTGGCTCGAGTTCCAGGCGACCGCCGTGGGCCGGGCGATCGTCGCGCCCGTCATCAAGCTCGGCGCGAAGCGGAACCCCCTCGCCCCGATGCCTGCCGTCGACCCGGGCTTCTACACGCGCACCGTGTCGGCCGCGGGCGAGGGCTCCTGGACGTACGACCAGCAGTGGCGGCCGGAACGCGGGTTCCCCCTGCACCCCGGTTGGCTCGCGGCGGTCTTCGCGGGGCAGGAGACGGTCGAGCACGGGCTCGACATCCAGGTCCCCGTCCTGGTCATGCTCAGCGACAAGAGCATGTTGCAACCCCGGTGGGACCCCGGCATGGCACACGCCGACGTCGCGCTGAACGTCGACACGGTGGCCCACCGAGCCCTGTCACTCGGCAACGAGGTGACGGTCCGCCGGCTGCCGGGAGCCGTGCACGACGTGGTGCTGTCCGCGCCCGACGTGCGCGAGCAGGCGTACGACGCGATCGGACGCTGGGCCACCACGCTGCACCCCCGCTAGCGTGGCGGGATGACCGACCGCTCCGTCCGGCTGACCCGGCTCGACCCGATCGGGATCGACCACGATGCCCTCGTCGACTTCCTGTCGACCGAGGACTTCCCCTTCCACGTGCGGCGGTCGTGGACCCGTGCGGAGGCCGTCGAGGCCGTGGCATCCGGCTCCTACCGCGACGACGAGCACGACTCGTACTGGGTCGACCACACGGAGCACGGCCGCATCGGGTTCGTCCGGCTGGAGGATCTGGAAGACCCGGTCCCGCTGTTCGACCTGCGCATCGCCGGCGCGTTCCGCGGCCGCGGACTCGGCGTCCCCACACTGCGCGCGGTCACCGACCACGTCTTCGGCACCCTGCCGTCGGTGACCCGCTTCGAGGGCCAGACCCGCGAGGACAACACGGCGATGCGCCGGGTCTTCGTGCGTGCCGGGTGGGTCAAGGAGGCGCACTACCGCGAGGGGTGGCCGATCGAAGGCGGCCGCGCGGTCGCGTCGGTCGGGTACGGGATCCTGCGCCACGACTGGGAGACGGGCGAGACGACGCCGGTGCCGTGGGACGACGACGTGCTTTCTGACGACTGACGGTTCTGGTTCGTGATCCACGGGGAACGTGAACCAGAACCGTCACCGCACGAGACGAACGTCTTCGCCCGGCGCGTCTCGCGTCACGGTCCAGAGCGGACGGGAGGCGCGGGTCACGCCCGCCACGGGCCTCCCTCCAGCCAGGTGGACGCGTCCAGGGCGTGACGCGCGATCAGCCGCCGGTGGCCCTCTGCAGCGCGGCGCAGGTCCGACGGAACGCCACGCTGAGCGACTCCCCCGCGGGGCGCTCCGCCCACTCGTCGAACGCGGCGCGCAGCGCGAGCAGCGCCAACGGCACCGCGAACCGGTCGGCGCCCTGCCACGCCGACTGCAGCTCCAGCGTCTGCGCGGCGTCCCGCTCGAGCACGGCGGACAGCAGTGCCGGATCGGCGACGAGCAGCGCGCGCACCCGGACCAGGCGGTCGAGGTCGTCGGGGCGGTCGCGTTCGAACGTCGCGAGCACCTCCGCGATCACCTCGGTCAACGCATCGAACGTCACCGGGGCGGTCACGGCGGCGGTGACGGCGGCGGTGACGGCGTCGTGGACGTCGCGCGAGACGAACAGGAACGCGTCCACCTTCGCGGCGCAGTACCGGAAGAACGTGCGCTCGGTGATGCCGGCCGCGGTCGCGATCTCGGCCCCGGTGACGACGTCGAACCCGCGCGCGCCGACCAGCGCGACCGCGGCATCCTCGACGGCACACTCCGTCGCCCGGCGGTTCTGCGCCCGGCGGTTCTGCGCCCGGACCCCGGTCACGACGCCGACCGCGCGGAGACGGTCTCGCGCTGCCAGAGCTCCGGCAGCCGGAGGTCGACACCGTCGGCGTCCGCCAGGCGTGCGAACGCGCGCATCGTGACGTCGAGGCGGTCGAGCTTCTTCGGCAGCGGCCTGAGCGGACGGTCCAGCGGACGCCAGAACGCGTCCCAGTGCACCGGTCGGACGACGCTCGGGTGCAGGGCGCCGACGGTCTCCTGCCAGTACTGCTCGATCCAGGCCGTCGGCTTCGCACCGGCGGCACCCGCACCCAGGTAGACGGTGTCGGCGTGGAGCCCCGCGAACGTTCCGGGGATGAAGTTCGCCGTCGGGTGGACCAGCACCGATCCGTCCGGGTGCTCGAACAGGAACGAGGAGCACCCGCCGGTACGGAAGTCGCGCATCCGGGCCGGCAGGGTGACCGGCTCGGTGATCTCGCCCGGGACCACGTCGCCGTCACTGTGCAGGGCGTGCAGCGGCGTGACCGTGAAGGCCCCCACCGCGAACGACTCGCGGTCGTGGAGCTCCCGGAAGGGCACGCGGTCGAGCCCGTACCCGGTGGCGATCATCCGGGTGGACGTCGAGCCGCCGAGTTCGGCCCCGGTCCGGTCCGCGACCACGGGGGCGTCGAGGGCGTGGTCGGCGTGCGAGTGCGAGACGAGCACGGCATCGAGGTGGTCGACGTCGAACCGTGCGAGTGCGTCCTCGATCCGGGTGACGTCCGGTCGGAGCCGGCCGAGCATCAGCCGCGGGAACGAGGGACGACTGAAGAAGCCGTCCACGAGCAGCGAGGTCGTGCCGTCGGAGACGAGGACGTTGGACACCCCGCCGAACACCGTGGTGACGCTCATGCGTGCGCCCCGCCGAGCACGTCGTCGAGGAGCCGCATCGTGCGCGCGGCGTCCTCCATCGCGAGGTCGTGGTGCACGCCGCGCACCCGTTCGACGTCCCACCCGAGGTGCTCGTAGACCGGTACCTCGGCCGCGGGCACGACGTGTCGACCGTCGTCGGTGAGCACGAGCGTCGACGGCACGAACGGGGCCGCCGGAGCGACCGGTGTCGTCGCGACCGCTCGCAGGACGTCGCGCAGCGTCGTGCGGTCCCAGTGCCGATGGCTCTCCTCGGCCCGGGCGACGTTCGCCGGACCCCACCGCGGATCGGTGCGGTCGTACGCCTTCACGAGCAGCGGCTGCAGCCCGGGCAGCGCCCAGAACGCCCGACCGAGCACGCCCCGCCCCGGTGCCCGCAGGTGGAAGCCGGGGTCGAGGTACACCGCCCGCGCAGGGCGCAACCGGTCGACGGCGTCGAACAGCACCCGCCCGCCGAGCGAGTGTCCGACGACGGCGTCGAGCCCTTGCGGCAGCGTCTCGGCGAGGTCGTCGGCGAACGCGGCGAGCGTGTACGACGCCGCGCGGTCGCTCTCGCCGTGACCCCGCAGGTCCGGCACGAGGAACGTGTACCGGTCCGGGTCGGCGTGGGACACGAGGTCGCGCCACACCAGCGCCGAACCGAGGACGCCGTGCACGAGTCCGACCCGGACCGGGCCGTGACCGTGGGTCTCGACGTGGAGCTGCATGTGCACTCGATTCTGTCAGTGACTGACAGAATACACGGTCAAGCGGGGCGGCTGAAGAGGTTCACGAGGTTGCCGTCCGGGTCACGGAACAGCGCCGACCGGTTTCCCCAGGGCATCGTCGTCGGCGGCAGCACCACGTCGTCGATGGCACCACGCAACCCCGCGAACGCGGCGTCGACGTCGTCCACCACGAACTCGAGGAACATGCCGCCGTTCGTGCGGGGCTCCGGCGCGGCCGGTCCGAGCATCGCCACGGTCACCGGGGTCGCGAGGGCGAGCACGGCGCCGCCGGTCACGATCTCGGCGAAGACGGGTGCGGGCCGCCGCGCCTCGGTCCCGGTGACGCGTTCGTAGAACCGCACCATCCCGTCGAGGTCGTCGGTGATGATCCGGATGGATGCGAACTGCATGGGAAGCCCTCCTGGCCGGCCACCGTGACCGGACTCGTCGAGCATGCGCGACCACCGCGACACCGTCCTGTCGGTGTTTCGGCGAACCACAAGGCGGATCTGGCGGTTCAGTCCCCGAGCAGGTCTCCGAGCACGGGGCGCAGGACGCCGTGCGGGATGTCGAGTTCGTCGAGGTGGACGACCCGGGGCGTGGCCGGTTCGTCGGTCTCCTCGACCGCCAGCACCCGGTCTCCGCGGAAGGCACGGACGCCGTCGCGCAACCGGCACCACGCGACGAGGTACCAGTCCTCGCCTTTCCCGATGTAGCCGAGCGGTTCGACGACGCGATCGGTCTCCGCGCCCGCTGCGTCGCGGTACCGCATCCGGACGACGCGCCCGCCCGTCAGCGCACCGGCGAGCGCCGTGGGAGCAGGTGTGCGCTCCCCCGACTCGAGCAGGTGCACGCGGCTCGCGAGTCGCGCTGCCCGTCGGGCGTCGTCCTCGGCGAGCACGGCCGTGACTTTCCGGGCAGCGCTGCGAGCCGCGTCGCGGAACGGGCTGGTACCGAGCGTGCCGAGGCCGATCGCCACCGCGAGCGCCTCGTCGACGGTCAGCCCGAGCGGCGGGAGCGTCGCACGGGCGTCGATCGTGTACCCGCCGGTCCGCCCTGGCTCGGCCCAGATCGGCACGCCGGCCTGCTGCAGGGAGAGCAGGTCCCGCTCCACCGTGCGCACACTGACCCCGAACCGCTCGGCGAGTCGGCGCGCGCTCCGCAGCGCGGGCGCAGCGGCGCGGAGCTCCTCGACGAGCGCGTACAGGCGGTCGGTCCGGTTCACGACGCGACCATAGCCCGTGACGCTACCGGGCACCGGACGGGAGGCGCGGCGCCAGCTGGCACCGGGCCTCCCGTCCGGTGCCCGGTCACGCGCAGGGCGCGACTCGCGTCAAGAACGCGACAAGCGTTCGACCGTGGCGTGGGCGCCGTCGGCGATGAGCCCGTCGAGGGCGTCGCGGTACGCCGCGACGAACCGTTCGTCGTCGATCAGGTCGCCGAAGACCTGCCGGTTCGCGATGAAGGCGAGCCGGTCGTCGCGCTGGGTGAGGGCGATGCGGTGCAGCGGTTCGGCCAGGCGGTCGACGATCTGGATCGGCTCGCCGGACTCGTCCGTGCCCTCGTCGTAGCGCGCCCACGACGCGACGATGCCGGCGGACAGCGTGACGGGCCGGCCGGCGGCGAGGTTGTCGCGGACCACCGGCAGCAGCCACTTCGGGATCCGGTCGCTCGACTCGGCACAGAGCCGGGCCAGGGTGTCGCGGACCTCGGGGTTCTGGAAGCGCTCGATGAGGGTGGACTTGTAGTCCTCGAGGTCGATGCCGGGCACGGGGTGCAGGGTCGGCGAGCCCTCTTCGTCCATGTAGCGGCGCAGGAACGTGGCGATCGCGGGGTCCTGCGTGGCCTCGTGCGCGTAGCGATACCCCGAGAGGTACCCGAAGTAGCACAGGCCCTGGTGCGAGGCGTTGAGCAACCGGAGCTTCATCAGCTCGTACGGCTCGACGTCCTCGACGATCTGCACGTCGGCGTCCTGGTACGGCGGACGTCCGGCGGGGTGGTCGTCCTCGAGCACCCACTGGAAGAACGGTTCGGCGACGACGGGCCAGGCGTCCTCGATGCCGAGCTCGTCGCGGACCCAGGCGCGGTCCTCGTCGGCGGTGACCGGAGTGATGCGGTCGACCATCGAGTTCGGGAACGACACGTGCTCGTCCATCCAGTCGGCGAACGTCGGGTCCTGCAGGCGTGCGTAGGCGGTGAACATGTCGCGGGCGACGTGGCCGTTGCCCTGGATGTTGTCGCAGGACATCACGGTGAACGGCTGCTCGCCGCGGTCACGCCGCCGGCGCAGGGCTTCGACGACCAGGCCGAACACCGTGCGGGGCGGTCCGTCGCCGCGCAGGTCGGCCGCGACGCCGGGCTCGTCCGCGACGAACTCGCCGGTGACGTGGTCGAAGTTGTAGCCACCCTCGGTGATGGTCAGGCTGACGATCCTGGTGTCCGGGTGCGCCATCTTCTCGACGACGGCGTCCGGGTCGTCGACGGCGAGCAGGTAGTCGACGATGCTGCCCACGACGCGGGACTCGCGCGTGCCGTCAGGGTGCTTGAGGACGAGCGTGTAGAGGCCGCCCTGCTCCGCCATCGCCGTGGCCATCCGGCGGTCCTGCTCGAGGACACCGACGCCGCAGATGCCGTACTCGCGCGCCTCGCCCTGCTGGAGCAGCCGGTCGATCACCATCGCCTGGTGCGCGCGGTGGAAGCCGCCGACGCCGAAGTGCACGATGCCGGCGGTGATCCCGCTGCGGTCGTAGGTCGGGACGGCGACACCGCTCGCGGCGATCTCGTCGAGGGTCTCCGGGGACAGGCGGACGGGCATCGGGTACTCCTTCGTACAACGGTCGTTCTGGCGGTCGCGCCGCCGGTCGCACCGGCGGTCGTGCTGGGTGCAGTCAACCATGCGCACATCTGTTCAGAACCGAGTTTCCATCGCGGGGTACGAACCTGAGGATGCACTCGTAGTCGTTGCACCGAGTGCATCGATGCACCTAGTGTTCTCATTCGTGACCCTCACGACCGACCGCCGCGCCGCCCTCAAGGCGAAGCACCGTGCGGCGATCCTGCAGGCCGCACGCGACCTGGTCGTCGAACGCGGCGGCCGTGAGTTCAGCGTCGACGACCTGGCAGCACGGGCCGACATCGCGCGGCGGACGGTGTTCAACCACTTCGCCTCGCTCGACGAGGTCCTGCTGGCCGTGTGCGAGCAGGAGCTGTCCGTGATCATCGACCGGTTCCTCGCCGACATGGCACGCACCCCGGTCGGCGACGGCAGCCGGGCCTCGATGTTCGACGAGCTCGAGTCCGCCGCACGCGGCGCCGACCTGGCGGCCGCGATCTCGAGCATGTACCGGATCCTCGGCGACCCGGGCAAGGACGACCCGAAGGCCGCGGTCCTCACCCAGACGGCGTTCTCACGGGTCACCGAACGACTCCGCGACGAGGTCGCACGCCGCTACCCGGCGGCGGATCCCCTCGACGCCGCTCTGCTCGTCGAGTCGCTCATGAGCGGCATCGTCGTGATCGCGGAACACTGGCTGGCCACCTCCGGCCCCGCGATCGACGAGCAGTCCGTCGCCGACTGGGACGCCCTGCTGGCACGACTCGTGCACAGCGTCCGCAGCGGCTACATGCCCACCGACTGACACTTCCCTCCCCAGGGGTCCACCGGCGCACCCCGCTCCACACAGCACCTGCAACGAAAGGAACGGGGCAACCGCATGGCCGGTCTCCTCTACCGTCTCGGACGGTTCTCCGCACGACGCCACTGGCTCGTGATCATCACCTGGGTGGTGATCATGGCCGTCGCCGGCGTCACCTACAGCCTGTTCTCGGGCACGATCTCATCGGCGATCTCGATCCCGAACACCAAGACCAGTCAGGTGCAGGACGAGCTCGCCGACAAGTTCCCGTCGGCGAACGGCGGCAACGGCACGATCGTCTTCGAGACGACGAACGGCAAGGCGTTCACCGACGCGCAGAAGTCGGAGGTCGCGGACTTCCTGACCAAGGTCGAGAAGCTCGACGGCGTCAAGGGCGCGACGAGCGGCTTCGACACCCAGGACCAGCTCGACGAGCAGCGCCAGAAGATCGTCGACGGCCGCAAGGAGATCACCGACGGCCGCGCGAAGCTCGAGACCGGCCAGGACCAGCTCGACGCCCAGAAGGCGCAGCTGACCTCCGGCAAGCAGCAGATCGAGGACGCCCAGGCGCAGCTCGACGCCCAGAAGGCCCAGGCCGAGGCCGCTGGCGCAGCACTCCCCGCAGCGCAGGCGCAGGCTGCGGCGGCGCAGCTCCAGCAGGCGCAGGCCCAGATCGACGCCCAGCAGGCGCAGATCGACGCCGGTGAGCAGCAGATCGCCGACGCGCAGAAGACGATCGACGCCAACACGAAGAAGCTCGACGACAGCGCCGACGAGCTGGAGCAGGGCTCGAAGCTCCTCGACCTGTCGAAGGACGTCCGCTTCGTGTCGTCGAACGGCAGCGCCGTCATCGGCACGGTCCAGTTCACGAAGTCGACGTACGAGGTCCCCGCCGACACGAAGACCGCCATCGCGGACGACGCCGACTCGGCCGACATCAGCGGCGTGAACGTCTACGTGTCGAACGACATCGCGCAGGGCGTGCCGTCGATCCTCGGCCCGGGCGAGATCGTCGGCGTCATCATCGCCGCGCTCGTGCTCTTCCTGATGCTCCGCACAATCATCGGTGCGGCGATCCCGCTCGTCAGCGCCGTGCTCGGAGTGGGCGTGGCGTCACTTGCCTCGCTGTCGTTCTCCGGCCTGGTCGAGTTCATCTCGGTCACGCCGGTGCTGGGGGTGATGTTGGGCCTGGCGGTCGGCATCGACTACTCGCTCTTCATCCTGAACCGACACCGCACCCAGCTGAAGCAGGGCATGCAGGTGCACGAGTCCATCGGCCTCGCGAACGGTACCTCGGGCAACGCCGTGGTGTTCGCCGGTGCGACCGTCATCGTCGCGCTGCTCGCGCTGAACATCACCGGCATCCCGTTCCTCGGGCTGATGGGCACGGTCGGTGCGGTCGCGGTGTTCTTCGCGATCCTCATCGCCACGTCCTTCACGCCGGCGCTGCTGTCCCTGATCGGGATGCGGATCCTGCGGAAGAAGGAGCGCGCGAAGATCGGCAACACCGGCTCGACCCGGGTGCCGAACAAGCCGATGAAGACCTGGCGCGCGATCGTCACGCTCGTCGCCGGTGTCGCCGTGCTCGGTGTCATCGCGCTCCCGGCGACGCAGATGCGCCTCGGCCTGCCGACCGGTGCGTCCGAGTCCGTCGACTCGAGCCAGTACAAGGCGTACGAGGCCCTCGACGAGGAGTTCGGTGCCGGCCAGAACGGCCCGCTGCTCGTCGTCGCGACCCTGCCGGAGTCGATCAGCAAGTCCGACGTCACCGAGACCGAGGTCACCATCGGCGAGGCCCTGGCGAAGAACGACGACGTCAAGGCCGTCCTGCCGATCGGTACCTCGTCGGACCGCGACATCATCGCGTTCCAGGTGAAGCCCGGCGGCGGTCCCGACAGCATCTCCACCGAGAACCTGGTCAAGGACCTGCGCGAGCAGACCGTCACGACCGACGACGGGACGGTCACGCTCGGTGTCGCGGGCAACGCGTCCGCCAACATCGACGTTTCCGAGAAGCTGTCGAACGTCCTGCCGCTCTACCTCGTGGTGGTCGTCGGCCTGTCGCTCATCATCCTGATCATCGTGTTCCGGTCCTTCCTGGTCCCGATCACGGCGACGGCGGGCTTCATCCTGTCCGTGATGGCGTCCTTCGGTGGCCTGACCGCGATCTACCAGTGGGGCTGGCTCGGCTCCGTGTTCGGCGTGCACGACCCGGCGCCGATCCTGAGCTTCCTGCCCATCATCGAGATCGGCATCCTGTTCGGTCTGGCGATGGACTACCAGCTGTTCCTGGTGTCCGGCATGCGTGAGGCCTACGCCCACGGCGCCTCGGCGAAGGTCGCGGTCCAGCGCGGGCTGCACGCCGGTCGCGCGGTGGTCACGGCAGCGGCGATCATCATGATCTCGGTGTTCGCGGGCTTCATCTTCTCGGACTCCTCCACCATCAAGCCGATCGGCTTCGGGCTGGCGTTCGGTGTGCTCATCGACGCGTTCGTCGTCCGCATGCTGCTGATCCCGGCCGCGATGCACCTGCTCGGCCAGAGCGCGTGGTGGTTCCCGAAGTGGCTCGACCGGATCGTGCCGGACGTCGACGTCGAGGGCGCGAAGCTCGAGCGGTCGCACCCGGTCGCCGGTCAGCCCGGCCAGCCCGGCCAGCCCGGTCAGCCCGGTCAGCCCGGTCAGCCCGGTCACGAGGACACCCACACGGGGTCGCACGCCCTCTCCGTGGCGCCGGACGCCAACGCGCACGAGTCGGGGCACCCGCCCGCGCACCGCGCGTAGTCGACGCACCCAGCCTGGAGGCCCGGGGCCGGTCCACGAGACCGGCCCCGGGCCTCCCGTGCGTGCGCCCACCCCGCGCGGCGGCCGGACGCATGCGTCCGCACCTTCCGACGAACCACCCGTTGATCGACGCGTGGAACGTCGGAACATGCGCACGCACCTGATGTGTCCGCATGGTGCGACAGAACACGCGTTGATCGACTGGTGTTCTGTCGATACCTGTGCACGCATGAACGCGGCCGTCGCGCCAGCCGGGAACACTTCGTGGGCGAACGGTATCGTGGGCGCATGACCTCCGCACCCGACCCACTCGCGCTCGACCGGCAGCTCTGCTTCGCCCTCGCGGCCACGAGCCGGAGCGTCATCGGGCTGTACCGCGACCTGCTCGAGCCGATGGGCCTGACGCATCCGCAGTACCTCGTGATGCTCGCACTCTGGGAGCAGGATCCCCGGTCGGTGCGCGAGATCGCCGGCGAACTGCGGCTCGACTCGGCCACCCTCAGCCCATTGCTCAAGCGTCTCGAGGCCTCCGGCTACGTCCGCCGGACCCGCAGCGCCGCCGACGAACGGCAGCTCGAGGTCTCGCTCACCACGGCCGGTCGGGCACTGCGCGACCGCGCGCGAGCGGTCCCCCTGGCGGTCGCGGACCGGCTCGGGTGGCCACTGGAACGCCTCGAAGCGCTCAAGGACGACCTGACGGAACTGCTGGAGCGGGTCGACCAGGTGTGATCCCGGGGCCGATGGTGCCATAATGGTTCGTGCACGAACGAAAGGATGCACCGTGGGGCGCTTCGGCAAGTGGTACGAACGGTGGAACACGACGCTCATCAACAAGATGGGACCGTCGCAGATCGGCGCCGGACACCCCGAGGGGGTCGACGACCGATCGGTGGACCGCGGCTGCCCGATCTGCGGCAAGCCCCTCTCCCTGCACCAGGTGATCCGCCCCGAGGGACAGGTCCGTTCGTCGACCCTGGTCTGCCCGCGCGACTGACGGCGGGAATTGCACCGAGCAACACGACGTTCCACTCCCTCGTGAAGCTCTTCGAACCCACCTCCTTCGGCGCCCTGCGCCTGTCGAACCGCGTCGTCATGGCCCCGCTCACGCGCACCCGCGCCGGTGAGCACGGCATCCCGAACGACCTGCTCGTCGAGCACTACCGTCAGCGTGCGGGCCTCGGCATGATCATCACCGAGGGCACCTGGCCCGTGCAGGAAGGCCGCTCCTACCCCGGGCAGCCCGGCATCGAGACCGACGAGCAGATCGCCGGCTGGCGCCGCGTCGCCGACGCCGTGCACGCCGAGGGCGGCACCATCGTGATGCAGCTCATGCACGGTGGCCGTGTCTCGCACCCCGACATCTCGCAGACACCGCGCATCGTCGCCCCGAGCGCCATCGCCGCTCCCGGTCAGACCCACACCGCGACCGGCAAGGCCGACATGCCCGTCCCCCACGAGCTGACCACCGCCGAGGTGCAGGACGCCGTGCAGGGCTTCGCGCAGGCTGCCCGCAACGCCATCGCCGCCGGACTCGACGGCGTCGAGGTCCACGGCGCCAACGGCTACCTGGTGCACGAGTTCATGTCCCCGGTGTCGAACACCCGCACCGACCAGTACGGCGGCTCCCCCGAGAACCGCGCCCGCTTCGCGATCGAGGTCACGACCGCCGTCGCCGAGGCCGTCGGCGCAGACCGCACCGGCATCCGCCTGTCGCCCGAGCACGGCATCCAGGGCGTCATCGAGGACGACGCGGCCGACGTCCGTGCGACCTACACCGCGATCGCCGAGGGCCTCGCGCCGCTCGGACTCGCCTTCATCGACGTCCTGCACGCCGAGCCGACCGGCGACCTGGTGCAGCACGTCCGCCGCACCGCGGGCGCACCGTTCATCGTCAACTCGGGCTTCAGCGCGATGACGACGCGTGAGGAAGCGATCACCGTCGTCCACGACCAGGACATCGCCGACGCGATCGCCGTCGGCCGTCCGGCGATCGCGAACCCGGACCTCGCGCACCGCTGGGAGCAGGATGCGGAGCTCAACGAGCCCCGTCCCGAGCTCTTCTACGGCGCGACCGCCGAGGGCTACACCGACTACCCGTCGCTGGCCGAGGTGCGCGCGACCGTCTAGGGCTGCGCGCGGATCCACGACACGCGGCGCGCTGTGCGTCGAGGTTCCACGACACCCCGCGTGCGTTCCGTCGAGGTTCCGATCAGGACGGCGCGTGCCCGCGAGGTTCCGAGATCTCGGAACCCCACGGGGTGGGGGCGAGCGAACGACGGACGGGAGGCCCGTGGCGAGACCGCCACGGGCCTCCCGTCTTCTCGCGTGCCGTCCCAGGGCGTGACGCGCTTCTCGTAGGATCGTCGCAGTGAACACTGCAACGCCGGGCGAGCGGGGCCCCGCGCACCGCGCGCGCGACACGACGCGGTGGGACATCCAGGGTCTCCGCGCGTTCGCGGTGCTGGCCGTCGTCGTGTACCACCTGTGGCCGCACGCCCTGCGGGGCGGGTTCGTCGGGGTCGACGTCTTCTTCGTGATCTCCGGGTTCCTCATCACCGGACTCCTGCTGCGCGAACAGCTCGCCACCGGCACGATCCACCTCGGCCGGTTCTGGTCCCGCCGGGCCAAACGCCTGCTGCCGGCCGCGTTCCTCACCATCCTCACCACCGGCGCAGCGGTGCTCATCGCCGTGCCGAGCGCCCTGTGGGGGCAGTACGGCCGCGAGCTCATCGCGTCGACCGTCTACCTGCAGAACTGGGAGCTGGCGGCGAACTCGGTCGACTACCTCGCCTCGGCCGACGACCCCTCACCGTTCCAGCACTTCTGGTCACTGTCGGTCGAGGAGCAGTTCTACATCGTCCTGCCGCTGCTGCTGATCGGGTTGGCCGTCGCCGTGCGCGGGCGCCTCTCGACGCTGACCGCCGCACGCCTGCTGCTCGGCGCGGTCGTCGTGCTGTCCCTGGTGTGGAGCATCGTGCAGACCAGCACGAACCCCGGCGTCGCGTACTTCTCCACCGGCATCCGCGCGTGGGAATTCGCACTGGGCGGCCTCGCCGCGACCGTGCACCTGCCCGAGGTCCGCACCGAGGTCGCCCGGCGGGTGCGCATGATCCTGACGAGCATCGGCGCCGTGGCCCTCGTCCTGTCCCTGTTCGTCATCGGGGCGGAGACGCCGTTCCCCGGGATCGCCGCGCTGCTCCCCGTCGCCGGTGCGACCCTCGTGGTGCTGTTCGGCGGACGCACCGTGTTCGAGTCGATCGGCGCGCTCGGACCGGTCGCGTTCACCGGACGGATCTCCTACGCGCTGTACCTCTGGCACTGGCCGCTCGTCGTGATCCTGCCGATCATGCTCGGACGCCCGCTCGACTGGGCGACCAGCACCTCGGTGCTCCTGGTGTCGGTCGGACTCGCCGCCGTCACGACCATCTGGTTCGAGGAACCCGTCCGCTTCTCGACCTGGCTGCGCGACCTGCGGCCCCGCGGGGTCGTCGCGCTCGGCGTCATCTGCACCTTCACGGTCGTCACGCTCGGCGCCTCGACCCTGACCGCCGTCTACGTGCAGGAGGTCCACGCCGAAGGCGCCACCGAGCAGCTCACGAAGCGGCTCGCGACCGAACGGGCACAGGACGACGAGTCCTGCATCGGAGCAGCCGCACGGATCAGCTCCGCCGACCCCTGCGTCGACCCGGCCCTCGCCGACACACGGATCCCGGCCCCCGCGGCGGCGGAGGACGACGACGCGAACCGCCCCGAGTGCTGGAGCGGCACCTTCCGCACCTGCGTGCTCGGCAAGGCGACCGGCTGGTCGAAGCACCTGATCGTCATCGGCGACTCGCACAGCAACGCCCTGCTCGGCGCCTACGAGAAGATCGCCGACGACAACGGGTGGCGCGTCGACATGGCCGGCATCGGCGGCTGCTACCTCACCACGGCGCAGCAGAACTCGGTGAACGCCGGCGCGCTGCGCGGCTGCAACGCGTGGAAGCACGCGGCCATCGACTACGTCCGCGCCCACCGCGACGCCGACGCCCTGGTCGTCACCCACTCCGCCACGCAGATGCCCGTCAGCCTGCCGGCCGGAGCCTCACGCGACATCGCGACCCGCAACGGCCTCGTCGACGCCTGGGAGCAGGCCGCCGGCGACGAACTCCCCGTCATCGCGATCCGTGACAACCCGGTCCCCAGGCCCGACGTCATCGCCTGTGTGAGCAAGATGTCCGGGCCGACGAACGCGTCGTGCGACCGGCCCCGCTCCGAGGCGCTCGCCCAGACCGACTCGTCGATCGAGGCCGTGCGGGCGTTCAAGGCCGCCGGAGGACGAGCCGGGGTGATCGACCTGACCGACTACTACTGCACCGAGAGGACCTGCCCCGCGGTGATCGGCGGCGTGCTGGTCTACCGGGACACCACGCACATCACGGCGACGTGGGCGACGTCGTTGGAGCCGTACCTCGAGCGCGGGTTGCAGAAGCAGCTCACGGCGCTCGGGCGCTGAGCGCGTGCGCTTCGTGAGCGCGTGCGCTTCGTGAGCCGTGCGCTTCGTGAGCCGTGCGCTTCGTGAGCACAAATGGTCGAGTCCCGTCGATGAACCCGACCATTTCTGCTCACGAAGTCACCCGACCGGGCAGCTGGACCCCGAATGCGGGCCTCCGCTCCGGGCGCCGTCCCTCTACTCTTGAGCGGACCTCGCACGCCCGCAGCTCGCCACGTGCGCCGACTGAACGGAAGACACCCGTGACCGACCTCGCCCCCGAGCGTTCCGCGCCGGCCGCCTCCGCCCCGGCCGCCTCCGCCCCGAGCACGGACGGGACGCCCGGACTCGCGCCGCTGAGCCTGCTCGCCGTCGTGGCGATCGCGCTCGCCTTCGTCGCCCCGATCGGCGGCGTCGTCGTCGGTTTCATCGCGCGGCACGAAGTCCGACGGACCGGCGAGCGTGGAGACGGGCTGGCGTTCGCGGCCATCCTGATCGGCGCGACGCTCACCCTGTTCGGCGTGCTCGTCCCTGGAGCCCTCGCGCTGTCCGGCGTCATCGACTCGACGTTCCACCTCTGGGGCTGACTCGTCGCCCCGTCCTCCGGCCGCTGGCCACTGACCACCGACCACTGACCACCGCGCTCAGGAGTGGCCGCGCCCGATGACGGCGTTCCGCACCCCGCCCGCCGGCGCCGGGACATCGCCGTCGAAGCGCGGGATGACGTGCAGGTGGGCGTGGAAGACGGTCTGGCCAGCGGCCGATCCGTCGTTGAACCCGACGTTGTAGCCGTCGGGATGGTGCTGCTCGTCGAGCCGGGCCTTCAGCAGCGCCACCATCCGGGTCGTCGCGGCGAGCTCTCCCTCGCTCGCATCGAACCAGCTGGTGATCCGCCGCTTCGGGATGACGAGCGTGTGGCCAGGTGACACCGGGTGTGCATCGAGGATCGCGAAGACGAACTCGTCGTCCGCGACCCACTGCGTGCGTGGTACCAGTTCGAACACGGACGTCGTCGTCATGTTCCCCATCCAACCTCGCCGTGCTTCACTCGGACCATGACCACGACGACCGTCCTCGCATCCTGTGCCGTGGGAACCGTCGAGTGCCACGACACCGCGTCGATCGACCTGCTTCCCCTGCTCGCCGTCGTCGGGCTCGTCGTCGTGGCGCTGGTCGTACTGGGGATCGCGCTGCTCGGGCGTCAGCGTCGGTGAAACACGACTCGCGCACGAACCACCAACGACGAAGGGCCCCGGCGGAATCCGCCGGGGCCCTTCATCTGTTCGGTGTCATGCCGTTCAACCGGCACTGTGCGCTCGAAGGGACTCGAACCCCCAACCTTCTGTTCTGGAGCCTCCGAGGGCAAGGTGACCCCAATGCGAGGGGCAGACCGGTCTGTCGTCATACCGGGCCGACGAGTGGCCTGACCATGCCACGTCGTGCAACGAATCGGTCACACGTTGGAGGGTTAGGCAAGGCTTACCTTGCCGGTTCCCTGGAAACGTCTATGAGCGTGTCTCGCTCCATCCCTCAACTCTGGTCCATCGCAATCGTCGCCTTCCTTGCCGCCCAGAGGGCCGCGGGGCTCCCGCACACGACCTGCTACACACGTCGCCAGCACCTCGAACACCTGGCCCGCCGCATCGGCGCTGCGAGCCCGTGGGAGGTTGATCCGGGCCAGCTCGTGACCTGGGCCGGGTCGCAGACCTGGTCGCGCGAGACACGTCGGGGCCGGCGGACCACGTTCCGCGCCTTCTGGCTCTGGGCGATTGAGAACGGACACACGTCGATCAACCCCGCGGCGAAGCTCCCCCGCGTCAAGCCGGTCCCGCCGACACCGCACCCGACGCCCGACACCGTCCTCCAGCGCGCAATGCGGCGCGCCGACGACCGCGAACAGCTCATGATGCGGCTGGCCTCCGACTGCGGCATGCGCCGCGCCGAGATTGCGGTCGCACACTCGGACGACGTGTTCGAGGACATGCTGGGGTGGTCCATCGTCGTGCACGGCAAGGGCGGCAAGCAGCGCACCGTCCCGCTCACTCGCGGCCTCGCCGCCGTCCTCCGGTCACAGCCCGACGGCTACCTGTTCCCCGGCGATGAGGACGGGCACCTGTCGCCCCGCTGGGTCGGCAAGCTGGTCAACCGGCTTCTCGACGGGGATTGGACCGTCCACTCACTGCGGCACCGGTTCGCCTCGCGAGCTCACCGCGTCAACCGTGACCTCGCCGTCGTGCAGGACCTTCTCGGCCACGCCTCGCCGGCTACCACTCGCATCTACGTCGCGACGGACGACGCCGAGCGGCGGCGCACGATTGAAGCGATAGTTTCCTGACGCGAATCGATCGTGCGATGATCGGCCTGTGGGTAAACGTGACCATCCGAATGCAGCAACTCGCATCGCTCACTTCCTTTCGACCGTCGAGGACTATGAAAGGTTGGATGCGGCTTATCCGCTTGGCCATAGCATCAATATGCTTGGCCATCGCGATAACGACGAACGACGGTGGCAGGTCTTCCTCCACGCCTTCCTTCTGCGAAAATACTTCACCGGCGACAGAGTGAGCCTGACGAACGTCATGAGGGCCGCGCAGGACTGCTACGTGGGCGACGAGGTGACCGCCGACGAATGGGACGCCATGTTGAAGAACGTCCAAAAGATCGAGGGAGGCTTTGGCACGTCGTTCGGCGGGGATGATCGCGTGTTCTCTGACGAAGAGCTGATGATGTCGCAGCTCTACGGCAGGTTCATGCACGGGGACTACGACGGATGGAAGACGACTCAGCTCGCGCGCGACAAGGGAAGCGACACAGCCGTATTTCACGCAAGCCGATCGCGAGCTAACCGCGTTCTGCAATTAGCCTCTTGGATCAAAGAAGAGATCGCCTCTCAGCGCATCGATGTGAGTACAGCCGAATGACCTTGCCAGAATTCCCGACCCCAAGTTAGGGTGTCCTAATGCGAAATAAGTGGCAAGCGTCCCTCCTCGTCGTCTGGATCACCGCGGGAGTCGCTGCGGTGGGCTGCTCGATTCTGGCGGTGGTGCAGTACGTCAGCCTCGCGGACCAGATGTATGGGCTCGCGTGGCTGTCGCTGGTCCCCACTCTGGGCGTCATCTGCGGGCTGGCGCTGCTGGCGCTGTCGGCCGGCTTCGTCGCGTTCGTCGGGTGGCTCGTCGCCGGCGCGGTCTCGATTCGACACGAGGACGCGTCACCTATTACCGTGTAGGCGCTCAGGGTGACCCGAACACTCCGAGCAACAGAAAGTGCCGTGCAGGATCCTGCACGGCACTTTCTCATTCGGTCGGGCTTGTCGGCGGCATCCGGAGCCGTGCGACGTAGGACAGGCCAGCGGTGAGGACGCTCTTGACGACGGCAGTGCCGGCGGCGATCCACGCGGCGGTGCTGAGGACGTCGTCGCCGGACCAGTGCTGGACGACGGCGTAGCCGGCTGCTGCGCCGGCGATAGCTACGTCCACGGCGAGGCCTTGGGCGAGGGTGCGGAGGGACCGCTGGCGGGCGTCTGCGGTGTCGGTGGCTGCGTGCTTGGACATGGCTTCTCCTGGAGTGGGGTGATCGCGTCGAGGCGCTCACGGTTGGTGTCGGTGCGGCGGTAGAGGGTGCCGACGTCGGATCGGATCGAGCGAACCTCGGAGCGGACTCCGCCGATGTCTCGGCGGACCTCCTGGAGTCCGTCGAGGACACGGCCGAAGTTGACGACGGTCTCGCCGTGGCGCTGGTCGCCCTCTACGCGGAGATTGGTGCTGTGGTGGTTCTCCACCTGGTAGCGCGCTGCGGCGGCGTCACGTGCCGAGCTGGTGGCTGCTGCGGCGGCGCGCTTGGAGTGGGTGTTGGAACGGGTGACGATGGCGACCGTCACGGCGCTGATGGCCGTGACGATCGCGACTAGGACGGCGTCGCTCACGTGACCGGCTCGGTCCACGCTGCGCGCCACGTCGCCGGCCCCACGAGGCCGTCGACCTCCAGGCCCTTCTCGCGCTGGAAGGCGAGGACGTTGTCGCGGAGCTCGTCGCCGTAGAGGCCGTCAGCGCCGTAGCGAGGGAAGGTCCAGCCGCGCGCAATCATCTGCCGCTGGAACGTCCGCAGGTCCTCGCGGTGGGAGTAGTAGCCGGAGACCGAGCGGGCCGGCCCGCTCTTGGGGCCGAAGTAGGAGCCGGCCGGCAGGGGGAACGCCGGCGCGGAGCTCTTGGCCGGCGTGGCCGGCTTCGCGGCCGGGGCCGGGGTGCCGCCGGCGACGAGCTCGGCGGCGCGCTTGACGATGGCGTCCATTTCGAGTCCGCCAGGGCAGGCGGTCGCGTAGCTCGCGCCCCATCGGGTGTAGAGCTCGCGGTGTCCCACGATGTGGTCGCGGTCGAGCTTGACGCCGTAGCGGCGGTGGAAGTCTGCGACAAGCTGCGCGACGCTCTCGTGCGACTCGGCGGAGACCGGCCACGAGCCGCCGTTGCTGGCGTTCTGAATCTCGAACGTGATGGCGCGGCGGTCGAACGCCGCCCCCTTGCCGCCGTCGGTCGTGCCGCCGGAGGTCCACGCACGCCACTCCTCGGGCACGACGCCGACGATGCGGCGGTCCTTGACGACGTAGTTGGCCGACACACGGCGGCTGCCGCTGGTCATCATCTGGAGGACCTGATCGGTGTTGGTCGTCGCGGAGTGGTGGAGGATCACCATGTCGATGGTCGCGTTCTCGCGGCCGGACTTCTGGGAGGTCTCGACGGTCTCGGTGGTGAGGGTGCTGTAGGTCACGGGGTGTCCTTTCGGGTTGAGCGTCAGCCGAGGAAGTAGCTGCCGCCGAGGGAGAACTGGTTGTTGGTGAGGGTGAGGTTCGCGGTCTGTGTCGCGGTCGGGGTCGTCGCGGCGAGGGCGACGGTGCCGGCCCCGTTGATGTAGCCGGAGGAGACGCGTCCGGTGCTCGCTGAGCTGAGCGCCTGCACGTTCTTGGGCTTGAATGCGTCGGCGACCGTGCAGACCGCGCGGTTGCCGATGTCCCCGGAGACCGGGACGACGAGGGAGTCCACGGTGAACGGGTCGAGGTTGATGAGCACTTGCATGCCGATGCGGCGGATGCGGTAGGTGCCGAGAGTGATGCCGGCGGCGGCGACGAGGCCGGAGGTGACCCATCCCGTGTCGAGCACGTCGCCATCGTTGGGGACGTCGGGCACGCCGGCGTTGAGGTCGGCGGCGCTGAGGGGCTGGCCGTCGGCGAAGGTACGAATCTTGGGCATGGTTAGGCTCCGAGGGTTGCGGTGATGAGCCAGCGGGTGGCGGTGATGGTGTGTTGGACGGAGAGCACCCGGTGCGTGTCGCTGGTGCGCTTGTAGGCGAGCGAGATGCGCGAGGCGACGTCGAGGGCCTGGCACGCGAGCTCAGGGTTCTCCTGGGCGTTGACGGTCACGGATGAGATGCGGGCGCGCGGTTCCGCGTTGAGCTCGAACGTGGCGGCGGCGAGTCGGTCGAGGGCGCCCACGGATGCGAGGCACGTGTCGATCGCGACCGCGGCGGCACCCCAGGACGCACGCGAGGTGACGTCCTGGTAGCCGTAGCTGGGCGTGTAGTCCTCCCATGTCGAGCCCGCGTCGTCTGCGGCTCGACGACGGCCGTGGTTGTTGGCGGTGAGGTCGTTGACGATCGCGCCGGAGTCGAGCTCGCGGGACAGGTCGGTGTAGTGCAGCTGACCGAGGGCGGTGTCGCTGAGGAGCGCGCGGGACTCGACAGGGGCGTAGTCCTGCACACGAGGGATGCCGGCCGCGTCGACCCACCAGATGGCGTCAGGAACGGACGCGACGAGCATGTCCAGGTGTGAGGCCACCGGCCCCTCGTAGACAACGGAGCCGATCGCGTACGGGTCGTACGCCCACGACTGGAGCGAGAGGTGGCGGAGCTGCATCGGGTTGTAGCCGCTCGGCAGGTTGACGACGAATGCGGCAGTGGTACCGGTGGCGATGAACTGGAACTGCTCGAATTGCGGGCTCGGGCCGGCAATGACGGTCCAGGGCTGGCCGTCAAGCGTGGCGTCGACAGCGAGCTCGGTGTCGAACCAGAGCTTGCACGTGAGCTGGTAGGCCTTGCCCGGGGTGATGCCGGTGATGGTGCGGGTGAACTGGTTGCTCTCCGAGTCGCCGCCGCCGACGAACGTGACCGCGCCGACGGCGTTGACCGCGCCGGACACCATGCCGGTGCCCTCGGTGACCCGCCAGGCGTTGCCCTCGGCGACCTGCGCGTCCGTGTACTGCTCGAACAGGACGTTGCTGTCGGTCATGTTGCCGACGGCGGTCTTGCCGCTGGAGCTGATCGCCACCGCCGGCGTCATGCCGGTACCGGAGAACAGTCGGCGAGCTCGCGCCTGGAAGCTCTCCCATGCCGCGCCGGAGGACGCGCCGTAGCGGGTTGTGTTGGCCAGGGGCGCGACGGCGTCGGTGCAGTTGAGCGTGACGTAGGTGTCCTCGACGCCGGCAGTCCAGCGGGACTCTGCACGGACCGTACCGATGGTGCCGGTGAAGATCGGGACACCGCCGGCGGTGGCGACCTGGATCGGTCGACCGGAGCGGACCCACCAGTTGGCGTCGTCCTCGGGATCGAGCGCGTTGCGGAAGGTGACCGAGAGTGTGCCGACCTGCACCTTGCGGGTGGCGACGTCGTCGCCGGCGAGGCCGCGGTTGGTGGTGATGGTCTGCACGGCGTCGGGGAGGACGTTGACGCGGGTGACCTGCGAGCCGAGGACCGCCGAGCTGGCGCTGGGCGTATCGGCGGTGTCGCCGTCGAAGTAGGGGCCGGCGGTGGCCCCGGGCTCGCCGAGCGCCGACACGTAGACGGCGTCGTTGGCGTACTGCTGGTCGATGGCGTAGAGCTCGAGCGCGTACGCGACGGCGGTGGGCGGGAGCGTGAGCGCGTTGGCGGTGAGCTCGCCGGGCTCGTAGGGCTGCAACGTCGCCGTCGCGCTGGCGACGTGGGCGAGCGGGGCACCGTCGCTGTTGTAGGCGGTGAGCCGGAGCTGGAAGCTGTGCAGCGGGACCCGGAATGACGTGTGGTACGCCAGGAGCCGGCCTGACCGAACCTGTCCGGCAGGGGCCGCGATGAGCGGCGTCCGGACCAGCATGGTGCCGGCGGTGACGTCCTCGAACGGCAGGACGCGCACGCGGCCCTCAGAGTCGATATAGGTCGAGTCCGAGCCGCCGACCCACGAGACTGCGTTGCCCTGACCCATGGGGTCGGGCACCTCGTTGGTGCGGAGGACCAGGCCGCTCGGCGAGGTCTGCGTCGAAGCGGAACGGCCGCGGGCACCCGTCCACGCGTAGGTGTCCTTCTCGCCGCCGAGGGTCGATCGTCCGAGGACGAACATGCCGTCTGCGGGGCGGTCGATACGGAGGGTGAGCTGGTCGAGGACCGGGCGTTCGGTGATGGCCATTACCGTCCTCCGTTCGCGCGGAGCCACTGGTCGATGTACGCCTGGAGCTCGCGGCCGATGTCGATCCCGGAGGAGCCGACGGGTGCCTGCACGGTGGCGTGCACGACGACGACGCGGGGGGATGCGCCGGAGAGGTCCACGCCGCCGACGCCGAAGGTGCCGGAGCTCGCGTCGAGGCCGTCCTGGATGAGCTCGGTGATGCCGCCGAGGGTGGAGCGGACCTTGTCGCGGCCGGAGGAGAGCCCCTTGACGAGACCGCCCATGATGAGCCCGCCGGCCTTCGTGAGCAGGGTCTTATCCTTGCCCTCGGGTCCCTTCCACGACGGGATCGCGTTGGTGAGCGAGCCGAACCAGTCCTTGACGGTGTTCCACGCGGCGGCGAGGCCGTCGAGGAATCCCTGCATGATCTTGCTGGCTGCGCCGGAGAGCCAGGAGCCGGCGTTGGAGAACACGCTGCCGATCGCGCCGGGGATGCCGGCGAACCAGTTGGCGACGGCGGTCCAGCCTCGGTTGACGCCGCCGAGTAGTCCGTCGAGGATGCTGCGTCCGGCGGATGCGAGCCAGGCGACGGCGTTGCGGAAGACCGCGCCGACGCGGCCGGGGATCGCGGCGAAGAACGCCATGATCTTGCCCCAGTTGTTGACGATGAGGCCGAGCGGCGAGTAGTTCCACACGGTCTGGATCACCTTGAGGAGACCCTGCAGGAAGGCCACGACCTTGTCCTTGGCGGTCTGGAACGCCTTCACGACGCCGTCCCACGTGCGGGTGAGGAACGGGAGGGCGGTGTTCTGGAACCAGTCGACAACGGCGGCTATGGCCTTCTGGATGACGCCCCAGACGTTGGCGACGATGTCGCGGCCGAGCTCGGTCTGCGTGAAGAACCAGACCAGGCCGGCGACGAGGAGGCCGATCGCGGTGATGATGAGCCCGATGGGGTTGGCGTTGAGCGCGGCGTTGAACAGCCACTGCACGGCGGCGGCGACCTTCGTTGCGGCCGCGACGGCGAGCTGGGCGGTCTTCGCGGCGATGATCTTGGCGGCGTTGACGACCCATGCGGCGGACTGCTTCGCGAGGTTCGCGGTGCCGAGGGCGATGTTCTTAGCGAGGGTCGCGGCTGACGAGGCGACGGAGGCGAGCTTCGCCGCGCCGGTCTTGGCGGTGTTGACCGTCCATGCGGCGGACTGCTTCGCGAGGTTCGCGGTGCCGAGCGCGACGTTCTTGGCGAGGGTGCCGGACCAGGTGGCGGCGGTCTTGACGCCGTCGACGCTCTTGCGAGCGGCACCGCCGAGGGTGCCGGCGACGCCGGAGAACCGGGAGCCGGCTGCTGCGGCGTTGCTGAACCCGTCGCCGAAGCGCTTGATTGCGCCGACGGCCCCGGTGGTGGACGAGATGATGGCCTTGGTGCCGTCCACGACGCCGGTCACGGCGGATGCGACGCCCTTGACGTAGGAGCCGATCTTGAAGGCGACCCACGCGCCGGCGGCGAGCTTGATGATGCCCGTGTGCTCGGACAGGACGGTCGTGATCCAGGCGATGACGTCGCCGGCGACGCGGACCGCGCCGGGCAGGGTGTCGCCGAGGAATGAGGCGAGCTTGGACAGGTCGCCGCCGCCGGAGGAGAGCTTGCCGGTGGCCTTCGCGAAGGCGTCGCCGATCTTGAGTGCGGCGTCCCGGATGGCGGGCCAGAGGTCCCGGACGAGCCAGTCACCGAAGGCCTTGAGGGGCGGCAGGGCGCGCTTGGCGAATGCGGTGATGGCGGGCAGGGCGGACCCCTGGAACCAGATGCCGAACTGCTCGGCGACGGGGCCGACCTTCTCGCCGACGCCGTCGAGCCATGTGGTGATGTTCTTGAGGGCGGGCTTGAACAGTGGGAAGACGCTCTTGATGGCCTTCTCGCCGACGCGGCCGAGGGCTGCCATGGTGTTGTTCCACACGGCGCGGAGGCTGTCGGTCTTCTTCGCTGCGCCGCCGACGTGGGAGGCGACGGCGTCCTCGAAGTCAGCGAACTGGACCTTGCCGGCGGAGACCATCTTGCGGGTCTCGTCGGTGGTGACGCCGAGGGAGTCGGCGAGCCACTGGAACACGGGCAGGCCGCGGTCCTGGAGGGAGTTGAGGTCTTCGGTGGCGATGCGACCGCCGGCGGCCATCTTGCCGAAGACGGGCGTGAGCTCGCCGAGGTTGACGTTGGCGACGGCGGCGGAGTCCGCGGCGGTGTCGAGCGCGCGGGCGAGGTCCTTGCCGGGCTTGACGCCGGATGCGATGAGCTGCCCGGCGAGGCCGGCGGCGTCGCCGAGCCCGAACGCGGTTCCCTGGACGCTCGTGAGCGCCTGGTCCATGATCCCGGAGACTTGCTTGGTGCTGAGTCCGATGGCCTTGAGCTTGGCTTCGGCGTCGTCGATCGCGAGGGCGCGGTCGAAGCCCTTCTTGAGCGCGAGCGCGGCGAGGCCGGCGGCGAGGCCGGTGACGACCTTGGTGCCGGTCTTGAGGAGCCCGCCGAGCTTGGCGGTGGCGTTCTTGGCACCGTCGGCGAGCTTGGACAGGCCGGTCTTCTTGGACAGGTTCCCCATGGCCGAGGAGAACTTCTTGGTGTCCGCGAGGACGCTGATGGTGATGGTCTGCCCGGCCACGGGTCACCTCCTTACTTCTTGGCGTTGTGCCGCTGGACGGCGGCGAGGATTTCGCTGCGTTCGAGCAGCGTGAGGTTGCGGTAGTCGGTCGGGCTCATGCCGAGCCCGACCACGAACTCGGCTAGATCGCGGGCGCGGGCTCGTCGGAGGCCGCGGGCTGAGTAGGGTCCACGTCGTCCGCCAGCTCCTCGTCCTCGTTCTCGTCGTCGCCGACACCGAGGAGTTCGAGCGCCTGGTCCTGGGTGAACTCGCGTGCCTGGTCGAACTGGAAGGTGGGGTCCTCGCGCCGCTTGATGACGTAGACGAGGGCGGAGAGCATGCGCGCCTTCGGGACGCCGTCCTCGCCGATCTGGTCGATGGACAGGCGGGAGATGTCTTCCACCTTCTCGATCTCGCCGAGGGTGAGCTTGCTTGCGTCGAATCCGGCCACGGGTGTGGTCCTTTCAGGTGAGGTGGTTCTTGCGGAGAATCTGGGCGAGGCCCTGGTCGAGCTGGTCGAGCACGCGGGGCCTGGCGAGGGTGAGGGCGTCCACGAGGAACGGGTGCGGGCGGATGCCTCGTGCGGGCCAGCCGTAGTGCTGGACGCCGGCGTAGGGCACCGCTGCGGTGCCCGCGCGGATCACGGCTTTGGTCTTGCCGCGACCCGCGCGGACGGTGCGGGCGAGCGCGCCGGAGAGGTACGGCGCTTTGGGTCGAGCGATGTGGACGACCGTCGTGCCGATCGCGTGCATGAGCTCGGACATGTCCTGCATGTCCGTGCCCGACTTGCGGAGCGCGGTGACGGTCTTCGTGAGGCCGGTGATCCTGACTCGGACGTCGCCCGTGCCGATCGAGAGGTCACCGTCCACGGGGTGCTACTCCCCGGTGGCGGGGGCGGTGGTGACGAGCTTCGGCTTGCCGTCGCACTTCCACGCCAGGTCGGAGGTGTACTCCTTGTCAGCGCCGGCCTCGCCGCCGACCTCGGGCGGGGTGCCGATGGTCGTCTTGCCGACGAACCAGGGGGCGTCGTCGCGCGGGGCGTCGGTGTTGCCCTTCGGTGCGTAGGTGTAGTCGACCTCCTTGCCGCTGTTGTCCCACGCGTAGCGCCAGAGCGACGCGGGGTCGAGCGACTGGATGGCGGTCATGTTCAGCACGTACTCGCTGCCGCCGCCGTTCGCGGCGTCGTAGAACGTGACGACGTCCTTGTCGGCGTCGCCGGGGGTGATCTTGGCGGAGGTGATGTCGACCCAGTAGTCGACGCCGTCGATGGTCAGCGAGAGGGCGTTGCCCTTGAGCCGGGTGGACCCGGTCTTGTTGAGTGGCACTGGAGCTCCTAGAGGGTGTCGGTGAGGGTGATGCGGGCGGCGAGGTATTCGCCGCCGTCCTTGATGGCGAGGACGTAGGGCTGGCCGACCTGCTGGACTCGGTTGGTGCCGAGCGCGTTGACGGCGTCCTCGATGAGCCGGTCCAGGGCGCGCGTCTGAGCGCGGTTGTCGCCCGGGGCGACCAGTAAGACCACCTCGTGGTGGATCGCCCACGAGCCGGCCCCGAAGCCCGCCGCCGGGCCCGGTTCGAGGTAGGGGTCCCCGGGCTGGGCGAGGGCGAGGGGCGGGTGCAGCCGGTCCGGCATGTTCGGGTAGGCCTTGATGCCGGCCGTGGTGAGTGCTTCGGTGATCCGGTCGCGGAGGTTGGTGAGGTCGTTGTCCGTGCTCATGCGAGCCCCCGCGGCACCCACTGGTCGAGCACCGGGTAGACGCGCACGAGCGGGTCGCGGGCGGTGAAGACGGACGGGGTGCCTTCGGTGCCGAACTGGGCGACGCCGTTGGGTGACTTGCGGCGGTGGTAGAGCTCGGAGCCGACTTCCAGGACTGCGCCGTCGATGATGTCGCCGGGGACCGTCACCGCGCCGATGTAGGCCTTGACGAGCTCCGCGGCACGCTTGGCGCATCCGGTGGTGAACTCGTCGGGCTCGGGTCGCTCGTCGCCGTCGAGCCCGTACTGGTCGGGGTTGACGTAGTCGGCGAGCTGGGCGGCGGTGACGGTCACGACGATCACTCGGTGGGGTCGGCGGTGACGACGGGCACGAGGGCGTCGGGCACCTCGGCCGCGAGGGCGGCGTAGAAGTAGACGGAGTACGCGTTGGTCAGGTTGACCACGTTGCCGTCGGTGAGGGACACGAGCGGGCTGTTGTACTGGCGCACGGCGTTCTTGTTGAAGAACGATGCGCCCTCGGTGGCCTGCTTCGGGTCGACCTTGACGGTGACGCCGGCGAGGTTGCCGTCGATGTTCTTGACGTTGACCTCACCCACGGCGTTCGAACCGGTGCCGTAGACGGTCATGAGCGGCCGGCCGGCGCTGTCGTGGAGCTGCGCGAGCGACTTGAACGTGCCCTTGTCGGCCAGCAGACCGTCGAGCGGGAGCGCCAGGTCCTCGTAGATGCCGGCGGCGTCCACGATCGCGCCGACCCAGTCGAGGTAGGTGTCCGCGGCGGCGACCGTGACGGTCTTGCGAGCGGCGAGGGTGTCGGCGGTGACCTGGTCGGCGCGGAGCTTGGCGAGGTAGGCCCGGAGTGAGACGTTGCGGCGCTTCGCGGCCTCCAGGGCGAGGGCGTTGAGGTGGTGGTTCAGGAGCGCGATGGAGGACCGCTCGACGGCCTGGCGGGACAGGGTCGTGTAGCCGCCGTAGGTCTTGACCTGTGCGCTCTTGGTCTCGATCGACACCTTGCCGAACGCGAGGGCGTCGCCCTCGTTCGCCTGCTCGGTGACCTGGACCGTGTTGGTCTTGAGCTGGCCGTACTCCAGCGTGTTGCCCTCGGCGGGCAGGGTGCCGGTGGAGAACAGGCCGGGCAGGATCGAGCTGTCACCGATGATGCGGGTGAGGTCTCCGACCCACGCCGGGCGGGGTGCGCCGTCCTTGAGCACGGCCGGCTCGTCGGCGCGGTGCTGCATGAGCTGGTCGTAGGCGGCGACGGTGGCCTCGTCGCCGCGGTTGAGAGCCTGGAGGACTTCGCCAGCGGAGCGGGTGTCGACGGCGGGCTCCTCGTCGCGCTGGAGGCCGTCCAGGCGGGTGCCGATGCCGCGAGTCAGGTCCTCGAACTCGGTGCGGAGCTCGTTGAGGTCGGCACGGGTCAGAACGTCGGTCATGGGGGCTGCCTCCTGGGGGCGGGGTGTGGTGGTGGTGGACTGGTGGCGGACGTCGGTGACGTCTGCGCCGCGGTACGCCGGCATGGGGACCACGGAGACCTCGGCGACGGTGACCTCCTCGCGGGTGACCGCACCGGTCTCCTCGTCCACGGAGCTGCGGACAGGGCGGAAGCCGACCGAGAACGATCGGATGACGCCGTCGCGGAGGAGCGTGTAGGCCTCGTCACCGCGTGGGGTAGAGCTGATCGCGGCGGTGATTTCCCAGCCGGCGTCGGTGTCGCGGTGCGAGATGATGCGCCCGATCGGCTCCGTGTGTCGCCAGTAGAGGAGCGAGTCGTCGGAGTCTCGGACCGAGCCGCGGGCGAACTGCTCGGTGTACTCGCCGTCCCAATCTCGGATCGTGGTTGGCTCGTCCCATGGCACGGCGATGCCGGTGACGGTGCGGGCCTCCTGGTCGACTGCGCGAACGTGGGCGCTGCGGTGGTGGAGCTGGTCAGTCATTGCTCGGGGTCTCCTCGTCGGTGGGCTCGTCGTCGCCGGCGGGATCGGTGTCGGGCGTCGCGGCGCTCTTGGGGAGCGGGGGCCGGCCCTCGATCGCACGGACCTCATCGACGGAGAGGAAGCCGGCGCGGATGGCGATTTCGTGCGCCTTGTAGCGGGTCTCGGTGTCGGCGCGGAGGACGCCGTCGAGGTTGAACCGGACGGTCTGGCCACGGGGCGTGATCGCGGTCCAGGCCTCCTCGATTTCGCGGAGGACCTTGTTGAGCGTCCAACGGACGAACGAGAGGTCTTCCTGCTGGAGGTTCGCGTAGGTGTCGCCGGAGCCCTCCAGGCTGGCGAGCATGATGCGCGGCGGGATGCCGAACATGCGCGCGACCTGGAGCACGCTGAGGTTCTGCGACTCGATCCACTGCGCGTCCTTCGGCGCGAGCATGATCGGGTTGAACTTGAGGCCGGCGCCGAGGACCTTGATGCCCTCGGTGTCGGCGTACCACTGCGCCTTGTAGGCCTTGGCCATTTCGCCGTTGAGCTGCTGCTCAGTGGTGAGCACGCCGGGCGGGACGTCGCCTCGCTTGAACCAGTCGGTGGCGTAGTTGCGGAGGTCGATCGCGCCGGCGAGCTCGGCGCGGGCTGCCTGGATCGGGCCGAGCCCGGTGATGTGTCCGGGGACGCGGAGGAGCTTGAGGTGCTGGACCTCGTCCAGCTTGAGGGTGCGGCCCTGGTAGCTGTAGCCGACGACGCGCTGGGTGGCGTCCTTGGTGAGCGGGGTGACGAGGAGCGGGTTGAGGACTTCGGCGGTGCGGACCTCGCCGGCGGCGCGAGAGCCGAACCCGGAGCCGGCGCGGTGGAGCCGCCAGTAGGCGTTGCCGGTGGTGGCGAGGCTGGTGGTGGTCTCCTCGATGAACGCCGATCGGGAGGTGCCGAGGTCGGGCTGGCGGACGATAGCCGGCTGCGGGTCGACCGCCTCCAGGCCGCGGAACACGTCGACAGTGAGCTGCGAGGTGCCGGTCGCCCAAATCTGGACCGCGCGGAACACGGCGGAGAGGCTGAGGGCGCTGTCGATGGTGACGCCGGTGGTGGTTCGCGCGGCCGGCTGGACGTCAGCGGCGAACTCTTCCACGTCGCTCGTGTGGTCGTTCGCGACGTCCGCGGAGCGGAGGCCGAGAGCGGCGGCGAGGGAGCGAATCAGTGGCACGAGGAAGACCCTGACGGCCTGCCGCGGAGAACCGCTAGCGGGTGCTGCGGAAGCCGACCGGACCCGTCCGATGCGTACGTTTCGGTACGGGTCCGGTGGCGGCTAGAACAGCTGAATGCCGGCTTCCTCGGTGGTCTCGGCGACGTAGATCCCGCGGACGGTGGCGAGGACGGCGTCAATGGGCGTTGCGCCGGCGCGGGCGAGCTTGTACTGGTCGCCGTGCGCCTTCCTGACGACGTTGGGGAGCTGCCTGGTCAGGAGCTCGTCGCCGGCGTGACGGACCATTCGGCCGGCGACCTTGGCGTAGGTCATGCTCGCGGCCGAGACCTCGTCGCCGAGCGTCATGTAGCGCACGGGGAGCCCGTTGCGCTTGAGCTGGTCGCCGAGGGCGCGGAGGCTGTAGCCGTCCACGACGTAGGTCGCCGGCGAGTGCTTGTAGAGACGCTGGCACGCGTCGGCCAGCTTCTCGACGGTCGGGTGCGGCATGCTCTCGATCACCTCGGTCTCGATCACGCCGTCTGCCGCCTTCGCGCTGGCGACGATGGTGGCGTAGCTCCAGTCTGGGGTGCGGTCGATCGTGATGACGGGTCGGCTGATGTGCACCGCGCCGACGCACTTCGCCCACAGGGGCACGGTCATGTAGCCGTTGTCGGAGCCGGAGACGAATCGGTTGAGGCGGTAGCGCACGGCCTCGCCTGGTGGCATGCCGCGGACGGCGGACACGGCGATGGCGACCTTGCGCCGGCCGGAGGCGATGCCGGGGTTTGCCATGGCGAGCCACCGGGCGAGGGTCGCGTCGTCGTCGGGCACGCGCGGCTCGGGTGCCTCCCAGATGAAGCGGCCGAATCCGGTGCCGGGGGCGTCGTCGCGCTCGTAGAGCCGGAGGAGGAGCGTCGAGTCGTCGTCGCCGGCGGTCGTGATGCCGGCCACCATGCAGTTCTCGCGGTCGCCGGTGCCGTTGACGAGGTCGGTCCAGAGCTCGGACTTGAGCAGGTGGACCTCGTCGATCGCGCCGAGGTCGATCGGGAGTCCCTGGAGGGCCGCGGACTTGCTGGCCTTGAGCTCCCACGAGCCGCCGGACGCTGTCGAGAGTCCTCGAGTGTCGGTGAGCCGGGCGAACCGGCGGGTGAGCGGGCCGTAGCGGGCGACGACGTCGTAGGCGCGCTTGTAGACGAGGCGGGCCTGCTCGGCGCTGGAGGCGATGCCGATGACTTGCGGGGCGCGCTTGGCGACCATGAACAGCAGGCCGAGGGCGGCGGCAATCTCGGTCTTGCCGTTCTGCCGGCCGAGGCTGATGAGCACTTCGCGGTAGCGGAGGTTGCCGAACGCGTCGAGCTCGGTGATCGCGTGCAGGAGCCGTTCCTGCCACTCCTCCAGGCAGTAGGCGTTGCTCACCCACCAGGCGCGTTGCAGGGTCTCGCGGTAGCGCTCCCAGAGGGACGGGTGCCGTTCGGAGAGCGGGGCGGTGTAGCGGGTCGGTGGCCACGGGGCGATGTCCGACACGTCGAACGCCGGCCCCTCGTCGGGAGCCGGCGTTGGCGTCGGTGCGGTGAGTGTCACCAGTCGATCCCGCCCATGGGCGGCGGCATGCTCGGGTCGCCGGCGTCGTCGCCGGCGGGCTTCTGGCCGAGCTTGGCGAGGTCGCGGTAGGTGAGTCCGAACTGCGACACGAGCGCGGCCTGCGGAGCCTTGCCACGAGCGAGCTCGTCGTCCAGGACCTTCGCGAGCGAGCGGAGGACCTTCATGGCCGGCCGGTGCTCCTCGCCGAGCCAGCTCGCCGACGCGATGAACCGCTTGACGCTCTCCAGGTAGGTCTCGTCGTCGTCGTCGGTCGCGGTGGCGTTCGCGAGCTCGTCGGCGTCGATCGCGGCGGGCTGATCGGTCATGGCTGGGGACTCCCGAATATTTGGGCTGATCTGGGAAAAAGACAGAAGGGGGCGGGGTAGGACGGGGGCCGCTCAGAAGAAACGGCCGGCCCCGGCCGGCTGGAGGCGGCGGGCCGGCCGGCTGGTCTGCGGCTGAGGTCGGCGGACAGGGCGGCGAGCTGGAGGCGGGCTGATCGGGTCGGGGCGAGGGGGGCTCTCGGTGGCACGGGGAGTCAGCTCCAGCGGGGGTTGCGGTAGTGGAGGCGGGCGTCGGGGCGGTCACCCTTGCTGCTGTTGCACGGGCGGCAGAGGGTGGTGAGCATGTGGTCCGGGTACTGGTCGCCTGGGATGCCGGTGACCGAGGGTGGGCTGATGTGGTCGACGGTCAGGTCCTCGGGGTTGCCGCACGAGGTGCAGGCTCCGTCACGGGCCTTGATGCGCTTGCACTGCTCGCGCCAGCGCCGGCTCTCCAGGTCGGGCCGGCTACCCACTCACGAGCTCTCGGCGGCGCTGGGCGTAGGCGTAGACGTCGGCCCACGCGTAGCGGATCGCCTTGGCAGTGAGCGCGATGTGCCGGGGACCCTGGCCGGCGCGGCGGAGGTCCGCGAGCTGGCGAGGGGTCAGGGCCATCCAGTCGGCGACCTCGCGCTCGGTGGCGAGGCGCTGCTGCGGGGCGCTCACCGGCCGTTCCACGCCGCGACGACGGACAGGACGTGCGCGGTGCGGTTGAACGCCGACCGGTACGCCTCGGGGCCGTCTGTGTACGTCAGGAGGCGTCCGCGCCGGCCGAACAGGCCGTGCAGGAGGCGGGCGTCGCGGATGCCGGCGCGGAGCTGGCGGGCGTGGCGGGTCTTGATCGGGTTGTGCGCGGTGCGGTGGCGGGCGGCGGTGCTGGTCACTGGATCGTGCTTCCTTGCTGTGCGTGGGTGAGTGCGAGGCGAAGGGCGGCGGTCTGGCGTGCGTTGAGGTCAAGGGACATGTCTCCTACGTCGAGGCGGATGGTGGGGCCGGATGCGTGGGCGAACTCGCCAGCTCGGACGGCGATGCCGAGCGCTCGAAGAGTGGCACCGATCCCGCCAGCGGTGGAGCTCGTCACTCCCCCTGCCTGGCCGCGGAGCGGCCCTCCTGCCGAGCTCTCGCTGAGGCGAGCCGCACGAGCAAGGCGAGCCATGTGCCAGGCCAACGCGTCAGAGGCGCTGCGGAGCAGGCCACTCAGGTGGTTCTCTCCGGTGGTGCGTCGGCTCTCGGCGACGCGTCGGAGCTCTCCGATGAGTTCCTTGCCGGCAGTCTCGTGATCGGTCATCGCTTCACGACCGCCTGCACGACGAGGCCGAGCCAGGCGAGCGCTCCAAGGATGCCGACGACGACGAGCTCGGCGGTCATGCCGTCTGTCCGATCGGGCCAGAGGTGATCCGCTGCCCGCAGTGCGCGCAGTACCCGCTCAGGCTGTCGATGCTGTGCGCTCCGCTCGGGGACTGCATGCAGAGCCCACCCTGAATCTGGGAACTAGCCGAACGCACTTCGTAACTCATCTTGGACACAGTACCAGGATTGTGGGTTGTTTCTTCTACTTGATCTTCTGATGAGTGCTCTTCTGTAGTCGTGCGATTCCCCGTGGACGGGGTTTCCGTGACACGGGATTCCGTTGCACGGGATTCCGTCGTACGGGATTCCGTGTCACGGAAATCGCACGACAGAGCTGATCGGGGCTTTTCGTCGTCATCCGTAGCATCCGGTGCAACCGAGGGCACCAGCGCCATGGGGGCACGAGGGGACTTATCCACAGGCCGCGCACCGTCCTCGAAGGGGTCGGAGAGGGTCCACACGTTGCCGCCGAAGCGCTGTCCGCCACGCCCGCCGGTCTGCTCGCGGGCGACGTAGCCGTAGGCCTCCAGCTCGTGCAGCGCCGTCCTGACGCCGGCCATGCCCTCGCGCGCCGATTCGTCCTTGTCGCGGACGTTGGCGGCGAGCTCGCGGATCGTCTGCGACCAGCCCTCCGCGTGGCTCATGAGGTGGACCAGGATGCCGAGCGCGCGGTACGAGAGCCGGCGGTCGCGGAGCCAGTCGTTCGGAATGCGGGTGAACCCGCGCTGCTCGAAGCTGAGGCCGTTGCGGACGATGCGGCCGGCGGTGTTGGGGACACTCATCGTGCGAGCTCCAGCTCGAAGGTTGCGACCGGGTCGAGCGCGAGGAGGGCACACGCGAGCTCTGGAGCGCTGAACAGGTACGCGCCGCGGAGGCCGTCGGAGCTCACAGGGACGAGCGAGCCCGTGTTGACGCGCTGGAGGACGGCCTGCCGGCTGATGCCAAGCACGCGGGCGACCTCGCCGGTCGTGATGAGCTCGGGCATGAGAGTGTCGAGCCCAAACGGGCTGTCTGACTCGAAACGGATTGAGGTAGCAGAGTTGTGCATGTGTCCACCTTGTCAGTTGGACACATGCACAATCAAGTTGTGTCGCTGCCAGTTTTCAGGGACATGCGTGTTATCGCGCGCTAGGCTGCCCGCATGAGCATGGACATGGCCCCGCGGTGGGGAATCCCGGAATGGACAATCAGCGACAGACTGCGCAAAGCACGCGAGTTCGCTGGCATTGACCAGTTTGAGCTCGCTCGGAGAGCGGGCCTCGGTCGAAACACGATCAGCAACTACGAGCGCGGTGCAGTGACGCCCCGCCGCGCGAACCTGCTGGCGTGGGCCATGGCCACCGGCGTCCCGATCGCGTGGCTGGAAAACGGCGAAAGCCCCCAGTCAGGCGGAGGGCCTGACGGGGGGCTTTCGGGGGATGTGCGCTCGAAGGGACTCGAACCCCCAACCTTCTGATCCGTAGTCAGATGCTCTATCCATTGAGCTACGAGCGCGTGGCCTTGCGGCCGTGGAAGACTCTACAACAGCTCCGGCCCGGGCGCCAATCGAGGCCGCCCGACCGCTCCACCCGGCGTGTCGCGAGGCGACAGCCGAGCCACCGACGTCACAGCGCCGCGGCCTCCTCGTCGAAGACCTCGGCCAGGAACACCCGCAGCGCCTGCCACGATCGGCGGTCGGCGCGCTCCTGGTACTGGGCGCCGTGGTCGGGCGCGTCGGTCCCGGGCACGGCGAACGCGTGCATGGCCCCGGCGTAGGTGACGACCTGCCAGTCGACGCCGGGCTCGGTGCGCATCTCGTCCTGCCAGGCGTGCACGGCGTCGTCGGGCACGACCGGGTCCGCTCCCCCGGTCAGCACGAGCAGCTTCGCCCGGATCGCCGAGGCGTCGGCGGGGTCGTGCGTGATGAGGCCACCGTGGAACGACACCGCTCCGACCAGGTCCGCGCCGGTGCGTGCGAGCTCGATCGCGGTGGAGCCGCCGAAGCAGTAGCCGATGACGACGATGCGGGCCGGATCGACGTCGGGGTCCTGTCGCAGCCGCTCGAGTCCGGCGGTCGCACGTGCCCGGAGCAACGGCAGGTCCTGGTAGTACGACCCGGCGACCTGGCCGGCGGTGTCGTCACCGGGCCGAATGCCGGCGCCGTAGATGTCCGCACCGAACGCCACGTAGCCGAGGCGGGCGAGCATCGTCACGCGCGCTTCGACGTGCTCGTTCACGCCGTGCCAGTCGTGCACGACCAGGACGGCCGGGCGGGGTCCGGCCACGGCAGCGTCCTTCGCGAGCACGCCGAGCAGGTCGGTGCCCTCGTGGTCGTAGTGGACGGGCTCGACACGGATGTCGGCGCCGGCGGGTTCGGGAACGGTCTGCAGGACGTCGTCGATGGTGGTCACGTCGTCCGACGCTACGCCGCCGTCCGGCTCAGGCGTCGATGTTGTCCCAGTCCTCAGGACCGCTCGACCCGGCCGGGTACTCGTCGAGTGGCGTCGTGCCGGCCTTCCACGCCTCGAGGAACGGTCCGACGACCTTCCAGCCCTGCACGGCACTGTCACCGCGGACCGACAGCGTCGCATCGCCCTCGAGCACACCGGCCAGGACCTCGCCGTAGGCGCTGAGTCGTCCGGGGTTGAACGTCGTCTCGAGACTCGTGCGGTCGATCGCGTACGGGTCGCCGGGCCCGTTGACGTTCAGCTCGAGCTGCATCTCGTCCGGGGCGATCCAGATCCGGAGCCGGTCCGGGTGGGCGGCACCGGACAGGCCGACGGGCACCTGCGGGGAGTCCTTGAACGTGATGACGATCTCGCGGCGCTGCTTCGCGAGCGCCTTGCCGGAACGCAGCGTGAAGGGGACGCCGGCCCATCGCCAGTTCGCGATCTCGAGGGTCAGCTGGGCCAGGGTCTCGGTGCCGAGCGACGGGTCGACCCCGTCCTCGTCGGCGTACGACGGCAGCTTGCGGTCGCCGACCGTGCCCGCGGTGTACCGGGCGCGCTTGCCGGCGGCGACGACGTCCCCGCCCCACGGCCGCACGGCGCGCAGCACGAGTTCCTTCTGGGTCCGCAGGTCGTCGGCGTCGATCGACGCCGGCGCCTCCATGGCCACGACGGCCATGACCTGGAGCAGGTGGCTCTGGATCATGTCGGTGAGGGCGCCGGCCCTGTCGTAGTAGCGGGCGCGACCCTCGAGCCCGAGGGTCTCGTCGTACACGATGTCGACGCGTTCGACGTGCTGCGAGGACAGCAGGGGCTCGATGATGCGGTTCGCGAAGCGGAGTCCGATCAGGTTGAGCACCGTCGAACGGCCGAGGAAGTGGTCGACCCGGTGGATCCGCTCCTCGGGGATGAACGAGTGCAGCAGGTCGTTCAGGTGCTCGGCGCTGGCGGCGTCGGTACCGAACGGCTTCTCGAGCGCCAGGCGGGTGCGCTTCGGCAGGTCGAGGTGGGCGAGCTGTTCGCAGCTCTTCTCGGTCACGGCCGGGGGCAGCGCGAAGTAGATCGCGGGGTCGTGGTCGCAGGCCCCGAGCAGCGCGCGCAGGTCGTCGGCGCTCGTGACGTCGGCCTTGCGGTACGAGGACGCGTCGATCACGGCCTGCAGCCGCTCCGACAGCGACGACTCGCCCTCCGCCCCTTCGTCGCCCTCGTTCTTCGACGCCTGCGCGTTCTCGAAGGACTCGCGCACCTGCGCCTTCCAGTCGGCGTCGGAGAGCTCCTCGACACCCGCCCCGATGAGCTGGACGTCCCAGTCGTCCTTGACCTCGAGCAGGGTCGCGAGACCCGGCAGGAGCAGGCGCTTGGACAGGTCGCCGCTGGCTCCGAGGATGAGCAGGCTGGTCTGGAGGCTCGACATGCCTCCGACCGTACTCATCGGCCCCGGTGGACGGCCGGGCCGCTACGGTGGTGACAGTTCGGCGCGAGGGAGCACCATGAGCAGTGGGTACGAAGGACGACGCCTCCGCGTCGTCGTGATCGGCACCGGCATGATCGCGGGGGTCCACGCCCGCGCGGCCCGGGCCGCTGGTGCCGAGGTGCTCGGGGTGCTCGGCCGGAACGCATCGCGCTCCGAGCAGGTCGCGGCGCAACTCGACCTGCCTCGGGGGTACGCCGCGCTCGACGACGTCATCGCGGACGCCCCCGACGTCGTGCACATCTGCACGCCGAACGACCAGCACCACCCGCAGGCGATGGCGGTCATCGCCGCGGGCATCCACGTGGTGTGCGAGAAGCCCCTCGCGATCGACCCGGCGCAGGCCGCCGAACTCGTCGCCGCGGCGGCGGACGCCGGTGTCGTCGCCACGGTGCCGTTCGTGTACCGCTACCACCCGATGATCCGTGAGATCCGCGCGCGCATCGCCGACGGCGACCTCGGTCGACTGCTCGCCGTGCACGGCCACTACCTGCAGGACTGGATGCTCGACGAGGACGCCTCGAGCTGGCGGGTCGACCCGACCTCGAGCGGGTTGTCCCGCGCGTTCGCCGACATCGGCTCGCACTGGTGCGACCTGGTCGAGTTCGTCACCGGTGAGCGTTTCACCTCGGTGTCCGCGGCGACCGACATCGTCTACCCGACCCGCCCCGCGGCCTCGGGGCCGTCGTTCTCCGGCTCGCCGGACCCCGACCCGGTCGCCGACGCCGCGGAACGGGCCGAGGTCACCACCGAGGACACCGCGGTCGCGACGTTCCGCACCGGCACCGGGCGCATCGGCAACGTGGTGATCTCGCAGGTGGCGTCCGGTCGGAAGAACCGCCTGTGGTTCGAGGTCGACGGCACCCGGGGCAGCGCCGCCTTCGACCAGGAACAGCCCGAGTCCGCGTGGTTCGGCAACGAGCGTGGTGCGCAGATCGTCGTGCGCGACCCGTCGCAGGGGTACCCGGACCAGCGGCGTCTGGCGGTCGTGCCGTCCGGGCACCCGCAGGGCTACCTCGACGCCTTCGCCGCGTTCGTCGCCGACACCTACACCGCGGTCCGCACCGGTGTGGCCCCCGACGGCCTGCCGACCTTCGCGGACGGCGCACGTTCCGCCGACATCATCGACGCCGTGATCACCAGCGCGGCCGAGACCACGTGGCGGGAGATCCGGTGAAGCTCGGCATGCTGACGGCCTGCCTGCCCGGCTGGCCCCTCGACCGCATCGCGGACTTCGCCGCCGAGCAGGGGTACGAGCGGCTCGAGGTCGGCGTGTGGCCCGGCACCGGTGGCCGCGACTTCGAGGCGGCGCACCTGCCGGTGGCGACGTTCACCGACGAGGACGCTGCGGCGACCCGTGACCTGCTCGACCGCACCGGTCTCGAGATCTCGGCGCTCGCGTACTACGAGAACAACCTGCACCAGGACCTCGACCGCCGCGAGGAGATCCGCACCCACCTCAAGCACGCGATCGATGCCGCACAGGTGCTCGGCGTGCCGTACGTCGGCACGTTCATCGGCCGTGACATGAGCCGCAGCGTCGTCGACAACATGCGGATCGGCGACCGAGTGCTCCCCGAGCTCGTCGACTACGCCGGCGAGCGCGGCGTGCGGTTGATCATCGAGAACTGCGTGATGGAGGGCTGGCACCCGGACGGCTACCCCGGCAACCTGGCGTACTCCCCCGAGCTCTGGGGTTGGGTCACCGGCCTCGGCTTCGGTCTGAACTGGGACCCGTCGCACCTGACCTGGATCGGCATCGACCCGGTCGAGACGATCCTGCCGTTCGCCGAGCACATCGTGCACGCGCAGGCGAAGGACCTCGAGCTGTTCCCCCGGGAGCGCAACGAGTACGGCTTCTTCGGCAAGGTCGACAAGGGCGGCGACCCGTGGGACATGGGCTGGTGGCGCTTCCGGGTGCCGGGCCGTGGCGTCGTGGACTGGCCGCACGTCGTCGACCGCCTGTACGAAGCGGGGTTCGACGGCACCCTGTCGGTCGAGCACGAGGACCCGCTCTGGGGCGGCACCGACGAGAAGGTCCTCGAGGGGCTGCGCATCGCCCACCGCACGCTCCGCCCCCTCATCGCCGCGGAGTGACGGCACGTCGAGCAGCACGCAGCACGACGGGTGTTGCTCATGTGAACGTCGTGTGACGACTTCGACCCGACACTGGCGGGTCGGCTGTGCGTCCTCATAGGTTCTCCGACGATGAACCTCCACTCCTCTCCGCGCCGCCGACGGCGCATCATCAGCGGCGCGGCCTTCGCCACCGCGGGTGTGCTCGTCGCACTGTCCGTCCCCTCCACCGCCGTCGCCGCCGAGGGCGACACGACGATCGACATCATCGACGTCAACGACTTCCACGGCCGCATCGAGTCCGAGGGCACCGCCGTCGACAAGGCCGCCGGTGCCGCCGAGCTCGCCGGTGTCGTGCAGTCGTACCGCGAGGCCAACCCGAACACGATCTTCGCCAGCGTCGGCGACAACGTCGGTGCCTCGACGTTCACCTCGCTGATCCAGCAGGACGCCCCGACGATCGATGCGCTCAATGCCATGGACCTCGACGTCAGCGCGATCGGCAACCACGAGCTCGACAAGGGCCAGGACGACCTGACCGGGCGCATCGAGGACCGGGCCGACTGGCCCTACGTCTCGGCGAACATCGTCAAGCAGGGCACGACCGACCCCGCGTTCGAGCCGTACTCCATCGTGGAGAAGGGCGGCGTGAAGGTGGGCTTCATCGGCGCGACCACCGAGGACCTCATCCCGGGGCTCGTCAGCCCCGGCGGTGTCGAGGGCCTCGCGATGGCCCCGATCGTCAGCCAGGTCAACAAGTACGCCGACCAGCTCACCGACGGTGTCGACGGCAACGGCGAGGCCGACGTGCTCGTCCTGCTGGTGCACGAGGGTGCTCCCACGAACGCCCTCGCCGACGCGACCGGGTCCGGCGTGTTCGGCACGATCACCTCGGGCGTCTCGTCGAAGGTGTCCGCGATCGTCTCCGCACACACCCACGCGACCTACAACCACCAGATCGCGGGTCCCGACGGTACGACCCGCCCGGTGATCCAGACCGGTTCCTACGGCGTGAACTACGGACACCTGCAGCTCACCGTCGACGCCGACAAGCAGCTCACCGGCATCACGTCCGAGGTCAAGTCGGTCAACGGTGAGAACCGCGTGCCGGCCGACTCCACCTCGGTGGACGCGGTGGCCGACATCGTGACGGCTGCGAAGGCCGTCGCCGACGTCGAGGGCAGCAAGAAGCTCGGCGAGATCACCGGCGACCTGCGTCGTGCGGTGCAGTCGGACCGCACGACCGAGAACCGCGGCGGCGAGTCCGTCCTGGGCAACTACATCGCTGAAGTGCAGCGCTCCGCGACCGAGCGCAACGGCTCGCAGATCGCCTTCATGAACCCCGGCGGGCTGCGCACGGACATGGTCTACGCGTCGAGCGGTGCCGGCGACCCGGACGGCACGGTGACCTACAAGGAGGCCGCGCTCGTCCAGCCGTTCGCGAACACCCTCGTCACCGAGGACATGACCGGCCAGCAGATCAAGGACGCCCTCGAGCAGCAGTGGCAGCCGGACGGCCTGCCGCGTCCGTTCCTCAAGCTCGGCGTCTCGGACGGCTTCGCGTACACCTACGACCCCGCGAAGGGCCGTGGCGAGCGCATCACCGGCATGACCTTGAACGGCGAGTCGATCGCCCTCGACGACACCCTCAAGGTGACGGTCAACTCGTTCCTGTCGACCGGTGGCGACAACTTCGCCGCCTTCGCGACCGGCGCGAACATCGCCGACTCGGGCCAGGTCGACCTGCAGGCGCAGGTGGACTACTTCCTGGCCAACCCGACGGTCACCCCGCCGTCCGACCAGCGTGCCGTCGGCACCACGGTCACGCCGACCCCCGAGGGCGGGTTCCAGCCCGGTGACGAGATCAGCATCGACCTGTCGTCGCTCGTGTTCAGCAGCGACGACCCCGCTGCAGCCGGCACCGTGTCGGTGAGCGCCGGTGACGTCGAGCTCGCCACCGCCGAGATCGACCCGACGATCGTCGACACGAACGACGAGCAGGGTCGTGCGACGCTGACCTTCGCCGTGCCGACCGTCGAGTCGTCGGCCGACGCAGCGACGGTCCGGACGGCTGCCCGTGCCGCCGCGACGACGGACGAGCCGCTCGTCGTCACCCTGCCGGGCGGCCAGACGATCACGCTCGCCGTGACCATCCCGCTCGCCGCGGCCGTCGACCCGACGGACCCGACCGAGCCCACGGACCCGACCGACCCCACGGACCCGGCTGACCCGGGCGCGGGCAACGGGGACGCCCCGGGTGCCGGCAACGGCAACGCTCCGGGAACGGACACGGGCACCGGCACGGACCTGGCGGGCGACCCGTCCGACTCGACGAACGCCGGCGGTGACCTCGCCTACACGGGCGCGGACCTGACGGCGCCGGGGATCGCAGCGGGCCTGCTCCTGCTGGCGGGCATCACCGCACTCGTCGCCGTGCGCCGGAAGCGCGCACGGACCGACGCGAGCGTCCAGACCGACTGACACCGGGCCTCCAGTCCGACACGAACGGGCCGTCTCACCACCGTGAGGCGGCCCGTTCCGTCGCGCCGGGAGGCACGGATCGCGTCCGGCGCGCACCGCGCGCGGATCCGCTGCCGCGCTCCCTGTCCCATAGCAGCGCTCGCACTGCGGATCCGGGGATCGGCGGGGTACTCTCGGGGCTGTCGCATCGCGACGCGTCGCGCCGGGTCGCCTCTCAGGTCGGCGGTGGTTCCGTTCGACGAGACCCCGCGGCGCGGGTGCCCTCCGCCTCCAGGGAAACGGCGGAGGGCACCCTCTCCCCCAGCGGCGTCAGCGCGCTCCGGACACCGTCAGCGGAACAGCTGCTCGCCGATGTACGACCCCTTGCGCGGTGCCGGCGGGATCGCGAACACCGCGGACCCGATGTGCGAGACGTACTCGTTCAAGCGGTCCGAGGCGCCGAGCTTCCGCTGCAGCTGCGTGAAGTGCTCCGGGTCGTTCATGTACGCCAGGAACAGCAGTCCGGCGTCGAGCTGGCCGTACTCGTTGAGACCGTCGGTGTAGTTGTACGGACGACGCAGGATCTTCACGCCGCCGTTCGCCTCGTGGGCGGCCAGGGCGATGTGGGACGTCGCGTCGATCTTCGTGGCACCGTCGCCGTCGGTCGCCACGAAGTCCGGCGTCGTGTGCTCGGTCCCACCGGACAGCGGTGCGCCCTCGATCTTGGTCCGACCGAACACGCGCTGCTGGTCGCTGACGACGTCGGCGTCCCAGATCTCGATGTTCATCCGGATCTTCCGCACCACCTGGTAGGTGCCGCCGGTCATCCACGCCGCACCGTCGCCCGGGTCGTCGACCCACACGAAGCGGTCGTGGTCCTCGTCCGTCGTGATGTTCCTGGTGCCGTCCTTGAAGCCCATCAGGTTGCGCGGCGTCGTCTGGTGCGGGCCGGCCGACGCGCGACCGAAGCCGAGCACGGTCCACCGCACGGTCGCCGTCCCCCTCGCCATCCGGGCCAGGTCGCGGACGGCGTGGTACGCCACCTGCGGGTCGTCGGCGCAGGCCTGCAACGACAGGTCGCCGCCGGTCAGTCCGGCCTGCAGGTTGTCGCTCGGCAGCCGAGGCACGTCGGCGAGGTCCGCCGGACGCTTGTCGGCCAGACCGAAGCGCTCGTCGAACACGCCGGGGCCGAACCCCACCGTGACCGTCAGGGACGCCGGGCCGAGGTCGAGCGCCTCACCGGTGTCCGCGCCGACGCCGTCACCGTGCGCGGGCTCGACGCTGCCGACGGTCTTGCCCGCCTGCAGCTGCGCGATCGCCGCGGACCAGCGGGCGAGGAGCACCTGCAGCTCGGTCGCGACGCTGGTGGACAGGTCGAAGGTCATGAAGACGCAGTACCGCTGGGGGGCGGTCTGCACCCCACCCTGCGGCTGCCGTGCGGCGGTCGCGTAGAACGGGTGGCTCTGGGACAGGTCGATGGACTCGTCACCGTTGGCGGCCGCCGTGAACGGGTTGACCCCCGTCGCGGCCGTCGCGCCGCCGATGCCGACCGCGGCGCCCGCCCCGGCTCCGGCCGCGGCGAGTCCTGCGCCGAACAGCCCGCGCCGGGAGACCCCGGTGCGGGCTGCGCGGTCGTCGTCGGGCTGCTTCACGCGGTGGCGACCTTCTCGGCGAGGCGGGACAGCGGGTCCTGCAAGGCCTGGATCTGCTGCGAGATGCGGTTCGCGTCGGACTTCTTGGTGGCTGCGTCCCACGCGTCGAAGCCGCCGAGGTCGTCGGCGTTCCGGTAGCCGTCCATCAGCGTGTTCGTCGCGTCGAACTGCTTCGCGATCTGCTTCGTCAGGGTCGGGTCGAGCTTCGTCAGGCCCGGCTTGAGGTACGCGAAGGCCTGACGGGCACCCTCGACGTTGGCGGCGAGGTCGACGAGGTCGATGTGGCTGTACGCCTCTTCCTCACCGGTGACCTTGTTCGACTGGACCTCCTCGAGCAGGCCGGCGGCACCGTTCGCCAGGTCCTCGGGCTTGTAGTCGAGCGTCGGGACGAGCTTCGCGAGCAGCTGCACGTTCTCGGTCAGGTCGGCCGCGGTCTTCTTGGTCGACGCGGTGATCTCCCCCGCCTGGAACAGGTCCTTCTCGACGGCGTGGAACCCGCTCCAGCCGACGGCCGGGTCGAGGTTCGAGGCGCGCATGTCGATCAGGTAGTCGAGGTTGCCGGCGTTGTCGGTCGCCTTGTGGCCCTTCTTGACGAAGCCGTCGACGTCGCTCTCGACGTGCTCGTAGAACGGGCGGGCGTTCGCGTAGTCGGTCTTCGCGGCGTCGAGGTCGCCGGCGTCGATGTCCTTCTGCAGGAGTTCGACCGCGGTGACCATGTCGGTGACCTGGCCGTCGACGTAGTCGGCGTAGCCCTTCGTGCCCTCGTCGAGCAGGGTGGCGGCGCTGCTGTTCGCGGTCGAGGTGACCTTGCCCGTGACCGTGAAGTCGGTGAGCTCGGTGTCGGCTCCGGGGCAGTACACCTGGTACTCCCCACCGGTCAGGGTCGCGGTGAACTGCACGGCGTCGAGGCCGGGTGCGAGGTTCTCCTTCTCGCCCAGGATCCGCTGGTCCTGCAGCAGTTCGACCTCGGTGATGGCGGTCGAGGACTCGTTCTTCACCGAGAACGTGACCGGCCCGGCGGGGACCTTCGTCTCGGAGACCTTGCACTGGTCCGAGCCGTCGTTCGTCAGGGTGATGGTGACGCGCGAGACCTTCGCGGCGTCGGTGGAGCTGTCGGAGGCACCGTCGGAGCTCGCGCAGCCGGTCAGTGCGAGGGCGGTGACGACGCCGAGGGCGCCGAGGGTGATCAGGGGTCGAACGGGCTTACCGAACGGCATAGTCGTTGCTCCTTGCAGGGTCCCCGGCGGGTGGGCCGCGTGTCGGGACGGTTTCGGGGGTGGGGTTCACGGGTGCCGTCCGACGACGGCGGTCACGGAGCGCGAGCAGCGCCTGGGCGGCAGCTGCGACGCCGAAGGCGATCGGCAACCAGGCCTTCCAGAGCAGCAGCTCGGCAGCCCGCGTGTCCGCGGCCGCCACCGAGGTGGCTGCCTGCTCGACGCGGGAGTCGGGGACGGACCACACGGAGCGGTCCAGGGTCGTGGTGCGGGCGGACGGGAGGCCCCCACCGCTCAGCGTCAGCACGGTGCGTTCATCGCGGGTGGCGTCCAGGACCCCACCACGGACCGTCCAGAGGGTCACGGTGTCGCGCACCGCCCAGCGGGCGGTGAACGGGCCGGGGTTCGTCGACGGCGAGACGCCGACGGGGATCCGGCCGAACAGGTCGACGAGGTCGTCGAGCGTCAGCGTCGCCGGGCGGTCCGCGGCGGTGGCCGACGTGCGGATCCGCCACCGGTCGGCGGCCACGCCCGCGCGGGTCACGCGGCGGTGGGCCGACGTCGGCAACGTGAGCCGTGCCTCCTGGCCGGTGGTGGTGCCGGCGACGCGGAGGACGCCGGACGCACCGTGGACGTCCGCCGAGACGGAGGTGGCGTCCCCGCTGACCGCAGCGGTGTGCGGCAGGTCGACCCCGCCTGTCGGCACGGCGATCGCCAGTGCTGCGGCGGCGACCGCGAGCGCACCGGCGACCGTCGCGCGGATCGCGGGGACGCGTGCCGACGACGGACGCCAGGCGCGGCGCCAGAGCGTCAGGGCGAGGACCGGCACGACGTAGAGGACCCAGCCGAGCACCTCGATGACGCGGGGGTCCGGTGGGATGCCGAGCACGCCCGTGACGAGCGCACCCTGCACCGACCCGTTCGGGGCGAGCCAGGACAGGTCGACGGTCCGCTGCTGCCCGATGACGATCCACCCGGCCTCGTGCGCGCGCCGGAGCACGGTCAGCACGAGCCCGCCGGCGACGAACACCAGGAAGACGCCGGTGCCGGTGAAGAACTTCGACAGGTTCAGCCGGACGCCGCCGGTGTAGATGCCGTAGCCGACGACGACGGCGCCCGCGATGCCGATGACCGCGCCGAGGGCGGCGAGACCGGTGTCCGACGACGCCTGGAAGGTGGCGAGGAGGAAGACCGCGGTCTCGAAGCCCTCCTTGAGCACGGCGAGGAAGGCCATGCCGGCCAGTGCCCACGCGGTACCGCGGCCGAGCGCCTCGGTCGCGCTCGCCTCGAGTTCCTTGGTCAGGGTGCGCGCGTGGGTGCGCATCCAGACGATCATGCCGGTGACGAAGACCACGGCGACGATGCCGATGATCGCCTCCATGCCCTCCTGCTGCGCCTGCGGCAGGGCCTGCTCGACGACCTGCAGGCCGAACCCGACGCCGATGCTGAGCACGACGGCGACCCCGACGCCGAACCACATGGGGGCGAGGGGGACACGGTTGCGACGCAGGAACGCGGCGATGATGCCGACGATGAGCGTCGCTTCGAGGCCTTCACGGAGGCCGATGACGAGAGTGGCGAGCATGACGTAGGTGAGGCTAACCTAACCGCCGTTCGGCCCGCCAGTCGTTCGGCGTGGGGTTTGATGGTTCTCATGAACCTGCTGTCCGTCGATGGCCTGGCGTCGGTCACGAACGTGCTCGACCTCGCCGGGGTGTTCGCGTCCGCCCTGCTCGGTGGATCGATCGCCCGCGCGATGGACTTCGACCTGTTCGGGTTCCTGGTCGTCGGCTTCGTCTCGGGGCTCGGCGGCGGCATGCTGCGCGACACCCTGCTGCAGAACGGCCCCCCGGTCGCACTCGTCGACCCGCTCTACGTGCCGGTCGCCCTGGCCGGGGCACTCATCGCCTTCTTCGTGTCGTTCTCCGAGATCACCTGGGACCGGCTGTTCACCGTGCTCGACGCCGCGGTGATCGGGTTCTGGGCGGTGGTCGGGGTGCAGCGCACCTACGACGCCGGCCTGGAGTGGCCCGCCGCGATCATCATGGGGACGATCACGGCGGTCGGCGGCGGCGCGATGCGGGACCTGCTGCTCCGCCGGGTGCCCGCGGTGTTCGGCGGGAACGCGCTGTACGCCACCGTGGCCGTCGCGGCGTCGGTGGTCATGGTCGTCGCGTCCGCCCTCGGGTCGCCGTCGATCGGGATCGTGGCCGCGATCGCGCTGTCGCTCGGTCTGCGCTGGGGTGCGGTCCGCCGCGGCTGGGGACTGCCCAACGGTCGTGACTGGCAGCCGAAGTCGACGCTCGGCTCGCTGCTGCGGCGCGGGCGGAGCCTGCGACCCGACGCACTCCGGCTGCTCCGACGCCCCGGACGGCGCACGGGAGCGGGCAGTGTCCGCGAAGAACACGACACGGCAACGGATTCCTCGTTCGACGACTGAGGGGTGTCATCTGTCGGTGCTCCGGCGTAGCATCCCTACCGTCGGGTATCGACCCGGCTCATGTCGTCCGCACCGAACCGACGCGACCCGAACGCGGCGGTTCCGCGCAGACGTGGTGATGGGGGCTTCGCTGATGCCGCGCGTGATCAGACGCGCGGCGCGGCAGGTCTCCCACCCCAAGCTCGCCCGCCCCCAGCTCGCCCGCCCCCAGCTCGCCCGCCCGGGTTCCAGCCCCGGTGCCCCGCCCCGGCAGGAACGATGAACGACGACGTCTCCGACTCCCCCACGCCGCGGACACCACGGGCCGAGGTCCGAGAACGTCTCCTCATCGCCGGCGCTGCCGTCTTCGCCGAACAAGGCGTGCACGGAGCACGTCTCGACGAGGTCGCCGCCCGTGCCGGGTTCAGCAAGGGCGCGGTCTACTCGAACTTCTCGTCGAAGGAGGACCTGCTCGCGCAGGTCATGCAGCGCGGGACGAACCTGGTGCTCGGGTCGCTGCAGGAGCTCATCCGCGCCGACATCGCCGCGGCGGACATCGCGGACGTCGTGCGGGCGGCCTTCGGACGGCACGACCAGCGCGCGCAGTTCGCCCTGCTGTCGGAGTTCCGCGCCTACGCGATCCGGCACACCGACCTGCTGCCCGAGTTCGTGCGGCAGCGACGGGTGCTGCAGGACGGCGTGCACGAGCTGGTGCGACTGTGGTTCGGGGCGCACCCGGAGGTCGACGCCGGCATGCCGCTCGACGCCTTCGCCACGGCGCTCGTCGCCGCCAACGTCGGGGTCGTGTTCGACGGGCCCGCGCTGCCGGGGGTCGACCCCGGCGAGGTCATCGCCGCCCTGGTCGAGGCGGTCATCCGCCGCCGCTGACCGAGCGCGGCGGCGCACGGCGCGGCGGCATGGCGCTCTGGCATGGTGCTGCGGCGTGGTGCGGCGTTGACCACTCGGTGCGAGCTTGTTGCGCCGCACCGAGTGGCCAACCTCGCACCAGCCGAGACTCCGCGGTCAAGCAGGGCGACGGGAGCGCCGACGGCCCTCGTGCGACCACGCGGACGACGGCAGCAGGCTCGGCGGCAGCAGGCGCGACCGCAGCACCCGTCCACCGGAGACCGAGGCGTCGAGCGCCTCCCGCGCCTGCTGCACGTGCTGCACGAGCGCCTCGCCGTCGACCACTGCGACCCCGTCAGCCGCGAACCGTTCGTGGTCGACGGCGTCGACCACGGCGTCGAGGTGCGGGAGCGCCGAGGCCGGCAGCACCGGACGGAGTCGCCCGAGGACGGCCCGGGCGGTCCGGGCCGCAGCCCCTGCGTCACCGGGGGGCGCCAGCCCCGGGGCGTAGCCGTGGTCGGCGACGTCGTCGAGGGCCTCACGCCAGGCGTTCACCGCGGGTGAGCGACCAGCGGCGACGGCGGACAACCGCGACCGCCGACGGAGCGCTCGGACGAGTCCGGGGGCGATGAGCAACGCGAGCACGAGCGCCGCGCCGAACAGCAGGCCGGCCGGACCGCTGCCGCCCGAGGCACCGGCCGCACCGGGCTGCGCCGACGCCGAGGGGGTCGGCGTCGCCGAGGACTCGGCAGGTGCGGACTGCTCGGGCGCGGGCAGCGGGGACTCGGGCGTCGCCGCGGTCGGGGTCTCCGTGGGTTCGGTCGAGGGCTGCGCTGCCGCGTCGGAGTCCGGCGTCGGCTCGAACGCGACCCACCCGGCCCCCTTGATGTACAGCTCGGGCCAGGAGTGCAGCTGCCGGTTCGACACCGCGTACTCACCGTCGGGCTGCGCCGACCCGGCCCGGTACCCCACCGCGATCCGGGACGGGATGCCGAGCGTCCGGGCCATCACGGCCATCGCCGACGAGAAGTGGACGCAGTAGCCCTCGCGCACCTGCAGGAAGGTCGAGACGACGTCCATGCTGTCGCCGTCGTAGCCCTGCTCGACGGGGGCCGTCTCGGAGTAGGTGAACAGGTCGCTGCGGAACCACTGCTCGAGGGCGCGGGCCTGGGCGTAGTCGTCGGACGCGGCCCCGGCCACCCGCTCCGCGGTCGACGAGATGTTCGCGGGGAGGTCCTTCGGCAGCGTCAGGTCGGTCTGCAGCTGGTCGCCGCTCGGCTCGCGGAACCCCCGGCCGTCGGCACGGGACAGGACACCCGAGGCCGCGACGGCGTCGAGGTACGCGTTCGCGAAGGTCGAGGCACCGTAGACCTCGTACGTCGCACCGCGCGGCGTGGCCGGACCGGTGGACCGCACGGTGCTCGAGGACCCCATCCAGCGCCACTGCGACAGGTCGAGGTTGGTGGAACGCGACTCGATCGACACCGCCCCGGACGGCACCGGTAGGTACGTGCTCGACAGCCCGGTGATCCGGACCGTGACGTCGCCGCGGGTCGCCAGGCGCGGGTTCACGCCCTCGGCCCACTGCTGCTGGTCGGCGGTGTCGGCCTCGGCGGCGTTCGTCACCGTCGGCACCCAGTCCCCGGTGCCGAACTCGTCCAGGTCGGCGAGCTTGAGGTACTCGGGCTGGCCGTCGGACGACCGGTAGCGGAGCACCTCGAGTTCGCTCGGCTGCCGCAGGTCGTTGCCGAGCTCGAGCAGGGTGCCGGGTCGCCCGGGCTGGATCGGCGACTGGATGGCCCCGGTGACGCCGGACAGCCAGCTCGCGTTGAGCGGCACGATCGCGGGCAGGCCGATCGCGACGACGAGCCCGATCGCACCGACGACCGCGGCCGGGACCGCTCGTTGCACGGGTCGGACCGACAGCCACAGCAGCGCGAGGAAGGCGACGGCCGTGGTGATCACGAGCGCGGTGCCCGCCGGCTGTCCGGTGATGATCCCCGGGACGATGAGGATGACGAGTGCCGGCGCGGCGGCGAGCGACGGGATCCGGGCGATCGCGGCGAGGAACAACGAGACGCCCGCCACCCAGGCGATCGACACGGTCACGACCAGTCGGATCGCGTCGGTCTGTGGCAGGGGCGCGGGGTTCAGGCGGATGGCGGCGAGCGTCTCCCCCAGCGCCCCGTCGGCGTCGAGCCAGCCGAGGGGTTGCACGTCGTTGACCAGGGCGGCGGCGCACGAGCACAGCACGAGGGTGGCGACGAGTGCCACGAACCGGACCCCGGGGGCCCGGCGACGCACCGCGAGCATGACGGCCACGAGCACCGCGACGACCACGACGCCGGACACCCACCAGGCGGTGCCCTGCACGAGCGGGCGGATCGCGAGCGCAGCGATGAGCACGGGCACCGGCGCGAGCGCGACGACCCAGGTGCTCGGGGTGTCACGGGTGTCGTCGTCGCGGTCCAGGACCTCTCGCACGTCGACGGAGCGACGCGACGACGCAGCGGTGTCGCTCACCGTGCGGCTCCGGACGCGGTCGCCCCGGCGACCGGCACCACGAGGGTGCGCCAACCACCGCGGTCGAGGATCCCCCGGACCACCGGGTCCGGCGGCACGATCGTCGCCATGATCCCGCGGCTCGATCCGCTCGTCGCCGTCACGAGTTCGGCCGCTTGCTCGGCGGTGCAGTTGCCGGTGACCACCGCGGTCATGCCGTGCACGTCCCGCCCACGCACCTCGGGCAGGACCTCGGTGACCGGACGGGCGTCGCTGCGGAGCCGGACGTCCGCGAGTCCGACGAGCACGTCGGTGAGGCCGCCGACGTCACCGGCGTGCCGGGTGCTGCCCGACGGCCCGTCGCTCACGAGCACGACGCGCGAGGTCCGGGCTGCGAGGGCGCGGGCGACACTGGCGGCGACGACGACCGCGTGTTCGAAGGCCTGGTCACCGCCCAGGTCGGACAGCTCCGCCAGGTCCTCACGCCCGAGGCCCTGGTAGGACTCGCGCCGGACGTCGAGCGCGATGACGGCCTCGGGTGGTTGCGCCTGCGTGGTCTGCCGGACGTGCAGTTCGCCGCGGCGAGCACTCTGCGCCCAGTGCACCCGACGGATGGGGTCGCCGGGACGGTACGGCCGGAGTTCGCTGTCGTCGGCGGACCCGCCCTGCCCGACCCGTCCTTCGTCGGCGGAGACGGCCCCGGCGAGGGCGCCGGTGTCGATCGCGGCGAGGGGTGCGCTCGCGGGGACGACGACGACCTCTTCTGCCGGCACCACCGGGCGGTCGATGCGGAGCAGGCCGAAGGGGTCCTCGACCCGGATGGTGACGGGTCCGACGAGCGTTCGGCCCCGGTGCATCGCGAGCGCCTCGACGTCGAGCACCGCTGGCGGGACACCCGGGCCGACGAGCGCGTAGGTCTCCGCCTCGGACGCACTCGCGAAGGCGTCCTCGAGCTGTTCGCGGACGAGCAGGGTCGACCGCGGGCCGATCGGCAGACTGGTGCTGCCGAGGGTGATCCGCTCGCGGTACACCTCGCCGACCTGCACGATCGCGCGGGCCGTGCTCCGGCTTCCCCGGAGCGGTGCGGCGACCACGAACGCCATCACGATGCCGAGCACGACGAGCACGAGCAGCAGCAGCCCGGCCGAGACGGCGACGCTGGTGGTGCCCACGAGTCCGCCCCCGATCAGCCCGATGCCGATCGCGATGACGGTCCAGCCGCGCACGGTCGGACGGGGGAACGGCGTGCGCCGGAGCAGGGACAGCCCGCGGCGGCCGAAGCGCCCGAGCGTCGAGCGCGCGGCACCGGTGCGCCGCAGCAGCGACGACGGTGCCGATCGGCCGGGCATCAGGAGCGGACGGGGGTCGCCGTGAACGGCACAGCGGTGTCGGAGACGATGCGGACGACGATCTCGCGCACGGTGTCCTCGCCCGTGCCACCGAGTCCGCGCGCCACCGGCACGAGCCGGTGGGCGAGCACGATCGGTGCCAGCGCGGCGACGTCGTCCGGCGTGACGAACGGCCGGCCGAGCAACGCCGCGTGGGCACGGGCAGCCTGGGCCAGGTGCAGCGTGGCGCGGGGGCTGGCGCCGAGCACCAGGTCGGGGTGGGTGCGGGTGGAGCGGACGATCGCGATGACGTACGCCTCGACGTCGGGGGCGATGTGGACGTTCGCCACGGCCTCGATGATCCCGCGCAGCGTGGTCACGTCGACGATCGGTCGCAGGTGCGACAGCGGGTCGCCGCCGCCGCGGTTCGCGAGCATCTGCCGTTCGGCGTCGACGCTCGGGTACCCCATCGTGATGCGCGCCATGAAGCGGTCACGCTGGGCCTCGGGCAACGGGTAGGTGCCCTCCATGTCGATCGGGTTCTGCGTCGCCACGATCATGAAGGGGCGGTCGAGCAGCCGGGTCACGCCGTCGACCGTGACCTGCGACTCGGCCATCGCCTCGAGCAGGGCGGACTGGGTCTTCGGGCTGGTGCGGTTGATCTCGTCACCGATGACGACGTTCGCGAACACCGGCCCCGGTGAGAACCGGAACGTGCCCGAGGACTGGTCGAAGACGTTCACCCCGGTGACGTCCGACGGCAGCATGTCGGACGTGAACTGGATGCGGTTCACCGAGCCGCCCACCGAGGCGCCGAGTGCCTTCGCCAGGACCGTCTTGCCGACACCGGGGACGTCCTCGACGAGCAGGTGTCCCTCGGCCAGCATCACGGTGAGGGCGGTGCGGATCGCCTCGGTCTTGCCGTCGATCACCGTCGAGACGGACGCGACGATGGCGTCGCCGACCTCTCGGATGCGCTCGAGGGGGAAGGCGGGGTCGGTCGGCTCCGGCACGCAGGGCTCCTCGTCTCGGGACAGGTGTCGTGCATGCTACATCGGTCCGGTGACAGCGCCCGGTGGGCGTGTCACCGATGCGCACTGGACGGGAGGCCCGTGGAGCGTGCGCCGATCGGCGCACGTCCCACGGGCCTCCCGTCCAGATCACGTGGTGCGTCTCAGACGCGACTCACGCGCGCGTCGTGAGCGCCGTGTCGGCTGCGAGCAGGACCTTCGCGGCGACCGCGACCCCTTCTTCGCGACCGAGCTCGGTGTCCTCGTGCTCGATGTTGACCCACATGTCCGGGTCCACCTCGCGCAGGGCCTCGAGGAACGCCGACCAGTACGCCTCGTCGTGGCCCTTGCCGAGCGCGACGAAGTCCCACGCGGACGGCTTCGGCCACTCGTTGGCCCACTCGTCGCCACCGAGGTTCGTGCGCGGCTCGTCCGGCGACAGCCGACGGAACGAGTTGTCGAGCACGCCGTTGATGGCCGCGTGTGGGTTGATCCGGACGTCCTTCGCGGCGGCGTGGAAGACCAGGTCGCCGAGGTCGCGGACGACCGCCACCGGGTCCATCTGCTGCCAGAACAGGTGACTCGCGTCGAGTTCGACGCCGGTGTTCGTCAGGCCACCGCGCTGCACGAGCTCGCGGATCGTCGCCGGGTTGAACACCACGTTCTGCGGGTGCAGCTCGAGCGCGACCTTGACCCCGTGCTCCCGCGCCAGGGCGTCGATCTCCTGCCAGAACGGCACGGCGACGCTCCACTGGTACTCGATGACGTCGAGCGCGGCGGAGTTCCAGGCGTTCACGATCCAGTTCGGTCGGGTGCCGCCGCGCTCGCCCGCCGGCAGCCCGGACATCGTGACGACGCGGTCCTGCCCGAGGCGGGCGGCGAGACGGATGCTGCGCCGGATGTCCTCGGCGTGGGCCTGGCCGATCGCTCGGTCCGGGTGCAGCGGGTTGCCGTTGCAGTTCAGGCCGGCGATGGACACCCCGGTGCCCTCGAACCGGGCGAGGAAGGCGTCACGTGCTGCGTCGTCCTCGAGGATCGCGTCGATGTCCGGCACGTGCACCGGCGGCAGGAACCCGCCGGTGTTCAGCTCGATGCCGGTCAGGCCGTTGCCCGCGATGGCCGTCAGGGCGTCGGCGAGCGGCCGGTCGTGGAAGATCGCGTTGTACAGGCCGAGCTTCATGCGTGCGCTCCTTCGGTGGTGCGGACGGGCGGCACGTCGAGGGAGGCCCCACCGGCCCCGGCGGACCGTGCCACCGCGTCGAGGATCTCCATGTTGTGCACGCCGTCGTCGAACGTGGCGTTGGCGGGCAGCGGGTCGGCGACGCCGGCGACCTCGTCGAGGAACGCGCGTGCCTGGTACTCGAACATCTGGTTCTGTCCCCAGCCGACACCGGGCGCGTCCATCGCCATGCCTCCGGCGACGTAGGGGTGGTCCGGGCCGAGGACGACCTGGCGGTAGCCACCGAGGCGGGAGCCGTCGGACTGCAGCGCGAGGCCGATCTCCGAGGCGCGCTCCTGGTCCCAGCGCGCTGCACCGTTCTCGCAGAAGACCTCGATGACCAGGCCGTTCGGGTGCGCCGTGGCGACCCGGGACACCTCGAGCGAGCCCACCACGGAGCCGTCACCGAAGCGTGCGTTGAAGGTGGCGTAGTCGTCGTTCTCGACGTCGGCGAACTCACCCGTCAGCGGGACGGCTTGCCCGCGCAGGGCGAACCCGGCGGCGATCGGGCGCTTCGTGATGGCGGTCGTGAACATGCCGCCGTTGACGCTCTGCACCTCGCCGGCCAGGAACTCGGCCACGTACGCCAGGTGCGAGCCGACGTCGGCGAGGGCTCCGGTGCCGGGGGCACCCGCGAAGCGCCACGAGAAGGGCACGTCGGGCGACGAGCCGTAGTCGGTCCAGTAGCGGGCGGAGACGTGCAGGACGCGGCCGAGCGTGCCGTCCTCGACGAGCTGCTTGATCGCGGCGAGGCCCGGGGCGCGGCGGTAGGTGAAGCCGACGCGGGCGACGAGCCCGCGCTGCGATGCCTCGGTGGCCGCGGTGGCCATCGCCCGTGCGTCCTCGAGCGAGTCCGACAGCGGCTTCTCGCACAGGACGTGCTTGCCGGCGGCCAGCAGCCCCTCGACGATCTCGCGGTGGAGCTTGTTCGCGACGACGACGCTCACGACGTCGATGTCGTCGGCCTCGGCGATGGCTCGCCAGTCCGTGTCGTGGCGGGCGTAGCCGAACCGCTGTGCAGCCTCGGCCGCCAACGGCTCGTACACGTCGCCGATCGACACGAGCCGCACGGGCGGCAGCGTCGGGGCGAAGAGTGAGGGTGCGTTCCGCCACGCGGCCATGTGGGCCTTGCCCGCCATGCCCGCCCCGATGACGGCGACGCCGATGCTGTCGCTCATGGTTCTCTCCTTCGAGAAGTCCGGTGCCGATTCTGGAACGTTCCAGAACGTGTCGGTAGACTGTAGCCTGACCACCCCATGTCCTGTCAAGGAGCCGCGTGTCACGACCCCCGACGATCATCGACGTCGCGACCCGTGCCGGCGTCTCGAAGTCACTCGTCTCGATGGTGCTCCGCGACGACCCGGGCGTCTCCGACGCACGCCGCTCGGCGGTGCTCGCGGCCGCCGCCGAGCTCGGCTACCGCCCCAACCGCGCCGCCGCGATCCTCGCCGGCACCCGGACCCGCACCGTCGGGGTCATCGTCGACGACTTCCGCAACCCGTGGTTCGTCCCCCTGCTCGACGGCATCCGCGACGCGCTCGCACCGCACGGCCTGCGGCTCACCCTCGCGGACACCCGTGCGAACGCCCACCTCGACTCCTCGCCGTTCGACGACCTCGTCTCGCTACGGGTCGACGGCGTCGTCCTCGCCGCCGAGGGCTTCCCCGACCTCGTCGTGCCGGCCGACACCCCCGTCGTCGTCGCCGGCGCCCGCGCCGACGTGCCCGGAGGGCTCGACGTCGTCGCCTCGGACGAGGCCGCCGGCGGCCGGTTGGCAGCGGATCACCTGATCGGACTCGGTCACCGCCGCATCGTCCACGTCACCGGCTCGGGAGGCCCGGCTGCGGTCCGCCGCGAGGGCACCGTCGCGCGGATGGTCGCGTCCGGCATCGCGCCGCTGGTCTACGGCGACGGCCCGACGTCCGAGACGACCGGGTACGAGGGCACCCGCCGCGCACTGCGGGACCACCCGGACCTGACGGCGGTGTTCGCCGCGAACGACGTCATGGCGATGGGCGCGATCGCCGCCGTGCGCGAAGCCGGACTCCGGGTCCCCGAGGACGTCTCGGTGGTCGGCAACGACGAGACCCCGCTCGCCGCCTCACCCCTGCTGCGGCTGACCACGGTCGACCCGCACAACGACGAGGTCGGGCGGCTCGCGGCGAACCGGCTCGTGGAGCTCGTCGGCGCGGCCGAACGACCCGCTGCGAGACGGGTCCTGGTGCCGCCGTCGCTCGTCGTGCGGTCCACGACGGCGCCGCCGCGGGCCTGAGACGCCACCACCCCGCGACCGCAGCGCGCGGGGCGGCGGTGATCCGGGCCTCCCGGCCGACGGATCAGACCGTGGCACCCTCGAGCCGGTCGACCGCGACCGCGAGTTCCTCGAGTTCCGGGACCTCGCGCGCTTCGCCGAGCGCCCCCTCGAGCGCAGCGGCGTGGATCGGCGTGGCCGCGTCGAGCAGCCGCTGACCGGCGTGGGTGAGCTCGGTGTAGAGCCCGCGGCGGTCGTCGGCGCAGAGCACGCGGGTGAGCAGCGCACGTTCCTCGAGTCGGTTGACCAGCCGGGTCGTGGCGCTCGGGCTGAGGGCAGCTGCGCGGGCGAGCTGCTGCATGCGCATGTGGAAGCCGTCCTGCCGGCGCAGCGCATCGAGCACGGTGTACTCGACCACGGACAGGTCGACGTCGCGCAGCGCGCGCTCGAGTCGCGTCTCGATCAGGCCGTGCAGTGCCGCCAGGGTGCGCCAGCCGTGGGCGCGGACGGCGGTGGAGGTGTCGTCGACGGACATCGGGCTCCTTCTGGTCGGTTGCGCGGTCGGTTGCCGCGGTCGGTCGCCGCGGTCGTTGCGGGCGCGTGCAGTTGCTTGCGCGGATACCCCGCGTGTGCAACTATCGATACCGCGCGTCTGCAACAACCAGCGTACGCGGCACAGCGCCACCGCACAACGGAAGGAACCCCCATGCCCGCGGGACTCATCGCCCTCGCACTCGGCGGATTCGGCATCGGACTGACCGAGTTCGTCATCACCGGCCTGCTGCCCGAGGTCGCCGCCGACTACGGCGTCACCGAGACCACGGCCGGCTGGCTCGTCACCGGCTACGCACTCGCCGTCATCGTCGGCGCCCTCGGCCTGACCGCAGCGACGACCCGACTCCCCCGCAAGCCCGTCCTGCTCGGGCTGCTCGTGCTGTTCATCGTCGGCAACACGCTGTCCGCGATCGCACCGACCTACGAGGTCATGATGTCCGGACGCGTCATCGCGGCGCTCTGCCACGGAGCGTTCTTCGGCATCGGCTCCGTCGTCGCCGCGAACATGGTCGAGCGCTCGAAGCGCGCGTCGGCCGTCGCCCTGATGTTCACGGGGCTGACAGCGTCGAACGTGCTCGGGGTGCCGTTCGGCACGCTCCTCGGCCAGGCGCTCGGCTGGCGTTCGACCTTCTGGGCCATCGTCGCGATCGGTGTCGTCGCCCTGGTCGGCGTCCTCGTGCTCGTCCCCGCCGTCCGCCAGGCCGAGACGCCGTCACTGGCCCGCGAGCTCGGCGTCTTTCGCTCCGGCCAGGTGTGGCTGTCACTCGGCATGACCGTGCTCGGCTACGGCGGGATGTTCGGGGCGTTCACCTACATCGCGTACACGCTGACCTCGGTGTCCGGGTTCCCGTCGTCAGCGGTGCCGTGGCTGCTCGTGGTGTTCGGCGTCGGGCTGTTCGTCGGGAACTTCGTCGGCGGCAAGCTCGCCGCACGCTCGATCGACCGGACCCTGCTCGTCGTGCTCGTCGCCCTCACCGTGGTGCTCGGACTGTTCGCCCTCGTCGCGACCTCGCCCGTGCTGACCGTCATCGCACTCGTGCTCATGGGCGCCTTCGGGTTCGCGACCGTGCCGGCCCTGCAGACGCGCGTGATGCAGTACGCGGACCACGCGCCGACCCTGGCGAGCGGGGCGAACATCGCGGCGTTCAACCTCGGGAACGCGCTCGGTGCCTGGATCGGTGGGCTCACCCTCGCCGCCGGGCTCGGCTACACCTCGCCGATCTGGGCGGGCGCGGGGATCACCCTGGCCGCCGTGGCCCTGACGCTCGTCGCCATGGGTGCCGTGCGGCGTGGGCGTTCGCGCGGGGCCGGCGAGCTGACCTCGACAGGGAGCGTCGCGACGGCCTGACGGCAGCCCGGCGGAACCAGGTTCCGGACACAGCACCACGCCGTTCCGCGGTGCCGTGTCCGGAACCTGGTTCACGCGGCGTGCAGACCAGCACGGAGACGACGAAACCCCGGTCCGATCGGACCGGGTTTCATGGAGTGCGGAGACGGAGGGATTTGAACCCTCGGTCCCCTAAAGGGGACTCCACCTTAGCAGGGTGGTGCACTCGGCCGGACTATGCGACGTCTCCAAGCACTCTCGCGAGCGCTCCGACCACCATACAGGAGGACCGGGCCACTCTCGACCCGACCGCACCCCGCGCGTGGCACGGTCGCAGAACGCGGGTCCCCCGAAGTGGGGACACCTCGGGGTTGTCCCGACGTACCCCGGTGAATAGCATCATCGAGACGCGGCGATCACATTCCGGGGCTCGTCCCCGTAGTCGCGACACAGCACCGACGTCGCTCTCCGAGCCGGGCCCGGCGCGCCCGGTTGTCTGGCGCCCGCTCGGGGAGCGGCTTCCGGGGGCGCGGTCCACCACCGCGCCCCCGTTTCTGCGTCCGGGCATGGCGGCCGACCAGTACGCGAAAGCGACAGTGCCCCAGCACGGCCCGTGGTCTGTGCCGTCAGCGCGACAGTGTGCCGCCGATGTTCGGCGGCAGACTGTCGCTTTCGCGTGGGCGGGAGCCCGGCGGGCCCAGAGCCCCAGCCGGGTCAGTAGCCGAAGGCCTTGGAGCACGTTTCCTGGTCGGCGGACTGCCCCTCGAGCCCGTCGATGGTCTCCGGCGTCGCGGATGCCGTCGGAGCAGCGGCGGCAGGCGACGACGGCGCAGCAGCCGCGGGTGAGGACGCCGGAGCCGACGGCGCAGCAGCCGCCGGCGCCGAGGTCGCTGCCGACGGCGCCGCGTTCGCCTCGGACCCGATGCCCGTGCTGTCCTCCCCCAGGGAGAACGACTGGTCCGCCTTGATCTTCGCGAACAACTGGTCCGCCAGGTACGTCGTCGGCTGGACCTTGCCCTCGTAGACCCCGGTGCCGCCGGTCGTGCCCGGGTACTGCACGAAGTTCACCTGCGACAGCGGGAGGTCCTGCAGCGCCCGACCCATCTGCACCATCGTCCCGATGTCGTTCAGGCTCTGGGACAGCTGCATGTTCGACGCCGCGGCGCGGGCCAGCTTGTACAGGGTGGGCGGCGACGTGAGGGTGTCGTTCGACTTCACGGTCCGGAGCAGCGACGACAGGAACACCTGCTGGCTCGAGATCCGGCCGAGGTCGGAACCGTCACCGACGCCGTGCCGGGTCCGGAGGAACGCGAGGGCTTCGTCGCCCTGCAGGGTCGAGGTGCCGGCGGGCAGGTCGAGCCCGGTGTAGGGGTCCTCGATCGGCTGCGCCACGCAGACCGGCACACCACCGATCGCGTTCGACATCTCGATGACGCCGTTGAACGAGACCGCGGCCGAGTACTGGATGTCCAGGCCAGTGAGCCCCTGCACGGTCTGGGTCACGCAGTTCAGCCCGCCGTCGCTGAACGAGGTGTTGATCGGCTGCGCGGCCATGGCCGACGCGGTCCCGGAGCCGTCGGTCTTCTTGCACGCGGGGATCGGGGTGACGAGGTCACGGGGGATGCTCACCGCGGTCGCGTTGGTGTGGTCGGCCGACACGTGGAGCAGGATGTTGACGTCGTTGAGCGTCGCGTCGCGCTCCCCGAACTCCGCGGACTGGTCCGGGTCGTTGTCCGTCCCGACGACGAGCATGTTGAAGCCGCCCTTGTACGCGCTGAGCGACGGGGCCTTGGTGCCGTTCGACCGCGGCGCGGGCTGCCCCTCGATCTGCACGCCGTCACCGAGGTCGTCGGTCACCTGCTTCGCGGCGATCGCGGCGACCGAGGCGGTGCTGACGAGCGCGACTGCGGCGACGCTCGCGACCAGCGCAGCGACGGTCCGGAAGGGTCCGGACCGACGGAGACGTCCGTGCCGTGCGATCCCGTCGGCTCGGTTGAGACGGTGGGAGCGATCGCGGACGTCGTTCACGGGCTCTCCTGTCGTCGGTGGACGCGCCGGGGTGGCAACCGGTCAAGGCTGCCACGGAGGTCCCTGGCGATCCAGTGCGAACGACGTCGGAGCGAGGCCACCGGGCCACCGTCGACCCCCGGATCCGTGCGCCGTGGCGCCGACCTGTACGAACCCGCAGCCGGGACGGCTCAGGAGGCCACGGCCACCCGGAACCGGTCCGGCAGGGCGATGAGCGCCGCCGCGAGCTCGAGCAGCACCACGGCGCAGTCGTCGAGCGCGTCACGCTCCGCTGCCCGCACGGCCTGGTCGACGAGGTCGAGTCGCCGCGCCCGGTCGACCACGGCGTCGATCCCGTTGGCCAGTGCGATGTCGTCGGTGAAGAACGTGTCGAGCACGGTGCGCTGCGACAGCATCCAGTCGGCGCTGACCGAGGCGCCGCGCCGCCGGAGGAACCACGCGGCGAGTTCGACGAAGGCCCCGGCTTCGGTCCAGCACTCGCGGAGCCAGGCCGGGTCGAAGCGGTCGTCGTGGCCCGTGCCGCTCACCGGCGGGTCGACGACCAGCGCCCGGGCGATGCGCAGGCGCTCGGTCATCTGCCCGACGGACCACTGCGTGATCACCACGCCGACGTACCGCTGCACGGTGACGAGCTGATGGGACTCGAGGGAGACGAGGGCTTCGCGCACCGGCGTGCGGGAGACCCGCATGTCCTCGGCGATGGTGTCGAGGCGCAGGCGCTGCCCGCGGCGGTACTCGCCGCGCAGCACGCTGTCGAGCAGGCGGAGGAAGACCGCGTCGCGCAACAGACTGCGCCGGAGGCCGTGGGGGTCGCGGTCGCCCCGGCCGACACGCATCGGTGACTGCTCCATCGCGCCAGCCTCACGCACGGCGGTCACCCGGGCCGACCGCACCGGCACCGTCGTGGATCGTCGTGGTGGGTGTCGCGCTGTGGAGGAGTGCCATGCCAGCACCGTGACACCACGACGACGGCCGTGCTAAACACTCTGAATACAGAATGTTGCATGGCCGCCGTCGCTGTTCAGCGCCGCTGCTGCTCCGCGTCCCCGGTGAGGACGGACAGGGGCTGGGTGACGTCCTCGAGCCCCTTCCGTGCGGCATCGACCCCGAAGACCAGGGCTATCACCCCACCTCCGATCATCACCGCGGACCCGAGCAGGTACCCCCAGAAGAGCGGTTCCCGCGAGGACCCGTCCCCGATGAAGGCACCGTAGATCAGCGGTGCGACCGCACCGAAGACCTGCGCGAGGGCGAAGAAGTACGAGATGGCCTGCGACCGCAGCTCGAGGGGGAAGATCTCGCTGACCGTCAGGTACGCGCTCGAGGCACCGGCGGAAGCGAAGAAGAACGACACGCACCAGAAGGCCACCTGCACCGTCGCCGAGATCGCGTCGGCGCGGAAGAGGAACGCCGAGGTCGCCAGGACGAGCCCCGACACCAGGTACGTCAGGAAGATCATCTGCCGACGGCCCCACGTGTCGAAGAACCGACCGAGGATGATCGGTCCGAGCAGGTTCCCGATCGCGAACGGGAAGAAGTAGATCGACGTCTGCGCGGTCTTCAGGCCGAAGAAGTTCGTCAGGACGAGCGCGTAGGTGAAGAAGATCGCGTTGTAGAGGAACGCCTGCGTGATCATCATCGACGCCCCGACCAGGGTGCGCGTCGGGTACTGCTTGAGCAGCACGCGCGCGATGGTCAGGAACCCGACGCGGTCGGTCGGCGTGACGGTCATGGCCTTCGACTCGTCGACGTCCGGCAGCCGCTTGCCCGTGGACTTCTCGACCGCCTCCTCGATCTGGGTGACGGTCGCTTCGGCCTCTTCCTCGCGCCCGTGGGTCATGAGCCAGCGCGGACTCTCGGGGATGTGCCGCCGCAGGAAGATGATCGCGATGCCGAGCACCGGGCCGAGGAAGAAGCCGATGCGCCAGCCGATGCTCTCCGAGAAGTTGGCCGTGTCGAGCAGGTAGATGTTCGCGAAGGCGCCGAGCGCGGCGCCGCCCCAGTAGGTGCCGTTGATGGCGATGTCGACGTGGCCGCGGTACTTCGCCGGGATCAGTTCGTCGATCGCCGAGTTGATCGCCGCGTACTCGCCGCCGATGCCGAGGCCGGCGACGAACCGGAACGCGGCCAGGAACCAGAAGTCCTGGGCGAGACCGGCGACGCCCGAGCCGATCAGGTAGATCGCGAGCGTCAGGATGAAGAGCTTGCGCCGCCCGAGCCGGTCGGACATGCGCCCGAACACCAGCGCTCCGACCACCTGGCCGACCAGGTAGATCGTGCCGAGGGAGGTCACCTGTTGCGTCGACAGGTTCAGGTCGGCCTGGAAGCCCGCGTTGGAGACGATCTGGATCTCCAGACCGTCCAGGATCCAGGAGACCCCGAGTCCGACGACGACACTCCAGTGGAACCTCGTCCACGGCAGTCTGTCCATCCTGGCGGGGACCAGGCTCTTGATCGCCCCGTTCGTGCTGCTCACGAGAGGGGAACCTACGCCGAGATCGGCCAGATGGTTCACCTTCGGTACGACGGGGCCGGCTCGGAGCCGGATCCCCCTATCGAATCCGGCTCCGATGCCGGAGTCTCAATCATTGCGGTTGCTATGGAAACCCACAAGCGGACGGAGGCGCGGGGCGGGCCCGCCACGGGCCTCCCGTCCGCCTTCCGGTCGCTTTCGCGATCGCGGCGTAGCGTCGAAGCGGTGACCCGACCCGACATCCGCACGGTCGGCGAGCTCCGCACTTCTGGCCACGTCCAGAAGACGGTCCGCGCCGAGATCCGCGACAACCTGCTCACCGCGCTGCGCGCGGGAGACGACCCCTGGCCCGGCCTGCACGGGTTCGAGACGACCGTGATCCCGCAACTCGAACGTGCCCTGATCGCCGGACACGACGTCGTCCTGCTCGGTGAGCGCGGCCAGGGCAAGACCCGCCTGCTCCGCACCCTGCAGGGCCTGCTCGACGAGTGGACCCCGGTGATCACCGGCTCCGAGCTCGGCGAGCACCCCTACGAGCCCATCACCACCGCGAGCGCCCGCCGAGCCGACGACCTCGGCGACGCCCTGCCGATCTCGTGGCGGCACCGCGACGACCGCTACGTCGAGAAGCTCGCGACGCCGGACACGAGCGTCGCCGACCTGATCGGCGACGTCGACCCGATGAAGGTCGCCGAAGGGCGCAGCCTGGGCGACCCGGAGACCATCCACTTCGGACTCGTCCCCCGGGGCCACCGCGGCATCGTCGCGATCAACGAGCTGCCCGACCTCGCCGAACGCATCCAGGTGGCGATGCTCAACGTGATGGAGGAACGCGACGTCCAGATCCGTGGCTACGTGCTCCGGCTTCCCCTCGACGTGCTCGTGGTGGCCAGCGCGAACCCGGAGGACTACACGAACCGCGGCCGGATCATCACGCCGCTCAAGGACCGCTTCGGCGCGGAGATCCGGACCCACTACCCGATCGAGCTCGAGGACGAGATCGCGGTCATCCGGCAGGAGGCGCAGCTCACCGCCGAGGTGCCGGACGCGATCGTCGAGATCCTCGCCCGCTTCACCCGTGCCCTGCGCGGGTCGAGCGCGGTCGACCAGCGCAGCGGTGTCAGCGCCCGGTTCGCGATCGCCGGCGCCGAGACGGTCGCCGCGGCGGCCGTGCACCGTGCAGCACGCCAGGGTGAGCCGGAGGCCGTCGCGCGACCGATCGACCTCGAGACGGCGGTCGACGTGCTCGGCGGCAAGATCGAGTTCGAGAACGGCGAAGAGGACCGCGCGGACGAGGTCCTCGAGCACCTGCTGCGGACCGCCACGGCCGAGACGGTGCGTGCCCGGTTCCGCGGACTCGACTTCGGGGTGCTCGTCGAGGCGCTCGACGGCGGGACGATGGTGACGACGGGCGAACAGGTCGGCGCACGGGCGTTCCTCGAAGGACTGCCGTCGATCGGCGAGTCCGACCTGTACGACCAGGTGTGCGAGCGTCTCGGTGCCACGAACGACGGCGAGCGCGCGGGTGCGATCGAACTCGCGCTCGAGGGGCTCTTCCTCGCCCGCCGCATCAGCAAGGAGTCCGGCGGGGGCGAAGCCGTCTATGGCTAGGCAGAACCGACGACTGACGCGGGACACCCGGTACGGGGCATACACCGACGGACCGGATCCGCTCGCGCCGCCCGCCGACCTCGCCGAAGCGCTCGACGCCATCGGGCAGGACGTGATGGCCGGCACCTCACCGGAGCGTGCCATGCGGGAGTTCCTGCGCCGAGGCGGCCGGACGCAGCGCGGACTCGACGACCTCGCGCGCAAGGTCGCGGAACGGCGCCGCGAACTCACCGCGAAGAACAACCTCGACGGCACCCTGCAGCAGGTCCGCGAACTGCTCGACCAGGCGCTCCGTGCCGAACGCGGCGAACTCGCCCGCAACGTCGAGCTCGACGACGGCGACCGCGCCCTGGCCGAGATGCAGCTCGACAGCCTGTCCCCGTCGCCGGCCGCCGCGGTGCAGGAGCTCGGCGGGTACGACTGGACGAGCCGCGAGGCCCGGCAGAAGTACGACGAGATCAAGGACCTGCTCGGTCGCGAGGTGCTCGACCAGCGCTTCGCGGGCATGAAGCAGGCGCTCGAGGGCGCCACGGACGAAGACCGCGCCGCGGTCAGCGCGATGATGCAGGACCTCAACCAGCTGCTCGAGGACCACCGCGCCGGCACCGACTCGCAGGAGCAGTTCGACGCGTTCATGGCGGAGCATGGCGAGTACTTCCCGTCGAACCCCGCGAACGTCGACGAGCTGCTCGACGACCTCGCGGCACGGGCCGCCGCCGCCCAGCGGATGCGGAACTCGATGACCGAGGAGCAGCGCGACGAACTCGACGCCCTCGCCCAGCAGGCCTTCGGCTCCCCCGACCTGATGGGGCAGCTGTCCCAGCTCGACGGCAACCTGCGGTCCCTGCGGCCCGGCGAGGACTGGGGCGGGTCCGAGCGCATGGAGGGCGACCAGGGGCTCGGACTCGGCGACGGGACCGGGGTGTTCCAGGACATCGCCGACCTCGACGCCCTCGCGGACCAACTCGCCCAGTCCGGCCCCGGCTCCGAGCTCGACGACCTGGACATCGACGCCCTGACCCGGCAGCTCGGCGCCGAGGCTGCCGTGGACGCCAAGACCCTGCAGCAGCTCGAGAAGGCGCTGCGGAACTCCGGGGCGATGCGCCGCGGTGCCGACGGGCAGCTGCGGCTCACCCCTAAGGCCATGCGGCAGCTCGGCAAGAGCCTGCTCCGTGACGTCGCCGAGCGGATGTCCGGCCGACAGGGTGCCCGCGACATCCGGCAGTCCGGCGCGGCCGGCGAACCCTCGGGCGCGACCCGGCAGTGGGCGTACGGCGACACCGAGCCGTGGGACGTCACCCGGTCGATCACGAACGCGCTGACCCGGACCGCGGCCGACGGGCGGGTGGGCCCTGGCGTCCGCCTGACCATCGACGACGTCGAGGTGCAGGAGACCGAGTCCCGCACACAGGCCTGCGTGGCGCTGCTCGTCGACACGTCGTTCTCGATGGCGATGGAGGACCGCTGGGTGCCGATGAAGCGCACGGCCCTGGCGCTGCACACGCTCGTCTCGACGCGGTTCCGCGGCGACGACCTGCAGCTCATCGCGTTCGGACGCGAGGCCGAGGTCGTGGACATCGAGCAGCTCGTGGGTCTCGACGCGATGTGGGACAAGGGCACGAACCTGCACCACGCGCTGCTCCTCGCCAACCGGCACTTCCGGACGCACCCGACCGCCCAACCCGTGCTGCTCATCGTCACCGACGGGGAACCGACGTCGCACCTCGAGCCGAACGGACAGGTGTGGTTCGACTACCCGCCGGACCCCGTGACGATCGCACTGACCGTTCGGGAGCTCGAGAACGCCGGTCGTCTCGGCGCCCAGACGACGTTCTTCCGCCTCGGCGACGACCCGGGGCTCGCACGGTTCATCGACGCGATGGCGAAGCGGGTGGACGGCTCGGTCGTCGCTCCGGAGAACGACGACCTCGGTGTCGCCGTCGTGGGGTCGTACCTGGGGTCGCGCCGCGGCGGGCCGTCGTTGTTCGACTAGCCGCCGGATCGGTCCCGGCAGGGACTGTTGCGCGGGGTTCCGCAGTCGTATGCTGAGCGCCACCACAGTTGCCCCAGACCCCGGCCGCCGTGATCGTTCTTCCTGCGCCGACGTCGTCGGCGTGCCGGAAGCGGTCGGCCGAGTGCACCTGATCCGTTCTCGACCGGTCGACTCCCGCGGGGTCCCGGAGTGCAACGGCGCACGCCACCGGACGCCACGGGTCTCCGCGTCCACGGATCACGGACGCGGACCGGTCGGTGGGGTCCGGACCCGACGGGCCCCACCGTCCCGGACCGGGGTGTCCACGGCCGGCCGGGGTCGCCACGGCAGGCCGAGCCGGGGCGCTGGCTCACGACGGGTGCGTCAGAACAAGGGCCACGGCACCGCGGGGCCGTGCCCCGGCGGTGGCGGGAAGATGCCGACGGCCCGCAGCGCCGCACACCGCGCGCGCACCGTGTCGACTTCCTCCGGCGTCAGGTGCTCGGCGAGTTCGTCGCCCAGGGCACCGCGGAGCGCCTCCGACACCCGGTCGAGCCCCTCGAGTTCGTCCGGTCCGAGCGGCTCGCCGATCCACCCCCACAGCACCGTGCGGAGCTTGTGCTCGACGTGGAAGGCCAGCCCGTGGTCGACACCGAACCGGTGTCCGTCGGGCATCGCCAGCACGTGCCCGCCCTTGCGGTCGGCGTTGTTCACCACGACGTCGAAGACGGCCATGCGGCGCAACGCCTCGGAGTCCTCGTGCACGAGCGTCACCGGCTGGTCGTGCTCGTCGATCGCCTCGAGGACGGGCAGCCACGGCGAACCGTCCGCCTCGGCGGCCTCGGGGGTGACGAGGTCGACGGCGTCCTGGTCCGGGTCGATCGTCTGCCAGCGCTGCACCATGCCGGGGCCGAACGGGCCGTCACCGAGCCACGTCGGTGGCACGATGCCCCAGCCGAACGCCTCGGACACCAGGTGCGCGGCGACCTCGCGGCCGGCGAGCGTGCCGTCCGGGAAGTCCCAGAGCGGGCGCTCCCCCTCGATCGGCTTGTACACGACCGCCTCACCGTCCAGTTCGGCCAGGAACGTCGCGTTCGAGGCCTCGCGGATCCGCGCCGTGATGCTCAGTGAGCCGTCGCTCATGCGTCGCCGGGCGGACGGCCGGCGGCGACGATCTCGCGGGTGCGTTCGACGAACGCGCGTGCGGTGCCGACCGGGATCTTGACCTGGAAGAGCTCGTCGGGTTCGGGGATCTCGACGACCGCCTCGATCTCGAGGCCGTCCTCGCTCTCCTCGGACACGATCTCGACGTCATCGTCGATCGGGTACGCCTCGATGACCACCTGCGCCGTCGACGGGTCGAAGCCCAGGCTCAGGGCACCGGCGCGGAACTCGGGCTCCACCGGCTGGTCGAGCGGTTCCGGGTCGCGGAGCTCCACGGGGGCGGTGTCCGGCACGCTGAAGCGGTTCGCCTCGACCGTGGCGACCTCGTCCAGCAGCTCGTCGATCTTCTCGGCGAGCACGGCGGTCTGCTCCTTCTCGAGGGCGACGCTCGTGACGCGCTTGCCGGAGCGGGCCTGCAGGTAGAAGGCGCGCTCGCCCGGACGGCCGATGGTGCCGACGACGAGGCGGTCCGGCCAGTCGAAGCCGTGGACGATGGAGGGCATACCCGCATTGTAGGAGCGCGGGCCTGCGCCCGTTCAGGGTCTGGCAGGGCCTGCCTCGAACGGGGCCTCCGGATGTCCGGCTCCGCCGCCGACCGCTGCGTCCCCGCTGGGCGCCGGAGCGGTCGCGAGCCACGAGAGATCGCCGGACTCGGTGTTCGTCGCGACCACCTCGGGCCGGTGCTCGCCGTACCGCACGACCGACACCGACGCCGGCCCGACGCCGATGCGCTGGAACAGGTCGAGGTGCATGCCGAACGCGTCGGCCAGGACGGACTTGATGATGTCTCCGTGGCTCACCGCGACCCAGACCGCTCCGGGCCCGTGCTCCGCCTCGACCTCGGCGTCGATGCGACGGACGGCCGACACCGCCCGGGACTGCATGGTCTGCATGGACTCGCCGCCGGGGAACACCACGGCGCTCGGGTTCGCCTGCACCGTCCGCCACAGCGGCTCCTTCGCCAGGTCGGCGAGCTTCCGCCCCTGCCACTCGCCGTAGTCCGCCTCGGTGATCGCCCGCTCGATGGCCGACGCGGGGTCGCCCGACTGTCGCTCCAGGATCGCCCGGGCCGTCTGCCGGCACCGCTCGAGCGGACTCGACACGACGGCGACGACCGGCACGGCAGCGATGCGCTCCGCGGTGCGGTCGGCCTGCTTCCGGCCGACGGCGTCGAGTCGCACGCCGGCGGTGCGTCCGGCGAGCACGCCCGTGGCGTTCGCGGTGGTGCGTCCGTGTCGGACGAGGAGGACGGTCGCCATGTGCCCGATCCTAGGCGGCGATCACCGACGCCCCGGCCAGCCGACCGTCCACCACCGTGACGAGTTCGTCGAGGGTCCCGCGGTGCACCAGGTCGTGGGTGACCAGCATCGTCGCGGTGTCCCGCTCGCGCGTCAGTCGGGCGATGAGCTCCATGATCGCCGCGCCGCGCTCCTGGTCCAGCGCACTCGTCGGTTCGTCCACGAGCAGGACGTCCGGTTCGTGTACGAGTGCCCGGGCGATCGCGACGCGCTGCCGCTGCCCGCCGGACAGCTGCGCCGGCCGCTTGTCCAGGTGCTCGGACAGCCCCACCGCGTCCAGCAGGTCGTCGGCCCGGTCCCGGAGCCCTCCCGCGCGACGACCTCCGGCGGGGTGCCGGCCGCCGAGGTGCGCCATCACGAGCACCTGCTCCCGTGCGGTCAGCGACGGCAGCAGGTTCGACTGCTGGAACACGATCCCGATGTGCGCACGCCGCAGGGCGGTGGCTTCGTCCCGGGACAGCGCGGCCGCGTCGACGTCGCCGATGAGCACCCGACCGGAGTCCGGCCGGATGAGCGTCGCGGCGACGGCGAGCAGCGACGACTTGCCCGATCCGGAGGGGCCGGTGATGCCGGTCACGACGCCGGGCCGGGCGACGAGGGACACGTGGTCGACCGCGGTGATCCGCCGGTCGCCGTCGGGGAAGGTCAGGGTGACGTCGTCGAGGGTGATCATCGGTTGCTCCCGAGGGCGGTGAGGGGGTCGGCGGAGGTGACGGTGCGGAGCGCGACGGCGGCGCCGGCGAGTCCGAGGACGGCCATCGCGGCGGCCGGCACGACGGTGGTGACCGGGCTGAGCAGGAACGGCAGTGCACCGCCGGCGAGCGCGCCGAGTCCGACGACGGCCAGCATCCCGACGCCGATCCCCAGGACGAGCACGACGAGCGCCTGTCCGAGCGCATCGCGGACGAGTGATCCGGTGCTCGCGCCGAGGGCCTTGAGCACGGCGACGTCGCCGGCCCGCTGCATGGTCCAGACCGTGAAGAACGCCCCGACGACGAGCGCGGACACCCCGAAGAGCATGACGATCATCAGGCCGAGCGACCCGATCTCGGACCGGAAGGTCTCGAGGGCGGTCAGCGACCCGAGCGGCGACGCGGCGGACGTGCCGGTGGACGCTGCGACAGTGTCCCAGTCCGGGCTGCCGCTGACGGCCAGGACGGTCGGCGCGCCGTCGCCGCCGAGTCGCCGGTCGGCCGCGGCCCACGCTTCCGGGGTCATGGCGAGCACCGGTGTGTGGCTGTACCAGGCGTCGCCGCCGACGACGGCGACGCGGTAGTCCGTCCCGGTGACGGTGATGCGGTCGCCGACCTGCACGCCGAGGTCGGCCGCAGCACCGGACGACAGCCCGACCTGGTCGTCGCGACCGGGTGCGAGATCGGTGACGGGGGTCGACCGTGCTCCCGTCGGCAGCCCGACCAGCGCGACGCCGACGGCCGCGCCCGACGCCGCAGCACCCGACCCCGCAGCGCCCGACCCCGCAGCGCCGGACCCCGCGCCCGGTGCCGTCGCCCGGCCCTGGACGATGCCCACCGGCACCACGTCGTCGACCCCGGGGGCCGCCTGCCAGCCGTCCACGGCCCGCTGCCCGATGGTGGAGTCGCCGAACGACGGCTGCCCGGTGGACGGCTGCTGCAGGACCAGGCGGTCGCCGGGCAGGTCGAGCACCGCGGAGACGTTCTGCGACGCGAGGCCGCCGGTGAGCCCGGCGAGGAACCCGACGAGCAGGGTGATGAGTGCCACGACGGAGCCGATGAGGACGAACCGGCCACGGGCGAACCGGAGATCGCGCCAAGCGACGAACACGGGGTTCCCTTCCCGGGTCGCAGACCTTCCGCGACCACGACTCCCAGCCTCGCCGCGGTGCTCCCACCCGGCATCGCCGGAGGGTTCGGTCCTCCGATCGAACTTTCGGTTGATCCCCACCGGCCGGTGCCTCCGTACGCTGGGGAGCACATGGCGCACAGCACCCTCACCCCGGTCTTCGTCGGTCTGCGGACCGGCCTGCACGTGCTGTCGGCCGCGCTGCTCGCCCTGGTCGTCGTGCGGGTGCTCGTGGACGGTGGCGCCGGCACGTGGGTGCGGTTGGCCCTGGCTGCGGTGTTCGCGGGCGTGTACCTGCTCGGGGCGGTCGTCGCGCGCGGCGACGGCCGCCGTCGGACGGTCGCCGGTGCGGTCTGGCTCGTCGCCCTGACCCTCGTCTGGATCGCCCTGCTCGTCGGCGTCCCCGAGGCCGCCTACCTCGTCTTCCCGCTCTTCTTCCTGTACCTGCACGTCCTGCCGCGCATCGTCGGACCGGTGGCCGTCATCGCCGCGACCCTGGTCGCCGTCGTCGCCCTCGGACTGCACGGCGGCTTCACCGTCGGTGGTGTGGTCGGTCCGCTCGTCGGAGCGGGCGTCGCACTGCTCATCGGACTGGGGTACCGGGCGCTCGCGCGCGAGGCGGTCGAACGCGAGGCCCTGGTCGCCGAGCTCCTCGCCACGCGCGACCGGTTGGCCGTCACCGAACGCGAGCAGGGCGTCCTCGCCGAGCGGGCCCGGTTGGCCCGTGAGATCCACGACACCGTCGCGCAGGGGTTGTCGAGCATCCAGATGCTGCTGCACGCGGCCGAACGCGCGGACGGGGAGCGTCCGGGGACGGAGCACATCCGGCTCGCCCGTGAGACCGCTGCCGAGGGCCTCGCCGACACCCGGCGGTTCATCCGCGAACTCGCACCACCGGCGCTCGAACGCGGACTCGGGGCAGCGCTGGAACGGTTGGCCGGCTCCCAGTGGTCGCGCGACGGCCTCGACGTCACGGTCGACGTCGCGGAGGCCTCGTTGCCGATGGACGTCCAGACCGCGCTGCTCCGCATCGCCCAGGGCGCCGTCGCCAACGTGGTGCAGCACGCCGCGGCCACCCACGTCCGACTGTCACTCACCGTGGACGGTCAGGAGGCCCGGCTCACCATCGCGGACGACGGCGTCGGTTTCGACCCGGTCGCCGTCCACGACCGGTCGGGCACGACGGACTCGTTCGGGTTGCGTGCCACCGAAGAGCGCGTCGAGCAGTTCGGCGGCCGGCTCGAGGTCGACTCGGCCCCTGGCCGCGGGACGACGCTCGTCGCGATCCTGGAGGTCCGGTGATCCGCATCCTCATCGCCGACGACCACCCGGTGGTCCGCGCCGGGCTCCGAGCACTCCTCGACGGCACGGACGGCATCGTCGTCGCGGGTGAGGCGTCCACCCCGGACGAAGCCGTGGACCTCGCCGCCCGGCTCTCGCCGGAACTCGTGCTCATGGACCTGCAGTTCGGGCAGGACCTCACCGGGGCGGACGCGACGCGACGGATCCGCGCGCTCGACGCCGCGCCGTACGTGCTCGTGCTGACGAACTACGACTCCGACGGGGACATCCTCGGTGCGGTCGAGGCCGGCGCGAGCGGGTACCTGCTCAAGGACGCGCCCCCGCACGAACTCGTCGCGGCCGTCCGCGCCGCCGCGTCCGGACAGAGCGCCCTCGCGCCGACGATCGCGGGTCGGCTCATGGCGCGGATGCGCGCCCCGTCGGTGAGCCTGTCGGCGCGGGAGCTCGAGGTGCTGCGCCTCGTCGCCGAGGGGGCGTCGAACGGCGCCGTCGCCGCGCGCCTGCACATCAGCGACGCCACCGTGAAGTCGCACCTGGTGCACGTGTTCTCGAAGCTCGGGGTGTCCTCGCGCACGGCCGCGGTCTCCGAGGCCCGCGCCCTCGGCATGCTCCGCTGACGACCGCACCCTTGACGGGCCGTCGGCGGACCGATCAGATGGTCACATGACCCGGCACCCTCGAGGGGCCCTGTTCGCCACGTCGACGATGACCGGCTTCGGCATCGCCACGTGGGTGACCAGGACGCCCGCCATCCGCGACGAACTCGGGGCGTCGATCGAGGCGATGGGGCTCGTGCTCCTCGGGCTGTCGATCGGGTCGATGATCGGGATCCTCGGCGCCGGTGCGCTCGTCCGACGGCTCGGGACACGACCCTTGATCCTGCTCGGTGGCGCGCTGCCCGTGGTGGGGATGGTCCTCGTCGCCCTGCTCGCCCCGGCACAGGTGCCGGCGGGTGTCTGGGCGGGGCTGTTCCTGATCGGGTTCGGGTCGGGGGTCGCCGAGATCGGGCTGAACGTCGAGGCCGCCGCGGTCGAGCGGCGCATCGGCCACCCGGTGGTGCCGGTGCTGCACGCCTGCTTCAGCCTGGGGACCGTCGTCGGCGGTGTCGTCGGCATCGCGATGACGGCTGCCCGGACACCGGTGCTCGTGCACCTGCTCGTGGGGGCTGCGGTGATGGCGGCACTCGCGGCGTTCGCTGCCCTCAACCTGCAGCCGCTGCCGCGTGCCGGAGTGCAGACGGAGGGAGCCGACACCGCAGACGCCGCCGGCACGTCCCGCGTCACCACGGCCACCCGCCGCTCCGTCATCACCGTGCAGCTCGCGCTCATCGCGGTGATCACGCTCGCGATGGCCTTCGCCGAGGGTGCCGCCAGCGACTGGCTCCCGCTCCTGATGACGACCGACCACGACGCCCCGGAAGCGGTCGGCTCGCTGGTCTTCACCGGGTTCGCGCTCGCCATGCTCATCGGCCGGTCGGCCGGCACCCCGCTCGTCACGCGGCTCGGGCGGGGCCCGGTCGTCCGGCTCTGTGCCGCGGTCGGCGGGATCGGGGTCCTGCTCGTGGTCGTCTCGCCGAGTCCGGTCGTCACGGCGATCGCCGCCGCCGTCTGGGGGCTCGGCATCGCGCTCGGGTTCCCGCTCGCGATCTCGGCAGCGGGTGACCACCCGACCGACGGGGACCGCCGGGTGTCGGTCGTCGCGACCGCCGGCTACATCGCGTTCCTGGTCGGACCGCCCCTGCTCGGCTTCGTCGGCGAGCACCTCGGGCTGCAGGCGGCGATGCTGGTGCCCCTCGTGCTGCTCGTCGCCGCCTTCGTCGTCGCGCCCGCCGCACGGGACTCCCACGACGTCGACGTCCGGCGGACCGTCTCCACCTGATCCGCGACGCCGGGCGCGGGTCCGGGCGCGCCGCCCCGCGGATCAGTACGGTCGATCCCATGCCGTTCTTCCGCGACAGCCCCCAGCCGACCACCCCCTCGAAGATCCAGGCGGCGTGGTCCGACTCGACGGGCCGCCTGGCGACGCGGTGCCTGCAGGTGATCATCGTCGTCGTGGTCATCGCCGGCGTCGTCTACGCCGGCAGCGTGCTGAGCGTCGTCACCATCCCGGTGCTCCTCGCGCTCATCATCGCTTCGGCCATGCACCCGATCGTGTCCTGGTTGCGCAAGCACAAGGTGCCGTCGGTCCTCGCGACCCTCGCGGTGCTCATCGGCGTCCTCGCGGTGCTCGGGCTCGTCGGGTGGCTCATCGTCGTCGCGGTCGAGAACCAGTGGTCGCAGCTGCAGAAGTCGGCCGTCGACGGGTTCCAGCAGTTGCAGGACTTCGCGAAGAACCTGCCGATCTCGATCTCGGACAAGCAGGTCGACGACGCCGTGGCGACCGTCACCGACTTCATCACGAGTGCGCAGTTCGGCTCCGGTGCCCTGGCCGGTGCCTCGGCCACCGCGAACTTCCTGACCGGTCTCGTGCTGATGATCGTCGTGCTGTTCTTCTTCCTGAAGGACGGCCCGAGCATCTGGGAGTTCCTGCTCCGTCCGTTCACCGGTGAGCGCTACGAGCGTGCACGTCGGGTGGGCGACCGCGTGGTCTCGACCCTCGGCGGGTACGTGCGCGGCACCGCCACGGTCGCCGCTGTCGACGCCATCGGCATCGGTGTCGGCATCGCGATCGTCGGCGTCCCGCTGGCACTCCCCCTGGCCGTCGTCGTGTTCATCACGGCCTTCATCCCGATCGTCGGTGCAACAGCAGCCGGCATCCTCGCCGCCCTGGTCGCGCTCGTCGCACTCGGTCCCGTCCAGGCGCTCATCGTCGTCGGGATCGTGATCCTGGTGAACCAGCTCGAGGGCAACCTGCTCCAGCCGGTGCTGATGGGACGCACCCTCAAGCTGCACGGCCTGGTCATCCTGATCGGCCTGACCGCGGGCACCGTCCTGGCGGGCATCACCGGTGCCATCATCTCGGTGCCGCTGCTGGCCGCCGCGTGGGGCGCGATCCTGGTCTGGGACGGCCCGAACACCCCCGCGCGTCCGTGGCGCAAGAAGCGCAACGAGGACGTCACGGCCCACGAACTCCCCGCCGACTGAGCCCCGGGGCGTTCTGCGGACATCCGTTTCGCGCAACCGGGCCCGTCGCACGAAGATGGACCCGTGCTCGTCTCCATCGTCTACATGAGTCGCGCCGTCGTCCCCTTCGACGACGGCGACCTCGCGACGCTGCTGGACGGCTCACGGCTCCGCAACGAGGCGCTCGGTGTCTCCGGGCTGCTCGTCGTGAAGGGTGGCCGCTTCATGCAGTTGCTCGAGGGCCCCGCGTGGAGCGTCGACGACCGGTTCGCCGCCATCAGCCGTGATCCGCGGCACGGCGAGGTGAAGTCGCTCATCCGCGAGGACATCGAGCGACGACGCTTCGACGGCTGGTCGATGGCCTACCGCTCGCTCGACGACGCGGACGTCCAGGCGGAGCCGGGATTCAGTCCGTTCCTGTCCGGCGAGACGGACTTCCCGCGGTCGTTCGACCGCACGAGCGCGGCGTGGCTGCTCAAGTGGTTCCGCGACCGCGAACTCCACGACCGCTGAACGCCTCGTCGACGACCCCGAGCAGCCGGTCGCGGTGCGCCGGGTCCGCCGTGGCCGTCAGGACCACCCGCCACATCGTCGCGACCGCGGGAAACAGGTCGGCCCGCCCGGTGCGGACGTCGGACACCAGTTGCACGCCCGTGAAGTACGGCACGACGGTGGCGCCGAGCTGTTCCGCGGTCAGGTCGGTGCGGAGCTCGCCGCTCGCGATCGCCAGCCGGAACACGTCGACGATCCCGCCGATCCACTGCTCGTAGAAGCTGACCGTGGCCGCGTGGAACTCGCCGCGCTCCAGTGACAACCGGATGCCCGCGCGCACGATCGGGTCGGTCCGCAGCAGGTCCGCGATGGCTCGCGAGGCGCCGACCAGGGCAGCTGCTGGTGACTGCTCGGTGTGGCTCACGACGTCGAAGGTCCGGACGTTCTGCTCGTCGATCACACCGAGCGCGAGGGCCAGCTTGGTCGGGAAGTGGAAGTGCAGCGCCCCCTGCGAGACGCCCGCCCCGCGGGCGATGGCCGCGATCGTCGCGGCGGCGAAGCCGACGCGGTCGAACTCCTCCGCAGCGGCCACCAGGATCTGCTCACGTCGTTCCACGTGACCAGTCTCACGGACGGGAGGCGCGGTGCGGGCCCGCACCGCGCCTCCCGTCCGATCCTGGTCGCGTCAGACCGCGTCAGGCGACCCGCGCGCTCAGGTGAGCGCCAGCAGGTTGTTGACCTGCTCGTTGATGCCGGTCAACGTCGAGATCGGCTTGCCGTTCGCGTAGACGTTGTCGAAGGCCGGCTGCAGCAGCGCCTGCACGTCCGCCGGGTTGCGGGTGACGGGGAACAGGAAGGTGGTCTTCTCCTCGACCTGCCGGGTGAAGGCCGACACGTCCAGCCCGCGCTTCCGGAACGACGCGACCGCCGCCTCGGTACCGGCGGGACGGGCCGGGAACACCACGCCCGCGCGGCCGACGATCTCCTGCGCGGTGTCGCTGCCGAGGAACGCGACCCACTTCGCCGCCGCCTCCGGGTCCTTCGCCTGCTTCGTGATCGAGTCGCCGAGCCCGTTGAACATCGACGCCCGCTTGCCCGTCGGCCCGATCGGCGTCGGGGCGACGGCGATGTCGAGGTCCTTCATGTTCAGGTACGTGCCGATCATCCACGAACCGTTGAACGACAGCGCGCACTTGCCCGCGCCGAGCTGCACGTCCGGACCGGTCGTCGTCGAGAAGACGCCGTACTTCGCCATGTAGCCCTTGTCGGCCAGGCGGTAGTACCAGGCGAGGGTGTCCTGCACGGTCTTCTCGTCGTAGCGGAACTTGTCGCCCCACGGGTTCTCGTTCGTGTAGAACCAGTCGGTCGACCCGGTGAAGGGCGACCACTGCGTCTGGCCGAAGCCGTCGCCGCCGGACCCGTTCGACGAGATGCCGTAGACCTCGACGTTCTCCTTGTCGAAGCCGGGCTCGTCACCCCGCCGACCCTTGGAGTCGATGGTCAGGTGCGCGAGCATCCGTTCGAACGAGCCGCCGTCGTCGGGGTTCCACTCGAGCGTGGCGAGCTCGTCGTCCGAGACGCCGGCCTTCTGCATCGCCTTCCGGTCGTAGAACATCCCGATGGTGTCCCAGTCCTTCGGCGAGCCGTAGCGGTGGCCGTCCTGGCCCTTCCACAGCTCGGCGAGGCCGGACTGGTAGTCGTCGTCGCTGATGGACTTCGTCGCGTCGAGCTCGTCGAGCTTGTAGAGCACGTCGAGGTCGGAGAACTGCGGGAACTTCGTCAGGTGGTCGGTGAAGACGTCCGGCGCGGTGCCGGCGATGAACCCGGCCGTCAGCTTGGTCCAGTAGTCCGCCCACCCGAGCTGGGTGATCTGCACCGTGATGTCGGGGTTCTCGCGGTGGAAGGCCTTCGCGACCTGCTGGTAGGCGGGCAGCTGGTTGGAGTCCCAGAGCCAGTAGCTCACGGTGCGGGCGCCGCTCTTGGACGCGGTCCCCCGGCTCGGGGACGAGCAGGCGGCGAGCGCACCGAGGGCGAGGGCTGAAGCGCCGCCCGCGAACAGTGCGCGGCGGGAGAGGGTGTTCGTCATGATGTGGTCCTGTCCGAGCCGGGGCTACTTGATCCCGGAGAAGCCGATGGAGTTGACGATCCGCTTGGCGAAGACGCCGAACAGCACGATCATCGGGAGCGCCGCCACGAGGGTCGCGGACATCAGCCCGGCCCAGTCGGTGCCGGACTGCGGGGACTGCGACTTGAAGACACCGAGGGCGACGGTGAGCACCCGCGAGCTGTCCGTGTACGACACCATGAGCGGCCAGAAGTAGTCGTTCCAGCTCGTGATGTACGTCAGCACGGCGAGCGTCGCGATCGGTGCGGCGGCCATCGGGATGACGAGCCGGAAGAACACCCGGACCTTGCCCGCGCCGTCGATCAGCGCGGCCTCCTCGACCTCCTTCGAGATGCCGAGGAAGAACTGCCGCAGGAAGAACACCGCGAACGGGGTCATGAACATCGTCGGCAACGCGATGCCGAGCAGGTTGTCGACGAGCCCGAGCTGCTTGATGAGCGTGAAGTTCGGCAGCAGCGTGAAGATCGCGGGCACCATCAGGCCGGCGAGGAACACCCCGAAGACCTTGTCGCGTCCGGGCCAGCGCAGTCGGGCGAAGGCGTACGCGGCAGCGGCCGAGAAGAACACCTGGCCGACCGTGACGAGCGTCGACACGATCACCGAGTTGAGCAGGTACCGCCAGAAGTTCAGGGCAGCGCCGGAGCCACCCTGGGCGAGGGCCTCCTCGGTGGACTGCAGGCCGAGGACCCGCTCGAACCCACCCAGGCTGAACCCGACGGGCAGCAGCGACGTTGGGTCGGAGTTGATCGCACCGTTCGACGACAGGGCGGTGCGCAGGATCCAGTAGAACGGGAACAGGGTGACGACGATGACGATGATCATCGCGACCCAGGCGAGGACGCGGCCGACCGACGGACGGCGACGGTGGCCGGCTCCGGGTCGGGGCGGACGCTTCGTGGTGACGGAACGGGTGAGGGTCGTGGTCATGGTGCGGCGCTCCGTTCAGTCCAGGTCCGACTCACCCGAGCGGGTGAGGCGGTACTGGATGATCGTGATGATGCTGAGGACGATGAGGAGCGCGACCGAGACCGCGGACGCGTAGCCGAACTGGAACCGGCCGAACGCCAGGTTGTAGATGTAGTTCTGCACGACGTTCGTGGCGTTCGCGGGGCCGCCCTGCGTGGTGACGGCGACGGTGTCGAACACCTGGAACGACCCGATCACCGTGATGATGAGCACCAGCGACAGGATCGGGCGGAGCAGCGGCACCGTGATGCGCCAGAACATCTTCCACTCGCTCGCACCGTCGATGCGGCCGGCTTCGTAGACCGTCTCGGGCAGCGACTGCAGTCCGGCGAAGATCAGGAGCGCCGTGTAGCCGACGTGCCGCCACACGTTGATGAGCGCGATCGACGGGATGCCCCAGACGTCGCTCTGCAGGAACGGGATGCGGTCCAGGCCGAGGGCCGCGAGCATCTCGTTGCCGATGCCGAGCTGGGTGTCGAGGATCCACAGCCAGACGAGCGCCGCGACGACGTTCGACACCAGGTAGGGCGCCAGGACGATGCCGCGCACGAAGGTCGACTTCGTCAGGCGGTGCATCATCACGGCGATGAACAGTGCGACGACCGTCTGGATGACGATGTTGATGAGCACGTACTCGATCGTGACGACCATCGAGTGCCAGAAGATCGAGTCCTGCACGAGCCGCGCGTAGTTCTGCAGCCCGGTGAACTCCGGCTCGGTGAGCAGGTTGTAGGACGTGAAGCTCAGGTAGATGCCCCGCACGGTCGGCCAGGCGAGGAACACCACGAAGCCGATCGCGGCCGGCGCGATGAACAGCAGCGCGAGCCACAGGTCGTTCCGGGGACGGCGGCGGCGTGGGACGGTGGTACGGGCGAGCGGGAGGTCGGCTGCCCGACTCCTCCGTCTCGTGCTGGCGGTCGTCAAGGGTGACGACACAGGGCTCTCGGTGGCCATCGCGACTCCTTCGTCTGCGGTGGACTGACGTGCAGCAGTCCGTGAGCCGGGAATCTACACGTGGTGACACCGGGTAGCAAGAGTCTCTTTCACGCTCCGAATCCGGGGTTGTCACGTGTAGACAATCGTGTCAGGATGGCGGTCGATCGCATCGGCGCGACCTGCCCGGCGACGCATCCCTCACCCTGGAAAGGTCACTGATGATCTCTGTCGGAATGGTCGGCGCGGGCCAGTTCGCCCCCCAGTTCGCCAAGCTGTTCAAGCTCCACCCGGCCGTCGACCGCGTCTTCGTGACCGACCTCGTCGACGACCGCGCGTCGGAGCTCGTCGAGTCGCAGCACCTCGACGGAACGTTCGCCGACTTCGACGCCGTGCTCGCCTCGGACGTCGACGCCGTCGCGATCTTCACGCAGCGCTGGACGCACGGTCCGCTCGTCGTCAAGGCGCTCCGCGCCGGCAAGCACGTCTACTCGGCGGTGCCGATGGCGATCTCGGTCGACGAGATCCGCGACATCATCGAGGCCGTCCGCGAGACCGGGCTCACCTACATGATGGGCGAGACGAGCTACTACAACCCCGCGACGGTGTTCGCCCGCAAGCAGGTCGCCGACGGCGCCTTCGGCCGGGTCTTCTACTCCGAGGGCGACTACGTGCACGACATGGACCTCGGGTTCTACGCCGCGTACCAGTTCAGCGGTGGCGAGGACTGGAAGCGCACCGCCAGCTACCCGCCCATGCTGTACCCGACCCACTCGGTCGGCGGCGTCCTCGGCGCCATCCCCGGACACGCGGTCAGCGTCAGCTGCATCGGCGTCAAGGACGACCGGGGCGACGGCGTCTTCGACAAGGACGTCAGCCAGTTCGACAACGACTTCTCGAACGCCACCGCCCTGTTCGAGCTCGACAACGGCGGCGTCATGCGCATCAACGAGATGCGCCGTGTCGGCTACCCGTCGCACATCCGCGAGTCCCGCTTCCGCTACTTCGGCACCGAAGCGAGCTTCGAACAGCTCGCGAAGACCAGCGTCTGGCAGGACAAGGAGGACTCGCACGACATCAGCGACAAGATCAACACGCAGGCGACGATGGACCTCGACGACCCGCGTCTCGCCGGCGTCGACCCCTCGCTGCGCGACGCGTTCGTGTCCGGGTACGCCGAGGTGCACGACACCGACCGCCTGCCCGCCGAGTACGCCGGCGTGCCGACCGGGCACGAGGGCTCGCACCAGTTCCTCGCCGACGACTTCGTCCGCGCCGTCGTCGACCGGACGCTGCCGCCGGTGAACGCCTGGACCGCCGCTCGCTTCACGCTGCCCGGCATCATCGCCCACCAGTCGGCCCTGCAGGGCGGCGCACGCCTCGAGGTGCCGGACTTCGGGGACGCCCCGGAGACGACCTCGGCGGTGCCCTCGTCTAGTATCGCCAGCGAATAGCAAGTGGTGTTCGGGTGTCGGTCCGCACGGGCCGGCACCCGAACGCGACTTCCGAGCCGACGAAGGTGGCACCCGTGAGCGTCCCGACGACCCCGAGGGCGGTCACCCGCGCCGACGTCGCCCGGTACGCCGGCGTGAGCACCTCCGTCGTCAGCTACGTCGTGCACGACGGCCCCCGCCCCGTCGCGGCGGCCACCGCCGCCCGGGTCCGTGACGCGATCCGGGTCCTCGGGTACCGGCCGAACGCCAGCGCCCAGGCCCTGCGCACCGGGTCGTCGAAGATGCTCGGGCTCATCGTCCCCGAGCTCGACAACCCCTTCTGGTCGGAGCTCGCCGTCGAGGTCACCCACGCCGCAGCAGCCCGCGGCTACGACGTCCTGCTCGCCAACAGCGACGGCGATGCCAGCCAGGAGCGCGAGCGGCTCCGCAGCCTGTCCGCCCGTCAGGTCGACGGGATCATCGTCACGAGCATCATGACCCACCCGGACCTGTCCACCGTGTCGGACCCGGGCATCCCGATGGTCCTGCTCAACACCTTCTTCGAGGTGCCCGAGTACGCCAGCATCGGCGTCGACGCCCTGCGTGGCGCGTACGACGGCACCCGCCACCTGGTCGAGCACGGCTACGGGTCGATCGGCCTGGTCATGGGGCACGCCGGCTCCATGGAGCTCCGCGAACAGGGCTGGATGCGGGCCCTGCGCGACGCCGGGCTGCCGGACGGCCCGATCGTGCGCTGCGACTTCACCCGGCGGGGCGGGTACGAGGCCGGCCTCCGCATGTTCGCGGACGGGACGGGACCCCGCGCCGTCTTCGTCAGCTCGGACATGCAGGCCGTCGGTGTGCTGCGGGCACTGTGGGAACTCGGGCTGCGCGCACCGGAGGACGTCGCGATCGTGTCGTTCGACGGCGGTGCCGAGGCCGACTACACGAACCCGCAGCTCACGACGGTCCGGCAGCCGATCGAGACGATGGCGACCGCCGCCGTCGACCGTGTGCTCGGGCTCGACGCGGACAACCAGTGGCACCGCGACCTTGTGCCCGCCGAGTTGGTCCTGGGCGCGAGTTGCGGGTGCGACGTGCGTCGCTGACGCACCACCAAACCGTCCTGGAGGCGCGGGGCGGGGCCGCCACGGGCCTCCCGTCCGTCAGGTGGCCGGGTCCATGACGGCGGTGAGCCGCTGGAGCGGCACACGCTGCTGGGACTCCTGCGTCACCGCGACCGCTTCGACCGGCTCGCCGGAAGCGGTGTCGACGAAGCGCAGGTCCGACGTCAGCTCGGACGGCCGGTACCGGTCGGCCCAGCCGCCGAGCGCCAGGAGCACCAGCGAGAGATCGCGGCCGGCGTCGGTGAGGATGTACTCCTCGCGCACCCGGGCACCCTCCGCCTTGTAGGTCGTGCGCTCGAGCACTCCCCCGTCGACGAGGGAGGCCAGTCGTGCGGTCAGGACTTCGCGCGGGACGCCGAGGCTCTGCTGGAACTGGCTGAAGCGCGTGGAACCGGCGAGGGCGTCGCGCACGATCATGAGCGTCCACTTCTCGCCGAGGACGTCGAGGGACCGTGCGATGGGGCAGCGCTCGTCGCCGCCGAGGATGCCGAGCATGTGTTCATCCTAGCTGGGTTCGATTTCCGGACACAACGTGCTAGGTTCGGTTTCCGTACTCAACTTCTCTCGTCTGGAGCCCCTCATGACCGACCTCACCAACGCCATCGTCCTCGTCACCGGAGCGAACGGCGGCCTCGGCGCCGAGTTCGTCCAGCAGGCCCTGGACCGCGGTGCCGCCAAGGTCTACGCGACCGCCCGCACCCCGCGCACCTGGGACGACGAGCGCATCGTGCCGCTCGCCCTCGACGTCACCAGCCAGGAGAGCGTCGACGGCGCGGCCCGCGCCGCAGCCGACACGACGATCGTCGTGAACAACGCCGGCATCGCCGGGGCCGACCCGCTCGTCGACACCTCGGTCGCGGAGGTCGAGCGCATCTTCGCGACGAACGTCTTCGGCGCGCTCCGTGTCGCCAAGGCCTTCGCCCCCTCGATCGGTGGCGGCGCACTGATCGACGTGCACTCGGCCCTGAGCTGGGTCGCTCTCGCCGGCGCGTACTCGGCGTCGAAGGCAGCGTTCTGGTCGATCACGAACTCGCTCCGCCTCGAGCTCGCACCCCAGGGCACCCAGGTCGTCGGCGCACACCTCGGCTACACCGACACCGGCATGACCGCGGGGCTCGACGTCGAGAAGTCCGACCCGGCCGACATCGTCCGGCTCATCTGGGACGCCGTGGAGGCCGGTGAGCACGAGGTGCTGGCCGACCAGGTCAGCCGTGACGTCCGCGCCGGGCTCAGTGCGCCGCTGACGGCGCTGTACCCGGCGCTCGCGACCGCTTGAGGCCCGGTCGCGGGCGCGGCGTCCGCCGTACGGTGGAGGACGTGCAGTTCCTGGCGTCCGCCCTCCGAGTCCCGATCACCGGCTTCGGCGCGCTCGCGCTCTGGCTGCTGGCGACGTCGGACGGCGAGCTGCTGAAGATCCTGCTCGGGGTCGGCTCGGCGCTGCTCGCCGTCGCTGGCTACGTCGGTCAGACCGCGGCGGAGCGTGCCGTCAGGAACCAGCAGCTCGACCAGGCGGTGGCGCGGAAGGACGAGTGGGAGCGCGAACACGGCGACGTCGAAGACCGGGCCGGTTGACGGTCCTGGTTCGGGAACCTCGCGGTTCCCGAACCAGGACCGTCAACCGCGGGCACCGCGATCGGTGATGTCGCGATTGACGGCGGTGATCGCGGCGCGCTCCTCGGCGGAGATGCCCGCCGCGGCCAGGACACGACCGAGCACGTCGCTCTTGCGCTCGATGTAGTCGTCGATGTCCTCGGCCTCCGCAGCCGCTGAGCGCTTCACGGCGGCGTACTCGTCGCGCAGGGCCGGGTCGGCGCGCAGCACGTCGCGGACGGCGAGGTGGTTCCGGAGCGAGAGCGAGCCGGCGGTGGCGACGTAGGTGTTGCTCGGGGCGAAGCGCTCGGGTGTCCGGAAGGCCTGCCGGTCGGGGACGCCGAGGTCTCCCCGTGGCTCGAAGCCGATCACGGCCAGCGCTGCGACCGCCGCCGCGACGGCGCCGGCATCGACGACGATGTCGACGTCGATCACGGGCTTCGCCGCGAGGCCGGGCACCGACGTGCTGCCGACGTGCTCGATGCTGCGGTAGGGCGCACCGGCGGCGCCGAGGGCTGCGGCGTACGCGTCCCGCAACACCGCGAACCGCACGGGCCACGACGGCTGGTACTCGACGACCTCGATCATCGAGTGCGCCGTGTGGCAGGAGGGGGTGCGAGGAGCTGGAACATGACGTGGTCGCGCCAGGCGCCGTTGATCGTGATGTACTCCGGAGCGAATCCGTAGCGCTTGAACCCCGCGGACTCGAGGGCACGCTGCGACCCCACGTTCTCCGGCAGCGTCTCGGCCTGCACCCGGTGGAGTCGGAGGACGTCGAACGCGTGGCCGGCGGCAGCGGCGACGGCGCGGGAGGCGTGGCCCTGGCGGAGTCGGTCGGCGCGGATCCAGTACCCCATCGCGCACGACTGTAGGGCGCCGCGGGTGATGCCGCTCAGCGTGATGCGCCCGAGGAGCTCACCGTCCGTCGACTCGATCACGAACGGGACCGCGTTGCCCGCGCGCTCTGCAGCGAGCGACTGCACGATGACGTCGTGCTGGCCCTGCTCGGTGAAGTACGCCGGCGCCCGGGACGGCTCCCACGGGCGCAGGTGCTCGGCGCTCGCGGTGATGACGGCGGCGAGCGTCGCCGCGTCGTCGACGCGGAGCAGGCGCAACCGGGTGTCCATGGCGGAGGGTGTGGGATTCGAACCCACGAGACATCTCTGCCCACCTGTTTTCAAGACAGGCTCCATCGGCCGCTCGGACAACCCTCCAGTGACGCGACCACGTGGCGAGACGTGACCGCGTCCCGGGAAGTCTAACGGGCCTCCCGTCCGCCGTGCGCGTCAGCGCATGCCGGGGTCAGCGCGGCAAGGAGTCGAGCGCCGCTGCCAGGCCGTCGTCGGACACGCCGCCGGTGAGTTCGTTGCCGGCGTCCACGACGTCATCGGGCGCCTGGCCCATCACGACGCCACGACCGGAGGTCGATGCCCACCGGAGCATGTCGATGTCGTTGCGGCCGTCCCCCGCAGCGAAGACGCGCGACCGCGGGATGTCGAGCCACTCGCGCACGCGTTCCATCGCGGTGGCCTTCGTCACGCCCTCTGGTGCGATGTCGAGCCACGCGGTCCACCCGACCGTGTACGAGACCTTGTGCAGGCCCATGTCCTCGACGATCTGCAAGAACTCCTCGAGCCCGTGCTCCGGCGAGATCACGACGACGCGGGTGGCCTCGACCGTGAGCAGCTGCTCGAACGGCACCAGCTCGCCGGCGTTGGTCATGGTGTCGGCGGGGAAGTTCTCGGACAACCGGAAGTGGCCGGTCTCGTCCTCGACGCCGAAGGCCGCGTTCTCGAGGGCGCCTCGGATGGTCTGCAGGACGTCGCTCGGGTCGAAGTGCTCGACGTGGACACGCTCGTAGGACCCGTCCGGACGACGGGCCAGGGTCAGCGCACCGTTGGCGCAGACGAGGTACTTCGGCTCGATGCCGAGGGTCTCCAGCAGCGGAACCGTCATGCCCTCGCTGCGGCCCGTGGAGAGCATGACCTCGTGCCCGGCGGCCTCGGCATCGCGCACGGCGGCGACCACGGCCTCCGTGATGACGCCGTCCTCGCGCATGGTGGTGCCGTCGATGTCGAGGGCGACGAGCCACCGCTTCGTGCGGGCGGGAGCACCGGCGCCCGCGCCCTGCGCCGCACCGTCTACGAACCGCCCCTGCGTGCTCATCGGGGCTCGATCACCTCGACGCCACCGAGGTAGGGGCGCAGCACCTCGGGCACGACGACGGAGCCGTCGGCCTGCTGGTGCGTCTCGAGGATCGCGACGATCCAACGGGTGGTCGCGAGGGTGCCGTTCAGGGTGGCGACCGGGGCCGTCTTGCCGCTCTCGGTGCGGTACCGGATGTCGAGGCGACGGGCCTGGAACGTCGTGCAGTTCGACGTCGAGGTGAGCTCGCGGAACGTGCCCTGCGTCGGGACCCAGGCCTCGATGTCGTACTTCTTCGCCGCGCTCGTGCCGAGGTCACCCGCGGCGACGTCGATCACGCGGTAGTGCAGTCCGAGGTCCTGCAGCATCTGCTCCTGGTACGACACCAGCTTCTCGTGCTCGGCCTCGGCCTGGTCCGGGTGGACGTACGCGAACATCTCGAGCTTGTTGAACTGGTGCACGCGCAGGATGCCGCGGTTGTCCTTGCCCGCCGAGCCGGCCTCGCGCCGGTAGCAGGTCGACCAGCCGGCGTAGCGGTGCGCGGTCTTCTCGATGTCGAGGATCTCGTCGGCGTGGAAGCCGGCGAGTGCGACCTCGCTCGTGCCCGTCAGGTACAGGTCGTCGGCCTCGAGCCGGTAGACCTCGGCCGCGTGCTCGCCGAGGAAGCCGGTGCCCGCCATCGTCTCGGGGCGGACGAGCGTCGGGGTGATGAGCGGTTCGAACCCGGCGGCGATGGCGCGGTCGAGGCCGAGCGACATGAGCGCGATCTCGAGCCGGGCGCCGAGGCCGCGCAGGAAGTAGAAGCGCGAGCCGGAGACCTTCACGCCCCTCGGGATGTCGATGATGCCGAGGTGCTCGCCGAGGTCGGCGTGGTCCTTCGGCTCGAAGTCGAACTCGGGCTTCGTGCCGACGGTGCGGAGGGTGACGAAGTCCTCTTCGCCACCGGCAGGGACGCCGGGCAGCACGACGTTCGGGATGGCGCGTACGACGGAGTTGAAGGTCTCCTCGGCCGCCGTGACGGTCGCCTGGGCTTCCTTCACCCGGGCCGAGAGCGCCTGGGCCTGCTGCACGAGCGCGGCCTTCTCGTCCTTCGGGGCCTTGGCGACGGTCTTGCCGAAGGCGTTCTGCTCGGCGCGGAGCGACTCGAACGCGGTGATCGCGCTGCGTCGGGCGGCGTCGGCGGCGACGGCCTCGTCGACCACGGCGACGGATGCGCGGCGGGACTCCTGCGAGGCCTTGATGACGTCCGGGTTGTCACGAAGCAGCTGGGGATCGATCACCGCTCCATCCTAGAGGCGGCGACATGGGGAGGAACCCGCCGCTCGCAGCGTCCGATCGGTACCGTTGATCCCATGTCGACCCCTTCGGAGACCGCGCCCGCGGACCAGGACGCCCTCCCCACCGAGCACCGGACGGCTGCCGTGGTCTACAACCCGGTCAAGGTCCACCTGCCGACCCTCAAGGCCACCGTGGAACAGCACCAGCAGGAAGCCGGCTGGGCCGAGACGCTCTGGTTCGAGACCACCGAGGAAGACCCGGGCGGGGGCATGGCCCGCGCAGCGCTCGAGGCGGGGGCCGACGTCGTCGCCGCCGCGGGTGGCGACGGCACCGTGCGCGCGGTCGCCGAGGTCGTGCACGGCTCCGGTGCCTCGCTCGCGCTGCTGCCGAGCGGGACGGGCAACCTGCTCGCCCGCAACATGAAGCTCCCCCTCGACGACCTGGCGAGCAGCGCGCACACCATCTTCTCCGGCCACGAGCGGGCGATCGACTTCGGCCTCATCGGCATCGAGCGGCCGGACGGCGCCCGCGAGCAGTTCGGCTTCGTCGTGATGGCGGGCCTCGGGCTCGACGCCCGGATGATCGCGAACACCCGGCCCGAGCTGAAGAAGCGCGTCGGGTGGCTCGCGTACCTCGACTCGCTGCTCCGCTCCGTGCGGGACACCGACGGCTTCGAGTTCAAGTACCGGCTCGACGAGTCGGCTCGCAACGGTTCGGTGCGCGCGCACTCGGTCATCGTCGGCAACTGCGGCATGCTGCAGGCGAACGCGATGCTGCTGCCCGACGCCGAGATCGACGACGGCGTGTTCGACATCGTCGTGATGCGCCCCCGCGGCTTCTTCGGCTGGGTGCGGATCGGTGCCCGCGTGTTCTGGGAGAACGGGATCCTGCGCTGGTTCCGGCGTTCGGCGCTGTCCGAGACGCTGATCGGTCGACGCATCACCACGGCGGCGAAGCAGGAGCGTCCGCTGCGCTACATGCGCGGCGAGGAGTTCACGCTGCGGCTCGAGAAGCCCGACGAGTTCGAGATCGACGGCGACCCGGTGGGCGAGATCACGGCGTTCCGTGCGCGGATCGACCCCGGTTCGCTGACGGTCAAGGTGCCGACGGTGGAGCCGCGGCCGAGCTGGGTGCGCGGCCGCAAGCGCTGAGCGGCGCGCGGGGCGGCGGTGCGGCCCGTGCGGCGTTACTCACTCGGTGCGAGGTTGTTCGGGCGCACGGAGTGATCAACCTCGCACCGGGCAGCACCGACCGACGAGCACACCGCCGCGCGTCAGCCCGCGTCGGGCTCGCCGGACACGATCGCGCGCAGCCAGTCCCGGGCCTCGACGAACGCGGCGTCCGAGTAGCGCGCCGGCACCTCGGGCTGCGCGCCGTCGGCACGCGGGTACGACCCGAGGAACGTCACGCGGGGGCTGAACCGACGGAGACCGAGCAGGGCGTCGGCCACGCGCTCGTCCTGCACGTGCCCGTCCAGGTCGATGACGAACCGGTAGCGGCCGAGCTCGTCGCCGATCGGCCGCGACGACAGCAGCCCCATGTTGATGCCGCGGGTCGCGAACTGCTCGAGCATGTCGACCAGGGCGCCGGGGTGGTCGGCGGGCAGCTCGACGATGACGCTCGTCTTGTCGGCACCGGTCGGCTCGGGCAGCGCCAAGGTCTTGGACACGAGCACGAAGCGGGTCACGGCCGAGGCGTTGTCGCCGATCGACGACGCGAGCACGACGACGTCGTGGTGGTCGGTGATGCCGGGCGGTGCGACGGCGGCGTCGGCGGTGGGGTTCGCCTCGAGCAGGGCGAGCGCGGCGGCGACGTTCGACGACGCCGGGATGTGGCCGTGACCGGGCAGGTTCGCCTCGAGCCAGTTGTGGGTCTGCGCGTACGCCACCGGGTGCGCGTTCACCGTGCGGACGTCGGCGAGCACGGTGCCGGGGCGCGCGACTAGCACGAAGTCGACCGGCACGAGGTACTCCCCCACGATCCGTACGCCGGGGATCCGGGCGAGGGCGTCCTGCGTTGCGCTGACGCCGCCGTCGACGCTGTTCTCGATCGCGATGACCGCTCCGACCGAGCGGCCGGACATGACGTCGTCGAGCGCTTCACCGACGTTGTTGACGCTCCGCCAGGGCTTGCCGGCCGCGGCCTCGACGAGCTTGAGGGCCGCCTCGGTGAAGGTGCCGGCGGGTCCGAGGTAGGAGTAGGTGTCGGACGGCGCGGCGGGGTCGGTCATGGGCCGAGCCTATTGCAACGACCGAGCCCGCAGACGCGGGCGCAGACGCGGGCCCACAGCGCCGTTCAGTCGGTGCTGGCACCGGTCAGCCGGGCCTCGCAGATCGCGGTGTCGTCGTCGTCCCGCGGGTACGTCAGGGCAGCGAACCGCCCTTCGGGGTCGAGCCGTGTGAGCAGTGCGGCCGCGATGCCGTCGAGCTGGACGACCTGCTCGTCACTCAGGGCGTCGATCACGACGTGGCGTGCGGTGCGGACGTGGTCCGGAGCGGCCTCGACGATCGTGGCGTACCCGGCGTCGGTGAGCCGGACGTCGGTCGCGCGGCGGTCCGAGGTCGAGGGGCAGCGCGTCACGAGCCCGCGCTTCTCGAGCCGGGACACCACGTGCGACAGCCGGGGCAGCGAGGCGTTCGTCGCCGAGGCCAGCGCCGACATGCGCAGCGTGCGGCCGTCGGTCTCGGAGAGCATCGCGATGACCATGTAGTCGAAGTGCGTCAGGTCCGCGTCACGCTGCAGCTGCTGGTCGAGCGCCGCCGGCAGGAGTTCCATGACGGCGACGAGCTTCATCCACGCGCGCAGCTGCTCGCGGGTGAGCCACGGGGTCTCGTCGGTCATGTCTCCATCCTACCGAATGGTTGTCGCTTTAACCAGTGGCGCGCGCACCGTCGGCGCGCGGGCCACCGGCACGCGTCCGCCGCGCACGGACCACCCCGACGACGAGCACCGCCACCACCACGAGCAGCAGCACCCCCTCGACGATCAGCAACCGCGTGCCGTAGTCGAACGGCAGGATCGTGGGGTTCTTCTGCCCGTGCCGCTTCGCCGCGATCTCGGGCAGCACCACGAGGGCGAGCACACTGCCGAGCACGATCACCGTCTGCACCACGACGAGCACCCACGCCCGGAGCGACCGCCCCGCCCGACGCAGGAGCAGTCCGGCGCCGACGACGAACGGCGACAGGATCGCGTCGTGCAGGATCACCGCGCCGAGCAGCCAGGTCGCCAGCCCGCCGATCCGGTTCGGCTTGACCGACGTCACCAGGACGTAGGCGCCGAACGCGATCACCAGCACGCCGAGCACGACGAGCACGATCCGCGCGGCCTTCACCGCAGCACCTCGATCTTCTCGATCCACTTGGTCTGCAGCACGCCCGGTCGCCCCGGAGCGATGATCCGCGCCGGGAACCCGTGGTCCAGGTCGAGCGTCGAACCGTTCAGCTCGAGCGCGACCAGGGTGGTCGGGTCCTCGGCGTACTCCGGCCCCATGTCCATGATCCGGTAGCCGCCGTGCCGTTCCAGGCTCGTGACGCGCACGTGCGATCCGGGTTCGGCCTGCACGGCGCCGAGCAGGTCGCGCATCCGCACGCCCTTCCAGCTGCCTATCTGGCTCCACCCCTCGACGCACGAGATCGGCAGGTCGACCTCGGTGGTACCGAGCGCGACGAGTTCCGCGCGCACGAAGGTCCGGGTCACGTCGGGTCCGACGACGGTCAGCGTCCAGTCCGCGGCAGTCGCACTGGCGAGCACCCCCGCCGCGCGGGCGGTGCGGTTGACCGGCAGGCCGTTCGCGCCGAGACCGCGCTGGCGCGCGCCGAACACGTTGAACGGTTCGGCGAGCTTCGAGGACTGCCCCGCCGTCAGGGCGACGACGCCGACGACCGCGGCCGTCACACCGCCGAAGAACCCGCGTCGTGCGATCCGCTGGCGTCGGCCCTGCGCGCGCTCCTCGACCGACCGGGAGGCCCGGGTCGGCTCCGGCGCATCGGCCGTCGGTTCGTCCGGGGCTGCGTCGACCGCCTCGACAGCCTTGACCGCGTCGACGCCGTCGATCCAGCGGAACACGCGGCCGAGCAGGCCGGGGGCCGTGGACTGGGTCGTTTCGGCACCCGCAGCCTGCGGTGCGGACGCCGGGCGGGCCTCCAGGACGGGTGGGAGCAGCTCACTGCCGGACGCGGGGTCCACGATGAACCGGCCCTGCTCGTCGTAGGAGTCGCGCTTCCGCCAGTAGCGGGCGATCACCGGCAGCTTCGACGCGATGTGGATGATGAGCGACCCGATGATCACGTACGCCATCGCGTTGTGGACCTGGCGGAACGGGAACGGCCACGGGTACCACTGGTACGTGTTGAGCAGGCCGGTCGTGACCTGGATGATCGAGGCCGACACGAGCACGGCGATCGACAGCCGCTCGAACAGGTGCAGCACGCCGCGCACCGGCGGGACCTGCACCAGCGCGGGCATGACGGTGTTGAGCTTGGCCAGCAACAGCGGGATGATCGCGATGCCGGTGGTGATGTGCAGGCCCTGGGTGAACTGGTAGAGCTGCGTCGGCCGGGTCGGGAACCGCATCCAGCCGAGGGGCTCCTGCAGCAGGTGACTGTAGATGCCGGTGCCGAAGCACACCACGAAGGCGATGCCGAGCAGTCGTCCGAGCACCACCGCGGAGCGCGCGTTCCGGTTCGGCGAGGCCAGTGCGGCCCGCGCCTCGAACAGCAGGTGCCGCATGCCCGCTAGCCTCGACGGACCATGAGCGACCGACTGCGTGCCGTCCGACCGTCCTCCGCCGTCGGACCCGGTGCCCGCCTCGCCGTCGTGGGCGCGGTCGTCGGGGTACTGGCCCTCGCGGGCGTCATCGCCTTCGGCGTCACGCATCTGGGGTTCCTCCGATCCGACACTCGTTCGTCATTCGTTGCGTGGACGCTGATCGCTTGGACGGTGTTCGTGATCGCCGTGCTCGCGCTGCGGTTCGTGCCCGCCCGGTGGATGACCGCCGTGGTCATGGTCGGGGCGGTGGTGGTCGGTCTCGCGGCGCTGGCCGGCCCACCGAGCACGAGCACCGACTCGGCGCGGTACGCGTGGGACGGCATCGTCCAGCATGCCGGAGTCTCACCGTACGCGCACACCCCCCAGTCCACAGCACTGTCCGGTCTGCGGCCCGACTGGCTGTTCCCGGACAAGGTGAACGGCACGTGCGACGACCTCAAGCCCCGGTTCCGCGGCCTGGGTGACGGCGCGGACGGCCACTGCACCGCGATCAACCGGCCGGACGTGACGACGATCTACCCGCCGATGGCGCAGCTCTGGTTCGCCGCGGTCCGTGCGTTCGTGCCGGCGACCGCGCAGTACATGCCGTTCCAGGTGGCGGGCCTGCTCCTCTCGCTCGTGGTGACCATCGCCCTCGTCGTGGTGCTGCGGAAGACCGGTCGTCCGACGTGGTGGGCAGCGCTCTGGGCCTGGTCGCCGCTCGTGGCGTCCGAGGCCGTGACGAACTCGCACGTCGACGCCCTCGGCGCGGCGCTCGCGACCGCGGGTGCCGTCCTCGTCGCGTTCGGTCGACCGATCTGGGGCGGGATCGCGCTCGGTGCGGCGACGGCGACGAAGCTCATCCCCGCGATCGTGTACCCGCCGTTGCTCGGGCGGTGGCGGTCCTGGTGGGCGATCCCGGTCGGGATCGCCGTGTTCGGACTGCTCTACGTGCCCTACGTGCTGACGACGGGGCTCGACGTGCTCGGGTACCTGCCCGGCTACCTGAGCGAGGAGGGCTACGAGGACGGCTCCCGGTTCGCCCTGGTGTCGCTGGTGTTCCGGGGCGACGCCGCGACCGTCGTGGTCGGGCTCGCCGTGCTGCTCGCCGCCTTCGTGGCCTGGCGACTGTCCGACCCGTCGCGGCCGTGGTCCGGCGAGGTCCTGATGATCGGCGTCACGTTCCTCGCCGTGACCCCGCGCTACCCCTGGTACGCGCTGCTGCTCATCCCGTTCGTGGTGCTGTCGGGCCGGTGGGAGTGGCTGTCGATCGGGCTCGCCATCGCGCTGCGCGGGGTGTGGCCGTCGACGGACGCTTACCGGTGGTGGCTGCTCGCCGCCGTGGCCGTCATCGTGGTGGTGACGCTCCTGCGCACGAGCCGGTCGGACTGGCGGCGCTGGTGGGAACGGCTGTCGTTCCGGAGCGTCGAACACGTACGCTGAGCCGCATGGCACCCGCGACCCTGCTCGGCACGACCGTGGACCCGGCGTCCGCCGGGCTCGTCGACCGCTTCGGGCGCCGTGCGATCGACCTGCGGGTGTCGCTGACCGAACGGTGCAACCTGCGCTGCACCTACTGCATGCCGGCCGCCGGGCTGCCCTTCGCCCCCGACGACGCCCTGATGACCGCCGCCGAGATCGAGCGGCTGGTGCGGATCGGGGCGTCGCGGTTCGGCGTGCGCAAGGTGCGGTTCACCGGCGGCGAGCCGATGCTCCGGCACGACCTGGTCGACGTGATCGCCCGGTGCGCCGCGCTGCCCGACCCCCCGGAACTGTCGCTCACCACGAACGCCATCGGCCTCGCCCACCGCGCCCAGGCCCTGTACGACGCCGGGCTGCGGCGCGTGAACGTGTCGCTCGACACCGTCGACCCGGACGTGTTCACCACCGTGACCCGCCGCCCGTTCCTCGACAAGGTCATCGCCGGGCTGTCCGCCGCCCACGACGCCGGCCTCGACATCAAGGTCAACGCGGTGCTGCTGCGCGGGATCAACGACGACGCCGCGCCGGAGCTGCTGCGCTGGTGCCTCGACCGCGGCTACGAGCTGCGGTTCATCGAGCAGATGCCGCTCGACCCCGACCACGCCTGGGACCGCACCGAGATGGTGACCGCTGCCGAGACCCGGGCGTTGCTGGCGTCGTCGTTCGTGCTGACGCCGGACGAGGCACCGCGTGACGGCGCCCCGGCCGAGCGGTACCGGGTGCAGGACGCGCGCTCCGGTGCGTCACTCGGCACCGTGGGCATCATCGCGAGCATCACCGAGTCCTTCTGCGCCGACTGCACCCGCACCCGGTTGACCGCCGACGGCAACGTCCGGAGCTGCCTGTTCTCCGACGCGGAGACCGACGTGCTCGGCCCGATGCGCGCAGGGGTCTCCGACGACGGCCTGGCCGAGCTGTGGCGCCGGGCGATGTGGGCGAAGCCGCGCGACCACGGCGACGACAGCGACGAGCTCGTGCACCCGACGCGCGGCATGAGCGCGATCGGCGGCTGAGACATGACCACGATCCGGTTCTTCGCCGCTGCCCGGGCGGCGGTCGGCGCGGACACGCTGACCACCGCGGCCGGCACGCTCGACGAGGCGCTGCGCGAGGTCACCGCCACCGACCCATCGCGATGGAGTGCGCTGCAGGAGCGGTGCTCGTACCTGGTCGACGGCGTGACCACCCGCGACCGAGCCACCGCGCTGTCCGGGGTCGCGGTCGTCGACGTCATGCCCCCTTTCGCCGGCGGCTGAGCGCCCCCGCCCGTTCCTTCCCAGAACGCCCGCGATGCCTGGTGTTTCCGGGCATACCGGGTCAGAACTTCCGACCAGGTACGCCCGATCCGACCAGGTACGCCCGGAACGACCTGGTACTCCCGACTCGTCCCCGTGCCTGCGCGCCCTGTGCCCGTTCTTTCCCAGAACGCCCGCGATGCCTGGTGTTTCCGGGCATACCGGGTCAGAACTTCCGACCAGGTACGCCCGATCCGACCAGGTACGCCTCCGCGCCGCGGCCGCCGCGCCCCCCTACGGCGAGACGGACAGCACGATGAACGCGGCGAAGATCACCAGGTGCACCCCGCCCTGCAGTCGCGTCGCCCGACCCGGCAGCACGGTGAGCACCGCGGCGACGATCGTCAGCGCGAGCAGCACGATCTGCGACGACCCGAGGCCGAGCAGCAGCGTGCCCGGCATGAACAGCGACGCCACCGCGATGGAGGGGATCGTCAGACCGATCGACGCCATCGCCGACCCCATCGCCAGGTTCAGGCTCGTCTGGATCCGGTTGCGGGCGGCAGCCTTCGACGCCGCGATGCCCTCGGGCAGCAGGATGAGCAGGGCGATCACGACACCGACGAACGACGGCGGGAACCCGACCGCGGCCACGCCGGCCTCGATCGCGGGCGACTCGACCTTGGCGAGCCCGACGACGGCGACGAGCGCGACGACGAGCAGTGCGAGCGAGATCATCGTCGCGCGTCCGGTCGGCCGGGCGGCGTGGGCGTCCTCGGACTCCGTGAGCACGCCGCCGGAGCGGTTGACCGGCAGGAAGAAGTCGCGGTGGGCCACGGTCTGCGTCACGACGAACAGCCCGTAGAGCACGATCGACGCCACAGCCACGAAGACGAGCTGCGTGCCGGTGAAGGACGCGTCGTCGGTGCCAGTGGTGAACGTCGGCAGCACCAGGGTCAGGACGGCGAGCGCGGCCACCGTCATCGTCGCGGCGCTCGCGCCCTCCTGGTTGAAGCGCACGGTGTTGTGCCGGAGCGTCCCGATCAGGATCGCGAGGCCGACCAACCCGTTCATCGTGATCATCACGGCCGAGAACACCGTGTCTCGCGCCAGCGTCTCGGCCTGGGCACCGCCGGAGCTCGACAGCGAGATGATCAGCGCGACCTCGATGATCGTGACCGCCACGGCGAGCACGAGTGACCCGAACGGTTCCCCGACCCGGTGCGCGACGACCTCGGCGTGGTGCACCGCCGCGAGCACGGTGGCGGCGAGCACGACCGCGACGATCGCCACGACCACGGTGCCGAGTCCGTAGCGGCCGTACGAGAACGCGAGCACGACGGCCGCCAGGATCGGGATGGCCACGGGCCACGCCTTGGGGAACCAGGAGGTCATCCGTCCATTGTCTCAACCGCGCGGCGCGTACACCGCCAGTTCGGACGCGGGAACGTCCACGTGGACCGCATCGCCGGGTCCGATCCCGAGCGCCGTGACCCGCGCCAGGGTCAGGTCCGCGACCAGGTCGCCAGCGCGCACCCGCACCAGACCGTCCCGCGGCTCGAGCGACGTGACGGTGCGCTCCGGTCCGGCGCCGTCCCGCGTGAGCACGGCGGCCGTCGGGTGGAAGGCGCCCAGGGCGGGCCGTCCGGGAGGCACGGCGTGCGTCCCGGACGCCAACTCGCCCCCGCCGTCGGTCGCGATCCCACCCGCGGTGGCGGTCCCGCGCACCAGCGCGAGTCCGGAGAACGCCGCCGCGAAGGCACTCGTGGGCCGTCCGAGCACGGCCGCTGGGGTGCCGTCCTCGACGACCCGGCCGTGCTCGACGACGACCACCCGGTCGGCCAGGGCGACGACCTCGACCGGGTCGTGCGTGACCAGGACGCTCGGACGCCCGCCGATCGCGGTCCGGAGGGCCGCACGGACCTCGTCGCGCGCGGAGACGTCGAGCGCCGACGTCGGTTCGTCGAGCAGCAGGACCGCCGGGTCGGTGGCGAGCGCCCGGGCGATGGCGACGCGCTGGGCCTGCCCGCCGGACAGCGCATCGGGGCTCCGTCCCGCCAGGTCGTCGATGCCGAGGGCCGCCAGGGCACGGAGCGCGCGGGCACGGGCAGCGGCCCGTCGGACACCGGCGGCGCGCGGGCCGAACGCCACGTTGCCGACCACGTCGAGGAACGGGAACAGGTCCGGCCGTTGGGCGACGAGTCCGATGCGGCGGCGGTGGGCGGGGACGGTCCGCCGCTGGTCCGACACGACGGTGCCGCCGAGGACCACCTGTCCGGCGTCGATCGGCAGCAGGCCGGCGAGGGCCTCGACCACGGTGGACTTGCCCGCGCCGTTCGGCCCGATGACCGCCACGCACTCCCCCGTCGCGACCTCGAGGGCGACGTCGACCCCGCGTCGCTCGACGACGATGCGTGCGGTGACCCCGCTCACGCTGCCACGCCCCGGGTCCGGAGCGACGAGGCACCGATGACCACGACGGCGACCACGACGAGCACGACCGCCAGTGCCACGGCGGTGTCCGGGTCGACCTCGCGCTGCAGGTAGATCTCCAGCGGCAGGGTCCGGGTGACCCCCTGCAGGCTGCCCGCGAACGTCAGGGTCGCACCGAACTCGCCGAGTGCGCGCGCGAAGCAGAGCACCAGTCCGGAGACGATGCCGGGCAGGACCCTCGGGGTCGTGACGGTGAGGAACGTGCGGGTGGGACCGGCGCCGAGGGTCGCGGCGACCCGCTCGTACCGGTCCCCCTCGACGCGGAGCGCACCCTCGATCGAGGAGACCAGGAACGGCATGGCGACGAACGTCTGCGCGATGACGACCGCGGTGGTGGTGAACGCGATGTGCAGTCCGTGGTCGTCGAGGAACGCCCCGACCACCCCGAGGCGACCGAACGCCGCCAGCAGCGCCAGCCCGCCGACGACGGGCGGCAGCACGAGCGGCAGCAGCACGACGGCGCGGGCGACACCCACCCACCGTGACCGGGACCGGGCGAACAGCACGGCGAGCGGGTACCCGAGCACGAACGCGACGGCAGTGGCGGTCAGCGCGGTGCCGAGGCTGAGCCCGAGGGCCGTGAGCGACGCCGTCGAGGTGACGAGGGCGACGAACGACGACCAGTCGACCCGACCGAGCATCGCGAGCACGGGGACGACGACGAACAGGCCGCCCAGCACCGCGGGCAGCGGGAGCCACCAGGCGACCGGCGGCCGTCCGTCAGCCCGCGAGGCCACGGGTCACGGCTTCCCGAACCCGGCGGCGGTGAGCACCTTCTGGCCGGTGGCGGACCGGACGTAGTCGGAGAAGGCCTGCGCGAGCTCCGGGTCCTCGGACGCCTTGAGCACGCCGATCGGGTACGTGTTGACGGCCTTGCTCGACTCGTCGAACGGGACACCGTCGACCTTGCCGTCGGCACCCTGCACGTCGGTCACGTAGACCAACCCGGCGTCGGCCTGACCGGACTCGACCTTGCCGAGCACGTCGGTGACGGACTGCTCCTCGCTGACGGGCTGCAGGTCGACGCCCGAGGCGGACTCGACCTTCGCCGTCGCGGCGCCGCACGGCACCGGGGCGGCGCACGTGACGAGCTGGACGTCGGAGCCGGTCAGGTCGTCGAGGCTCGTGATGCCCTTCGGGTTGCCCGGCGCGACGGCGATCTCGAGGACGTTCGTCGCGAAGTCCTCCGGTGACCCGCTCGCCAGGTCGGTCGCGGACAGCTTCGCCATGTTCGCCTCGTCGGCGGAGGCGAACACGTCGGCGGGGGCGCCGTTCTGGATCTGGGTGACCAGGTCGCTCGATCCCGCGAACGAGAACTCGATCGAGGCGCCGGGGTTCGCGAGCTCGAAGTCCTTGCCGAGCGTGGTGAAGGTCTTCTGGAGCGACGCCGCTGCGAACACCGTGATCGAGCCCGACACGCCTGCGTCCGCGCTCGACGACGATGACGGCGACGACGACCCGGCCGGAGCGTCGGCGGTGGAACACGACGCCAGACCGAGCGCCGCGACGACGGCGAGGGGCACGAGCAGCGAGCGGGGACGACGGGTCATCGGGGGTCCTCCTGGTGGGTGGGCGCCTCGACGGTGACCATCGTGGCCTTGACGGACGCCACGGCGACGGACCCGACCTCGAGCCCGAGGTCGCGCACCGCCTCGGCGCTCATGAGCGAGACCACGCGGTGCGGGCCGCACTGCAGTTCGACCTGCGCCATCACGGTGTCGACGACCAGGTCGGTGACGATGCCGACGAAGCGGTTCCGTGCCGAGCTCTTCACGCCGGTGTCCGGGGCGGCCAGCTCGGTGCTCCGCGCCCGGGCGTACTCGGCCACCTGTCGACCGTCGACGACGGCGCGACCGGCGTCGTCGGTGGCCCGGTCGAAGGTGCCCCCGTCGACGAGTCGGCGCACGGTGTCGTCGCTCACCCCGAGGAAGGCAGCAGCATCGCGGATCCGCAGTTGCGTCATGATGCGACCATCCTAGCCGCGGAAGCGGCGCTCTGGACCCGATCAGTGTCGGATCAGGACATCAGCCCGTTCACCACGGGCAGCCCTTCGCGGCGCCAGGCCTCGAACCCGCCGTCGAGGACCGCCACGTGCCTCCAGGCCGGTTGTGCGGCAGCCCACGCGTCCGCACGCGGACCACGGGCGCAGTAGACGACCACGTCCGCCGCCTCGGCGTCGCCGGTGACCGCGTCGTCCGTGACGGCTCCGGCGACCACCCCGTCCGCCCGTTCGGCGTCGGTGCGCACGTCGACGACGACCACCGGGTCCGCGGGGTCGGCCAGGCGCGCGGCGAGCGCCGACGGGGCGATGCGGTCGGTCCGCGCGGGAGCGACCACGACGGGTCGGTGTGATGCCGGTCCGCGCCGGACGGGGCTCTCGCTCCACCGCCAGCGGCGTGCGTCGACGGTCAGGACGCGCCCGAGCAGCGGTTCGCCGGTGCCGGTGACCAGGGCCAGCACCTGTCCGGCCATCACCGCTCCGACGGCGCCGCACAGTGCCGGCACGACGCCGTCCAGGGCGCAGGAGCCCTCGTCGGGCAGGGCCTCGGGGTGCAGGTCGTGGAAGTCGACGCCGTCCGGTCCGGCGTCGCGGAACACGCTGACCTGGCCGTCGTGACCGAGCACCGTGCCCCAGACGAACGGCACGCCCGCGTCGGCGCAGGCGTCCGAGACCGCTCGGGTGACCAGGACGGAGTCCGCCGCGTCGACGACCACGTCGTGCCCGGCGACGAGCTCCGGGGTGAAGGACCCGACCACGGCGACGGCGTCGAGTTCCGGGTCGACGGCGCGGGCGCGGGCGACGGCGACCTCGGCCTTCGACGATCCGACGTCGGCCGCGGTGAAGAGCGTCTGGCGCGCGAGGTTCGACGCGTCGACCACGTCGGGGTCGACGACCGTGAGCCGTCCGACCCCCGCGAGATACGCGACGACGGGCGCGCCGAGCCCGCCGGCGCCGACCACCAGGACGCGTGAAGCGGCCAGCCGGCGGAGCCCGATGCCGCCGACGTCGGACAGGGCAGCGGTCCGCGAGCCGAGCCGTGTCCGCCACGGGGAGAGCGCTGCGACGGGGGCGACGAGGGGGTCCATCCCGTCATTCTGGCCGGTCGCGCCGAATCCCTGCATGTGAATGCTCAGCGGGTGGACGCGGCGGATGCTCAGTGCCGCTCGGTACGGTCGCGGGCGTGAGTTCTCCCCGCACCGGCACCGTCACGGTCCGACGCACGACGTCGGACGCGTCGACGCGCGCACGGCTCCGGGCACTCGCCCTGTCGACCGTGCGGACCCTGGTGCGTGCGCCGGAGATCACCGTCGGTGTGGTCGGTGTGGTCGTCGCCGCCGCCTTCACGTGGGTGCCGTCGGTCTGGTACGACGAAGCCGCCACCCTGACGAGTGCGCAGCGCAGCTGGCCGGCGCTCTGGGCGGAGCTACAGAACGTCGACGCCGTGCACGGCCTGTACTACGCGCTCATGCACGTCTGGCTCGCGCTGGTCGGCTACTCCCCGTTCACGCTCCGCTTCCCGAGTGCCCTGGCGATCGGGATCGCCGCCGCCCTCGTGGTGGCGCTCGGCCGGCGGCTCGGCGGTGTCCGGCTCGGGGTCGTCTCCGGTCTGGTCTTCCTGCTGCTGCCCCGCGTCGCCTGGGCCGGTACCGAGGGCCGCCCGTACGCGACCGTCACCACCTTCGCGGCGCTCCTCACACTCGTCGGCCTGACCGCGGTCCGTCGCACCCGGGTGCGGCACCACGCGACGCGGTGGTGGGTCGTCTACGGCGTGCTGGCGGCCGTGGCCGTCCTGTTCAACGTGTACCTGTCCCTCGCCGTCGTGGCGCACGGCGTCGTGCTCGCGTGGACCGGGGTCGCCGACCGGGCGGCCCGACGGCAGGCCACGGTGACGGATCGCAGTGGCACGGTGCCCTCGGCGATGGTGGACCGCGCCGTCGTCGTCCGCTGGGCCGTCGCCGCCTCCGCCGCGGCCGTCGTGGTCCTGCCGTTCATCGGACTCGCCGCCGGTCAGGCCAAGCAGGTCGGCTGGATCACCGGCATCGGGTGGGCCACCCTGCGCCAGGTGTTCGCGACCGCGTGGTTCGGGGTCGTCTACCCGTACGCCGCCCTCGGGTGGCTGCTCATGATCGTCGCCGTCGTGCTGGCGGTGCGCGCGGCCCGACGCCCGTCGCCGGCCGCCCGCGACGTGCTCCGCATGCAGGCCGTCCGGGTCGCCGTGCCCCTGACGATCGTGCCCACCGCGCTGCTGGTCGCCGCGACCGCCGCCGGCGAGCACCTGTACTCCCCCAAGTACGCGAGCATAAGCCTGCCGTTCGTGGCGCTCCTGATCGGACTGGCGATCACGGCCATCCGGCCGCGACGCTGGATCGCGATGGCCGTCGTGGCCATGGTCCTGGTGTCCGTGCCGACGTCGACGATCGTCCGACTGCCGCACGCCAAGCAGTCCTCGCACTGGGCGAACGCGGCGGCGATCATCGAACGCGAGCGGAACGTGACCACCGACGCCGACGAAGGGGTGATCTACGGCAGCGTGTGGGAGCACCCGACCGCGACGGCGCAGGTCATCGCCGACGCCTACCCCGAGGCCTTCAGCGGCATGCGGGACCTGGCGGTGGCGAGCACGGGTGCGCAGCGTGGTGAGCTCTGGAACGTGAACGGCGACATCGCCACGACCGTGCCGGCACGCCTGGCCGACATCGACACCGTCTGGTTCGTCGGCGCCAAGTCGCGGAACATCCGCCCCGAGGTCTCCGAGACGCTCAAGGACCAGGGCTTCCACGTGGTGCGGTACTGGCACACCGACACGGTCATCCTGTGGAAGTACAGCCGCTGAGCTGACGGCCGGTCAGCGTTCGTCGTACGGTCAGCGTCTGTCGTACGGTCAGCGTCTGTCGTACGGTCAGTGCACGAGGCGGGCGCCGTGCACCGGACCGGTGGCTCGGAGCGCGACCAGGCCGGCAGCGCTGAGCTCGACCTGCAGTTCGAGCGCGGTGTCACGGTCACCGACCAGGAACGCCACCGTCGGACCGCTGCCCGACACCAGACCCGCGAGCGCTCCGGCCTTCTCGCCGAGTTCGAGGGTCGACGCGAGTCCGGGCTGCAGCCGCATGGCCGGGGCCTGCAGGTCGTTGTGGACGCAGTCGGCGAGCAGGTCGGGGTCGCCGGCACGCAGCGCCTGCAGCACGTTCGACTCCACAACGGGGTGGGACGGCGCCGGTGCGATGTCGGCGCGGTAGCGCTCCCGGTGCTCGTCGAGCGCACGGTAGACCGCCGGGGTCGACAGGCCGTCGTCGCTCAGTGCGAGGACCCAGTGGAACTCGCCCTTCGCCAGCGCGGGGCTGAGTTCGTCGCCACGGCCGGTGCCCACGGCCGTGCCACCGGCGAAGGCGAACGGCACGTCCGCGCCGAGCTGCGCGGCGAGACGGAGCAGTTCCTCACGCCCGAGGGCGGTGCCCCAGAGCGTGTCCACGGCGAGCAGCGTGGCCGCGGCGTCCGCCGAGCCACCACCCATGCCGCCGGCCACCGGCACCTGCTTGTCGATCGTCAGTCGGACCCCGCCCCGGTGCCCAGCGGCGTCGGCCACGAGCCGGGCCGCACGGATCGCCAGGTTCGACTCGTCGACCGGCACGTTCGAGGTGTCGATCGGACCCGTGAAGGTCACCGAGAAGTCGTCGGCGTGCTCGGCCGTGACGTCCTCGTACAGCGACACGGCCTGGTACGCGGTCGCCACGTCGTGGTAGCCGTCGTCCTGCAGCGCACCGACGGACAGGAACACGTTGATCTTGCCGGGGGCGCGCGTCCGCACGCGGGTCGGGGCGGCCAACGTGGTCATGCCCCCAACCTATCCCGCTGCGGCTGCCGCGAAGCCCCGCGCCAGGTCGGCGAGGACGTCGTCGATGTGCTCGAGGCCGATCGACAGCCGGATGAGCCCGTCGCCGACACCGGCCGCAGCCCGCTCCGACGACGTCATCTGCACGTGGGTCGTCGACGCCGGGTGCACGACGAGCGACCGGACGTCACCGATGTTCGACACGTGGTCGAACAGCTCGAGGGCGGCCACGAACCGCCGTCCGGCCTCGACCCCGCCGTCCAGGTCGAACGCCAGGACCGCCGACGGCCCCTTCGGCACGTACCGCTGCTGCAGGTGGTGCCACGGCGACGACGGCAGCCCCGCGTAGTGCACGCCGAGCACCTGGTCGTGCGCGTCCAGCCACGACGCGACGGCGGCGGCGTTCGACACGTGCCGCTCCATCCGCAGGGAGAGCGTCTGGATGCCCTGCAGCACCAGGAAGGCGTTGAAGGGGGCGATCGCCGGACCGAGGTCGGCGGAGAGCTTCGACCGGGTGCGCTGGATGAACGCGCGCCGCCCGAACTTCTCGGCGAAGTTCGTGTTCGCGAACCCGGACTGTTCGGTGGTCGCGAGCTGCGGGAACTTTTCGGCGTGGGCCGCCCAGTCGAAGTTGCCGCTGTCCACGATGAGCCCGGCGATGGCGCTGCCGTGACCGGCCAGGTACTTCGTCGCCGAGTGCACGACGATGTCCGCGCCGTGCTCGATCGGCCGGACCAGGTACGGCGTCGCGATCGTGTTGTCGACGATGAGCGGGACGCCGGCGTCGTGCGCGACCCCGGCCACCCCGGCGAAGTCCAGGACGTCACCGCGCGGGTTCGGGATCGACTCCCCGAAGAACGCCTTCGTCCCCGGACGCACCGCGGCAGCCCACTCGTCCAGGTCCGTGGGGTCCTGCACGAAGGTGAACGCGATGCCGAGGTCGTGCAGCGTCGACGCGAACAGCGTGTACGTCGCGCCGTACAGCGAGGCACTCGACACGACATGGTCACCGGCCCGCGCGACGCCGAGGACGGCCAACGAGGTGGCCGCCTGGCCGGACGCCAGCGCGAGCGCGCCGACGCCGCCCTCGAGGTCCGCGATGCGCCGCTCGAGCGCGGCCGCCGACGGGTTGTTCACGCGCGAGTACGTGTGCCCCGGGGCGTTGAGCATGAAGCGGTCCGCCGCGTCCTCACCGGACGGGTAGACGAAGGCCGCGGTCTGGGCGATCGGCGGGACGTTGCCACCGAACCCCGGGTCGGCCTTGAAGCCCGCGCGGATCTGCCGGGTCTCGAACGCCCACTCCTCCTCGGTCGAGCCCATCAGACGACCGCCTCGGACGCCGCGGCCACCGACGGGCGGACGAGCGGGATGACCTGTTCGCCGAAGCGGTCCATCTCCTCGAGCTGCGGCGAGAACTGGAGCAGCAGTGTGTCCACCCCGGCCTCCTCGAACTCCTTGATCCGGGCCGCGACCTGCGCGGGCGTGCCGACGAACCCGGGGCGCAGGCCGCGGTTCGACACCGAGTAGTCCTCGAGCGAGGGGACGTGCTCGAGCTGCGACTTCGAGATGAAGTCCTGGTACGACTCGTACGCGTTGCCGTGCTGCACGTCGGTGATCCGCGCGAGCTCGGCCTGCGCCTCTTCCTCGGTCTCGCGGACGATGACGTACGCGGCCATGCCGAACGCCTCGAACGGCGGCAGTCCGGCGTCGACCCGGCGCTGCTTCATCTCGGCGATCTTCGTGCGGAGTTCCTCGACCGTGCCGCCGTGGGTCACGTAGGCGTCGGCGTACCCGGTGATCGCGGCCTTGCCCGCCTCGCTCTCGCCGCCGGCGTAGATGCGCGGGGTCACGCGGGGCTTCGGCTCGAGGTGGGCGTTCTGGACGTCGTAGTACTCGCCCGAGAACGAGTACGGCGTCTCCCGCCACATCCCCTTCATGACCTCGACGAACTCCGCCGTCCGCTTGTACCGGTCGTCGTGCTCCGAGAAGATGCCGCCGTACTGCTTGGCCTCCTCCGCCCACCACGCGCTCACCACGTTGAACGTGAAGCGGCCGCACGAGATGTCGTCGATCGTCGCCGCCTGCTTCGCCGTCACCGCGGGCAGGTGGTACCCGGGGCGCATGGCCGCCATGATCTCGAGGCGCTCGGTCGTCGCCGCGATGGCCGCAGCGAGCGACCAGGCCTCGAGCGACGGCGCGGCCGTGCCCTTGATGTCGTTGAGGTTGAGCTCCGGCACGAGCGTCAGGTCGAAGCCGATCCGCTCGGCGCGCTGCGCCAGCCGCTTCACGTAGTCGAAGGTGACCGGCATGTTCTCGTTGTCGACGTTGCGCAGCCAGCCGCCGAAGAGCGGGGTCCAGTATCCGAATCGCACGGGGTGAGTTCCTTGGGGAGGTGGGGAGTGCCCGGGAAGGGGCGCGGAACGGACGGGAGGCCCGTGGCGGGGCCCGCCACGGGCCTCCAGTCCGGTGGTTCTTGCGTGCTCAGGCCGTGAGTTGCGCCGCGTACTGCGTCTCCAGCAGGCCACCGAGGTAGCGCGCGATGGAGCGCGGGCCGGAGGCCGGCGCGGACTCCTCGACGGCTGGGTTGTAGTTCGTGTTCGTGTTGATGTCGTAGACGACCGTGCGGCCGTCCGTGGTCTCCATGAACTCGACGCCCGCGATCGTGACGCGCTGGTCGGCGAGGAACGTGCGGAGCTGCTGGACGAGCGGGTGCTCGGCCGTGACCTCGGTCCGGACGCTGAACGCCGGCGGTGCTCCGGCGGTCTCGGTTCCGGGCACGTCGCAGACCGCTCCGGCGATGACCTGGGGGACCTCGCACGCGTCGGCCGGGCACAGCTCGAAGCTGCCGGCGCTCGTGTCGACGCGGACGGCGTACACGAACTCGCCGCCGACGAACTCGACGCGGGTGATGAAGGGCTCACGGGCCGTCAGGAACTCCTGCAGCAGCGTGATGCCGTCGACCGGCGCCTCGAACTCCGGCGAGTCGACGTAGGCGTCGAACTCGGCGAGCGAGTCGAACCGGCGGACGCCCAGGCCCTTGCCGCCCTGGTTGTGCTTCGTGATGAACGGGACGTCCTGGCCGTTCGTGAAGTCCCGTGCCGCCTGCTTGAGCGTCGTCGTGCCGAACACGGCGGTGGTGCGGGGCACGTCGAACCCGGCGTGCTGCAGCAGCCCGTGCTGGGCCACCTTGGAGACCTCGAGCTCGAGCACGTGGCTGCCGCCGACAACCTGGCGACCCGCTCGTTCGAGCCAGCCGAGGACCGCGCGGGTGTACTCCTTGCTGTGCTCGTGGCCGCGGGTGTGGCTCGACGCCGACATGCGGGACCAGTACACACCGGGCTCCGGCTCGGCACCGAGGTCGATCTGTCCCTCGGTCAGCAGGATCTCCTGCACCGGGACGCCCTCGGCCTCGAAGGCTGCGGCGAGCGGCGGGAACCACTCGGGGTTCTCGTGGATGACGTACACGCGGGGAGTGCTCACCCGCCCACCCTAGGCACGGTATACCGCACGCGGCCAAGTGTGTGACGCGCGGTTGCTTCGTGTGGTGCGCCCGGGTGCGTCTTCGTGGTGCGAGGTTGGTCACTCGGTGCCGGCCTGTAGGGCGGCACCGAGTGGTCAACCTCGCACGAGCCGCGCGGGCCCGCGCCGCGTCAGCCCGCGAAGGCCTGCTGGCCGACGACACCGAGGAGCTCGAGCTTCTGCGCGTCCTCGGATCCTGGGGGTGCGGTGAACAGCAGCAGCGCCTGGGCTTGGTCGTCGGTGTGCAGGACCTGGCAGTCGACGGTGATCCGGCCGAGCTGCGGCTGCACGATCGTCTTGTTGTCGGACCAGCGACTCGTCACCTCGTGCAGTGCCCAGAGCTCGCGGAACTCGGGGCTGCGGGTCTCGAGCTCGGCGATCAGCTCGGTGGCCCGACGGTCCCCCGGTCCGGCCAGCCCCACCGCCGCCCGCAGCGACGCCACCACGACCCGGGCCAGTCGCTCGTGTTGCTCCGGCGCGTACTTCGCGAGCTCGTCGCCGGTCACGAACCACCGCCATGCCTGGTAGCGCTCGTTGCCGGGCAGGCTGACGGACGACCCGAGCAGCGCCGCCGCGAGCCGGTTCTCGACCAGCGTCTCCCCCAGGTGGCTGACCACGATCGCGGGGGTGTCCTCGAGCCGGTCGAGCACCCGCAGGATCGCGGGGTCGACGTGGTCGGCGCGGTGCAACCGGGTCGGCGCGTTCTGTCCGGCCAGGTGGAACAGGTGGTCGCGTTCGTCGAGGCTGCAGCGGAGCGCCCGGGCGATCGCGGCGATCATCTGCTCCGACGGCTGCGGTCCGCGCTGCTGCTCGAGGCGTGTGTAGTAGTCGACCGACATGCCCGCGAGCGCAGCGACTTCTTCGCGCCGGAGCCCAGGCGTCCGGCGTCGTGGTCCCTGACCGAGGCCGACGTCCTCGGGGCGCAGCAGTTCGCGGCGACGGCGGAGGAAGTCGGCGAGTGCAGCGCGGTCCATGGTCCCGATTGTCGTCCGGTTCGCGCCGCCGTGCCAGGGATCGCCGATCCCCCGATGACCGAGGTCTGGATGGGTTGCCGACGACAGCGCATGGTGGTGGACATGGACATCACGAACTCCACCGTCTTCATCCCCGGCGCGACCTCGGGCATCGGCCTCGCCCTCGCCCAGCGCCTGCAGGCCGCGGGCAGCACCGTCGTCATCGGCGGGCGTCGCCAGTCGCTCCTCGACTCGCTCGCCGCCGAGCACGGCTTCGGCACCGTGCAGATCGACGTGAGCGACGCCGCATCCATCGAGAAGGCCGCCGCCTCCGTCCTCGAGGCGTACCCGTCGCTCGACGCCCTCGTCACCATGTCGGGGATCATGCGCAACGAGGACCTGCGCTCCCCCGACCACATCCACGACGCGCTCGAGATCATCCAGACCAACCTGGTCGGCACGATCCGCCTCATCGACGCGTTCCTGCCGCACCTGCTGGCGCAGCCCGCCTCGACCATCGTCACGGTCTCGTCCGGCCTCGCGTTCGTCCCGCTCACCGCGACGCCGACGTACAACGCCACCAAGGCCGGCATCCACTCGTACACGCAGTCGCTCCGTCAGCAGCTCCTCGGCACCCCGGTGTCGGTGCTCGAGCTCGCTCCCCCGGCGGTGTCGACCGACCTGATGGGCGGAGCGGACTTCGGCGGCATGCCGCTCGACGCCTTCGCCGACGAGGTCATCGGGCTGCTGTCCGCCGGCGATTCGCCCGAGATCCTGGTGCAGAACGTGCTGCCGCTCCGGTTCGCCGAGCGCGACGGCACGCACCAGCAGATCTTCGAGGCGATGGCGTCGCGCGCGCACTGACGCGCGGCACGTCAGTCGGCTGCGCCCTCGGCCTGCTCGTTGCGAGCGATCCGCCGGTCGAGGGCGCGGTTCAGCATGGGGAGTCCCGTCGCGATCACCGCTCCGCCGAGCGCCCAGCCGACCGGCACCTGTTGCCAGCGGGTGCCCGCGTAGATCGCGGTGAACACCATCACCGTCAGTGCTGTGCTGAGCAGACGATGCGCTCGGTCACGGTGCATGCGCGGCACGGACCCGACCGCTGTCGTGCCGGGCTCGTCGGTGTTCGGTTCGTCGGTGTTCGGTTCGTCGGTGTCCGGTCCGTCGTCCAGGTACGCGAACGCGACCCCCCACACGACGATGCTCAGACCGAGCACCACCGCGGCCCACGCCCCGTCGCTGGAGGGATCGCGGACGATGACCGACACTGCGAAGCAGTCGATGGCGAGCCCGCCGAGCACGGCGACGATCGCGAGCCACTGGGAAAGGGTGATGCGACGCACCCGCCGATCGTAGGGGTCCGCGGGTCCTGCGCGCGCTCCCCCGTTCGCGGCGTCAGAGGCTGGCGAGCAGTTGCTGCAGTTCAGCCTTGGCGTCGGGCATCCGCTCGGGGCCGGTGAGCCGCTCCCGCTGCACCGAGATGCGAACGGTGTCGGGCTTGGGACCGTCCTCGGTGTTCAGCAGCACGGATTCGCGGTCGGGGAAGGTCCACCGGGCCGACGGACGCTTGCCGCCGCGGCGCCCGGACATCGGCGTGGACCCGAGTGCGGCCGCGAACACCGGCACGATCCGATCGAGCACCGCCTCGCGCTCACCGGGGACCTGCCGTGAGGCCGACACCGCGAAGGTGCCGTCCGAGCGCTGCCCGGGGACGCGGAGCCCACGAGCCTGTTCGTACCCGATGGTGATGCCCTGCGCCCACCATGGCTCGACACCCTGACCAACGATCCACGACGCGATCGCAGCGTGCCCGATGGTGGCTCCGCCCGCCGTGTCGATCAGCGCGTGCCACTCGTCCGGTGACTTGCCCGTCGCCGCGAGGACACGGTCCGGCGCCATCCCCTGCGCGTGCGAGCGAACCGTTCCGTCGGTCATGCCGTCATCGTAGGCCGGAGGACACCGCCATCGCGGATCAACGCTGGGAACCTGCCCGCAGGCGACGCGCGAGCTGAGCACCCTCGGCGTCGATGATCAGCGGGAGGCGCTCCTTGTCGACGACCCCGAACGCGGGATCGACCGTCACGAAGCCGTCGACTTCCCAATGCCGAGCTGTTGCGACGTGCAATGCACCCGAGACGGTCAGGCCGAATTCTTCCATGAGATCTGGGACCTCATCGCTGACGGCATCGATCCCGAACCAGTGCAGTTGCGTCGACCGCAACAGTTCTCGCCATGCGGCGACATGGCGACGAGCGGCTTCCGTGGCCATGCCGTGAGCAGCTCGCAGAACCTCGAACTCCGTGTAGGCGCTGTACATCATCTCTGTACCTGCGAGGTCGAGGTGGTCGAGGAACGCGACCGCCTCGACCTTGTGACGATCGGTCCGGCGCAGCGCGCTCCGGATGAAGCTCGACTCGACGAGGACGGCGTCCGGGCGGGCGGCGCAGTCATTGAACTCGAGGACCCGGTGCTGGTCGAAATGCTCGGGCGTGAGTCGCTCGAACACGGTCAGGGATGCGTGTGGAACGAGACGGTCGGCTCGACCCAGAAGTCCGGATCGATCGACTCAATCGCGCGCCGTCGGCGCTCGCGGCGTTCTTCGAACGTGCCTTCAGGTCGCGGCGTCCGAGCGAACAGCGCTTGCCGTTCGGCTTCGGTGAAGATCTTCGGCCCCCGCTGCCGACCGGGATCCGCGCTGAGCAATGCGCGACGACGTCCCGCTGTGAGCTGTTCCTCGGTCAGGCCGCCGCGGTTCGGTCGGCGTGGTTCGGTCGGCTGCATGGTGTCTCCTTGGTCGATGTGATCAACCGTAGGAGCACCGAACGGACGGTACCAAACATTCCGTATTTCGACGATCCGAGGCGGGAGACGAGCTACTCCGCAGCCGCGAGGACCGTCCGACCGAGCCGCACGAAGTCGTCGACGCCGATCGCCTCGCCCCGCGCTGTCGGGTCGATGCCCGCCGCCGTCAGGACCTCGGAGGCGTGGGCACTGCCGCCGAGCACACCGGACAGGCTCTGCCGCAGCATCTTCCGACGCTGCTGGAACGCCGCATCGACCAGGGTGAAGACCCGCGACCGCAGCCGCTCGTCCCCCGGGGGGTCGTGCCGGTCGAACGCCACGAGCACGCTGTCGACGTTCGGGACGGGCCAGAAGACCTGTCGGCTGACGAGCCCGGCCGTGCTCCACGAGCCGTACCAGGCGGCCTTGACACTCGGCGACCCGTAGACCTTGCTGCCCGGGCCCGCCGCGAGGCGGTACCCGACCTCGGCCTGCACCATCACGAGCGACCGCTCGATCGACGGGAAGGTCGCGAGCAGGTGCAGCAGCACGGGCACCGAGATGTTGTAGGGCAGGTTCGCGACGAGGTGGGTCGGTTCGGTGTCGAGGTCCGATGCGGCGACGGTCATCGCGTCCTGCTGCACGACCGTCAACGAGGCCTCCGGCTGCATCGCGCTCACCGTCGACGGCAACCGCGCCGCGAGCCGCTTGTCGATCTCGACGGCGGTGACGTGGGCGCCGGTCTCGGTGAGCCCGAGCGTCAGGGAGCCGAGGCCCGGCCCGATCTCGAGCACTCGGGACGACGGCGTCACGCCGGCGACCGACACGATGCGCCGGACGGTGTTGGCGTCGTGCACGAAGTTCTGCCCGAGCTTCTTCGTCGGGGTCACGTCGAGTTCGGCGGCGAGCTCCCGGATCTCGGCCGGGCCGAGCAGCGCGCCCACTACTCGTCCACCGTCACGGGCTCGGCGTCCCACGCACCGTAGACGAGCTCGGTGTTCGACGCGATCTGCGCGGCGAGCATCGAGGCATCGGTGCCGAGGGTCTCCGCCATCGACCGCAGGGTGATCGGGATCAGGTACGGGGCGTTCGGCCGGCCGCGGTACGGCGTCGGGGTCAGGAACGGCGCGTCCGTCTCGACCATGATCAGGTGCCGCGGCGCGACGACGAGGGCTTCGCGGAGGAGTGCCGCGTTCTTGAACGTCACGGTTCCGGCGAACGACATGTACCAACCGCGCTCGGCACAGAGCCGAGCCAGGTCGGGTCCGCCGGAGAAGCAGTGGAACACGGTGCGCTCCGGAGCCCCGACGCGGTCGAGCACCTCGACCACGGCGTCGTGCGCGTCGCGGTCGTGGATGGTCAGCGCGAGGCCGTGCTCCTTCGCGATGCGGATGTGCTCTTCGAACGAACGGATCTGGGCGTCGCGCCCGTCCTCACCGGTGCGGAAGAAGTCGAGCCCGGTCTCACCGATCGCCCGGACGCGGGGCAACGCTGCCAGCGCCTCGATCCCGGCGAGGTGCTCGTCGAGCAGCCCCTGCTCCTGCAGCGACGGCGCCTCGTTCGGGTGCAGTGCGACCGCTGCGAGCACGCGGGGTTCACGGGCGGCGATCGACGCGGACCACTGCGAAGTGGCGAGGTCGGTGCCGACCTGCACGACACCGCGGACGCCGACGCTCGAGGCACGGCCGAGGTGCTCGCGGTAGTCGAGCGCCCCGTCGCCACCGTCGGCGATCTCCATGTGCGTGTGGTTGTCGTAGACCGGGACCACGAGCGCCTCGGGCAGGGGCGGGTAGGTCAGGTCGCGCTTGGAGCCGTCCCCGTCGCCACGGGAGCGGAGGTGGGCGTCGGTCACGCGGCGCCCTGCTCCGCCTGCTCGATGCGCGGGAACAGCCCGCTCTCGAGCGCCACGACGTGCGAAGCACCCTGCCACTCGAAGGCACGATCGACTCGCTGCTCGGCGATCGAGCCGCCGGCACCGATCGACGCCCACAGCTTCTCGGTGGCCTTCGGCATCACCGGGGAGAGCAGGACCGCGACGGTGCCGAGCCCACGGAGCGCGGTGGTCAGGACGGTGCCGAGCCGCTCGCGGTTCGCGTCGTCCTTCGCCAGGGCCCACGGCTGCTGCTCGGTGATGTACCCGTTCAGGGCATCGACGAGCTCCCAGACGGCAGCGATCGCCTCGTGCGGGGCGAACGCGGCGATGGCGGCGTCGGCACGCTCGGTGACCGAGACCGCCAGGGCATCGATCGCCTGGTCCGACTCGGTCAGCGAGCCGCGCGCCGGCACTGCGCCGTCGAAGTACTTCTGCAGCATCGCGACCAGGCGCGAGGCCAGGTTGCCGAAGCCGTTCGCGAGCTCGGCCTGGTACCGCGCCGAGATGTCCTCCCAGCTGAAGTTGCCGTCCTGCCCGAAGGTGATGGCGCGGAGGAAGTAGTAGCGGAAGGCGTCGGAGCCGAAGGTGTCGGTGATCTCCGACGGCGCGATGCCGGTCAGCTTCGACTTGGACATCTTCTCGCCGCCGACGAGCAACCAGCCGTGACCGAAGACGCGCTCGGGGACGGGCAGGCCGGCAGCCATGAGCATCGCCGGCCAGATGACCGCGTGGAAGCGGGCGATGTCCTTGCCGACGATGTGCACGCTCGGCCACAGGCGCTTGAAGGCCTCGTCGTCCTCGGTGCCGTAGCCCAGCGCCGTGACGTAGTTGAGCAGGGCGTCGAACCACACGTACAGGACGTGGTCGCTGTCCCACGGGATCTTGATGCCCCAGTCGAAGCTGGACCGCGAGATCGACAGGTCGCGGAGGCCCTGCTTCACGAACGAGATGATCTCGTTGCGGACGCTCTCCGGCTGGATGAACAGCGGGTTCGACTCGTACAGGTCGAGCAGGCGCTGCTCGAAGTCCGACATGCGGAAGAAGTAGTTGCGCTCGGACAGCACCTCGACCGGGATCGAGTGGATGGCACAGACCTGCTGCCCCTCGTACGCACCGGTGCCGGGGACCAGGTCGCTCGGCTGCTTGTACTCCTCGCAGCCCACGCAGTAGAAGCCCTCGAACTCGCCGGCGTAGATGAAGCCGTCGTCGTAGAGCTTCTGCAGGAACGCCGTCACACCGCGCTCGTGGCGCTCGTCGGTGGTGCGGATGAAGTCGTCGTTGGCCACGTCGACGGTGTCGAGCAGCGGCTTCCACGCCTCGGTCACGAGTCGGTCGGCCCACTCCTGGGGCGTGACCTCGTTCGCCGAGGCGGTGCGCAGGATCTTCTGTCCGTGCTCGTCGGTGCCGGTGAGCAGCCAGGTGTCGTCACCCCGCTGCCGGTGCCAGCGCGCGAGGACGTCCGCGGCGACCTCGGTGTAGGCGTGCCCGATGTGGGGCACGTCGTTCACGTAGAAGATCGGCGTGGTGATGCTGAACGAGGACCCGGCGGACATGCGGACCATCCTACGGGCGCGCGGAACCCGGATGACGCGCGCGGCGGTGGACTGTGGAAAACCGGATCCGGGAGGCCCGTGGCGGGCCCGCCCCGCGCCTCCAGACCGGCCGACGCGAACGTGACGAGCCCCGCTCAGCGCGCCGCGAGCGCCCCTTCGTACAGGTCCCGCTTCGACAGCCCGGTCGCGTCCGCGACCGCCGCTGCGGCCTCCTTCATGCGCATGCCGGCGGCCACCCGCTCGAGCACGAGGCGGACCCCGTCGTCGAGCGTCGCCTCCTCGGTGGCCTCGGCGGCACCGGCGACGACGATGCAGATCTCGCCCCGGACCCCCTCTGATGCCCACGTGACGAGCTCGTCGAGCGGACCGCGCCTGACCTCTTCGTACAGCTTCGTGAGCTCACGGCAGACCGCGGCACGACGGTCGCCCCCGAACCCGACGGCCATGTCGGCGAGCGTCTCGGCCAACCGGTGCGGCGACTCGAAGAAGACCATCGTGCGCTGCTCCCCCGCGAGCGCCTGGAACGCGCGGCGACGCTCCCCGCCCTTGCGCGTCGGGAACCCCTCGAACGTGAAGCGGTCCGTCGGCAGTCCGGAGACGGCGAGCGCCATGAGCACCGCCGACGGGCCGGGCAGTGCCGTGACCGTGACGCCAGCGGCTGCCGCTGCCTCGACGAGCGGGAAGCCGGGGTCGCTGATCGCGGGCATGCCGGCGTCGGTGAGGACCACGACGTCCTCGTCACGAGCGAGCTCGACGACCTCGGACGCCTTCGCCCGTTCGTTGTGCTCGTGCAGGGCGATGAGCCGCGGACGGTTCTCGATGCCGAGGGCACGCATGAGGTGGATGGCGGTCCTGGTGTCCTCCGCCGCGACCACGGTGGCGTTGGAGAGGGTCTCGACGAGACGGCGCGAGGCGTCCCCGAGGTTGCCGATGGGGGTTGCTGCGAGGACGATCACGCCACCCATTGTCGTCGCAGCGGGGTCGCAGCGCGGACATGCGGTCGATCCGTAGGATGCTCAACGATGACCAGCGAGCTGACCGACGACCGCACGGCCGTGTCCGACGGGCCGGTCGGCTCGCGCCTCGACGACTGGTGGGGGCGGGTGCTCTCCACCGCCCAGCGCGTCGCGGTGTGGCGCTGGGCCGGACCGATCGCGGTGACGCTGCTCGCCGCCGTGCTGCGCCTGGCGAACCTGGGGAACCCGCACTCCCTGGTCTTCGACGAGACCTACTACGTCAAGGACGGCTGGTCGATCGTCCACCTCGGCTACGAGGGCACCTGGCCGGCGAACCCGAGCAGCGACTCCGCCCCGACGACCGACGACCGGTTCTCGAGTGGTGAGACGGACGTCTTCACCAGCGCCGCGGAGTTCATCGCGCACCCGCCGCTCGGCAAGTACCTGATCGGGCTCGGCATGCTCCTGTTCGGGGCGGACAACTCGTTCGGCTGGCGGTTCGCCATCGCCGTGCTCGGCATCGCGACGGTGTTCCTCACCGCGGTGATCGCCCGGTCGCTGTTCCGCTCCACCCTGGTCGGCACGCTCGCCGGCGGCCTGCTCGCGATCGACGGCCAGGCCATCGTGATGTCCCGCGTCACGCTGCTCGACGGGATCCTGACGTTCTTCGTCGTGCTCGGGTTCGGGGCGCTCCTGCTCGACCGGCGCCGGAGTCAGCGGCGGCTCGACGACTGGGTCGCCGAGCGCGTCGCCGCCGGCCGGGACACCCTGTGGGGGCCCGTGCTCTGGTGGCGTCCGTGGCTGTTCGCGATGGGGCTGACGATGGGGTTGGCCACCGCGACGAAGTGGTCGGGGATGTACTTCCTGGCGTTCTTCGCCGTGTACTCCGTGCTGAGCGACATGATGATGCGCCGCCGTGCGGGGGTCGAGTTCTGGTCGTCCAGCGCGCTGCTGCAGCAGGCCCCCGTGTCGTTCCTGCTCACCGTGCCGATCGCCGCCGTCACCTACGTCGCGTCGTGGACCGGCTGGTTCGTGTCGAAGGACGGCTGGGACCGGAACTGGCTGGCCTCCGGCGGCGAACGCTGGACCGGATTGCTCCGGTGGGTGCCGGACAGTCTGCAGAACTGGTGGCACTACCAGTCGGAGATCTACAACTTCAACATCGGGCTGCACACGCCGCACTCGTACCAGGCGAACCCGCTGCTCTGGCTCGTGATGCAGCGGCCCACGTCGATGTTCTACGTCGGGACCGATGCCGGCCAGGACGGCTGCTCGGCGAGCCGCTGCGGCGAGGCGATCACCGGCGTCGCGAACCCGTTCATCTGGTACGCGGCGGTCATCGCGACCGTGGCGCTGCTCGTGCTCTGGATCCTGCGCCGACAGTGGCAGTACGGCTTCGTCCTGCTCGGCGTCGCCGCGGGCTACCTGCCGTGGCTGATGTACGTCAACCGGACGGTCTTCCAGTTCTACACGATCGCCTTCGAGCCCTTCATGGTGATGGCACTGGCGGCGGCGATCGGGTTGGTGCTCGGCTCACGGACCGATCCGCGGCCCCGACGGACCCGGGCGATCGTCTGGGTCGGCGTGTACCTGGTCGTGGTCGTGCTCGCGTCGGCGTACTGGTACCCGATGTGGACCGCGATCCAGGTGCCGTGGGACTTCATCCGGTCGCACTACTGGCTGCCGAGCTGGCTGTAGCGCGCGTCGGGTGTCGGCCCGGCGCGCTGGTCGTGACCGGCCCGGCGCACTGGTCGCGACCAGACCGCCGGACGGGAGGCACGGGTCGACTCCGCCACGGGCCTCCCGTCCGGAGTCGGTTGGCACCGGAGCCGCGCGCGGTCCGCGGGGACGCGTCAGGACTGCGCGTGCAGCGCGCGCTCGATCGACTCGCGGTCGAGCGGGTCGCCGACCATGCTCGGCGCGGTCCGGGTCTGCGGCAGGACGCCCTCGATGAGGAGTTCGGCGTACCGGCGCCAGGCGTTCGGGTCGTGCTCGCGGGTGGCGTCCGCGACGGCACCCACCATGGCGGTGAGCATCGGGAGGTCGCGGTAGTCGAAGCCGGGGCGGACCACCCCGGCGGTCTCGGCCCGCCCGATGATCGCGGAGACCTGGCGTTCCAACCGGTCACGCTCCTGCACGATCGACGGACGCGCCTTGCCCGCACGCACGATGGCGTCGGCGAGCGCACGGTCGCGGGCGCGGAACTCGAACACCCCGGTCAGGTAGACCCGCAGGGCCTCGCGCGGGTCGACGACGTCGGCGGCGCGGGCCGCTGCGTCGTTCATCGCCTCGAACTTGGTGGCGAGCAGCGCCTCGATCAGGGAGTCCTTGTCGGCGAAGCGCCGGTACACGGTGCCGACACCGACCCCCGCTTCGTGCGCGATGTCGTTCAGGGTGACCGACAGCCCGCGCTCCGCGAAGCACTTGCGAGCGGTCTGCAGGATCAGCTCGCGGTTGCGTGCCGCATCGGCGCGCAGCGGGCGCTCGAGGTCGGGCGCGGACTCGGTGGTGCTCACGATGCCGAACCTAGTTGAACTTTCTGGGAATAAGTGGATGCGGACCTTCCGTTTCGGTCTACACTGTCGACAAACGGATGCCGTGCATCCGTTTGACACCTCTCCTCTTCGAAACGCCCGACGGTGCGCGCTTCGTGCTCCCCCTCCAACCTTCTCGAAGGAGGCTGCCGTGACGGCAGAACACACCGTGCCGACCCCCACCGGGGCAGCACCCACGACTTCTGGCACCACCCCCGCCAAGAGCAACCACCGCTGGATCGCCCTGGCGGTCATCGCCCTCGCCCAGCTGATGGTCGTGCTCGACGCCACCATCGTGAACATCGCGCTCCCCTCGGCCCAGGCCGACCTGGGGTTCGGCACCGACCAGCGCCAGTGGATCGTCACCGCGTACTCGCTGGCGTTCGGCTCGCTCCTGTTGCTCGGCGGGCGCCTCGGCGACCTGTTCGGCCGCAAGAACACGTTCATCATCGGACTGGTCGGCTTCGCGGTCGCGTCCGTGCTCGGCGGCCTCGCCGACTCGTTCGGCCTGCTCGTCGCGGCCCGCGCCCTCCAGGGTGTCTTCGGCGCCCTGCTCGCACCGTCCGCGCTCGGCATGCTGACCACCACGTTCCGCGACCCGAAGGAGCGCGGTCGTGCGTTCGGCATCTTCGGCTCGATCGCCGGTTCCGGTGCGGCCATCGGCCTGCTCCTGGGCGGCGTGCTCACCGAGTACGCGTCGTGGCGCTGGTGCCTCTACGTCAACGTCGTCTTCGCCGTGCTCGGCGTGATCGGCGCGCTCGTGTTCATGGAGAAGCCGCCGAAGGTCGATCGCCCGCGCATCGACGTCGCCGGCGTCATCACCATCACCGCCGGTCTGGTCGGCGTCGTCTACGGGTTCTCGAACGCCGAGACCAACGGCTGGGACTCCCCCGTCACCATCGCGATGCTCGCCGGTGGCGTCGTCCTGATCGCCGCGTTCGTGTTCATCGAGACCCGTGTGGCGCACCCGCTGCTGCCGCTGCGGGTCGTGCTCGACCGTGACCGCGGTGGGTCGTTCATCGCGATCGGCCTGGTGGCGATCGGCATGTTCGGCATCTTCCTGTTCCTGACCTACTACCTCGAGCAGACCCTCGGGTTCAGCTCGCTGCAGACCGGTCTGGCCTTCCTGCCGATGCCGCTGTCGATCATGATCTCGGCGACGCAGATCGGTGGGCGACTGCTGCCGCGCATCGGCCCGAAGATCCTGATCTTCGCCGGTGGCCTCGTCGCCGCGATCGGCCTGCTCCTGCTGCTGCGCACCGACCTGGACAGCTCCTACGCGGGCACCGTCCTGCCGGCGCTGATCGTCATCGGGCTCGGCATGGGCACGATCTTCTCGTCCGCGATGAACACCGCGACCACCGGGGTGGCCCGAGCCGACGCCGGTGTGGCCTCGGCGACGGTGAACACCATGCAGCAGATCGGTGGCTCGATCGGCACGGCGCTGCTGTCGACGATCTTCGCCGACGTCGTGAAGAACAGCCTGACCGGGCTGTCGGCGGCACCCACGAAGCTGCAGCAGGCGCAGGCCACGCTCGACGGCTACCACGTGGCGTTCGGCATCTCGGCCGGTGTGCTCGTGCTCGTCGCCCTGGCGGGTGGCCTGCTCATCAACCGGCAGTCGGTGCGGCTCGACCGGCTCGCCCACGCCGCGTCCACGACGACCGGGAGCATCCCCGCCGCCGCACACTGACGCGTCAGCTCGTCGGAACGGCCCGTCCTGGTTCTGCCGGGGCGGGCCGTTCGTGCGTGTGGGGCGTGGTGGGCGAGCGGTGCGGGGCGGGTGCGGGGCGTGTGCCGGATCGCGCGGGTTTTGCGACGTTCCACGAGTCGTTCAACGCGTGGATCGTCGGAACATGCACCCGCAGTCATTGCGTGTGCATGTTGCGACGAACCACCGGTCGAACAACTCGTGGATCGTCGGAACATGCGCACGCACCAGCCACCACACGCGCCCCGGTTGCGCAGTGTGTCGGTTTCCCTGTCACCCGTCAGTGGTCCGCATTATCGTGTGCGGCATGGCCCCCGTCCTGACCTCGCCGCTCGTGTCGACGCAGTGGCTCGCCGACCACCTCGGTGGTGACGAGCTCGTCGTCCTCGACGCCTCCGTGCACACGGTGGGGACCGGCCTCGAGACGATGTGGCACTCCGCGGTCGACTCCTACGAGCAGCGCGGGCACGTCCCCGGCGCCCGCTTCGCCGACCTCGTCGACGCGTTCTCCACACCGGGCGCCGAGGTGCCCTTCACCCGCCCGAGTGCCGAACGGTTCGAGGCAGCTGCGGGCGACCTCGGCGTCACGAACACCTCGACGGTCGTGGTCTACGACGACAGCGTCGGTGAGTGGTCGGCGCGGCTCTGGTGGATCTTCCGGTCGTTCGGCTTCGACTCCGTCGCGGTCCTCGACGGCGGGTTCACGAAGTGGCGCGACGAGGGCCGGCCGGTCCGCGTCGGTGCACTGCGCCATTCACCATCGCCGGCGAAGGCGCCCGACGACGACAGCGCCTTCCTCGCCGGTGAAGAACGCCCGCTCTGGGCCGACCACGCCCGTGTCCGCCGAGCAGTGACGGGTGAACAGCCCGCGGCACTGGTGTTCGCGGCGCCCGCAGCGGCCCTCGGCGACGACCACCCGCCGATCATCCCGGGGAGCACCCCGATCACCGTGGACACCCTGGTCGACCCGGACACCAACGCGTACCTGCGCGGGCCGAAGCTCGCCGAGGCGTTCGCCGCGGTCGTCGGCGAGGACGAGATCGTGACGTACTGCGGAGTCGGTAGCGCCGCGTGCGTCGATGCCCTGGCGCTGACCGTGCTCGGCCACGACAAGGTCACCGTGTACGACGGCTCGCTGCTGGACTGGTGGCGGCACGAGCCCGAGGCCCTGGCGTCCTGACGACGACGCGCGCCCCGGCTAGCGTTGGCGCATGAGCTCCAGACGCGCGGTCATCCTCGGCGGTACCGGCGGGATCGGTTCGGCCGTCGCGCGTGAACTCCTCGACGCCTCCGGGCGGGGCGGCGACGACTGGCAGGTCGACGTCATCGCGCGCCGCGGTGGCCCGGCAGCCGATTCCCTCACCGCCCGCGGCGCGACCTTCACCGCGGGTGACCGCCGCGACACGAGCACCCTGCGCGACGTCCTCCGCCCCGGCGCGGACCTGCTCGTCGACACCGTGGGGCTGACCCGCGACGACGCGACGCAGCTCCTGCCGTTCCTCGACGACGTCGGGTCCACCGTGTTCGTCTCCTCGCGTGCGGTCTACGTCGACGACCAGGGCCGGCACGCGAACTCGACGGACAAGCCGGTCTTCGGCGCCGCGGTCACCGAGATCCAGCCGACCGTCACGGCGGGCGACGGCGACCCGACCAGCCGTGACGGCTACGGCGCGGCGAAGGTGGCGTCCGAGCAAGTGCTGCTCGACCACGGCGCCCCGGTCACGGTGCTGCGCCCGTCGAAGGTGTACGGCATCGGCATCGGCCGTCCGCGAGAGTGGTTCGTGGTCCGCCGGGTCCTCGACGGCCGGGAACGCATCCTGCTCGCCGACCACGGCCGCGGTGTGGACCACACGACGGCGGCGAGCGGCATCGGCTCGCTCGTCCGACTGGTCGCGGACGCTCCGGACCGGCGCATCCTCAACGTCGCCGACGACTCCGCTCCGACGGCGCTCGAGATCGTGCGGACGATCGCTGGGCACCTCGACCACCGGTTCGACGAGGTCCTGCTCGACGCGGACGCCCCTGCCTTCGTCGGCACGACCCCGTGGTCGTCGCCGTCACCGTTCGTCCTCGACACGACGGCGGCACGGACGCTCGGGTGGCAGCCGCCGACCTTCGCGACCGCGGTCCTGCCCGAACTCGACTGGTTGGTGGAGACGGCGCAGTCCACACCGGCGGACGGCGACGTGCCGTGGGCCGACGACCCGTTCTGGGAGCGCATGTTCGACTACGGCCCCGAGGACGCTGCCCTCGCGCTCCTGTCGCTGGGCCTCGGGTGACGGTGCCGAGCACGCCCCGCTCCGAGGTCCTGTTCATCGGCGGGCGGTCCGGTGTCGGCAAGTCCACCGCTGCCGAGGCGCTGCACGACCTGCTCGTCGCCGCGGACGTGCGCCACGCGGTGATCGAGGGCGACCTGCTCGACCTGGCGCACCCGGCACCGCACGTCGAGCACCCCGAAGCGCGGCTCGCGGAGCGGAACCTCGCAGCCCTGTGGACGTCCTACCGCGAGCTCGGCCACCACCGGCTGGTCTACACGAACACCGTTTCCGTGCTGGAACACGAGCGTCTGGCGGCCGCCATGGGCGACGACCCCGTGGTCACGACGGTCCTGCTGCGCGCGGCGGACGGTCCCACCGCCGAGCGGCTGGCCCGACGGTCGGGTGGCGAGGTCCCGCAGGCGCAGCTCGCGCACAGCACGCGGACGGCCGGGAGGCTCGACTCGGCTTCCGGGGACACGGTCACCCGGGTGGACACGGACGGTCTCACCCCCAACCAGGTCGCACAGCGTCTCGCCGCGTTGACGGGGTGGCTCCCCCGCTGACCGTCCCGCTGCGGCCTGTGGACTCCGCGATCCGTCCACAGATCGCGTCCGTCGCTGGCCCGCTCAGTCGCCACGGGGCACGCTGGAGCCATGAACGACAACCGACTCGGCACCTCGGTCAGCCCGTACCTCCGGCTGCACGCCGACAACCCCGTGGACTGGCGCGAGTGGGGCCCCGAAGCCTTCGCCGAGGCACGTGAGCGCGGCGTCCCGGTCCTGGTGTCGGTCGGCTACGCCACGTGCCACTGGTGCCACGTCATGGCGCGTGAGAGCTTCGCCGATCCGGAGATCGGCGCACTCCTCCGTCAGGACTTCGTCGCCGTCAAGGTCGACCGCGAAGAACGTCCCGACGTCGACGCAAGCCTGATGGCCGCTGCGAGCGCGTTCACGCAGCAGCTCGGGTGGCCCCTGACGACGTTCCTGACGCCCGAGGGCCACGTGTTCTTCGCCGGCACCTACTTCCCGCCGACCCCCGTCGGTCAGGTGCCCGCGTTCCGGCAGATCCTGGCGGCGGTGCTCGATGCGTGGACCGAGCGGCGGCACGAGGTCGACGCGAACGCCGCGGCCATCGCGACGGCGATCCGGCAGGGGGCCGAGGCGGACGCGACCGCCCGCGCTGGCGAGGGTGCTGGCGGAGCAGCCACGGGCCTCCCGTCCGCCGACAGCATCCGGGCCGTCACCGATCAGTTGTCGCAGGCAGAGGACACCACCTACGGTGGTTTCGGCGGTGCTCCGAAGTTCCCGAGCACGCCGCTGCTGGAGTTCCTCGCCGACGCGGCACGCGACGGCGACGCCGAGGCCGACGGCCTGCTGGACCGGTCGCTCCACGCGATCCGGGCCTCCGAGCTGACCGATGCCGACGGCGGTGTCTTCCGGTACGCCACCAAGCGCGACTGGAGCGTGCCGCACTACGAGCGGATGCTCTACGACAACGCCGGACTCCTCGCGGTCGCCGGTGCCGAACAGGCGCGCGGCATCGCGGACTTCCTGCGCGACACCCTGCGGCAGGACGACGGGGCGTTCGTCGCCGCGCAGGACAGCGAGTCCACGATCGACGGCCAGCGGGTGGAGGGCGAGTGGTACCGGCGGCCGCTGTCGGAGCGCGCGCTCCTCGAGCCGCCACCACTCGACGACCAGGTCCTGACCGGCTGGAACGGCCTGGCGATCCGCGGACTCGCGATCGCCGGTGACCGCCACGACGACCCCGAGATGATCGGCATCGCCCGGGATGCGGCCGATGCGCTGCTGCGGTCGCACGTGCGTGACGGGCACGTCGTGGTCCGCTCGAGCACGCCTCGCGGCGCGTCAGCAGCGCCGGCGACCATCGAGGACGTCGGGCTGCTGGCCGAGGGTCTGCTCGAGCTCGCCCTGGTGACCGGCGAGGTCACCTACGCCGTGACGGCTCGTTCCCTGGTCGACGACGGCCTGGCGAACCGGTTCGACGTCGACGCCGTGCTCGCCGGAGCGGGCACGGCGACCGGGGAACAGCCGCAGACCGCGATGCGCTCCGGCACGGTGGCCTTGGCCGCAGCGGCAGCCGACCTCGCGGCGTTGACCGGGGACTCCGCGTACCGGACAGCGGCGGCGCGGTTGGTGGCCGACCGCGCGATGACGGGTACCGAGCGACCGCTCGGGCACGCCGACGCCCTCGGTGTCGCACTCGGCCTGCAACGGCCCTCGCGCGAGGTCGTGGTCGTGACGTCGGACCCGCGCGACCCACTCCGTGATGCCGCCCGCGCCGCGCGCCGACCCGGCACGGTCATCGCTCGTGTGACCCCGACGCAGGCTGCGGAGTGGTCGGCTGCGGGGTTCGAACTGTTCGAGGCACGGGACGCCCTCGACCCGGCTGCGTACGTCTGCCACGACCGCGTGTGCGCCCTGCCCGCTCGGTCCGCAGGAGACCTGGCCGCCGGGCTCGCAGCACCGGCGGCGTGACGGTATCCTGGAATGCTCATGTCTCCCACGCCGCCAGTCATCACGTACCCGCCCGAACTGCCGGTCTCGCAGCGGCGGGACGACATCGCGGCCGCCATCCGTGACAACCAGGTCGTCATCGTGGCGGGGGCCACCGGATCGGGCAAGACCACCCAGCTGCCGAAGATCTGCCTCGAGCTCGGGCGTGAGCACATCGGACACACCCAGCCCCGCCGGATCGCCGCTCGCACCATCGCCGAGCGCGTGTCAGAAGAGCTCGGCAGCGAGCTCGGCGACCTCGTCGGCTACCAGGTCCGGTTCACCGACAAGGTGTCGTCGAACACCCGCATCAAGCTGATGACCGACGGCATCCTGCTGAACGAGATCCACTTCGACCGCGACCTGAAGCGGTACGACACGATCATCATCGACGAGGCGCACGAGCGGTCGCTCACGATCGACTTCCTGCTCGGCTACCTCAAGCGGCTCCTGGTCCGGCGACCCGACCTCAAGCTGATCATCACGAGCGCGACGATCGACCCCGAGTCCTTCTCGAAGCACTTCGGCGACGCCCCGATCATCGAGGTCTCCGGGCGGACCTACCCCGTCGAGATCCGGTACCGCCCGCTCGTGTCCGAGGACGCCGACGACACCGATGAGGACGACGAGACCGATTCGCGCACGGCCGACCGCGGCGGGGCGAACGGCGCCGACGACCGCGACACCCTGCAGGGGATCACCGACGCGTTGGACGAACTCGCGCGGGAAGAACCCGGCGACGTGCTCGTGTTCCTGTCCGGCGAGAACGAGATCCGCGACGCGCAGGACGCGATCGAGGGCAAGCGCTACCAGGGCACCGAGGTCCTGCCCCTGTACGGCCGGCTCTCCGCCGCCGACCAGCACCGCGTCTTCGACCGACGCACCACGCCGGGGATCCGCCGACGCGTGGTGCTCGCCACCAACGTCGCCGAGACCTCGCTGACGGTGCCCGGCATCAAGTACGTCATCGACACCGGCACCGCGCGCATCTCGCGGTACTCCCCGCGCGCCAAGGTGCAGCGGCTGCCGATCGAGGCGATCTCGCAGGCCAGCGCCAACCAGCGTTCGGGTCGAGCGGGCCGCACGAGCGCCGGCATCGCGATCCGGCTCTACTCCGAAGACGACTTCGAGCGTCGCGACGAGTTCACCGACCCCGAGATCCTGCGGACGAACCTCGCCGCGGTGATCCTGCAGATGATCTCGCTCGGGTTCGGCGACATCGAGTCGTTCCCGTTCCTGCAGCCACCGGACTCCCGCGGCGTGAAGGACGGCCTGGACCTGCTGCGCGAACTCCGTGCCGTCGACAAGGACGGCCGGATCACCAAGTCCGGACGACAGCTCACCCGGCTGCCGATCGACCCGCGGCTCGGCCGGATGGTGCTCGAGGCCGGGCGCCAGGGCGTCGGTCGCGAGGTCGTCGCCGTCGTCAGTGCCCTGAGCATCCAGGACCCCCGCGAACGCCCGCTCGAGAAGCGCGCCCACGCCGACCAGATGCACGCCCGCTTCGCCGACCCGACGAGCGACTTCCTCACCCTGCTCGCGCTGTGGAACTACATCGAGGACAAGCAGGACGAGCTGTCGTCGAGCGCGTTCCGCCGGCTCTGCAAGGCCGAGTTCCTCAACTACCTGCGCATCCGCGAGTGGCAGGACCTCTACCGCCAGCTCTCCCGCGCCGCGAAGCAGGTCGACGTCCGCGTGGGGCAGTCCCGCTCCGAGGACGGCGACGCGGTGCACCGGTCCCTGCTCGCCGGTCTGCTCAGCCAGATCGGGCTGCGCGACCGCGAGAAGCGCGACTACCTCGGCTCGCGGAACACCCGGTTCGTGGTGTTCCCGGGCAGTGTGCTCGCGAAGAAGCAGCCCGACGCGGTGATGGCGGCCGAACTCGTCGAGACCAGTCGACTGTTCGCACGGACCGTCGGCCGGATCGACCCCGCCTGGGTCGAGCCCCTCGCCGGTGACCTGCTGAAGCGCACCTACGGCGAACCGCACTGGGAGAAGAAGCAGGGCGCGGTCGTCGCCTACGAGCGGGTGACCCTGTTCGGCGTCCCGATCGTGCAGCGGCGCCGCGTGCAGTACGCCCGGATCGACCCGGAGCACTCGCGCGAGCTCTTCATCCGCCACGCCCTGGTCGAAGGCGAGTGGGAGTCGCAGCAGGCGTTCGACCGTGCCAACCGGAAGCTCCGCAAGGAACTCGAGCAGCTCGAGGAGCGCACGCGCCGGCGCGACATCCTGCTCGACGACGAGAACGTCTACGAGTTCTACGACGCCCGCATCCCCGCCGACATCGCGACGACCCGCGACTTCGAGGGGTGGTGGCGGACGACGCGCCGCGACCAGCCGGACCTGCTCACGATGCGCCGGGCGGACCTCCTGGACGAATCCGCTGCCGAGGCGGCGGAGGACGACGTCGAGTACCCGACCCAGTGGCGGAGCGGCGACCAGCGACTCGCGATCCAGTACCGCTTCGAGCCGGGCGCGCAGGACGACGGCGTCAGCGTGCAGGTGCCGCTCGCGCTGCTCCCCCGCATGCGCGAAGAGGGCTTCGACTGGCAGGTCCGCGGCCTCCGCAAGGAGCTCGTGACCGCTCTCATCAAGTCGCTGCCGAAGCAGATCCGCAAGAACGTCGTACCCGCCGCCGACTGGGCCGAGAAGATCGTCGCCGAGCTGCCGGACGACGCCCCGACCGAGCCGACCGAGTCGTTCCGCGCGACCCTGGCCAAGGCGATCCAGCGTATGACCTACGTCCCGGTGTCGGAGTCCGACTTCGACCTGGCCCGCGTGCCGTCGCACCTGCTGCCGACCTGGGCGGTCGTCGACGAACGTGGTCGGCGGGTCGAGGCCGGCAAGGACCTGTCGGTCCTGCAGACGAAGCTCAAGGACCGCACGCAGCAGAGTGTCGCCTCCGCCACGGTGCGGGCTGCGGGACGACCGGGAGGCGCGGCTCGCGTCGCCGCCGCCGGTGGCGGTGCCGGGGTGGAACAGTCCGGCCTCACCACGTGGCCGGCCCAGGACCTGCCGCAGACCCTCGACACCAAGCAGGCCGGTGGCGTCATCCGCGCATACCCGTCCCTGGTGGAAGAGGGCTCCGGCCCGAAGGCGACCGTCGGCGTGCAGTTGCTCGCGACGCCGTCCGACCGGCAGGTCCGCATGCCCGCCGGGGTCCGTCGCCTGGTGATGCTCGCGGTGCCGTCGCCGGTGTCGTACATCCAGTCGCACCTGACCGCGCAGGAGAAGCTCGCACTCGCCGCGAGCCCGTACGCCTCCACGAACGCACTCTTCGACGACGTGCTCGCGGCCGTCGTCGACGCGGTGATCCGTCGCGCTCACCCGGACGGGCTCGTGTTCACGAAGGCCGCGTTCGAAGCGGTTCGTGACGCCGTGTCGGCGACGGTCGTCGACACGATGTTCACGGCGGTGTCCGAGCTCGCTGCCGTGCTCCTCGCCCAACGGTCCGCCGAACGAGCACTCAAGCAGGCGAACTCGATGTCCCTGCTCGGTGCGCTGACGGACATGCGCCAGCAGATGGAGCGTCTCGTCTCCCCGGGGTTCGTCTCCGTCGCCGGGACCGACCGGCTCCGGCGCATCCGGGTCTACCTGCAGGGCATCGAGGCGCGCGTGCAGAAGCTGCTGCAGAACCCCGGGCGCGATGCCACCTGGATGCGCGAGGTCTCCGTCGCCACCGACCGCTACGTCGACGCCGGCGGGGCCTTCCCTCCGGCAGTCGGTTCGCACCCCGAGCTCGTGCACGCGCGGTGGATGCTCGAGGAGTTCCGCCTCAGCCTGTTCGCGCAGGAACTCGGCACCGCCGAGACGGTGTCGTTGCAGCGGATCACGAAGGCCCTGACCGCGGCGCGCTGATCGGTCTACCGTGACGGCCATGATCGGCACACTCGACATGGTCGTCCTGGACTGCGCAGACCCTCGCGGCCTGGCGCGCTTCTACGCGGAGCTGCTCGGCGGCGAGATCGTCGGCTTCGACGAGGACTGGGCCGAGGTCGCGCTCCCCTTCACCGACCAGCGGCCGCTCCTGGCGTTCCAGCAGGTCGAGGACTACCGCGCACCGGAGTGGCCCGGCCAGCTCGTCCCGCAGCAGAGCCACCTCGACGTGAAGGTCGAGGACCTCGACGACGGCGAGGCAGCGGTCCTGGCGATCGGTGCGACCGCGACGGGCTCGGCGACGAACACGTTCCGCGTGTACCTCGACCCGGCGGGCCACCCGTTCTGCCTCATCCGCCCGAACGATTGATCAGGCTTCGGTCGCGAGCCCTTCGGTCGCCAGGCCCTCGACCACCTGCACACCCGGCAGCCCTCCGAGGACGGATCCGGGCAGGAACACCTTCGCGCCGCGTCGTCCGGCTCCGATCACCGCGTCCGGTGCATCGAGCACGCGGGAATCGACGTACACCGGCCACGAGGAGGGCAGCCCGATCGGGGTGATCCCGCCGTACTCCATGCCCGTCAGCTCCACGGCCTGGTCCATCGGCGCGAAGCTCGCCTTCCGCACGTCGAGCAGCTTCCGGACGACACGGTTCACGTCGAGGCGGGTGTGGGCGAGCACGACGCACGCGGCGAACCGGACGTCCTCGCCGCGCTTGCCCGCGACGACGATGCAGTTCGCCCCGCCGTCGAGCGGGAAGCCGTACGCATCCGAGAACGCGGCGGTGTCGGCCAGGTCAGGGTCGATCGGAGCTGCCTCGATCCGTGCGGCGACATCGGCGGGCAACACGGCGAGCGCCGCGGCGACCGGTGCGGCCAGCAGTTCCGGGGCGGTCAGGGCAGGAACCCGTTCGAGCGTCGGCATGGCTCCACCCTAGGGAGCACCTCGTGACCATGCTGGCTCCATGTCGACGTACGACACCCACCTCACCGCCCTCGCCGGAGCAGCGCAACGGTTCGACGACGTCCTGCGGTCCGGCGACCGCGCGGCACCGGTGCCGTCGTGCCCTGGTTGGTCCGTCGAGGACCTCGGGGTCCATCTGACCGACGTGCACCGGTGGGCGCTCGGGCAGCTGACCGGTTCGGAGCCCGCACCGCTCGCGCACGACGACCTCGCGGACCGCTTCCGCACGGGAGCCGACGAACTCGTCGCGGCGCTCCGGGCACGCTCCTCGGACACTCCGTGCTCGGCGATCTACCCGCCGGACACGGCCGCGACCTGGGCACGTCGCCAGGCGCACGAGACCGCGATCCACCTGTGGGACGCGCAGCGGGCGCTGGGAGTCGAGCCGGGCCTCCCGGTCGAGCTGGCGACCGACGGCGTTCGTGAGGTCGTCGGTGACCTGTACCCGCGTCAGGTGCGGCTCGGCCGCATCGCGGCGCTGGCGCGGACCGTCGCGTTCGCGTTCTCCGACGCACCCGGCGAGGCCTCGCTCGACGGCACGGACGGTGGCGACGCCGCCGTCATCGTCACTGGTCGGGCGGAGGACGTGCTGCTCCTCCTGTGGAAGCGACGGGCGCTCGTCGAGGTCGCGTTGACGATCGACGGCGAGCGGGCAGCACTCGACGCCGCACTCGCGACCAGACTGGTGCCATGACGGAGCTCCGACCGATCGACCTGGACACCTGGCCCCGCCGCGAGCACTTCGAGCACTACCGGCAGCGTGTGCAGTGCTCCTACGAGGTGACCGTCGACGTCGACGTCACGGCGTTCGTCGCGGCGGTCCGCACGAGCGCGGCGAAGACCTACGCGTCCCAGATCTGGGCGATCGCGACCGTGGTCAACCGCCACGCCGAGTTCCGGATGCAGCTGCTCGACGACGGCTCCCCCGGCGTCTGGGACGTCGTGCACCCGATGTTCACGGTGTTCCACCCGGACACGGAGACCTTCTCGGCGTTGGTCGTGCCCTACGACGAGGACCCCGGCCGGTTCCACGCGGCCGCGGTCGACACGATGGAGCGGTACCGGGACGACGTCCGGATGTTCCCGCAGGACGACCGGCCCCGGAACGTGTTCGACGTCTCCACCTTCCCCCGCACGTCGTTCACGGGGTTCGCGCTGCACGTCCGCGACGGGTACGACCACCTGTTGCCGATCATCACGCTCGGCCGGTACCGGACGGAGGGTGACCGCACGGTGATGCCGCTGGCCCTGCAGATCAACCACGCGGCGGCCGACGGTTTCCACACCTCGCGGTTGGTCCAGGAACTCGAGGACCTGTTCGCCGATCCGTCGTGGCTGGTGTGAGCGCGCCACGCTGACGGACGGGAGGCCCGTGGCGGACCCCGCCACGGGCCTCCCCTTCGCTCGCCCCGAGTCCAGGGCCGCGCACGACGCCGTCGTGCGCGCGAGACGCCGCGAAACGGCGCGGCGCCTGGGCGCCACACCACGCGACGACGATCGCGTCAGGACGACCGCGCTGCCAACGCCTGCTGGTTCTCGCGGCGGATCGCGTCACCGCCCCGGCGACGCCACTCCCGCACGGTCCCCTTCCACGACGACACCTTCGCCCGCCCGAGCAGCACGTCGTTGATCGCGTTCGTCGCGAAGGTGCCGAGGGCCGGCCCGGTCGTCGAGTTCGTCGGCGAGTACAGGCCGTAGGCGGGGTTCGGCAGCCCGCGGTCGACCCACGACGACAGCGACTCGTAGACGGTGTCCGTCATCGTCGGGTTGCCCGAGTAGTACAGCGGCAGCGGGCACTCGGTGAAGTACTGCAACGGGAACTCGCCGAGCGCGGTCTCGCTGTTGCCCGTCTTCGTGAGGACCGGCGCTCCGTCGCGGTACTCGAAGTCGCGGCCCTCGATGCCGAACTTGCGGTACATCCAGGCCTCGGTGCCGAAGGGCGACGCGCACCAGTTCAGGACCTCGAGGAGCATCTTCACGCGGTCCTCACCGCCGGCGGCGACGGCCGCGATCGCGTTGTTCGGGTCGCCGAGCCACGGCTTCGACTCCGCTCCGGACGGTCCGACGAAGGGGGCGATCGTCAGCTCGAAACCGCTGCCCGGGGTGGCCTGCTGCAGCAGTCCGGGGATGGCGCTGTACGTGTCGGAGAGCATGAGGGCGGAGCCCTGCACGAACCAGACCTTGCCGTTGTAGGCGGTGATGCTGTCCGGGTGGACGAGGTCCTCGGCGATGAGCTTCCGCGACACCTCGAGCAGGTCCTGGTACTCGTCCAGCTCGTACATGTGGGTGAACCGGCCACCCTCGACCTGCCACTGGTTCGGCAGCCCGAGCATCGGACCGAGGATGTTCGTCGGCACCGAGGCGAGCGCCCACCGGTTGCTGTGCGGGTCCGAGACGTCGCGGCAGACCTGCACGAACTCGTCGACGCTCGAGAACGCGGGGTCGACGCCGAGGGCTTCGAACCGGTCCTGCCGACGGTACAGGGCCTGCGACGTCAACGGTCCGCGCGGGACGGGGACGCCGTAGATGCCGCCGGAGAAGACGGTGCCGCGCCACGACGCGGTCGGCAGGTTGGCGAGGTAGGGGTAGTCGCGGACGCCACTGCCGGACAGGTGCGGACTGAGGTCGGCGGCCTTGGCCTCGAGGAACTGCGGCAGGTACGGGAACGACCCGAACACCGTGAACACGTCGCCGAGGGTGTCGCCCGCGACCTGCGTGGCGAACTTGTTGCCGAAGTCGGCGTTCGGCGTGATGGTGAGGTCGAGGTCGATCCCCATCCGCTGGTCGAGCCCCTGCCAGTACGGGTTGCTGCCCTTCGAGGGCGGCACGGGCGAGTTCGTCGGCACGCTGCCGTGCACGGTCGAGCCGTCGCCGGGCTTGCCGTCGGTGGGCACGAGCGACGCCGGGATCTTCCGGAAGGCGCTCGGCATGAGGGCGCTCGTCTTCGGGAACGCCGGCTCCGGCCCGCCGGCCCACGGCACGTAGTCCGGCAGCGTGACCGCCTGGTTGATCGCCTTGACGTCGGTCGAGCGGGTCACGGTGGAGCAGCTGGCCAGGAGGCCCGTGGCTGCGACCCCGAGACCGCCCGCGATGAGCGCGCGGCGGGTGATTCCGTTGTTCGTCACGCTGGTCAGCCCTTCACCGCACCGGTCAGGACACCCTTGGCGAAGTGCCGCTGCAGGAACGGGTAGACGATGAGGATCGGCACGATCGAGACGACGAGGATCGCCATCTGGATCGAGGCCTGGGGTGGGAGGGCATCGGCGGACGCCCCGAGGTCGGCGCCACCGAGCTGCGCGTTGTTGATCACGTAGGTGCGGAGCACCAGCTGCAGGGGCCACTTCGCGGTGTCGTTGATGTAGAGCAGCGCGTTGAAGAACGCGTTCCAGTACCCGACGGCGTAGAACAGGCCGATGACGGCGAGGACGGCCTTCGACAGCGGCAGCACGATCCGCCAGAACACCGCGAAGTCCCCGGCACCGTCGATGCGTGCCGACTCGAGGAGCTCCTGCGGGATCGCCATGAAGAACGACCGCATCACGATGACGTTGAAGGCGCTCAGGGCGGTGGGCAGGATGAGCGCCCAGTACGAGTCGAGCAGCCCGAACTGCTTGACGACGAGGTAGTTCGGGATGAGGCCGGGCGCGAACAGCAGGCTGACGAGCACGAGGCCGAGCACGGCGCCCGACCCGTAGGAGCCCGGACGGCTGAGGGCGTAGGCGAGCATCGCGCTCACGAACAGGCTGATGAGCGTGCCGACGGTGGTGATGCCGATGCTCACGACCAGGGCCCGGGTGACGACACCGCCGGCGAAGATGCTCTCGTAGGCGCTGAGGTCGAAGCCCTTCGGCCACATCACGAACCCGCCGGCGTCGTTCACCTGGCTGGTGGGTGCGAGGCTCGTCGACACGATGCCGACGAACGGCAGGATCACCACGAGGCAGATCACGAGCAGGACCGCTCCGGTGAGCAGCCGTCCGGGCAGCGGAGCCGCGTCCGGGCCACCGCGCTTGCGCTTCTTCGCCCGTGGGACGGTCACGGTGTGCGTGGCGGTCATCGCGACTCCTTCTGGTAGACGCCCGCTTCACCGAAGACGTGCGCGAGCTTGTTGGCGCCGAGCACGAGCAGCACGCCCACGACGCCCTTGACGAGTCCGACGGCCGCGGCGACTCCCCACTGCCCACCGAGCACGCCGTTGTTGTAGACGTAGGTGTCGAGGACCTCGCTGGCGGCACGACCGACGGCCTGCTGCTGCAGGATGATCTGCTCGAAGCCGACGGTGAGCGAGTCGCCGAGCCGCAGGATGAGCAGCAGGATGATGATGCCGCGCATGCCGGGCAGGGTGACGTGCCACAGCTGGCGCCAGCGCGAGGCGCCGTCCATCTTCGCCGCCTCGTACAGGCTGGCGTCGATCGAGCTGAGGACGGCGAGGAACAGGATCGTCGCCCAGCCGGTGTCCTTCCAGATCACCTGGCTGGTGAGCAGGGCGATGAACCCGTCGGGGTTGCCGAGGAAGTCGATCGCGTCACCGCCGGCGGCACGGATCGCGTTGTCCACGAGCCCGGAGCCGCCGAGGATCTGCTGGAACACCGCGACGACGATCACCCACGACAGGAAGTGCGGCAGGTACAGGATCGACTGCACGACGCCCTTGATCCGCTCGGACAGCAGCGAGTTGAGCATGAGCGCCAGGATGATCGGCGCGGGGAACACGAACACGACCTGCACGAGGGTGATCACGAGGGTGTTCCGGAGCGCGCCGAGGAACTCGCCGTTGCCGTCGAACACCACCGAGAAGTTCTCGAACCCGACCCAGGGGCTGCGGCCGAGCGGGACGAACGGCAGGTACTCCTGGAATGCGATGAGGTTGCCGAGCAGCGGCAGGTAGTGGAACCCGAGCAGCAGGGCGACTCCCGGCAGGCCCATCAGCAGCAGCACCCGGTCGCGGCGGATCCGCTGCCACGTGCTCCGTCGGCGGAGCCCGGGGTCGGGTGGTGGTGCGGTGTGCGCGGTGGTCATCGCGCGGACGTCGAGCTTCGTCACTCGGTGGCCTCCTCCGTTGGATTCCTGCAGCGACCCTGGCGTGCTGAGTTACAACGTGGCAATCCGTTGCCAAACGTTTCCATCGTTGTAACGCTCCAGTGAGCGCACACCCGCAGCCCCGCACGACGACTCCACCGGAGACCGGCCGCGCTACGCTCGTCCCGATGCGCGCAACCGTGCGGGACGTGGCCACCCTCGCCGGGGTGTCGCCGAAGACCGTCTCCAACGTCATCAACGGCGGCGTGGTGGTGCGCCCGGAGACCCGCGAGCGCGTCGAGCGGGCCGTCGCCGAACTCGACTACGTGCCGAACCTGTCCGCCCGCGGGCTGCGGAACGGCCGCTCCGGTGCGATCGCCCTGACCCTGCCCGAGATGGGCAGCGCCTACTCCGCCGAACTCGCGCAGTGGTTCGTCGAACTCGCCCGCGAGCGCGGATGGGTCGTCCAGCTCGACCAGACCGGCAACGACCCGGCCCGCGAGCGCGAACTCGTCTCACGAGCCCGCGCCCACCTCGTCGACGGCCTCGTGCTCAACCCGGTGTCGCTCAGCGCGAGCGTCCTGGCCTCGACCGAGGGGCTGCCGCCGACCGTCGTGATCGGCGAGGTCGAACCCGAGCACGTCGACCAGGTGCACGTCGACAGCCGGGCCGCCGCCGAGCAGGTCACCGCCTACCTGGTGTCCCGGGGGCACCGTCGGATCGCGGTCGCCGGTGCCGCCCGGGCGTCCGAGCCCACCGCCACCAGCGAGCTACGGGAGCGCGGGTACCTCGCCGCGCTCGCCACCGCCGGGATCGAACCGGACGCGGCGCTGCGGGTGCCGCTGCCGTCCTGGACGACGAGTTCGGCGGCGACGGCGTTCGCGGCTTGGCTCGACGAGCACCCCCTGCCCGACGCCGTGTTCGCGTTCACGGACTCGATCGCCTTCGGCGTGCTGCACGTCCTGGCCGCCCGAGGCGTCCGCGTCCCCGAGGACGTCAGCGTCATCGGGTTCGACGACATCGACGGTGCGGCGTACGCGATCCCCGCGCTCAGCACGGTGTCGTTCGACCGGCGGGCGTTCGCGACGGCAGCACTCGACCTGCTGACCCGACGGATCGAGGACCGGAGCCTGCCACCCGAGACCGTGGTGGTGCCGCACCGCATCGTCGAGCGCGCGAGCGTCGCCGACCGCTGATCGGTGGTCGCTGATCGGTGGTCGCTGATCGCTGATCGCTGATCGCTGATCGCTGATCGCCGATCGCCGATCGCCGATCGCCGATCGCTGATCGGCGTACGCTCCGCGGCATGACCAGCGAAGACGCCTCGATGCCGACGCTCGCCGCGACCGTCCTGCAGTCCCCGGAGCCGGTCGCCCTCGCCCGGTTCTACGGCGCCCTGACCGGGTGGACCGTGTACGAGGACGACCCGACCTGGGCCCGCATCCGCCCCGCCGAGGGCGCGGGTCTGTCCGTGCAGTACGAGCCCGAGTACGTCGCGCCGACCTGGCCCGGCACCGCCGATGCCCCCGGCATGCAGCTGCACCTCGACTTCCAGGTGGAGGACCTGCCGGCAGCCGTCGCCCGCGCCGAGGAGCTCGGTGCCACACAGGCCGCGTTCCAACCGCAGGACGACGTCCGGGTGCTGCTCGACCCCGACGGGCACCCGTTCTGCCTGTTCCTGCCCGGGGCGTGAGGCAGGTTGGCCGCGCCCCGAGGTTCCACAACATGCCGGATGATCTCCGCCGAGGTTCCGAACTGCGGCGATCCGAGCGCCGACATGCCGAGATTTCGGAACCTCGGGGACGAGACGAGACGGGACGAGACGAGACGGGACGGACGGGACGAGACGGGACGGGCGCGGCTCAGGCCGGGGCGGCGGCTGCCAGCACCGCGGCGCGCGTGCGGGCGTCACCGAGGATCCGGAAGTGCCCGCCCACCGGCAGCCGCACGTTCGTCGCCCCGGACAGTTCACTGCCCTCGGGGATGAGCGTGTCGAACACCCCGTAGACCGAGGTGATGCGGGCGTTCGCGTCGAGCTCCCGCGCCAGTCCGGCCAGCACGGGGTCGGCCGCCCGGAACACCCGCAGGTGCCGCACCGGAGCCAGTCGCGCGTAGCCCGACCCGGCGAACGGCGTCGACACGGCGACCATGCGGTCGATGCGGCCGTGGTCGTCGAGCTGGGTCATCGCGTACTTCCCGATGAGCCCGCCCTTGCTGTGCGCGAGCACGAGCACGTTCCGCAGGTCGTGCTCCTCGAGGTACGCGAACACGTCGCGCGCCGAGTCCGGCACCGGACGCAGGTTGTGCCGCAGCACCGGCAGCACGTGCACCGGGTGCCCGCGGTCGTGCAGGGCGTCCATGAGCGGCCGCATGAAGTGCCAGGTCTCGTAGACGCCGGGGATCACCACGACGGGCTGGCCGTCGCCGGTCCGGTAGTCGTCAGCGGTGGTGGGCCCGAGGCTCCGCACCTGCCACGAGATCGCGTACCACCAGTCGAGTGCGGCCCACCTCGCGCGTCGCACCAGCGGGATGCCGGGAGGCACGGGTCGGCCCGTGCGCGCCGGCTCCGTGCGGAACGTGGTCGGGTCCGTCTCCAGCTCATCGCGCACGCCCCGAGGGTACGCGGCGGTTCGCAGCACTGCGTCAGGCTCGTCATCGGCTGCACATAGGGGCGCGGTGTGCACTGCCTTCCATGAGCGACACCACTCCCACGAACGGCCACGAGCCGGGCAACGCCGCCCGCACTCCCTCGGCAGCGGCACCGGCCGGCTGGGGTTCGGCCCCGACCCCGACCTCCACGGCGACCCTCGACGCACCCGCACCGAACCAGTACGCCCAGCAGCCCTACCGCCCCGACGCCGGATCCTGGAACGCGGGCGACCCGAACGGCGCCACCCCGTGGTACGGCGCCTCGGCCCCGACGAGCCGGAAGAGCGCACCGAAGCCGCCGTGGTTCTGGCCCGTCCTGGCTGCGATCGTCGGGCTGGCGGCGCTGCTCGTCGGCGGTGGCATCGGCTTCGCCATCGGGCATGCGATCGGTGGGGACCAGTCCCAGTCGACGACGCAGGTGCCCGGCACGAACGGCGGCACGAACCAGTTCCCGGGCAACGGCACCGGGCAGCTCCCCGGGTACGGATCCGGCAGCGGCACGGACGGCAGCAGCAGCGACAGCGGCACCGGCAGCTGATCCGCAGTACGCTCCGGCCATGCGCAAGGTCACCGCAGGGCTGTTCACGTCGGTCGACGGCGTGGTGCAGGACCCGTACGAGTTCCAGTACGACAGCTTCGACGACGAGCTCGGGGCCGGGATGGGCGCGTTCATGGCCCGCACCGACACCGTCCTGCTCGGCAGGAACAGCTACCTCGAGTGGTCCGAGTGGTGGCCGGCGCACCCCGACGACGGCTTCGGGCAGTGGATCAACCCGATCGAGAAGTACGTGGCCTCCACGACGCTCGGCGACGACCTGACGTGGCAGAACACCACCAGGATCCCGGGCGACCTCGACACCTTCGTCCGCGAGCTCAAGGAACGCGACGGCGCCGACATCGCGGTGTGCGGCAGCGTGAGCGTCGTCCGGCACCTGCTGTTCGCGGGGCTCCTGGACGAGCTCCAGCTGATGGTGCACCCGGCGATCGCCGGCGCCGGCCGGAAGCTCTTCGAGCCGACCGACCCGGCCACGCGCCTGCGGCTGGTCGGCAGCACCGTGACGAGCAAGGGGAACGTCGTGAGCACCTACGCACGGCTCGACGCCTGACGGAGCCGACCCGGGCCTCCCGGTCGGCAGTGGACGGGAGCGGTCCACAGCGCGCGTACCCTCGTGGGTGACCACCTCACGAACCGAAGAAAGCCGGATCAGCATGCCCCAGGACACCCGCCCGCACGTCGTCATCGTCGGCGGTGGATTCGCCGGTGTCGCTGCCATGCGCGAGCTGGCGGACGCTCCCGTCCGGGTGACGCTCGTCGACCGGCACGTCTACAACATGTTCCAGCCCCTCATGTACCAGGTGGCGACGGGCGGGCTGAACGCCGGCGACGTGACGTACTTCCTGCGCAGCCTGCGCGCCAAGCAGGACAACGCCGAGTTCCGGCACGGCTTGCTCACCGGCATCCGGACCGACGAACGCATCGCCGAGATGTCCGACGGGGAGCACCTGCACTACGACTACCTGGTGCTCGCGAACGGCGTGAACACGAGCTACTTCGGCACCCCGGGCGCCTACGAGTACGCGTACTCGATGTACTCCCGCTCGCAGGCCCTGCGGATCCGCGACGAGCTGTTCACCCGGTTGGAAGAGGCTGCCGCGAACCAGGGCCCCGACGAGATCAAGATCGTCATCGTGGGCGGCGGCGCGACCGGCGTCGAGATGGCCGGCGCACTCGCGGAGCTCCGCGACCAGGCACTCGAGGGGGCGTACCCCGAGCTGGACAAGGGTGCCATCACGATCACCCTCGTGCACCGCAGTGGCGAACTGCTCAAGCCGTTCGCTCCGCGCCTGCGCCGGTACGCGGCCAAGGTCCTGCGGAAGCGCGGCGTCGTCCTCCGGCTGAACACCGGCGTCTCCGAGGTCAAGACCGACGGCGTGATGACGGCCGACGGCGAGTTCATCCCCGCCTCGCAGGTCATCTGGGCCACCGGCGTCGCCGCCCACAAGGAGGTCTCGGGCTGGGGCCTGCCGCAGACCAGCGGCGGACGCATCCAGGTCGGCGACGACCTGCGCGTCAACGGCGCCGAGCGGATCTTCTCGGCCGGCGACATCGCGGCGCAGTCCGAGGCCCTCGCGCAGCTGGCCCAGCCGGCGCTGCAGGGTGGACGGCACGTCGCGAAGCAGATCAAGCGTCTGCTCGAGGGCAAGCCCACCGAGCACTTCAAGTACTTCGACAAGGGCACGATGGCGACCATCGGCACGAACGCCGCGGTCGCGCAGCTGCGGGGTGGCATCACGCTCGTCGGGCCCGTCGCGTGGCTGGCGTGGGTGGCCGTGCACATCGCGTCGCTGCTCGGCAACGGCAACCGGCTGTCGACGCTGTCGCACTTCTTCGTCCGCTACCTGTGGTTCATGCGGAAGCGTGCGATCCCGATCGTCGGCGACGTCCGGCCCGTGCGCCCGAACGGCGACCGCGAGCCGGAGCCGTGGCAGATGCAGAAGTCCGAGTAGTCGGCGCCGACGCGCTCGCGCGTCGCGCGTCGCTTCGCGGTTCGCTTCGTGAGTAGAAATGGTCGGGTCCGGTGACTGAACCCGACCATTTCTGCTCACCATGCGCCGTGGTTCGGACCGGCGACGGCCGGGAGGCGCGGGGCGGGGCCGCCACGGGCCTCCCGTCCGTTGCCGGGGCGCGTGGGGCTGGCGCCGACTCGGAACGACCATGTCGACGTCGTGCGACATCGAACTCGTCGTTCGGAGTCTCGCAGGGACCGGTCGCCTACGCGACCCGCACGCCGGAGTAGGCGCCGGCGGCGATGTCCTCGAGCAGTCCGGGGCCGGTGGGCTCCCACCCGAGGAGCTCGCGGGTGGCGTCGGACGTGGCGGACATCTCCATGCCGAAGAACCGGCCGATGAACCCGAAGTGCGCGTCCGCGTCCGCCGGGTCGATCGAGGTCACCGGCAGCCCGAGGACCTCGCCGATGGCCTCGGCGATCGCCCGGGTCGGGATCGCGGTCTCGGCGACGGCGTGCATCCGAGTGCCGGCCGGCGCCTGCTCCAGACCGAGGCGGACGAGCCGGGCGGCGTCGGTGACGTGCACGGCGGACCAGCTGTTGGTGCCGTCGCCGACGTAGCCGGAGACGCCGCGCTGCCGGGCGGCGCCGACGATCGCGGCGATGAAGCCGTGGTCACCGGTGCCGTGCGTGGTGGGGCTGAACCGGGCAGCGATCGTGCGTACCCCCTGGCCGACGAAGTCGAAGCCGCGGTTCTCGCTGCCGCCGCGCATGCTGTCCGGGCCGACGAACGGGTTGGCGTCCCCTTCGGTCGAGGGGCGGCCCTGGGCGAGCCCGGCGACGCCCGATGCGAGGACGAACGGGCGGTCGGTGCCGACGAGCGCTGCACCGATGGTCTCGACGGCGGCCCGCTCGCTGGCATTGGTGGCGGCGGCGTTCGCCCAGTCGTGCTTGTTGGCGAGGTGCAGCACGCCCTCGGCCTCGGAAGCGCCGCGGCGGATGGCGTCCAGGTCGTCGAGGTCGCCCCGGACGACGTCGACGCCCTTCGCGTCGAGCGCTGCGGCCGAGGCGTCGGACCGGGCGAGTCCGGTGACGGTGTGTCCGGCGGCGAGCAGGTCGTCGACGGTGTGGGAGCCGATCCAGCCGGAGGCCCCGGTGACGAACACGTGCATGAGTGGTCCTTTCGCAGGCGTCCACGGCGGTGATGTCATGAACTGACATCACCGTAGCACTCGATGTCAGCCGCTGTCATCAAGTTGTTCTGATCAGTAGACTCTCCACATGGCTCGCTGGCAACCCGGAACGCGTGAACGACTGCAGGCGGTCGCGCTGCAGCTCTTCGCGTCCGAGGGCTACGACGGCACCACGGTCGCGCGGATCGCCGCCGAGGCCCAGGTCACCGAGCGCACCTTCTTCCGGCACTTCGCGGACAAGCGCGAGGTCCTGTTCGCCGGCCAGGACGACTTCCTCGCGATGTTCGTCGACCCGATCACGGCCGCCCCGGCCGACGCGGCGCCCTTCGACCTGGTCGGACGCGCCCTCGACGCCACCGCCGGGTTCTTCCCCGAGGACCGCCGGTCGTGGTCGCGGGCCCGGCAGACGATCATCGACGCGAACGCAGCGCTCGGCGAACGGGAGCTCGGCAAGCTCGCCACCCTGAAGGCGCGCCTGGGCGAGGTCATGCGCGAGCGCGGCGTCCCCGAACCAGCGGCGACGATGGCCGCCGAGACCGCCGTGACGGTGTTCCACCTGTCCTTCGCCCAGTGGATCGCTCCGGGTGAGGAGCGTCCGTTCGCTGCGATCGTGCACGAACGGCTGGACGCGCTGGCGACGCTGGTGCACCCCGCTCGCTGAGTGCCCCGGAGCACGCCCGACCGTAGGCTCGGCCCGTGACCACGGAGCGCACCGACGTCCTCGTCGTCGGCGGTGGTCCCGTCGGCCTCTTCCTCGCCGCGCTGCTGGCTGCGCAGGGCATCGCCGTGCAGGTGTGGGAGCGTCGCCCCGGTCCACCCGAGGGGTCGCGCGCCATCGGCATCCACCCGCCGTCCCTCGACGCCTTCGCCGCGATCGGGCTCGACGTCCCGGTGCTCGCCGAGGCCACTCTCGTGCGCACCGGCGTCGCGCGGAGCCGCGGGCGGACGCTCGGCACGCTGACCTTCGACCGCGCCTCGGACACCCACCCGTACGTCGCGACGCTCGACCAGCACCGCACCGAGTCCCTGCTGCGGGATCGGCTGGCCACTGCCGATGGGGCAGCGCTGCGCACCGGGACGACGGTGACCGCCCTGTCCCGGCACTGTGACCACGTCGACGCGGTCGGCTCCGGCCCAGACGGCGCACCGGTCACCGTCCGAGCGGCGTTCGTCGTCGGGGCCGACGGCGCACGGAGCATCGTCCGTGACCTGCTCGGCATCGGCACCACCGGACGCGACTACCCCGACCGCTACGTGATGGGCGACTTCGCCGACCCCGAAGGCGCCGACGCCCGGACCGCGGCCCTGGTGGACGTCGGCCCCGGAGGCGTCGTCGAGTCCTTCCCCCTGCCGCACAGTCGGCGCCGGTACGTCGCCCTGGTGCCGGACTCGCTGGCGTTCGCCCCGAGCGGCGCGACCCCCGACCCGGAGACGGCCGCACGACTGGCCGCGATCGTCGCCGCACGCACCGGCGTCGTCCCGGATCCGTCCTCCTGCACGATGCTCAGCGGCTTCCGGGCGCGGCGCCGCGTCGCCGACCGCGTCGGGGTCGGCCGGGTCGTGCTCGTCGGCGATGCCGCCCACGAGATCAGCCCGATCGGCGGGCAGGGCATGAACCTCGGCTGGCTCGACGCGGCCGAGCTCGCGCCGTTGCTCGCCGGTGCGGTCCGGACCGGCGTGGCCGGACCGTGGCCCGGCTACGCCGCCCGCCGCCAGGCAGCCGCCCGCCGTGCGGCCCGGCAGGCCGAGGCGAACATGGGGCTCGGTCGTCCGCTCGGTGCCGCCTCCACCATCGGACGGGAGGCGCTGCTCCGGACGGTCCTGTCGCTGCCGACCGCGCACGGCCTGGCTCGGCTCTACGCCATGCGCTGGGCCTGACGGCTCGCGTCGGCGCGCGGCCGGCTCGCGTCAGGCGACGAGTCGCGCCCCGGCGACACCGAGCTCGACGACGAGCACCAGGGACGACGCGATGACGAGCCGGAACAGGGTCCGCGACGCCCGTCCCGCCAGCACCAGCCGGACCCCCACCACGGCGAGCGCCAGCACGACGACCGCTCCGACCACGGCCAGTACGACCCCGCCGCCGCGGACCGGGTCGTCACCGAGCACCTGTCCGCCGAGCACCAGGCCGGCCGCGACGACGAGCGACCCGAACGCGACGATCCCGGCTCCCCGGAGCCCGAGGCGGTGCGGGAACCCGCGGACCCCGGTGGCGGCGTCGTCGACCAGGTCGGGCAGGACGTTCGTGCAGTGGATCGCGACGCCGAACACCGCGCCGGTGGCGATCGCCCACCACGCCGGCCACAGCTGCTCGGGACCGGCGGACACCGCGACCACGGGCAGCAGCCCGAACGCGACGACGAACGGCACGACCGACCATACGGTGCGCTTGAGCCCGGCGTCGTAGGCCCACCCCGCGGCGACGAGCACCAGGTGCGCGACGGCGGCGACGGGCCCGAGGAACAGCGAGAGGACCACGGCGACCCCGGCGGTCACGAACGCCGCCGTGCGGACCGTCTCGACCGCGATGAGCCCGCGGGCGACGGGCTTGTCGCTCCGGCCGACGGCACGGTCGCGGTCGGCGTCGATCCAGTCGTTCGCCAGGCCGATCGACAGCTGGCCGGCGACCACCGTCAGCGCGACCAGGACCACGAGCCACACCGGGTGTCCGACCGCCGCGGCGATGACGGCGGCGAGCACCGTGACCGTGACGGTCGGGCCGGGGTGGGACGAGGCGAACAGCAGTCGCACCACGTGGGGGTCCTGGCCGGAAGTCACCCGGCCAGCGTACGGGCGGGGCGTGCCGGGCGACGCAGACTCCGACGGCCGAGCACCCCCGAGGCCAGCGCGATGCCGAGCAGCACGACCAGTCCGCCCACCGGCTCGTTCCACCGCACGCGCTCACCGAGCACGAGCACGCCGAGCGCCACGCCGACCACCGGCGTCAGGTAGGTGACCGTCGACGCCCGACCGGCGCCCCACGCCTGGACCAGGCGCGTGTTCCACGCGTAGGCCAGCCCCGTGCCGACGCAACCGAGCGCGACCATCGCGGCCACGATCCTCCCGTCCAGCTGTACCGGGCCGGTGGCGATGGCGGGCGCGACCAGCAGGAGCATGCCCGACGCCAGCGTGAGCTGCACCGTCGCGATCGTGACCGGGTCGTACGCGCTGCCCACCGCCACGCGGCGCAGGTAAGCGAGGCCGATGCCGTAGGACGCGGTCATGCCGAGCAACGCCACCTGCCCCGGGACGCTCGCCAGGACGGCCGGGTCGCCGAGCAGGTCCCACGGACCGACGAGCACCAGCACGCCGACGATGCCGACCACGATCCCGGCCACCTGCCGGCCCCGCAGCCGCTCGGAGGGCACGAGCACCGCGAGCGCCGCCAGCGTCATGATCGGGGTCGTCGCGTTGTAGATGCTCGCGAGCCCGGACGGCACGGTCTGCTCGGCCCACGCCATCAGCGACGACGGCAGGGCGTTCAGGAAGAACGCGACGACTGCCAGGTGCGCCCACACGCGGGGCTCCCGCGGCCAGCGTCGACGGGTCGCGAGCAGCAGCACGACGAGCGTCACGCCGCCCAGGACGGTCCGCACGGTGGCGACCTGCTGCGGTGCGAGTCCGTCGAGGCCGATCTTCGCGAAGAGGAAGCTCGAGCCCCAGGTGAGGGCGACGAGACCGTAGAGGAGGGCGTTCATGTGGCCTAGTGTCGAACCACCAACGCCCATGCGGCAAACGCATGGGGTTCATGCCGACATGAGGAGCACGCATGACCGTCTCGGTCCCCCAGCTCCGTGCGTTCGTCGCCACGCTCGACGCCGGGTCGTTCACGTCCGCGGCCTCCGTGCTCGGCGTCGGCCAGTCGGCCGTCTCGCACGCCGTCGCCGGGCTCGAGCGCGAGGTCGGCGGGCCGGTCGTCCGGCGCGGTGCGGTCGCCGTCCCGACACCCCTGGGCGACCGCCTGCTCGCCCACGCCCGCAGCGTGCTCGCCTCGGTCGACGCCCTGGAGGCAGTGGTCCGGCCCGCCACAGCGCGCGGCACCGTGCGACTCGCGGCCGTCCCCACCGTCTGCCAGGGCCTGCTGCCGCGGCTCCGCGAGCTGTGGGCGGTGACGTTGCCCGACGTCGACGTGCAGGTCTACGAGGGCGTCGACGACGAGATGCCCGAGTGGCTCGAGAGCGGCACCGTGGACGCTGCCGTGCTCGTCGACCCCGCGCCGGTGCCGGCCGGGGGCGTCGTCGTCGCCCGGGACGAGATGGCCGCCGTCGTCCGGCGCGACCACCCGCTCGCCGAGCTGCCCGCGCTCACGCTCGACGACCTGCACGAGGACGGCCTGGTCGCGGGCGGCGGCGGGTGCGAGTACCAGATCCAGAAGCTGCACGAGCTCGACGGACGCCCCTTCCGGTACGCCCACCGCGTGCGGGAGATGAGCACCATGTTCGGGATGATCGAACGGGGCGAGGGCGTCTCGATCGTGCCGACGCTCGGCCGGGTGATGCTGCCGCCGGACCTCGTGATGGTGCCGATGGCCCGGCGACTCGAGCGGACCCTGGTGCTGAGCGGCCCGTCGTCGCGCGAGTGGCACCCGCTGGCGAGGGCGCTGGTCGACGCGGTCTGACGGGTTGCACTTGCAAGTGCAACCCCGGTACCGTTGAGCCAGTTGCCCACCAACGGACGCGAGACGGAGACCCGATGCGCCAGACCACGACGCCACGGCCCCTCCGCGTCGACGAGGTCGCTCGCGCCGAGGCCGTCGACCTCGTCGAGCGCGCTGGCGATCGACAGGTCGCGACCGTCGAGCTCCACCTCGACGACGGCACGGAACTCGTGCTCCCGGAGCGACTCGGAGGCTTCGTCGCGAACCTCGTCCGCAGCATGGCCGACGGGGCTGGCGTGTCGACGAGCATCCTCCCCGACGAGATGACGACGACCGTCGCCGCCGACGTCATCGGGATCTCCCGACCCACCTTGATGAAGGCCATCGGCCGAGGTGAGATCGCTGCACACACTGTCGGGACCCACCACCGGCTCCGGCGCGCGGACGTCCTCGCAGCCCGAGACGCACGACGGGTCACCCGCGCTGCGGCAGCTCGCGAACTGCTCGAGTCCGGTGAGGCCTTCGACTGACACCCGGTCAAGGTAGGCTTGATATGTGATGCTTCAGCGGGTCTTCGTCGACGCGAACGTCTTCTGCAGCCGGACGTTGCGAGACTGGACGTGCCTGCTCCGACTCCACACGGACGGCATGTTCCAGCTCCACACGACCGAGGACGTACTGGCCGAGACCACGCACACCCTCCGCCGACTGCACCCCGACAGGCCGGGGTCGGCCGTCTCCCGGCTGCGAGCAGCGATCCTCGACTCGATCGACGAGCTCGTCGACGACTTCGACGCCACGGTCGAGTACCACGGAACCGATCCCGACGACCGGCACGTGCACGCCGCCGCGATCGCCTGCGGGGCGCACGTCCTCCTCACGCAGGACCGTGGTCTCCGCGCGACGGATGCAGCGATGTACGAGGTGTACCGCTGTGACGAGTTCTTCAGCCTGGTCGACGACTCGGCGCCGTGGATCGTGCGCGACGTCGTGCGCGAGCAGGCGCGGTACTGGTCCAGCCGTCCCCGCGGCGCACGGAAGAGCCTGCCCGGGGCGCTCCGTGACGCCGATTGTCCGACGTTCGCCGGGCGGGTGGAACGACATCTGCGGTTCCTCGCCGGATGACCGTGCGCTGAACGGACGACGGGGACCCCTCGGCAGGATGGACCGATGGCCGAGACGCACGTGAAGACCTTCACCACCCCGGACGAAGCGGCAGCCGAAGCCGCCGGCCTCGGCTGGCTCGCCGAGGCCGAAGACGCTGGCGGCACCAGGATCGCGCGGGTGCTGGACCGGCCGGCCACGACCGTGCTCGACCTCGAGCTGATCACTGACGGCTCCCCCACCGCCGCACAGGCCGAGCGCTTCGGACGCTCCCTCGCGCACACCCACGCCGCCGGCGCCGACCACTGGGGCGCACCGCCCGCCGGCTGGACGACGGGTTCCGCGCTCCGGATGGGACGCTCCCGCACCCCGTTCGTCGACGCAGCGCATGCACCGAGTACCTGGGGCGCGTTCTTCGCCGAGTACCGGATCCGCGACTTCGTCCGCCGAATCGTCGACGCCGGCGGGTTCGACCACGCCCAGGCGGCCGTGTTCGAGCGGGTCGCCGACCGGGTGCAGGACGGCACGCTCGGGTCGCCGCAGCCCGCACTCGTCGGGGACCGGCCCGCGCGGCTGCACGGCGACCTGTGGGCCGGCAACGTGCTCTGGCCGACGGACGCGTCCGAACCGACCGGCGCGGTGCTCATCGACCCGATCGCGCACGGCGGGCACGCCGAGACCGACCTGGCGCTGCTCGGACTGTTCGGGCTGCCTCGGTTGGAGACGGTGCTCGCCGCCTACGACCGGGAGTCGCGGCTCGCCGACGGCTGGCAGGAGCGCGTCGAGCTCCACCAGCTCGCGCCGCTGCTGCTGCACGTGTTCCTGTTCGGTGGGTCGTACACGGGGGCGGCCCTGCACGCGGCGCAGCGGTACGCCTGACCCGCGCACGGTGCGGGCTCGCTCGGCCCGTGCGAGGTTGCTCGACCGGGGACCGGCGCCGCACCGTGCGCCGCCCCAGCCCCGCCAGCCCGGCCGGCGCCGAGTCAGCCAACCTCGCACCGTGCATCCTTAGGCCGCGCACAGCCGGCGCAGTGCCGCGCTCGGGGAACGCCCCGGATGCTCATCGACATGACCACGTACCCGATACCCGTGACCGATCGAAGGGGCCCCGCGCTGACCGACGCGCAGGATCGGCGTCGCAAGCCGCTCGCCCGCCTGTTCCTCGGCGAGCGCGAGGACGCCCGCTGGCTCCGGCCGGCGTTCTGGGCGCTCCTCGCCGTGACCGCCGTGGTGTACCTCTGGGACCTGAGCGTCTCGGGGTACGCCAACAGCTTCTACGCCGCCGCCGTGCAGGCCGGCACGAAGTCGTGGGAGGCGTTCTTCTTCGGCTCCCTCGACTCGTCGAACTTCATCACGGTCGACAAACCCCCGGCGTCGCTCTGGGTGATGGTGTTGTCGGCCCGGCTGTTCGGCTTCTCGAGCTTCAGTCTGCTGCTCCCCCAGGCACTCATGGCCGTGGGCTCGGTCGCGCTGGTGTGGGGCACGGTCCGTCGCACCCTCGCCCGCGTCGGCACCACCACCGCGAACGTGGGCGCCCTGCTCGCCGGCTTCGTCGTCGCGGCCACGCCGGCGGCGGCCCTGATGTTCCGCTTCGACAACCCGGACGCGATGCTCGTGTTCCTGATGACCGTCGGCGCGTACTGCACGGTCCGGGCACTGCCGCGGGGCAGCTGGAAGTGGATCGCCCTCGCCGGGGTCGCCCTCGGCTTCGCGTTCCTGACGAAGATGCTGCAGGGGCTGCTCGTCCTGCCGGCCTTCGGCCTCGTCTACCTGTTCGCCGCCCGCACCACCTGGGGCAAGCGCGTCATCGGGCTGCTCATCGCCGCTGGGTCCCTCGTGGTGTCGGCCGGTTGGTGGATCGTCGCCGTGTGGCTGTGGCCGGCCGAGTCCCGCCCGTACATCGGCGGTTCGACGAACAACACCGTCCTCGACCTGGTGTTCGGCTACAACGGCCTCGGTCGGATCTTCGGCGGCTCGGGCAACGGTGGCGGAGGCGGTGGCATGACCGGCGGCACAGCGGGTGGCTCCTTCGGTGGCTCGACGGGCCTGAACCGGCTGTTCTCGTCCGAGATGGGGCTCGAGATCTCGTGGCTCCTGCCCGCAGCGCTCATCGCACTGGTGGTCGGTCTGGTCGTCGTCGGACGCCGTCACCTGGCCGACCCGGCCCGCGCCGGACTCGTCCTGTGGGGCGGCTGGCTCCTGGTCACCGGCCTGGTGTTCTCGTACATGTCCGGCACGATCCACCCGTACTACACGGTCGCGTTGGCACCGGCGATCGCCGGGCTCGTCGGCACCGGTGGCGCGCTGCTCTGGCACGCACGAGCGCGGTTCGTCGGCCGGCTCGGCCTGGCCGCGATGATCGGCATCACCGCCTTCTGGGGCTGGTGCCTCCTCAATGAGAACCCGACGTGGCTGCCGTGGCTCCGCTGGGTGATGCTGGCCGGCGGGCTGCTGTCCGCAGCGCTCGTGGTGATGGGCAGTGTCCCGTCGCTCCGCAAGCTGGTCACGGTCGGCGTCCTCGCGGGCACCCTGTTCGGGCTCATCGGCACCACGGCCTACGCCCTCGCCACGACGACCGTCGCGCACTCCGGTTCGATCCCGAGCGTCGGTCCGGCGGGCAGCAGCTCCGGTGGGATGGGCGGCGGCACCGGCGGCTTCCCGGGAGGCACGGGCGGACCGGGTGGGTCGACCTCCGGCTCCGACGACGGCGGCTCCGACAGCACGTCCGACTCCCAGCAGGGTCCCGGCGGGACCCCGCCGGAGGGCGCGTCCGGCGAGGCGCCGGAGATGCCGGACGGCACGTCCGGCACGGCACCGGGCAGTGGCCAGGACGGCACGGACGACGCGACCTCCGAGGGTGGGTCGGGGACGGGCCTCCAGACCGGGGGCGGTGGCGAAGGTGCGTCGACCTCGTCGGCACTGCAGAAGCTGCTCGAGGCGTCCGACGCGAAGTGGGCGGCCGCCGTCAACGGATCGCAGTCGGCCGCGCAGCTCGAACTCGACACCGACACCGCCGTCATGGCGATCGGTGGCTGGTCGAGCGACCCGGCACCCACGCTCGCGCAGTTCAAGGCGTACGTCGCCGACGGGGACATCGGGTACTACGTCTCCTCCGGCTCCGGCTCCGGTGGCGGCGGCATGGGCGGCGGGTCGTCCACCGCATCGGCGATCCAGGAGTGGGTCGCGGCGAACTACGAGTCGACGACGGTCGGCGGGCAGACCGTCTACGACCTGAGCAGCACGAAGTGATCGACGACGAGGGCGCGGTGGATAGGCTCGCGGACGTGACCGGCCAACCGCTGCAGCGCACCGACGGCTCACCCGTCCGCGCCCTCGTCGTCGACGACGAGCACGCCCTGGCCGACGCCGTCGCCCTCGCGTTCGAGGGGGACGGCTGGGCCGTGCGGGCGGTGCACCGAGGACGCGACGTCCTGTTCGCCGCGCGGGAGTTCCAACCCGACGTCATCGTCCTCGACGTGATGCTGCCGGACATCGACGGGTTCGAGGTGCTCGAGCGGCTCCGCGACTCCCGCGACGCCGTCCGTGTGCTCTTCCTCACCGCGCGCGACGCCCCCGAGGACCGGCTCGCCGGACTCACCGGCGGCGGGGACGACTACCTGACGAAGCCCTTCGGCATCGACGAGCTGCTCGTCCGGGCGCGGATCCTCGCACGGACCTCCGCTCGGGTCGCAGCGGTGGGCGGGAGCGCCGAGGTGGTGGTCGGTGACCTCCGCCTCGACGAGGACGCCCGCGCCGTCAGCCGTGCCGGCGAACCGATCGAGCTCACACCGACCGAGTACGAGCTGCTGCGGCACCTGGCGCGGAACGCCAACCGGGTGCTCTCGCGGGAACAGCTGCTCGCGGGCGTCTGGGGCATGGACTTCGGGTCGTCGTCGAACCTGGTCGACATGTACGTGTCGTACCTGCGGAAGAAGCTCGACGCCGGACGCGAGCCGATGCTGCAGACCGTGCGCGGGGCAGGGTACGTCTTGCGGCCGACGACGTGAGCCGATCGACGAAGGCGATCCGGGCCCGTCCGACCCGCGCCGGACGGGTGCCGTCGTTGCGGTGGCGGGTCGTGGCTGCCGTCGCGCTCCTGCTCGTCGCGACGAACGTCGTCGTCGGAGCGGTGACCGTCGTCGCGTTCCGGGGGTACCTGGTCGACCGCCTCGACGCGGAGCTGTCGACAGCGGCGAACCGGACCGTCGGCGGCCGGGACGGCGCGGACGCACCCACCGGCCCGCCGCCCGGGTCGTCGTCGGGATCGTCGTCGGGATCGTCGTCGGGATCGTCGTCGGACCGTCCGGATCCGGACAACGCCTTCATCGGGGCGCCGGGGCAGTCCGCCGGCACCGTCGTCGCGATCGTCCGCGACGGCACCGTGGTGCTCGGCGGGTACACCGACAGCGACGGCGACCAGCACGGGCTCTCGTCGGCACAACGGCGGACGCTCACCGCGGTCGACAGCGGCGCCGCCCCCGCGACGATCGACCTCGGCTCGCTCGGCACCTACCGGGTGCAGGCGGTCGGGGACGACGGCGACGTGTTCGTCACCGCACTCCCCCTCGGCGACCTGAACGCCGCCATCGCCCGCCTGTTGCTCGTCATCGGGATCGTCACGGTGCTGGGCCTCGTCGTCGCAGCGTGGGCCCTCGCACTGCTCGTGCGGCGGTCCCTCCGACCGCTCGAACGCGTCGCCGCGGTCGCCTCCGGGGTGACCGACCTCGACCTCGAACGCGGCGACACCGACATCCCGGTGCGGGTCGCCGACGCCGACCTCACCGCGAACCGCGAGGTCGGGCAGGTCGGCACCGCACTGAACCGGCTGCTCGGGCACGTCGCCCGGGCGCTCACGGTGCGCCGCGACGCCGAGGCCGGCATGCGGACATTCGTCGCCGACGCCTCGCACGAGCTGCGGACGCCGATCGCGACCGTCCGGGCCTACGCCGAGCTGACCGCGCGCTCGTCGGACCTCGACGCGATCCACCGGAACGTCGACCGGATCGGCCGGGAGGCCGTGCGGATGGGCGACCTCGTCGAGGAGCTCCTGCTGCTCGCGCGGCTCGACGCGACGGCCCTGGCGTCCGGGGCTCCGGTGTCCCCGATCGTGCGCGAACCCGTCGACCTGACCTCGATCGTGGTCGAGGCGACGATGGACGCCCGCGCCACCGCTCCCGGGCACCGGTGGACCCTGCAGATCGTCGACGACCACCCGCTGACCGTGACGGGTGACGCGGAGCAGCTGCGCCGCGTCGTGACGAACCTGCTCGCGAACGCCCGGACGCACACCCCGACCGGGACCGCGGTGGTGGTGTCGCTGCAGCGGGTGGGACCGTCCGGTGCTGGTGCGGCCGCTCGCCTCGTCGTGGCCAACGACGGGCCGCCGATCCCGGCCGACGCCCTGCCGACCCTGTTCGACCGGTTCACCCGGGGTGAGGCCTCGCGGACCCGTGCGCAGGGACAGGGGACGAGCGGCCTCGGGCTGGCGATCGTGCAGGCCGTGGTGTCGGCGCACGGCGGGAGCGTGCGGGTGGCCTCCGGCCCCGGTCGGACGGCGTTCACGGTGGACCTGCCGGGGCCGCCCGCTTCGTGACGCCCGCCTCGCCCGCTTCGTGAGCAGAAATGGTCGAGTCCTCTGGCGCGACTCGACCATTGCTGCTCACGAAAGACGCCGATCCCGACGGCGACGCATACTGGTCGCATGACGAAGGAGTACGGCGAGCTGCCGGGTCGCCCGGACCCGTCGGAACTGGTGGTCGAAGTGCCCGCGTTCGAAGACGACCGTCCGCAGCCCGAACCTGCACCGCCGGCGGCCGCACCGGAGCTCGTCGCAGCGACCGAGTTCGCCCGGAGTTCCCACGCGCCGCCGACGATCCGCCGGACCCAGGTCCGTGCAGGGATGTGGATCGCGGGAGTGCCGATCGCGGTCCTCGCGGTCATCGCGATCGTGCAGATACTGCTGCAACCCTGACGGTACCCGCGTGCTCGTTGCGGGTCAGTCGTCACGGACGTCGACGTCTGATCCGCAGAACTCGCCGGGAAAGCGCAAGACCCGAGCGCCCAACCGTCCGGATGGGGCCCGCGCCAGAGGATGGCACGCGCCCGGCGCAACCGTCCGCATCATCAGACGATCGTCCAACGTCCGGGCCGAACGCGTGCAACCCGGCACCCGGCGACGCAGGCTGGGTCCTGTCCGAGCTGGACGACCCACACGGGTCACCACCGCAGAGATGGGAACACGATCATGAACTCGTTCAAGCGCAAGTCCGTCAAGCTCCTCGCCGGCACCGCACTCGGTGGCGCCGTCATCGCCGGGGCGTTCGTCGCGGCACCCGCACAGGCCGCCGAGCCCGCACCGAGCACCTCGGCCTCGGTCGGCGGCAACGTCAACGTCAACCTCGACCCGGTCGCGATCGTCAACGCGATCAAGGACGCCGTGAACGACCAGAGCGACCGCGGCGGCGCCGTGCAGGCCGCGCTCGACGTCGGCTACTGGAACGCGGGCAACCCCGACCGCCTCACCGTCGCGGTGGTCAACAAGAACCAGGACATCACGGTGTCCGGCGACGTCGCGGACGCGCAGTCGATCGACATCAAGGGCGGCAACTACGTCATCTACTGGTTCAAGGGCCCCGGCTCGATCACGAACAACGGTGACGGTGGCTGGCTGAACTGGGGTGCGTTCGGCAACATCGAACGCATCGACAACGTCATCCACGTGAACGGCGGCTGATCCGCCAGCGCTGATCCGTCCGTCGGCGCTGCACCGACGCCCCCGGGGACCACGGTCTCAGGGGGCGTCGTCGTGCGCGGCGGGACGCTCGGCGGCGGGCTCGATCGCCGGGGGCCAGGTCCGTGCTGCACCGCGGACCTCGCGCCGTGCACGGATCCACCCCTTCACGAAGGCGACCGACACCAGCGCCGTCCGGTTCGGCGCCTTCCACGACTTCATCAGCCGTCCGAGGTGCCACGCGACGGCCTGGCGACTGTAGGCCGTCTCCTTCGCGATCTCGTCGTTGGAGAGCCCCTGCGCGGCGAGCGCGAGCATCTGTTCCTCGGTCTCGTCGAGGCCGGGCGCACGGGCGACGAGGTCGATCTCCCCGGTGGTGACCGCCGCCGCGGACTCGCCCGCCGATCGCCGGCGCTGCTCGGCCCAGGCCTCGGCCCAGCACGAGCCGAGTTCGTGGGCGACGAGCGAGGCGCGGCTCATCGCGAGCATCGTCCGGCCGGCGTGGTCGAGCGTGACGGCGTGGTCGCGGGTGGCCGTGTGCATGACGAGGGCGAAGACCCGGATCGCCGGCAGGGCCCCGCGGAGCACGACCGACACGTCGACGCGGGGGTCCTCGGCGCTCGCGGCCGCCACCGCGCGCAGCTGGGCGAGGCACTCGCGGTCGACGGGTTCACCGCGCTCGACGGCACGCAGCGCGGCGGGGAGCACGAGCGGGACGATCTCGGCGTACCGGCGTCGCAGCCAGTCGTGGCCGTCCGGTCGGATGCCGTGCAGCGGAGGCGTGAGCAGGAGCTCCTCGAACTCCGGACACCGCTCGTCGAGCGCCAGGCCGAGCCGCTCCCCCGGGAGCAGCACCGCCGATCGGTGTGCGTCGTCGCGCTCGGTCGTCATCGTCCGTCGACCGTATCCGCGCGACACCTGTCGTGTTCGACCGTGACGTGAACGGTCGCCGAACGCCGTTCTTACCGGGAGCACAGCGCACTGCCTCGGTCCGCATGTGCCCGCTGCCGAGCATGAGCGGCATGACGGAGACGAACCAGACCCTCGACATCGACATCGTCGTCCCCTGCTACAACGAGCAGGACACGCTCGCGGCCCACGTGCGACGCCTGCACACGTTCTGCCGGACGTCGTTGCACCACTCTTGGCGGATCACGATCGCCGACAACGCCTCGACCGACGACACCGCGCGGATCGCCGACGACCTGGCCGCCATGCTGCCCGGCGTGCACGCGGTCCACCTGCCCGAGAAGGGTCGTGGGCGGGCGCTCAAGGCCGTGTGGGGTGCATCTCCGGCGACCGTGCTCGTGTACGTCGACGAGGACCTGTCGACGGACCTCGCGGCACTCGAGCCGCTCGTGGCGCCGCTGCTCTCCGGGCACTCCGACCTGGCGATCGGCACGCGGTTGGCGGACTCGTCGCGGGTGGTTCGGGGTAGCAAGCGCGAGTTCATCTCCCGCTCGTACAACCTGCTGCTCCGCACGACGATGGGGGTGTCGTTCTCGGACGCGCAGTGCGGGTTCAAGGCCGTCACGAAACGGGCGGCCGACCAGTTGCTGCCGCTGTGCGAGGACGACGCGTGGTTCTTCGACACCGAGATGCTCGTCCTGGCCGAGCACGCGGGGCTGCGCATCCACGAGGTCCCGGTGGACTGGGTCGACGACGTGAACTCGTCGGTGCAGATCGCCTCGACCGCCACCGAGGACCTGAAGGGCATGTGGCGCGTCTCGCGCGGCATCGCCAGTGGGCGGGTGCCGGTGGGTGCCGTGTACGAGACCATCGGCCGCCGTCCGTTCACGCCGCCGCACGTCGGGTTCCTCGGGCAGGTGCTGCGCTTCGGCGCCATCGGGGTCCTGTCGACCGTCGCGTTCGCGGTGCTGTACGCACTGTTCCGTCCGGCGATCGGGGCGCAGACGGCGGATTTCCTGGCCCTGTTGCTGACGGCGATCGGCAACACCGCACTGAACCGGCGGTTCACGTTCGGTGTGCGGGGGCGTGCCGGAGCCGGGCGACACCACGTGCAGGGGCTGGTGGTCTTCGGAGTCGCCTGGGCGATCACGTCGGGGTCGCTCGTGGTGCTGCACAGCACGACGCCGGGAGCGTCGCACGGTGCCGAGATCCTGGTGCTGACGGCCGCCAACCTGGTCGCGACCTGCGTTCGGTTCGTGCTGTTCAAGGCGTGGGTGTTCCGCAGCGGCCGCCGTCGCCCGGAGCTCATCCGCCCCGGCACGACCCCCGCCGCCGACGCCAGTACGGCGGTGACGGAGCCGATCGCCGTCGACGAACGGACCGGCGAGCGCGCGGCCTGACACCGTGCGGGGCTGGCCACTCGGTGCGGGGTCGTTCGGCCCACGCGGCCCGTCGCACCGTGCGGTGTGGCCCATCCCGTGCGAGGTTGCACGCTCCGTGCAGCGCAACAACAGCGCACCGAGCGGGCAACCTCGCACCAGCCGAACAGACCCGCACGGTGCGACACCATCACACGCCCGGACCCGCGGTGTTGCGTGGGCGGTATACCGCGCCGTAGCATCGCCGTACCGCACCACAATCCCACAGGGCCCGACTGCCAACACCGGTCTGCCCGCGGCGAGCGCTCCATCGATGCAGCCTGGCCGTCCGCTGCCGGCAACGCCCCACTGGACCCGCACACGTGAACCCCACATCTTTCGGTCTCTACGACCCTGCCCGCGAATCGAGCGACTGCGGCGTCGGTTTCATCACCCGACTCGACGGCACGCCCCACCACGACGTCATCCGCAAGGGTGACGAAGCGCTCTGCGCCATCCCCCACCGCGGCGGCAAGTCCGCCGAGGGTGTCGGTGACGGCGCCGGTGTGAGCATCGACCTGTCGGTGGAGTTCTTCAGCGCCATCACCGGCCAGGAGCTCCGCGCCGGTCACTTCGGTGTCGCGAACTGCTTCGTGCCGAGCGGCGCAGGTGCGGCGGCGGACGCCGAGCGCGCCCGTGCGCGGCAGACCGTCACGGACGCCATCGAGCAGCAGGGCTTCGAGCTGCTCGTCGTCCGCGACGTCCCGGTGGACCACTCCGTCGCCCGGCCCGAGGCCGAGCAGTACCAGCTGCCGATCGTGCAGTGGGTCTTCCGCGCGCCCGAGCAGTGGGACCGCACCGAGGTCGACGCGGCGGCGAACCGTGCCCTGCTCACGATCGAGTCGGTGTCCTACGGCGAGGCCGCCGAGCAGCGCGCCGAGCACGCGGCCCTGTACCCGCTGTCGCTCAGCGCCCGGACCCAGATCCTGAAGGGCCGCCTGAACTCGGGCGAGGTCATCGGGTACTTCACGGACCTGCGTGACCCGCGTCACTCGGTGCGGACGCTGTACTTCCACACCCGGTTCTCGACGAACACCGAGCCGCACCCGACGATGGCGCAGCCGTTCCGGCTGATGGCGCACAACGGCGAGCTGAACACCGACCGGAAGAACCGCCTGTCGGACGAGGCGCTGGCGCGAGCCCGCACCCGCAGCATCGTCCGCCCGCCCGGGCAGTCGGACTCGAGCCGCCTCGACCAGACGCTGCAGAGCCGCGTGTTCGACGACGGACTCGAGATCGTCGAGGCCGTGGTCTCGCTCATGCCGCCGGCGTGGGAGAACGACCGCACGCTGACCGCCGACGTGCGGGACATGCTCGAGTACTTCTCGCTGTACGAGGAGAAGAACGACGGCCCCGCCGCCGTGATCTTCAGCGACGGCGACGTGGTCGGCGCGCGCCTGGACCGCCTGGGGCTGCGTCCGCTGCGCACCGTCGAGACCACCGAGTACCTGATGGTGTCGTCCGAGGCCGGTCAGGTCACGTTCGACGCCGACGAGGTCGTGCACCGCGGCCGCATCGAGGCCGGCGGCATGCTCGTCGTCGACCACCGCACCGGTACCCGGATGCGCACGGACGAGGTGCTGCGCATGCTCGCGGCCCGCCGCGACTACGGCACGCTGCTCGACGCCGCGCGTGTGAACCTCGACGACCTGCCCGCTCCGGACTACGAGCGCACGACGACCACCCTGGGCTACGAGGGCGACCTGTCGCTCGCCGGCCGGTACGTGGCGTACTCGCTGAACCAGGAGAGCTTCCGGTTCATGCTCGACCCGATGCTGCAGAACGGCTCGGAGCGGATCTCGGCGATGGGCTACGGCAACGCCATCAACGCCCTGAGCGACACCGAGGGCGGCATGGCGAAGTACTTCTCGCAGCGCTTCGCCCAGGTGACGAACCCGCCGCTCGACTCGATCCGTGAAGCCGACGGCATGAGCATGCGCGTGGCGCTCGGCGCGAAGCCGGACGGCACGGGTTCGACGAGCCGACAGCTCGTCGTGCAGTCGCCGATCCTCGGCCACCTGGACATGGTGCGCCTGCGCGACCAGGACATCGTGCCGCTCGAGCGCTTCGACATGCTCTACGTGCCGGTGCTCGGCGACGAGCAGGCGAACGCGGACGCCGTGCGCGACGCCGTGGACGCCCTGTGCGACGCCGTGGAGCAGTTCGCGGGGACGTCCGGCGGCATCGCCGTGCTGACCGACCGCGAGGTCTCGTCGGCCCGTGCGCCCCTGCCCGTGATCCTGGCCGTGGCCGCCGTGAACCAGCGGCTCATCGAGACCGGGCTGCGCCTGCGGGTGTCCGTCGTCGCCGAGAGCGGTCAGCTGCCGTCGTCACACCACGTGGCGACGGCCCTGGGCTTCGGCGCCTCGGCTGTGTACAGCTTGAGCGCGCGCCTGCGTGCCGAGGAGAAGTACCCCGCCGCGCCGGCCCCCGCCGGTGAGCTCACCGCGACGGACCTCGCGCTGAAGCAGTTCCGCAAGGCCGCCGAGAAGGCGCTGGCGAAGACCATGGGCCGCGTCGGTCTGTGCACCGCCGAGAGCTACATCGGTGGCGCGTTCTTCGAGCCGAACTACCTGGACACCGGCGACGACGTCCTGGCGCGGGTGTTCCCGCACATGCAGGCTCCCGTGGGCGGCGTCGGCTTCGCCCGCATCGCCCAGGCGGCGACGGACTGGCACGAGCGTGCCCGCTCGGTCGCGGCCGAGGGCCAGGTCCCCCTGCTCGGCCTCTTCAAGGAGCGCTCGGACGGTGCCGGCCACTCGTTCGGCGTCGCGAGCGTCCGCGGGTTCGGCGGCATGACCGAGGAGCGTCCGGCCTTCGAGCGCTCCGGCGACTCGGACGCACTGCGCCTGCTGACGCTCGGCCAGCTCGACGACTCCTTCGGCATCACCGACGCGGCGTACCGCAACACCGGCTACGACCGCCTCAGTGACACCGAGATCGACCAGCACCGGATCACGCCGGGCTACGTCACGTTCCTGCAGACCACGCACGACGAGCGGTCGCGCCGTCCCGCTGCGCTCCGCGACGTGCTCGCGCTGCCCGCGGACGTCACCGGCATCGACACGGCCGAGGACTTCGCCCGCGAGCTGGGCCGGTTCTCGACGACCGGCAACGCCAGCGTCACCGTGCGCGGGCTGTCCGGCTCGCGTCCGGCGTTCTCCGACGAGCTTCCGGGAGGCACGGAGCAGTTCCGCCTGCAGCTCGCGTCGACGGGCACGACGGGTGCACTGCGCCACGCGGCCCTGGTAGACGGCCTCGCGCTGCTCTACCCGGGCCAGGTCGACGTCGACGCCGTCGACGCCACCCAGGTGACGCTCCGCGCCACCGGCGCGGCCGTCGGGCTGCTCGCCCTGCTCGAGAGCGCGCCCGACAGCGTCGAGCTCGACGAGGTCCAGCCGGCGCACGAGATCACCCGGACCCTGGCGTCCGGCGCGATGAGCCACGGCGCCCTCGTCGCCACCGCGCACGAGGCGGTGGCGCACGGCACGAACATGGTCGGCGGCATGTCGAACAGCGGTGAGGGCGGCGAGCACCACTCCCGCTACGGCACCATCCGCGGCTCGCGGATCAAGCAGTTCGCCTCGGGTCGCTTCGGCATCTGGGCGGGCTACCTCGCCGACCCCATGCTCGAGGAACTCGAGATCAAGATCGGTCAGGGCGCGAAGCCCGGCGAGGGCGGTCAGCTGCCCGCGCCGAAGGTCACGGTGGACATCGCCGCGGCCCGTGGTGGCACCCCCGGCGTCGAGCTCATCTCGCCGCCGCCGCACCACGACACGTACTCGATCGAGGACCTGGCGCAGCTCATCCACGACTGCAAGGCCGCCCGTGTCCGGGTGATCGTGAAGCTCGTGTCCTCCGAGGGCATCGGCACCATCGCGGTCGGCGTCGCCAAGGCCGGTGCGGACGTCATCAACGTCGCGGGCAACACCGGTGGCACCGGTGCCGCGGCCGTCACGAGCCTGAAGTACGCGGGCCGCTCGGCGGAGATCGGCGTCGCCGAGGTCCACCAGGCCCTCGTCGCGAACGGCCTGCGCTCCAAGGTCACGCTCCGGTGCTCGGGCGCGCACCAGACCGGGTCCGACGTCGTGACGAGCGCCCTGCTCGGCGGCGACAGCTTCGAGTTCGGCACGACCGCGCTCATGATGCTCGGCTGCGTCATGGCGAAGAACTGCAACGTGAAGTGCCCGGCCGGCCTCACCACGAACGCCGAGGCGTTCGAGGGCGACCCGCGTGCCCTCGCGCAGTACCTGCTCAACATCGCCCACGACGTGCGGCAGATCCTCGCCCGCCTCGGCCTGCGCTCGCTGCGCGAGGCACGGGGTCGCACCGACCTGCTGCAGCTCCTCGACCACCCGGCGAGCGTCGGGCGTCTGGACGCCCGCGCCCTGCTCGCGCAGGTGCCGGAGAAGGTCGTGACGGACCCGGAGTACCTCGAGAAGGACTTCCACACCGACGACGCGCTGCTCGAGCGCATCCGCACGGCGCTGGTCGACCACGCCCAGGAGCACGTGCTCGTGCACGGGGTCCTGCTCGGCAACAGCGACAAGTCCGTCGGCGGCCAGCTCGGCATCGACGTCGAGCGCCTGCTCAACCACGAGCTCCGCGCCGAGGACGTCCAGGGGCTGCCCGCCGTGGCGACCGACGACCGCGGGCGCCGCCGGCTGGTCGACGGTGCGGTCACGATCCGTACCCAGGGCTCGGCCGGTCAGTCGTACGGCGTGTTCAACAACGACGGCATCGTGCTCGAGCACACCGGCACCGCGAACGACGGCGTCGGCAAGAGCCAGAGCGGCGGTCGGATCATCGTCCGCGCACCGGGCGGCGGCAGTGCCGACCAGGGCGGGAACGTCCTGATCGGCAACTTCGCGCTCTTCGGGGCCACCGGCGGCCGCACGTTCGTCGAGGGCGAGGCCGGAGACCGCTTCGCCGTGCGCAACTCCGGCGCCACGGCCGTGGTCGAGGGCGTCGGCGACTTCGGGTGCGAGTACATGACGGGCGGCGCCGTGTTCAACCTCGGCGCGTTCGGCAAGGGGCTCGGCAACGGCATGTCCGGCGGGTTCCTGTACCAGTACGACCCGTCCGGTCAGGTCGCCCAGCGCGCCAGCACCGACTCGCTCCTCGTGTTCCCCGTCACCGACACCGAGCGCGGCGCGTTCCACGAGGCCGGCGCGCGCCTGCTGCTCGAGTGGCATCTCGAGGCGACCGGGTCGGCGCTGGCCGAGCGGCTGCTCGCCGACTGGGAGACCACCCGGCAGCACGTCTTCGTCGGCATGCCGCGCGCCCTGCTGCTCTCGCAGGACGCCGGCGAGATCCTCGCGGCGGCCACCCGCTCCGAGCTGCTCGACGAGCTCGCGTCCTCGATCGCCACGGACAAGCTCCGTGCGTTCAAGGTCGACTACCGCGACCAGCGCACCGTCCTCGACGGCCGGGCCCCGGCCCTCGGCGACCAGGGCGACGACATGTTCTCGCTGCTGTCGTCGTACACGGTGCTCGGTGTCGCCCAGGACGTCGCCCTCGAGCGCGTCCCCGGTGCGGGTCCGAACGACCCCCGCGTCACCGAAGCGGTGAAGAACCTCGTCCTGACCGAGGACTTCTCGGTGAAGCAGCGCGTCGTGAAGTACCTGCGCGGCACGCTCGACCGGTTCGCGGACGACCAGCTCGCGACGCTCATCGCGATCAAGCGGCTCGACGACTACAAGCGTGCGCTCACGCAGCGGAACAACCGCAGCATGGACGCACCGGGCACCACGGGGTGGATCATGCACCAGAACGCCAAGAACGACGGCCGCGTCCGCGAGGCCCGCTTCGACGAGCTGCTCGCCACCGCGGCGCTCGAGGACATCGCCCGCCGTGCACCCCAGGCGCCGACCGAGGCGGTGTCCGCGTGAGCCTGCTCCCCCCGACCGGATCGCTGATCCCCGTCGACGCACCGTTCTCGGCTGCCCAGGAGTCCTGGCTGGCCGGGTTCATCGCGGGCATCGCCGCCGCCGGCAAGAAGGCGTCCGGCGCCGCCCCCACGACGACGATCGACGTGCTGTTCGGCACGCAGACCGGCAACGCGGAGTTCCTGGCCGACGAGCTCGTCGCCGGGGCGAAGGCCCGCGGGCTCGGTGGCCGTGCCGCTGCACTCGACGCCGTCACCCCGGAGCAGCTCGCCGGGATGACCCACGTGCTCGTCGTCACCTCGACGTACGGCGAGGGCGAGATGCCCGACAACGCCGGTCTGTTCTGGGAGGCGGTCCAGGCGTCCACCGTGCCGCGGCTCGAGGGGCTGCAGTACGCCGTCCTCGGCCTCGGGGACACCAGCTACGACGAGTTCTGCCAGGCCGGCAAGCTCCTCGACACCCGCTTCGAGCAGCTCGGCGCGACCCGGGTGCACGACCGCGTGGACTGCGACGTCGACTTCGAGGACGCCGCCGCACTCTGGAGCGCCGCCGTGCTCGACCGGCTCGCTGCCGAGGCCGGCGCGACGGGCGCACCCGGCGCGACCACGGGCAGTGGTGCCGACGGCGGTGCCACCGCGACCGGCGGGGCGGGCGCGGGTCGTGCCTCCCGGCCGGGGTCGCAGTGGAACAAGCGCAACCCCTACCCGTCGCGGCTGGCCGAGAACCGGCTGCTCTCCTCGCCGCGCAGCGCGAAGGAGATCCGGCACTACGAGTTCGACCTCGGCGACTCCGGCATCGAGTACGCCGCCGGCGACGCCCTGGCGGTCGTGCCGGTCAACGACGAGGTCTTCGTCGCGGAGCTGCTCGAGCAGGTCGGCGCGAACGGCGGCGAGTCGTTCGACGGCCGACCGATCACCGAGGTCCTGCGGAGCGACCGCGAGGTCCGCACGCCGTCGAAGGACCTCATCGCGGACCTCGTGCAGCGCGCCCCGGCGAGCGAACTCGCCGCGGTCGTCTCGCACGGCGACAAGCACGAACTGGACCGCTGGCTGTGGGGCCGTGACGTCCTCGACCTGCTGCGCGACGCCGGACCGGCCGCTCCCGGACTCGACGAGCTGCTGCCGAACCTGCGCCCGTTGCAGGCACGCCAGTACTCGATCTCGTCGAGCCCACTGGCGCACCCGGACCGCATCCACCTGACCATCGCGTCCGTCCGGTACGGCGACCCGCACCGGATGTACGCCGGTGTCGCGTCGACGTTCCTGGCGGACCGGGTCGACCCCGACGGTACGGTCGACGTCTACCTGCAGCCGAACGCGTCGTTCGGCGTGCCGGCCGACGCGTCCGCACCGATGATCATGATCGGTCCGGGCACCGGCATCGCCCCGTTCCGCGGGTTCCTGCACGAGCGGGCCGCGGCCGGTGCGACGGGGCGCAACTGGCTGTTCTTCGGCGACCAGCACCGCGACACCGACTTCGTCTACCAGGACGAGCTCACCGAGCTGCAGGAGCAGGGCGTGCTGAACCGCCTCGACCTGGCGTTCTCACGCGACCAGGCCGAGAAGGTCTACGTGCAGACCCGGATGCGCGAGCAGTCCGCCGAGCTGTTCGCCTGGCTCGAGGACGGCGGCCACGTGTACGTGTGCGGCGACGCCTCGCGCATGGCGAAGGACGTCGAGGCCGCGCTGCTCGACGTCATCCGCACCGGCCGCGGCCGCGACGAGGACGACGCGCTGTCGTACCTGGCCGACCTGCGCCGCACGAAGCGGTACGTCCGCGACGTCTACTGAGCCAGCAGCCCACGCCCGATGCGAGCAGCAGAACGCCAGGGCAGCAGAACGCCCCGGTAGCGGAACCCGAATCCGACTGCCGGGGCGTCCTGTGGAAGGGTGCCGGTCAGTGAGGCCTGACCGACGAGCCCAGTGGCGTGACGCAAGGACCCGGGTGCGATGACCCGGCTTCCTGGACGACGAGTCTCCTGATCCGGGACTCCCGTCGTGCTCGCCACTCGATCGCCGATGGTTGGTCGGCGCCGGGCGCGCACTGCGTCACGGTCATTCGGGTCCCCCTCCTGCCGCGGTTCGTTGCCGTCACCGGCTCCCTGGATGCCGGCCCGAAGGGACGACTCTGATCCGCGGTACAGAAACCGTACGACGATCACGGGATCTTCGGAACCCGTTGACGGGAATCACTCAGCTGTGGTACCGCTCGGCGTCCCAGAGGCGTCGTCGGCGTCCCCCGGAGCGACCGCTCGCGACCACGCCGAGTCGGCCGCCGTGCTCGTGTCCGTCGGCTCCGGCGTCAGGACGAGTCCCGAACCCGACGTGGCCGAGGCGTAGAGGTCCTCGAGCCAGCTGCGGTTGATCGACGGCACCCGACTGCCGGAGAACTTGAAGTGCAGGCTGACGTTCGGGTTCAGCCAGATCGTGCTGCGGCCGTTGCCGTGGATGACGTCGTCCTTCCACGAGAACGCGAACCGGTGCTCGCGCCGGAGCATGTTCACGATCACGATCTGCAGGTGTGTGAGGGCCCGGTCGTCGATGCGGAGGTCGAGTGGTTGGCCGTCGTAGATGAGCTGACCCATGGCCCCTTCTACTCCATGGTGCCGGTGTGGGCCAGCGATCTCGCCCAGTTCGTGATCGTGGTGTCGAACCAGACGGCGTCGACGTTCCGCTCCCAGGCGTGCTCGGCGGGCTCACTCACCGCCAACGTCACGGTGTCGGGGTGCGCGTCGGCGAACTCCCGACTGACGGCGAAGGGCACGGTGGTGTCCCCCGACGAGTGGATGAGCAGGGTCGGCGGCAGGCTCCGCGGCGCGTGCAACCAGGAGAGCGCGCGGACGTCCACGGGTGAACGGAGACCGACGAGTCGGCACACGAGCGGCAGTGCCATCGCCCGGAGCGCGGCACCGACGACGAACCCGGGGAGCCCGGCACGACCGGCTTGGGAGCGCACCGTGGTCGCCCAGTCGAGCGCCGGTGACACGAGGACCAGTCCGACGAACCGGTCGCGGTGCGCCGACCGTGCCAGCAGTTCGTGGGTGATCGTCGCGCCCATCGACCACCCCACGATGACGAGCCGTTCGGCCCCGTTCGCGACGGCGTGGTCGAGTGCGGCCTCGACGTCGGGCCACTCGCGGGCACCGAGGTGCGAGGCGCGGCCCTGCCAGGGCGCTTCGCCGTCGCCGCGGAACGACGGGACGATCGAGGTCCAGCCGGCCTCGAGTGCCGCCGGCACGGTCCGGAGCGCCGTCACGCGGGTGGTGCGGATGCCGTGCACGTGGACGGCCCAGGTGGCGGCGGGCGCGGCCTCGGGGCCGCCGGGCCGGATGACCCAGGCCGGCGCGGGTCCCACGGGCGTCGCCAGGTCGACCTCCGCCCAGTCGACGTCCATCGCGGCGGGGTCCGGGTGCACGTGCCCGCTCCACCGCACCCGTGTCGACACGTCGCCCGTCGTCCGGACCACCGCACGCCGCACGGTGCCGGCGGCCTCGTCGACGTCGAGCACCGGTCCGACCGTGGTGTGCCCGGTACCGTCGTGCCACAGGCCGTACTCCCCCGGGCGCACGGTGTCGTCGGTGATCGGGAGCCGGATCGAGTCGTCGGTCGTCTCGAGCACCGGGGTCCAGCGGTCGCCGCCGGGCAGCACGATCTTGCCGACGACCTTCCGCACCACGAGCAGGAACGCCGCCGCCAGCACGACGAGCACGCCGAGCACCCACCATACGATCGTCATCGCATCAGCCTCCGAGACTGCGGGTCAGGGTCAGTTCCGCCGAGCGCACCTGGGCGAGTTCGGCGTCGTCGAGGGTACGGCCCTGCACCTCGGCGTCGCGGATCGCGATGACGAGGTCGTAGGTCCGTGCCTGCACGTCGCCGTCCCGTTCGACGGCGCGCAGTTCGTGGCGCCGGGCGATGCGACGGAGCCGTCGGTGGTGCCGACGACACGTCACGTCCCGCCACCACCGGCGGAACGTCAGGGACGCCATCGCGACGACGATGAGGACGATGCCCAGGTAGAACGGTGGGTCGAAGCCCAGACGGAGTCCGTCGCGCAGCGGAGCGGGGAACCACCCGAAGTGGTCGGCGGTGAGGGAGAGGAGCTCGTCGATGCTCGCGATGACCACGAGCGACAGGCCCACCCGGAAGACCACGAGCGCGACCGGGTTGCGCAGCACGCCGTACCGGAGCGTCGCGGCGGCGATCACGCCGACACCGACCATGTAGACCGACCCGTAGAGCCACATCGCCGGCTGGTGGATCTCCCGCACGATGAAGTGGAAGTCGGTGCCGCCCCGGTCGCGCACGGCGAAGAACGGGACGACGAAGGCCACGACCACCACGAGGAGCGCGAGCGGGCTCGCCAACCCCGGCCGTTTCGGCAGGTCGGACGTGCTCGCCCGGAGCATCAGCCAGAAGGCCGCCGTGGCACACACGTTCTGCACCAGGTTGATGAGGTTCGTGCCCCCGAGGGCACCGTCGAGCACGGTCTGCGGTACGACGCTGCCGAGTGTCAGCAGCCCGAGCGCACCGACGCCGGTCGCGCCCCAGGCAGCGCGGCCACGTGGGTTCCGCAACATGTAGGGCGTGCGGGCGAGGAAGATCAGCGCCGCGCACCAGAAGGCGGCGGCGTGCAGGACGGCCATCAGCCGTAGGCCCGCTCGTCCGCGCTCGCGCTGCCGGCGAGCAGCACGGTCGCCAGCTCGTACGCGAACCGCTCGGCGAAGTGCTCGTCGTCGTCCGAGATGCTCACCAGTCCGGTGTCGCCGTCGAGGGCGCGGCGGCACACGTGCCCACCCGAGGCGAACTCGGCGATCGAGGTGGTGGTCGGGGCTCCGGCGTCACCGTGCACGAGGTGTCCGAGCTCGTGCAGGACGCAGTGCATCCGGTACAGCTCGGGGGCGCCGGCCGGCACCAGGACGAGGTTCTCGTGCTCGAACTGCGACACCAACGCGGTGAGCGGTCCCCAGCTCGGACCGTCGACGTCGACCACGCGGGTCGGCTTGCCGACGAACCGCCCGACCCCGGCGACCACGTCCGGGAGCCTCGGCGACGGAGGAAGGGTCGCGACGAGGGCACTGACGGTGTCCGACGCGCTCGAGCCCACTGGCATCGCCCCTTTCGATCTCCGCGGACAGACTACCTGCACGTCCCCCTTGCGCACGAGAGTGGACAGTCGTAACGTACAACCAAATGGTTGTACGAATTGCACTGTCCGACGCCGAGGTCGACCGGGTGTTCCACGCACTGGCCGACGCGACCCGTCGTGACATCGTCCGACGCACGCTCGTCGGGTCCTCGTCCGTCAGTGACCTGGCGGACGCGTACTCGATGTCGTTCGCCGCCGTCCAGAAGCACGTCGCCGTCCTCGAAGGAGCCGGACTCGTGAGCAAGGAAGCACGCGGCCGAACCCGCATCGTGCGCGCCGAACCGGGTCAGCTCGCCCGGGTCCGCGACCTGCTCGACGCCTACGGCGACCTCTGGCGGGGCCGACTCGACCGCCTCGACACCCTGCTCGACACCGACAAGGAGCAATGATGTCCACCACGTCCGTCCACACCGATCCCGAGGCCCTCGCGCTGACGCTCGTCGCCGAGTTCCCCGTCCCGGTCGAGCGCCTCTGGGGCGCCTTCGCCGATCCCCGTCAGCTGGAACGCTTCTGGGGCCCACCCGGCTTCCCCGCCACCTTCACCTCGTTCGACCTGCGGCCCGGCGGCCGCGCCGACTACCGGATGACCTCACCACAGGGCGAGCGGTTCCACGCGGTCTGGCAGGTCACCGAGGTCGACGAGCCACACCGCATCGTCTTCCGCGACCTCTTCACCGACGCCGACGGCGAGGTCGACGACGCGTTGCCGGCCAGCGAGACCGTCCTGTCGTTCGAGACCGTCGGAACCGGGTCGCGGGTGACCGTCCGGTCGTCGTTCGGGTCCACCGCCGACCTCGAGACCATGGTGGACATGGGCATGGTCGAGGGCTACGAGCAGGCCTTCGGACAGCTCGACGCCGTCCTCGCCGACCTGCGCGAGTACGCCCTGGGCAACGGCACCGTCACCGAGCTCGTCGACGACACCCACGTCCGCATCACGCGGGCCTTCGCAGCGCCACGCCACCTGCTGTGGCGGGCGCACACCGAGCCCGAACTCGTCCGGCAGTGGTTGCTCGGACCGGACGGGTGGGAGATGACGGTGTACGAGAACGACCTGACGCCGGGTGGCACGTTCCGGCAGGCGTGGGCGCCGACGGGAGACACCGTGGGCGAGCCGTTCGGCTTCGAGGGCGAGAACCTCGTCGTGGAGCCGGAGCGGCGGATGGTGTCGACCGAGCGGATGACCGGTGCGCCGTTCCCGCCGAACACGAACGACCTGCAGTTCGACGAGGCCGACGGCGTCACCCTGCTGACGCTGCGCATCACCTACCCCGACAAGACGCAGCGCGACGTGATCCTGGCGACCGGCATGACCGACGGCATGGAGACCAGCTACCAGCGTCTGGAACGCGAGGTCCTGTCCGCCACGTGACCAGCGGACGGACGGGAGGCCCGTGGCGGACCCGCCACGGGCCTCCCGTCCGTCACGCGGAAGCGACAGATCCCTGCGAACGTTCCGCACAGATCTGTCGCTTTCGCGGAGGGGTCAGGCCTGCGCGGAGGGGTCAGGCCTGCGCGGTCGCCTCGTAGTGGCGCGCGCCGCCGCGCACCCCGGCGAACCGGTACGGCCCAGCCGTGACGCGCGGACGCTCGACGTCGTCGCTCGTCGCGGCGCCGGTCGCGTGCAGCTCCCGGTACGCGTCCACGGTCAGGGGGACGCGGGCGGACAGGAGCTGCCGGACCCGGCCGACGCGACGGTGCTCACGGTAGGACGGCTGCACGATGCCGGTGAGGAGCTCGCCGACGCTGCCCGAGCCGTAGCTGAACAGGGCGATGCGCTCACCCGCCAGGTCCTCGTCGAGGTCGAGGAGCGCGGCGAGCCCGATCCAGAGCGACGCCGTGTAGGTGTTGCCGGTCTGCTTGTTGTACGTGAAGCCGACGAACAGCTCCGACTCGTCGAACGGCACACCCACGTGCTGCGTCAGCTTCCGGTGGGCCTTGAGCGCCATCTTCGTGAACGGCTGGTGGTGGACGAAGCGCACGATGTCCTCGTACGCCGGGCCGCCCTGGTCCGCCAGGTCGTCCCAAGCGCCGACGAACGCGTCGACGTAGGCGCTGACGGACAGGCGGCCGTCGACCAGTGCGGTGGAGCGGTCGTTCGGGCGCCAGAAGTCGTCGACGTCCGCGGTGAAGACGCCGGCGGCCGGCTCGATCTCGATGAGGTCGGGGTCGGCGGACACCAGGATCGCGGCCGCACCGGCACCCTGGGTGGGCTCGGCGGCGGTGTCGACGTCGTAGCGGGCGACGTCGGCGGCGATCACGAGCACACGCTCGTGCGGTGCCCGGGCGATGATGCCGAGGGCGAGCTGCACGGCGGCCATCCCGCCGTAGCAGGCCTGCTTCAGCTCGACGACGCGGACGTTCTTCGGCAGGCCGAGCAGCCCGTGCACGAACACCCCGGCGGCCTTGGACTGGTCGACGCCGGACTCGGTGGCGAACAGCACGGTGCGGATGCCCTCGACACCGTGGCGGTCGATGACCTCCTTGGCCGCGGCGGCCCCCATCGTGACGATGTCCTCGTCCGGGGCGGGCACGCTGAAGGCGTCCTGGCCGATGCCGACGTGGTACTTCGCCGGGTCGACGCCGAGGCGCTCGGCCAGGTCGTCGAGCTCGAGCACGTGGTGCCCGGTCGCGATGGCGATGTCGTGGATGCCGATGCGCGTCATGCTGCGCCCCCGGCCGGCTTCGTGCCCCGTCGCTCCATGGCGACGTGGGCGGCCATCAGCTCACCCGGGTTCGTCTGGGCGGCGAGGAGCGAGAGCTCCCCGCACAGCACCGTGGCGGCGCACAGGGCGGCGAGACGACGGGCGTTCGCACCGGGCTCGCGGTCCTCGCGGCAGCCCAGGCGCACCAGGGCGTCCTCGACGACGGGCAGGTCCCCGCCCTTTCCGTTGCCGACCGTGCCGACGATCAGGTGCGGCAGCGAGGTGGCGAAGTACAGGTCGCCGTCGCGGTTCTCGGCACTCGTGATGCCCTGCGAGCCCTCGACGATGTTCGCGGCGTCCTGCCCGGTGGCCAGGTAGAAACCGAGCAGCATGTTCGCGTAGTGCGCGTTCGCGGAGCGGAGCGCCCCGGCGATGGTCGAGCCGATGAGGTTCTTCGCGATGTTCAGTTCGACGATGCGTTCGGTGCTCGACCGCAGGCGCTTCTCGACGATCTCGCCGGGGATCACGATCTCGGCGATGGTGTTGCGGCCACGACCACGGATGCCGTTCACCGCGCTGGCCTTCTTGTCGGTGCAGAAGTTGCCCGACACGGACACGTAGCGCAGGCCCGGCTGCCACGCCAGGATCGCGGGCAGGAGCTTGTCCGCCGCCTGCGTGACCATGTTGTGGCCGGAGGCGTCACCGGTCGTGAACGCGAACCGCAGGAACAGCAGGTCACCGACGATCTCGGGGTGCACCTCGATGAGCTTCGCGAACCGGCTCTGCCCGGCGACCAGCGCCTCGAGCTCGTCCTGTCGCGCGAGGATCTGCCCCGCAGCGACGTGCGCCGCGGCGGCACTGGCCGCGCGGACGACGACCGAGCGGGTCATCCGCTCGTCGACGACGGTCGCGACGATGCCGTCGTCGACCATGCGCGAGATGCGGGCGCCGCGGCCGACGGACGGCCAGAGCGGCGACTCGTACGTGGCGAGCGGGACCTCGTGCTCGCCCTGGACCGCGTTGCCGCTGATGCGGATCGGTCCGACCCACTTGGTCGGGATCGGCGTGAGCAGGTCACTCATCGAGGGCTCCTTCTGGTGCTCGCACCGCGACGCTGAGGTGTCTGATGTCGTGCGCCTCCCAGGCGCGGTGGATGCCGGCGGGGTCGATGTCCGCGGGGACGAGTGCGATGCCGCAGTCGCCGCCGCCGGCGCCGGACGGCTTCGCCGCTCCGCCGGCCGCCTCGACGACGTCGCACAGGGTCGCGAGGCGTTCGGTCTCGATCTTCGACCCGACCGAGTCGCCGAGGCGCTGCATCAGCACCCGGGCACGTCGGAGCGCGTCGAGCGTCTGCTCTGCGTCGCCGGTCTGGAGGCCCGTGGTCAGGTCGTCGACACAGCTGCGGCTCTCGTCGAGGAACGCCTTGTACCCGCCGTTGCGGTGCCGACGCACCACACCGACGAGCTTCGTGGTCGAGGCCGGCGAGCCGGTCCAGCCGACCAGGAGCTGCAGGTTCTCGGGGGCCGGCAGCCGCTGGACGTCGAAGCCCGCCCACGCGGCGGCGTCGGTGAGGATGTCGGACACGCGGCGCTCGTCGACGAACGAGGCGAGGTGGTCGCGGTCCGGGGCGCTGTAGCGCAGCCACCCACCGAAGGTGCTCGCGGCGAGGTCCCCGCCGGATGCCCGCGGGTTCACCCGGATGGTGGCGAGCAGGGCGACCTGGAAGCGCTGCCGCTGCGTCAGGCCGATGCCGTAGAAGCGGTCGAGGGCACCGACGGTCGCGACGGTGACCGCCGCCGAGGACCCGAGCCCGAACTTCCGGCCGCTGGCGTCGTCGAGCTGGCTCTCGATCCGCAGGTCGTGGAAGCGCGGGGCGATCCCCCGCTCGGCGCGGAGCTTCTCGACGAGGTCGATCGTCGCCATCACGTAGTCGTAGGGGTGGTGCTCGCGGTCCAGGGCGAGACCGTCCTCGTCGCGCGTCCAGGTCAGCGGCAGGTGGCCGTACTCCTCCGAGTGCACGCTGCCCGCACCGTGCGCCTCGGACACGCGTGCCGTGATGGCACGGTCGAGGGCGATGAGGACGGACGGCTGGCCGGGCTCGACGACGGCGTACTCGCCGGCGACGAACAGCTTGCCGTGGGCGCGGAACTCGATCACTGCACGGACTCCTTCTGGTCGGGGCTGTCGCTCGCTGCGGCGACCCCGATCTCTTCGGAGCGGAGCACCCGAGCGGCAGGTCCGGTGCCGGACTCGATGACGTCGCCGAAGGACGCCAGCGCGGTGGCCACGGCGGAGCGGTCCTCGGGCCGGCAGAGCACGACCACGTTCGGGCCGGCGTCGGCGGTGGCGTAGGCCTCGAGCCCGGCGGCGCGGAGTTCGCCCACGGCGTCGAACACGGCGACGCTGCGCGCGTTGAGGTAGCGGATGGGCGGGAAGGCGCCCTCGATGGTGGCGTGCATGCGCAGCGCGTTGCTCTCGGTGATCTCGCCGATGCGCGTGAAGTCGCCGGCTGCGCAGGCGCCGAGCATGTCGCCGACGGTCTCGGTGGTCGACGTGACCCACGCCGGGTAGAACGGCGACGTGGCGATGGTGCGGCGCATCGCCTCGCGCGAACCGATGGGCTTCGGTCCGGCGTCGATCGTCACGACCACCATGGCCATCGGCGGTGCCGGGATCGGCTCGGCGAAGGACCCCTGGTCGTCGCCGGCGTGCCACACGGCGACGCCGCCGGGGATCGACCGCGTGGCCGACCCCGAGCCGCGTCGGGCCAGGCGGGACAGGTCGCGCGGGGACAGGTCGAGGCCGTACGCCGCCGAGGCCGCGGTGGCGAGCGCCGCGAACCCCGAGGCGCTCGAGGCCAGTCCGGCACCGGTCGGGACGGTGTTCTCGGACACGACGGACGCGCGGGCGTCGCTGCCGGCGAGCTCCCGCACCAGGTCGAGGAACTGCTGCACGCGCACCAGGGCGCCGTCGTCGACGACGTGACCGTTCAGCGTGAACCGGTCACGCGCCTCCTGGCCGTCACCGGAGCCGCCGTCCACCGTGACGGTGGTCGTCGTGGGGAACACGTCGAGGCCCATGGAGACGCTGCCCGTGGCGGGCAGCGCGAGCTGCGCGTCCGCCTTGCCCCAGTACTTGACGAGGGCGATGTTGGGGTGCGCGACGGCGGTGGCGGTCATCAAGCGCGGGCTCCGATCGTGGTGGTCCAGGTGGCTGCGGCCCCTGCGCCGCGGAGTGCGGCCGCGATGCGGTCCGCGTGGTCGTCGTCCGCGGCGAGTGCGAGCACGCACCCGCCCCGCCCGCCGCCGGTCAGCTTCGCGCCGAGGGCGTCCGCAGCTCGTGCGGCGTCGACGAGCCGGTCCAGGTCGGCACTCGACACGTCGAGTGCGCTGAGCAGGTCGTGCGCGGCGTCCATCGTGGCACCGAGCCCCTGTGCGTCGCCAGCCTCGAGTGTCCCCCGTGCCCGCCGTGCGAGCGTGCCGATCCGGTCGATGACCGCGTCGACGGCGACCGGGTCCTGGTCGTGCCGTTCCCGCACGGCCGCGACCGCCTGCCGGGTGTGGCCGGGGACACCGGTGTCGGCGACGACGAAGGTGAAGCGGGCCCCGAGGGCGACGGGCTCGATGCGGCCACCCTCGAACCAGACCGGCACCGCGGCGACGACACCGCGGGCGTCGAGTCCCGACGGACGGCCGTGGGCGACCCGCTCGCACTCCTGGATGAGGTCGTGGTGGGTCTCGGCGTCGAGGGTCTCGCCGAGGGCGTCCGCGACGGCTGCCGTCACGGCGGCGGCGACCGCTGCGCTCGACCCCATGCCCCGGGCGGTCGGGACCTCGCTGTCGACCCGGACGTGGAAGTGCCGGTCGGTCACCCCGAAGTGCCGCAGGGTCGCGGTGACGGCGGTGACGGTCGGCATCACGGCAGCAGGTGCGAGGTCGAGGGGGCCGGTGTGCACCGTGGACTCGAGGGTGTGCCCCACGACCGTGCCGGTGGCCTCGTCGACGCCGGCGGTGACGGGGCTCACGGTCGCGACGACCCGGGCGTCGAGCACCGGCAGGACGAGTGCGGGTGCGCCGTAGACCACGGCGTGCTCACCGATCAGGATCGTCTTGCCGTGGGACGACGCGGTCCCGGAGCCGGGGGTCGTGGTGGAGTCGAGGTCGCTGCTGGTCATCGTGGGTCACGTCAGCCTAACCGTCCGGGCCGGAGCACGTGTTGGGTTGTGCACAACCGAGTTGCGTGCGATCCTGGTGGCATGCCCGTGACCGACGAGATGGTGTGCTTCTCCCTCTACGCAGCGAGCCGCGCGACCACGCAGGCGTACCGCTCGCTGCTCGAACCCTGGGGACTGACCTACCCGCAGTACCTGGTGCTCGTGACCCTGTGGATCGAGGGTGACCAGACCGTCTCGAGCCTCGGCGACCACCTGCAGCTCGACTCCGGCACCCTGTCGCCCCTGCTCCGCCGCATGGAGCAGTCCGAGCTCGTCCGCCGCGAGCGCCGCAGCGCCGACGAGCGCGTCGTGACGATCACGCTCGGCGACCGCGGCCGCACCATCCGTGCCGACCTCGCGCACATCCCGGCGACGATCGCCGCCGGCATGGGGCTCCCCGACGAGCAGGCCGCCACGGAGCTCATCGCGACCCTGCACCGGCTGACCGAGACGATGCACGCCGCGGCCACGAACGACACCGCCGCGACGCCCGACCGCGCCGCCGCGGACCACTGACCCCACGAAGGAAGGAACACCATGGAAGCCCTCTACACCGCCGAGGCCCTGGCCACCGGCGAAGGCCGCAACGGCCACGTTGCCACGAGCGACGGCACGGTCGAGTTCGACCTCGCCATCCCGAAGGAGATGGGTGGCTCCGGCAACGGCGCCAACCCCGAGCAGCTCTTCGCCGCCGGGTACGCCGCCTGCTTCCACTCCGCACTGCAGGGCGTCGCCCGCAGCCAGAAGGTGAAGATCACCGACTCGTCCGTCGGCGGCCGCGTGCAGATCGGCCCGAACGGCGACGGCGGCTACCAGCTCGCCGTCATGCTCGAGGTCGTCATCCCCGGCCTGGAGCACGACCAGGCCCAGGCACTCGCCGACGCAGCCCACCAGGTCTGCCCGTACTCGAACGCGACCCGCGGCAACATCGACGTCACCATCGTCGTCTCGGAGGACTGACCCATGAGCACCACCACCCCCACCACCATGCGCGCCGTCGTCCACGAGACCTTCGCCGAGCCCGCCGAGGTCCTCGGCGTCCAGGAGCGCCCGGTCCCCACGCCCGGCGCCGGCGAGGTCCTCGTCCGCACGGTCCTCTCCCCCATCCACAACCACGACCTGTGGACCGTCCGCGGCACCTACGGCTTCAAGCCCGAGCTGCCCGCCCCCTCCGGCACCGAGGCGCTCGGCGTCGTCGAGGCCCTGGGCGAGGGCGTCACGAACCTGACGGTCGGCCAGCGCGTCGCCGGCGGTGCCTTCGGCGTCTGGGCCGAGTACTACACCGCGAACGCCGCCGGGCTCGTCCCGGTGCCGGACGCCATGACCGACGAGGCCGCAGCACAGCTCGTCTCGATGCCGTTCAGCGCCATCAGCCTGCTGCACTCACTCGACCTGCACGAGGGCGACTGGCTCATCCAGAACGCCGCGAACGGTGCCGTCGGGCGCATGGTCGCCCAGCTCGGCGCGGCCCGCGGCATCAACGTCATCGGCCTGGTGCGTCGCGCCGCCGGCGTCGAGGAGCTGCGCGAGCAGGGCATCGAGCGCATCGTCGCCACCGACGCGGACGACTGGAAGGACCAGGTCGCCGCGATCACCGGAGGCGCCCCGATCGTCGCCGGTGTCGAGTCCGTGGGCGGCAAGGCCGCCGGTGACATCGCCAGCGTGCTCGGCGAGAACGCGACCCTCGTCGTCTTCGGCGCGATGGCCTCGCCCACGCTCGAGATCCCGTCCGGCAAGGTCATCTTCGGCCAGCTCACCGTGAAGGGCTTCTGGGGCAGCGTCGTCAGCAAGACGATGCCCGCCGAGACGAAGGGCCAGCTCTTCGGCGAGCTCATCACCCGCGTGCTCGACGGCTCGCTGACGCTCCCCGTCGCCGAGACCTTCGCGTTCGAGGACGTCCGCGACGCCGTCCGTGCCTCGGACACCGCCGGCCGCGTCGGCAAGGTGCTCCTGCGCCCGTAGCGCGACAGAACGACGGACGGGCGCGCCCCGCTCAACGGCAACGCGAAGCGTTGCGCGGGGCGCGCCGACCGAGCCTGCGAGGGAGGACGGTGCCAGTTGGCACCGTCCTCCCTCGCCGTCCGTGCGCGCGATCACCGCGCCACGCGCGCGACCTAGCCGCGCGACGCCTTCTGCGGGACCGTGAAGATGTTGCCGGTGGTGACGCCCTCTTCCACCTCTTCGAGGGTGCGACCGCGGCTCTCCGGCACGAACTTCCAGATGAAGAGCAGCGCGAGCAGACCGACGATGCCGAAGCCGAAGAACGTCCCGGTGATGCCGGTCGCGGCGACGATCGTCGGGAAGTAGAGCCCGAGGAACGCGTTGGCGATCCAGAGGCAGAACACCGAGATGCCCATGCCGAGCGCGCGGATCTGGGTCGGGAAGATCTCCGACAGCACCACCCACACGGCGATGTTGAGGAAGGTCTGCATCGAGCCGACGAACGCGACGACGAGGAACAGGATCACCCACGGGCGGGCCGGGTTGCCCTCGGGCAGCGCGACCGAGGCGATGCCGATCAGGAAGTGGCAGACCGTCGTCAGCGAGAACCCGATGATCAGGGTCGTCCGGCGGTTGATCTTCTCCATGTTGTACAGCGCGATGACGCCACCGACCACGGCGATCACGCCGGGGGCGATGTTGGCGATGAGGGCCGCCGACGCCTGGAACCCGGACTCGATGAGCACGGTCTGGCCGTAGTACATGATCGAGTTGATGCCGGTGAGCTGCTGGGCCACGCCGAGCCCGGCACCGATGAGCACGATGCGGATGAGCCACTTGTTGCCGCGCAGCGTCTGCCACCCGCTGACTCGATCGGCCTGCGCCTCGAGGTCGTTGCTCCGCTTGATGTCGTCGAGCTCGGCGGTCGCACGCTCCGTGGTGCGGACCTGCTGCAGGACGGACAGCGCTTCGTCGTAGCGCCCCTTCGACGCGAGCCAACGCGGCGACTCCGGCACCCGGAGCATGCCGACGAAAAGAGCGATCGCGGGGAGTGCACAGACGGCCAGCATGACGCGCCAGACGCCGTTGCCCTCACCCCACAGGTTGCCGATGATGGCGTTGACCACGAACGCCGCGAGCTGCCCGATCACGATCATGAGCTCGTTGCGGCCGGACAGCGAACCCCGGATCTCGTACGGAGCGAGTTCGGCGAGGAACACCGGGACGACCGTCGATGCACCACCCACTGCGAGGCCGAGGAGCACACGACCGACGACGATGACACCGAACGTCGGTGCGAAGACGCAGATGAGCGTGCCGAGGAAGAACGTCACGGCGAGGGCGATGATCGTCTTGCGCCGCCCCCACCCGTCGGCGATGCGGCCGCCGAGCATGGCACCGATCGCGGCACCGAACAACAGGGAGCTGGTGACGACGCCCTCGGTGAAGTTCGTGAGGCCGAGCTCGGCCTTCATCGGGTTCAGGGCACCGTTGATGACACCGGTGTCGTACCCGAAGAGCAGCCCGCCGAACGTGGCGACCAGGGCCAGGACGCCGAGGCGTCGGCGGTGCGGTCCGGTCCCGATCGGGGGCAGTGCGACAGTCGGGGCTGTCGGCTTGATGTCGACCATTCGGTGACTCCTTCGTCGGTGATCGCGCTTCAGTGCGTGCACCGATGGTAACCCGATTCCATGTCCTGTCAATTGGACATTCTGTCGTCAGGACGATTGGATCGGTCCACATAACGCCTGATCAGGACGGGAGCGGTCCAACGGCCCCCGTTCGACCGTCAGGACTCGTCGGGCGTCGGGCTGTCCCCCAGCACGTCACCGAGCGACGCGATGTCCGCGCCGTGGTCGGTGTAGCGCCGGACGGTCCGTCGGGCAGCTGCGCTCGCGGCACCGGACAGCGCCGGGTTGCGTCGCGCGGCATCGGCCACCCGGCCCGCGTGCCCCGCCGTCGAGAGCAGGACGTTCGCCAGCGCCCGGGCGTCGCCGCGCTCGGGCACCCCGGTGACCGTCCACGCTGTGCGCACCTGGGCGTCCGGCGTCACACCGCGTCGGGTGCCCATGCGGTGCCAGTCGGACAGCACGCCCTCGGTCCGGGACGCCGCGCGGTCGGCCTCGCCCGCTCGACGGCGCGCGGCGTCGCGTGCAGCGGACTCGCTCGCGCCCTCGACCGTGTCGTACCGGTCGGTGAGGCCGTCGGCCCGGCGCCGGACACTCTCCGCCCGTTCACGAGCAGCACCGTCGTCACCGCCTTCTTCTGCGATGCGGGCGGCGTGCGCGGCGGCAGCCGCGGCGAGGATCTCCGAACGCTCCATGGCCTCGACGGTAGCCGTTCCGACCGACACCGGCGACCGCTCAGACGATCGACACGTCCCAGCCGAGGTCGGCGGCCCGGTCACCGAGGACCCGGGCGTTCGCGCCGCACACCGACTCGGTCGACCCGGTCGGGTAGTAGCGACGGATGGCTGCTTCGGGAACGAACCGACCACCGAGCGGATCCGTGGCGGCATCACGCACGCTCCACCACCGATCGGTCGCCTGCGCGATCGCCGTCTCGAGCGGGACCTCCACGGTGACGATGCGCAGCTTCTCGTACCCGGCGTCGTCGAGCTCGGCGAGGAGGTCGTCGAGGTAGTCCACGCTCGACAGGGTGCCGTGCACGACGACGTTCTCGCCGTTGCGGAGGGCGCGGCGGCGCAACGTGTCGGCAACGGTGGTCGACTCGGCGTGCACGAACCCGGCGATCTCACGCAGCTGCACCGGCCGGTCGTCGGCCAGGCGACGAGCCGTCCACCGGTCCACGAGACCGTCCGCCTGTGCGCGCAGGAGCAGCGGGTCCTTGAAGTCGTCGGCGTCGATCGACCGGTAGCCGCACAGCTCCGGCATCCGCTCCAGGGCGGTCGACTTCCCCGACCCCGGCGGTCCGGCCGTCACGACCACCGCGAGCGAGCCGTCGGTGACCGGCGACGGGGTCAGCGCGCGGTGCTCCTCGAGCACGGACTCGTGGAACCGCAGGCGGCTCGCCTGGTACAGGAAGCCGTCCGGTGCGTAGATCGTCCTGGTGCTCGCGCCTGCCGTGTCCGACCAGGGGTTGTCGAGCGAGTCGGCCCGGAGCGCACGTCCCAGCTCGACGGCCACCCGGTCGCGGAGCTCCGTCACCGGGTGCGCTTGCGGGTCTGCCGTTCGGCGATCGCCCGGCGGACGGTCTCGTACTCGACCTCGGACAGGAGGCCGTCCTGGAACGCCGCCGCGAGTTCCTTCGTGGTGCCGGTGGCCGAGGCGGCACCGTCGAACGCCGCACCACGCTTCGGGGTGCGGTGCGTCAACGCCATCGAGGACAGCTCGCGCAGCATCGTCTCCGAGTCGATCTGGCCGCCTTCGCGCCGGGAGATGACCTCACGCGGAGACGGCCGCTTCGTGGTCAGGGTCCGGCGGGAGAGCCGCCGCGAGACCTCGGGCTGGGAGATCCCGGCGAGCTTCGCGATCTCGCGCTGCGGGACGCCGAGGTCGGCGAGCTTGAAGATCCCGCGCCGCAGTTCCATCTCGGCGTGGTGTTGCTGCTCACGACTGTGCAGGACGTGCTCGACCGCCGCACGGACGGTCGCGGGCGCACTGTCGGTCCGACCGGCCAACGCGCGCACGACGGCTTCCGTGTCGGGTCGACGCGGGTCCGACCCACCGCGCTGCCCGGGGACCACCCTGACGCCCATGACCACCTGCTCTCGTTGATACCGACGGTATCACTCGTCGTGGACGACGGAGGATCCGCGGTACGTCTGCAGACACAGGACGGAGGCGCTGCGTTCGCCCCGGGGACACCGCGCCGTTAGCATCGAGCTGAGGGGGAATCATGAACCGGACGCTCGCGATCGGGGTCGTCGTCGCGGCCACCGTGGCGCTCTCGGGGTGCTCGCTGCTGCGCGGGTCGGACCGAGCCCTCCCCGCCCCGTCCACCCCGGCGACGACGCCGACCTCGTCCGCCACGCCGACACCGACGCCCGACGCCGATCCGGAGGGTGACCTCCTCGAGTCGTCGGCGCACCCCCGCACGCCGACCCCGGAACCCACCGAGTCGGCGGCTCCGGCGCCGACGCTGACGCCGATCCCCGCCGGGACCGTCCTCGCCCAGGGTGACGTCGCGTCCCCGAAGGGCAGCGTGCACTTCCGGTTCCGCGTGGTCGCGGTCGGCGACGACACGTTCACCGCGCAGTACTCCGGCTTCACCTCGACCCTGCCGGTGCCGGTCGGGGTCGGCCTGTTCGACCTGCCGCGCGCGGTCGGCGACGGCCTGACCTACCCCGGCGTCGGCGACCGGACGCTCGGTGGGCCCACCAGCACGGCGACCGCGGTGGACGTCCCGCTGAGCGGCTCCGGCGTCGACCCGTCGCACCTCACCACGCTCGTGACCTACTCCGCGGCGGCTCCGGGGCAGGAAGCCCCGGTCGAGATCGGGGCCGGCAAGGTGCTCTCGGTGACGACCGTGCGGTGGTCCGTCCCGGCGCGGCAGACGAACGTGCACCCGGAGGACGCCGGTGCCCGGGCGAACGCGACCGGTCCGGTCACCGCGACGACGGGCGGGGCACCGCGGTCGTACACGGTCGCGCCGGACGACCTCATCGGCGACGTCGCCGCGCGGTTCGGCATCAGCGTGCGGGCGCTCGTCTGGCTCAACGAGGGCGTGCAGGTGTTCGGGACGGACCAGCACCTCTACGAGGGGACGACGCTCAACCTCGACCCGCTCGCCCGCTGACCGCGGCGGTGACCCCTCCACGAAAGCGACACTCTTCCGCGGAACATCGGCGCACATCTGTCGCTTTCGCGGGCCTGACGGCGCCCCGTGGGGCGCAATTGTCGCTTTGGCAGCGACCGACAGACGGACGGGAGGCCCGTGGCGAATCCGCCACGGGCCTCCCGTCCGTCAGGTGGGTGCGTCGCTACTTGCGCAGCTCCAGGTACTTCGCGATGAGCGCCTTGGTCGAGGCGTCCTGCGCGTCGAGCGCGGCCTGGTCGCCCTCGACGGCGGGCGTGACCTGCAGCGCCAGCTGCTTGCCGAGCTCCACGCCCCACTGGTCGAACGAGTCGATGCCCCAGATCGTGCCCTCGGTGAACACGATGTGCTCGTAGAGCGCGATGAGCTGGCCGAGCACGCTCGGGGTGAGCTCCGGCGCCAGGATCGACGTCGTCGGCTTGTTGCCCGGGAAGGTGCGCGCCGCGACGATGCCCTCGTCCGTGGTGCCCTCGGCACGGACCTCGTCGGCGCTCTTGCCGAACGCCAGCGCCTTGGTCTGCGCGAAGAAGTTCGCCAGGAACAGCGTGTGCACGTCGGTGCCGGGAGCGACGCCCTTGCCGTCGCCGGTCTCGTCCTTGAGCGGACGGGCCGGGTTCGCGACCGTGATGAAGTCGGCCGGGATCAGGCGGGTGCCCTGGTGGATGAGCTGGTAGAACGCGTGCTGGCCGTTCGTGCCGGGCTCGCCCCAGAAGACCTCGCCGGTCTCGGTGGTGACGGGCGAGCCGTCCCAGCGGACGCGCTTGCCGTTCGACTCCATGGTGAGCTGCTGCAGGTACGCGGCGAAGCGGTGCAGGTACTGCGTGTACGGCAGGACCGCGTGGCTCTGCGCACCGAGGAAGTTCGTGTACCAGACGTTGAGCAGGCCCATCAGGACGGGGACGTTCTGCTCGAGCGGCGTGGTGCGGACGTGCTCGTCGATCGCGTGGAAGCCGGCGAGGAACTGCTCCCAGTTCTCCTGGCCGATCGCGACGATGACGCTCGTGCCGATCGCGGAGTCGACGGAGTAGCGGCCGCCCACCCAGTCCCAGAACCCGAAGGCGTTCTCGGGGTCGATGCCGAAGGCCTCGACCTTGTCGAGCGCGGTGGACACGGCGACGAAGTGCTTCGCGACGGCGTTCTTCTTCTCGTCGTCGGCGGCGTCGGTCAGGCCGAGCCGCTCCCACAGCCACTGGCGTGCGAGTCGCGCGTTCGTCAGCGTCTCGAGGGTGCCGAAGGTCTTCGACGCGACGATGAACAGCGTGGTCTCGGGGTCGAGGTCCACGGTCTTCTCGTAGATGTCCGCCGGGTCGATGTTCGACACGAAGCGGGCTTCGAGGCCGGGCTGGACGTAGGGCTTGAGTGCTTCGTAGACCATGACGGGGCCGAGGTCCGAGCCGCCGATGCCGATGTTGACGACGGTCTCGATGCGCTTGCCGGTGACACCGGTCCACGAGCCGTCACGCACCTGCGACGCGAACGCGTAGACCTTGTCGAGCGTGGCGTGCACGTCGGCGTCGACGTCCTGGCCGTCGACGGTCAGCGGCGCCGCCGGGACGAGCCCCTCGGTCGCCTTCGGACGGCGGAGCGCGGTGTGCAGGACGGCGCGGTCCTCGGTGACGTTGATGTGCTCGCCGGCGAGCATCGCCTGGAAGCGCTCGGCGACGCCGGTGTCCTTCGCGACCTGCAGCAGGGCGGCGAGGACGTCCTCGGTGACGAGGCCCTTCGACAGGTCCACGGTCAGGTCGGCTGCCTGGAACGTGTACTGCTCGGCACGGCCGGGGTCGCTGTCGAACCACCCGCGCAGGTCAGGGGTGAAGTCGGCAGCGATGCTGTCGAGCTTCTTCCAGCCTTCGGTCGATGTGGGGTCGACGGGAGCGGATTCGGTCACTTCGGTCCTCCTGGGATCACGTTCGAGACGTACAGCCCGCAGGTCACCGCACCAGTGCGTCGCGGACCGTCTTCGAGCGTAGTGCCGTCGGCACCGTCGCGCGCACCGCCGGACGGGAGGCACGGGGTGCGTTCGCTGCGCGCGTCACGTCCGGCGGGTGGCCGGCCTCAGGGCCGGGGTGCGAAACGCCGCAGGCGCAGGCTGTTCGTCACGACGAACACCGACGAGAACGCCATGGCGGCGCCGGCGAGCACCGGGTTCAGCAGCCCCGCCATCGCGAGCGGGATCGCCGCCACGTTGTACGCGAACGCCCAGAACAGGTTGCCCTTGATGATGCCGAGCGTGGCCCGCGACAGCCGGACGGCGTCGGCGACGACGGTGAGCCGACCGCTCACGACCGTGATGTCACTGGCCGCGATCGCGGCGTCGGTGCCGGCCCCCATCGCGATGCCGAGGTCGGCCGCGGCGAGCGCGGCAGCGTCGTTGACGCCGTCACCGACCATGGCCACGCTCCGTCCCTGGGCCTGCATGGCCCGGACGGCGTCGAGCTTGCCGGCCGGGGTCGCGCGGGCGTGCACTTCGTCGATGCCGACCTGTGCGGCGACGGCGCGTGCGGCGCCGTCGTTGTCGCCGGTGAGCAGGACGGGGTGCAGGCCGAGCGCCACGAAGCGCGCGACCGCGTCGGCTGCCTCGGGCTTCACGGTGTCGCCGACGACCACGACGCCCAGCACGCGGCCGTTCCGCGCGACGACGACCGCGGTGCCCCCGTCGGCCTCGGCGGCGGTGACCGCGGCCGAGGCCTCGTCGGGCACGACGACGGCCCAGGACGCTGCGAGCCAGCGGGTCCCGCCGACGAGCACGACGTCGCCGTCCACGACGGCCTGCACGCCAGCGCCGGGGGTGGAGTCGAACTGTTCTGCGGTCGGGACGTCGAGTTGGCGGGCCGTCGCGGCCCGTACGACCGCACGTGCCACGGGGTGTTCCGATCCGTGCTCGACGGCGGCGGCGAGCCGGAGCACGGCGTCCGCGTCGAGGGTCGCGTCCGTCGAGGTCACGGCGCGAAGGGTCATCTCGCCGGTGGTGACGGTGCCGGTCTTGTCGAGCACGATGGTGTCGACGCCACGGGTCCGTTCGAGCACCTGCGGGCCGCCGATCAGGATGCCGAGCTGGGACCCGCGGCCGGTGCCGACGAGCAGTGCGGTCGGCGTCGCGAGTCCGAGGGCGCACGGGCAGGCGATGATGAGCGTGGCGACGGCCGCGGTGAACGCCGCCGTGACCGAGCCGCCGAGTACGAGCCAGCCGACGAACGCCAGCACGGCGAGCCCGATGACGATCGGCACGAAGACGCCGGAGACCCGGTCGGCCAGGCGTTGGACGTCGACCTTGCCGGTCTGCGCGTCCTCGACGAGCCGTCCCATCCGGGCGAGCTCGGTGTCGGCGCCGACGCGGGTGACGGCGACCACGAGCCGGCCGCCGACGTTGATCGTCGCGCCGGTCACCCGATCGCCCGGTCCGACCTCGACGGGGACGGATTCACCGGTGACCATGCTGCAGTCGACGGCCGAGGACCCGTCCTGCACGAGGCCGTCGCTGGGGATCCGCTCCCCCGGCCGCACGACGACGACGTCCCCGACGACGAGCGCCGACGCGGGCACACGCTGCTCGACGCCGTCGCGCAGCACCGTGGCCTCCTTCGCGCCGAGTTCGAGCAGGGCGCGGAGTGCCGCCCCGGACTGCTTCTTGGCGCGGGCCTCCATGTACCGGCCGGCCAGGATGAACACCGTGACGGCCGCGGCGACCTCGAGGTACAGGTCGGTCGCCTCGGGGTCGGTCGCGATCCACGAGAACGTCATGTGCATGCCGGTGGTGCCGGCGTCGCCGAAGAAGAGCGCGTAGAGGGACCAGCCGAAGGCCGCCAGCACACCCACGCTGACCAGGGTGTCCATGGTCGCGGCACCGTGTCGGGCGTTCACCCACGCGGCACGGTGGAACGGGAGCGCGCCCCACACCGCGACGGGCGCGGCGAGCGTCAGGGCGAGCCACTGCCAGTTCGGGAACTGCAGGACCGGCACCATCGAGAGCAGGACGACCGGCACGGCCAGGACCGTCGACACGACGAGTCGTCGGCGCAGCGCTCCGGCCGGGTCGTCGGCGTCGTCGTCCGGCGCCGTCGTGTCGGCCGGCGGCGCGGGGACGGTCGCACCGTAGCCCGCGGACTCGACAGCGGCGATGAGGGCAGCGGGGTCGGCGGGGCCGTCCGCGGCGACCTGCACCTGTGCCTTCTCGGTGGCGTAGTTGACGGTGGCGGAGACCCCGGGGAGCTTGCCGAGCTTCCGTTCGATGCGGTTCGCGCACGAGGCGCAGGTCATGCCCGTGATGTCGAGCTCGACGATGCCGTCCGTCACGACGGCACGACCTCGTACCCCGCCTCGGCGACCGCGCCGCGGAGCGCATCGGCGTCGACGGGTGCGTCCGAGGTGACGGTCACCGACGAGGCACCGCCGGGGACGAGCGCGACGGCGACGTCGGACACCCCCTCGAGTTCGGTGAGTTCCTCGGTCACGCTCAGCACGCAGTGCTCGCAGGTCATGCCCTCGACGAGCAGCAGTTCGGTGGTCACGGTGTCTCCTCCTGTGGTTCGGGTGCGGGCGGCGGTCACGAGCGCACGAGCCGGGCGATGGCCTGACTGGCTTCGCGGACCTTCTCGTCCGCGGCGTCGCCACCCTCGGCGACCGCCTCGGCGACGCAGTGCTTGAGGTGGTCCTCGAGCAGCGACAGCGCCACGCGTTCGAGCGCCCGGTTCGCCGCCGAGATCTGGGTGAGGACGTCGATGCAGTACGTCTCGTCCTCGACCATGCGGGCGATGCCGCGTACCTGGCCCTCGGCGCGACGGAGCCGCTTGAGCAGGTCGTCCTTGTCGCCGATGTACCCGACGTGTTCGTGCATGGTGGCCTCCACGGTCCTCAATACGGTACCCCCCTAGGGTATTCCCTCCCATGGACGCGCGGACACGAACGAGGGTATTCACCTCGCCGTGCCGTCGATGTCATGATTTCGACCATGACCGATCCGGCGACGAACGGCTTCCGCAGACTGCGGTTCGCCGACGGCGACGGCTCCGACTACTCGGACATCTTCGAGGCGGAGTACCACGGGTCCGACTTCGCCTCGGAGACGTACGCGACCGACGACGCCCGCTACGAGTACACCGTGGTGGGCGACGACGACCTGACGCTGCGGACCATGCGCGCCGAGGGCGGTCGACGGGGCGGGGTCATCGGGGCGCGGGAGGACCACGTCGTCTTCTGGCTCACCAGGGGCCGGCTCGAGATGCACTTCCCCGACCGCACGCGCGTGGTCGAGCCGGGCAGCCCGTACATCGCGAGTGCGTCCGAGGCGTACCGCTTCGAGTCCGACGGCACCGTCTACAACGGGGTGCACATCGCGGACTCGTTCCTGCGGACCGTCGGGCGCGACCTCGGCTACCGACTGCCGGACGGCCCGCTGCTGTTCGAGCAGCAGGACGAGGTCATCGCCCGCCGCGAGCCGCTGCGCCACCTGATCGGGGAGCTCGGCCCGGCACTCGTGGACGACCGCGTGGTCGGTCCGATGCGGACGGCGCTGAACCGTCGACTGGCGATCGTCGTGCTCGACACCTTCCCGATCCGCAACCGCGGCGACGACGTCCCCGTCGCGAACCGCCTGCGCGACGCGATCCGCTACGTCGAACAGCACGCGGCCGAACGTCCGGCGGTGTCGGACATCGCCGCGGCGTGCGGACTCAGCCAGCGGGGACTGCAGGACGTGTTCGCCCGCACCCTCGACTCCACGCCGCACCGGTTCCTGCGCGAGCACCGGCTCGACCGTGCCCGGAGCGAACTCCTGCGCGCGGGCGACGACCGGGCCCCCGGTGCCGACGGGGTCGCCGTGGTCGCGCGTCGGTGGGGCTTCACCAACCCGGGCCGGTTCGCCACCGCCTACCGCGAGCGGTTCGGCGAGGACCCCGCTGCCACGCTCCGCACGTCGCTGTCCGCACGCCCCGACAGCGGTCGGTCATCGTGGCGCGTCCGCCGCGCGGTGGCGTTCATCGAGCAGCACGCCGACGAGGGCCTCTCCCTGCAGGACATCGCCGACGCCGCCGGGGTCCTGCCGCGACGCCTGCAGCAGCTCTTCCGGGCCGAGCGCGGCGAGTCCCCGATGGCGTGTGCCCGGGCGATCCGCACCGCTGCAGAACGCAACGCGGCGGACGGAACACGCGAAACCGCCTGAGCGGACGGCCAGGGGGTACAGCCACATCCCCGTGTTTCCGCGGATTCCTGGATTTCTGCCGAATCCGGAAAGTCATGTGTGACGAATCTCTGGTGCAGCCCGTCTCATCCGTGAACAGCAACCGCTGGGAACGCCCGGCGGGTCACTCGGAAGGAACGAACCATGGCTGACTCCATCACCACCACCCCGGCAACCACCGCTGCGGCCCGTGCCACCTCGCACGCCGGCTCGAACGGCGGCGTCACCGGCAAGACCGTCATCGACGACACCGTCGTGTCGAAGGTCGCCGGCATCGCGGCGCGCGAGGTCAACGGCGTGCACTCGCTCGGCGGCGGCGCTGCCCGTGCGATCGGCGCCCTCCGCGACGCGATCGGCCAGCGCGACTTCGGTCAGGGCGTCAAGGTCGAGGTCGGCGAGAAGCAGGTCGCCGCGGACATCGTCATCGTCGCCGAGTACCCGGTGTCGCTCCAGCAGGTCGCCGACGGCGTCCGCAGCAGCGTCGCTCGTGCCCTCGAGCAGATCGTCGGCATGGAGGTCGCCGAGGTCAACGTGACCGTCCAGGACGTCTTCATCCCGGGCGACGACGACGACAACGAGAACGACGAGAAGAAGGAAGCGCGAGTCGCATGAGCAACACACTGATCGGTGCCCTCATCGGCGCCGTCCTCGCAGTCGTCGCACTGCAGTTCGGGTTCTGGGGCTTCGTCCTGGTCATCGTCTTCGGTGCGATCGGGGCCCTCGTGGCCGCCCTCGCCACCGGCAAGATCGACCGTGGCGCCCTGACCGACGTGCTCACCGGGCGCCGGAGCTCCCGGTGAACGCCGGCCCGGACGTCGTCCCGGGCCGCGTCGAGATCACCGCTCGTGCACTGACCTCGCTGGCGCGGGCCGTCGCAGCCGAACGGCTCGGCGCCCCCGCCAAGCGGGTCAGGGTCGGTCTCGGAGACGCGGCCGGAGCAATGGCCCTCGACGTCACCGGCCCGATCGCCGCGGGCGACGACCTCGTCGCCCGTTCGGCCCAGGTCGCCGACGAGGTCAAGCGCCGCGTGAGCGAACTCACCGGCCGCCGCGTCGGCAGTGCCCACATCGAACTCACCGGGATCGTGCGCGAGCGCGAGTCCCGAACCCGGTAGGAGACCATCATGAGCAACGGTTCCGTCGAACGACGCATCCGTCGTCGGAGCGTGCACCGCTCCCGCTCGACCGCAGTGGCGGTGGCGCTGGTGGTCCTCGCACTGGTCGCCGCGTGGATCGGCACGGAGTCGGTCCTGCGGGCGATCGGGCGGCCTCCGCTCCTCGCCGACCCGCAGACCGCCGTCGACGCCGCACTGCAGCCCGACGCCGCGTTCGTCACGATCGCCGAGGTCATCGCCGTCGTGCTCGTGGTCCTGGGCATCGTGCTGATCGTCCTGGCCCTGAAGCCGGGTCGCCAGCACCGTTCCGTCGTCCAGCACGACCGTGGCGCCGTCGTCATCGACACCCGCATCGTCGCCTCGACAGCGGCCAACGCCGCCGGGACGGCCGCGGGGGTCCCAGAGGGCAACGCCTCGGCCACCGCCCGCGGTCGCCGCACCGACGTCCGGATCGTGCCCGTCACCGGCATCCCGGTGGACGAGCAGGCCGTGCAGGCAGCCGTCCGCGACCGCCTCAGTGGTCTCGACGAGCGGTTCGGCCACAACATCCGCGTCCGCGTCGACGAGAAGGGGACCCTCGCATGACCAAGAGCAACCGGACCATGAACCGGATCATCCTCTTCGTCCTCGGCCTCGTCGCCGTCGTCGTCGGTCTCACGATCGGCGCGGGTGTGCTGCCCGCCGTGCAGGACGCGATCAAGCCGTACGTCGATCTGCCGAGCAACCTGGACGTCCCCGCGTCCTCGCTCTGGATCGTCGCCGTCGCCTGCGCCGTCGTCATCGTGCTCGCCCTGGTCTGGGTGTTCACCCGCGGCGGGGGCGGTACGTCCGTCGCCGTCCGCGAGCGCTCGGGCGAGGACGCCGTCACGGTGAACGTCGCACTCGTCCGCGACGTCGTCGAGCACGAGCTCGCCGGGGTCCGCGACGTCGTCGGCTCCCGCGTTGACACCTACCTGGTGCGCAAGCAGCGTGCCGCTCGCATCCGCGTCGCGGTCCGCCGCGGCGGGGACGCCGTCTCGGTGCTCGACGCCGTCGACCGCGCCGTCGCGGTCCTCGACCGCACGCTCGGCCGCCAGGTGCCCGTCCTGGTCCACCTCACCGGTGGGACCCGTTCGGCGCTCGCGAAGTCGACCCGCGTCCACTGACACCCGTCAGCCGGACGCAACCCCGGGCCTCCCGGCCCACCGAAGACCCACGCAACACCCACCACCGGGCGAACGCCCGACCGATGAAAGGACCCGTCATGGGACTCGACGACAAGATCAAGAACGCTGCTCAGGACCTCGCCGGCAAGGCGAAGGAAGCCGTGGGCAAGGCCCAGAACGACGACTCCAAGGTCGCCGAGGGCCAGAAGGACCAGGCCTCCGCGAGCGTCAAGAAGACCGGCGAGGACGTCAAGGACGTCTTCAAGAACTAGGACGCTCGATGCGTGTCGGGGCACTCGCGACGTCGAGTGCCCCGATGCGTTCCGCGGACCCGAACGAGGAGGAACCATGCAGCACGACCCCCATGCGCACACGCAGGTCACCGAGGTGGCCCTGCCCGCAGAACTGACGGAGCCGCTGCCCGACGACGCGACCCCCGCGATGCTCATCGCGCGAACCGCGGCGGAGACGGCGCTCGGCGTGCCCGGCGTGCACCACCTCGGCGGGACCGTGTCCCGAGCCGCCGACGAAGTGCGGAAGCGGCTCGGCCGCTCCGCCGGGACCGCCGGTGTGCAGGTCGACGACGAGGACGGCACCTTCGCGGTGCAGGTCTCCGTCATCGTGACCTACCCGCAGAACGTCCGCGAGGTCGCCGACGAGGTGAAACGACAGGTCGCTGCAGCAGCCGGCCAGGTCGCATCCGCGCCGACGACCGTGGACGTCCGCGTCCTCGACGTGCACGGGCCGTTCGACGACGAGCCCTCGCCCGTCGAGCGTGCGGCCACCGCCGTCGGCGATGCCGTGCAGGATGCCGCCAAGGCGACGAGCGAGACCACGAAGCGCGTGGCGACGGCGACCGTCGACGCCACGAAGCAGGCGGCCGACGCGACGGCCGAGGCGACCAAGCGTGCCGCCGACGCCACCGCCGACGTCACGAAGCAGGCGGCCGAGGTCACCGCAGACGCCACCAAGCGTGCCGCCGACGCGACGGTCGACACCGCCAAGCGTGCTGCCTCGGCCACCGCTGAGGTCACCAAGCAGGCCGCTGACCAGGCCGCGGATGCCACGAAGCGTGCGGCCGACGTCACCGCGGACGCCGCCGAACAGGCCGTGGACGCGACGACCGCCACCGCCGGCCGCGTGCACGAAGCCGCGTCCGACGCGCTCGACCGTGCATCCGAGGGTGCCCGAGACGCCGCTGACACCGCGCGCGACGCGGCCAGCAGCGCACGTGCGGCCGTCGTCGACGAGGACGCTGCCACCCCCGTCGTCGCCTCCGAGACGGCTGCCGACGCAGCGGTGCGTGCCGCCGACTCCGCCGAGGACGCCGCGCAGGACGCCGCCGACGCCGCAGCCGACGCCAGCGAGGCAGCGCGGGCAGCCGCCCGCGACGGCGACCAGCCGGCCGCCCCGACCGCGGACCGACCGTGACCACCGCCTGGTCCGGCGGTCGTCGGCCCCGCACCCGTCGGCCCCGGCCGCGCGGTGTGTGGATCGCCGGTGGCATCGGCGTGGTCCTGGTCGCCGGGGTCCTGCTCGGGGCGTTCCTGCCCCTGGTCGGGTTCCTCGGCGGCGTCACCGCCACCACCGCCGGCCTCGTGCCGTTCCCGTTCGTGCGGGTCACGGTCGTCGCGGTCCTCGGGCTGGTCGTCGTGCTGGCGCTCCTCGCCATGGCCCTCACTCGTCGGCACACCACGACGGCGACGATCTCGGTCGTGCTCGCCGTCCTGGTGAGCATCGCCGTCACGATCGTCCCCGTGGTGCTGGTGGCCGTCGGGTCCGCCGACCGTGCTGGCGACGTGTGGCCGATCGTCACCGAGCTCTGGCAACGCTTCACCGGCTGATCCGCCGGCACCTGCACCACCGACCAAGGAGTCCCACCATGCGCAACCGCATCATCGTCATCGGCCTGATCGTCCTGATCGGGTTCTGGTTCGGCTCCCGCGCGAACCGCCCGGTCATCAAGACGTCCAAGGGCGAGACCGTCCGCAGGGCCTGGAACGACCCGCACGCCCGCAAGGCCCGCAAGAAGCTGGGCAAGAAGATCGCCAAGGCCGCCAAGCGGCACAGCTGACGACCTGGAGGCCCGGATCACCTGCGCCGATCGGCGCGCGTGATCCGGGCCCCGCGTCCGCTACCCTCGCGACGTGAAGCGTCTCTCCCCCGGCCAGCGCTGGGTCATCGGTCTCGGCGCGTTCGCGCTCGTCTGTCTCGTCGTCGGCATCATCGGTCTGGTCGTCGGCGTCACGAACCGGTACGGGTGCCTCTCGGACGGAGACGTCTGGCCGCAGGAGCGCTGCCTCGGCGACGATTCCGGCATTTTCTGGGGCAGCGCCCTCGGCATCATCGGCCTGCTGCACCTCGGCTTGACCGGCCTGGCCGGTGCGCTCGTCTGGACCTCGACCCCGGCCATCGCTCCTGGCCCCGCTGAGCGCCCCACACCGGGCGCCGGTGCGACTCACCGGGTGTTCTCGTACGGCACGCTGCGGCAGCCGCTCGTGCAGGAGTCGCTGTTCGGCGGCCACGTCCCGACCACCCCGGACACGCTGCCCGGGTGGCGGCTCGACTGGGTGGCGATCACCGACCCCGAGGTGGTCCGGACGAGCGGCTCGGACCTGCACCCGATCCTCCGCCGGGGTGCACCGGACGACGTCGTCGAAGGTGTCGCCCTGACCCTCGGCCACGAGTGGCAGCTCGGCGCGGTCGACGACTACGAGGTCGCTGACTACCAGCGCATCCGGGTCGAGCTCACCTCGGGTCTGTCCGCCTGGGTCTACGTGGCGGCCGACGAGGCCTGAGCCGCCGCCAAGCGCGCGAGACCCTCGTCGATCGACACCGACGGGGACCACTGCAGGTCGGCTCGGGTGCGGCGTTGGTCGAACCAGTGCGCCGTCGACAGCTGCTCTGCGAGGAACCGCGTCATCGGCGGCTCGTCCTGCCCCGGACGCACCCGCCACACGGCCTCGACGAGCGACCCCGCGGCCCGGGCCACGACAGCCGGCACGTGCCACCGCGGTGCAGGCACACCCGAGGCCGCGCAGATCCCGGCGAGCAGGTCCGCGACGGGCCGGGGTTCGCCGTTCGTGACGACGTAGGCGTTGCCGTGCACGTCGTCGTCGGCCGCGTGCTCGAGCGCCGCGACCATGGCCGACGCGGCGTTGTCGACGTACAGGGTGTCGATCAGGGCGGCACCGGAGTCGAGCAGCGGCAGGCGCCCGGCCCGTGCCCGCTCGACGATCCGGCCGATCAGCTGCGTGTCCCCCGGCCCCCACACCAGGTGCGGCCGGACGGCGACGACGGCGAACCCAGGAGCGTCGGCGTCGAGCGCGAGGAGTTCGGCCGCGGCCTTCGTGCGGGCGTAGTCGCCACGAGCACGATCGGGTTCGGCGACACCGGCTCCGGCGCCGACGAGCGACGATCCGGTGTGCGCGACCGACGGCGACGAGACGAACACGAACCGCCGGGCGCCGGCACGGCGTGCGGCGTCGACGAGTGCTCGGGTGCCGTCGACGTTCACACGGACGAAGTCGGCCGGGTCACCCGCCAGGGAGACCTTCGCGGCGAGGTGCACGACGGCGTCGACCCCGTCGACCGCGCGTGCCACCGCGGCGGCATCGGTCATCGAACCGGCGACGTCCTGCACGCCCGCGGCCCCGGACGGCCGTCGCTGGAACGTGCGGACCTCGTGTCCGGCGTCCCGCACGGCTGCGGCGGTCGCCTGTCCGAGGAACCCGCTGGCGCCGGTGACCAGGACCGTCACGGGCGGGCCATCCGTCCACCCGACAGCACCGCGGTCGCCCAGCGGGACAGCCGGGCGCGGTCGACCTTCGAGTTGTGCCGGATGTCGGTCGGCAGCACGGGCACGGTCAGCACCGCTGCGAGCGGGACCCCGGCCGCGGCACGGACCGAAGCTGCCAACGCCGGCGGAGCCAGGGCAGGCCGTCGGACACGTCGCCCGCCGGTGGTCTCGACGACGGCCACGACCTGCTGCGTCCCGCGCGGGCCGATCCCTGCGACGCCGGCACGGCCGACTCCGGGTACGCCCTCGATGCGCTGCTCCGGTCCGACCGGGGTGACGACACCGTCCGGGGTGGTGAGCACGTGCTGCATCCGCCCCTCGACCCAGAGGCGCCCGGACGCGTCCAGGTGTCCGACGTCACCGGTGCGGTGTCCGCGCGGGTCCTCGACGCCGAGCCGCGCGACGCGGTTCGTCCGCCAGAGCCGGTCGTAGTGGTCGCGCACGTGTGGTGCCACGACGACGATCTCGCCGGTGACGCCCGCCGCGTCGGTCAGCCCACCGGTCGCTGCACCCGCGGCGTCGAGCGGCGCGATCCGCACCCGCACGTTCGCCGCCGGGAGCCCGACGCAGATGCCCTCGTCGTCCGAGGCCGCCGCCGAACGGACGCCGTCCAGGTCGACGTCGGTCATGAGCAGCCCCTCGGTCATGCCGTAGGGGGTGTGCGCACTCGCGTTCGGCATCAGCTCGGTCGCCGCGGTCAGCAGCGCGGCCGACACCGGGGCGCCCGCCGACAGGAACAACCGGACGCGCGCGAGTGCCGCACGGTCGGCGTCGGTCAGCACCGATGCCGTCGCCACGACGTTCGCCAGCGCCGCCGGCGACAGGAACACGACGGTCGCGTCGGCAGCGGCCACCGAGGCCGCGACGGCGCGCGCCGTCAGGGTCCGGGGCGCGGTGACGTCCATGTCCGGCGCCACCGACCGGGCCCCGAGGGCCGGGCCGAGCAGCGCGAAGGGTGCGAAGCCCGCGACGAGGCCGGTGCCGACACCGATGTCGTACTGGGCCGCCAGGACGTCGCGGACGGCACCGAGCTGTCCGTGCGTGTAGACGACGCCCTTCGCCGGGCCGGTCGAACCGGACGTGAACAGGATCGCGGCCGGAGCATCGGACGCCGGCACCGTGGGCAGCACGGAACCGTGCGCGAGCCGACGGGCACCCCGCCGGGCGACGTCGACGAGCGTGTGCTCGACGCGCAGCGCACGCCGTGCGGGTGCGGGCAGCGGGACGGTCGCGATGCGCCGACCCGGCCAGCCGAGTGCACGAGCGGCTCCGAGTCCGGGCAGCGCGCCGATGATCCAGTCGGGCCGGGCTCCGCGGACCGCACGGGTCAGACCGCGCAGCCCCAGTCCGGCATCGGCCACCACGACGACCGCGCCGATCCGCACGCAGGCGTACAGGACGGCCGTCAGGTCGGCTCCCGGGGTGACGAGGAGCGAGACACGGTCACCGCTCCGGACACCGAGGTCGTCCAGCCCGGCGGCGATCTCGTCCACCCGACGGGCGAGCAGGCGCCACGTGATCGTGCGGGGACCGCCGGCCGCGGCCATCTCGACGAGGGCGGGTTCGTCGCTGTCGCGCAGGTCCTCGAGCGCGGCGCCGAGCGGGCGGCTCACGTCGGTCGACTGGTCGACGTCGACCGGGAGGCCCTTCTCGGCTGGAGCAGGCACGTGTCCGCCCGGCAGACGGTCGCCGATCCAGTCGAACACCGCGCCCGCCACGTCGGCGTCGTCGGGCAGCAGGTGGCCAGCACCCTCGAAGCGGTGGACGTCGGCGTGTGGCAGCCGCTCGGACAGGTCGTCGAGGTAGCGCTCCAGGAACACCGGGTCGCGCGGACCCCACAGCAGCAGCGCCGGGACCTCGAGCGCAGCGACCCCGGCAGCGATCCGGTCGAGCTCGGGTGCACTCCGGTGCCGGGCGTCGACGGGGATGTCCGCCACGAAGCCGCCGATCCCGCCACGACGCGCGGCACCGCGGTAGGGGGCACGGTAGCCGTCGGCCACGGCACGGTCGAGCTTCGGGTGCGCGATGCCGAGCGTCGTCTCGAGGAACGCAGGCGTCACGACGGTCGCACGGCCGAGCAGCCCCGGCCCCAGGGCGAGCCGCAGCGGCGCCGGGATCGGGACGTCGTCGGGCTGGTGCACGGCGGTGTTGCACGTCATCACGGCAGCCAGGACGTCGGGGTGGTCGACCGCCCATCCGAGCGACACGACTCCGCCCCAGTCGTGGCCGAGGGTGACGACCGGGCCGGTCAGCCCGAGTTCGTCGGTCAGGGCACCGAGGTCCGCGACGCGCTGCGGCAGCCCCCGTTCCACCCCGGTGCGCTCCGAGAAGCCCATGTCGAGCTGGTCGACGGCGACCACGCGCCAGGCCGGGCCACCGGCCTGGGCGACCTCGAGCGAGGTGCGGAGCACCGACCGCCACAGGTACGACCACGTGGGGTTGCCGTGCACGCACAGGATGGTGCCGACCGGTTCCACGCCGAGCGCCGCCAGGGACCCGGCTGTGTCGAGGAGGTGCCAGGTGCGCGCGGCGCGATCCGTGCCTCCCGAACGGTTCTCGGACCATTCCGGCACCGTGACCAGGCGTGACCAGGCCGGGTCGAGTCCGGGCAGGAAGGGCGGCTGCGTCGCCGGAGCCATGCTCGCGGCGACGCGGGGCAGCCGGGACCTCACCAGTGGAGTTCCATCATCGCCGTGTTGATGCCGGAACCGACGCCACCCAGGAACACGCGGTCACCGCGGCGGATGCCGCCGGACTCGACCTCGTCGGCCAGGGTGATCGGGATCGACGCCGGGCCGACGTTGCCGAAGCGCTGGTAGGTGGTGGGGACCTTGTCGCGCGGGATGCCGATTGCCTCGACGAACGCGTTGGTGTGCACGTCGGAGACCTGGTGCAGGACGTAGCGGTCCATGTCGGCCCAGTCGAAGTGGGCACGGGCCTCGGTCCAGGCCGCGACGACGAGCTCCATGCCGCCCTTGAGCAGCATCTTGGCGTCCGTGAACATGCCGTCCACGCTGCCGACGCACAGGTCGTACCACTGGGTCGCCGCGCGGGTGACGCCGCCGACGATCCGGTGCCCCTCGGGGTGCAGGTCCGCCGGGCCGAGCACGGCGGCCGCGGCACCGGACCCGAGGGTCAGGCTCGCGAACTCGCTCATGAAGTCCTTGCGGTTCCGACCACCCTGGTTCAGGCGGTCGATGGTGTTGAGCTGCACCTGGTCGGCGTCCTCGCCGTCGACGACGAGCGCGTACTTGATCTGGCCGGAGTCGATCATGCCCGCGGCGACGCTCATGGCGTTGACGAACCCCAGGCAGGCGTTCGCGATGTCGAAGTTGATCGCGGACGACGGCAGACCGAGCCCGTGGTGCAGGCGCACGGCGACCGACGGCTCGAGGTGCGGACGGGTCACCGAGGTGTTGATCAGCAGCCCGATCTCGTCCGGACGCACCCCTGCCTCGGCCATGGCCCGACGGCCGGCGTCGATGGCGGCGTCCTGGAAGGTCTGGCCCTCGCCCCAATTGCGGCGCTCGATCACACCGGCGACCCGCTCGAGCAGTCCCATCGGCAGACGGAGGCGGCGGAGCACGCCGCGCAGCCGCGCTTCGATGTCCGCAGAGGTCGTCACGCGTTCGGCGGTCGTCGTCGCCACGGACAGCAGCGAGACGTTGTGGTGCTTCGCCGTGGCGTTGCCGGGCTGCTCGGGTTCACTGCTCGGCGCCCGGTCACTGCTCGCTGCCCGGTCGACCGGCCGTTCCGTCATGATCGTCACCGACACATACTTCCTCATTTCACCTGTGTGTGCAGTCCGGCTCGGCTGGACGCGCGGTGTCAGGCGTCCTTCGGGAGCTTCCGGATCTTGCTGCGACGGCGTCGACGGTCCGGCACCATCGAGCGCATCTCCTCGAGCTTGCCGAAGCAGAGCAGCCGGTCACTGGCCTGCAGCTCGACGCCACTGCGCGGGTTCGGGATGACGGTCGCGCCCCGGTGCAGGGTCAGCACGGTGATGTCCCGGTCCCACAGTCCCGACTCCTTGATCGTCTTCCCGACCAGGTCGGCGTTGGTGTGCACGAGCAGCTCGGCGACGCCGTAGCCCGTCGACACACTGAGCCGCTGGCGCACGTCGATCTCGGGGAAGGCCACCTGGTTGCCGATGAAGTCGATGATCGCGCCGGCGACGTCCAAGCCCGTCGCACGCTCGATGCCCTCGAGCCCCGGTGACGAGTTGACCTCCATCACGAGCGGACCGTCGTTGCCCTCGAGCATGTCGACACCGGCGACCTTGAGCCCCATGATCTGCGCCGACCGGACCGCGACCGCCTCGTACTCCGGCGACAGCGTGACCTTCTCGACGGTGCCGCCACGGTGCACGTTGGAGCGGAACTCGTCCCCCGACGCCGTCCTGCGCATCGCGGCCACCACCCGGTCGCCGACGACGAGGGCGCGGATGTCACGACCGCGGCTCTCCGAGATGAACGACTGGATCAGGACGTTCTGCTTCGTCGAGTGCAGGGTCTCGACGATCGACTCGGCGACCTTCTCCTCCGGCGCCAGGATCACGCCGATCCCCTGCGTGCCCTCGAGCAGCTTGATCACGACCGGAGCCCCGCCGACCCGTTCGATCGCGCCGCGGACGTCGGCCCGGCTGTTCACGAACGTCGTCGCGGGCATGCCGATGTGGTGGCGGGACAGGATCTGGTTCGCCCGGAGCTTGTCGCGGGAGTTCGTGATGCCCGTCGCGGTGTTCGGCGTGTACACGTCCATCTGTTCGAACTGCCGCACCACCGCGGTGCCGTAGTAGGTGATCGAGTTGCCGATCCGGGGCAGCACCGCGTCGTAGTCGGACAGGAGCTTGCCGCGGTACAGCAGGTCCGGGTCCTCGCCGGACAGGTCGATCGCGAAGCGCAGCGTGTTCAGCACCTTGACGTCGTGGCCGCGGTCGAGCGCCGCAGCACGGAGGCGCTGGGTCGAGTACGCCTGCGGGGCGCGGGACAGGATGGCGAGTTTCATCGAGGGGTTCTCCGCGGGGTGGGATCGACGGCGACGGTCCATCCAAGCACGCCCGCGCCGTGATGCCGCCGACCGCCTTGCAGAGCGAGCGCGTTGTACTCTTTTGACGCGTGTGCGGTACGCTGGATTGACTGATCGGACGGTGCGCAATGACGAAGAACCAGCACGGTCTCCGGGCGACCCGGAGCAACCGGACCCCTCGACTCGCAGGGTCCGGACGGTCGACGTCGCGGCGACCCGCGTCGTCCGAGTGGCGTGTCCGATCGCGCAGACCGTCCTCGACCGAGGCGGTCGCGCCACCGACCACGACCTCCACCGGTCCGGCCGACGACCTCAGGGATCGCCTCGTGGCCGCACTCCTGCGGCACGTCGACCTGATCGACCTCGCCGAGGTCGAGCGGGTGAACGGATCGATGGACGCCGTCGCGGAGCGGATGCTCGCCAGCATCCCCGGCGCCGATGTGCTCGACGACCGCGTCGGACCGTTCTACGACACTGCCGGCCTGCGGAAGTGGTTCCAGATGAGCCGGCAGACCCTCGATGCGCAGGCCAAGGTCGGCGACGTGCTCTGCGTGCTGTCGGCCGACGGCTTCCGGCTCTACCCGTCGTTCCAGTTCGATGCACGGGGCATCCTGCTGCCACGGTTGCGCGACGTCCTGGCCGGCCTGGACCCCGACCGGGTCGACCCCTGGGGCGATGCCGTGTGGCTGAACGCGCCGGCGGACGAACTCGACGGACTCACGCCGGCCCAGGCGCTCCGGACGGACCGTGCGGACGAAGCGGTCCGTCTCGCCGCACTCGCCGGATCGTTCCGACTCGGATGACCACGGTCGCACGCACCGACGTCGTCCAGACCGCACCACAAGCCGGTCTCGACCTGACCGGCTTCCCCGACGGGGGCAGACTCCCCGCCGAGGTGTTCCGCGCGCACCTCGCCGAGTTCGCGCCCTGGTACTTCGCCAGCCACCCCCACGGCCGCTTCAACCTCCGGGAACCGAACGGCACGTGCTGCTTCGCAGCCGCGGCCTCGACCGCTGTCCGAGAGTTCTTCGGCCCGAAGGTCCGCCGCAACGAAGTGAGCGCTGCCGACGCTGCCGCCCTCCGCGTCTCGACGATCCCCCCGCCGTCCGATGCGAGCTCCGCCCACGTCAGCGGCGCGGGCGCTGCACGCTTCGGGGTCACGAGCGAACTCACGACCATGGGCGACTACGCCGTGACGCAGGCATGGGCCGAGCTGTTCAAGGACCGGGTCGATGCGCTCCGCTACGACTCGCGGTTCGACCCGGGGGGCGAGGCGTGGGCACTGTTCGGAACCGCGGGGCCGGCACCGTCGCTCGGCGGCGCGACCGCGGTCATCGACGGAGCACGTGGGGCCGAGGCAGCCGGCGTCTCGGTGCTGCCCGGGCCGCCGCGGAAGAGCGCCGTCCGGATGGTGCCGAACCCGCCCGCCTGACCGGCACAGTCGCGCATGGGACAGGATGGGCACATGGCCCGTGCTCCGAAGTCCCCCGACGGCGGGCTCGTCGTCGCCGGCTGGCGCGAGTGGGCCGGCCTGCCGGACCTCGGGCTGCCGTGGATCAAGGTCAAGCTCGACACCGGTGCACGCAGCTCGGCACTGCACGCGTTCGACCTCGAAGAACTCCCGGGCGACCGGGTCCGGTTCTCGGTGCACCCATGGCAGGACACCGATGCCGACGCCGTCACGATCGAGTGCGACGTGCACGACCGGCGCATCATCCGCAGCTCGACCGGGCACACCCAGGAGCGCATCGTCGTGCTCACCACGATCACCCTGGCCGGGCGCGCCGTCGTGTCCGAGGTCACCCTGAGCAACCGCGACCAGATGGGGTTCCGGATGCTCGTCGGGCGCGAGGCCCTGCGGCAGGGCTTCCTCGTCGATCCTGCGAGGTCCTTCATGGCCGGTCGGGCGCCGAGGGAGATCCGGCGCCGCAACCGCGGGCGAGCCTGAGCGCTGCTCGCCAGGCGGCACGGGCCGTGGGCGCGACCGGTCGGCGGCCTGGAGGCGCGGTGCGGGGCCGCCACGGGCCTCCCGTCCGCCTCGGCGACCGCCCAGGGCGCGGGCTGGGTCAGCGACCGAGGTGACGGCCGAGGAAGGCGAGTTGCTGCGGTGCCAGGCGGCGCCAGTAGCCGTGCGTGTGGGCGCCGGGCTCGAAGCCCCCGGCGGGCGGCGTCGCGAAACCGTCGACGTAGGCGTGCGCCGCCGGAGCGAACCCGTCACCGTTGCCGCAGTCGACACGGACGGCGACCCCGTCGAGCGCGCGCTGCCGACCGAGGACCGTGTTCGCACGGAAGTCGGCCGCGTCGTCGAAGGCTCCGCGGGCGGTGTCCGCTGCTGACGTCCAGAGCGCCGGACTGATCGCCGACACGGCGCGGACGCGGGACGCACCGAGCACCCCGCCGAGCCGGAGGGCGCCGAACCCGCCCATCGAGTACCCGGTCAGCGCGAGCCGGTCGGTGTCGAATCCGCGCCGCGCGATCCGGGGCAGGAACTCGTCGACGACCATCGCCGCGGGGTCATCCCCGTCGGAACGGTGGTGCCAGTAGCGGTTGCCGCCGTCGATCGAGGCGATCGCGAACGGAGCGCCGCCACCCGTGATGTGCGCCGCGAGGAACCGGTCCCAGCCGAGCGCCCGCCCGAAGAACGCCGAGTGGTCGTCGCCGTAGCCGTGCAACGCGACGGCCACCGGCAGCGGGGTGTCCGACTCCGGAGCGGCGATGGTCCACCCGACGGTCCGTCCCTTCCGCGCGGTCGACACGAAGGTGCCGGAGACCGAGGGGACCGGGTCGACGTCGGGGATCGTGCCGTCGGCACCGTTGAGCCCGAGCACGCGGTACATCGTCGACCGACCCGGCAGCAGGTCGAGGTTCACCGCCTCGGCGGCTGCACCCGCGGCGACGATGCCGACTCCCCCGATCAGCAGCGACCGACGGGTGATCGTCGACGCACGCGGACGGGTCATCCGAGGGGCACCGTTCCGTCAGAGGTCACGCGCTGCATCACGAGGATCGGGGAGAGTCGCTGCACACCGGGCAAGGTACCCAGCGCAGCGTCGGAGAACCCCGGGGCGCTGACGAGCGGTCAGGCTGCTGCGACGAGCGCCGCAGCGACCGCACGCGCCGTCGCCGTGCCGACCGACGGATCGCGCAGGCGCATCGCGAGGTACCCGGAGACGACGAGCAGCAGCTGGTCAGCCAGGGCCCCGGCGCGCTCGCCGACGACGGGCGCGGCACGTTCGGTCAGCCGGCTCCGGAGCGCACCGGTCTCGCGGTCGAGCACGTCGTGCACCTCGGCTGGGGCGTCCGCGTACTCAGCAGCGGTCCCGAGGAACGCGCACCAGCGCGAGCCGGCGGTGGTCGACCGGTAGTCGTCCAGCGCGTCGAACACCGCGAGCAGACGACCACGGTCGTCCGGAGCCGCGTCGACAGCGCGGTCCCACGTGGCGAGCCAGTCATCGTGCCGCCGATCGAGGGCCGCGGCGACCAGGGCTTCCTTGCTCGCGTACCCGCGGTAGAGCGTGGCGCTCGAGATCCCGGCACGGTCGAGCACGGCGTCGATCGGGGTGGCGGCGATGCCCCGCGTGAAGAAGAGCTCCTCGGCCGCGTCGAGCAGCCGCTGCTCGGTTCCTGGACGCATCGCCATGCAAGCACCCTAGGCTCTCAAAAGTGAAACGATCGTTTTCGTTACGACAGTGGGTGTTCCTCGGCAGCGGGCTGGCCCTGATCGCCGCGACGTACGGGCTGGTCCGCCTGGCGTTCGGGCTCTTCCTGCCCGACGTCCAACGCGACCTCGGCCTGCGCCCGGACGCCGCCGGGTGGGTCTCCTCGGGGGCCTCGGCGATGTACTGCGTCGGCGCGGTGGTCGGGTTCCTGGTCGCCGCACGCGTCCCCCGGGTGCTCGTCGCCGCAGCCGCCGGAGTCGCCGGGGTCGGTGCGCTCGCGATGGCGGCGGCGCCGGGGCCGTGGTCCTTCGGGATCGCCGCCGTGGTCGCGTCGACCGGGGCGGGGCTGGCGTCGCCGGCCCTCGTGCAGCTCGTGTCGCGCACGGTGCCGGGGTCCGTGCAGGGGACGGCGCAGGCGGTCGTCAACTCGGGGACCGGTCCGGGGCTGGTCGCCGCGGGGGCGCTCGCACTCGTGCTCCTGCCCGACTGGCGGACGGCCTGGGCGTGGTCCGGGGTCTTCGCACTCGTCGTCGGCGTCGTGCTGCTGGTGGTGTCCCGTGGGAGCGGGTCCGGCGGTGACCGGCCAGCCGCACCCGGGACGGCGTGGTTCGCGGCGCACCGACGGGTCATCGCGCTCGCGCTGCTCTTCGGTGCCGGATCGGCGGTCGTGTGGACCTACGGCCGCTCCGCGCTGGTCGACGCGGGCGCGCCCGTCGTGGTGTCGGTGTCGGCGTGGATCGCGCTCGGGGTCGGCGGTGCTGCGGTCGCCGTGACGGCTCGGTGGACGAGCGGACTCCGCGCGCGGACGCTCTGGGCGGTGACCGCGGGCGCCGTGGCGGTGGCCGTCGTCGCACTCGGGCTCGCGCCGCAGTCCACGGCGGTGGCGATGCTGGCGTGTGCGGTGTTCGGCTGGGGCTACACGGCGGCGACCGGCGCGTTGATCGCCTGGACGACCGAACTCGACGCTGCGCGGTCGTCGGCCGGGACGTCGGCGCTCTTCGTCGCGCTCGTGCTCGGTCAGGCCGTGGGAGCGGCGGCGTCGGGCGCACTCGTCGGCACGGCGGGCTACGCGGCGACGTTCGTGGTCGGGGCGCTCGTCACGGCGGCGAGCGCCGTGCTCGCCGTGGTCGGGAAGCGGAGCGGGCCGGGGAGCGGTGCCCGCGTCACAGCAGCGGACGCAGCTCGATCTTCCGGTTGCACGCCTGCGACGCCTCGTGCGCCACACGGAGCGCCGTCTCGGCGTCCGGCAGCTCCATGACCCAGAAGCCCGCGACGAACTCGGCGCTGTCGGCCACCTGTCCGGGCGTGGTGTCCGAACCGCCGCCACGGGCGTCGACGACGGTGCCGTCGCCGGGGGCGGACACCCCGGCGGCGAACACGACGGCGGTGCCCAGGCGTTCGTTCAGGGCATCGACCGCAGTGGCCTCGGCCTGGGTGGCGGACTCCGTGCGACCGGCGGCGTCGGCCTGCCCGTCGTCGATGACGTTGACGAGGAACTGCATGGTGACTCCCCTGCTCGTTGGCGGGAGGATACTCCCCGACCACCCGGTTCCGTGACGCTCCGTGACGAGCGACGGGACCGCGAGCCCCGGGACGTGCCTACGCTCCCTCCGACGGCGACCCGGCCGCCCACGACCACGGAGTACCCGATGCCCCACGACACCATCGCTCGTCGAGTCGACGAGTTCAACGACGGCTTCACCGCGCAGATCGGCCCCGAGCTCAGCGCCGTGTTCGATCGGGAACAGGCCGACCTGCGTGCCGACGGCGTCCCCGACGGTGTCCTCGCCGTCGGGGACGACGCCCCGGACGCTCCACTGCTGGACGCGACGGGCGCCGCCACGTCACTGGGCGCCGCGCGTGGTGACACGCCGACCGTGATCGTGTTCTACCGCGGCGCCTGGTGCCCGTACTGCAACCTCACGCTCCGCACCTACCAGCAGGAGTTGCTCCCCGCGCTGCAGGGACGCGGGGCACGACTCGTCGCCGTCTCGCCGCAGACCCCCGAGGGCACCGAGCAGTCGATCGCGAACGGCGAGCTGGCATTCCCGGTCCTGTCCGACCCGGAGAACGTGCTCGCCGGTCGGTTCGGCGTCGTCACGGCGCCGAGCACTGAGGCACGAGCAGCCCACACGGAGCTCGGGTTCGACGTCGCCGACAGCAACGCCGACGGAACCGCCGCGATCCCGTTCCCGTCGGTCTTCGTCATCGACGAGCACGGTGTCGTCCGGTTCGTGGACGTGCACGTCGACTACACGACGCGCACCGAGGTCACGACGGTCCTCGCGGCCCTCGACGGCCTGGACGGGGGCGGCACCCGCTAGCGTTTGCTGCATGGGGACGACAGCGGAGTGGTCACGGCTGCCCGTGGGGCGCCGCGAGCACCGCCAGGACGCCGTGCTCGCCCTGGTGCTCGCCGCCGGCCTGACGATCACCACCGTCCTGTACGGGGCGTCCGGCATCTACGGCGACGACCAGGCGGCCTGGTGGGTCTCGGCCCTGATGATCGTCGCGAACGCGGTCCCGATCGCGTTCCGTCGCCGGTTCCCGATGTCCGCTGCAGTGTTGTCCGCGCTGGCGTTCGCGGCCACGCAGCTCCTGCACGTGCCCGAGGTGTTCCTGGTCAACTTCACCCTGTTCATCTCGCTGTACTCCGTCGGTGCATGGTGCGCCGACCGGGTGCGGGCCGAGGTGGTCCGGTGGGTCGTCATCGGCGGGATGTTCGCGTGGCTGTTCCTCGCGATCTCGTTCGGCTGGGCGGTACCGAACGCACTGCCCAACGACGACGGCGCCCTCATCCCGCCGTACATCGCGTACTCGCTGCTGAACATCGTGATCAACGTCATCTACTTCGGCGCCGCCTGGTACGCGGGCAACCGGGCCTGGGCCTCGGCCGTCGCCCGACACCAGCTCGACGAGCGCACCGCGGAGCTGGCAGCCGAACGGGAGCGCAGTGCTGCCCAGGCCGTGACGATCGAGCGGGTCCGGATCGCCCGCGAACTGCACGACGTCGTCGCGCACCACGTGTCCCTGATGGGCGTGCAGGCCGGCGCTGCCCGACGGGTCATCGACCGTGATCCCGCGCAGGCGACGGCATCGCTCGGCGTGGTGGAGGAGAGCGCGCGCACGGCTGTCGAGGAACTCCGGCGGATGCTCGGCACCCTGCGGTCGGCGGACGAACCGGGCACCGGTGACCGCGGTGTCGGGGACGCTCCGAGCACCGAGGGCATCGCACGCATCGTCGAGCTCGCCGAGTCCGCTCGGGTCGCCGGTCACCCGACCGAGTACGTGGTCGTGGGCAACGAGCGTCCCGTGCCGCCGACGGTCGCCGCCGTCGCGTACCGGATCGTGCAGGAGGCCGTGACGAACGTCCTGAAGCACGCTGGGCCCACCGCCCGCGCCGACGTCCGGCTCAGGTACCTCGACGACGGGCTCGAGGTCGAGGTCACCGACGACGGGCACGGTGACCGTGCTGCGCGGAACCCGTCGGGCAGCGGCCTCGGGCACATCGGCATGCGGGAGCGGGTCGCAGCCGTGGACGGACGGATCGAGATCGGGCCACGCGCCCGGGGAGGCTACCTGGTGCGGGCATGGCTGCCGACGACGTGAACGAGACGAACGACCCGAACGGCGCGACCGACCTGACGATCGTGCTCGCAGACGATCAGGAGCTGGTGCGGGCCGGGTTCCGCGTGATCCTGGAGTCCGAGCCGGGGTTCCGGGTGATCGGCGAGGCCCCCGACGGCGCCCGTGCGGTCGAGGCCGTCCGGGCCCTGCGCCCCGACGTGGTCTGCCTCGACGTGCAGATGCCCGGCGTCGACGGACTCGAGGCCGCTCGGCGGATCGCAGCGTTGCCGGACCCGCCGGCGGTGCTCATCCTGACGACGTTCGACAGCGACGACGCACTGTTCCACGCACTCGAGGCGGGTGCCAGCGGCTTCCTGCTGAAGAACGCCTCCCCCGAACGGCTGATCGACGCCGTCCGGACCGTCGCCGCCGGGGACGCCCTGCTCGCGCCCGACGTCACGCGCCGGGTGATCAGCCGTGCGACCGCCGCACCGGTGGCGAGCGCGCGGACCGCGGACGGCGCGCTGGCAGCCGCCGGACTCACCGAGCGCGAGACCGAAGTGCTCCGGCTGCTCGCCCGGGGCCTCAGCAACGCCGAGATCGCCGCCGAGCTGTACGTCGGTGACGCCACCGTGAAGACCCACGTGTCGAACGTGCTGCAGAAGCTCGCGCTGCGCGACCGCATCCAGGCGGTCGTCTGGGCGTTCGAGCACGGCGTCGCCGGCTGACCGAGCCCGACTCGCCGACCGGCCGCCGCCGCGAAGTCCGACGTTCCACGAGACGTTCGACGCGTGGAACGTCGGAAGATGCACACGCATTGCGTGCGGGTGCATGTTCCGACAGAACGTGAGTCGTTCGACGCGTGGAACGTCGGAAGATGCACATGCATCCGGCACCGCGCCGCACCGCACCGCACCGCACCGCACCGCACCGAGCCACACCACGGCACCGCGGGACGACGCAGCCCACCCGCCCCCTCCCCCGCGCGGTGGAGCCGACCACCCACCCAAGTCCCGCCGGATGGCGGAGGCGCCCCGTGCCTCCCGGCCAATAGCGTCGACGCAGGCGGCGCAGGCCGTCGCGAGAGGGGTACGACATGCTCACCATCGAAGGGGTGACCAAGCACTTCGGCGACCGCCGGGTGCTCGACGACGTGGGGTTCACGGTCGGCAACGGCCGCCTCACCGGGTTCGTCGGCGGCAACGGCGCCGGCAAGACGACCACCATGCGGATCATGCTCGGCGTGCTGCAGGCCGACGCGGGATCCGTCTCGATCGACGGCACCGCGGTCCGGCCCGCCGACCGCCGCCGCTTCGGCTACATGCCCGAGGAACGCGGGCTGTACCCGAAGATGCCGGTGGCCGAGCAGATCACCTACATGGCCCGGTTGCACGGCGTCGACAAGCGCGCGGCGACCACGCGGACCACCGAGCTGCTCGAACGACTCGAGCTGACCGGCCACGCCGACGATGCCGTCGAGAAGCTGTCGCTCGGCAACCAGCAGCGGGTGCAGATCGCCGCGGCCCTGGCCCACGATCCCGAGGTGCTGGTGCTCGACGAGCCGTTCTCGGGCCTCGACCCGATGGCCGTCGACACCGTGCTCGGCGTCCTGCGCGAGACCGCGGCGCGCGGGGTCCCGGTGCTGTTCTCGAGCCACCAGCTCGACGTCGTCGAACGGCTCTGCGACGACGTCGTCGTGATCGCGGGCGGCACCATCCGTGCCGCCGGCCCGCAGGACGAACTCCGCAAGCAGGCCGGGCCCGCCGCCTGGGAGCTGCTGGTCGACGGCGACGTCGCCTGGCTCCGCGACGAGCCCGGTGTGACGGTCCGCGAGTTCGACGGCGGCTACGCCGTCTTCGAGGCCGACCCGTCCACCGCCCAACACGTCCTGCAGCGGGCCGTCCAGCAGGGAACCGTCGGGTCGTTCGCCCCGCGGGTCCCGCGGCTCAGCGAAGTCTTCCGGGAGGTCATCCGATGAACGACTCCTTCGTGCAGGCCGTGCGGCTCGTCTCCGCACGCGAGATCCAGGCACGCATCCGCAGCAAGGCCTTCGTGGTCTCCGCCCTCATCCTGATCGGCATGGTCGTCGCGTCCATCGTGGTCGGCGGCATCGTCGGCAAGGCCACCGCCGACGACACCACGCCGGTTGCCGTGGTCGACAGCGTCTCGCTGCCCACCACGAGCGGGCTCGACGTCACGAAGTCCGGTTCCGTCGCCGACGCGGAACGGCTCGTGCAGAACGGCGACGTCGACGCGGCGATCGTGCCGTCCGACGACCCGCTCGGCTACAAGGTCGTCGGCCTCGACGAAGCCCCGACCGACGTCGTCTCCGCGCTGAGCGTCACACCGCGGATCGAACTGCTCGACCCGGACGCGCTGCCCGGCGGACTCGTCTACCTCATCGCCATCGCGTTCGGCGTCGTGTACTTCGCCTCGGCCGTGACCTTCGGCCAGTCCATCGCGCAGAGCGTGGTCGAGGAGAAGTCGACCAGGGTCGTGGAGATCCTGATGTCCGCGATCTCGGCCAGGGCGCTGCTCGCCGGCAAGGTCCTCGGCAACAGCGTGATGGCGTTCGCGCAGATCGTCGCCGTGGCCATCGCCGCCGTCGTCACCCTGGCGGTCACCGGGCAGGACAACATGTTCTCGATGCTCGGCCCGAGCATCCTGTGGTTCGTCGGGTTCTTCGCCGTCGGCTTCGTGCTCATCGCGTCGCTGTTCGCCGCGGCGGCCGTGCTCGTGTCGCGTCAGGAGGACGTCGGCAGCGTCACCACGCCGGTGATGATGCTCGTGATGATCCCGTACATCCTGATCATCGTCGCGTACAACAACCCGACCGTGCTCGGCATCATGTCGTACGTGCCGTTCAGTGCACCGATCGGCATGCCGATGCGGATCTTCCTCGGCACGGCCGAGTGGTGGGAGCCGATCCTGTCGCTCCTGATCGTGGTCGCCGCGGTGGTCGTCGTCGTGCTGGTGGGCGCCCGCGTCTACGAGAACGCGCTGCTGCGGACGGGCAGTCGCGTGAAGCTGACGGAGGCGCTGCGCGGCTGACGCCGCGGTGTGGACGGGAGGCCCGGATCACGTGAGCAGATCGGCTCACGTGATCCGGGCCTCCTGTCCGTTGCCCGGTGCCAGCCCGGCAGGCAGCGTCGGTCCGGCACGCAGCGCGCCGATCAGGCGCTCAGCGTCGCGAAGGCGGACCGGTGCCAGACCAGCGGGCTGTGCGCGAAGTCGGACATGAGTCCGAGTACCCGGAGCACGACGATGTCGTGGTCGCCGGCCGGGTAGGTGTGCTCGACCGAGCACTCCAGCCAGATCGGCGCCCCCTGCAGGAAGACCGCTCCCGTGTCGGCGACCGTCGTGTCGACCCCGACGAACCGGACCGACTTGTCGCGTGAGGCGAGCTGCCGCGTGACCTGCGCGTGCCCCTCGCCGAGGATCGAGACGCCGATCGTGCCGGCGTCGCGGAGCACCGGCCACGTGGTCGAGGTGTGCTGCACGGCGAACATGACCAGCGGTGGGTCCTGCGAGACCCCGACGGTGAACGACGACGCGACGAGCACGGTCGGTTCGCCGTCCACGACGGCGGACAGTGCGGCGACACCGCACGGGAAACCCGAGAACGCCTGCTTGAGTGCGGAGAGGTCCGGGGCCTCGGTGGAGTAGGGGCTGATCATGACGCGGTTCCTTCCTGGTGGCTGGCGGTCGCACCGAGGACGACGTCCCGCCAGCGGGCGAGCCAGACGTCGGTCGATGCGGGGTCCGAGTACTGCTTGTCGTTCAGGTACAGGGCGGGGGCGGGGACGGTCGCGCCGAGTTCGACCAGCACCGGTTTGAGGAAGACCTCCGGGGCGAGCGCGTGGGCCGGACCGGCACCGAGCATGAGCGGTACCGCGACGACGCCGGCGAGCCCGTCTCCGGTGCCGAACTGATCGAGGAACAGCTTGAGCACACCGGTGTAGGTCGCCTTGAACGTCGGCGACGCGACGACCACGAGGTCGGAGCCAGCGACGGTCCGGACGGCGTCGGACACCGCCGTGTCGCCCCAGCCGAGCAGGCCGGCGCCGAGGTCGATGACGTCGACGACGTGGTCGGGGGCGCGACCGGTGAGGCGTTCGAGCACGACCGTCGCGGCGTCGAGCGTCCGTGAGGCCGGCTTGGGGTTGCCGGCGACGACGGTGGTGATCATCGGGGTGCTCCTGTCGTGGTGGTTGGTGCTGCGGTCGTTGGTGCTGCGGGTCGTTGGTGCAGTCCACCGCTCGTTCGTTTCGCCGTCGTGCCGGATCCGTATCGGCTGGGTTACGCCAGCGACCCTCGGACCGGCAACGCCGGAATGTCCCGGTCAGCCGGGCTGTGCTTCCGGGGGCCCCGGGCATTCCGCCAGCCGCCGTGCACGGCCGTCGCCTGCGAATTGTGAGAGCGCCGTTACCGGAAGTCGCCTCGGATGCGTCCGGCGTGTTTCGCCCCGCCGTCGCCGCCCCGTCACCGCCCGGATCCGCGCGTGCACAGGCCTCGGTGGCGCAGTCGTCCCCCGCGGAACCACGCGGCGGACGCCCCGCGCGCACCAGCGCGACGGGTGGCCTAACACCAGCGAAACAAACGCCTAACAGGACCGTTACCGGGCGACCGCCTGCTGGCTCCCCACTGCCGTTACATTCGCATCAGCCCCACTGCAGCGGCCGGCGTCACCCCGACGCCCCGCCGCCGGTGAACGTCTCCCGGCTCCCTGCACACGCCACCCCGCGCCGCGGGGTGTTCGTCGTACCCGCTGCAGCTTCCCCGCACCTTCCCTGCTCCACCCGTCCAGGAGGTCCCCGACCGATGTCGTCCCCCGCACCGTCCCGAACGCGTCTCCCCCGCCCCGCGCTCCTCGCCGCCGCACTCTCCGGCGTGCTGTTCCTGTCCGCCTGCTCGGCCACCTCGACCGCGTCGACGAGCTCCGGTGACGACACCGCCGGGGTCGAGCACGCCACGAGCCAGATCAAGGCGGCCAGCGTCGACCCCGAGTTCACCTTCGAGGGCGAGCCCTTCGACATGTCGGGGATCGCCGGCAAGACGATCTTCAACATCCCGAACTCGTCCGCCGTCCCCTTCATCACCGCGGTCGACGAGGCCGGCGAGAAGGTCGCCGAGCAGTACGGCGCGAAGTGGATGGAGTACACGAACCAGGGCACGCCCACCGAGCACTCCGCCGGCATCGACCAGGCGATCAGCCGCGGCGCCGACATCATCGTGCTGGCGCAAGGCGTCAACGGTGAACTCATCGTCCCGGCGCTGAAGCGTGCGAAGGCCGCGGGGATCCCCGTGCTGATCAGCCACACCTACCAGACCGGCGAGGCGCTGCCGGACCAGCTGCAGGACCTCGTCGCCGCGCAGGTGACCGCCCCGTTCCACGAGGCCGCGAAGCTCAACGCCGACTGGGCCATCAAGGAGACGAAGGGTCAGGGCGACGTCCTGATCATCACGTCCTCCGAGGTCCCCCCGTCCGACGGCATCGTCAAGGCGATGCAGGACGAGTTCGAGGCGCAGTGCGACGGCTGCAGCGTCAAGGTGACGAACGTGCCGGTCGCCGACTGGGCGACGAAGATCTCGTCGACGGTGCAGTCCGCCGTGCAGTCCAACCCGAACCTCGACTACGTGCTGCCGGTCTACGACTCGATGACCCTCTACGTCGAGGCCGGCGTGACCGCGGCTGGCAAGACCGGCCAGGTGTTCACCTCGTCGTACAACGGCACCCCCGCCGTGCTGAAGATCCTGCAGGACGGCAGCGTCCTCACGATGGACATCGGCGAGAACATGGAGTGGCTCGCGTACGCGACGCTCGACCAGGCCGGCCGCGTCCTGACGGACACCCCGATCATCGAGGACGGCGACGAGAAGACCCCGCTCAAGGTCTTCACGAAGGACAACGTCGACGAGACCGGCACCCCGCCGGCGCCGAGCAAGGGCTACGGCGACGCGTACAAGACCGGGTACGAGGCCATCTGGGGCGCGGCCGAGTGACCGCCGTGCCGGTGCTGCGGATCAGCGGACTCACGAAGCGCTTCGGCGGACTGACCGCACTCGACGACGTCGACCTCGAGGTCCTGCCGGGCCAGGTCCACGCGCTCCTCGGCGAGAACGGCTCCGGCAAGTCGACCCTCATCAAGATCCTGTCCGGCACCTACGCGCCGGAGCCGGGAGCGACGATCGAGGTCCGTGGCGCCCGACTGCCACTGCCGGTGCCGCCCGGGTACTTCCGCCGCGTCGGGATCAGCTTCGTCCACCAGGACCTCGCGCTCGTCCCGTCCCTGGGCGTGACCGAGAACCTGCGGCTCGCGACCGTCGTGGCCGGCCGGGGCCCCTTCGTCCGCTGGGGCGCCGAGCACCGCGCCGCCGCCGAGCTGTTCGCGCGGTACGGGGTCGACATCGACCCCCGTGCACGGATCGACGAGCTCTCCGACACCCAGAAGGCGCTCGTCGCGATCCTGCGGGCCGTCGCCGAACTCGGTGACGACCGCGCGCTCATCGTGCTCGACGAGCCGACGGTGTTCCTGCCGAAGGAGGACGCCGACCTGCTGTTCCGGGTCGTCAAGGACCTCGTCGCGGACGGCCGCACCTCGGCACTGCTGGTGTCGCACGACATGTCGGAGGTCCTCGAGCACGCCGACCGGGTCACCGTCCTGCGGGCCGGCCGGGTCCAGGCACACCGTGACACCGCCACGACGACGGCCGAGGAACTCGTCGCGCTCATCGTCGGACGCGGGCTCGACGGCGCCGCCGCCAGGACCCCTCGGCCGGCGACCACCGGTGACGCCGTCGTGGCGGTCCGCGACCTCCGGGTCGGTGTCGTCGACGGCCTGTCGTTCGACGTCGCCGACGGCGAGGTCGTCGGCATCACCGGCCTCGCCGGCTCCGGGGTCGAGGACGTGCTGCCCGGCCTGTACGGCGCACGACCCGCGACCGGATCGCTCACCGTGCGGGACGACGGGGTGCAAGCCGCCCCGATCGACCTGACCCGGGTCTCGCCCGGTTCCTCCATCGCCCGCCGTGTCGTGTACGTCCCCGCCGACCGCAAGCGCGAGGGCGGGGCGCTCACCCTGTCCGTCGAGCAGAACGTCACGCTCCCCGTCCTCGGGAAGCTCCGAGGGCTGCTCGGCCTCTCCCCCGCACGGGAACGGTCGCACGTCGCGGGACTCGTCCGTGACTACGACGTCCGACCCGCCGACCCGTCCGCCCTGTTCGGCACGCTGTCCGGCGGCAACCAGCAGAAGGCCGTCCTGGCGAAGTGGATGCAGGACGACCCCCGGCTCGTGCTGCTGCAGGAACCGACCCAGGGCATCGACGTCGGCGCCCGCGCGGCGATCTTCTCGATGCTCCGCCGGAGTGCGGAGCAGGGCGTCGCCATCGTCTGCGCGTCCACCGACTACGACCAGCTCGCGCAGCTGTGCGACCGCGTCGTCGTCCTCGCCCACGGCCGCGTGCACGACGTGCTGACCGACGAGCGTGTCGACCGCGACGTCATCGCGGCCGCCGTCGTGGCGAGCCTCGTCGACGCGGCCGAACCCGCCGCTCCGTCCCCTGTTGCTCCGTCCCCTGCTGCTGTTCCCTCCCTCGTCAAGGAGAACGCCTGATGTCCACCACCGCCGACCCCGTCCTCGAGACCTCGATCGTCCGTCCGACCCGCCCGCGCTTCTCATGGGGGCACACCGAGCGGTACGCCCTGCTCGGTGCCTGGCTCGTCATCGTCATCGCGTTCAGCATCGCGCTGCCCGACACCTACCCGACCCTCGGCAACCTGCAGAACATCCTCGGGTCCCAGTCGGTGCTGCTCATCCTGGCGCTCGGGTTCCTCTTCCCGCTGACCGCGGGCGAGTTCGACCTGTCCGGCGCCTCGACGATGTCGCTCTCCGCCATGACCATCGCCGTGCTCAACGCGAAGATGGACGTCCCGCTCGTGCCCGCGATCGCCGCCGGTCTCGTCATCGGCGTCGTGGTCGGGCTCGTCAACGGCCTGCTCACCGTCGGGTTCCGCATCGACTCGTTCATCGTCACGCTGGGCACCTCGACGTTCATGATCGGGATCATCCAGTGGATGAGCGCCTCGTCGTCGGTGACGGGCATCGACCCCGCGCTCGTGCAGGCCACGGTCGGGTGGCGCGGGCTCGCCGGGCTGCCGCTGGCGTTCGTGTACGGCCTCATCGCCACCGTCGTCGTCCTGGTCGTGCTGAGCGCCACCCCGGTCGGCCGACGGCTGTTGTTCGTCGGCACCGGTCGCACCGTCGCCGAACTGTCCGGGCTGAACGTGCGACGGCTCCGGGTCGGTGCGTTCGTCGGCGCCGGCCTCACCGCCGCGGTCGCCGGGGTCGTCTACGCCGGCACGCTCGGCGGCGCGGACCCGTCGAGCGGACAGTCGTTCCTGCTCCCGGCGTTCGCCGCCTGCTACCTCGGCGCGACCGCCATCATCCCGGGCCGGTTCAACGCGATCGGCACCTTCATCGCCGTGTACTTCCTGTTCTCCGGGGTCGTCGGCCTGCAGATGCTCGGCGCGGACAACTTCGTGCAGCAGCTGTTCTACGGCGGCGCCCTGATCGTCGCCGTCGCCGTGTCGCAGACCATCCGGCGGCACTCCGTCGCGACCGCCGCCAAGGCCGCCGCGAAGCGTTCCTGACCCACCTCGTCCTCTCCCACCCTGCTCGACACCCACCACAGAAAGCGAGTCCCCCATGGACATCGGAGTTTTCATCCCGATCGGCAGCAACGGCTGGCTCATCTCCACCACGTCGCCCCAGTACAAGCCGTCCTTCGACCTGAACCTCGAGATCGTGCAGAAGGCCGAGGCGTACGGCTTCGACTTCGCGCTGTCGATGATCAAGCTGCACGGGTACGGCGGCCCGAGCGGGTTCTGGGACGAGAACCTCGAGTCGTTCACGCTGATGGCCGGTCTCGCCGCCCGCACCGAGCGGATCCGCCTGTTCGCCACCACCGCGGTCCTGACGATCCCGCCGGCGATCGCGGCGCGCATGGCGGCGACGGTCGACTCGATCTCGCACGGTCGCTTCGGCCTGAACCTCGTCGCGGGGTGGCAGAAGGCCGAGTACGACCAGATGGGTCTGTGGCCCGGCGACGACGTGCACTTCAAGCGCCGCTACGCCTACCAGACCGAGTACATGCAGGTCATGAAGGAGCTGTGGGAGCACGGCGAGTCCGACTTCAAGGGCGACTACTTCACGATGAACGACTGCAAGATGCTGCCGAAGCCGACCGGACACATCCCGATCGTCTCGGCCGGCCAGTCGTCGCAGGGCATGGCGTTCGCCGCCCAGTACTCCGACTACAACTTCTCGATGGGCGTCGGCGTGAACACCCCGACCGCCTACGCCGACCAGAACAAGGCCCTCATCGAGGCGCGGGCGAAGACCGGTCGTGACGTCGGCTCGTACGTGCTGTTCATGATCATCGCCGACGAGACCGAGGAGGCCGCCCAGGCCAAGTGGGCGCTCTACAACGACGGCGTCGACGTCGAGGCGATCTCGTGGATGACGGGCCAGGCGCTCACCGACACCGAGGGTGAGGAGGGCAACACCGCCAAGCGGATCTCCCTGCCCGAGGGCGCCGTGAACATGAACATGGGCACGCTGGTCGGCTCGTACGAGCAGGTCGCTGCGATGCTCGACGAGGCCGCCGTCGTCGAGGGCACGAAGGGCATCATGGTCGTGTTCGACGACTTCCTGCAGGGCATGGACGACTTCGGCACCCGCATCCAGCCGCTGATGCGCACCCGCGAGGGCGTGGAGTCCGTTGCTCCGAGCGCGGTCACCGCATGAGCGCCGCAGGGAGCCGACCGGTCATCGAGGTCGCGGTCGTGCAGGCCGGACAGACCCCGGCCGACGGCGACGTCGCGCTCGACGAGCTCATCGCCCTGTTCGAACAGGCGGCCGAGGGCGCCGACCTCGTCGTGTTCCCCGAGCTCTGCACCACGCCCTACTTCTGCGGCGTGGTCAACGACAGCCGCAAGGCCTGGGCGCAGCCCGTCCCCGGCCCCGCAACCGCACGGTTCGCAGCGGCGGCGAAGCGTCTGGGCACCGCCGTCGCCTTCGGCCTGTACGAGGACGCGGGCGACGCGCAGTACAACAGCGCCGTGCTCATCGACGCCGACGGCACGCTCGTGCACGGCACCGACGTGCACGGCGAGCAGGTGGCGTCGTACCGCAAGACCTCGATCCCGACCAACGCGATCTCCGACGTCGACGAGAAGCACTACTTCGCCGCCGGCTCCGGGCCGGTCGTGTTCGACGCGCTCGGCACCCGCTTCGGGATGCTCATCTGCTACGACCGGAGCTTCCCGGAGTACTGGCTCGCATCGCGGGCCGCCGGTGCCGAGGTGATGCTCGTGCTCGTGTCGTCGATGGGCTTCCGCGAGACCCTGTTCACCCAGGAACTGCAGGTCCGCGCGCTCGAGACGCAGACCTGGATCGTCGCCCCGAACCGCGGTGGCGAGGAGACCGTCGACGGCAAGACCGTGAGCTACTTCGGTCGGTCGTCGGTCGTCTCACCGCGGGGCGACCTGGTCGTCTCGGCACCGGCCCACCAGGCGGGGCCGATCATCCGGGCCACCATCGACGTCGGCGAGGTCGCCGCGGCACGCCACGACTTCCCGCTCGGACGCGACCGCCAGCCCGGGGTGTTCCGGTACCTCGCCGACGCCCACGCACCGGCGGCGGTCCCCGCGTGACGGACGTCGCCGCCGTGGTCCGCGGCACCATCGCCCCGCAGCTCGACCGGGCGCTGGCCGCCAGCCGCGCGAACCCGCTGCCGGCAGCCCCGTCGTCGCTGCGCGCGGAACCGGCACACAGTGCGCAGCTGTTCGGCCGGCTCCTGGGCGCAGCGATCGAGGCGGCCCCGGCCGTGGCGGCGACACCGGGCACGGCCGCCGACACGACCCCGGCCCGGCCCGCAGACGCGCCGTCGGCGTCCCGCCCCGCCGCTGCCACGGTCGTCGAGCTCCTCGACGCCTACCGTTCCGGCACCACCACCCCGTCCGCCGTCCTGGCCGCACTCGCCCCGCACTGGACGAGCGACGACGTCTGGTCAGACGCGGTCCTGCGCCTGGTGGACGGGGCCGAGGCAGCCGCCGCCGAGTCCACCCGCCGCTGGGCGGACGACGAGGCCCGGCCGCTCGAGGGCATCCCGTTCGCCGTGAAGGACATCATCGACGTCGCGGGGACGATCGTCACGAGCGGCTCGCTCCAGACCGGCGACCGTGTGGCCCCGGCCGACGCGACCGTCGTGGCCCGACTCCGTGCAGCCGGCGCGATCCCCGTGTTCACGGCGGCCACGACGGAGTTCGCCTGCGGGGGGCCGCACAACGCCCGCTACGGTGCCGTGCGGAACCCCTGGGACCCCGAGCGGTGGACCGGTGGCTCGTCGACCGGGTCGGGTTCGGCGCTCGCCGCCCGGATCGTCCCGTTGGCGCTCGGATCGGACACCGGCGGGTCGATCCGCGTGCCGTCCGCACTCTGCGGCACCACCGGGATCAAGCCGACGTACGGCCTCGTGCCGCGCACCGGGGTCGCGAGCCTGTCGTGGACCCTCGACCACGTCGGACCGATGGCCCGCTCCGCCGAGGACCTCGCGCTCGTCCTGGCGGTCATCGCCGGGTCCGACGGCGAGGACCCGACGACGTTCACCGCCGTCCCGCTCATCGAGGCGGCACCGGAACGGGTCGAGGGGCTCCGCATCGGGGTGCCGCGCGGCTGGTTCACCGAACGCGTCGACACCGCGGTGCTCGACGCCCACGCCGCCGCGACCGAGCAGTTCCGCGCCCTCGGAGCGACCCTCGTGCCGATCGAGTTCGACGATCTCGAGTCGATCGACGCGGAGTGCTGGACCGTCTTCTACGGCGAACTCGCCGCGAACCAGGAGGCCAACGCCGCCACGGCCGACCTGTTCGACGCCGGGACCCGAGCCCGGTTCGACGTGTCGTTCCTGCCGACCGCGGCGGACTACCTCCGGGCGCTCCGCCGCCGCCCGCTCGTGCAGGCCGCGATGGTCGCCCGGATGGACGAGGCCGGCGTGGACGTGGTGCTCACCCCCGGCATCGGGGCCACCGCTCCTCGACTCGACGACCTGACGATGTCCGTCGACGGTGAGCGGTTCAACCTGCACGACGTCATCCCCCGGAACACCCGCCTGTTCGACTACGTGGGGTTCCCGGCGCTGATGATGCCGGCGGGCACCGCGCCCGACGGTCTGCCCGTCGGCGTGCAGCTCGTCGCGCGGCCGTGGGACGACCGCCTGGTGCTGTCCGCGGCCGCCGCCTTCCAGCGGGTCACGACGCACCACCGCCTGGTGCCGCCGTCGTCCGCCGTGCGAGGGCCGACCGATCAGTAGCCGCACCATCGACGAGGGCGCCGCCCGACGACGCGCCTGGCAGGTGCTCTGCGCCTCGAGCCTGAGCGTCGTCCTCGTCTTCATCTCCTCGAGCGCCCTGCTCGTCGCGCTCCCCGACGTCAGCCGCGACCTCGACGCCAGCGCGGTGCAGTCCAGCTGGGTGCTCCTCAGCTACATGCTCACCACGACCACCCTGATCCTGGTCTTCGGACGGATCGCCGACCTCGTCGGTCGGCGCCGCCTGTACATCGCCGGCATCCTCGTCTTCCTGCTCGCCTCGCTCGCGTGCGGGTTCGCCCCGGACGCCGCGGTCCTGCTCGGCGCCCGGCTCGTGCAGGGCGTGGGTGCGGCGGCCATCGTCACGAACACGACCGCACTGCTCACCGACGTCTTCCCGGAGTCGATCCTGTCGCTCGGCCTCGGCCTGAACGCCACCGTCGCCGCGGTGGGTCAGGTCATCGGCCCGGTCGTGGGCGGGCTGGTCGCCGAGTCCTTCGGGTGGCGCTGGATCTTCCTCGCCGGCGTGCCGATCTCGCTCGCCGGACTCGTCTGGTCGCTCCGGTTGATCCCGCACAGCACCCGCCCCCGTTCCGGCGAGCGCCTCGACGTGCCGGGATCGATCCTGTCGGTCGCGGCCGTCGGCCTGCTCGTCGGTGCCGTCTCGATGGGCGGCTCGATCGGCTGGTCGGCGGTGCCCGTCGTGGCGATGGCCTCGGGCGCAGTCGTCCTCGGCGGCGTGTTCGTGTGGACCCAGCGCCGGGTCGCGCACCCCCTGGTCGACCCGGCGATCTTCCGCGACCGTGCCACCATCACCCTGTTCTCCGCAGCTGGGCTCTGCGCCCTGTCCAGCTACGCACTGGTGCTGCTGGCGTCCCTGTCGTTCCAGGCCGTCGACGGCAAGGACGCCGTCGAGGCCGCCCTCTGGGTGCTCCCGACCCCGATCGGCACGACCGTCGCCGCCGTGACCGCGGGGTTCCTCGCCCGTCGCGTGGCCGCCAGGACCCTGTCGACCATCGGCATGCTCCTCATCGCCCTCGGCGCCGCGGTGCTCGCGGTCTCCCTCGCCGACGGCAGCGCCTACGTCGTCACCGCCACCGGCCTCGGCGCGGTCGGGGTCGGGACGGGCGTGTTCATGACGCCGAGCACGTCCGCACTGATGACCCGGGTCCCGGAACACCGACGCGGCATCGCCAACGCCATCCGCTCCGCCCTGCAGAACGCCGGCTTCCTGTTCTCGACGGCCCTCGGACTCGCGATCGCGACGGGCGGCCTGTCCGCCTCCCAGGCGGCAGCCGCCTACGACGGCAGCCTGCTCGGCCTGCCGGCCGGCGACGTCCAGGTGTTCGTCGACGGCGTCCGCGCCGCAGCGCTCACCTTCGCCGGCTGCGCGGCCCTCGGTGCGCTCATCGTCGCGTTCGGTCCGTTCGGACCACCCGACCGGGAGGCATCACTCCGGCCCGACAGGTCGGGTCCGGTCCCCGAGCCGGGGGCGTCCACGTGACCGTCCCCACCCTTGCAACGACCACCCACGACGGAAGCAGGACGCCATGACCGACGACCACCAGGACTACGCGGCGGCCGGGTTCACCGGCGCGCTGCAGCCCGGACGACGCGCTGCGCTCGTCGTCGTCGACCCGGTCCGCGCCTACGTCGACCCCGACTGCGGGCTCTACGCCGGGGTCGAGGAACCCGTCGAGCGGATGCGGGAGCTCACGACCGCTGCCCGCGCCGCCGGGGTGCACGTGGCGATCACCACCATGGCGCTGTCCGCCGACGGGTCGAACGCCGGGGTGTTCTTCCGCAAGGTGCCGGCACTCGCCGCGTACCTGCCGGGGGCGTCCACGGGGGCGTTCGTCGACGGGCTCGAGCCCCAGGACGGGGACACCCTGGTGCCCAAGCAGTACCCGAGTGCGTTCTTCGGCACCTCGCTGGCCGCCGACCTCGTCGCCCGCGGTGTGGACACCCTGTTCATCGCGGGGCTGTCGACGAGCGGGTGCATCCGCGCGACCGCCACGGACGCCATGCAGCACGGGTTCGTCCCGATCGTCGTGCGCGAGGCGGTGGGCGACCGGTTGCCGAGCGTGCACGAGGCGAACCTGTTCGACATCGCCGCCAAGATCGGCGAGGTCTGGAGCATGGACCGGGTCCTCGAGCACTGGGACGCGGCATGAGCCCCGCGACGAGCACGGTGACGAGCACCGCGGCGCCGGTCCGCGGTCGGCCTCGGAGTGCCGCCGTCGGCGAGGCCGTCTACACGGCGTGCGTCGAGATCCTGGCCGAGGGCGACCCGCGCGCGTTCACGATCCGGGCCGTCGCCGACGCGGCCGGGGTGGGGGCGGCGACGATCTACCGGCGGTGGTCGAGCAAGGAGGTGCTGCTCACCGAGACCGTCATCCGGTTGATGGAGGAGCACATCCCCACGATCCAGGACGCCCCGATCGCCGAGGGGGTCCTCGGGCTCACCCGGGGGTGGGTGCACGCCCTGGTCGCGACGCCGGTCGGCCGCGCACTCCCGCTCATCGTGGAGACCGCGTCGCACGAGCCGCGCGTCGCCGAGGCCGTCACCGAGTGGCACCTGGACCGGCGGCTGCGGGTGAACGCGATGCTGCAGCGCGCGATGGACGCCGGCGACCTGCGCCCGGACGTCGACCTCGGCATCGCCGTCGACCTGCTCGGCGGACCGACGTTCTACCGACGCGTGTTCGTCTCGCTCGACATCCAGGCGCCCGACTACCCGGTGCGCCTGGCCCGGGAGTTCCTGCGGTGGGCCGGCTGGACCGGCGACGTCTCGACGGTGGGGGTGGCCTCGTGACCGGGATCGTGCCGGAGGAGTTCGCCCCGACCGCGGCCTGGACCGACATGGGCGTCGGGACGACCCCGTCGGCGCCGGGGCACTGGATCGGGTTCAACCGACGCTCCGATGCGGCGCGCCAGGTGTCCGACCTGATCCGGGCCGACATCGTCGCCGGCCGGTTCACCGGCCCGCTGCCCTACGAGTGGGAGCTGCTCGACCTGTACGGCACGACCAGGAACGTCCTGCGGGCTGCGCTGACGTTGCTCAAGGAACAGCGGCTGCTCACCCGTGCACCGCGATCCGGCACGTTCGGTGTCCGGCCCGTCGCCTCGGTGAGCCTGGCCCGCACCTCCGACGAGGTCACGATCTACGGCGAGACGGCCGGCGGCAGCGTGTTCGAGTCACCCCGGCTCAGCATCGTGCACCTGTGCGTGCAGCAGGTGACCGCGCCGGAGACCGTCCGACGCAACCTGCAGATGACCGGCACCAGCGCGTTCTTCGTCGAGAGCCTCATCTCGTTCGACGGCGAACCGAGCCGGGTCCGGACGAGCTGGGTGCCGCACGAGCGCTTCCCCGACCTGGTCGCCGAACCGCTCACCGAGTACGTGCCGGACGTGCTGGTCCGGAAGGCCGGTGCGCGTCCGGAGGCTCGGCGGCTGCTGCTGAGCACCGTGAACGCCGACCAGTGGACGGCCGACCTGCTCGACATCGACCCCGGGCAGGCGATCTTCCACATCGAGCGGCTGATGTGCCTGGCGGACGGGACGCCCGTCGAGTACGGGTTCTCGCGGTACCGCGGCGACCGGGCGGTGATCGACTCGCGGATCATCTGACGCCGGCGCGGCTCCGCGTTCTACAGCAGGCCAAAGACCGCCTGCGCGCCGAGGCTCGTGCCCGCCACGAGCACCCAGAGCGCGATGCCGAGCAGCATCGGACGGAACCCGGCACGTCGCAGCGCTGCGAAGTCCGTCGAGCAGCCGATCGCCGCGAGCGCCACCGTGATGAGGAACGACGCCGCGGTCGAGAATCCCGGAGCAGCGTCAGCCGGCAGCACCCCGACAGTCCGGAGCAGCACCACCACCAGGAACCCGATCAGGAACCACGGGACCAACCGGAACACACGGAACCCGCTGCGCGACCCTGTGTCGGGCGCGAGCTGCTCGCGGGAGGCGCGTCGGGCCTCCAGTCCGGCCAGCCCGATGACGATCGGGATGATCATCAGGGTCCGCACCAGCTTCACGACGACCGCCGTGTCGGTCGCCTGGCGACCGTAGACCGTCGCGGTGGCGACGACGGACGACGTGTCGTTCACCGCAGTGCCCGCGAACACGCCGAAGGCGTGCTGGCTGAGGCCGAGGGCGTGGCCGAGCAGGGGGAAGGCGAACACCGCGGCGATGTTGCAGAGGAAGATCGTCGACATCGCGTAGGCGACGTCCGCGCTGACCGCACCGATGACGGGCGTGACGGCCGCGATCGCGGACGCACCGCAGATCCCGGTCCCCACGCCGATCAGGGTGCGGAGGGCGCTCGACACCCGCAGCAGACGGCCGATCCCCCAGGCGGCACCGAGGCACACCACGAGGGTCGTCAGCATGACCGGCAGGGTCTCGCCGCCGATGCGCAGGACCTCGCCGATCGACAGCTGCGCGCCGAGCAGGACCACCGCGAACTGCAGCACACGACTCGACGAGAACTTCACGCCGGGAGCGAGCACGGCGAGGGTGCCGCCGGTGCGCCGACGGACGAGCCAACCGAGCACCGCGCCGATCAGGACGGCGGGGACGGGTCCGCCCACGACCGGGACGACCGATCCGATCAGGGTCGCGACGAGGCCGATCGCGACGGCGACGGCGACACCGGGTGCGGTGGTGCGGGCGAACTGCATGGGAACAGCATCTCGTGCTCGCGGCCGTCGTGCGGTCCAGCCGGGCAGGATGGTGCGGTGGAGTACTCGGGCGAGCGGTGGGTGCAGCGGCTGCGCGACGGCGAGATGCCGAAGCGGTGGCCGTTCCTGGTCGGCCTCACGATCGTCACGGTGGCCGGCGGGATCGGGGTGTACTTCTCGGCGACCCACCTCGACGGCATCCTGCACTCGGACGCCCGACGCCCCTTCGCCGTGCCGTTGTTCTCGGTGCTGCTGCTCGGGTTCGGGCCCGTGGCCGCGGTGCTGTCCTGGCTGCGCGGGCGGCGCGACCGCGTGGTGCTGGACCGGATCCGCCGGAACGGGACCACAACGCGCTTCCACCTGCCCGTCCTCCGCTCGGGCCCGTACGCCGCCGACGACTTCCCGGACCCGAGGCCGGAGCTGTGGACGGTCGACGCGGCGGGTCTCCACGCGTGGTCACCCGAGCGCGACGATCCCGTGTTCGACCTGGTGTGGGACGACGTCAGGACGATCGAGCTGGCCTCGACGGACGTCCGCGGACAACGCACCGACACCGGGATCTGGATCGTCACCGAGGCGGTGGGTCGGTTCGTGCTGCTGCCGCGCGCAGTCATCGGGCGGCCGTTCGGCGCGAGCGTGACGAAGATCCACATCCTGATGCAGGTGCTCCGGTCGCTGCGGCGCGAGTTCGATCCGCGCCACGACACCGGGCGCTCCGGTCGAGCCCCGGCCGATCGATGACGACACCCGACGAGCAGTGGGTGCAGCGGCTGCGTGACGGCGAGATGCCGAAGCGGGGGCCGGTCCTGCTCGTGGCCGCGGTGACGACGGCCGCGGGGCTCGGCGTGCTCGTCGCCGAGTTCGCGTCGCCGGATTTCCTGCGCGGTCTCGACAGCGCCCGCACACAGGCCAACTTCGTCCTGTGGCCGCTGTTCGTCGCCGGGTTCGGCCTGCTGCTGGCGGTGGTGACCTGGAGCGCCGGTCGGACCGATCGCCGCACCCTGGCACGGATCCGGGAACGCCACACGCCCCGGTTCCACCTGCCGGTCTCCGCGTCGGGGTTTCGGGCAACCGACGACCTGCCGGGCCCCCGACCCGAGATCTGGACCGTCGACGCGTCCGGTCTGCACGCGTGGGCGCCGTCGCGGGCGGAGCCGGTGTTCGACCTGCCCTGGACCCACATCCGGAAGTTCTCCGTGGCCACGAAGGACGCACGCGGACAACGGGTCGACTTCGGCGTCTGGATCAGCACGACGGTCGGCGAGGACGTCGTGGTGGAGCCACGACCAGCGCTCGGACGCGGGTTCGAGGGCGGCCCGGACAAACTCGCGACGATCGTTCGGGTCCTCCGCGCACTGCAGCGCGAGCTCGGCGGTCGGGGTGCTGCCGCCGATCAGCCCTGAGCGGGCGGGACCTCGCCGGTCATGTCGACGCGCTCGGTGCCGTCGTTCCAGATGTACGTCGCGGTGGTGCGACCGGAGGCGTCAGCGTTCGCCTCGTTCTCCTTCGCGTACGTGTAGGTGACCTTGATCGAGGCGTCGGCCAATCGTTCGACGACCGGCTCGAACGCGTACTGCTCGGAGGTCGCGGTGCCGAGGTACCGGCCCTGGTGGAAGAGCAGGATCGCGTACGGCGAGCCAGCGGTGCCGAACTCGGGCGCGACGACGGACCAGGACAGTGAGGCGCAGGCGTCGTAGCCGGTGTAGTCGGCGTTCGCGGCGTCCCACTTGGTGTCCTCGAGGCCGGCGGGTGACGGCAGCGCAGCGATCCCGGCGGCTGCTGCCTCGGAGCCGGTCGCGGGACCACAGGTCGGGGTGGGGGTCGGCGTCGGTGTCGGCGTGCTCGTCGGCGTCGAGGTGGCTGCCGTGTCCGTCGGCGCTGCGGTCACGGTCTCGGTGACGGTCGGGGTCCCTTCGCCGCCGTCCCCGCCACCGGAGCAGCCGGTCAGCAGGGCGACCACGGCCGCGCCGGTCAGGAACAGAGCAGTCTTCGAGGTGCGCACCACTCCACGGTGCACCGACCGACGTGTCGGCGCTCGCATCGTTACCGGCCCGTAGTCTGCTGGCATGCGGGGAGAGGGCATCGGGGCGTCGGTGGGGACGGTCGACGTCATGGACGACGTGCTCCCCGGCCCGCACGGACCGGTCCCGATCCGGCGCTACCGACCGCAGGATCCGGCAGCCGCTCCGGCCCTGGTCTGGCTGCACGGCGGCGGGTTCTTCCGGGGCGACCTGGACCTGCCCGAGTCGGACGCCGTGGCCCGGGCACTCAGCGCCCGCGGCATCCCGGTGGTCACCGTCGACTACCGCCTCGGTCCGCTGCCCGGCATGCCCTGGATCGGGCGGACGGGTCCACGAGCACGCCGACGTGCACCGCATGCACGCGACGAGGTCGTGGCGGTGCTCCACTCGCTCGCAGAGGAGTGTCCGGCCGGTCTGGTGCTGGGTGGCGCGAGCGCTGGAGCGTGCCTCGCCACCACCGCGATCCCGTCCGGACCCGCGCTGGCCGGCGCCGTGCTCGCGTACGGGTTCTTCCACGCGCGGATCCCCTGCGACCCAGCGGTGCAGCGTCTCGTGCGCGGGCACCGGCGGATCACGCACGCTCCACTGTTGCTCGACGCCGCGAACCGCACCTACGCCGGGCCGCTCGGCGCCGGAGCGTTCCCGGCACCGGAGGACCTCAGCACGTTCCCGCGCGCCCTGATGCTCGACGCCGAGCGGGACACGATGCGCGCATCCGGCGACCGGTTCGCACGGCAACTCGGTGCCGCGGGGGTCGATCTCGAACGTCACGTCCTGCCCGACAGCCGGCACGCCTTCCTCAACCGACCGGACAGCATCGACTTCGCGGCTGCCGTCGACCTGATCGCTTCGTGGATGGTCCGTCGGCCCGTCTGAACGTTCGAGCGTGTGCGACCGTCGGACATTCCGGTGACGCCACGACGAACCGGACGTATTCTGCTGTCGGAAGCAACGGCGGTTCCGAACACCCTTCGCCACGTTCACCGTCGTGGCGTCCCGCCTCTGTGACGAAGAGTCCTACTGTGACCGAACACCTCATCGAGTACGTCGCCCGTGACCGCACGGGCATCACCGCCGTCGTGACGACCACCAGCGTCATCGACGTCGACACCGTGATCCAGCACATCCGCTCCGGCCACACCGGCTACTACGTGGCTGCCGACTCCTGGAAGCGCACACCGGTCCGGAGCATGTCGTTCATCGGCGGCACCTACCTGTTCGCGAACTGGGACGGCTCGAAGCGGAACATGCTGCACGACCTGGCGTTCCGGTCGCCGACGCGCGCGGTCCCGACCGCGCCGCCGTCAGAGTCCCGCTTCGCGCGGTTCCTCGACGCCGTGTTCGGCCGCCGGCTCCCACAGCGCTGAGCTGCCAGTACCGCCGCTGCCCCTGCCCGTTCGCAGGCCCGTGAGAGCATGACGGGCATGCAGAAGGGGGAGCAGATGCTCGCGAAGGACGTGTCCGACAAGCGGTTCCGACCGACGAAGTGGCGGGAGGGCTACGACCAGGGCGAGGTCGATGCGTTCCTCGACCGGATCCAGACCACCCTCGCCGGGTACGAGCAGGGGCGGTCGGTGGATCCGCTCACACCGGAGCAGGTGACCGCCGCCCGGTTCCAGCCCACGAAGTTCCGGGAGGGCTACGACCAGGACCAGGTCGACGACTTCCTCGACGAGGTCGTCGTCGCCCTCCGCCAGCACGCGGTGCGCTGAGACCGACGCCGACACCGACACCGACGCAGAACGACATCCCCGTCGTCGTGCGACAACGGGGATGTCGTTCCGGGTCGATCCCGGCAGTCGATCCAGCCCTCAGACCTGCGCGCCCTCCAGCGTCGCCGCGAGCGGGTCGAAGTCCTCGGGCAGCGACGCGATCGGCGCGACGGTCGACTCGACCTCGATGAACGAGCGGGCGGCGATGGACTCCTCGACCGCGACCATGGTGTCGAGCACGTGGTACCCGACCTCACCGGTCGCGATGTGCGAGCCACCACCACGGATGGCCCGCGCCATGTCGAGCACGCCGAGCCCACGGCCGACGGTGGGCTCCTCGTCGAGCAGCACGTCCCACTCCTGCGAGAAGGGGAAGGACGCATCGGCGGTCAGCGGCCGCGCGATCCGGATCGGGTGCCCGCCACCGAACGTGTTCGGGTCGGGCAGGACGATCGTGCCCTCGGTCCCGTTGACCTCGAACACGCCGTGCCGGAACAGCGGGGTGTCGAACGACAGCAGCGACTGTGCGTTGCCACCCTGCTCGAACGAGGTCAGGACGGAGACGTGGGTCGGCACCTCGACGGGGAACGAGTCGCCCGCGTTCGGCCCGACGACCAACTGCCGCGTGGACCGCGACTGAGACCCAGTCGCGACGACCGAGTCGATCGGTCCGAGCAGGTGCACGAGCGCCGTGAAGTAGTACGGGCCGATGTCGAACAGCGGGCCCGCGCCCTTGGCGTAGAGGAACGACGCGTTCGGGTGGAACACGTCCGGCCCCTGCCACTGCATGCTCGTGACCGCGGTGAGCGGGGTGCCGATCGCACCGGCCTCGATCGCACGCTTGGCGGTCTGCCAGCCCGGACCGAGCACGGTGTCGGGCGCGATGCCGAGCTTCAGCCCGAGGGAGTCGGCGAGTTCGACGAGCGACGCGGCCGAGGCACGGTCCACACCGATCGGCTTCTCGCTCCACACGTGCTTGCCGGCACGCAGTGCGTCCATCGAGACGGCGACGTGTGTGGCGGGGAGCGTCAGGTTGATGACGATCTCGACGTCGGGATCGGCGAGCACGGATGCGCCGTCGCCCGAGGCCGCGACACCCCACTTCGAAGCCGACGCCGCGGCGCGTTCCGTGTCGATGTCGCCGATCCGGACGACCTCGACGTCGGGGAACGTCGTGAGGTTCGCCAGGTACTGCTCGCTGATCATGCCGGCGCCGATGAAGCCGATGCCGACGCGTCCGGTGCGGGTCATGCGGACACCTCCGATGCGGACGACGAACCGGCCGGCGCGAGCTGCGCCGCGAGCCACTCGTACGACTGCTGCACACCGTCGAAGACGTCCCCGTCGAACCCGTCGAACTCGATCACGGCGTACTCGAGCGCCGTCGCCGCACGGAGGGCCTCGGCGAGCCGGACGTCGCCCTGGCCGGCCGGGGTCTGGTCGGTGGGGATCGTCGCGGTGGAGATGTCGTCGCGCATCGGACCGTCCTTGACGTGCACGGCGACGATGCGGTCGCCGAGCTCCTCGATGAACGCGACGACGTCGATGCCCGCAGCCGATGCCCAGTACAGGTCGAGCTCGAGCACCACGGCCGGGTCGAGCAGCGACGCGAGCACCTGCAGCGCGGGCTGCCCGTCGATCTGCGGCCGGAGCTCGTGGTCGTGGTTGTGGTATCCGACGCGCAGACCGTGCTCGGCGGCCTCGACGGCGGCGGCGTTCAGTCGTGCGGCGACACGCTCGACGCCCTCGCGGGTCGTCCACGCGTCTGGCCCGACGAACGGGTCGATGACGATCTCGAGGCCGAGTTCCTTCGCCGCGGCGAAGGTGTCGGCATGCGACGGAGCGGTCATCACGGTGCCGTCGGGCAGCGGGATGGTCTCCTCGACCAGGAACGCGTGGCCGGTCTTCGCGGTGATGCCGTGGGCGTCGAACGCGGACTTGAGCTGCGCTGCTCGGTCCACGAACGCGAACGCTTCGACGGTGTCGAAGCCGATCTCGGCCAGGCGGCGGACGCCGCCGTCGAGGTCGGGCTCCAGCGCGGCGTTCACCGTGTAGAGCTGCAGGGAGATGGCGGGAGCCATGTCGGGTCCTTTCCGGGGGTGGTACAGGTGACTGCCTGGAGGCGCGACTCGCGTTGCGGACGCAAGTTGCGCCTCCAGGCTGGTTGCGTTGGTCAGCGGACCGACTTGATCGGCAGGATGACGAGGGCGCCGAGGATGACGGCGACGCCGGCACCCCAGAGCATGAGCGTGTAGTTCTGACCACCGCCGATGCCGAGCAGGAACAGGCCGACGGCCGGTGCGAGCGACTGCGGCAGCGCGTTCGCGATGTTGATGACGCCGAGGTCCTTGCCGGGGCGTTCCGGGTCGGGCAGCACGTCGACGATCAGGGCGGTGTCGATGGCGGCGTAGATGCCGAAGGCGAAGCCGAGGACGATCTCGGCGAAGTAGAAGCCGCCGACGGTGTCGACGTGGGCGAGGATCACGAGGCCGACCGCGGTCAGTGCGGTGGAGCCCCAGACGAAGACCTTGCGGCGCTGGACGCGGTCCGACACCCAGCCGGAGACGGCGGCGCTGACGAGCAGGGCGACCGTGTAGAGCAGGACACCGAACGCGACGACCCCGACGGCCTCGGCCTGCGGCAGACCGATGCGGTCCTGCATGTAGAGCAGGCGGTACGTCGTGAACATGAACGTGCCGAAGGTGATGAGGAAGCGACCCCACCAGGCGAGTCCGAAGTCGCGGTGCTTGAACGGGTTCGTCCAGAACGAGCTGATCAGGTTGATCCAGCTGAACGGCTTGACCGGCGTCGTCGGCAGGTCGTCGCGTGCCACGAAGCAGTAGACGAGGATCGCGATGATCGCCAGGACACCGGGGGCGATGAAGAGGACCGGCAGGTTCCCGACCAGGTACACGGCGAGGTACAGGCCGGCGAGGATCGCGATGTTCTGCGCCAGGGCGATGACGCTCGAGGCCTTGCCGCGCTGGAACTCCGGCACGTTGTCGGCGAAGCTCGCGGTCAGCGTGGCGAGGACGGCGTTCGCCGTGACCTGCGCGAGGACCCAGGCCAGCGTGAGCTGCAGGACGTTCGGCGAGAACGCGAGCCAGGCGAGCGAACCGACGAAGACGATGACGCCGCCGAGCATCCACGGGCGTCGGCGTCCCCACCGGCTGCGCGTGCGGTCGGAGATCGCGCCGAACAGCGGGTTGGCGAACAGCGCGCCGAGGGCACCGAACGGCAGGACGGAGCCGACCACGGTCTCGGGGCTCGTGGGGTTGAGCTCGGTCGCCTTGATCGACATGCTCACGAAGACCGGCGTGAGCAGGGCGACGAACAGGCCGAACTGGGCGAAGCTGAGGCCCCAGAGGTAGCCGCGGCCCACACGCATCGTGCTGACGGACTGCGTGATCCCCTCGACCGAGAACGCTCGGGGCGCCGCGGCGTCCGAGGCGGTGGCACCGGCGGCTGCGGTGACCGCTGGCGATGCGGTCCCGGCGATGCCGCGGGTGGGTTCTTCCTTCGACGTCGGTGTCGACATGACTCCTCCTCGAGTCATAGGGGGCTTCGGGGCCCTCGAATACCTAGTGCTGCTAGGTGATCGGGACTGTAGCACCGGAAACCTCCGACCGGAAGTTTTTGTCCCGATTGTTGCGCCGGTACATTGGCACGCGTGACCTCCAACGATGGAATCGGCACCAGGGGCCCCTACGCCAAGGGCGTGCAGCGTCGGCGGGAGATCCTCGACCAGACGCTCGACGTCGTCGCCTCGCGCGGGATCGACGGCACCTCGCTGCGCGCCATCGGCGATGCGATCGGGGTCTCGCACGCGGCACTGAAGCACTACTTCTCGTCACGCGAAGCGCTGCTGGTCGAGGTCCTGCGGGAACGCGATGCCGCCTCGGACCGGGCGCTCGGCGACACGGCCGGGGTCTTCACCCGACTGGCCTTCGTCGCCGACCGGAACGTCAGCGAGCCGGCACTCGTGACGCTCTACACGACCCTCCTCGGGGCGTCGGTGGAGTCCGGCAACGAGACGGCGCGGGAGTTCTTCGCCGCACGGTTCGACGAGGCGCGGGGGAACCTGGTCGCCCAGCTGCACGACGAGCTCGCGGCGTCGGGGCGGCACTCGGACGCCGACCTCGAGCAGGTGGCGTCGCTCATCATCGCGGCGTTCGACGGGCTGCAGGTGCAGTGGCTGCTGGACCGGAACGTGGACATCGCGGGGACGCTGCGGTTGCTGGAGCGGGTGTTGTAGGGGGACTCGGAACGACACCGGGTCGACTCGGAACGACGTCCCCGTCGTCGTACGACAACGAGGACGTCGTTCCGAGTCGACGAACGACCCCTACTTCTCGCCGTCCTCTTCCGGGTTGAAGTGCGAGTCGTCCCCGACGTGCCCAGCGGCGAGGCCGTCCGGGTCGTTGGGGATGGTGTTGTCGTCGCCGAGCCCGCCCGGCTTCTCGGTGCCCTCGGAGTCGTTCACGGGGGCCTTGGCGTCGTCGTCGTGCGTGTTGCTGCTGTCGGTCATGGTCTGCTCCAGTGCAGTGGTCGAACCGAGGGCGACGCCCCCGGCAGGTGCTGACCTCGGACGCTACGTGCCGCTGCTCGGAATCCACCCACCAGCCGCGTGCCCCGATCGGTCGACAGAGGAGTCGCCGCTCGGTAGATTGTTCAACAACCCGCGACGACAGGGAGTCCCCGTGACGACGATCGACCTGAACAGCGACCTCGGCGAGGGGTTCGGCGCCTGGACGATGGGCGACGACGCCGCGATGCTCGACGTCGTGTCGAGCGCCAACATCGCCTGCGGATTCCACGCCGGCGACCCGACGATCATGCTCGCCACCGCCCGCGCTGCCGCCGAGCGCGGGGTCGCGATCGGTGCGCACGTCGCCTACCGCGACCTCGCCGGCTTCGGCCGCCGTCCGGTGCACGTCACCCCGGACGAACTCCACGCCGACGTCGTGCACCAGCTCGGCGCGATGGCCGCCACCGCGCGGGTCGTCGGCACCGCGGTCACCTACGTCAAGCCCCACGGCGCCCTGTACAACACGGCGTGCGCCGACCCGGTCCAGGCCGAGGCCGTGGTCCGGGCGATCGCCGACGTCGACAGCTCGCTCGCGGTGCTCGCGCTGCCGGGTTCCGAACTCCTGCTCGCTGCCGAACGCCACGGGCTGCGCGCGGTCGCGGAGTCCTTCGCCGACCGCGCCTACGAACCCGACGGCTCCCTGGTGTCCCGCAGCACGCCGGGTTCGGTGCTCCACGATCCAGACGAGGTCGCCGCCCGCGTCCTCCGCATGGTCACCGACGGCGTCGCGACCGCCGTCGACGGCTCCGAGCTGCGGGTCAGTGCCGACTCGGTCTGCGTCCACGGCGACTCCCCCGGTGCCGTCGCGATGGCCCGCGCGATCCGAGCCCTGCTGACCGAGCACGGCGTCGCGATCGCGCCGTTCGCACCGTGACCGTCCTCGACCTCCGGCCCGCTGGGCGCACCGCCTTGCTCGCCACCTTCGACTCACTGCCGCAGGTCGTCGCGTTCCGCGCCGGGCTGACCGCGGCTCGGCTGCCCGGCCTCACCGAGGTCGTGTCCGGCGCGCGGACGCTGCTGCTCCGCTACGACCCGGCGACGACCGACGCCGTCAGACTCCGCGGCGCACTCGAACGAGTCGTGCCGTCCGCCGACGCCGATGCGGCGAGCGCCGCGGACCCCCTCGTCATCCCGGTGGTCTACGACGGCGAGGACCTCGACCAGGTCGTCGCCCTGACCGGCATGCGCCGCGACCGCGTGATCGCGTGGCACACCGGCCAGCTCTGGACGAGCGCGTTCTGCGGCTTCGCCCCGGGCTTCAGTTACCTCACCGGCACCGAGCCGTCACTCGACCTGCCTCGCCGGAGCACGTCGCGCACCGCCGTGCCGAGCGGTGCCGTCGCACTGGCGGGCGAGTTCAGCGCCGTCTACCCGCGCGTCTCCCCCGGCGGCTGGCAGCTCATCGGCCGCACCGACGTGTCGATGTGGTCGCTCGACCGGGAACCGCCGGCGCTGGCACCCGCCGGCACACGGGTCCGGTTTGTCGACGCGGGTGCGGCATGAGTGCGCTGACCGTCCTGCAGGTCGGCTTCGGCGTCGCCACGCAGGACCTGGGGCGCCCCGGCTTCAGTGACATGGGCCTCGGCGCGGCGGGCGCCGCCGACCGCGGGTCCGCAGCACTGGCCAACCGGCTGGTCGGCAACCGTCCCGATGCGGCCGTCCTGGAGGCCCTGCTCGGCTCCGTCACGCTTCAGACCGACGCGTACGTGGTCGCCGCCACCGCCGGGGCCGCCTGCCCGGTCGAGATCGAGCGGGCGGACGGCCGGGTCCGCGGTGCGGCCTCGCACGAGGTCCTGATGCTCGCCCCGGGTGACACGCTCCGGATCGGTACGGCCACCGCCGGGCTGCGCTCCTACATCGCGGTCCTCGGCGGGTTCGCGGTCGAGCCCGTACTGGGCAGTCGCTCGTGGGACTCGCTCGCACGCCTCGGGCCTCCGCCGTCGTCGCCGGGTGACGTCCTGCCGATCGGCGATGCGCGCGCCTCGTGGCCGATCGTCGACGCCGTGCCGCAACCCGACGAGCACTGGCCGGACGACCCGGTCGTCCTCGACATCACCGCCGGCCCCCGCGACGACTGGTTCACGCCGGACTGGCGCGACACCTTGACCGCTCAGGACTTCACCGTCGAGTCGGACAGCGACCGCGTGGGGGTCCGCACCACGGCTCCGCAGCCACTCGTCCGCGCCGTGACGGTCGAGCTGCCGAGCGAAGGGGTGGAGACCGGTTCGCTGCAGGTCCCGCCGGAGGGCTTCCCGGTGCTGTTCCTCGCCGACCACCCGGTCACCGGCGGCTACCCCGTCGTGGCGGTCCTCACGCCGGAGTCGGTCGACCGTGCCGCGCAGCTCCGCCCGGGCGACGCCATCCGCTTCCGGTTCGTCCACTGACGACCGGCTCGCTGACCGATCCGGAACAGGTCGGCGCCACTGCGGGTTGAGTCGGACACTGCCGACGAAAGGTGCACCACATGTCGATCACCGTCCTGCTCGAGGTCCAGTTCCGGAGCGACGTCCCCGCCGACACCGTCGAGGCGGCGATCCGCGAGACGCTCGCGCAGACCCGGGCCTTCGACGGCTGCGAGTCCCTCGAGGTGCTGGTCGACGACGCCGACCCGACGCGCATGGTCGTCGTCGAGTCCTGGACGAGCGGGGCCGCCCACGACGCCTACGAGGCATGGCGGGCGACCCCGGACGGTGCCGCAGCGATCGGACCGATCGTCGCCGCTCCGCCCGTCGCGCGGACGTTCGCCCGGACGATCGCGACCAGCTGACCTGCTGTGGGTCAGCCCGTGTACTCGTAGGTGCTGACCCAGTCGATGTCGAGGTGCCCGGCGGCACCCCAGTTGCCGACCTGGAACATGTACCGGTGCGCGGTCTTCGGCACGTTCGACGTGACCGTCTTGATGACCTTGCCGTCGAGCAGGTACTGCACCGACTTGCCGGGGATCCACTCGACCGAGTAGACGTGCCAGCTGCGCCAGGTCACCCCGGTGCTCATGCTCGTCGAGTTCGCTTCCTGCCCGGCGACCATCGAGTGGTGGTGGAGCATCGGCGACCCCTCGAAGTTCGCCTCGGGGTAGTCGATCTCGCCGTCCGACCAGACGTTGGACGACGGCCACAGCATGAACGCTGCACCGTTCCCGTCGCCGCCGGTGGCCTTCGCGCGGACGCTGAACTTGCCGCCCACGTGCGACCACGCGCCGTTCGGGGTCCCGAAGGTCCCCGCGGCTCCGTGCTTGCCGTCGAGCGTGACGTCCATGTAGCCGTTGCGGGCGCTGACCTGCGAGCCGGAGTAGTACGTGCCGCCCGTCCCGTCCGGGTAGGGCTGCCACGAGTTCGCGTAGGTCTTCGCGAACTGGCCGTTGGCCGAGGCCGTCGTGCTGAAGTTCTCGACGAAGGTCTGCTTGAACTTGCCGACGTTGCCGACCGGGGCGGTGACCCCCGCGTAGGCAACGGTTCCCGCTCCGAGCGGTGCCGCCACGACGACGGCTCCGATGAGTGCGGCGATGAGTGCTGTCCGCCTGATCCTGCGGTGCTGCATGTGTCACTCCCTGGTGTGACTGGTGGCACCCGTTCCCCTCGGGCACCCAGCCGGATCTCGGCTGCGCACCGAGGGTAGGTGCATTCTGCAACCGATGCAGGGGGTTGACAGCAGCACGCCGGACCGGCGACCATGCCCCTCGTTCGAGGGTCAGCGCGCGGCGTGCTCGCGTGATTCCATGGCGTCCCAGGCGAAGCTCGCGAGCCAGTGCGTGGAGTAGTACTCCTCGCCGACGCTGGCGGCCAGACCCGAGGCCAGCAGCCGGTCCGCCGCCTCGTCGAGCAGGCTCGCGAGCCCGTCGTCGAGCTCACCGGCGCGCAGGGCGTCCGCGATGCGCCGGGCCGATCCCGCTCGCGACAGGTCGAGCCCGAACAGGTGCACCTGCTGCGGGTCGTTCTCGTCGCGGACCACGGTCGACTGCAGGATCGCGTCGCCCGACCGCACCTGGGCGAAGAAGCCGTCCGACCACGTCGCGAACTCGGCCGGGGTCAGCACGGCGCGCATCAGGTCGGCCTCGGCCAGTCCGGCGGACAGGAAGTCGTGTCCGCTGCGCTCCCAGGCGAACGGCCACCCGGCGTCCTCGCCGAACCACTCGCGCGCCGCCCGCTCCACCGTCGCGGCGAGCTCGTCGCGGCCGAGCGCCCGTGCGGCCTCGAGCACGAGCAGCAGCCCGAACGCCGAGTTCGAGTGCACCCCGTGCCGCACCGGGTGGGCAGCGCCGTCGACCCAGCGGGTGACGAGGCCCTCGAGCACGTCGACGACGGGCGCAAACCCGGGGGCGAGCTGCCGGATGGCCGGCACCTCGGACGCGGAGACCTCGGCGGCGAGCTTCGCGAGCCAGGCCCACCCGTAGGGGCGCTCGTAGTGCGGCGTCGTGTGGAAGTAGGCGGCTTCCGTCGCCAGGTGATCCGCGCTCAGGTGGGCTTGCAGGATCGTGGTGAGCCGGGCCTCCAGGTCGGCCGGCAGGCCGTGCGCGACCAGACGCGCTGCGAGCCAGTGCATGTGCACGGACGAGTGCCAGTCGTACGACGTGGCGAAGGCGGGGTGCAGCTCGACCGGCAGCGCCCGGTCGTCCGGGCCGGACGTCGTGTGGTGTGCCGCGTACGGGTACTCGCGGGTGGTGTTCTCGGCGGCGACGGCCGCGAAGCGGTCGGCCCACGCGGCCCGGGTCAGGTCGATCGGGGCAGCATCAGAAAGCGACAAGGTACATGACTCCCATGTTGACGACGAGCAGGATGGCGGCGGTCGGGATCTGCGCCTTGATCGGACCGTACTTGTCCCGCATCTCGAGCAGGGCAGCCGGCACCAGGTTGAAGTTCGCTGCCATCGGCGTGACGAGCGTGCCGCAGAAGCCGGCGAGCATGCCGATGGCGAAGATCGCGGCCGGGTTGCCGTCGAAGCCCTGCACCAGGACGGGCCAGCCGATCGCGGCCGTCATGATCGGGAAGGCGGCGAACGCGTTGCCCATGATGATCGTGAAGAGCGCCATGCCGAGGCAGTAGACGACCACCGCGGCGATCAGCGACCCGCCGGGCAGGATCGACTTGATGATCGTGCCGACGGCGTCGCCGACCCCGGCCTGGGTGAACACGATGCCGAGGGTGGAGAGCATCTGCGGCAGCAGCGCCGCCCACCCGATGGCCTGCAGGAGACGGCCGCCCTCGCGGATGGGCGTGGCGATCCCCGGCGGGCGCAGGACGAACACCGCGACGACCACGGCCAGCACCGACCCGATGCCCAGGCCGGTCAGGGTCGCGCTGCCCTCGGCGAGCAACGGTTCGCCGCCGATCGAGACGAGCGGACCGAGCGTCGCCACGAGGACGGCGACCACGGGCACGACCAGCGCCGGGATGAAGAGCTTGTTGCCGAACCGGGTGGCGAACGCCGCGCGCTCGTCGGGGCTGGTCGTGGCGAGGACGCTCGTGCTGGCGGCCGGCTTCGTGGCGGCAGCGGTGGGCTCGGCCGGGCCGGTCTCCGCCCCCGTTCCGGCACCCGGGATGCTGGCGACCCGCGTGCGACTGGTGGTCCCGGTGAACCCGAGTCCGGCGAGCGCGACCATCACCAGGACGGCGATGCCCAGCACCCACGACGGCGCGGTCTTCGCGGCGACGAAGGTGCCGTAGAAGAACGAGACCCCGAGGATCCCCCAGAACGCCGCGTTGCCGAGTCGCTTCGCGTGCGAGGTGTCCGTAACGATGATGACGGCCACCGCGATGAAGAACGCGCCGATGAGCCAGTAGAGCCATTCACTCGTGATCACGCTGCGGCTCCCTGCGCCGGGGCGTCGACGCGTGCGTCGGCGGCCATCTTGTCGAGCGTGCGGTCGAGCAGCAGCAGCCGCGTGCCGTGGATCAGCAGGGCGGCGATGCCCGTCGGGATCGCCCAGAGCGCCAGGTCGATCGGCTCGAGCGACAGGCCGTAGGTGGCGTCGACGAAGGTCGTGATGAGCAGGATCGAACCGACCGCGACGAAGACGTCCTCGCCGAAGAACACCCCGACGGTGTCGGACGACGCCGAGTAGCCCTTGATCTTCTCGCGCATCCGCTCGTCGATCCGGCCGTACTTCTTGATCGCCGCACCCTCGGCCATCGGGTGCACGAGGGGCCGCACGGTCTGCGCCGGCCCGCCGATGCTGGTGAGGCCGACCGCGGCCGTGACCTGCCGGATGGCCAGGTACCCGGCCAGCAGACGACCCGTCGTGAGCTTGTCGAGCTTCGCGATCAGGCGCTTGGCCTGGTCCTGCAGCCCGTAGCGCTCGATCAGGCCGATGACCGGCAGGACGAGCGCGAAGGTCGTGACGGACCGGCTCGACGCGAAGCCGTCGCCGAACGCGGTGAGGATGCCGACGGGACCGATCCCGCCGATGGCCGCGGTGACGATGCCCGCGACGGTCACGACGAGCAGCGCGTTGATGCGCAACGCGAACCCGATGATGACGACGGCGACGCCGATGAGGACGAACATGCGGGACAGTCTGGACCGCATTGTTCAACAATCGCAAGGGGGTGTTCTGCTCTGTAACACGACGGTCACACGGCGCGGGGTTCGCACCTGCGATGCCCGAGGCCGTGTCAGGATCGGGACATGACCCGAACCGTCAGCGGTGCCGACTCGACGGCCGACCGGCTGCGCACCATGATCGCGGCGGGCGAGTTCTCCCCCGGGGCGCAGCTGTCCGAGGAACGGTTGAGCGACCAGCTCGGGGTGTCGCGGAACACCCTGCGCGAGGCCTTCCGGCTGCTCGCGCGGGACCGGCTGGTCGAGCACGTGTTCAACCGCGGGGTCTTCGTGCGACGCCTCTCCGCCGAGGACGTCACGGACCTGTACGCCGCCCGACGGGTGCTCGAGGAAGCCGCGGTCCGCGCGTGCTCGCCGACGTCACCCGCGCTTGACGCAGCCGCGGCGGCCGTCACGGCTGCACGGGACGCTGCCGCCGCGGGCGACTGGGGCGGCGTGGGCACCGCGGACATCCGGTTCCACTCCGAGCTCGTCCGAGCGGTCCCGAGCGCGCGGATCCACGGCCTGATGGACGGGCTGCTCGCCGAGATGCGGCTGGCCTTCCTGACGACCGACGACCCGGGGTCGTTCCACGCCGAGTTCGTGGACCGGAACGACGCCATCGTCGCGGCGTTGCGCGCCGGCGACCAGGCGGGAGCGTCGGCGCTGTTGGCGGACTACCTCGACGATGCGGAACGGACGCTGCGGGTGGCCGCGGACGCGGCAGGCTGACGGGAGGCCCGGTGCGGTTCCTGCCTGCGCGCTCGGCCCGCCTCGACTAGCGCTGGTACCGGCCGAGGCCGCGCCTCCTGTCGCGGAGTGCGACGGCGAGCATGCTGCCGCCGAGCACGAGCCACAGGACGGCCATGAGCAAGCGGAAGACACTCGGCTCGATGATCGCCAGGACGCTCCAGAGCACCCCGACCGCGAGCCACAGCACGCCGACCCAAACCAACGGCCGCCCGAAGGTCGCGCGGAGGAACCGGTTGTCGCTGCTCATGGGCCGAACCCTACGCCCGGCCGTGCGACACGTCAGCCCCCGACGAGCGCCTTCACCGCGTCGATGACGATCTGCCGACGCCGCGCAGGTGCGACCGCCGCGACCAAGGAGCCGTACTCGGGAGAACTCGAGCTCCAGAACGCGGCGAGGTGCATCACCAGACCGAGCAGCACCGCCGGCCGGTAGCTGCGCGGCAGGACCCCGGCGCGCTGGGCGTGCTCGACCGCGGCGACGGCCTCGGCGTTGCTGGCGATGACGGCTTCGAGCGCACCGTCACTCCCCCGCTCGAGGCGGTGCCACGTCGCGAGCCGTTCGGCCCAGGGCCGCCGGACATACGAGTCGTGCAGGCGAGCAGCCCACTCGGCGAGGTCGTCGGTGTCGACGGGGACCTCGTCGAACGTCTCGGCGACGGTCTGGGCGAGGAGCGCGTCGAACAGCCCCTCCTTGCTGCCGAAGTAGTGGAAGATCTGCGCCTTGTTGCTCGACGACGCCGCGGCGATCCGCTCGATCTTGGCGCCGACGAGCCCAGCCGCGGCGAACTCGTCGCGTGCCGCGAGCAGGAGTCGTGCGCGCATCGCGTCGGCGGCTGGGGGCGTGAAGCGTGCCATGCAGACAACCGTATCGACCGAGTCGGCACCGCGGAGCCGAACGGCCACCATGCCGCACGCGTCAGGCTCGCTGCCGCCGAACGACACCCCACACACCCAGCCCCACCGCCAGCAGGACGCCGGCGACCACCGATCCCTGGACCAGGTCGGAGAAGCCCTGGCGCACGTCGGAGTTCCAGAAGAGGACCACAGCGACGAGAGCTGCGGCCAGGCCGAGCACGATCGACCGGGCGCGCAGTCCCCCGCCGGACCGACTGACAACGGCGTCGATCGCCACGAGCGGGACCGGGAGCAGCGCGGCGAGTGCAGTCGATCCTCCGAACACCGCGGTTCCCACGAGGGCGCCCGCGCCGAGTCCGATCGCTGCACCCAGCCAGTTCGCCCGGCGCACGCGGAGGGTCGTTGGAACAGCGCTCCTGCGCGACGCGAGCAGGAGGGCGAGGAGCCCGAACGCTCCCAGGACGAGCAACGTCGAGCCCACGTCCCACCAGGCAATGTCCGGGCCGCCGACGATCGTGACTCCGAGGCCGAGGGCACCGAGGCACGCGAGTGACACCAACGATTCGTCGACCGTGCGGTCGCGCGGTTCCTTCTCTTCCACCTGACGAACATACCGCCGAATCCGACCATACGGCGTGTGAAACATCAGTACTGTAGCGAGCGAGGGAGGCCCCATGTCCGAGAAGTCTCGTGTCCGCCGCATCGTCAGCACTGGTCTCGCGGTCGGCTCAGTCCTGCTCGCCACAACCTGCGTCGTACTCGTCGCTGGTGGCTGGCCACTTGCCGTCGCAGCCGGAGCAGCCGGATTGTCCGCGTCGGGCTTCGCGGGCACCGTCGACCCGAAGAGCAAGGCCGCCCCGGCCGCCTTCTTGATCTGCGTCGCAGCGATCGGCCTGGCGCTGCTCCTGCACCAGATCCACACCTGAGCGGTGATGCGTTGCGCAGGGGATCGACTTTCCCGCGCGGAGAACGGCGCCGCGCACGAAACCCCCGCAAATGGGCAAGAATGCGTCCCCCGATCCTCCCTAGGCTCATGACAAGCGCACCACCACGCCGCAGATCCGCGGCCGGCCCAATGACGGGAGGTTCGACATGTCACAGTTCGTCCAGGAGTTCACGCAGGGCGCCATCGTCGGAGAACCCGAGGTCGTCGAGGACCGCCCGTCGGTGCGCGAGGTCGCCGAGCACCCCGCGTGGACGCGGCTGAAAGCCGCTGTCGTGTCGTTCCGTGCGCTGCAGACGGCCGACGGCTCGATACCCGACCACTCGGATCACGCGACCGCTTCCGAGCACCTGGCCACGATCCTCCCGGCCATTGCCGAACTGGCCCCGTTCTTTCCGCACGATGCGGCGTACCTCGCTGCACTGCAGCGCGACTTCGCACGCTGGGAACGCGACGGTTTCGGCGTTCCCGACTTCCTCGACGCACTGAACGCATTCCAGCCGCAACAGCACCGCGTCGACGGGCTCGGCCACCTGGTCGTCTTCCCGATGGTGACGCAGAACGGCAGTTCCTCGCGGTTCGTCGAAGCCGTCCTGGTCGAGGTCATCTGGCCGGGGTTCATCGCGGAACTCGAAGCGGGCGACTACAGCAACAAGCTCTTCGTCGCGTTGCGGTTCGTCGACTTCACGCCCGGGTACGACACGAATTCTGCGGTGCTGTTCCCCGAGACGGTCGCGATGCGCGAGATCCCGACGTTCACGTGGGGTGCGATCTTCCAGGACCGCGAAGCCGCTCGCTACCGCCGAGTCGTCCGTGCCGCTGCGGAGATCACCAAACTGGAGTTGCCGGACGACGCTGCAGCAATGCTCGACGACCAGGAGCTGACGGAACAGGTCTTCGTGATGTGGGACATCATCCACGACCGATCGCACATGCGCGGGGACCTGCCGTTCGATCCGTTCATGATCAAGCAACGGATGCCGTTCTTCCTCTACTCGCTGGAAGAACTCCGCTGCGACCTGACGGCGTTCCGGGAATCCGTGCGGCTCGAACGCGCGCTTTCCGCTGTGCCGGATGCAGATCTCGACGAGGCGCAACGCGCAATCCGCGACCACGCCCGCCTGGTGCAGTACGCCGTCGTCTTCGACCGCATCTTCCGGTTCGCGATCACCGGCAGCCGTGTCCGGAACTACGACGGGCTCGGCGGGCAGTTGTTGTTCGCGTGGATGCACCAGCACGATGTCCTGCACTGGACCGACACGCAGCTCACCATCGACTGGGATGCCGTTCCCGACGTGATCATCGCGCTCAGTGATCAGATCAACGAGTTGTACCGGCGGTCGATCGACCGGCCGAAATCGGCGCACTGGCTCGCTGCGTACGAGATGCTGACCCGGACGCTCACGCCGCACCCGGCGTCGAGATGGGCGCGGGGACTGCCGGAGGAAACGCTCGCCGGAATGCCCAAGGGCTACACCGACGCGGTGCTCGACGACGAATTCCCGCTGTCGATGTTCTACGAGGCACTGAACAAGAAGATGGCTGCGGTCATCGCTTCGACGGCCGGCATCACCGGCTCGTCGTCGGTTGCTCCGCCCGCTGCTCCGTCCGTTCCGGACGTCGCCGCGTGAGCGCTGGATCCCTGTCCGGTCGCACGGTGCTGGTCGCGGGCGCGACCAGCACCAGCGGCGCGGCGGTCGCGCGCGCACTCACCTCCGCCGGGGCGGCCGTCGTCGCGGTCGGCACCAGACCAGACGCACTGGAGGCCCTGCACGCCTCCGTCCCGGGCGTCACGACCCACACGTGCGACCTCGCAGACCTCGGCGCGGTCACCGCGCTCGCGGCTGCGGTCCGCGCGACGGAAGGACCGGTCGACGGGCTGGTCCACCTGGTCGGTGGGTGGCGCGGGGGCGGCGGCATCGCCGGCCAGTCGGACGACGACTGGGACTTCTTCGACCGGGCGTTCCGCACCCTGCGGAACACCACGCGCGTGTTCTACGACGACCTGGTGGCGTCGCCGGCCGGACGGCTCGCGTTCGTCTCGTCCACCGCCGTCGACTCCCCCACCGCGGGTGCCGCGAACTACGCAGCAGCCAAGGCCGCCTCCGACGCGTGGGTCCGTGCCGTCGCCCAGGGCTTCCGGAAGGACGCACCGGACTCGGCGGCAGCCACCGTGTTCGTCGTCGGCGCCCTCGCCGGTCTCGAAGAGCGGCTCGGCGACGAGGTCGTGCGGCTCTGGACGGCACCGCCGGCCGACGTGAACGGCGCCCGTCTCCCGCTCTCGCTCTCCTTAGGATGAACCAGTGACCCTTCGACTCCACGACCTGGACCTGCGGGGCTTCGCCTCGGACAACTACGCCGGTGTCCACCCCGAGATCCTCGACGCGATCGCCGCGGCCAACGACGGCCACCAGATCGCCTACGGCGAGGACGTCTACACGGCCCGTCTCAACGAGGTGATCGGCGACCACTTCGGCTCGCAGGCGCAGGCGTTCCCGGTGTTCAACGGCACCGGCGCGAACGTCGTCGGGCTGCAGTCGATGCTGCCGCGGTGGGGCGCCGTCGTGTGCACCACGACCGCGCACATCCACACCGACGAAGCGGGTGCTCCCGAGCGCATCGGCGGGATCAAGCTGCTGCCGGTCGAGACCCCCGACGGCAAGCTCACCCCCGAGCTCATCGACAAGGAGGCCTGGGGCTGGGGCGACGAGCACCGCGCCCAGCCGCTCGTCGTCTCGATCACGCAGACCACCGAACTCGGCACCGCCTACACGGTCGACGAGATCCGGGCGATCGCGGACCACATCCACCCGCTCGGCATGACGCTGCACATGGACGGCGCGCGCATCTCCAACGCCGCTGCGACCCTCGGCCTGCCCCTGCGCGACTTCACCACCGATGCCGGCGTGGACGTGCTGAGCTTCGGCGGCACGAAGAACGGCATGCTCTACGGCGAGGCGATCGTGGTGCTCAACCCCGACGCCTCAGAGGGACTGCACTACCTGCGCAAGATGAACATGCAGCTGTCGTCGAAGATGCGGTTCGTCTCCGCGCAGCTCATCGCGCTGCTGTCCGACGACCTGTACCTGCGCTCCGCCGGGCACGCCAACGCCATGGCCGCTCGACTCCGCGGCGCACTCGAGGCCCGGATCGCCGACGGCAGCATCCAGGGCGTCGGGTTCAGCCAGGAGACCCAGGCCAACGGGGTGTTCGCGACGCTGCCCGCGGGGGTGGCCGAGCGGCTGCGCAAGCACTTCCGGTTCTACGACTGGGACGCCAGCCGCAACGAGGTGCGGTGGATGTGCGCGTACGACACGTCGGAGCAGGACATCGACGACTTCGTGGCGGCGTTGACGCGGGAGCTCGACGCGGCCTGATCCAACGTAGAATCCCGTGTGATCTCCGAGCACCCCGAACCCAGCGGCATCCTCCCCGAGGACCTCGACGCCACGCTCCGGGTGCTCGAGCAGATGAGCGACATCGACGAGACGCACCCCGACTTCGTGCGGGTGCGCCAGGCCACGGCGAAGATGTTCAAGGCCGTGAAGCGTGCGCACCGACTCGAGAAACGCGCGGTCATCGCCGAGGCCGACCGCCTCGTCATCGCCGCCACCGCGACCGGAGCCGCCGACCGGATCGACGACGAGACCCGCGGGGTCCCGATCAGCACCTCGACGACGGCGTCCACCGCCGGCACCCTGCTGAAGTCACGCCCCTGCTACATGTGCAAGCAGCAGTACACGGTCGTGGACGCGTTCTACCACCAGCTGTGCCCCTCGTGCGCGGCGATGAGCCACGCGAAGCGTGATGCCCGGACCGACCTGACGGGCAAGCGGGCCCTGCTGACCGGCGGCCGCGCGAAGATCGGCATGTACATCGCGCTCCGCCTGCTGCGTGACGGCGCCCACACCACGATCACGACGCGGTTCCCCCGCGACGCCGTGCGCCGGTTCACGAGCCTGCCGGACTCGGCCGACTGGATCTCGCGCCTCAAGGTCGTCGGCATCGACCTGCGTGACCCGGCCCAGGTCATCGGTCTCGCCGAGGACGTCGCCGCTGCTGGCCCGCTCGACATCCTGATCAACAACGCGACGCAGACCGTCCGCCGGTCGCCCGGCGCGTACCAACCCCTCGTCGACGCCGAACTCGCGCCGCTGCCGGACGGCGCGCTGCCCGAGCTCGTGACCTTCGGGCACACGAACGACCAGCACCCGCAGGCGCTCGCCCGGTCGGTGACGGCGCACCCGATCCTCGCGGCCGCCGCAGCCAGGGCCGACGAGCTGACCGAGCAGGCCATGGCTCCGGGGTCGAGCTCGCTCGAACGCCTCGCCATGGGCACCGCGATCGACGCCGGCGGCCTCGTGCCTGACCTGCACGACGTGAACTCGTGGACGCAGGCCGTTGACGAGGTCGACCCGCTCGAGATGCTCGAGGTCCAGCTCGCGAACACCACCGCGCCGTTCATCCTGATCTCGAAGCTCCGTCCCGCGATGGCGGCGAGCGAGGCGCACCGCACCTACGTGGTGAACGTCAGCGCGATGGAGGGTGTGTTCGGCCGCGCCTACAAGGGACCGGGGCACCCGCACACGAACATGGCGAAGGCTGCCGTGAACATGCTCACCCGCACGAGTGCGCAGGAGATGTTCGAGACCGACCGCATCCTGATGACGAGCGTCGACACCGGGTGGATCACCGACGAGCGACCGCACCCGACGAAGGTCCGGCTGGCGGAGGAGGGCTTCCACGCGCCGCTCGACCTCGTCGACGGGGCTGCCCGCGTGTACGACCCGATCGTGCGGGGCGAGGCGGGCGAGGACGTGTTCGGCGTGTTCCTGAAGGACTACAAGCCCAGTTCCTGGTGAGCTCGGCGGCCGGAGCCGCTTCACTGCGGTCCAGCAGCGCTGCCATACTGACGACGTGACGAAGGCGCAGCCCGTCATCGGGCGTGAGCGGGAGACCTCGGCTCTCCGAGACGCGGTCGGTCACGTGGACAGCGGTGGTTCCGCGTTCGTGATCGACGGCGAAGCGGGCATCGGCAAGTCGTCGCTGGTCGCCGATGTACTCGAGCACGCGAGCCTCCACGGACTGCGAGTGCTCACGACGACCGGCACCCTCGCCGAGTCGGCGGAGCCGTACTCAGCGCTCCACATGCTCCTGTACCCGTTGCGCGGCGGCATCGCGAACCTGCCGTCGCCGCAGCGACGGGCGTTGGACGTCGCGTTCGGGGTCGCCACGGGAATCCAGCCGTCGCCGCTCCTCGCCGGACTCGCCGCGCTGACCCTGCTGTCGGACGCGGCGGCCGAACGTCCGCTCCTGATCGTCGCCGAGGACCTGCACTGGATGGATGCACCCTCCGAGTGGGCGCTCCGCATGATGGCCCGTCGCGTCGGCGAGGACCCGGTCGTCATCGTCATGACCACGCGGAACACCGATGCAGTGGAGAACCCGGGCATCCGACGCCTGCACCTCCGTCCACTCGACCAGTCCGCTGCCGACGAACTGCTCGACGGAGTGCCTGGAGCGCCGACGGGGCAAGCGCGACGCGACCTCGTGCTCCGCGCCGAGGGCAATCCCCTGGCACTGCACGAGCTCGGCCGGTCAACTGCGGCGGCCGAGCGCACGCGGGAACGACCCGTCGTCGGACGGGTCGAGCAGGAGTTCGCGGATCGGTACACGGAGCTCGACCAAGGGGTCCGGTTGGCGATCCTCGCCGTGGCACTGTCCGGTGGCACCGTCGCCGAGGAAGCCGCCCGAGTCGCCGCACGCGCAATCGGCAGGTTCCCGACGCCGACCTGGACCGAGCAGGCATCAGCGGCCTCGCTCCTCGAGTGGGTCGCACCCCGTGCAATCCGGTTCCGGCACCCGCTCGTGCAGTCGGCGGTCCTGTCGGTGGCGTCACCGCCGGAGCGCACCGCTGTCCTCCGGTCGCTCGTGCTCGAGCACCAGGACGACCCGGCACGGACCATCTGGTGGCGCGCCGAGCTCGCCACCGGTCACGACGATCCCCTCGCGGACGAGATCGCCGCGCTCGGCGACGAACGGACCGCGATGTCCGACACCTTCGTCGCGAGCCGGGCGTACGAGCGTGCCGCCGAGCTGACGTCGGACGTGGCCCGACGCGTCGAGCGTCGCATCGTCGCGGCGGAACTCGCCGGGCTGTCCGGCAGGACCTCAGACGCGTCGCTCTTGGTGCAACAGGCTCGCGGCGAGGCGCCTCCCGGGTTGCTCGCGGCGCGCGCAGCGTGGGTCGCCGAGACCCTGCCCACTGGTCGGACGGGCCTGGCAGTCGGCGACCTCGGACCGGCGCTCCACGCCGTCTCCGAGATGCAGCTGGCAGGCGGGGTCGAACACGCCACCGCCGCACTGCTCCACCTGGCCGCGATCGCCTGGGACCACACTGCCGAGGCGGACCCGGGCGACCCGATGCTCGTCGTCGTCGAAGCCCTCGCGCTTCCAGAGGACGACCCTCGGTCGATCCTGCTTGCCGCCCGGACCGAGCCGCTGGCCCGGGGCGATCGTGTGCTGGAGCTCGCGTTGGCGGCGGCGCCCGCGGCCCTGGACGAAGAGACCGCGTGGCTCCTCGGGTACGCGCTCAACCTCGTGGGCGAGATCGACACGGCTCGTGTCCTGCTCGACCGTGCCCTCGCGAGCATGCAGACGCGTGGCGAGTTGCGGACGTTCCCGCAGGCCCTCATGGGGACCTCGATGACCACGTACCTCGCCGGGGACGTCGCCCGGGCGCGCGCCCTCGCGCAGCAGGCCGCGTCGCTCGGACGGGACCTGGGCGACGCCGGGTTCTCCGCCGCGGCGCGGTGCGCGCTCGCCTGGTTCGACGCCCTCGAGGGCGAACAGCCCGACACCGAGCGGATCGCCGGCGGGACCGAGGCGGGCGCGCAGGTGCTCCGCTCGAGTGCGATGCGCGCAACGCTGCTCGGCGCGACCGGATTGGCGCACCTGGTCTCCGGCCGGGCAGCGGACGCACTCGAGCCCCTGCGACGTCTCTTCGACCCCGACGACGACGCGTTCAACCCGACCTTCGCCGTGCTGACCTCCCACGACTACGTCGATGCCGCGTTGGAGTCCGGCAACCGACCGGACGCCGAGCAGCGGTTGGCGGACCTCGAGCGGCTCCACGAGCGGTGGCACGCTCCCCTGGTGCGCACGGCCGTCCACTCCGCCCGGACCGCGCTCCTGTCGGACGACGACCTCGAGTCGGCGTGGGCGACCCTGCAGCACGATCGTTGGCCGGTCCCGTACGTGCAAGCGCGAGCGCTCCTCCGACTCGGTCGCCGTCTGCGTCGCGCAGGGCGGAGCACCACCGCCCGAGCAGTCCTGCACGCAGCCCTGGACCTGTTCGAGGCGATGCCCGCACCGATCTGGGCAGAGCGGACACGAGACGCCATCCGGGCCACGGGCGAGCGCCTGCCGACGACGGGGCAACGCAGCATCGACCTGCTCACCCCGCAGGAGCTCCGGGTCTGCACGCTCGCAGCCCAGGGCCTGAGCAACCGCGCCATCGGCGAACACCTCTTCGTCTCCCCCAGGACGGTGGGCGCCCACCTGTACGCGGCGTTCCAGAAGCTCGGCGTCTCGACCAGGCAGCAGCTGCCGTCGGTTCTGGCCCCCGGGACGACCGCGGCGGACGACTAAGTCACACGACGCCACATCTCGGTCATCGTGACCGATGTGCACCGCCGGCCCGCGGCCCTAGCGTCACGGATGGAAGCAGACGCTTCCACCACCGACGGAGGTCCACGGCACCGGCTGTGGACCGGGACGGACCGCACCGTGACCGAATCGCCCACCATCGTCCTCATCCACGGAGCCTTCGCCGACGCCGCCAGCTGGGCGCCCGTAACGAAGCTCCTCCTCGATCAGGGGCACGAGGTCCTCGTTCCGCCCGTGTTCAACCGCAGCCTGTCCGGCGACGCGGCCTACATCCAGTCGTTCGTCGAGCAGATCGACGGACCGGTCCTGCTCGCCGGGCACTCCTACGGCGGTGCGATCCTCACCGTCGCAGGCGTCGCCGAGAACGTCGTCGGGCTCGTGTTCGTCGCCGCCTACGCGCTCGAGGAGGGCGAGAGCCTCGGCGCCCTCCAGGGCGGGTTCCCCGACAGCGACCTCGCGGCGAACCTCGTCTACGCGCCCTACCCCGTCGACGGCGCCGAGCCCGGCACCGACGTCTCGGTGGCCATCGACGCCTTCCCCGCGGTCTTCGCGGGCGGCCTCGACCTCGAGAAGGCCAAGGTCCTCGCAGTGTCGCAGCGCCCGCTGTCCGCGGTTGCGTTCGGCGAACCCGCATCCGTCGCGGCGTGGAAGACCAAGCCGTCCTGGGGCATCGTCTCCAGCGCCGACCACACCATCAACCCGGACGTCGAGCGTTTCGGCTACCAGCGCGCCGGGGTCCGCAAGGTGGTCGAGATCGACGGACCACACCTGGTGATGCAGACGCACCCCGCCGAGGTCGCGGCGTTCATCACCGACGCCATCGCCGAACTCGGCTGACCACCCACCGACCACCACAACCGAACACCAGCCACAGGAGACCGACCATGGGTTACGTGACCACCGACGACGGTGCAGAGATCTACTTCAAGGACTGGGGCAACGCCGACGCGCAGCCGATCGTGTTCCACCACGGCTGGCCGCTGTCCTCCGACGACTGGGACGCGCAGATGCTGTACTTCCTGGCCGAGGGCTTCCGCGTGATCGCGAGCGACCGACGGGGCCACGGGCGCTCCTCGCAGATCGGCACCGGCCACGACATGGACCACTACGCCAGTGACGTGTCCGCCGTCGTCGAGCGCCTCGATCTGCACGATGCGATCCACATCGGACACTCCACCGGTGGTGGCCAGGTCGCCCGCTACGTCGCGAAGTACGGTCAGCCGCAGGGCCGGGTCGCCAAGGCCGTCCTCGTGTCCGCCGTGCCGCCCCTGATGGTGAAGACCGACGCGAACCCCGAGGGCACCGACATCTCGGTCTTCGACGGGTTCCGCCAGGCACTCGCCGCCAACCGCGCCGAGTTCTTCCAGGCCGTCGCCTCCGGCCCGTTCTACGGCTTCAACCGTGACGGCGTGACGCCGTCCGAGCCGGTCATCGCCAACTGGTGGCGTCAGGGCATGACGGGCAGTGCCGTCGCGCACTACGAGGGCATCAAGGCGTTCTCGGAGACGGACCAGACCGAGGACCTGCGCGCGATCACCGTGCCCGTCCTCGTCCTGCAGGGCGACGACGACCAGGTCGTGCCCTACGCGGACGCCTCGCTGAAGCAGGCCGAGCTCCTCAGCGACTCGACCTTGAAGGTCTACGAGGGCTACCCGCACGGCATGCTGACGACCCACGCGGACGTCATCAACCCCGACATCCTCGCGTTCATCCGCGGCTGACCTCGCTGACGCTGCGTTCGCAGCGACCCGGACTGGAGGCGCGGTGCGGGTGAGTCGATCGACTCACCTGCACCGCGCCTCCAGTCCGTTGCCCACCGTGCGTCGGCGGACCGGCCGGCGGTTCAGAACAGGTAGCCGCCGGACGCGACGTCCGTGACGAACTCAGCGACGACGAAGGCCGCCAGGAGGCCGGCGAGCGTGCCGAGAGCGGCGAAGGACCCCGGTTGCCACCGGCGCCGACGGGCGACGACCCAGCACGTCCCGACGACGGCGATGACACCCGAGACGAGTGGATACGCGATGAGGACGACCGAACTCGCGTCGTCGTTGCAGTTCCTCGCGGTGTCCGTGCACCCGACGAAGGCCATCTGGCTGAGCACGACCCAGAACCAGGCGAGGGGCGCGGCGACGTAGGTGACGGCCAGCGTGACAGCGGTCACGACGAGGTCGATCGCGCCGGGCTTCGTCGGGACGTACGGTGTCCGAGGCTGCGCTCGTGCCGGGCGGAGGTACGCGTCCTCATCGGGGCCGAGCCACTGGTGGTTGCGTTGCTCCCCCATGCGCTCACGCTAGTGGATCGTCGCACCACTCCGGGGAGCGGCAGCACCATCGCCTGAACCGGACCACGCGGCGGACGGGAGGCACGGAGCACGCTGACGCCGCGCCTCCCGCCCGTCCGCCCCTCAGTCACCCTCGTGCGCAGCCAGGGTGGCGAGTACGAGCTTCGTGATCCGACGCTGCCCTTCGTCGTTGGGGTGGATGCCGTCCGTCGAGTAGATCCCCGTCCCGGAAGTGTCGGCCTCGGGGAAGGTGTCAGCCATGCTGACGTACGCGGCTCCGCCCTTCGCTGCGGCACGCTTGATCTCGGCGAGGTAGCTCGACCACTCGCTCGACATGCCGTCCGTCATGCTCGAGGCCGGGGTGAACTCGCCGATCACGAGCAGCGAGGGCTTCGAGGGGAGCGCTGCGAGCGTCTCGAGGAACGCCACGTACTGGGCGCCGAGCTCGTCGGGTGTGAGATTCGCCGCGTCGTTGCCACCCAGCGTGATGGTGATGAGGTCCGGCGCAGCACGACGCATCGCCGTCAGGAAGCCCTCTTGGTTCTTCGTGAACGTCGCGATCGTCGAGCCCGAGTGCGCGGAGTCGTAGCGGTGGATGCCCGCGTCCCGGTCGCCGTCGTAGATCGTGAACCCCAGCAAGGAGAACGGCGCGACGGCGGTGACGGTCACCGTGTGCTCCCCGCTCGACAGTCCGTCCACCTTCGTGATCGTCCCGGTACTGGCAGTCCCGGTCGTGGCGACGGTCGTCGGTGCGGCTCCGTCGACGCTGTAGGTGAAGTCACCGGACCCGGGGTAGCGCGCCCACCAGATGTCGATCCCGGTGCCCGTGAAGCCGTAGCTCCGCGAGGCGCCCGCCTGCATGCCGACCGATCGGTAGCCGAGGTCGGGGGTGGTGATGTCGAACTGGCTCTCCCCCGTGCGCGCCGTCGCCCAGTCACCCCAGGTCGAGTCCGGTTCGTACACGGCGAACTGCGCCGGGAGGTACCCGGCCCCTCCGGTGACCCCGTTCGTCGGGTGCTCCGTGCGCAGCTGGTCGAGCGTGAGGTCCATCCACCGGGTGGAGCGTGACGAGGCGCCCTGCCCCTCGGTGATCGAGTCCCCCAGGGCGACCCAGTTCGCGGGCGCCTCGGTCCGGTCGGCCACGGCGGCGTTCCAGGTCGCGAGCGGCTCGGCGACCTCCGGGGTCTTCGCCGCGGAGCACCCCGTCGCGACGATCGACACGATTGCGACGACCAGGCCGGCGACGAGCCGGGGCGCCCCGCGACGCCGACCGCGATCGGTGGTGCGCTCGTGGCCGTTCACGTTGTCTCCCCTGGGTGGGATGTGGTCCGCGACCGGGCGCCGGGTCGGGCAATGCTAACCGCGCAACCCTGGTGAACTACCGTCGTCTCCGTGCCTTCCTCCACCGGAACTCCGGACCCGACTGCCGGTCCAGCGACCGCGCCGCACTCCGTCAGACGGACCATCGCGGTCGGTCTGGCGATCGCCGTGTCGGCAGCAGCGCTGGTCGGCATCGATGCGGTCGTCGGATCAGCGGACACCGCAGCGTCGCCGGTGACGGTCACCAAGGTCACCGCAGCGTCCACCGTCACCTCGACCGGCAGCGCCGTCCGGACCACCCTGAAGGTCAAGAACACCACCTCGGTGCGGAAGCCGGCTTCGTCGGCCTGGCTCTCCCTGTCGACCGGCACGGAGAAGTACTCGCTCGGCCGGGTCGCGGTGAAACCACTCGCCCCGGGCTCGAGCACGACGGTCAGCGCGGTCCGCACGACGCCTTCCCGTGCCGCGGCCGGGAAGTACTCGGTCCTCGCCTGCGTGGGTGCGTACTCCGGGCAGCACTGCCGCACGTCTGCTTCGACCGTCACCACCAAGCCGACGCCCCGACCACGTCCCCAGACCGGCGTGATGCTCGACGTCGCTCGCGCCTACTACCCCGTGGCACTGATCAAGCGGTACATCGACCTGCTCGCCGACGACGGCGGCCGCTTCCTGCACCTGCACCTCACCGATGACCAGAACGTCGGGATCGAGAGCAAGGTCCTCGGTCAGACCCTCGCGAACGCCGATCTCGACCACGGGGTCTACACGAGCCGCGTGACCGGTCGTCCGTTCCTCAGCGCCGCACAGGCACGCACGATCGCCGAGTACGCGGCGAAGCGGGGCGTGGCGATCGTGCCCGAGGTCGACACCCCCGGCCACATGGCTGCCGCCTTCGCCCTGCTCGAGGCGGAGCACGGCACGAAGTGGGTCGACCGCATCCGTTCAGGCGAGAGCGAGCTCGACCCGTCGGCGCCGGGCAGTCTCGCGCTGGCGACCAAGCTGTACGCCGAGGTGCAGCGGACGTTCCCGTCCAGTCGCACCGTGCACATCGGTGGAGACGAATGGGGCGGCGACGTCACCGCCGTCCAACGCGTCGCGTGGATGAACGCGATGGCGGCCGCGCTCGGCAACCGCGAGGTGTGGGCCTGGAACGACGGGATCGATCGCGCTGCGGTCGGGCGACTGGATCCGCGCATCCACGTCACGTACTGGAGCTTCGACGGTGACACCGAGGACGCAGCGGAGCGCCGCGAACGCCGAGCGCGACGGGCCAGTGCGGTCGACCTGCAGCAGGCCGGGATCGACCTGCTCAACTACAACTCGTACTACCTGTACGAGGTGCCGACCGACCTCGACCCGGCCGACAGCGAGTACACCGTCGCCGATCTCCGCGAGCACTGGTCGCTCCGGACGTGGGACGGCGATTCCGGAGCTCGTCTCGCTGCTCCGATGTCGGGCGCGGCCGTCGCGATCTGGGGCGAGGACCTCGAGAGTCCACCTGCTGACGCGCTCCTGCGGTGGAGCGCGCCGCACGTGAAGGCGATGATCGAGACCGCAGCCTCCTGACGGACGCGTGACGGGCCTCCAGTCCGACCGCCGGAACCACCGGATCCACCGGATCCACCGGATCCACCGCCGGCCTACCCGAGCGGCTCGACGCCGTAACTGGTGACCACCGCGCGCAACTCGTCCAGGTACGTCTGCGCCTGCACGGTGAGGGGAACCGAGGCGTGCGCGATCCAGCCGATCTCGATGCGTTCGTCGACGTCGAGGGGGATGGCGACGATCTCGGGGTCGAGGTCATCGCTGATGAGCCCGGTGGAGATCGTGTACCCGCCGAGGCCGATCATGAGGTTGAAGATCGTCGCCCGGTCCGACACACGGATCTCCCGCTTGCTCGACATCGTCGACAGGATCTCCTCCGCCAGGTAGAAGGAGTTGTTCGCGCCCTGGTCGAACGTCAGCCGCGGCAGGTCGGCGAGGTCCTCGAGGGTCGCACGCTCCCGTGACGCGATGGGGTTCCGCCGGGCCACGAAGATGTGCGGCTCGGCGACGAACAGTGGTGTGAAGACGACCCCGGCGTCCCGCAGCAGCTTGCCGAGCACCTGCTTGTTGAAGTCGTTGCGGTAGAGGATTCCCACCTCGCTGCGCAGCGTGCGGACGTCCTCGATGATGTCCCACGTGCGCGTCTCACGGAGCGAGAACTCGTACTCGTCCGCAGCTGCGGCTTCGACCATGCGGACGAAAGCCTCCACGGCGAACGAGTAGTGCTGGGAGGACACCCCGAGCAGCCGGCGCGACCGCTGCCGGCCGACGTACCGCTGCTCGAGCAGGGAGACCTGCTCGATGACCTGCCGGGCGTACCCGAGGAACTCGACGCCGTCGACGGTGAGCACGACCCCCCTGGCCGATCGCACGAAGAGGGGACGCCCGATCCGGGTCTCGAGGTCCTTCATCGCCGCGGACATCGTCGGCTGCGACACGTAGAGCAGATCGGCCGCGGCGCTGATCGAGCCCTCGGTCGCGACCTCGATGAAGTACCGGAGCTGCTGCAGGGTGATGTCGTTCGAAACCCGAGCCATAGGCCGAGGCTATACCGCTGCATAGCGTCTCGGTATTACCTGATGGCCTGCGGTTCCCGTCATGATCAAGGAACCCCTTCCCCAGTGCCCTCGGGTGCTCGACGAACAGATTGCCGACCATGGCGAACGACCTCACCTTCAGCATCACCCGGACCCGGTTCGACGAGGACTACTCCCCCGCCGAAAGCTCCCGGCTGACCACGAACTTCGCCAACCTGGCGCGCGGCGATCACCGTCAGCAGAACCTCCGTGCTGCGCTCGCGATGATCGACGGACGCGCGAACGACCTCTTGGCTGCCGGGGACCGCTACCGCCTGGAGCTCGACATCGTCTCGGCCGCACTGGCGTTCTCCGATGGTGGAGCCGACGCCGAGTTCCCGCTGCTCGAGATGCTCGACGTCACGATCGTCGACCAGCACACCGGCGAGCACCACCACGGCATCCTCGGCAACAACTTCTCGTCGTACCTGCGCGACTACGACTTCTCGGTGCTGCTGCCGTCGCTGCCGTCTCTGCCCGAGGACTTCGGGGCGCTGCACGGGGCGCTCTTCCAGCGCTTCCTGGAGTCCTCCGCGTTCCGCTCGGACTTCACTGCCGAGCCCGTCGTCTGCATCAGCGTCTCGACGAGCCAGACCTACCGCCGGACCGGGTACGTCCACCCCGTCCTCGGCGCCGAGTACGAGCACGAGCACTCCTCGCTCACCGACGACTACTTCGGCCGGATGGGCATGCGGGTCCGGTACTTCCAGCCCGCCGGAGCGTCGGCCCCGCTCGCGTTCTACACGCGCGGCGACCTGACCGGGGACTACACGGACCTCCAGCTCATCGGCACGATCGCCACCATGGAGACGTTCCAGAAGATCTACCGCCCGGAGATCTACGCCGCGAACACCGCGGCCGGGAGCACCTACCGCCCCACCCTCGACCACACCGACTTCACGCCCACCCCGGTCACCTACGACCGTGAGGAGCGCAGCCGCCTCGGGATCACCCAGGGTCGGTGGACCGAGGAGCACCTCGTGACGCCGCACCACGCGCTCCTCTCGCGTTTCGCTGCCGACGCCGCCGTTTCCCTCTGACCTCGTTCTCTCCTGACAGGACCCGCACCCGCATGACGTCTCTCCTCCCCACCTCGATCGTCGGCAGCCTGCCGAAACCGTCCTGGCTCGCCGAGCCCGAGAAGCTCTGGTCCCCCTGGAACCTGCAGGGCGCATCGCTCACCGAGGGCAAGCAGGACGCCCTCCGCTCAGCTGTCCACGAGCAGGAGCGCCGCGGCATCGACATCGTGAGCGACGGCGAGCAGACCCGCCAGCACTTCGTCACGACGTTCATCGAGCACCTGGACGGCGTTGACCTCAAGCGCAAGGAGACCGTCCGGATCCGTGACCGGTACGACGCGGCCGTCCCGACCGTGGTCGGTGCCGTGAGCCGCCGGGCGCCCGTGTTCGTGGACGACGCTCGCTTCCTGCGCGCGCAGACCGACCGGCCGATCAAGTGGGCGCTCCCCGGCCCGATGACCATGATCGACACGCTCTCCGACCAGCACTACAAGAGCCGCGAGAAGCTGGCGTGGGAGTTCGCCACGATCCTCAACCAGGAAGCCCGGGAGCTCCAGGACGCCGGCGTCGACATCATCCAGTTCGACGAGCCCGCCTTCACCGTCTTCCACGACGAGGTGCAGGACTGGGGCGTGGCCGCACTCGAACGTGCCACCGAGGGCCTGCGCGCCGAGACCGCCGTGCACATCTGTTACGGCTACGGCATCGAGGCGAACAACAAGTGGAAGGAGACGCTCGGGGCGGAGTGGCGGCAGTACGAGCAGTCGTTCCCGCTCCTGCAGCAGTCGTCGATCGACATCGTGTCGCTGGAGTGCATCCACTCGCACGTTCCCCTCGAGCTCGTCGAACTCATCCGTGGGAAGAAGGTCATGCTCGGGGCGATCGACGTCGCGACCGAGACCGTGGAGACCCCGGAAGAGGTCGCGGAGGTGCTGCGTCGGGCGCTCGAGTTCGTCGACGCCGACAAGCTCATCCCGAGCTCGAACTGCGGGATGGCTCCCCTCGCCCGTGGGGCCGCGCTGGACAAGCTCGGTGCGCTGTCCGCTGGGGCGGACATCGTGCGGGCTGAGCTCGTCGGCGCGGCGGTCCCGTCGGCGCGTTAGTCGTCATCAACCGCAGGGCGGCTCCCCTCCAGAAGCAGGAGCCGCTCTGTTCGTTGCGTCCGCCGCGTGCGCGGCTCTCGATCCGGCCTGGAGGCGCGGCTGCGGCCCGGCCGACAGGTCGCGTTGGTGCTGCCGTCACCCTTCACCGCCTCCACCGGCTCGGTCATCAGCCGTCGCGTTTCGATCGCACCTCCTGCTCGATGAACGCCGTGGCGATCGCGTCGGCCGCGCGCGGGGCCTTCGCGAGCGTGTGGACCACGGCGGTGACTCCTGCCGCGTTGGCGATGACCGCTCCTGCCGCTCGCACCTCTCCGTTGATCCAGATCGATGCTCCTTCCCGCTGCCAGCTCACCGTGCGGGAGTGTCCAACTCCGGGTTCGAGCGCCCAGTCGGCGTAGCGACAGAGATCGTCGAACGTGGACCAGACGCCACCTGCAGCCGCGAACGACGATTCTCCGAGCGCCCATGGCTGGATCGCGCGACCGAAGAGCTTCGGCGCCACCCGGTCTGCGTCCGCCGGTACGAGGGCCGCCGAGCTGATCCCCGCCGGCTCGAGGACGTGCTGGCGTACAGCGGCGAACCAGTCGCCGTGCACCTCGTCGAGTACCGCGCCGAGCAGCGCGTATCCCAGGTTCGAGTACGCGAACTGGCCCCGCGGCGTGACCGGCACTGCTGTCCCGAGATCCAGAGGCACGCCAACGGCCTTTCGGTACGGGTCGCCGAACAGGCGATCGTGCATCGTGACTGGAAGCCGTGGCAAGCCCGAGGTGTGGTGGACGAGGTCAGCAACCGTCATTTCGGCATCGGGCACCTCGGGCAGGTAGTGCGCGACCGGCCGCTCGACCTCGAGTGTGAGCCAGGCCGTCGTGCCGACGAGTCCCTTCGTGATGCTCCCCCACTCGAGCATCGAGGCAGTGGCGTAGGGCCCACGGGGCTCACGGACGGTTCGCCAGCCGTCAGCTGTGCGAAGACTCGCACGCCAGAGCCCTCGAAGTTCACACGGGGTCCGCACCTGATCTCTCCCTCCGCAGAAGCGTCGTCAGGGCGTCTGCAGCGCCTATCCGCCGCGACCGGACTCGGGACTGGCGGCTCGGAACAGCACCGCTCGCCACTCGATGAGGATCAGGCGTCGTCATCGAGGTACCGGAGCCTCTGCCGCTTCCCACGGAACCGAACGGCGAACCACGACACCGGACCGACGAAGGGGACGAAGAGGACGACGAGAGCCCAGGCGAGCAGATGCCGTCCCGTCAGTGACGCGGCTCTGATCAACGACGTGAGAGCTGCAAGGGCAAGCAACAGCCCGAAGAAGCAGACGCTCATCGCGGCACCATCCAGCGCCGTCGGGACGAGAGGACTCACGCCCAGTCCTCCGTCGGTCTCGACATTCCGTCCGCTGCCCTTCTCGGCGACGAAGAGGTGACTACCGAAACATTGCCGTTCATACATCGGCACACTAGCGTCGAACTCATGGATGGAGCAATGGTGTTTGCGCTGGCTCTCGAGGTCGGTGCCGCGGTACTCGTGACCTGGGTGACCTGGAGAGCCGCGAACGGGTCGCTGGCTCGGAACGATCTCGCCGGCGTCCGGACCCGGATCACCATGTCCAGCGATGCGGCCTGGCGCATCGGGCATCATGCGGCACTGCGTCCCACGATCATCAGCGGGACGATCACCGCGGCGTGGTGCCTGACCAGCATCAGCCTTGCTCCGCTCCGCCATCCGGTCTCGGTCCTCGTGGCCGCAGGAGTGCTCGTCGGCGGCGCACTCCTGTCGATTCCGGTGGCGCACCGTGCCATCCGTCGAGCCTCCCTCGAGAGCTGATCGCGAAGTCGCCGCTCCCGGCATATGCGCGCCACGCGCCGGACGGGAGCCGCGGTGCCAGCTGGCACCGCGCCTCCTGCCCAACCACGCGTTACCGCGAAGCGTCAGGCGCACGGCGTTGACTACGCCCATGATCTCCAAGAGCCTCATCCATCAGGTCGAGAGCGCGACGGTCCGGGATCGCGACGGCGAGTCGGTCGGCAAGGTGACGCAAGTGTTCCCCTCCGACGAGGACGGAAGCGCTGCCTACGTCAGCGTCGCGACGGGAATGCTCGGGAGACACCAGGCGCTCGTCCCGGTCGAGGACGCCACCTTCGACGGTACGGATCTGCACGTCGGGTACACGAAGAACGCAATCAAGGGCGCGCCATCCATCGGAGTCGGACAGACCCTGTCCCCTGCCGAGGCGAACGCCGTCCGCAAGCACTTCGAGCTCTCCCCCGCCGGCAAGGCCACCGGCGACATGGGCGACGCGCACGAGAACCTCGATCAGGCCGGGACAGGACCGGCCGGCGCGGACGACACCGAGGGCGCAGGGACGACGCCGCCGGCGTGAACGGTGCCTGAGCGATGACATCCGCCTGCGTTCCCTCCTCCCTACAAGCGGACCTCGGCGCGCCCCGCCCACGTGCCAATAGGGGTCTTGAGCCGAGCGTGCGCCAGCGGCTCAACAGACGATCCGATACCGGCGGGATCTCGCAGGGCTCGGGGGTGGCGGTGGACGAGGGCTCTGGCTGGGCACCCTTCGCCGATCGCCGTCGTGCAGGGTGGCCGCTAAAGGACTACGGCCAGGACGACCCATCCGACGATCGCTGATGCCGCTACCAGCAAGAGCGGGGAGACCGACCCTGGTCGCCCCTCAGATGGTCGTCGCCGCTCTTGCACGACGACGAAAACGACGCTGGCTACGAGAACCCCAAGTACGACGGCCCATACCGCCCACCAGGCACCCCCACGTCCCAGTGCGAAGGCAAGCCAGCCGCCCTGGGCCGGAAGTAGGAGGGCTCCACCAACTCGGTCGGCCACCTCACGTCGTCGCCGGCCACGGTTCCGCCGCGCGCCGGGCTCACGATCACGGACCATCCGCCCAATCTAGCGAGCGAGCAGGCTATGACCCGATTCTGTCAACCGCCGTGGTTTCGGAGCTTCCAGCACGTCCGGTCGACGATCGCCGGTCGAGACGAGCTTCGAACGCCCCGACCACGTCACGTGGTCGGGGCGTTCGTCGTCGCGCCGTAGTTATCCCACGGTGACGGGGACGGAGTACGACGCTGTCCCCTTCCCGGCGGCGTTCACTGGGGTGACGTAGACCATGTCGTTCCCCGCGGGCAGTCCGGTCAGTGTCAGCGGGCTGGACGTTCCGGTGACGGTGTGTCGGTAGTCGGCGAGGATGTAGCTAGTGATGGGCAGCCCGCCGTTGCTGGTTGGGGGTGTGAACGTGACGGTCACGGAACCGCTCCCAGCTGTCACGTTGGTGATGGTCGGCCGGCCGGGGGCTGTGACGGTCACCGGCGGAGTGCCGAACCGGGCGACGGCAGGCTTGCTGACGTTTCCGGTGGTGTCCACCGCGAACAGCACCACCGTGTACTGCTGACCGGACGGAACGGCTGGCACTGTCGCTGAGGTGCCGGACACGGTGAGCGGTGTTCCGCTCTGCAAGGTTGCGCCGGCCCCGCTGCCTTGCACGAGCCGTGCCACGACGGACTTCGCGTCCTTCGACGTGGACGCCTTCCAGGTGACCTTCTGCGGCGAGGTCGCCGTCACCGTAACTGCGGTCGGCGCTGCCGGTGCGGTCATGTCGGCGCGTGCCTGCCACTGCAGCGCACCGGTCTGCGCGTTCTTGTCGACGCAATACTGGGTGAACGACAGGTTCACAGCGTCCGGGAGCCCGGTGACCGGGTCGAGGGTGAACTGCTTCACGGTTTCCGTGCCGGTGGTGTCGCAGCCCATGGAACGCACCGTGGTGAGCAGGGAGTACCCGTTCCCCTGCCCGTGGATGTAGGTCTTTCGCGTGCCGACGGGGATAGGGCCGTCGCCGGGCCCTTCGACGAAGACTCTGAGAACGCTTCCACTGCCGTCGAGGTTGTCGGCGTTGAACGTCCAGCCTCCGAAACCCGCTCCGACCGTCATCGCCGAGTTCGCGCCGGTGACCTTCGTTGTCTTCCCGTTGTTGACGATGTCCTTCCCGGATGAGGAGATACCCGTCGTGCCGAGGAACGCGGACCCGGTCAGCGGCACCGACCTGGTCGCCGTGCCGACCTTCATGCTCAAGGCCGCGTTCAAGGGTCCAGCAGCTTTCGGCGCGAAGCCGACCTTGAACGTGCAGGTGGCGCCGGCGGCGAGGGTTGCCTTGCAGGTGCTGTTGCTGGCGGAGAACGACGTCGCGTTCACCCCGGTGACGGTCGGAGCTCCGAGTGTGACCGCGGCGGTCCCCGTGTTGTGGAGCGTCTCGACCTGCGTCGTCTTCGGCAGGCCGATGAACGTCTTCGCGAAGACGATGTTCCGAGCGCCGAAGACGACGGATCCGGCCGGGTCCTCCCCGAACCGGAACTCTCCGATCCCGGGTACGACCGCGTCAAAGCGGGTGATAGCCCCGTTGGTGGGGTCGGATGCGAGGTCGAGGATGTTGAAGTCGCCGTAGATGTACTCGCCGTTGACGGTCAACGTTGGCACTTTCGCGAGGTCGGACTGCTGCGTCCCGACGAGGCGGTAGCTGCCGGTCGTCAACGGTTTCCCGCTCGGCGGCGTCAGGATGAACGACGCGCTGCTGGTGCTCGAGACCGTCATCCGCGCGTCGATGCCGCGGGTAGTGTCCGCGACGAGCCGTCGCACGTTCGCGCCATCGGCGAACTGTGGCAGGCCACGCTCCGAGTAGTACGGGGAGAGGATTTGCAGAACCCCGCCGGTAGGTGGAGGTGTCGGTGTCGCTGCGGATACTGCGTCGAGCCCGACGAATCCGAGCGCGCTGGCGGTGAGGAGCGTGGCAGCTGTCATCGCTGCCGCGCGTGTGAAGCGCTGCATGTGTCGTCCGTTCTGGTCCCCGCGTCAGTCCCACCCAGGGACGACGCCGCTGACGCTACTCGCGACGTACCGCTCTGGAACGAGCGGTGCGGGAACCCGCAACGCGGCGCCGGTGACCAGGCATCATTACCGTCCAGCCCACGCCTCAGAGCAGCATCAACCGGTCCGCGTGCAAAAAACGTGACGCGATCGGCCGGAGCAGAAGGCTGGCAGCATCATGAAGGGAAATCATCACGCTCGACCCCGGTGGGACCGTCCGAACCCTCGCGCTCGTCGATGAACCCGAGCACGCCCATCAGCTCATCATTCGAAGTGACCCACCCGTCCGGTTCGTACACGACGGCCGAGCCTGGTGCGCCACGGAACTGCCGCACGTTCGGTTGACTGCTGAGAGGTAGGGGCGGCGGCTCCTGAGAGACAGCCCGTTGATGGATCGTTCAGTGAGACGAGGGCGCCGGTGGTGGTGTCTATGCTGCTGCACGATGTCGACGATCTGCCCGAGCACCTTCGATAGGTGGAGATGTGACCTGATCCTTGGTCACTCTGGAGAGCACGAGTGTGTCTACGGGAGCGAGCGGGTGCGTTGGAACGAGCGGGCCACAGGTCACGCGCTCCGTGAACGAACTCGATTGCCGAGGTAACTGGCGGCACGTCGGACGTCGCCTGCTTCCCCTCCTCGGAAACAAGCAACGCCCCGTCGCGAGCGACGGGGCGTTGGCCGTTCCGGTCTGCCATGCACAGCCGGAGTACGTGGGGTGTTACTTGATCTGTGCGGTGATG